>CAVZRO010000027.1:0-10941 GCA_963777625.1 uncultured Pseudomonadota bacterium | reverse complement strand
AAGCAAATTTGCCATATCTCGGCAAATATAGTCCCCGATGGTTGCTCAATCATCATCAGCGACATCGGGACCCACATTGAAGAGCCTGAAGATAAAGCCAGGCGTGAAAAGCGCGACACCAAAAAACGCCACAACCCCAAGCCCGTTCGACAATAAGGCTCCAATTTCCCCAACCGCGCTGGTTACAGTGCCCCCCTCTCTCTCCTTCAATGCGATTAACAAAGCGAAGATGGCAGCCAATATGCCGAGCACGTCCTTGTAGACTAGCTGAACGTACTTCCTCCGCTTATCTTCGAATTGGTCAGGGTCAAATACCGGATTGCCCGTCAGAAACCGCGTGCCGTCTAGATAAAAAGTAGAGGCGAAGATCAACCCAGAGAGAAGCAACGGAAGCGACCAGAGTATAATCTGAGCCGGAATGACCCGTCTCCCGGTAATCGTACAGGTGCTCGGATCGATGCTAATGGTCCCCCGGATTGCAATCTGCTCTGTGCAGAATGCAAATATGATAATGAATATGCTGAGGCCTACGCGGGATATGATCACATCCTCTCGAGGAGTGTTTCCTCTAACCACAAGAAAGCGCAGCGGTATCGCGTAGTAAATCACCAGCGTTGCTAGGCTTATAGCGACTATCTTGTCCGGCAAGATCGCGATGACATCCCTTTTCATCACGGAAATGATGGTGTCTCGGTGTAGATCCAACTCGCCAGACTTGAGAAGCCAACGATAATACTCGTCTGTCAGGTGCCAACGGCGAAAGAGGTCAGGATCCACATCGGACAAGCGCCAGACAAAATTGAATGTTGTGAAGAGAGAAAGAATCGCGCTCACAGCTCCCACAAGCGTTCCGAGTGCTAATATTACGAAAAAAAGCCGTGCATATGTTCCCTTTGATACGAATAGTTTAGGCCATACCCTCCCGGAGTAGCCCCAGAGCAGGCCACATACCGCATTTACTACAGCGTAATTGAAATACTGCTGTCGGCACGGGAACTCCGCAATGACCATATTGGTCACCACTCCGACCGTCGCGCCCGACCATGGCCCAACTGCAACCGCGGCTATGGCCGTCCCGACCGTATCCAAGAATAGGAGCCCGTTTAGGTGGACTGCTATCGCACTGAGGACGACATTAAGAAGGACGCTGCTACTGCAAACGAACAGCAAGAATAGGAGTCGACCACGCAGCGTATGACCCGCTAGAGCCATCTTTGTGATTTGAGTGGCACTAGACATCAAGGAACCTCAGTCTAGGGTTGCAACCTTCGGCACAGAGCGTTACATTTATGGAAATAGAAAGCAATGACTCCGACACCCTTTTAGAGGAGCGGAGCAGGGAGGGCGTTTTGGCTATAGATCCACCACAAGATTCGATCGCCGCGGTCTCGGAATTCTTTTTTGAGATTGGATATCTCAAGCGACTCCCCCGTGCTGGTTGGATCCTCGCTGGTTCTGACACCGCTGAAACTGTAGGCACGCATGTGTTTCGGACTGCGTTGATCGGCTTTGTCCTCGCGCTGATGGAGGGAGTTGACCCTTGGCGAACGGCCGTAATGTGCCTCGTCCACGACATTCCTGAGACCCGCATTGGTGATCTGCACGCAATCTCGAAGCGATACATCGGTCAGGATGATGCCGAGCGTAAAGCGATTGACGAGGTGCTTCGTTCATTGCCGGACGATATAAGCGGTCCATTAAGCGATCTTTTCGCCGATTTTCGCTCTGGCGGCCCGGAATCAATGGTCGCAAGAGAAGCGGACATTCTCGAGTGTCTGTATCAAGCTCATGAATATTTCGCGAGCGGGTTTGTCGGGGCGAAACATCTGATCCCATCGCTCACAAGCCGCCTAAAGCTCGACTGCTCGAAAAAGCTATCAAAGAGCGCTGGTATTGCCGATCCCAACCAATGGTGGCTCTCGCTGGCCCAAAAGAAGGACTCGGCGCATGAGTGACTCTGTTTCGTTGATGTATCTGACGGAAAAAGGATTGCAGCTTGACCTGGGACCGCACGCCTTATCGAAACTGCTCGCCAGGTATGAATTATTTAAAATGATTGAAGAACTTCCTGGCGACATTGTTGAGTGTGGCGTTTATAGAGGCGCGTCTCTATTTCAGTGGGCAAACTTCATTGAGCTTTTTGCTCCGCATTCCCAGAAAATAGTATTAGGATTCGACACATTCAAAGGATTTTCGTCAATCCTGTCGTATGAAGCAGATAGACAGAGTGCCGGTAATCTAATGGGGGATAAGACAAGATTTGTTCCTAGTGTCTTGCCCCGCAAATATCGACTAATATCGACGGTGCAGTTCGATCGCGAGGAGGATTGCTCCGGTGTCACGACCGATCAAGCGACTGATCGCTGAACCCAGCGTCATCAAGGAACTCCGGCGCCGGTCTCGCTCGACCACTATTGGGGTGCGAGACCGCGAGCGCGCCGAGATGATCCTGCTCCGGCTCGACGGCGCCAGCGTCGCAGTTGCCGCCGAGCAACTGCATACGACGCCGAAGCGCGTCTCGCTGTGGTGCGTGCGCTTCGAAGCCTCGGGCCTCGACGGGCTTGCCGACAAGCCGGGGCGTGGCCGCAAGGCGTCGATCCCGGCGACGAACGTGGCGCGGGTCGTCACCGAGGTGACGCGGCCGCCGCCTGGCCGGCGGCGCTGGAGCATCCGCTCGATGAGCCGCCACGCCGGCATCTCGGCCAGTTCGGTGCAGCGTATCTGGTCGAAGAACGACTTGAAACCGCATCGCCTGAAGACCTTCAAGCTCTCGAACGATCCCCGCTTCGAGGAGAAATTCTGGGATGTGATCGGGCTGTATCTCAATCCGCCCACCAAGGCGCTGGTGCTGTGCTGCGACGAGAAGAGCCAGTGCCAGGCTCTCGAACGTACCCAGTTGGGTCTGCCGCTGGCGCCGAAGCGACCGCCCACGATGACGCACGACTATGTCCGTCATGGCACGGTGACGTTGTTCGCCGCGCTCAGCCAGTTGACCGGGAAGCTGATAACCCGCACCGAGGCGAGCCACACCCATGTGGAATGGCTGCGGTTCCTCAAGCAGATCGATCGCGAGACACCGCGCGAACTCGACCTGCATCTGATCGCCGACAACTACGCCACGCACAAACACCCGAAGGTGCGGGCATGGCTGGGCAAACACCCGCGCTTCACGATGCACTTCACCCCGACCTCGTCGTCCTGGCTCAATCTGGTCGAGCGCTTCTTCGCCGACCTGACCGGCGATGTCATTCGCGCCGGCAGCTTCGCTTCGGTTAATGAACTGGTCCGCGACATCAAGGCCTATCTCGCCCAGCGCAATGCCGATCCAAAGCCGTACCTGTGGCGAGCCGAGGGCGCTGAGATCCTCGCCAAAATCAAACGCGCACGCGCGGCGCTCGACAAAGCTGAAGCCGCTTGAGTTATTGCCCGCCAATTGAGAGTCAGGACACTAGAACCGTCGATGAACTGACGTCCATCGCGGATAAACTCGGCTTGTCGCATCGATTTAAACTGGTAGAGGGTGATGCGATCCAGACTATACCTGATTTCGTTGCTGGGAATCCGGGGCTTCGGATCTCTATGCTGCATCTAGACTTCGATGTCTATGATGCCACGCTTGCCTCTCTAAACGCTTTTTTCCCATTGGTTGTACCTGGAGGTGTGGTCGTGCTCGACCAATACGGAAACCAGGGCTGGGGTGAGTCAAACGCGGTGGACGAGTTTTTTGCGGGGCACGAGCTGAAATTTAAGCGGTTCAGGTGGAGCGCTGGACCTGCAGCCTATTACGTTAAGACCAGGGTAGGTCCGCTCTGAGCGATACTAAAATGCCGGGGGAAGCCTTGCAGGAGCCTGACAAGACAGTACTTTCGCCACGTCGACCTAACGCAGGCGCATCAGGTCCTTAGCCGTCGCAGAAGTCGGGCGCGAAAAGCCGCACAGGATTGGACGCGAGCGCCGGACTGCTCCAGACTTTAGTTTCCGGTCGTCCAGGGCCCGGGCCCGGAGCCTGTCCGTAATTTTGTGTGCGAGGCATAACCGACGCCAAGGAGCGCATTATGCCGAGCAAAGCGAAGCAAGTAGATCGTGAGGTAGCGAAGCTGCCGTCGATCCCGAAGGAGTGGTGGACCTGTTTCTGACTGGTCCGATGACCGGTGAAGCGATCAATGAGGCGGGTATCGCCTTCAAGAAGGCGTTGATCGAGGCCTCGCTGGAGGCAGAACTGAGCCATCATCTTGGCTATGCGGCGGGGGTAGATAAACCCGAGCCGCTGACCAACCATCGCAACGGCAGCACGGCCAAGACGGTGCTGACCGGTGACGGCAGGGTGCGGATCGAGACGCCACGTGACCGCGAGGGCAGTTTTGAACCGCTGCTGCTTCCCAAGCACGCGCGGCGCTTCACCGCGTTCGACGACAGCATCGTGGCGCTGTATGCGCGCGGTCTGACGGTGCGGGAGATCCAGGGCTATCTTGTTGAAACCTATGGTACTGAGGTCAGCCCCCAACTGATCAGCACGGTGACGGACGGGGTGCTGGCGGAGGTGACGGCGTGGCAGAGCCGGCCGCTGGAAGCGGTCTATGCGGTGGTATTTTTCGATGCGCTGCGGGTGAAGATGCGAGAAGACAATGTCGTGCGCAACAAGGCGGTGTATCTGGCGTTGGGCGTGCGTCGGGATGGCACGCGCGAGATTTTGGGTCTGTGGATCGAGACCACGGAGGGCGCCAAATTCTGGATGAAGGTTTTCAACGACCTGCGTAGCCGTGGCGTCCTCGACATCCTGATCGCGGTGACCGACGGGTTGACGGGGATGCCGGGGGCATTGGACGCGGTCTTTCCGCAGACCACGTTGCAGACCTGCATCGTGCATCTGATTCGCAACAGCCTCGATTACGCCAGTTGGAAGGATCGCAAACCGCTTGCCGCGGCGCTGCGTCCGATCTATGCCGCGTCCAGCGCCGAAGCGGCTGAGGCGGCGCTGGATGCGTTCGCGGCGGGCGAGTGGGGGCGGAAATTCCCGACCGTGGCGGCGGCTTGGCGCCGAGCCTGGGACCAAGTGATTCCGTTCTTTACGTTTCCACCTGAGATCAGGCGGGTGATCTATACCACCAACGCGATTGAAAGCGTGAATGCCAGATTGCGCAAAATCATCAAGACGCGGTCATTTTCCGACTGACGACGCGGCAAGCAAGCTGATCTGGCTGGCTTTGCGCAACATTACCGCCGACTGGGGGAAAGCAGCGCATCACTGGAAGGAGGCAATGAACCAATTCGCCATCCTGTATGCGGAGCGCTTCACCCGCGAGGCCTGAGGCGACGTTCGGGGCGAAGCCAGCCAAGACGGCCCGCGTCCTTGGACGAGCATGGCGTCGTGCGCGGTCCTGTCAAATTGTGGGTCCTCGCCATGCTCGCCCCAAGCGCGGGCTGCGCGTGGCTCCGGTCCCGCCTAGGGGCGGCGAATTTGACCGGCCCCGCGCACGAGCGCCCGATGCAATGCCAGGTCGGGACGAAGCAACAGGTGCTTTGATCGAACCAAGCAACATCCATCGGCAGCGTTACCAACTTGCCGTGCAGGCCATTCGCCGGATACAGTTACTTGCCCATGCTGGGTCAGCCCGCAAACGTCTCGCACACAGAAATTCTGACACTCCCGAGGCGACAGCCTCGGGCGGATCATTCACGACCTCAACCCGATACTTCGGGGATGGTTTGGCTACTTCAAGCATGCCACGCCAGCTTTGTACGGCGTCCTCGACGGCTTCGTGCGCCGACGCCTCCGCGCCATCCTGCGCAAGCAGGAGAAGCGCCCCGGCATCGGGCGATGCGCGGCCGATCACCAACGCTGGCCCAATGCCTTCTTCGCTGCTCATGGGCTGCTCACCCTTCGCACCGCCTTCGAGCAGGCGAGACACTCCCGATGAGGAAACCAACAACTGGAGAGCCGTGTGCGGGAAAACCGCACGCACGGTTCGGAGGGCGGGGAGGCAAGCCTTCCCGACCCCTATCGGCTGGTTTCGTCGTGCCTGCTATCCGATCGCGTAGAAGCGTCGCGGCGATCATCGGCCGCCCGTTGCGCCCGAACGTGCCGCCTGTTCACCGCATCTGAACCGCCCATGTCCGATTTCACCCGCACCGCCGCGTTCGATCTGCTGACCGCCGTGCTCGACCATCGCCGCTCCCTGGAGGAAGCGCTGGACGAGTTGCCGCCGTCCGATCCGCGCGACCGCGCCGCCGCCCATCGGCTCGCCGCCGCGGTGCTGCGGCGCCTGGGCACCTTGGACGCGGTGCTGGAGCCGTTGCTCCGGAAAGCACCGCCCGTCCCCGTCCGGCACGTGCTGCGGATCGGTGTCGCCGGCCTGCTGTTGCTCGAAACCCCCAGCCACGCCGCGGTCGCGACCGCCGTCGGCCTCGCCCGCCAGCGCAACCTGTCCCCCTTCGCCGGGTTGGTGAACGCAATCCTGCGCCGCATCGCCACACTCCCCGAGCCCCTGGCCGAGCTGGACGCACCACGGCTCGACACGCCGCCCTGGCTCTGGGAGTCCTGGGGTTCGCAGGCCCGGCGGATCGCCGAGGCCCATCAATCCATCCCCCCGCTCGATATCACGCTTCGGCCCGGAGCCGCCCGGCCCGAGGGAGGCCACACGCTTCCGACCGGCTCGATCCGGTTCCCCGCCGGTACACGGGTCACGGAGCTGCCGGGTTTCGCGGAGGGCGCTTTTTGGGTGCAAGACGCCGCGGCCGCGCTGCCGGCCCGGCTTCTGGCGGCGCGGCCGGGGGAGCGCGTAGCTGATCTCTGTGCCGCACCCGGCGGCAAGACCGCCCAGCTTGCCGCCACCGGCGCCCAGGTCACTGCCGTTGAGCGCGATCCGTCACGGCTCGCGCGGCTGCGCGAGAACCTGGCCCGATGGCGCCTGGACGCCACCATCATCCAGGCCGACGCGGCCACGTGGACGCCGGCCGAACCGTTCGATGCCGTGCTGCTGGATGCGCCGTGCAGCGCCACCGGAACGATTCGCCGCCACCCGGACGTGGCGCGCATCAAGCGCCCGCGCGACGTCGCGGCAATGGCGGATACCCAGGACCGATTGCTCGCCGCCGCCACCGCGCTGCTGCGCCCCGGCGGGCGGCTGGTCTATTCCGTGTGCTCGCTCCAGCCGGACGAAGGCGCACCACGCATCGAAGCCGCGCTCGCCCGCGGCGGGCTGCGCCCCGAGCCTTTCACCGAATCCGAGCTTGCCGGTGTGCCGGAAGCGCTCTCCGGCGACGGATATTTGCGCACCATTCCGGCGATGTGGGCAGAGCGTGGCGGCATGGACGGGTTCTTCGCCGCAAGGTTGATCCGGCGTTGAGTTGTGTGGCCGCGAACCCCGCCGTTACATAGGCCCATGCCCAACATCACCATCGCCCCCAGCCTGCTCGCCGCCGATTTCACCCGGCTCGGACAGGAGGTGGCGGCGATCGAGGCCGCCGGTGCCGACTGGCTGCATCTCGACATCATGGACGGCCACTTCGTGCCGAATATCAGCTTCGGCCCGGCGGTGCTGGCCGCGCTGCGGCCGCACACCAAGCTGCCGTTCGACGTGCACATGATGATCGCGCCGGTCGATCCCTACATTCCCGACTTCATCGAGGCGGGCGCCGATCACATCCTGATCCACCCCGAAGCCGGCCCGCACCTGCACCGATCGCTGCAGCTCATCCGCGGTCACGGCAAACGCGCCGGGGTGGTGCTGAATCCGGCAACCCCCGCCGACGCGGTTGCATGGGTGCTCGATCTGACCGACACCATACTTGTGATGACGGTCAATCCCGGATTCGGCGGCCAGGAATTCCTGCCCTCGCAGCTCCCGAAAATCGCTGTGCTGCGGCAGATGATCCAGGCGTCCGCCCGGCCGATCGCGCTTGCGGTGGATGGCGGCATCACCCCGGCGACCGCTCGTCAGGTGGTCGCCGCCGGCGCCGACACGCTGATTGCCGGCACCTCGGTATTCAAGGCACCCGATTACGCCGCGCGCCATCGCCGCCCTGCGCGGACAACCGGGCGGATGAACGGGTCCGACCCGCGACGCTGGCTGCGCGAGGCGCGCCGCGCCATGGCCCGGCTGCCGACGCTGCGCATGACGCGCGTGCCCGATGCACCGGCACTGCCGGTGCGCGATCCCTGGCCGGGCGATGCCGGGCGTGGCGCCCGCCTGCTGAAAGGCGAACTGGAGCTGGGCGGGGGGCTGCGCGCGCTGCGCCCGGGTGGCTGGAGTGATCCGGCCGGATCACCGCTGTTGCGCGCCGCAGCCCACAGCTTCACCTGGTTGCGCGACCTGCGGGCGCTCGGCACGGATGCGGCGCGGTTGCGCGCCCGCGCCCTGGTCTCCGACTGGATCGCCACCGGATCCGGCGATGCCCTCGCGCAGCGGCCGGATGTCGCCGGCGCGCGGATCGCCGCCTGGCTCGGCCATTACGACTTCTTCTTCGCCGCTGCCGACGATCTGTTCCGCCAGCGCCTGATGGGGCGGCTGGTCAGCGATGCCCGCAGCCTGTCGGCCGCCTTGCCAGCCGAGGAGCTGGATGCACGCGCGCTGACCGCGCTCAAGGGCCTGATCGCCGCGGCCGTCGCGCTTGCCCGAGCATGCCGCCTTCCTGACGCGCGCACTGCGCTTCCTGCCGCAGGAGATTGCCCGCCAGGTGCTGCCGGACGGCTGCCATGCCGAGCGAAGCCCGGCCGCGCAACTCGCCGCGCTGCAGGACCTGACCGACATCCGTAATCTGTTGCAGGCCGCGCAGACCCAGGCGCCGACCGCGCTGCCCTCCGCCATCGAACGCATGGCCCCGGCCCTGCGCCTGCTTCGCCATGGCGACGGCGGCCTGGCCCTGTTCAACGGCAGCAAGGAGGATTCCAGCGCGCTGGTCGAGCTGGTGCTGACCCAGGCCGGGCGCGGCGGACGCGGGCCGTCGGCGCTGACCGATGGCGGTTTCCATCGGCTCGCGGCCGGGCGCAGCGGCGCTGATCATCGATTGCGGCGCGCCGCCGCCGCCGGGGATCGACCGCTATGCCCATGCCGGCACCCTGTCGATGGAATTGTCGGTCGGGCGAGATCGGATGATCGTGAACTGCGGGGCATTCCCCGCCGGCCCGGCGGAATGGCGCGATGCGTCGCGCGCGACCGCCGCGCATTCCACGCTGGTGATCGCCGACGTGAACTCCGCCGAGCTGAAGCCGGATGGTCTCGGCCGCCGCCCGGTGGACGTGGAGGTGCAGCGGCAGGAGGCGAACGGCGCCCATTGGCTGGAAGTCAGCCATGACGGCTGGAAAAAACCGTTCGGCGCGGTGCACCGGCGGCGGCTGTATATGGCCGAAAGCGGCGAGGACATCCGCGGCGAGGACGTGGTGGAGGCGCCGACGCCGCAGCCCTTCACGCTGCGGTTTCACCTCCATCCGTCGGTGCACGCGAGCCTGCAGCAGGACGGCGAAGCGGTGCTGCTGCGCTTGCCCTCCGGCGGCGGCTGGCGGCTGCGCGCCGAGGGAGCGCGGATGAGCCTGGAGGAAAGCATCTATCTCGGCGGTCCGGAGCCGCGGCGGACCGAGCAGGTGGTGCTGACCGGCTATCCGGACGGCCCGCAGCAGGTGAAATGGGCGATCAGCAAGGTGAAATAGTTAAAGTTCGTCATGAAATAATGGCGTCAACCGGTCATTTCCGCGCAAGCAGGAATCCGGCGGCGGCCGTGGATCCACCTCCCCGCTTTCGCGGGGATGACGGGAAGGGCCTCCTTGTCCCTGCCGCAAGCGTGTCGCCTTGAAGGTCATCGAGATCACCAATGTTGATTTCTCGCTGCGGCATTTCCTGCTGCCGCTGATGCGCGGTGCCCGCGCGCGTGGCCACGAGGTGCTGGGCGCCTGCGCCGAAGGGCCGTTGCTGCACGGCGTCCGCGCCGAAGGCTTCCGAGTCGTGCGCCGGTGCCGTTCGCGCGGCGCGTCTCGCCGCTGTGCGCATGCGCAGGCATTGCGGGCGCTGGTCCGGCTGTTCCGCGCCGAGCGGCCGGATCTCGTGCATGCACATATGCCGATCAGCGGCGTTCCTGGCCCGGCTGGCCGCCCGGGCCGTCGGGCGTGCCGCATATCGCCTATACCTGCCACGGGTTTCTGTTCAACCAGCAAGGGTCGCCGGCTGCGGCGCGCATGGGGCTGGTGATGGAATGGCTCGCCGCGCCGGCTCACCGACGTGTTCCTGACCGTCTCCGACGAGGAGGCGGCCGACGCGCGCCGCTCGGCTCGCACGCAGCGCCATTGCGGTCGGCAACGGCCGCGATCCGGCGATTTTTCACCCTGACCCGGCGCGACGCGGGCGCGTATCCGGGCGGAACTCGGGGTGCCGGCGGACCGCGTGGTGGTGATCGCGGTGTCCCGGCTGGTGCGCGCAAGGGCTATCCGGAGCTGGTCGCGGCGATGCGGCGATTGCCGGAGCGGAGCTGTGGGTGGTGGGCGAGCGGCTTGCATCGGATCGCGGCGACGACATGGACGCGCTGTTCGCCGCGTCCGGGCTCGGCGAGCGGCTGCGCCGCCTGGGCTATCGGGACGACGTGGCGGCGCTGCTGGCCGCGGCCGATATTTTCGCGCTGCCCAGCCATTTCGAGGGCCTGCCGATGTCGGTGATCGAGGCGATGCTGACCGGGCTTCCGGTGGTCGGCGAGCGATATCAGCGGGCCGCGCGAGCAGGTGGTCGAGGGCGAGACCGGACTGCTGGTCCGCCGGCGAGGTGGCGCCGCTGGCCGATGCGCTGCGCGACTGGCCGGCGATGCCGGCTGCGGCTGGCGATGGGCGCGCGCCGGGCGGCCCGGGCGTTGGAGCTGTACGACGAGGCGCGAGTGGTGGAGCGGACGCTGGACCTGCTGGGCCTGTGAGTGGGGACATGCAAACGGGAGCGTATCGGACGTGAAAACGACTGCGGATCT
>CAVZRO010000026.1:0-474498 GCA_963777625.1 uncultured Pseudomonadota bacterium | reverse complement strand
GTGCCTGCGCATGGATAAACGTGATTACGGCAGTGAGCGCATGAATAAGCTGGACGATCTGTTGGGCGGTGGAAGATGGAGAGGTTCAGATACTTCTCGCGTGGATACTGCAGCCAAGCGCAAACCTCCATCACGTGCTCTAAGCACGCATCACTCGTAGGGAACCGCTTGAAGAACTCGCGGACCGAAAGAGGCTGGCGCTTAACTGGCGTTACGGGCTCCTGCATGGCGGCTCTTGTTAGGCATTTCTTCTCTCCGATGCTTAGCTTCCTAGCATCTATCCTATAGGTGTGCCAAGGGGATAATCCTCAACCTCTATTTGTCGCCGTGGTCCTGCTGCTATCGACAAAGGCTTGGTTACTCCTTTCCGGAGAGCGGGCCTTTCCAGCGTTCCCAAGAAGAGAATTAGCCACCTCGCCGGCCATTAGGACCCCGAGCATCATCCCCTTACGGCCGCAGTTCTGTGGTTGTTTGTCGTGTGGTTCGCGGATGCACCTTCACTGTCACCTCGACCTCCTGGCCGAGGCCGGCGAGGATCGTCATCAGCCGGTCAATGGTGAAGCGGTCGAGCTTCGCCTGGCGGATGCGGGAGAAGTCGGCCGCAGCAATGCCGGTCTCTTCCTGCGCCTGGCGCACGGTCAGCTTGCGGTCGTCGAGCACGCCGATGATGCGGGCGGCAAGCAGCGCCCGCAGCTGCTCGCGGTCGGCATCCGGATGGCCGAGGTCGCGGAACACGTTGCCGCTGCCGCGGATGATGTCGAAATTGTCCGTGCTCATCGTAGCCTCTCCCTCAGCCGCTTCAGCCGCTCGTGGATCAGGTCGATCTCAGCCTTCGGCGTCTTGATCCCCGTCTTCGACTTCTTCTGGAAGGCATGAAGCACCCAGATTTAGTTGTCGACCTACAGCGCATACACCACGCGATAGGCGTCGCCCCGGTGCTTCAGCGCCAATTCCATCCCGCCGGAGCCGAAACCTGTCAAGGGCTTGGCGATGTCCGGCATGCGTCCATCGGCCAGAATTGTGAGTGCCCGGGCCATTTCGAGCTGCGCTCCCTCGGGGAAGTCTGCGAAATCTTTCCGGGCTGCCTTGATCCAGCCGATGGGACGTGTGTTACGCAGCATATGTGGGGCCTGTTGTCATATTCGACAACGGCTGTCGAGCACCCAATCCGATTGACTTGCCGTCCAGTCGCAACGAGGCCGAATGGCCTCCGGTTCGCCGCGACAATCCAGCGTTCCGCCCGCCAACCGGCTAGCCCCGCTCCGTCCCCGCCGGTAACGTGCGGGTCGCCAGCGTGCCATCCGCTTGCTCCACGATCGCCGCCACGCGCGACTCCGCCTCGGTCAGCTTGGCCTCACAATGCCGCCGGAGCGCCGCACCGCGTTCATAGGCGGTGATCGCGTCCTCCAGCTTCTGTTGCCCGCCCTCCAGACCGCGGACGATCTGCTCCAGTTCGGCCAGCGCGTCCTCGAACGAGAGCTGGCTGACGTCGCTGGGCGGGCGGGCGGGTTCGGGCATGCCGGACGCTGTATCTCCTTGCGGTGCGGGCGCCAAGTGCCGACAATAGCAATATGCTCACCGGGAACGCCCTGGTCGGGGTCGACCCCGCAACTCGGCCGCGTCCGCCCTCTGGTCCGGCTTTCGCCGCGCTTGATCTCGGCACCAATAATTGCCGACTGCTGATCGGCACCCCGGTGGGCGACGGCTTCCGGGTGCTTGACAGCTTCAGCCGGATCGTCCGTCTCGGTGAGGGATTGCACCGTACCGGCGAGCTCAGCCCGCTGGGGATGGAACGCGCGCTCGGCGCACTGCATACTTGTGCGGCCCGGCTGGCTCGCCGACCGATTCGCGCGGTGCGGGCGATCGCCACGGAAGCCTGCCGGCGTGCCGCCAACGGGATGGAGTTCCTGGCCCGCGTTCGGGCGGAAACCGGGCTGGCGATCAATGTCATTTCTTCACGGGAAGAAGTTGAGCTGGCGCTGGAAAGCTGCGCTCCTCTGCTGATGGGCACCGCGCGCCGCGCCCTGCTGTTCGATATCGGCGGCGGCTCGACCGAACTCGCCTGGGTGCGGATCGACCCGGATGGCCGCCCGACTCTGATCGGCTACAACTCGCTGCCCATCGGCGTAGTGACTCTTGCCGAGCGGTTCGGGCCGGCCGGGCTGACCCCGGAGGGATTCGAAGCGATGGTCGGCGACGTCGCGGCCCGACTCGACAGGTTCGAAGTCCATCCATTGCATCGCCCACGAGATACGCTGCGGTGGCGTGCTGCTGCTCGGCACCAGCGGCACTGTCACGACCCTCGCCGGCGAGGCGCTGAGCCTGCCGCGCTATCGCCGGCCGCTGGTGGACGGGGTGGTGCTCGGCCGCTGGGCGGCACTGCAGGCGGTCGAGCGGCTGCGGGAACTGGGGCGCGAGGGGCTTGAACAACATCCCTGCGTCGGACCGGAACGGGTGGATTTCGTGCTGCCTGGTTGTGCGGTGTTTGCCGCCATCACCCGGCTCTGGCCGGCCGAGAACGTGGTTGTCGCCGATCGTGGCCTGCGGGAGGGCATGCTGCTGCGCCTGATCCGGGCGGACCGCACCCACCACCCGCGCGCCTGGCGGAGCGGCGTCCACCCGGCATGACCGATCGTCCCTCGGCACCACTGCCGCGCGGCCTGGCGGTCCCGGTACGGACGGCGCGCGGTCGCAGCGGGGCGTCGCAGCGCTGGCTGGCCCGCCAGTTGAACGACCCCTACGTGGCTGGCGCACGGCAGCAGGGTTGGCGCTCGCGCGCCGCCTTCAAGCTGCTGCAACTGGACGAGCGGTTTCACCTGATCCGCCAAGGCGCGGGCGTGGTCGACCTGGGGGCTGCACCCGGGGGCTGGACGCAGGTGGCGCTTCACTGCGGCGCCTCCGCGGTGGTCGGGGTGGACCTGCTGCCGATCGATCCGGTTCAGGGCGCGACGTTCATTCAGGGGGATTTCGCTGATCCGGACATGCCCGCCCGTCTGCGCGCCGTGCTGGGCGGACCGGCCGACCTGGTGCTGTCGGACATGGCGCCGAACACCACCGGGCATTCCGCCACCGATCACCTGCGTATCATGGCGCTGGCGGAGCTGGCGCTGCATTTTGCGCTGGAGGTGCTGGCCGACGGTGGCGGGTTCGTCGCCAAGGTGCTCCAGGGCGGTTCGGAACGGACGATGCTGGAGCAGATGAAACGCCGGTTCGCGATGGTGCGGCACGCCAAGCCGCCGGCAAGCCGGAAAGAATCGAGCGAGCTCTATGTGGTGGCGACCGGGTTTCGCCGTGTCGCTGAACGCTCCGTGACATCGCGCGGTCCCGCGGCACGTCCATGACGCCGATCCCATGCTGGGCGGCGAATGCGCCGACCGTTGCCGGCCGCGAACCGTCGTGACGAATGAAAGCTTACCGGCGCCAAGGATGCAGACCCGCGCCGGATGCCCTCAACCGCCGACGGCTACGTTGTCATATACGCCGACGCCCTGCAGCAACAGGAAACGACAGGGACCATCATCCCTTCCACGCACCAGATGCGCGGTGTTTGGCGGAATCAGGCACGTCTCTCCCGCCGCAAGCTCGTGCTGCCGGTGTGGCGCCCTCGTCTCGACCACCATGGGACCTTCCAGGCAGAAGAAGCGGTCGCTGATCTCGGAATGATAGTGCCACGGCACGCACTGGCCGGCCGCCAGCGTCAGGACCGAGGCGCGCATATCCGCCCCCTCCATCACCGTTTCATATTCCGGCGATGTCCAGCCGGATGCCACGTGCGCGTACCTCCATGACCACCCCCCGCTCTCTTTGCCTGCCGACCACTTCCCTTATCTTCACCCGATCCCGGCCCCCTGCAACACCAGGGTTACAATCGCCACCGATATGCCGCGCACATGAGATTCCGTTTCGATTCCGTTAGAGTAGCGATGCTTGTCGCGCTGCTGCTGCCGGCCGGATGCAGCCTTGGTCCGGCCTATCACCGGCCGGCGCTGGATATTCCGAAACAGTTTCGTGCGACACCGGCGACGCAGGCAGCCGCCTGGCCGACCGGCGACTGGTGGCGCGGCTTCAACTCGCCGGATCTGAACCGGCTGATCGACCTGGCGCGCGTGCAGAATTTCGATATCGCCGCAGCCATCGCCCGGGTCCGCCAGGCGGACGCACAGGTGCGGATTGCCGGGGCACCGCTGCTGCCGACGCTGGATGCATCGGCCGGCGCGGGCTGGTCGCAGGTGGGGCTGAACAGCCGCAGCTTCAGCAGTTCCGGCGGCACCAGTACCCGCACCATCGACGAGCACAACTACAATCTCGGCCTGAATGCGTCATACCAGGTGGATTTCTGGGGCCAGATCCGGGCCGCCCGCCAGGCCGCCGTGGCGTCCGACGTGTTCAGCCGCTTCGATCAGCAGACCGTCGCGCTGACCGTGGTGACTGACGTCGCACAGACCTGGTTCACGGCGCTGGGCTTCGCGGACCGGCTGGCGGTCGCGCAGCAGAACCTGGCGGCCTCCCAGCAGACCCTGGCGGTGATCCGCGGCCGGCTGGATGCCGGCACCGCCACGGCGCTCGACCTTGCGCAGCAGCAGGCGCTGGTGGACGGGGAGCGGGCCAACATTCCGGCGTTCCGCAACCAGCTTGAAAGCGAGCTGAACGGACTCGGCATCCTGGTGGGCGAACCGCCGGAGCGTATCACCGTGCGGCCGGGGACGCTGACTGCCCTGTCGCTGCCGGCCGTGGGGCCGGGATTGCCCTCCCAGCTTCTGGCGCGGCGGCCGGATGTGGCCAGTGCCGAGGCGCAGCTTTTGGCGGCCAATTTCGACATCCGCTCGGCGCGCGCGGCGTTCTTTCCGACCATCCAGCTCACCGGCCAGCGCGGTTTTGCCAACGCCGCCCTCGGTTCCTTGTTCGAGCCCGGCGGGATTGTCGCTTCGGCCGCGGTGAGCGCGCTGCAGCCGGTGATCGATGGCGGATTGTTGCGCGGGCAACTGGAGCAGGCGAAGGGACGCTATGCCGAGCTGGTGGCCGATTATCGCAAGGCGGTGGTGCAGGCGTTCACCGATGTGGAGGCGGCGCTGATCGCCTGGCGCTACACAACCGAGCAGGAGGCCGCGGCGCAGCAAGCCGTCGATACCGCGCGGCGCGCGGCGGATATCGCCCGTGCGCAGCTCGAGGCCGGGACGGTCGATGTCACCACCCTGCTTACGACCGAGCAAACCCTGTTCAGCGACGAGGATGCGCTGGTGCAGGTTCGGCTGTCGCGAGTTCTCGCGTTGCTGGATCTGTACAAGGCGCTGGGTGGCGGATGGGTGCAGCCGGCCGGTCCGATGCTGGACCAGTTTCCCGGGCTGTCACCAGGGTTGCTGCCGGGCGCGATCTCATTGCCGGTCGGGGGGAATGTTGAATAGGCGGCGGCCCGGGTTTCCGGAACCCGGAGGTGGAGATACTCCGGCTGGACCAGTAGCCGGGCGGTTTTCGAACCAGCGGCCCGAAGTCTGATATTGCCAGCAGGCGCGCAGACTTACCCATCTCGTCATTCCCGCGGAAAGCGGGAATCCAACTCTCACCCGCTGGATTCCCGGCCTCCGTGGGCACGACGAATAGAGTCAACGCGACTGGCGGCTGGCATCACAAGGTCAGGCTGGCGCCTTCAAGGGCAGGCTTCAGGTCCCATTGTCCGTTTGCATCCGGTTCGCACCAGAAGGGCACGGCGTTGCGGGTGCGCACGTTTGGCTCCATGCCCATGGCGGAGCGCAGGGCGCGGAACAGTGCGCCGTGCGAGACAATCATCACCGGAGAGGTCAGGGCGGTGGCGCGGTTCACCGCGGCGATCGAGCGTCGGCGCAGGTCGGCGAATGTCTCTGCTCCGTCCGGCGTCCATTCGCCGGCGATCCAGCGGGCGAACCATTCGGTCATCGGCTGCCCTTCCTGAGCGCCGAAGGCGACTTCACGCAGATCGTTGTCGATTTCCACGCGAAGGCCGAGCGCCTGCCCGGCCATTTCAGCGGTAACCAGTGCGCGGGAGAGCGGCGAGGACACGATGGTCCGCACCCCGCGATTGAGCATCAACTCTGCCGCCGACCGGGCCTGGGCAAGCCCGGTCTGGTTGAGCGGGATCTCCACGTTGCCCTGCGACAGGCTCTGCACGTTCCAGTCGGTCTCGCCGTGACGCAGGAACCAGAACGGAACGCGCGCCAATTGCGCGTCGGGAGTGGTCTCCATCAGGCTTGCAGCCCTTCGGACTGCATCGTCTTCTGCACCGCCGGGCGGGCCAGCATGCGTTTATAATGTGCTTCGCAGTTCGGTGGCAGTTGCATTTGCATCCGGCCGGCGCCCCAGAATTCGACATAGAACACGGCGGCGTCGGCGATGGAGAAATCGCCGGCCACGTATTGCTTGCCGGCGAGGGTTTTGTCGAGGATGGAATATCCCTTCTCCGCGATCTCCTTGCCGCGGGCTTTCACCTTGTCCTCGTCGGCCGGGTTCGGCGTGTAGTTGGAAGCGCGGAAAAGGCGGGAAAATCCCTGCATGTGGACGGTGGCGACCGCGTAGTCCAACGCTTCCAGCGCGCGGGCCTGGGCGTCCGGGTCGTCCGGCAGCAGGTGCTTGTCGGCGTTGGTGCGGGCGAGCCAGAAGGCGATGGCGGGAAATTCGGTCAGCACCGAGCCGTCGTCGCGGACCAGGGTGGGGACCTTGGATTTGGGGTTGACGCTGGTGAACTCCGGCTTGAACTGGCCGCCTTCGCGGAGGTTGACGGCTTCCGCCTGGTAGGGCTTGCCGATCTCCTCCAGCAGCACGTGGATGCCGAGCGAGCAGGCGCCTGGAGAGTAGAGCAGCTTCATCGTTCAATCCTCCTGGTCTCGGTTGGGCGTGTGCATTCTCTCACGTTGCGGGCGATTGCGCACCCCGGGGATGGCAGGGCCTTAGAGGTCCAACTCGACAGCGGTTTTTGGAGTTGCGCAGCAAATCAGCGCATTGCCCTCGGCTGGCGGGTCCAACGGCTCTGGCGCGTAGGCGACTTCGCCTTCGATCAAGCCGCTCTCGCAGTTGTGGCATACCCCCGATCGGCAGGACCAACGCACGGGAACGGCGCAGGCTTCCGCCAGTTCGAGCAGGCTGCCGAAGCGGGGGTCCCATGGCACGGCGAGACCGCTTCGCAAGAACGTCACCAAGGGTCCGCCGCCCGCAGGACCGTCAGGACGATGAGGCAAAGCCGCGGCGACGCGGGAGATGCCCGGCGTCAGAGTTGACGCCGGCCCGAACACTTCGACGTGCACCCGAGGCCAGGGAATGCCCCATACCGCCAAGCCTTTCTGGAAATCATCGAGAAAGCGGGGCGGACCACACAGGTAGAAATCAGCGTCCTGGGGAATCCCGAGTTCGTGGAGCAGCGGGAGCGAGAGATGGCCTGGTCGATCGAAGTCCTGGCCGAGCATGTCTCCCGGTGCAGGTCGACTGTAGATAACGCAGCGATGGGACGCGCGGAGCGCAACCAGCAGATCGTCCGTTTCCTTGGCAAACG
Organism: uncultured Pseudomonadota bacterium; assembly: GCA_963777625.1. GTDB lineage: Bacteria > Pseudomonadota > Alphaproteobacteria > Acetobacterales > Acetobacteraceae > DATDIC01. Next base: position 466,982 of record CAVZRO010000026.1, on the reverse strand, counting down.
AATGGTGCGCCCGATCGCGTGCTGAATGCAGCCACCAGATCGGCCGAGACGCCACACCATTTGCAGCCGCCGCACCATGCAACATCGCCAGCATAGGCGTGACGCCGACACCGGCGCTGATCAGGACGACGGGGGTTGCACCGGCCGCCAGCGTGAACGAGCCACGCGGAGCGCTGACCTCCAGGCGACTGCCTGCCCGCACGCTATGGTGGAGAAAGCCGCTTGCGACGCCGTGCTCGTTCTTGACGGCAATCCGATAGTTGGGGGTCCCGGGCGGACCGGACAGCGAATAGTTTCGTGTGACGGCGGGCGCATCCGGGCTCGGCTTCATGCGAACCATGATGTGTTGGCCCGATAGTGCCGGTGGTAGCGGCGAACCGTCTTCGGCGGCGAACTCGAACGATCGCACGTCCGCGCTTTCCTCGCGCGAAGCCGCGACCACAACCGGGCGGAAGCCACGCCACGCAGGGGGCGCCGACGCGCCGAGCCCGAGGCCGGCGTTGCCGGTTGTGCCGCCCGCTTCGGCAGCGGCGAGCAGCGCCTGCATCGAGCCTTGCCAGTCCAGGCTGAGCGCCGGGATTCGGACTGCGCGGCGCAAGGCTTCGACCGGGTGCTCCGCCGAGTAGAGCAGGGCATCGATCTCGGCGACCGTCATACGCTCGGGGCCGTCAGACAGCTTCTCAATGCGATCGCCGGTACCGATCTCGCCTTCCTGGATGACGCGGAAATAAAAGCCGGGCCGGTGGTGCGCAACCAGCAGCGCCGCTATCTCCGGATGTCGCATCCTGATGCCGACCCTGTAGCAGGTGTCGCGCGGCTGGCTGACCTCTACGACAGCACCGCCGATCCTGAAGCGATCGCCGATGCAGACCTCTGTATCGGCGAGGCCCTCCACCGTGAGGTTCTCGCCGAAGTTCCCGACGACGAGATCCGACCGCCCAAGATAGCTCGCCCAGTAGCGGTAGGATTCGCGCTGGTATACCAACAGCGCACGCTGCTCGCCGCCATGGGCGCGGAGGTCCGCTTGGCCGTCGCCATCGAGATTCAGCCGGCCGGCGAAAATCCGCCCCGTCACCGGCTGCTTCCAGACCGCCGTCCGGACCGCCCTGCCCTGCCACGCGACGTCCTGAGGAAGTCCGACGTTAACCGAAACGATCACGCCCATCATGGAATCTCCGGTGACGCACCGGAGTTCAGCTCAACTGGCCCAGGGAATAAAGCCAGGCACGCCGGTCCCCACTACCGCGTTGAACCGGACGTTCGTCTTGATGCCATCCCTGATCTCCCGCATGGCGTCTTCAGGCAGGGCCGATACCTCAAAGTTCTCCTGGATATAGTTACGTTTGGTCGAGGTAGTCAGGAACGCAGTACCACGTTGTACGGCCCAGGCCAGCGCAACTTGAGCAGGCGTTTTGTGGACGCGCCGCGCGATGGTTGTGATCACCGGGTCATCCAGGCGGGTTTGACGCGTTCAGGACGGTGATTGGAGTTCCACAGCTTCGTGGTAACGAAGACGTCCTCCCGCCGGACCGTCCCCGCCTTGAACGCGGCCTGCATGGCATCACCAACCGCCGCTTCGTTGCGGTATCGCTCCGCGCAATCGAGATGTCGAAATCCGACTTCCAATGCGATCTTCGTGGCTTGTGTGGTCGCCAGAGGATCGGGGATCAGCGTGCCAAACCCGACCGCCGGGATCGCGCCAGATCCGTGGGTGAGAGGGATCCGCGTATAGCGAAGCATATCGGGGGTTGCCATGCTTATACTCCCTGGTTCCAGGCCGGACGCTGTATAAGCGACGATCTGTTCGAAGCGGAAGCCTTCGCCGGCGGCCTCGGCGCGCATCGGTGGATCGCTGCATCGAGGGCAGAGATCGGCGCGACGCGGATTGCGGCGGTCATTGCCGAGGAATGCGGCGATCGTGCAGCGGCAAATTTTCTTGGACTGGTACGAATTTTGCGTGGATTGTAACCCCTCCCATGCCAGTACTCACCGTCCGTCATATCACGATCTACCGTTACCAGCAGCCGGTCAGTCTCGGCGAGCACCGGATGATGTTGCGTCCGCGCGAAGGGCATGATCAGCGGCTGATCTCGGCGCAGCTCGATATCGACCCGGAGCCCAGCGAACTGCGCTGGGTGCACGACGTGTTCGGCAACAGCGTGGCGGTGGCCCGGTTCAGCGGGCGGGCGCGGGAGCTGCGCGTCGCCAGCACCGTGCGGCTGGACCATCAGCCGATGAACGCGCTGGATTTCACGCTGGAGGATTACGCGCGGAGTTTCCCGTTCACCTATGGGTCGGAGGAGATGCCGGACCTCGCGCGCTCGATCGAGCGGCACTGGCCGGATCCGGAGCGGCGCGTGGACGCGTGGGCGCGCCAGTTCCTGCGTCAGGATGGACCGACCGAGACGTTCCGGCTGCTGGAGCAGATGACGCACGCGATCAAGCGCCGCTTCGACTATGTTCCGCGCCAGGATGGCGGCATCCAGGAGCCGGTCAGGACACTCAGGCTGGGAACCGGTACGTGCCGGGACTTCGCGGTACCTGATGATCGAGGCCGCGCGGTCGCTCGGTCTCGCCGCTCGCTTCGTGTCCGGCTACATCTATGTTCCGGAGCGGGACGGCGCGCGCCATGTTGGCGGCGGCTCCACGCATGCCTGGGTGCGGGTGTTTCTGCCCGGCGCTGGATGGGTGGAGTTCGATCCGACCAACGGGATTGTTGGCAACCGCGACCTGATCCGGGTTGCCATCGCGCGTGATCCTCGCCAAGCGATACCATTGAGCGGCACCTGGTTCGGCTTTCCGGCCGACAATCAGGGGATGACGGTGCAGGTGGCGGTCACCTCGGCGGCGGCGCCGCCGGGCGACTTCGCATCGGCAACGCCCCAGGGCACGCCCCAGGGAACGCCCCAGGCGACCTCCCTGGCAACTTCTCTGGCGGAAGCGCGTTGAACGGCGCGGCCTGGCAACTGCCTGCACGAAAGGAGGCGCCGCCCTCCGCCACTTGTTCGGAGGCAAACAATGCAAATCCGTGCCGGCTACGACATATCCTACACGTGCCCGCAGCCGACGCCGATGCTGCTGGTGCTGAGCGTGCACCCGTCGCGCATGCGCGATCTCGTCGGGCCGCATCGGATCACATTTGATCCGCCGATCGGCGCCACCGAGTATCGCGACGGATTTGGCAATCTGTGCCACCGGATCGTCGCGCCGGCGGGACGGCTGACGATCTCGAAGGACATCGTCGTGCTGGACTCCGGGACCCCGGATGCGGTGGTGCCGGAGGCGGTGCAGATTCCGGTGCAGGAGCTTCCCGACGACGCGCTGGTCTATCTGCTGGGGAGCCGCTATTGCGACACCGACCGGCTGCTGGACACGGCATGGTCGCTGTTCGGCGGCACCAAGTCGGGGTGGGCGCGCGTACAGGCGATCTGCGATTACGTGCATGACCGCATCACGTTCGGCTATGAGCACGCCGATCCGACGCGGACCGCCTGGGGCGGTCATTCCGACCAGCGCGGCGTGTGCCGCGATTTTGCCCATCTGGCGATCACGCTGTGCCGCTGCATGAACATCCCGGCGCGCTACTGCACCGGATACCTGGGCGATATCGGCCTACCGCCGGTCGATTCTCCGATGGATTTCAGCGCCTGGTTCGAGGTGTATCTGGGCGGCCATTGGTACACCTTCGACGCCCGGCACAACACGCCGCGTATCGGGCGCATCCTGATGGCGCGCGGGCGCGATGCGACGGATGTGGCGCTGGTGACCAGCTTCGGGCCGTGCGTGCTTGCGGGGTTCAAGGTGGTCACGGACGAGTTGCCGGTGGCCTGACATCGGGCGAATAAAGCGTTACGCGATGTGGGCGGCGACCTCATGCAAGCGCACAGGTGAATTTATTCGTGGACTCAACATGCAGCATTGCCAGCCGGCTCGGGATCATAAGCCAGCTTCCTCGCGTTGAGCTGGCGCACCTGCCGACGCCCATGGAGCCGATGCGTCGCCTCGGAGCAGCTCTGGGCCTCAGCTCGCTTTGGGTAAAGCGGGACGACTGTACCGGACTCGGCGTCGGCGGCAACAAAGTCCGCAAGCTGGAGTTCGATTTGGCGGCGGCCCTGGCTCAGGATGCGGATTGTATCGTCTGCGGCGGCGTCGTGCAGTCGAATACGGCTCGCCAGGTTGCCGCGGCCTGCGCGAAGCTGGAACTCGAGTGCCATCTCGGGATCATGCGCGGTCGTCTCGCAAAGACCGAAGCAGGTTATGAGAACACAGGAAACATCCTGCTCGACCGTCTGTTTGGTGCGGTCATTCACGACATTCCGTGGGACGAAGATCGGAATTGGCGTTTGCACGAGATCGTCGCGCAATTGAAGGGAGAAGGGCGGCGGCCCTATCTGGTGCCGTATGGTGCCTCCGATGCGCTCGGTGCCATGGGGTATGTGTTGGCAGCCGAGGAGATCGTTCGCGACCGCCCAGATGTAAGGTGGATCGTTCATGGTAGCGGCAGCGCAGGCACGCAGGCAGGGTTAATTGCGGGATTGCTGGCCCTTGGGCATTCCGCGCAGGTTATCGGCATCGATGTGGACGCTCAGCCGGACCGTGTCAGGACTGACGTTTGCCGGGTCGGCCGCGCCGCGGCGGCCCTGCTGGGGATCGAGGACCACTGGCAGGATGGGTATGTCGAGGTCGCCGGAGAATGGAGCGCCGGAGCCTATGGCGTCGCCGACGAGAGCACGGAAGCGGCGATCCGACTCGCGGCCCGGACCGAGGCATTGGCGTTGGACCCTGTCTATGCCGGCAAAGGCATGGCCGGGCTGATCGGGCTTGCGCGGCAAGGTCGTTTTCCAAGCGGAGACACGGTCGTGTGGATACACACGGGGGGCCTACCCGGCATGTTCGCTTATCCTGAAACGATGACCCGGCTGTCCGCGCCCAGGTAGGACGAACCGAGCCCTCTTCGGCGCCGCCTGACCAGGTTTGGCCGCACATCGCGGCGTGAGACGGAGTTGCCGGAGCGCATGCGGCGGCGAGACCAACTTTCTTCGCGTTTCGGCCGGGTTCAGTCGAATAGGGAGCTGACCGAGCTTTCGTCGCTGATGCGCCGCATTGCCTCGGCCATCAGCGGCGCGACCGTGATCTGCCTCACGTTGCGGGCGAGCCGCACCGCCTCGGTGGCCAGGATGGAATTGGTGATGGTCATCATCTCGATCGGCGACGAAGCGATGCGGGCGACGGCGCCGCCGGACAGCACGCCATGGGTGACATAGGCGCTGGTGGACCGGGCGCCGGCCCTGATCAGCGCCTCGGCGGCATTGCAATGCGTGCCGCCGGAATCGGTCAGATCGTCGACGATGACGCAATCGCGTCCGTCAACATCGCCGATCACGTTCATTACTTCTGAAACGCCCGCGCGTTCGCGCCGCTTGTCGATGATGGCGAGGTCGCAATTGATCCGCGTGGCGATGGCGCGCGCGCGCAGCACCCCGCCCACATCAGGCGAGACGATGACGAGGTCCCGGCCCTGATAGCGTTCCTGGATATCACGGGTGAACAAGGGCGCCGCGTAGAGATTGTCCACCGGGATATCGAAGAAGCCCTGGATCTGCCCGGCGTGCAGGTCCAGCGTCAGCACGCGGTGCGCCCCAGCCTCGGTGATCAGATTGGCAACCAGCTTGGCGCTGATCGGGGTGCGCGGGGCCGTCTTGCGGTCCTGCCGGGCGTAACCGAAATACGGAATGACCGCCGTGACCCGCCGCGCGGAGCTGCGCCGCAGCGCATCCAGGGTGATCAGCAGCTCCATCAGGTTGTCGTTGGCCGGGTAGGAGGTGGACTGCACGACGAACACGTCCTGCCCCCGCACGTTCTCCTGGATTTCGACGAACACCTCCATGTCGGCGAAGCGTCGTATCTGGGCGCGGGTGAGTGGCAAATTCAGGGTCGCCGCCATCGCTTCGGCCAGGGGACGGTTGCTATTGCAGGCAACGATCTTCATGCGTCAGGTCCCCAAGCGACGGCCGCCTTCTAGAGCATGATCGCTCCAGGATGAAGCACTCATGCACCAGATTCGCCGGTTGCGAGCGTTTAGTCGTGCTTCCCGACGACGCCGCCTCGACCAATGATGCTGTAGCGAACCCGGACCGGCAGGAAAAGGGCCGCGGCGCTCGTTTCTGTTCCGCAAGAGGGGGTCTGTTCCGCAAGAGGGGGCCTGTTCCGCAAGAGGGGCGGCGGTGGCGTCGCCGGAAGGGAGCCTTGCTCCCACTCAAGGTCCCGGTTAGCTTTCGATAAGGCAGATGAACTGCCTCAACAAACCCGAGGGAGACAGCATGTTAAGTCGCAGCACCACGCTGGCGGTTAGCCTCGCCGCGCTCGCGGCCTGGTTGAATCTGGCCGGCCCAGCCAGGGCCCAAGACGTCAAGAGCCCGACGATGGATGCGATCCGTGCCCGCGGCCAGCTTGCCTGTGGCATCGACACTGGCATTCCCGGCTACGCGTTCCAGGATTCCTCCGGCAACTGGCAGGGGCTGGACGTGTCCCTTTGCCGCGCCATCGCCGATGCGCTGCTGGGATCGCCGGACAAGGTGAAATATATCGGGACGACGGCGAAGGAACGGTTCTCGGTCCTGGCTTCGGGCGAGATCGACGTGCTGATCCGCGATTCCGAATATAGCTTCATCCGCGACACTCAGCTCAATCTGCGAGAGCCGGCGGTGAATTTCTTCACCGCGCAGACCTTCATGGTGCGCAAGAGCCTGAACGTGCAGCACCTGAAGGATCTGAACGGTGCGACGATCTGCCTGGTGACCGGAACCACGCTGGAAACCAATATTGCCGACTTTAACCGGGCCAACAACATCAAGATCAACACGCTGCTGTTCGACCGGCCGGAGGAGGCGTTCGCGGCGGCGGACTCGGGGCGCTGCGACGGCTATACCGATGATGGCGGTTCGGTCGCCGCCGCCCGCTCCACCATGAAGAAGCCCGACGACTGGATGTTTTTGCCTGAAACGATCGGCGGGCTGGAGCCGCTGGGTCCGTTCACCCGTTCGGGGGACGAGGCGTGGACGCGGTTCGTGAAATGGGTTCACTACTCCATGCTGGAAGCCGAGGTGCTGGGGCTGACCAAGGCGAATATCGACGAGATGAAGGCCAAGGCCGGCAACGATCCGGACTTGCGCCGCTTCTTCGGGATCGAGGGGAATTTCGGCAAGCTGTTGGGAACCGACGATGGCTGGTCGTACCGCATCGTCAAGGATGTCGGCAATTACGGCGAGGTGTACGATGCCTATTTCGGGTCCAAAGGTCTGGGGCTGCCGCGCGGGATGAACAATCTCTATAATCACGGCGGGTTGCAGACATTGCCGACCTGGCACTGACGATCGGCTGATATGGTCAGACGGCCGTCTCCACGCGCCCGCGCCGCTCAGTGGCTGCTGCTGCTGGCGGTGGGGGCGGCCTTCTGGCTGCTGGCCGGCATGGCTGGCGCCAACATGGATCGCCGTCACACGACATTCGGTTTCGGCTTTCTGCTCAACGGCCACGCCAATTTCGACATCCCGTTCCACCTGGTGTCCTGGCGCGTCGGTGACACGTATCTGTGGGCGCTGGTCGTCTGCATCCTCAACACGCTGCTGGTCAGCGCCATGGCGATCGTGGCGGCGACGCTGCTGGGTTTCCTGGTCGGCATCATGCGGCTGTCGAGCAACTGGCTGGTGCGCAACATCGCGCTCTGGTTCATCGAGTTCGTGCGCAACACGCCGATCCTGGTGCAGATCATCTTTTGGTATGTTGCCGTCCTGACGACCTTGCCATCGCCGCGGCAGAGCATTCTGCTGCCCGGCGGAGCGCTGCTGAATATCCGCGGTCTCTATTTGCCCCGGCTGATCGAGGCGCCGCGGGCCGTCGTATTGTGGCCGCTCGCCCTGCTGCTGTTGATTGCCACGCCGTGGTTATGGCGCACGATGTTGCGCGGGCGGCCGGTGGGCATGCGCGCCCTGGTGCTGCCGGCGCTGGCGGTGGCACTGTTTGCCGGCGCGGTGTCCGGCTTCGACTGGCCGGCACTGCATGGGTTCAATATCACCGGGGGCGTGCAGCTTCCGCCGGAACTGGCCGCGCTGTGGGCCGGGCTGTCGATCTATGGCGCCGCCTTCATCGCCGAGATCGTGCGCGCGGCCATTCTGTCGGTCCATAAGGGCCAGCGTGAGGCCGCGCTCAGCCTCGGGCTGCGGCCCCGCCATGTGCTGTCCAAGATCATCGTGCCGCAGGCGCTGCGGGTGATGATCCCGCCGCTGACCAGCCAGTATCTGAATATCATCAAGTCCAGCTCGCTGGGGGCTGCCGTCGCGTATCCCGAGCTGTTCCAGATTTTTGCCGGCACCGTGCTGCAGCAGAGCGCGCGCGAAGTGGAGGTAATGATCCTGCTGATGGCGGTATTCCTGTCGATCAGCCTGGTCGGATCCGCGTTCATGAACTGGTACAACCGGCACGTCGCTCTGGTGGAACGATGAGCGACGCCGCCGCCACCGCCGGTCGCTTCATTCCACCGACAGCGCGGGGACAGAGCACCGCCTCGCGCGCCATCGGCTGGCTGCGGGCCAACCTGTTCAACTCGTGGCTGAACACGATCCTGACGCTGGTGGTGGTGGCGATCGCGGCGCTGGTGCTGCCGCCGCTGTTCCGCTGGGCGGTACTGCATGCAACGATCTCCGGCACCAGCAAGGCGGCGTGCGGCGGCGATGGCGCCTGCTGGACCTTCATCCGTGTGCGGCTGCCGATATTCTTCTTCGGCCGCTATCCGCCCGACCAGCGCTGGCGGGTCGGTCTGGCCGCCGTGCTGCTGGCGGGTTTCGCCTGGCCGGTGCTGCGCGACCAGACACGGCATCGCTGGGCGTTCGTGCTGGCGCTGCTGACGCTGTGCCCGGCGCTGATCGCGCTGCTGCTGGTCGGCGGTGTGGCGGGGCTGCCCTATGAGGATACCAGCCTGTGGGGCGGGCTGATGCTGGATGTGATCATTTCATTTGTCACCGTGGCCGGGTCGCTGCCGTTCGGCATCCTGCTGGCGCTCGGCCGCCGCTCCGCCCTGCCGGTCGTGCGCATGCTGTCGGTCGCGTTCATCGAACTGTGGCGTGGTGTGCCGCTGCTGACGGTGCTGTTCATGTCGGCGGTGATGGTGCCGCTGTTCCTGCCGGAGGGCGTTACCATCGACCGGCTGCTGCGGGCGATGGTGGCGCTGATCCTGTTCAACTCGGCCTACATGGCCGAGGTGGTGCGCGGCGGATTGCAGGGTGTTCCGGTCGGGCAGGAAGAGGCGGCGGTTTCAATCGGCCTGTCCTGGTGGAAGGTGGAGGCATTCATCGTGCTGCCGCAGGCGCTGCGCATCGTGGTGCCGGGGATCGTCAACACGGTGGTCGATCTGTTCAAGGACACCACCCTGGTGACCATCATCGGCCTGTCGGACCTGCTGGGCGCGGTGGAGCAGGCATTGAAGGATCCGGCGTGGCTTGGCTTCGCGACCGAGGGGTACACTTTCGCCGCGATGGTATTCTTCGTGTGCTGCTTCGCGATGTCGGCCTATGGGCGGAGCTTCGAGCGGCGGCTGGCGCGTTCGGGGTAGCGACGGGTGGCGGTTGGGATCGTGCCGCCTGCGAGTACGGCTGCTATGGTGAAGGTTTTCGGACGCCGGCCACCGCTGGCCATGCGTCTGGGCACGGGGCTGGCGTACGGAAACCGTCACCACAGTGGTCGTTGGCCGAGGCCGCCGTGGTCGGCAACCATGGGCGGCGAATCCGCCCTCTGGATTGTGGCGCATCCATGGGAAATGGCCGCAGTCCGTTGTCGGCGCGCGATCGGTCGCCGTTATGGCGTTGCTCGCCGACGGTCGCGCCAGCGACGAACACGGTTGCGCGTGCCGCACGTCTCCTCGCTGCACCAGATGCGCCTGCCGGACCGGGACGTATCGAGGAACAGCCAGGAGCAATCCTCCCCCGGACAGACATGCACCCGCTCGAGCGCGGGTGATGTCAGCAGGTCTGCGGCCGCACTAGCGATCCGGTGGGTGACCGCGTCAGGATTGCCGGTGCGCCACCGCCAAGCGTAGCCGGTCATGTCGGGCACAAGAAAGCGCGCCTCCTGGGCCGCACAAGCCTCGCACTGCAACAAGCCGAGATCCTCGGGGCGGGCCGCAGGACGTGCAGCGAAGATCCGATAAAGCGCCTCACGAAGCGCCTTGGCGCGGGCGAGGGCGGCGTCGCCCCGGTTGCGTGGCAGGTTGCGCAGCACCTCCGCTTCTGTCGCCTGGAGCACGCCGATCCGCACAGCCCAGTCGAGCAGATCGCCATAGTTCCGCAGGACATCGGGGCCATGGCGAACGCCGCGGGAGTTGACCGTATTGGTGAAATCCAGCGCCGGGTGGCCGCCGATCAGGCGCAACGTCGTGGCGGTAACTTCGCTCATGCCTTGCATCCTGTTGCTTCGACCGACAATCGCGCCCCTTGCATGTAACGCCTATAACGCGATATAGGCGTTACTGAGGAGGATGTCGATGGCTGGTCTGTTCGCGGTGATGTGCCTGATCTTTGGCGCCACATGGCTCGCCATGAAGCTCGGGGTGGCCAGTGTGCCGGCGGTATTCTTCGGCGGCACACGTTTCGTTGCGGCTGGGCTTGCGCTGCTGCTGTTCGCCTGGTCGCGCGGCGAAGTACGGCGCTTCAGCCGGCATGAGGTGAGCCGGCTCGTTGTGGTCCAACTTCTGATGGTGGTGTTGACCTATGCCCCGCTATTCTGGGGCATCCGTTACGTGCCCTCCGGTCTGACCGCCGTGGTCTATCTCGCTCTGGTGCCGATAAGCCTGCTCGGCTTCGGCATCGCACTCGGTGAGGAACACTGGAGCACGAACCGCGCCCTGGCGCTCGCCTTCGGATTTGCCGGCCTCGCCGTGCTGTTCGGTCCGCAGATCGTCGCGCCGACCAATCTTCCTGGTCTTCTTGGCGCGGCTGCGATCATTTTCAGCGCCGTGGCCTACAGTCTTGGCTCGGTGGTGGCCCGGCCGCTGGCCCGGACCACCGGTGCCACCTTCCTGTCGGGGCTGACGCTGCTGCCGGGCGGACTGATGATGACGCTTGGCGCGCTGGCGTTCGAGCGGGGGGCGCTGGACGCCGCTCGTTTCGATTGGACCGCCGCCGCCTGGGGCGGCTGGCTATTTCTCGTTCTGTTCGGCTCGTTGGTCGCCTTCACGGCCTATCTGCGGCTGATCGGGGTCTGGGGTCCGGCGGGAGCAGGAAGCTACGCCTACGTCTCGCCGGTGATCGCGGTGCTGCTCGGCATGCTGGTGCTGGGTGAGCATGTGGGGCTGCGCGAGGGGCTCGGCATGGCCATGCTGCTCGCCGCCGCGTTCTGCTCATTGTCGTCCGCCATCGATCTGCATACGCGCTTGTCGCGTCGTCAAAGGCAGCGGGTCAAAACTCACCGGGGCGATGAACCGAAGGACCACGCGTCATTGCTCGCAACCACGCGCACACGCTAAGGAGTTGTTCGGAAACAACCGCGTCATCTCGTCATTCCCGCGAAAGAGCCTGTGAAAGAAATCGGTGCGGAGCGCGGGTTTGGTCATCGCATCGTCCCGGCGCCTCCCGGCCCGGCACCTCAATGCATAGGCAACGCCGCGTCTCGCCGGCCCGGACGCCCGGTCATTGCCGGCACCAACGAGGCCGGCTTGCCTCCATGCCCTTCTACGCCGCCGCCTGGCGCAGACAGTGGCCGCGCCAGAGATTGTGGGCCAGTGCCTGCAGCAGAACCACGCAGGCGACCTTGGCCATCGAGCGCACCTGCAGCACTCCCAGGCCACGCCCTTTCAGGATGCCGTTCACCGTCTCGATCCGCGCGCGTCGCTTATACACCAGCTTGCCGGCCTCCCCGGCCATCCGCGCGCGCCATGTCTTGATCGCCTCTGGCTCGGCGTCCCGTCGTTGCGCGCGCTTGCGCTGACTCGCCGGACTGGCCGTCGCCTTGTCGGGCGCGACCGGTGCGTAGACCTCGATCCCTATGGCTCGAGCCCGACGATGTCGGCCTGCGTCGCATAATGCGTGTCGGCAAGAACCCGCTGTGGCGTGATGCCGAAATTGGTCCTGACCTGCTCGGTCATCGGGCCCGCCAGGCCGGCGTCGTTGCGACGGTCGGTCACTGCGGTGGTGACAATGATGCCGCTCTGCGGCAGCACCGCCAGTTGCACGTTGTAGCCAGCGCGCACGGCGCCATCAGCGAAGCGCATCAGCCGCGCGTCGGGATCGGTGCGGCTGGCCCGCGGCTCGTTCTTCTTGGTTTCCGCCTGCTTGTGGGTCTTGGCGCTCGCGGCCCGTTCCGCACGCAACTTGTCCAGTGCCCGACGCGCTGCCGCGGCACGCGCCGCAACATCTTCAGCGGCACGCCGCCGCGCCGCCTGCCGGCGTGTCTCGCTCGCCGCCGGATCGGTCGCAACCTCCGCCTTCAGCGTCTCCACCAGCTCGCGCGCGGCAGCTTCGATCGTCGCCAGCCGGGCCGACCGGCGGAACGAGCCGCGGCCGGCGCTGGCTTTAACTTTAGTGCCATCAATGGCGATCTCGTCCAGCGTGACCACGCCCTCGGTGATCAACGCGGTCACGCTCTCGCGCAGCAGCCGGTCGAGCACCGCGGCGTGCTCGACCCGGAAGTCGCTCAGCCCGTGATAGTTCACCGGCACGCCACCGCACAGCCAGCGATAGGCGAGGTCGCTCTGGCACAGCCGATCGAGCTGCCGCGCCGAGCCGACGCCTTCCAGCGTGGCATACAGCCACAACGCCAGCAGCACCCGAGGGTCCGGCGGCGGACGGCCGGGGCCGCCGTCCACCGTCTTGATCCGCTGAAACAACTCCGTCAGCTCCAGCCCCGCCACATAGGCCCAGACGACGCGCGCTTTGTGGTCGGCCGCCAGCAGGCCTTCCAGATCGACAAACTCCCAGCTCGGCTGGTTTCGCTCCGGCCGCAGGTAACGCACTGCCATCGATGTCCCCGAATTACTCATCGATGCCAGCGAATCCGATTTCGCCAGGGAATGCCAATTCTTTCACAGGCTCGAAAAGCGGGAATCTAGCCGCCGCCCGCTGGATTCCCGCTTTCGCGGGAATGACGGTGGATTCGGTTATTTCATGACGGGCACTAACGCCGTGCCGGGCCGGCAAGCCAGACGAACGCGCCCCAGGTCGCAGCACCCGGAGCACGCCGTCGGCGAAGGCCCGGTTATCCCGGGCCGTGCGGCCGGGATTGTGCGCTTAGCCCCGCGCGGGCGGAACCGGAGCCGGAGGTGGGGCCGGCGGCGGCGGCGGCGGAGCCGCTTCGACCGGTGCGGGCGGCGGGGGCGGCGGCTGCTGAGCGCACGCCGCAAGAAGCGCCATGGGAATGACGACGACAGCCAACGCCGCACCACGGAGCAGCCGGTGACGGGCCATTGTTTCGGAAGCGGCGGCCATTCGTTCCTCCTTACATTGAGTTGCTGGTAGACAGGGCCAAGTCTAACGGCAATTCTTATTGAAGAGTCAAACTGCCAGGATGGGCAAGGGTCAGGACGTGACACGAATACGTGCGCCGTGGCGCAAGACCAGCTTCGATCGCGAGACAGCATCGACTTTCGCTCGGACGGAAATGTCCCGACGCATGACGCTTGCAAGCGGCGCGATGGCGCTCGCCGCGACCTGCGCGCTGGCGGCGTGCGGCGCGGATCCGAAGCCTGACATCGTCTCCGAGATTGCGCCGCGCACCGACACCGCACTCCGCAACCGGATCGACGGCGGGCCGCCGTTGTTTGTGGCCGGCGAAGAGCTGGACGTGGCGTTGCTGCAGCAGTTCTACGTGCGCCATGGCTTCGAGCCGGTCTGGACGACTCGGCACGCGCAGGCGAATTCGCTGGTGGATGCCGTGTTGCGTGCCGGCGACCAGGGGCTCGATCCCGAGCTGTTCCACGCCACCCTGTTGCGGCGCAGGGCGACATTGCCGCCGCTTCACCGCGACTTGCTGCTGTCAGACGCCTTTCTGTCCTATGCCGACGCGCTGGCCCGCGGCGCCGTGCCGCTGGAGCGCCGGCAAGACGACCAGGTTTTGACGCCCGAGCCGATCGACGTGGCTGCCGTGCTCGATGAAGCTGCCGCCAGCGCCGATCCGGGGGCGGTGATCGAGGCGCTGGCGCCGACAACGCCGACCTACCGGGCTCTGCGCCAGGCGCTGCAAAAATATCGCTCGGGCGCGCCAGCGGGCCACAAGGCCGCGACAAACCACCTGCGCACGATCGTGGTGAACCTCGAACGCCAGCGCTGGCTGCCGCGACCGCTGCCGGCGGATCGCGCCTGGGTTAACGTCGCCGCCGAACGACTGGTGCTGTATCGTGCCGACAGGCCGGTTTTCTCGACGCGGGTCGTCGTCGGTCAGGATGTCGAGCGCAACCAGACCCCCGAGTTTCGCGCCACGATCGACGCAAGTTTCTTCAACCCGCCCTGGGTCGTCCCGGCCGATATCGCCAAGGCGGAGATCCTGCCGAAGCTCAGTCGCGATGCGGATTATCTGACTCGGAACCGGATGGTGTTGCTGACCGGCGGCGAGGTCGAGCAACTGCCGGGACCCGATGCCGGGCTGGGGTTGATCATGTTCGACATGCCGAACCGGTTCGACGTCTACCTGCACGACACGCCGGATCGCTACATCTTCAACCGCGACAACCGCCGCATCAGCCACGGCTGCATCCGGGTCCAGAACCCGCTCCAATTTGCCGCGTTGCTCATGCGGCAACCGATCGACACGATCAACCAGGGGATCGCGCGGGGGCTCGTGACTGGCAACACCACCCGAAACAATCTCCCGGTCCCGGTGCCGGTGTTCGTGGTCTACCAGACTGCCGTCGCGGACCCCGACGGGACGCTGCAATTCTACCCGGATTTCTACAACCGCGACGCCGAGATTTGGCGAAAGCTGCAGCAAGGGGCGCCGCGGCGAGGCCCCGCGATGCAGGCGGATAATCGCCCGCCATCGCCCAGGCCCTTCTAGCTAGCCCGCCACCGGCCGCGGCCGGTGGCGGGCTTGGCCGTGTCCCCAGTGGTAGTGCCAGCGGTAGTGTAGGAGCTGTGGCATCAGGCGCACGCGCGACAGGACCACCGGCCGATGGCGAACCCGCCGCCCGATTCGGCACGCTAAGGGCTCGTCATGAAATAACCGAATCGACCGTCATTCCCGCGAAAGCGGGAATCCAGCGGGCGGCGGTAGATTCCCGCTTTCGCGGGAATGACGAGATGACGCGGTTGTTTCCGAACAACTCCTAAACGTCCGCTTTCCGTCCGGACTCCAAGGTCCGGGTCTAGCGCAATCGTGATCCACCGCTTGGCGTTCCCAATGTCCGCTACCAGGGACGGCGAAATCTGCCCGACGACCTACCCTTGGTCAGAAGCGGCCACGGCCGCCGACGACATGAGTGCCGCAGCCTGACAGCATCGGTCACGCCTCCTGACGGCTCCCTCAAGCACCACGCTCTATTGCCGGAGCGTTTGGGCAATGCGGTCTGCTAACTGCCCCAGTGCCTGGCTCATCACCGGCACGATGTCGGCCACCGCGCCCGATGGCGCCTGCAAGCGGACCATCACCGGGCGCGGCGGTGGCGCCGTGAGAGCGTTGTTGCGGTATGTGGTCCACTCCGCCGACAGCACGACGTGCCCGCTGGTGTCGCCGCCGAAATGCAGGATGTTCACCACCAGCACCTGGATCCCGGCGCTGGAGCCGGAATCGCCCGGCGGCAGCACCGAGCCCGCCGGCAAGCGCGCCATGAGGTCCGAGGACAAGGTGGAGCGGATCATCTCGTCGATGTCGGAGTCCCAGACCTGTTCTCCGTTCACATCCACCCGGCCGTGGCCGGCCGCTTCCACGATGGCGTCCCGGTCGAGGGCATCCGGGATGGCAACCTGCCCCACCTCCAGCGGCGGTGTGACGGGCGCTGCGGCGGGCGGGGGGCCGGCCGGCGGGACGGGATTCAGCGTGTAGAAGTGAGTTGGCGGGCTGCCACAGCAGGCCAACGCGAGCAACGCCGCGAGCGGCAGGATCGAACGAATGCGCATCGGTTCAGTTCCGTCCCTGGATCAGCGCCGAGGGGTTGCGCGTCAGGAATTCGGCAAGCTCGCGCAGCGCCTGCGCCGCACGGCTGACTTCGAACAGCGTCTGACCGATCCCGGCGGAGTTCAGTCCCATCGGCCCGACGCCGGCGGTGGTGGCGATCAACTGGCGGGCCTCCCCGACGGTGCCTTCCGCTTGCGTGGCCACGCGCCGCAGGGCGGTGAGTATCTCCGGCAGTTCGTAGCGGGCCGATTCGGTGACCCGGTCGACATTGTCGAGCGAACGGTTGAGCGCGTCGATACTGTCGGCGAGGTGCGGCGAGGCGACCAGATCATCCAGCCGCGCGGTGGCGACGCGCAGATTGTCGGCGATCTGATCCAGCGGAATGCCGTTGAACTTATTGGCGATCGTGTTCAGTGCAACCATCATGCCCTGGATGCCGGCGCCCCCTGGGGCCGTGGGCAGGGCGGGTGGATTGCCCTGAGTAAGGGTTGCCGCGGGCGCGTCCGGCAGGAACGCCAGCTCCACGTCGGGTGGGCCGATCACCGGCAGCGCCGAGCCGAGTTGTGCCCGCAGTCCGCGCGCGATCAAGTGCTGCATCAGCGTGTTCATGGCCGTGGCGGGATTGGACGTGGTAGTTGCATCGAGCCCGAGTCGCCATGGCTCGATCGCCAAGGTGACGTGCTGCTGCAGCGTGGAACCGCTGGCATCGGCGGTCAGCACGCTGTGCAGCACCGTGCCGATCTGCCGCCCGGCAAGCCGCACCGGGGCGCCTTCCGCCAAGCCGGCCGCGTCCACGCCGAACACGACGCTGTACAGTGCCGCATCATGGCCCGGCGCATACTCGGCCGCATCCTGCGACTCGAACAGAGTGAATGCGTGCCGGTCGGCTGCCACCGGTCCGTGCTGCGCCGGCTCTGGCGTTTCAAAGGCGATGGCGCCTTGGAGCAGCGCCGCCAGCGATTGCAGTTGCAGCCGCGGCCCGGCGCCGCCGAACGAGACCTGCACTGCTCCCGCGTTCCAGAACCGCGTGCCCTCGTGCACCAACGCGTCGTAGGGCTGTTTGACGAAGATCGACGCCCGGAACGTCTGGTCAGGCTGGAACTCGGTGCTGATCACCTTTCCGACCCTCAGGTTGCGGAAATAGACCGGCGATCCCATCGCCAGCGAGCCGAGATCCGGCGCCGAGAGCACGAAATGCTTTCCGGGCACCACTGCTTCGAGGGCGGGGGGGTCCATCAGTCCCGCATAGGAACGTTGCGCGCTGCCGGAACGCGGCAGGATCCCGATCGTCGGGCCGGCAATGATCGCTTTGAACGAGGACAGGTCGCTGAGGTTGGGGCCCTCGATCCAGAATTCGGTGCCGCTGCCGAGGTGTCTGGCCATCTGCGGCTGCATGCGCGCCACCACCTGGACGTGCTGCAAATCGGGCTCCAGCGTGACCTTCGTGACGTCGCCGACGTGCATTCCCTGATACTGCACCGTGGTGCCGACACTGACGCCGCCCGATTGCGGAAATTCGATGGTGACCAGCGGCCCGCCGGACGAGAGCTGGTCGTAGATCAGCCATGCGACGACGGCCAGCGCGGCGATCGGGACAGCCCAGATCCAGCCCGGCCAGCGGCTTCGGCGCTGCTCGACCCAGGGTGGATTGCCGATCGCCCTTGGCGAGGTTGGTCCAGGATCGGCCACGTGCTCGGGCAGTACAGGCGAGTCGGAAATCATGCCGGTTCCTTCGCGTGGTCCCAGAGAAGTCGCGGATCGAAAAGGCGCACCGCGATCATGGTCAGCACGATGACCGCCAGAAAGGCTGTTGCACCCAGCCCGGCGTGCACGCTGACGAAGCCGCCAATCTGCATGATCGGCAGGAAGATTGCGATGGTGAAAACATCGATATTGGACCAGCGACCGACCGCCTCGATGAAGCGGTACAGCCGGGTTTTGGCGACCAGCCGGTCGGGCGATCCGCGATGCACCGACCACAGCAGCCAGCTCATGCCCATCAGCTTCGCCATCGGAATGAAGATGCTGGCGACGACAATGATCCCCGCCAGGGGCCAGAAGCCGGCCTGCAGAAGCATCAGCACGCCGTAGGCGATGGTCTGCTGGCTGACATTGCCGAACTGGTCCTGCACTGTCATCGGATACCAGTTGGCCACCAGATACAGCGGATAGCCGGCCAGAACCAAGGCGGTGGCACGCTCGATCGCACGTGGCTTGCGTGGCCACAGCCGGGCCAGGCAGCTCGGGCAACGCCTGCCGGCATGACGGGCGGGCAGTACGAGATCGCAACTGCTGCAGGCAATCCGCGGACCTTCGAGCGGTGGATCGGGGCGATGGATCATGCGCCAGATCGATCGCCGGTCGAGGCTGGCGCGCGCGACCATGGTGAGGCAGGCCGCCACGATCATCGACCAGCCGCCGATGCCGATGGTCACCGGGATCAGTACCGCGACACGGCTGTAGCCGATTGCGGCACCCAGCAGGAACACGTCCGGCATCGACCAGAGATCGAGATGCTCGGACCAGCGAAAGGCGATGCCGGTCCAGCGCCGCTGCACACCCAGCCGGATCGACGCCAGCGACGCCGTCAGCAGTCCGAAACGAAAGAACGGCAGGATCACACCCTGCAAACCGACAATCAGGGCGAGCAGGCGCCATCCCTCCAGCCACATGACGATGACGCCGGACCCGAGGCGGCTGGTCTCCTGGATGCCCAGCACGCGGATCGTCAGAAACGTGCAGAGATTGGCGGGAAACCACAGGATCAGCGTGGCCGCCGCGAGCGCCAGCGCGGCGTCGAGGCTGCGCCCGGCGGTACGCTCCAGCACCTTGCGGCAGCGCCGGCAGCGCAGCTCGCACCCTGGGCGCAGCGGTGGCATTTGCTGAATCCAGCCGCAATCCGGACAGGCGATGATCATGACTGCGGCGAATCTAACAGAACCGGTCCGATTGCCCAGCTATTTTCTCGAGCACTATTTTCTCGAGCCGGGGTCACGCCATAGAACGGGCAGAATAGCACGGTTCGCGGCACGGACCGGGAACGCGGCTTTCGTCCCACTTTGAGTTTAGTTCGATTGCGACGAACATAGCTCCAGCCTGTTGCAAGCAGTAGAGGAGGCTAGGGTGGGACGTGTCAAAGTCGCGGGGTTTTCGGTGTCCCTAGATGGGTTCGGAGCGGGCCCGGAACAGAGTCTTCAGGATCCTCTGGGAAAGCGCGGGACGGAGCTCCACAGCTGGTTTTTCGGAACGAAGACGTTCAAGGCCATGTTCGGCGAGGGCGGTGGCTCGGAGGGCGTGGACGAGACCTTTGCCCACCGCTCGATGGACGGCTTCGGTGCCTTCATCCTTGGCCGGAACATGTTCGGTCCTGCGCGCGGGGAATGGCTGGACGACAGCTGGAAGGGCTGGTGGGGAGACAATCCGCCCTATCACGCTCCGACGTTCGTCCTGACGCACAATGCCCGCGAGCCGATCGTAATGGAGGGCGGCACCACGTTCCACTTCGTCACGGACGGGATCCACGCCGCGCTCGAGCGCGCACGCAACGCCGCGGGAGCACGTGACGTCAAGATCGGAGGTGGCGTCTCGACCGTTCGCCAATACCTGCAGGCCGGCTTGATCGATGAACTGCACTTTGCGCTTTCGCCTGTTCTGCTCGGACGAGGCGAGGCGATGTTCGAGGGCTTGGATCTCCCTGCCCTCGGCTACCGCGTGATGAAATCCACTGCCACAGACCTCGCGACACACGTCATGCTCGGGCGCTAGTAGAACGAATAAACGTTGGCGTGACGCCCGAGCCGATGTCGGGCTGCCGACGGACCTGCTGTCCGTTACGAAAGCGGCTTGCGCATCGGATAGCCAGCGCCGGTGCCGAAACTGTTCTCCGGCGGCCCGGTTTCCACATAGCCGGCCGAGAGGTAAAAGCGCCGCGCCGTCCGCGTGCTGATGAGCGTGCATTCGGCGTTGCCGTGCTGTACCGCGCGTTGTTCGAGGGCTGCCAGCAAAGCCCGGCTGACGCCCTGGAACCTGGCTTCGGGCGCGACATAGTTCAGCGTGATCCTGCCGGCATGGCTGACTGCGCCGACCGCGAGGATCGCCCCGTTACCGGCCGCGACCAGCACGGAGTTTTCTGGCTGATGCAGCCAGGCACAGAACATTTCGGGGGTCTTGTTTGCCAGCCACCGCGCCAGGATGCCGGGATCATGGCCATGATCGGCGACGCACAGGCGTTCGATGGAGCGGCGCAGCACCTGGCTGGCCTCCGGCGCATCGTTCTCGGTCGCGTCCCGTATCTCCACCGCTTGCGGCTTTCGAGCGTATCGGCTGAGCTTCATACCATGCCGAGCGAATGCCCGCCCCCCGCGATCCGACAGGCGTTGCAGCACATGCATCTGCTGGCGCCCGATCAAACGCTGGCCGGCGAGCGCCTGACCGGCGGGGTTTCATCCGATATCTGGCGCATCGACCTGCCGAACGGCCCCATCTGCGTCAAGCGCGCGCTCAGCAGGCTGCGCGTCGAGGCGGACTGGCGCGCACCGGTCACCCGCAACCTGTACGAGGCGCGCTGGATGCAGCGCGCCAATGCGGCGGTGCCGGGCGCGGCGCCGGCGCTGCTGGGCCAGGACGAGGCAACCGGCGCACTGGCGATGGCGTATCTTTCGCCCGCCGATCATCCGCTGTGGAAGAGCCAGCTTCGCGACGGCCACGCGGCCCCCGCCTTCGCGGCGCGAGTCGGCGGCAGGCTGGGGCGCATCCACGCGGCATCCGCTGCCGATCCGACCACTGCCGCCGCGTTCCCGACCGATGCGATCTTTCACGCTATCCGGCTGGAGCCGTACCTGATCGCGACCGCGCGCAACCATCCCGATCGCGCCGACGTGCTGCATGCGCTGGTGGCGACCACGCAGGCCAACAAGCGGGCGCTGGTGCACGGCGATGTCAGCCCGAAGAACATCCTGGCCGGGCCGGCGGGACCTGTGTTCCTGGACGCGGAGTGTGCCTGGTGGGGCGATCCGGCGTTCGATCTGGCCTTCTGCCTCAATCACCTGCTGCTGAAATGCCTTTGGACGCCGGCGGCGCGGGCCGGATTCCTGTCCTGCTTCGACGCGCTGGCGACGACGTATCTGTCGGGTGTCGATTGGGAATCACCGGACGCGGTGGAAATGCGTGCCGCACATTTGCTGCCTGGGCTGCTGCTCGCGCGGGTGGATGGCAAGTCTCCGGTGGAATACATCACCGCGGAACCGGACAAGGATCGCGTGCGGGGATGCGCGCGCTCGCTGCTGCGGGCGCCCGTCGATCGGCTGGCTTGTGTGCGCGCGGCATGGGAGAGGAGCTGACATGACTGATACGCGGATTGCCTTCGTGCACGGCCGGCGAATTTGGGACAGCCGCGGGCGGCCCACGGTGGAAGCCGATGTGCTGCTGGAAGGTGGGGCGGTGGGCCGCGGCATTGCGCCGGCCGGTGCTTCCACCGGTACCGGCGAGGCGCTGGACCTGCGTGATGGCGGCGCGAAATTCGGCGGCTACGACGTGACCCGCGCGGTCGGCTATGTTTCCGGCGATATCGCGCGCGCCCTGGTCGGGCTGGATGCGGCCGATCAGGCCGGGGTGGATGCGAAGCTGAACGCGCTGGACGGCACGCCCAGCAAGTCGCGGCTTGGCGCCAATGCGCTGATCTCGGTGTCCATGGCGGTGGCCCACGCCGCGGCCGCTGCCGCGGGCGAGCCGCTGTATCGCTATCTGGGCGGACCCGATGCAGCCACGCTGCCGCTGCCGCAGATCCAGATTTTCGGCGGCGGCGCCCATGCCAGCCATCGCGTCGATATCCAGGACTTCATGGTCGTCTGTCCCACGGCCACGTCATTCGCGCAGGCGCTGGACTGGACTGCCGAGGTGTATCGCGCGGCCGGCGCGCTGATGAAGGAAGCCGGCACGCTGGCCGGCGTCGCCGACGAGGGCGGCTGGTGGCCGGCCTTCAAGACCAACGAGCAGGCGCTGGAAATGCTGGTCCGCGCGATCGAGCACGCCGGGCTCAAGCCCGGCGCGCAAGTCGCGATCGCGCTGGATGTTGCTGCCACCGAGTTCGGGCGCGGCGGCAAGTACAAACTGGCGCTGGAGAACAAGGAACTGGATACGGAGGGCATGATCCGGCTGCTGTCCGGCTGGATAAAGGCTTATCCGATCGTCTCGATCGAGGACCCGCTGGGCGAAGACGACGATGTGGGCTTCGCGGCCTTCACCAGCGAAGTCGGGCAGCGGGTGCAGGTGGTGGGCGACGATTTTCTGGTGAGCCAGTCTTCGCGCGTGCACGAGGCGGCGTTGCGCGGCACTGCGAATGCCGTGCTGCTGAAGCCGAACCAGCGCGGCACGCTGACCGAAACGCGCGCGGCGTGGGAGGCCGCGAAGCAGGGCAAGCTGGCCGGGATCGTGTCGGCACGATCGGGGGAGACGGAAGATACGACCATCGTGCATCTGGCGGTCGGGTGGGGCGTTGGGCAGCTCAAGGTGGGTAGTTTCGCCCGCAGCGAACGGATGGCGAAGTGGAACGAGGCGCTGCGGATCGAAGAAGCGCTGGGGGCGCGGACAAAGTTTGCCGGCGCGACGGTGCTGGGGCGGTCGCGGCGGGGCGCATAAGGTTGGCGCCGCCGCTGAACGTCCTGTTCCATTTCGCGGCGGGGCCGGATCTTGCGGCGCGCCTGGCGGCGTGGACGTCGCCGCTGCTGCGGATTACGCCGTGCGCCGATCCGGATGCGGCGGTGCTGGCGGACATCGATGTGCTGTGGCACGTGCTTTCGCCGGCGAGCGCCGCGCTGATCGCGGCGGCACCGCGGCTGCGGCTGATCCAGAAGATCGGGGTCGGGATCAATACGATCGACCTGGAGGCAGCACGGGCGCGCGGCATTCCGGTCTGCAACCTGCCCGGGACGAATGCGCGCGCGGTGGCGGAGCTGACTCTCGCGCTGATGCTGGCCACGCTGCGCCGGCTGCCGATGTTCGATACGGCGATGCGGGAGGGCAGGGGGTTCACGCTTGCGCCGGCGTTGCAGGATGGGCTTGGGGAGCTGGGCGGACGCACGGTGGGGCTGGTCGGGTATGGCGCGGTACCGCGGGCGTTGGCGCCGGCGCTGGTGGCGCTGGGTTGCCGCGTCGTCTATACCGCGCGCACGCCACGAAGCGATGCCACGGGCGAGTTCATGCCGTTGCATCGGTTGCTATCCGAGGCGGACGTGGTGAGCCTGCACGTGCCGCTGACACCAGACACCGAACGCATGATCGACGCGGACGCGCTGGCGCGCATGCGCCGTGGCGCCGTGCTGATCAACACGGCGCGGGGCGGGTTGGTCGATTCTGCGGCCCTGGTGCAGGCGTTGCGGAGCGGGAAGCTGGCGGCGGCGGGGCTGGATGTGTTCGCGGACGAGCCTGTTCGTCCCGATGATCCGCTGCTGCGGCTGGCGAACGTGGTGCTGACGCCGCATGTCGGGTGGCTGACCACCGGCACGTTCGACCGCAGCTTTGCGGTGGCGGTGGAGAATTGCCGCCGGCTGGCGAATGGGGAGGCGCTGCTGCACCGGGTGGCTTGATGGCGGTCAGGATTCCGGCGGGGCGAAGCGCTGCTGGCGCATGATGTCGGTGATGTCCGTCGGCCGCTCGAACGGCTCCGGCATCGGTTCATCGGGGCGGCGGGGGCGGCCGATCGCGCGGAACCAATCCTCCAGCCCTGCCGGCATCATCAGCCAGAGCAGGCGCATCTGACCGGTGCCGGTGTTGTGTATGGTGTGCCACAAGCCGCGCCCGACCAGGATAATGGTTTCGGCGCGAACCTCGTGGCGCTGGCCTTCTATCTCCGCCCAGCCAACGCCCGCGTAGCAGAACAGCACTTCGTGGCTGCGTTCATGCGCGTGGCGGCGGATGTGGCGTCCCGGTTCCAGCACCTGAAGTCCCGCCGAGAAGTCGTCGTGCGGCGTGTTGTAGGGAGTCAGTTTGTTGATGACGTAACCGGTCGAGGGCAGCGGCTGCCAGAACGCCTCGCCCTCCTCCGGTCCGAGCACCACCACGTGCCCTTTGTCAAAGCCGCCCATTGAACTGCTCTCCTTGCAATGCCGGCGGTCAGCCGGACGAGCTGTTCGCTGCGAGCTTTCGCTGCGGGGTCCAGGTCATCTGGTTGCCGACCGGGTCCAGTGTGCCATCGTCCGACTGCGGACGATAGACGACGGTTACCCCGCGGCAGATGAACTTCACGGTTTCCTTGATTACGTCACCCTGATCCCAATCCAAACCGGTGATCAGCGGCTCGGTGAACTCCAGCTTCAGGAAGGCCTCGTGGAACTGCTGGTTGCCGGTGAACTTCCGCTTCACCAGGACGGCTTTCTTGAACGGCACCGAGTTCAGGCAGTTCTGCAGCAATGTGACAGAGGCCGACTCCATTTGCTTGGTAACCGTTATCTCTTTTACATCGGCCGGGTACTGACGCGAATTGCCGGTCTGAAGATACCCGGCAAAGCCGCCCGACCGCCTGGAAGAGTCATTTTTCTCTTTGTTGGCGTCGTTGTTTCGTCCGGGAAGATTGTGCAGCGCGTTGGTTCCGCCGCCTCGCCCGGTCGAACCGGACCCGCGTCCGTCCTTGCCCTCTGAGTCACGCAGATCGGCACTGAACTTGAAATCGTTCACGTCGAAGACGCAGCCGTCCTGAAAATCCCCCATCATGTCCGTATCGGACGTGTCCCAGATCGAGGAGCTTTCCGCATCGACCCCTGATCCGGACGTCATGATGAAGGTCATCAGTATGTCAACCGAGTCCTTGTCTGCCATGGTGTTCTCCTGTCAGTGGAACCTTACTGGTCGCGCCAGCATGTGCATGCGCTCATTGAGAGGCCAGACGCGACACCAGCCGTATGTTTGCCGTCACACCTTCAAGCTGATAGTGCGGCCGGAGATAGAATTTGGCCTCGTATTTGCCGGGCGATCCCTCGACGGTCTCGATGACCACGCTGCCGTCGGCGAGCGGGTGCATGGCCTTCCACTCGTCGCTCGACGTGCCCGGCGATCCGTCGATGTAGTTGCGCAGCCAGGCCTGCAGCCATTGCGTGAGCTGGACCCGGTCCATGGATGAGCCGACCTTGTCGCGCACCATGCATTTCAGGTAGTGGGCAAACCGGCAGGTCGCGAACATGTAAGGCAGGCGCGCCGACAACGAGGCGTTCGCGGTGGCTGCCGGATCGTCGTATTCCTGCGGCTTCTGAAGCGACTGCGCGCCGATGAATGCCGGCGCCTCCACGTGCTTGCGATGGACCAGCGGAATGAAGCCGTTGCTCGCCAGCTCCGCTTCCCGCCGTTCGCTGAGGGCGACTTCCGTGGAGCAGCGCAGGTCGGTGCCGCCGTCCGCGGTGGCAAAGCTATACAAGGGCAGCCCTTCGACCATGCCGCCGCCTTCGACGCCGCGAATGCGCACGCACCACCCATAGAGCGTGAATGCGCGCCCGATATTGGCGGCCATCGCCCATATCGCATGGATCCACAGGAAACGGCTGGCGTCCGGACCTTCCACGTCTTCCTCGAAGTCGAACGCCTCCACCGGTTCCGTCCGCGTGCCGTACGGCAGCCGTCCCAGCAGGCGCGGCAGGCAAAGCGCCAGGTATCGCGAATCCTCGCTGGCCCGCAGCGACCGCCACGGGGTGTATTCGGGGGTTTGAAATATCCGGGTAAGATCACGCGGATTGGCCAGTTCCGCCCAGGAATCCATCTGCATCACTGTCGGCGACGCGTCGGCGATGAATAGCACGTGGGCCGCCGCGGCGATCTGTGCGATGTCGGACAGCAACTGCACGTCCGGCGGACTATGGTCGAACGAGTAATCGCCGACCAGCACGCCATAAGGCTCGCCGCCGAACTGTCCGTACTCCTCCTCATATACCTTGCGGAATATCGGGCTCTGATCCCAGGCCGTGCCGCGGAACTTGCGCAAGGTACGGACCAGCTCGCGCTTGGAGATGTCCAGGAGCTTGATCTTGAACAGCGCGTCCGTCTGGCTGAGCCCGACCAGGAAATGCACGCCACGCCAGGTTCCTTCGATCCGCTGGAACTCCGGATGGTGCAGTATCAGGTTCACCTGCCGCGCGATGGTGGCATCGATCGAGGCGATCATCGCCTCGATCGTCGATCGTGGATTGGGCGTGATGAACGCGCGGTATATCGGCGCGTAGTCCGCCAGCGTTTTCAGAGCGGCCGCCGCCATCGCGTCTGCCCGTGCCTCCTGCGGGGCAGTTTCGCGTTCGAGCAGTGCCGTGAAGTCGGTATCCGCCATGGCCCGCAATTCAGTTGATGGCTATCATTCCGCCCGTCAGCGTCAT
This sequence comes from uncultured Pseudomonadota bacterium, assembly GCA_963777625.1. Classification (GTDB taxonomy): domain Bacteria; phylum Pseudomonadota; class Alphaproteobacteria; order Acetobacterales; family Acetobacteraceae; genus DATDIC01. The sequence continues at coordinate 440,541 of CAVZRO010000026.1, read as the reverse complement.
CTCCGGACCACCATCGAGCGACATCGACCCGGTGGCGGAGGCTGAGATCTGTGCGCCGTTGATGCTGATCCCGCTGGTGCTGATGGTGATGCTGTTCGAGCCGACCTGCAAGGTGATCGACTGATTTGCCTTGATGGTGATCGATTGTCCGGCGCTGAACGTGCTGGACCCGGCGGTGACGTCGATCGAATGGCTGCCCTGCGAGACCGTGAGACTTCTCGTTTCCCTGCGAGACGGTGGTGGAGTTGTTTCCCTGGGAGATCGTGGTGGTGTTATTTCCCTTGGAAACCGTGTGTGTGTGGTTGCCCTGCTGCACGGTGACCGTGCTGTTTCCTTGCACGATGACCATGTTGTAGTCTTTCTGTGCCTGGAAATACACCTCCTCGGAACCGGCCTTGTCCTCGAACCGCAGCTCGTTGTAGCCGCTGCCGCCGGTGGAGGAATTGGTCTTGAGGGTCGATCGGGTCTTGTTGTCGGGCAGCGTGTAAGGGACCTTCTGGTTGGCGTTGTATACGCTACCGGTGACGATCGGATAGTCCGGATTGCCTTCAAGGAATTCGACCACCACCTCGGTGCCGACCCGCGGGATGAAGATGCTCCCCCAGGAGGTGCTGGCCCAGGACTGCGCCACCCGGATCCAGCAGGAACTGTTCTCATCCTGGGTGGAGCTGCGGTCCCAGAAGAATTTCACCTTGATCCGGCCATACTGATCGGTGGTGATCTCATCGCCGGACTGGCCGACGACTTTCGCGGTTTGCGGGCCACGGATCATCGGCCGTGGCGTCTGCCGTTCCAGACGGAACGGTGTGGTACCGGGGATCGCCTGGAACGAGCAGTCGAACGTGTCGCGCATCTGGCCGCCGCCGGTGGACATCGCCTCGGCCATTGATATGGAAAAGGTCGCACTGATCAGCGTGTATTCGATGTTTTCCGAATCCTGGTAGAACTGCGACAGCGTGAACTTGCATCCGCAGTAAAGCCGCCGGCTGTTGCTTGATCCGAACAGGATCTTGCGGCGGCCGTCCATATCCTGCATCCGCACGTCGGCCAGCTTCTGACCATTGGTGGTGGTGTCGTACGGCCCGGGATAGTCATAGATCTCGAACGTGCCGTACTGGTGGCTGGCGGATTTAGTGGTTCTGGCCGTCAGGTCCGCCGTCGGCGTGGTGAAATTGTAATCGCGGAACGTGAATTGCCCAGGCATGACCATAAGATCGGACGACCACTGGTACACATGATCTTCCACTGCCCGCAGCTCCGTTTCATCCGTCTGGAACGGGATTGCGGCTCCGACCGAGGAATGCGAGTTGGGATCGTCGGCGATGACCAGCGTGTGCTCACCGTCGGCATGGGTGAAATAGTAATAGAGCCCGTACTGCTCCATCAGCCGGGTGACGAACGCGTAGGTGGTTTCCCGGTACTGCACGCAGTAGTCCAATGTCACGCCGCCGGCCTGATTCTGCCGGTTGTCCTGAAAATGGGAGAATCCGGCGTTGGTGAAAATCCCGGTTATGATGTCGAACGGGCTTTGGTTCTGGAAGATCGCACAGTCCTGAATCCGCGTGAGCAGCCAGATCCATGGGCGCAGCTCGATCCGGTACGAATAGGCACCGCCGTGCAAACCGGCGTAGGCCACACGGGCGACGATGCCGTTGAAATAGCGCTTGCTCTGGTCCGGCAAGGTAATGCTGATCGTTACCGAACTGCCGAGCAGAGAGAGCAGGTCGCCCTTGGCATCCACGCTCGACATCATGAGTTCGTACATGAACGGGCGACCCAGTTCGTCGGTGCCGGTCATGGAATCGAACACCAGTGTGAAGCCAGGGTCTGGCTCGATGCTGACCGTGATGTAGGTGGTCGTTTCCGACATGCATCGCCTCGGATCGTTGCGGCGGGAGACTAGGCCCTCGCGGTGCGCCTGCCCAGCGCCACCGGTATCGCTTCTACAGTTTGTCCGGACAGCGGAACGCCCGCAGGGCAGTCATGCTGAACGGATTGCGCACGCTGCTGGCATTCAGTTTGAACTCGCTCGATCCCGCCGGGCTGCTGAACGTGATGCGGAACTTGTCCGGCTGGCCGGTGGGCGTAACTTTGCCCGCATCGAGCAGCCGCAGCAACGACCACGGCCCGTCATTCTCGATGATGGTTGCCGAGCCGCCATTGGCAGGGGTCATGGTAAGACGCATCAGGGTGTTGCCGCCCTGTCCCGGCCACTGCATCATCATCGGCTGGATCGGGCCGTGGGCGTAGGTAAGCGTCTGCCCGGCGTCGTCCAGCGTTACTTCCGCCAGCCCGGGGTCGAGCGATTCCGGTATAAGTTGAAACTTCACCAGGATCTGCGAGCCGCCGGCGGAAAACAGCGCGTCCCTTATGTCCGCCGCACGTTCGAACTCGGCCAATGAGCCGGGCGATAGCCCGAGCTTGGTGTGATCGGCGGACTGCCACTTCCAGGGTTTGCTGGTGGTGTCCACAAACGGTTTCAGGTATTGGGCGAAGAACTGATCCATCAGACCGCCGGGGCCAAGAAGATGGGTGAAATCATCCAGCGGCACGTCTTCTGAACTGCCGGCGATGAACGGATAGCGGTTGAACGCAGCCTGACAGAGCGGCAGGACTTTCGAGGCCCAGGCATTGGCGAGTTCCGAGCTCGCGCCGCTCGCCGTTACCTGGGAACTCGATTGCGACACGGTCTGCAACAGCGCGGCGACCGGCTTCGGCACCGTCTGGGAAATCTGCTGCAGTTGCGCCGCCGGGCTACCGCCACCGCCAGCGGTCCCGCCGGCTCCGCCACCGCCACCGCTGCCGAGCTGGCCGAGCAACGCGGCGCCCTGGTTGGGTGCATTGGCCGCCTGGCTCATGCCCTGATACACCTGCTGGATCTTGCCGATGACCGTGTCCAGGTGCGCGACGCCTTCCTGCTTGCCGGAAACGAATTCGTGCAGGTCCTTGAAATGCTCGTCCACGCGCGTCGCGGGGTCCACCGCCTTGCCGCCGGGGCCCATGCCGAACGCCGCCCCCAGGACCGATGCGACCTGGGTCTGTTCCAGCGTCATGCCCGCATGCGCCAGGTAATTTGCAAATCCGCCAAGTCTCCGGCCCACCTTGGTCGCCTTCGCCGCGGCAGCGTCGGACGGCGGCGGGCGGCCGAGCTCGGTTTCTTCATCCACGGACTGCAGCAGGTCGCGCAACGGCGAATCGGGTGCTGACAGCAAGTACAGCTCGTCCAGGCCGTTCGCGAGAGTTCCGAACGGTTTCAGAGCGATGTTCGCCAGCATGGCGTCCCAGCGCCGCGTGTAGTCGTCGAGATAGAGTCCCATGATGTCCCGACGGAGCTGGTTGATTTCCTTGACCGTGCCCGCCACGCCGCCGCGCTGCTGCCGGCCGAGCACCCAGGCATCTTCTGACGCGTCCTTGGTGACCTGCGGCAGCAGGGGCAGGAATATGGAGTGATATCCGGCGTAGGTGAAAATCCCCGGAATGCCGGTATTGAGCGGCTTTCCATCGCGCAACTGGAACACCTGGCCGGCTGCCGGGCCGCCATTGTCCGCCACCGTCCATTCCGGCAACGACTGCACAACACCGCTGCGCAGCATGCGCGTGTACAGATATTCGGCCAGCGGCACGCGTGTCAGAATGCCCCGCACTTGCGCGACAAGCGCGTTGTCCAGCGGCACGTGAACCAGCGGGTGTTCCAGCATGGCCTTCACATGGTCGGAAAGCTGGTCGCGGGTCTCGGCGTTGTCTTCGCCGGGGAAGCTGGCTTCGAAGTCGGCATCGGTCCATTGCTCGACAAGCGTGCGATCGAGCGGCCCCTCACGGCCCAGGATCAGATAGACTTTCAGCGCCTCGTAGAGGAAATCCGGTTCTTGCAGATGGGTGCGCATCTGCGTCTCCAGGCGCGCCAGCAGGCGCGGCAGCAGCAATCCGTCCAATGCGCGCGTATAGGCATCGATGGCTGCCTGGGTGAGCTTTTCCCCCTGGTAGAGACCGAAGGTCATGGCGATCGGGATCGATTTCGGCCGGTCGTCATAGCCGCCCCGCATGTTCCGCAAAGTGTTCAGCGCCGGCAGGATTGCCGGCAGACTGGTATCCTGCGACCCACGCTTGGCGATTTCGGCATATTGCTGCTGAAACTGCGCGGCCTGGTTATGCGCCTGCACGATCAGGTCGCGATTGCCGACCCAGCTCACGGTCCAGGACAGTGTGAGGAGCAGCAACACCAGCGCGCACACGCTGTATGCGCCGATCGAGGTCCAGAACTGTCGGCGCTCGACTTTCGGGTCGCGGCTGACCAGCCCCGCCTCTCCGAACACCACGTCACGGATCAGGCGCGCCAGGAAATAGCTGCGCCCGGCGCCGCTGAACGCAACCACGTTCTGACGCGCCAGCCCGAACTGCCCGGCCATTGCGCCCAGCAGCCGGTCGATCGGCGTGCCGTCCTGGGTGCCGCTGGTGAGATAGACGCCGCGCAGTTGCGGCCGCGCCTCCAGCCGGCTGGGGCGAAAAATCTCGGTCAGGAACTCGCTGGCGATGTCGCGCAGCGAGCCGATCTGCTGCGGGAAGCCGTAGATCAGCCGGCGCCGCTGCAAGTCCGGCTCCTGGTGCACGCGTTCCAGCATGCGGTCGTTCAGGCGGTTGAGCAGCAGGTCGAATTCACGTCCGAAATCCGCCACCGAGCCGCCTTCGCTCTTGCCGTCGTCCAGGGCAAAGGTCATGCCCCAGACCTGCTCGCGCTCCTCCCGCCCCAGATTGTCGAAGAACTCCACAAATCCGGCGATCAGGTCGGCCTTGGTGAACAGCACGTAAACCGGGATGCGCACGCCAAGCTCGTCATGCAGTTCGCGGACCCGCCGGCGCATCGCCCGTGCGTGTGCCAGCCGTTCCGGTTCGCTGAGCAGCGCGAGGTCCGAAAGGCTGACGGCCAGCAGCACGCCGTTCAGCGGCTGCCGCGCCCGGTGTTTCTTCAGCAGCTTCAGAAAACCGAGCCATGCAGCGGAATCCACCTGGCTGTCGGAATCCTGGGTCGTATATCGGCCGGCGGTGTCGATCAGCACCGCCTCGTCGGTAAACCACCACTCGCAGTTGCGCGTGCCGCCGACGCCGCGCACCGCCTGCGGCCCATGCGTATCGGCGAGCGGAAATTTCAGCCCGCAATTGACCAAGGCTGTGGTCTTGCCGGCGCCGGGCGGCCCGATGAACATGTACCAGGGAAGCTGATACAGATAGCGGCTCGACCGGCCGCCCAGCTTGGCTTTCTTCAGCGCGTGCAGCGCTTCCTTCATGCGGTCCGACAGCAGCGCGACCTCTTCGGCCGACGCGGTGACCGCCGGATCGACGGCGGCGGTGGCCGCGATCCCGTCCGTCAGGTCCTTGTCCTTTTTGTGGACCCGCAATTTGTGGATCAGATTCTCGATCAGCCAGCCGACCATGATCACCACGATCGCGGCGATCCGCGCCAACGGGCTGCCGAACGGATGGAGTATTCCGAATCCCAGCAGGGGGCCGAAGAACCAGACGACAATCGCCAGCAGCAACGCGCCAATGAAAGTCTTGACCCAGCGGTTACGCAGTAGCAGGCCAGGAATCCAGATCATGGCAGGCTCGATGTTTTCAGCAGCACGACCTCGGTCCGCCGGTTTCGTTCGCGTCCCGCGGGTGTGGTGTTGGGGGCGAGCGGGTCGGCATCCGCCTTGCCGACCACACGCACGCGCTTGGGGTCGGACATCCGCGATTCGATCACCTTTGCCACCGCGGCGGCGCGCGCCTGTGAAAGCTGCCAGTTGGACGGAAACTGCACGGTGTGGATGGGCTGATTATCGGTGTATCCGTTTACCGTCACGTCGCCCTTCTCGCTGTCCAGGGCGGTGCCGATCCGCTGCAGCAGGGGCACGTAGGTCGGGTTGAGCGTCGCCGAGCCGGACCCGAACATCGAGCGGTTGGTCAGCCGTACCGTAAGCGATTGCGGATCCTCCAGCACCTCGACGAGCCCCGCCTTGATTTCGGGCGCCAGGAACTGGTGAATATTCAACGCAGCCGGACCTGGCGCGGCAACCGGTTGCACCGGCAATGGCGCCGGCGCCGGTGCCGGTGCAACCGCGGCGGCTGCAACTGCGGTGCGCGGCACGACGATGGCGCCGCGCGGCGGCAGGTTGGTGACTTCGTTGAAGGCGATATCGGACGAGCCGGCAAGCGAGAAATTGAACAGCACATAGATCAGGCACGCGGCCCCCAGCGTGGCGACGCCCAGCATCCACAGCGGCACGCGTTGCAGCAATGGCGTGTAGCCGGTCTGCAACCCTTTCCAGTGCGGCGACAGCTCGCGCTCGAAATCGCCGCGCCGCTGGCGGATGGTGCGATAGACCGACTCACGCAGCTCGCTGAGCGCGGCGATGCCACGCGGCATGACCCGGTAGCGGCCCTCGAAGCCGAGCGAGGCGCACAGATACATCAGCTCGACAACCTCGCTGTGGCGGCCGAGGTCTTTCTCCATCTGCTGGAGGATGTCGAAGAACCGCTCGCCGCCGGTCACCTCGTTATGGAAGATGCTGGTCAGGCTCTGCGCCGCCCAGGTGCTGGTGCTGCCCCAGGGGGTACTCAGCACCAGGTCGTCGATGGTGGCGCACAAGGCGTAGCGGGCGGCGCGCAGGCTGCGCGTGTCCAGGCCGGTGGCCAGTGCCTGCTTCTCGAAATCGCGTACCGCTTCGGCCATGCCGCGCCGCAGCCGTTCGAGGTCCGGCGGCCGGCCGCGGTCGGAGCTGATGCGGATCGCGGCCGCCAGCACGGGCGCCGCCGCCGCCAGCAACGGGCTGACGCCCACCGCCGGGACCGGAACGGCGGTGGCGGGGATTGCGGACTCCGGCGCCCGAGACGCGGCGACAGCGCTGCGCCCGCCGGGCCGCGGGCGAATGACGGTGGCTTCCGTATCCGTCGGTTCGGCAAACGGGTCGTCGCTCATTGATGCACCCCTCTGCGCCCCGCTCAGCCCCGGATCGCCCAGCATTCGATCTCAAGGCCCGGTACGTCGCCGGTGACGTGGATCGCGATCCCGCCGGAACGCGCCAGTGCAGCCCAGTAGGGGCTGCTGCGGTCCAGCTCGAAATATGTAGTTCCGGTATAGTAAGGAAGCTGCCGTGGTGCGACCGGCAGGGCGCGCACCGCGATACCCGGCAGCGCCACGTTGATCAGCTCGCGAATCTGCTCGACCGGTCCGATCTTGACCAGGTTCGGGAAGCCGCGGCGCAGTGCCTCGGCTGGCATCTGCGCCTTCACCGCCAGCACCCAGGTGGCGTTGGCAACCAGCGTGCGGTCCGCGATCGGGCCGACGCGAATGCCGAACCGCCGCTCCTGCAACGGAATTGGCACCGCGTTCTGCTCCAGCACGGCGGACAGCGATTGCCGGAGCGATGCGATCACCGGACGGAAGGTCGCCTGCAAGTCGTCGTGCCGGTACGGTGGGAACGCCGGCGGCCGCTTGCGGGATTCGGTGAAGGTCGCCAGCTCTCCGGCGAGGCTGACGCAGACCCGGTAGAAGGTTTCCGGGTGCATCTGACCAACCGTGTTCGCCAGGTGTGTCAGCAGCGGCTCATACCGGTTGCACAGTTGCAGCATCAGATAATCGGCGATCTCCGCCGCACCGCGCGTGGCGGTTTCGGAAACGCGGCCGGCCAGCGCCTCGGCCCGGTGGTGCAGCAGGCCCTGCAGTTGCGTGGCGAACCCGGACAATGCCGGCGATGCGCTGGTCAGCAACAGAGGCGGAATGAAATTTTCGTCGAGCTGCACGCTCTTGTCGGCGCGCACGTCGGCGACCCGGGCCAGCCCGATGGAGGCGTGCCCTTCCCGCGCATCTCCTTCCAGAGCGAAGCGCAGCCGAAGCTTGCCGATCGGCACGACCGCCGTGCCCTGGGAGCCGGCATTGGTGTCGATCGCCTCGTGCTCGTCCATGGCGAACCGCGCCACAGTCTCTATCAGGTCGCGGGGCGCGGATTCCATGGCGCCGGGCTGGCGCACCGGCAGGATCAGATAGACCACGCTGTTGCGCGCGGTTTCCAGCAGCTCCAGCGGGCGTGGGTGGTCCACATCGCCAGGCACGCTGAATGGCGTGCCGTCCGGCAACAGGCCGGCCACCGAGCGGATCGCGAACTTGCCGAGCGTGAGCAGATCGGTGTCCAGCTCAAGCTGTGTCAGGCCCCAGGCATAGGGACGCAGGCCGCCGGTGCTGGTGCGCACGAGACGCTCGAAATAGCGTTCCTGCTGCTGCAGGTGCTGCGGCTGCAAAAACAGCCCTTCCGTCCAGACAACCTTGTTCTCCCAGCCCATGATCAGGGACCGGCCTTCGGCGCCGCCGCGGCCGCTTTCGCAACCACACCGTCATGCCCGATGGTGACTGTCACGGCGGTGGTCTTGTGGGCGGGGATCGGCACGGTCGCCCGCCATTTCGCGTTCTGAAAATCCCGGTATGCCGCGAAGATGCCGAGTGCGGTCACCTGATCGGTGGGCATCAAGGTGGTGGTCTTCTTCTGCCCGGGGGAAAGCAGGAATTCGTCCTTCTTGACCAGGTCGGTCTTCAGGACAGCCTGGTCCTGGTTAAAAAGCTGGAAAAATTCTGCTCCGTCGAAGCCGGATGTCGAAGCAAGCTGATAAACCCGCACGACGACCGGCGCGGCCTGTCCGCTGGTGGTGGGATTGACGTCGGTCGCTGCTGACAGGGTCAGATCCACCTGGGTCGGCGGTGGCGGAGGCGACGAGCAGCCCGCCAGCGCGAGCAGCGGCAAAACTACCGCGACAACATGAGCGCATCTCGCCATCCCGACGAACCTCCCTGGCCTGCGGGACTATTTGCCTCGGATCGGCAGGCGGTTGAAAGCCTTTGTTGCGCGGCTCATACCAGCGGCCCGAAGTCCTGATCCTCCGCGGATCGTCGGGCCGCTGGCATCTTATAGATTTCGCGCGCAGCCGCCACACCAACCCTGCGCGCGTACCAGTCGGCCGTTCGGGCCGCTGGTAGTATGACGTAAGTCACAGCTTGCGCATCTGCGCGTCGTAAGCCTTGGCAAACTCGCGGCCGAACACCGACTGGAAATCGTCCTCCGCCTCGCGGGCGATCTCCTTGTAGGTGTCGCAGAACAGTTCCCAGGTGCGGGCCTTGCGGGCCGCCGGCAGTATGTTGCCGAACGCGCCTGGCTGCATCCGTCGTTCGAGGGCTGCCGGCTCGAACCGTTTCAGCAGCCCGACCAGCGCGGTCTGAACGCCGGCCATCACCGCCATCTCATGCGAGCGCACGTCGTCGAATGCTTCGCGGGCGGCTTCCAGCGACGGCTTGTAGCCGGGCCGATCCGGTTGCAGCAGCGCAGTGACCGCATCCTCGGTGGTGACCGCGAACTTGAGCGCATTATTGTCACGCGCCCGCAGCATGGTCTGTTCGACCCGGAATTCGTTCTTCACTGCCGCGCGCGAGATCAGGACCTGGCGCAGCCCGTCCACCATTTCGCGGAACATGGCTCCGGCGGCGCGCAATGCCGCTTCCGGATCGCTGCCGACCGCCAGTCCGGCAACCCCGGCGCCTTCCAGAAACGCCGCCATCGCGCGCGCCGCGTCGGCGGGAGCCGGCTGTGGCGCGGTCGGTCGGGCCCTAGGCGTCGCGGCGGCCGGCGGCGGTGCGGGAGCGACCACGGGTTGCTGGGGAAGCGGTACCGGTGCGGGAGGTGTCGCCGGCGGCTGGCCGGGCGGCGTATCGCCAAGCAGGGCGTCGATATCGACATCATCGAAATTGGGCGCGGCGATCGGCTTCGGCGCGGCAAACGCATGCTGCGGCGCGTCCACATTATCGGCCTGCGACGGCCCTTGCCACGCCTCCCCCGGAGTCAGGCCCTTGAACAGGTCGTCGTCATCGAGGTCCGCGACCGGGCGCCGGCTGTCTTCCTCGGCCAGGTCAAACGGATCGGCGGCACGGGAGGCCGGTGGCGGCGCGGCGATCGGATGCACGAAGCCGGGCGGCGGCTGACGGCCGAACGGATCGTCCAGGGGATCGCCGCCCAGCGGATCGGGTGATGGATCGGGCGCGGCTGACCGCCGGTCCGCACCCAGCCGATCCGTAATGGGCATGCCGCCCGCCGCGAAGGGCTGACGGGCGACGCCAGGGCCGGTTGCGGCAATTGTCAGATCCTCGGTGACCGAGATGACGTATTCACCGATCCGGAACTCATCGCCGTCGGTCACTGCAATTTCCCCGTTCCGCGGCACCCGGTCCGGCGATCCATTGACGAACACGCCGTTGGTGCTGAGGTCGGTCAGCATGTAGTGCCCGCCGGCGGCGGTGATCACGCAGTGAGTCTTCGACAGTTGCCGCTCGGGGTCCGGCAGCACCCAATCATTGCCGGGCGCACGTCCGATGGATAGAGTCCCGTGCTTGAGCGTACGGCTATCCCGCTCGGTCCCGCCGGTCAATTTCAGGATCAGCGGCATGGGTCGTACCCAAAAGGTTGGTGATCTTGCCGGGGCGCCGCGCCGTGCTGGCATCCGGAGAGCTGTTCGGGGGTTTCGATGGCGGACATCACACTCGCCGAGTTCAATGGGCGGGTCTGGCTGGTGGGTGGGGAGGCGCACCTCCAGGACCTGCTTGCCAATACCCTCAGTCCCGATATTAGCATCGAACTCGTGCAGTGCGAACGCGCGTCCGACATTCATCATCTCTGGGTGCAGAATTGTGGTGAACCGGAGACGGCCGGAATGCCGTGGCAGATCCACCCCAACATCGTCACCCGCATACGCCGGCGTTCACCGGACTACGCGGTGTTCTTTGCGCAGTGGTCGGTGCTGCTCGACCAGGAGGCGCTCACGGTGATCAATGCCGGCGCCGCGTGGGCGAAGGAGAACCCGGAGGCGCGCGTTGTGCTGGCGGAATATCTCGACCCGGATGGGCCGCAATCCATCGTGGACCTGTCGCGGCTGCGGATGCAACTGATCGAGGACAGGCTGGCTGAAGCGGGCATCACGCGCGCCCGCATGGACCGGGTTCGGCGCAAGGTGAGCGAGGTGCCGGGCATGTCGCAGGAAAGTCAGCGCGTGGACATCGTCGTCCGCACGTCCTGAGTCGGGGCTTCGCCGGCGGGGCGGCCGGAAGGGCTCGACTCTACTTCAGTGATGCCAGCAGCGCGTCCAGATCCGGCTCGGTGGCGTCTTCCTCGGGCGCCGGTGGGTCGGCATTCAGGCTGGCGAGCAGCGCGTCCAGGTCGTCAGCAGCTTCCCCCGCCGCCGGCTGCGGTTCGGCGGACGGGGTCTCCGCCGGAGCCGATAGCCCGGCCAGCAATGCATCGAGGTCGGTGCTATCGGATGCAGCGGCAGGTTCGGCGGCAGGGGCCGGCGGCGGTTCCGGAGGTGTGACGGAGGCGGCGGCTTCCGGGACAGGAGCGGGTTCGGACCGTGCGGGCGCAGCCGGCTGCGGAGCAGGCGAGGGGGCGGGCGCGGCAGCGGCCGGGGGCGGTTCCGCGGCACGCGGTGGCGCTGCTGCCGGGGCGGGCTTGATATCGACCGGGGCCCAGAAGCCCGCCAGCGGCGTTCCGGCCTGGGAGGTGAAGCCGCCCAGCCGCAACTCCGGGCGGCCACGGATCGAGAGCAGCGGCATCACCCGGTACTGCCCGACCTGCACCGCCTGACGCTCCGTATAAAGACGTTCGGTGCAGGGCAGCGCGATCTGCTCCCCGTCGGTATCCGTATAGACATAGTACGGAATGTCATCGACGCCCATCACCGATCCCAGCTTCAGCTTCGGCCCCTGCCGGGTGAAGCTTTCAGCCAGCAGAAGGGCCGGAATCAGCGCCGGATGGCCCCACAGCATCCCGCCGAGACCACCCTGGCGCGTGAACTCCTCGAAGGCGAAGGAGTTGATCGGGTCGGTCTTGCGTCCATAGGGCATGCGCAGCAGGAAGCGCGGGGTCGCCAGGCCGAGATAGGCGGCTGCCGGCAAGGCCTGAAGCGCCGCGAATGCGTCCTTGATCAGCGGGTGCTGATCGTGGAACGGAAGCTTCAGCGCGTCGGGCGCGATGCCGGCCACGAACGGCGCCCCGCCCGCGCCGGCAATCTGGGCGATACGGCCGAGCAGTTCGGCATGCGGCGGCGCCAGTTCGAACGCATAGAGCCCGATGACGGCCGACAACGGTCCCTGATGCGCGTCGAGTGCAGGCTGCTCCACCAGCATCCCGTACAGACCGGTTTCCTCCAGCGTGTCGGTGGCTGCCAGGTCCGCCGCCAGCTCCTCGGCGGACACGTCGTACAGCACGATCTCCATTTTCGCCCCGGTCTCGATCCGGCGTACCAGGAACTCCACGCCGCGCCACAGCGCCTCGGCGGTCTGGAAGTCGGGATGATGCAGCACCCGGCGCATGGCCGCCGAGAGCGCTTCATCCACCCGCGCGGTCATCGCCTCCTGCCGCGCGTCGCGTGCCGGCTGGATGAACGGACCGATCAGGCGGCGCATCAGATCGTCGGCCGAAGCCTCCGCCGTGCCGGTGAGGGCAGGGCGGCCGATCAACCGGGCGAAATCGGACAGGCGGGCGGTCGCGACCGTGCCGCCGCGCGATTTCCGCGGCGGCGGCGGCAGCGGTGCCTCGCCCCCCCAGGACAGCACCTCCTTCGCCGCCCGGTCGAACGTCGCGCGGTTGCCCAGATTGCGTCGCAGGCCGCGAAGCTGCTCGAACAGCTCCAGGTTTTCGGCGAGCTGGTCGGGATGGAAATCGTCCATCGCCGCGATCTTCACCGTAACCACTGCGTCCTCGTCGGCGAGCGGCAGGCTGAGCGACAAACCCATCCGTGCCAGCACGTCGTCCAGGTTGTCGACGTCCACCTTGACCGGCTTGCGTTTTGCCAGCGCCGTCCCGGTGTCGAGCCGGCCGGCGTTGGCCGCGCCGGAAAAGTCGCCCAGCAGCGCGAGACGGAACTTCTGACCTGCCGCGGCGGGACGCGACGTGCGGCCGAGGCGGCCGAAGCTGACATTGTATTCCATGGGTGTCCTTCGGGGATGTCCTCTGGCGGCGGCGAATGATATACCCGTCTTCCTGCGGAATCCGGGTATCGTATTGATTCGCGCGCCGCCGCCCGCCAACCCGGCGCGCGGTATACCCGGGTTCCGGCGGAACCTTGGTATACCAGTGCCCACCGGTTCGGCAATTCCTCCGATTGCCGGGCGCGCCCGGGATGCGCGTCCGCCGCTCCGTGCTGAGCGACCGAACCCGCGTTCCGGCGACCAGCCGGACTCGGAACAAAGAGGTTGGAAACCGGATTTATGGGCGTGGGCCGGAGGCACGGTGGGAACGGCGGGTGGCGGTTCCGCTATGTTCGGGTCATTGTTCAGGCTGACAAAGCCATACTGGACATGGTATGCGTTGTCCGCGCGGCAGCCGGCCGCCTGATCGGATGCTGACTGCACGACGCTGACTGCACGATGCTGGCGGCGTCCACCGTCGGCACCGTGACTTGTGTTGACCCCCTGCGGACGAGAGGTGGGATCGTGAAGAAAGGTGAGCAGCCGGAATTTTCCGCCAAGTGGTGGAAGGGCAGCCAGCCCAAGGGGCTGAAGAGCGCCAGCAAGCTGGACGACGCCCTCAAAGACTACGACGACGCGAAAAAGAAGCTGGAGCAGGCCGGCGATGCTGACGCCGCGAAGGCCGCGCGGGACGCGCTGGGCGGTATCGAGACCGCGGCGAAGGCGGTCGTTGCCGAGGCGTCCAAGGCCAAGAACACGCCTGAAATGGATTGGACGGCCGAATCGCTGAAGAAGTTCGACCGGCTCTATGCGCCCGAGCAGGCCTGGATCGAACAGCATACGGAACAGAGCGACGAAGGTGTGTTCGCCGATCCGGAGGCGTACCATACGTATCTGACCGCATCGTTGAAGAAGCTGCGCACGGGCGGGGAGATGAATTTCGGCTTCGTGCTGGGCAAGAAGGCCGAGGATCATCGGCTGGCCCTGCATCGCAGCAAAGGGTCGAAGGCGCTGGCCAACACCCTGGTCAAGGAGACCGGCCTGCACGCCATGACGTTCGGCGTCGCCACGCCATCTGAAGAGCGCCCCGGCGTCATGGTGCTGGCGCTGGATGGGCGGCAGCTTCCGGGAATGGGCAAGAAGGGTGCCCGGATGCTGAAGAAGTTCAAGCCGCTTCCCTTCACCAAGCTGGTGATGATGGTTGACGGGCAGGAGGTCGAGGACCTCGAGGACCCCGAAGACACTGACGCGGACGAGGCGGACGAGACCGAGACCGAGCAGCTCGACGCCGGCGCGCTGGCGCGCGAACTCGCGATGCTGATCCGCCGGGTAGCGGCGGTGACCGATCCGACCCGCAAGGCGGCACTCGGCAAGCAGGCGAACGACGCGAACACGGCGCTGAAGGCCCCCAATCTTCCCGTTGCGGCGTCGGGGATCTCGGCGCTGCGGACGGCGCTGGACGCGGTTGGCAACGCGCCGGGCGGCAACGGTCGGGCCAGCAATGGCACCGGCGCGGTCGCCTATGCCAAATCGCGCCTTGCCTGGCTTGCGGCGCGCAAGAAGGTCGAAGGCGAGATCGACAAGCTGGGCGGCGAGATCGTGGCCACCTACCAGGCAGAGGGCATTGCGCCCGAGCTGGAGAAACTCTATCGCGACCGGGTCTCGCCGATCCTGTCCACGTTGGACGAAAGCCTCGCCGACAAGCTGGACGCGGCGATCAACGCCACCGATCCGGCGCAGCGCACTGAGCTGGTCAGTGAGGCGAAAGCGATCATGCAGCGCTATAAGGCCTATCTTGATAGCGAAAAGATCATCGCCGATCTGGATACCAATCCGTTCACCCCGCTGACGATCCAGCAGACACTGTCGGCGACGCTGACGGCGCTTTCGAAGGCGGTGGCCTGAATCTGGTTTCGGATCGCCGGTACCCGGCCCGGCAGGGCCGTGGTATCGGCGACCGGATCAGGCTCCGGCGGTGACCAGAAGCCGGTTGACATCCACAAACAACTGACCGGCAAGCCGCGCACGCAGCGCCGCCCAGGGCTGCGGATCATCGACCAGTTCGGCGTAGGCGTCGTGGGGGATACGAAGCCCCTTCAGGAGCGCTTCATTGGATGAATCCAGCCAGGCGAAGGTGAGCGACTCATCTTCCACCTGGTCCAGCCGCAGCTCCGATTCGTCGGCCAGCGGCGCGTTCGGTACATCGCGGATCACCGCCAGCTTCAGCAGCTCGATGCCGATATCGTCGAGTCCGGCTTCCTGGCAGACGAGTTTTTCCCGCACCGCCGGCCAGCCGAACGCGATGCGCGCAACCAACGTCTTGCCCAGCTCGCGGGCGATGCGCGGCGCGGCCGCGCCATACGCGGTGTCGAACACCGTGCGGGCTTCGGCCTCCAGCGTCTGCCAGTGCGGCAGATCATCGATCGGGTGCGCCAAAATCCATTGCCGCCGGCCGACATCGATGTAGGTGAAGCTCGGTTGCAGTCGAAAGCTGGTGGCACAGGATGGGCAGGTTATTGCCTGGAAGGTTCCATCGATAATCTCCTGCCGCAGATCGGGCCGTCGATCGGCGTTCACGCTGGCCGCAACCTCGACCGTGACCTCCGTATTGCAAGCCGGGCAACTGACGGTCGTCGTCTGGAAGATGGACATGGCTGGAGCTTTCTCGGTTCGCCGGGCGGAGGCCTTAATCGCCGACGTACGTGGCTATGGCTGCCGGCGGGCTCTTGTCCGCATGCATCCGGTAATAGGCATACTGGTCGGCGAACCATTCACCGGGGGCACGCCACATGTAGTCGCTGATCTTGGTGGCGCGGGCGGTCGCCAGATAGCTGTACCAGACGCCCTTGTACCCTTCGTGATAGGAACGGCCATCGCTGCAATCGATGTTCTTTTCCCACGGCGAGCTGGTGTCGTTGCGGACCAGCGTAAGATTGCGGTAGCCCTGGCTGCCGGTGATGGCTTTCCAGTCATCGAACAGGGTGCCGAGATCGGCGGTGGCATTCGCCGGCTTGCCGCAGGTGCCGGTTTGCAGGACCAGGTGGATCATCTTCATCAGATGATCCTTCGACGGTTTCTTGCCGGTCCCGACCAGCGATTTGAACGAGGTCTCGTAATGCGCCTCGGCAACGCTGTCGATGGTTTCCGACTTCCATCCGCCGAAATTCGCGCCGCTCATGTTATCTGACATGATGCTGTTGGCATCATCCGCGTTGTGGCCGATCTCGTGCAACGTGGTGGCGTTGAAATAGTTGACGCGGCTCTCTGGCTTGCTGCGATCCATCTGATACGTATGACCTTCCGAGCCGATCTTGTTCAGCACGATCTTGCCGCGGCTGTAGTAGCTGGAGCCCATATCCGGATCGGTTTCGTATTCCAGGGTCTTGAGGTTCTTCAGGTCCTTGGCCGGAACCTGCCGAACAGCTCGAACAGTTTGGGCAGGCGAGTGACCGACATGCCCTCCGGAATGTCGAGATCGATCTTGTAGCAGGCATTCATCGCGGCCTTGCAAATGGCTTGCTTCACCGGATCGCCGGTGGTTTCACCAAACGCCTTCACCAGATCCACGATCTTCTGCTTGCCATCCGGCTGCGCCAACTGGGCGTCGAAGCTCGCCTTGTTGGCGCGTTCGACCATGGCCAGAGCCTCTTTGTTCACGGCGAACAGCTCGGCTTTCCGGTTGCCGACGCTGGTCATCGCCAGCGCGTCATCGCGCCGCTTCAGCAGGGCGGCGTAAAGCTGGTTGAAGCCTGTCTTGGTGGGGCCGTCGGTGATTGCGTCGATCGTCTTCCTGGCTTCCGCCAGGCTGGCGGCGATCTGGGTCTTGGTCTTTTCCACGTCGAGGATGGCGACCTGCGCCCGGTCGAGCTTGGCCTTGAGCGCGTCCGCATTGTTGGAAACGGTTGTCAGCGCGGTGCTGACGGCGGCGATATCCTGGTCCGTACGCCTGAATGCGTCCTTGACGGCGTTATCCAGCGCCAGTTTCTCGTTGGTGAGGGTCGTTTTCTCCGCGCCCGAGGGCAGTGTGTCGAGCGGAACGCGGAATGCGTAGAGCTGCTTGGTGATCCTGACCCTGGTCTGGTAAGCGGCCCAGCCCACGTTGAGGGCGGCGCTGGCATCGTTGCCGATGCGGGCAAGCTCGTCGGTTCGCGCGCTGCCGGTCAGCGATTGCATCGCGTTCTTCTGGTCTTCGGTCAGCGTGTTGAGCCGGTTCTGCACCGGGTTGGGCGTGGCGACGTCGCCGCACCGACGCGCGACGCTGCGCAGCAGATCGAGCTTCTTGTTCGCATAGCTGGGAACCGACGCGTCCCGGGCCTTGGCGAAGAAGAGGGTGCTGTCCTGTTCCAGGGTGGTGAGCGCGGTGCCGTAATCGGCGAGACTGGCGGAGGTTGCCAGGTTCGAAACCCTGGTTCTCAGGCCGGTCAGCTCGTTCGTGAGCGCACCCTCTGAGCCTTTCGGCAGTTGCTTGATCCAGTTCTCGGCGTTGGTCAGACGCGTTTCCACGACGCCCTTGCGGGCCGCCGCCTTGTCCCAATCGTCCTTCGCCGTCTGGGCAGACGTTTTCGCCAGGTTGATGTCGGCCAGCAATGCCGGCGCCTTCTTGAGCTCGGCCTCGATTGCGGCAGTGCTGCCGCTGGCGTTGGCGAGCGCGTCCCGCCGCAGCTTCAATGCGGTGATGGCGGTGTCCGTCGGGCCGCGAGCGATCGGGGAACCGATCGCTGCGGCGGCATTGGTCAGCTCCTGCAGGGCGTTATCGACGCCGGTTAACTGTTTCTGCTGGTCCGATAGCAAGGTCGGGCTCGGCCGTTGCGCACCCAGCGACGGCGCCTGTGGAACCGGGCCTGACGTCGGCTCCGTTCGCTCCCAGGTCGGCGGCGTCGGTTGCGGCGGCGGCTCGCGTTGCAGGCCGAGCATGCGCTGACTGCGATCGACCGACTTGCCGGTGAAACCAGTAATCCACTGGTCCTGCTTGACGATCTGCGGGCTTACCTGCGGTGTCGCTGACGTATCGGCCCCGGTTTGTCCGGACATTGCGGACGGCTCCCTTGCGCCAGTGCCGACCAGTTTACGCGAGGCCTTACCGTTCACTCAACTGATATGATAAGTTCCCGGCGTTCGGAAACGATCGGCGGAACCGGCGGCGGACGGCAACGTGGGAGGCGATGGCAGGCTCGTGAAAAAGAACGAACAGCCCGAATTCTCAGCGAAATGGTGGAAGGCCAGCCAGCCGAAGGGCCTGAAAACCGCCGGCAGGCTGGAAGACGCGCTGAAGGATTACGAGCTTGCGAAGCGCAAGCTGGAACAAGGCAAGGAGTCCGATGCGGCGCAAAAGGCCGAGGACGCGCTGGATGCGATCCCGCCGGCGGTGAAGGCGGTGATCGCCGAAGCGGCCAAGATCAAGGGGTCGCCCGAGATGGAGGCGACGGTCGACACCCTGAAGAAATTCGACCGTGCCTACGGGGCCGAAGAGGACTGGATCGAGGCGCATGCGAAACCGTCGAAGGACGGGGTTTTTGCCGATCCCGACGAATACCAGTCGTATTTGATGGCCGGGCTCAAACGACTGCATCGCGGTGGGCCGATGAACTTCGCGATCGTGCTCGGCAAGCAGCCCGAGGACCACCGCATGGCGCTCCATCGCAGCACCAGCGCGAAGACGCTCGGGGCCATGCTTGTGAAGGAAACCGGTCTGCACACGATGACGTTCGGCGTTGCCACCGGGGATGAAAAGCGCGCCGACACGCTGTGTCTGACGCTGGACGGGCGGCAGCTTCCCGGCATGCAGAAAAAAAGCGAGCGGATGCTGAAATCCTTCAAGCCACTGCCGTTCGCCAAGGTAGCACTGCTGGTCGAGGGCAAGGAAGCCGCGGACCTCGACGACGAAACCTGACAACCCGGCCGGTGCGGGTTATCGCAGGCGTTGGCGAACAGCTTCCTCGATATGCGGGTCGAGCAAGGCCGTCCAATATCCGACGGCGCAGCCAAGCTGCGGCGGCAGCGCCGGGTAACGCTGCTTCGCCTGCGCGGCGGCGATGCGCCCGTCCGAGAACGGTTCGATGTAGCTGCGCAATACCGCCCATTCCAGCACCCGACCGGGATGCGACAGAGGCGCCGGCGTGGTCGCCATGCCGATGAACCGCTGCTCGACGGCCTGGCACGGATCCCGCGCGCTTTCATTCCACAGCGGATAGCAATATCCGACCGCCAGGGCGACGCCGGCTCCGAACAGCAGCTTGCCGATCACCTCATGCCTCCCTCAGAGCATGATCGCTTCAAGATGAAACGCTCAGGCTCTAACATTCGTTGTTCGAGAGCGTGATTCACGCTTTCCGACCGTCAGCCTCAAGCGATCACGCTCTCGTCCTGCGCGGCAATATACGGCCCATCCGCCGGATCGACGCTGCGGCAAACCGCATCGGGGCGGTCACGCGAAACGACGTGCTTGCCCGCATCGTCTGCACCGCCGATAGCGCCGCGTGCGTCGCCATTTCCGCCGCGATGTGCTGCCGGCGCGCCTGCGTCGCTTCCTGCTCCGCCAGTGCGATCGCGTGCCGAAGCGCGGCAATCTCCGCCTCGGGTCCGTTTGCGGTCTCCTGCCGCGCGCCGGCCTCGCCGGTCGTTGACGCTGATGCCGCCCCGGGGTTGGACGGCGGGGCGTCGGACGGCGGGGTGTCGGGCGGCCGCACGTGAAGGATGTCCCCGTCCAGACAGAGCCCCGCTCCGCCATCCTCGAGGCGCCACGCGCACAGGACGGCAGCCATCGCTCGCAGCGGGTCCAGTTCGCGCCCTGATGGCAGGTCCAGGGTGGCGACGGCCGCAACATTGAGGGGGCGGAGGGAAAACCCCAGGCCGGTCAGCCCAGCCCTGTCCACGCGTCGCCCCGCAAATCCGGGCTCGCCGTATCCGGTGATCCAGCCGATCAGGTCCGGCTCGTCGATGGCCCCGGCCGCCACGCGTTCGAGCATGTCCCGCCAGTGCACGTTCTCATTCTCCGCCCGGTCCGCCCTGGCAAGGTCGGCCAGGCGGCCAAGCACCAGTTTCCGTTCCATCTGGCTGCGTGAGCGGAACGGGACATGCAGCAGGTCGCCGACCGGCTGATAGGTGAGGTATGCGCCCTGATCCCACGCGATCGAATGATATCCCGCGGTGGGCCGTGCTGCACCATTGCGCGTGTGCCAGAGTGCGCGTGGGACAACGATTTTGGGATAGATCGACCGCTCCGGGCACACCTGGATCAGGTCGCCGATATCGAACCGGTCTTGCCCCAGGTTTGCCGGGATACAATTCCGCCAGAACAACTGGCCGACCTGGGCCGGATCGCCAAGCCTGCCAAACAGCCGTTCGAGCTCCGTCCGATCGGCAACGTCGATGAACTCGTCGGCATCCAGAAGACAGACGATGTCGGCGTCGGTCTCCTGAAACAGGCGATTCAGACCGATTGCGGCCGCCTGTTGCTGATGGTGCCCTTCATACGTGGCGCGCCAGCATCGCCAGCCGGGGCGACCGGCGCAGGCTGCGCGCAGCATTTCGGCCGAGCCATCGATCGAGCGGTGATCGACCAGGATGCCATAATCGAACAGCGCCAGGATGTGGCGGAGAAACGCCGGGAGGATATCCGCCTCGTTGCGCACCGTTGCGAAGACGGCGGTGCGCATCACCGCCTCGCCAGAATGGGGCCGAGCGCCTTCAAGGGATTGAGACTAACATGTGGACGCTCATTGCGACGGACCAAGGTCGGTTGCACTCTGACGCCGGCCGGGCCGACACGGGAGCCAATGTACCCGCGTGGCCTCCGGCTGTCGAACATTAGCCCGGGGGTGGCTGCGCAGTTGGCGCGTCGTGGGTGAAACGGCGGATTTGGGTGCTGCGAAACCTATCCTGCGGGAGCGGCCGCTTTCAGATCCTTCTGGAAGTTCGCCAGGTGCTTGTTGAATTCCTCAAGGTTGTTATGATATGTCTCGACCTTGTCACTGATTTCCTTCAGCGCGTCCGTAAGTGTTTTCTTGGCGTCGTCTATTTTCTTCGCCTGATCCTTGTCGTCTTCATCAAGATGGAAGTCGCTGGCGTCAACGATATCGGTATACGATTCCGCGGCATCATAAATCTTGGAGAATGCATCCTGCAGCGCGAGCACCGAGCCTTCCATCGTATCGCGCTCGGATATGACCTTCTGCGCCGCCTTGTTGGCAGCATCCATAAGCGCCACCAGATCACCCTTGGCCTTCGGCAGCTTGCCTTCCTTGCCAATGGTTTTTTCAGCCTGCGCCTTGGCCGCTTTCCAGGCGGAGAGTTCCTTGCCCATGCTACCCTCTGTTAAAGCGGATTTTTCCGAGCGTGGTAGTCGCGGCAGCTCTCATATTGGTTTCCGAGACGCGTAGCAACGAAATTTTCTCTTGATTGACGGAAACGATACGGAAGGGTTCAGCCGCCTTTCACACCGCCGGCGGTCAGGCCGGCCACGATCTCTTTCTGCATCAGCAGGGTCAGCAACAGCACCGGCGCGGTGACAACCAGCGCGGCGGCGGCCAGCGGGCCCCAGCTTACCTGCTCGAAGGTCAGCATGTTGTACACCGCGATCGGCAAGGTGCGGGTCTCCCGGTTGGCCAGGATCACGCCGAACAGGAAATTGTTCCAACTGAAAATGAACGACAAGATGGTGGCCACCGTGATGCCCGGTCGGGCCAGCGGCAGCGCGACGTAGCGGAACGCCTGCCAGATGGTCGCGCCATCCACCAGCGCGGCTTCCTCGATCTCGCCGGGCAGGCCCTCGAAGAAACCGATCATGATCCAAACCACGATCGGCACGGTCAGCACCAGGTGGGTGATCACCAGCGGCACCAGGGTGCCGATCAACCCCAACCACTGGAAGGCCAGGAACAGCGGAATCAGATAGGACAGGCCCGGCGTGAGACGCGCCACCAGGATCAGCATCGCCGCCTTCTGCGCCTTCGCCTTGGCGATCCCGTAGCCTGCCGGCACGCCGACCAGCAACGCCAGGCCGGTGGCGCCGAACGACACGATGACGGAGTTCTTGGTGTAGTTCAGGAAGTCATTTTCGGCGAACACCTTGACGAAGTTCGCCAGCGTGGGCGGGTGCGGGATGAACACGGGAGGGAACGCCATGTTGTCCACCTCGTTCTTCAACGACAGCGACAACATCCAGAAGAACACGAAGGCAGCCGGCAGGACCAGGACGATCACCGAGGCGTAGAGCCCGATCCGCCCGCCAATCCGCCGCACCTGTGGCGACGGATGCGTGCCGGGCGGCGAGCCAGGCGAATGGCCTGAGCCTGTCCGCTCATTGCCATTTCGCGCGTTGCCGCACGCCCAGCAAACCCAGGCTGATCGCCACGATCAGCACAAAGAACACCAGCGTGACGGCGCCGGCATATCCCAGATGGTAGTAAGCGAAGGCGGTCTGGTACAGGAAGATGTTGATGGTCTCGCTGGATGTCCCCGGGCCGCCGAGCGTGATCACGTAAATCACGTCGAACGCCTTCAGCGCGTCGATCGTGCGGATCACCGTCGCGACCACGATGAACGGCCACACCAGCGGCAGCGTGATATGGCGGAAGCTCTGCCAGCCGCTGGCGCCGTCCAGCACCGCGGCCTCGTAGGGATCGGCCGGCAGGCTCGCCAGTCCGCCGAGCACGATCAGCATGACCAGTGGCGTCCACTGCCAGGTCTCCACCATCGCCAGGGTCGGGATCACGGTATCCGGGCTGTAGGTCCAGGTGGCGGGCGGCAAGCCGACGGACGTCAGCAGATAATTCAGCACGCCCAGTTGCGGGTGGAACATCATCGACCAGACCAGGGCGATGGCCACCGGCGTCGCCATCATCGGCAACACGAAGATGGTACGTGCCAATCCCCGCAATGCGAAGCGGCGATGGAAGCAGACGGCCGCGGCGATGCCCAGCACCAACGGACCGCCCACCGCCAGCACCGAGAAATAGAGCGTCCGCAGCACCGCCCAGGCGAAGCGCGAATCGGTTGCGATTGCCACGTAGTTGGCCAGGCCTGCCCAGGTGATCCCGCCGGCGGGGTCCCACGAATGCAGCGAGATGAAGATCGTGAACAGCCAGGGGAAGATGATCACCGCCAGCACGATCACCGCGGCCGGCACGGCGAAAACCCAGTAATGGCGCGCATAGTTACGCACCTGCCGAGGCACGGCCGGCGCCGCACCCGCCGGAACCAGTAGTGTCGAAGACAAATCCGTATCCCTCTCGTCCGGCCCTGCCTATGACCCGCCCGACCGGTTTGCGCAATCACCGGCGGCGTTGCTCTCGTCAATCATGGAATTGCTTATCCAGCAGCGCCACGATGGCCTGCCGAGCGTCCTGTGCCAATGCCGCGTCGGCGTCGCGCTGCCCGAGCAGGTCGCTCCAGGCGAACAGGTCGGCGATGTGGGCGATCGGCCGCCAGTCGGGCGGCAGCGTCCCGCCCGCGCCGCGGTACCCGGTGGCGACACCCTCCACGAACGCAGTCTGGCCACCCAGCGGCAGCCGCAGCAGATTGCCGAAATCGAACGCCGGCGTGGCACTGAGTGCGAATTCCCAGTCGAGCACGGCTGCCACGTGCCAGTCCGCCTCGATCTGCCGCAGCAGAATGTTGCTGGGATTACAGTCGGCATGCGTCAGCCGCGGATCGCCAAGCCAGGCATCCAGCCGATCACCCTCTCGTTCCACGAACGCGAACAGGCGATCGGTGAGCGCATGCCCAAGCCGTTCGCCGCCGGGCCCGGCGCGCAGGCACTGGTGCATGAAGTGCAGCAGCCCCGTTCGCCCCAGATCGATCGTATCCGCAACGTGCAGATCAGGCGCGAAAAATCCGGCACGGTCGAACCGGAACGCGTGGATATGGGCCAGCGCATCGCCCACCGCGACCCCGACGGCATTCAGCGTCCCCGGATCCGCGTCGCGGCTGGCGTAATCGAGCTGCACGCCATCGACCCACTCCAGCACCGCGTACGGACCACCGGTGACCGGGTTGGCGTCGGCGAAATAAAGCAACCGGGCGATTGGAACGCATCCCTCCAGCAAGCCGGCGAGTGCCGCCTCCTTGCGCGCCGTCCGCGGATCGCGTTGGAACAGGCGCAGCAGCACACGGCCGGGCGGACGATCCAGCGTGAGGCGCAGATTGCTATGCACCAGCCCACCGCGGACGCGTTCAACCGACACGACATGCGCGTCACCGATTGCCGGCCGCAGCAGGCTGCCCGCTTCAGATACGCTCAGCTCGATCCATGGGTTCCGCCGCTTCCAGCGCTCCCGGTTCAGCAGCCCCGCTCCTGGCGCCAGAGACCGAGCATCTCCTGGACCGGTCGATCGGAAAAGCTGAACAGCACCGTTTCGCTGCCGGCGCGGTGATGGTGCCAGTGCCAGCTCGGCACCACGAACACGTCGCGTGGCTTCCAGTGGAAGCTTGTATCCCCGACCACTGTCGCCCCATCGCCCTCGACAACGACATACACGGTGCCATCCGTGCTGCGGTAAGGCGAGGTGCCGATGCCGTCCGGCAGCAACTGCATGAAGGCACCGATCGTCGGCATCGGGTGCTCGCCGGTGGCGGGATTCACATAGCGCAGCTTATGTCCATGACACGCGTCGGGATCGCTGTTGGCGGCGAGCGTCGCCAAAGCCTCCCGCGATCGCTCATACGGATAACTGAACACCGGCGAGTTCTTCGTCGTCGGCTTCCAATCCACCGGCATCATGTTCTGGCCGTAGCGTGCGAGACTGTCACCTTGTGGTCGCGTAACCGCCTGAGTTTCCGCGTTTGCCGGCTCCGCGAAGCTGGCATCGAACAGGCGCACGATCGGGATATCCAGCCCGTCCAGCCACACCATCGGCCGGTCTGTCTCATTGCCGTGGTCGTGCCATGTCCAGGACGGGGTGATCACGAAATCACCCGGGTGCATCAGCGTCCGTTCGCCTTCGACAGCCGTGTAGGCGCCGCTTCCCTCGATAATGAAACGAAGCGCCGACTGGGTGTGACGGTGCGCCGGCGCGACCTCGCCGGGCATGATCAACTGCATGCCGGCAAACAGCGAGTGGGTCACGCGCGTCTGTCCGCGCAGGCCCGGATTTTCCAGGATCAGTACGCGTCGCTCGGCCTCACGCGCGGTGATCAACTCGCCCGCCTGCATCAGATAGGGACGCACAGTCCCGTCATAATCCCAATGCGCAGGAAGCGCTGGCGTCGTGGGAGCGCGCGTCACCAGCGCGTGCAATCGCTCCCACAACGGCGCCAGCGAGTGAGCGCCAATCCGGTCATAAAAGGCCTGACGGTCGGCGCTGCGTGTCGTTGCGGCTTCCGACATGAACATCCCCTCGGCCAACGTGGCCGCCGCAGCTTATTCCGAAGGGGCTTTCCCGCGCCAGCATCCGCGCCGTGCGGGAGTCCGCGGTTCAGGCAGGCGGTGTCAGGATCCTTGACGACTGAGGCCGGTTCTGCAGCGGGCGCATCGCTTCGGTGGTCACTCGGCTGGCAATCTGCAGCAGCTTGACCCCGGCCTCCATGGCATGCCTCACCCCATCCACCCAGAGGTCGCGCTGGATTTCGGCAACCTCATCGACCGACTTGCAGCGCAAAATATCCTGCGGCTTGCGGGCCCCGTTCTCGGTCGCGTGGTTCAGCATCTCCAGCCAGGCGTGCTGCAATTCCTGCATTCCCCGCCCCAGCGACGTCCAGGTTGTGAACAGCGCCTGAACATGTTCGGTCGTGCTCTCCGCCGTCTCCCGATAGATCTGCAGCGCACGTGCCGTCTCTCCGATCACGCGATGGCTCCTGCCGTAACCGACATCCGCGAGCCGTCCGTTCACCCCGGCGGCCGCACGGACACCCAGCCAGATTACCTCGCGACCCTGGTCGGCGACCCGCTGCGTGATATCGACGGCGGCGTCGGCGGTGCGCGCCACGGTATCCGCGACACTGACCCCGATATCGTGGGCCTCGTCCGCCGTGCGGTTGAGCACATCCTCGGTGCCGGCGATGCTTTCACGAGCAGCGCGCGCACCCGGTTCCACGGTGGCGTGCCCCGCGTCCCGCGCCTGCTGCATGCTTTCGCGCGTGCTCTGCTGGGCCTTTTTTGTCGTCGTTTCGGACATGATGGTCCCCCTTTTTTGTGTGGTCCGATCATCAACGACACACATGCAAAAGAGTTTCACTGCACAAAAAAATCAGGTCTGTGACAGGAATTTCCTTTGACAGCCTCTTGACTCTGTGGGTGGCGGCTGTCGCTGGTTACAGTGCTGTCTGAAGCCGGTTGGCGGCGCGTGTGCGTCCCATCAGCGGCAGCAGATCACGCAGCTCCGGGCCGGAATCCTCTCCCGTCAGCGCCAGGCGCAGTGGCAGCGACAAGGACGGACCGGACCGACCCGTCACCGCATGCAGCGCATCTGTCCATTCCGCCCATACCCGACTGTGCCATGGTTCCGCCGGCAACAGATCGAGCGCGGTCCGCAACAGCTCGTGCTCCCCGTCGATAACGGGAGGCACGATCGTGCCGGCAACCACGTCCCACCAGCCGCGTGCCTCCGACAACAGGTCCAGCCGGCCGCGTACAGCGTGCCAAAATGATTCCGTGGCTCCGCTGGGCAGCCTGTCGGC
The DNA here is from genome assembly GCA_963777625.1 of uncultured Pseudomonadota bacterium. Taxonomy (GTDB): domain Bacteria; phylum Pseudomonadota; class Alphaproteobacteria; order Acetobacterales; family Acetobacteraceae; genus DATDIC01. The sequence goes on along the minus strand of CAVZRO010000026.1, from coordinate 413,951 downwards.
GACCGCCTCGAAAGGCAGCGTGCCCTGCACACGGCGATTCACCGACAGCAATTGCGTCAGACTGAAATGCCGCGAGTTGTTCGCGTAACGCGCCAGATCGAACTCCGGACCCAGATCGTCCACTGTCGCCGGCGCGGCGATGTCCGACCCGGCAAGACAGGCGGCCAGCGCAACCGGTTCTATGCCATCGCGGCGCAGAGCCCGCAGCGACCGCTCCACGCCGCCTCGGTGTCGCCGGCCATCCACGGCTTCCTTGACCGCCGGCAGATGACACAGATCCGGTTCTGCCATCTCCGCGCCGAGAGCCCGCCGGATATCGAGCTGCACGGCCGTACTGGTGCACTGGTCATCTGTACAGGATCAGGTGGGTGATGTCGCCTTCGATATCGTCCACCGCCGATGTGAAGTTGCGCATCAGTGTGCCGTTCGCCCGGATCAGCACAGGATCCGACAGCGTGGCGAGATCCACCTGCTGCGCGCCGAGCAGGAGGTCACGCCACGTAACGGGATGGTCGGAAAGCAGAAAGCGCCAATGGGGTCGCTTCCGTTTCGCCTCCGCCGCCGCGCGCTGCGCGGGTGTCAGTTTCAGCATGGCCCGGTCATAGGCAGCCGACAGGCCACGCTTCAGCCGGTGTTCGCGCTTGACGCGCAGTTCCTCGTCGCTTTCAAAGCACGGATATAAGCGACCCGCCTGTTTCAGGCGTTCAGCCGCGGCCTCATATCGCGGCAGCCGAGTGCTCTGCCGGATCGACTCGTCCCATCTGATACCAAGCCATTCCAGATCGCCGGCGACGGTATCCAGTTGCCTCGGGCCGGTTTGCTGCTCGATATCGTCGAGCCGCAGCGTCAGCCTGCCGCCATGGCGGCGAACGAACAGATAGTGGGCCAACGCCAGGCGGGCGCTTCCGATATGCGGCGGCGTGGCCGTGCCACAGGCAATCCGCAGCTTAGGTGTCATTGGTCGGAATCGTCTTCATCAGCATCGACCCGCCGCGGGTCGAGCGAGCGCCAGTCCCGCTCGTCCGCTCTGGCCGGATTATCCACGAAGTCGCCAAGCTCGTTGGCGCTGCGCCAGCCCGAATCGCCGGCCTCGGGGACATCGGCGTCCTCGCCGAACGCGAACCAGGACTCCAGGACATCTTTCGTCGTCATGCCCGGCCCACGGCACCGCTCCACCGAGTCGCGGACATAGCTGCGGGCGAACGCGTTGGCCTGCATCAGCGTGGAAAACCCGCCGATCTCCTCGACAATATTCTCCTGTGCGCCGCCCGAAAGGTCGAGGATGCGCACGCGCCAGCCGCCCGGCGGAGCAAACAGATCGCTCAACCCGACGGCTCCAGCCAACGGAGCGAAGCAGTCATGGCGGCAAGCTATGATGCGCGTCCCGGCAAAGCAACGGTGGGCGGCTGTCGCATCACGTTCCCGTGCGGCGGGTCTATGCGCGGGGCCAGCATTCGCTAAGCTGCCCCCATGAGCAGCACATCCCCAGCCGGATCAAACCCGCCCGGATCAACCCCGCCCGGATCAACCCCAGCCGGATCAAACCCGCCGGGACCAACCAAGATCATTCACGCACCGCCACGGCGACAGGCCAAGCCGCCCGGTCCGTGTGCGATGGTCATTTTTGGCGCGCATGGCGACCTCACCAAGCGGTTGCTGGTGCCAGCGCTCTATAATCTCACCCGCACCGGCCTCATTCCCGAGCATTTCGCGATCGTCGGCGTCGATCTCGCGAAAGACACTGCCGAAGGCTGGGCCGCGAGCCTGCGTGCCATGCTGCAAAGCTTCGTCGGCAATCCGGCAAGCGAGAGCCAGATCGACAAGATCGATGACACTGCCTGGAACCGGCTGGCCGGTTGCATGTTGTACATCCAGGGGGACCTGAACGATGCCAGCTTGTATCATGACAAGCTGAAATCGCATCTGGATGACCTCGCCCGCGATCGGCAAACCGGCGGGAACTGCCTGTTCTATCTTGCCGTCGCCGACCGCTTCTTCGCCCCGGTCGTGCAGCAGATTGGCGCTGCCGGCCTGGCCCACGACGCAGCCCATGCCGGTGACGCGGAGCATTGGCGTCGCGTCGTTATCGAGAAGCCGTTCGGCCATAGCCTGGACTCGGCGCGCGAGCTGAACGCGCAAATCCGACGCGTGCTGCAGGAAGAGCAGATCTACCGGATCGACCATTTCCTGGGCAAGGAAACCGTCCAGAACATCATGGCGTTCCGCTTTGCCAACGGCATCTTCGAGCCGATCTGGAACCGTGACCGGATCGATCACGTGCAGGTCACGGTGGCGGAGACAGTGGGCGTGGAGCGCCGGGGCCGCTTCTACGAGCAGACCGGGGCGCTGCGCGACATGGTGCCGAACCACGTATTCCAGTTGCTGGCGATGGTGGCGATGGAACCCCCGGCCGGCTTCGATGCAGGCTCGGTGCGCAGCCGCAAGGCGGACTTCTATTCCGCCATGCGCACCCTGCGCCTCGAGGACGCGGTGCGCGGCCAATATGACGCCGGCACCCTGCTGGGGCACGCGGTGCAGGGATATCGGCAGGAACCCGACGTCGCGCCGAATTCGAATACGGAGACGTTCGTCGCCATGCGGCTCGCGGTCGACAACTGGCGCTGGGCTGGGGTACCGTTTTACCTGCGCACCGGAAAGCGGATGTCGAAGCGCTATACGGAGATAGCAATCCGCTTCAAGTCCGCACCGTACGCACCGTTCGAGGATACCAACGTTACCGCGCTGACACCGAACTGGCTGGTGATCTATATCCAGCCCGACGAAGGCATTTCGCTGGAATTCGAAGTGAAGCGGCCGGGCCCCGTCGTCGATCTCGCCGCCGTGCAGATGCAGTTCAAATATCGCGACTGGTTCCCGCGGGAGCCGAATGTTGGCTATGAAACGCTGATTTACGACGTCATGCTGGGCGACCAGACCCTGTTCAACCGAGCCGACATGGTCGAGGAGACGTGGCGCATCGTGCAGCCCGTCCTGGACAATTGGACCACTACCCCGGCGACGGATTTCCCGAATTATCCGGCGGGACATGATGGCCCCGACGCGGCATCCCGCCTGTTGGAGGAGGATGGACGCGCGTGGCGGTCCATGGGAGGCGAGGAAGAAAAGGCCTGATCGGCCCGGTTCCGCAACCACGCGGCTCCGGCGTCGCTCGTTACCCGCCGGCCCGCTCCAGGACCGGTCCCGAGAGTCCAAGCGCCGTGTTCACCAGGGCGAGATGTGAAAGCGCCTGCGGGAAATTGCCGCAAAGCCGTCGCCGATCGGGATCGTATTGCTCCGATAGCAAGCCGAGATCGTTGCGGACGGCAAGCACATGTTCCAGCAGTTCGCCCGCTTCGTCATTGCGCCCTTGCATGCTCAGGCAGTCGGCAAGCCAGCAGGTGCAGGCGAGGAAGGCGCCTTCGTGCGGCGCCTGGCTGCGCGGCTTGCGCAGCACGAACCCCTCAATCATCAGCTCGCGGCGGATCGCCTTTATCGTGTTCTCGATGCGCGGATCATTCGCCGGCAGAAACCCAGACGGCGCGAGCAGCAGCAGGCTGGCGTCGAGCTCCTCTGTCCCGTAGCGCTGCACGAAATGACCCCGACGCGAGGAATAGCCCTTGTCACACACCTCATCATGTATCTGCTGGCGCACCCCGGTCAGGCGCTGACGTATCTCAGGGTTCAGATCGACTGGCCCGTTTCGTAGGAACCGATCAATTCCCGCCCAGGCCATCACCTTTGAATAGACATGCTGCTCGGGTTCTCCCCGATCTTCCCACAAACCGTGGCCAGGGTCGTGCCATTTGGTTTCCAGCTGTTCTATCAGCGCTTGCTCGAGCGCCGTACCCTGCGCCGGCCGCTTCAATCCGGCGCGATCCATCAGGTGCATCGCCTCGATCAGTTCGCCATGGACATCAACCTGTCTTTGCGCGGCGGCGGCATTGCCCACGCGTACAGGACGGGAACCCTCATAGCCCGGCAACCAGGGCAGCTCCCACTCCGGGATATGCCGACCGCCATCCACGCGATACATGATCCGCAGCCGATCGGGACTGCCGGCAATGGCCCGCAGCATCCAGTCCCGCCAGGCAACCGCCTCATCGTGATAGCCCGCGTTCAGCAGCGCGCCGACGGTGAAGGTGGCGTCGCGCAGCCAGCAGAACCGATAGTCCCAATTGGCTGATCCGCCGATCACCTCCGGAAGGGAGGTCGTGGGCGCGGCGATCAATCCGCCGGTGGGCCGGTGGATCAGTGCTTTCAGGGTGATCAACGACCGCAACACCGGCCCGCGCCAGCGTGTCGGGAATGTGAACCGGCCGGCCCAGTTCCGCCAGTAAGCCTCGGTGGCGGCCAGGGCGCGCTCGGGTTCCAGGGCTGGCGGCATTCCCGCGGTGGAAGGCGCCCAGGCCAGGCTGAATGCCAGCCGCTGCCCGGCGGAGACCGTGAACTCCGCGTTCAGCGCCGCGCCCGTGCTGTGCAACGGAATCGGGCCGCGGACGGCTATCATATCTGGGCCGACGATCGCGCAGATCGCGTCCTCGCGCGGCTCCAGCCAAGGGGTGATCTGGCCGTAGTCCCACCGGAGCGACAGCTCCAGCCGAAGCGGCACTTGCCCCTGCTGTCCCTCGATGATCCGAATGACTGTCGGGGCGGCATCCCGCGGCGGCATGAAGTCGATCAGGCGGACCACATTGCCGCCTCGCGCGAATTCGCTCTCCAGTAGCAACGTGTCATCCCGGTAGCGGCGGCGAAGGGACCAGCCGTCAAACGCCGGACCGATACGCCAGAAGCCGTGCTGCTCCCCGCCCAGAAGCGCGGCGCAGCACGCGTCACTGTCGAACCGGGGCAAACACAGCCAGTCGATGGAGCCGGAGCGGCTCACCAGGGCGGCTGTCTCCAGGTCCCCGATAAGGCCATAATCCTCGAGTGGCCGGGTCATTCCGACAATGATAATACGGCCGGGACCGGCAGCGTCGACAAGATACGAATAGGTTCGCTCACCTGTTGGAGAGCGCCACCTCGATCTTGCTCAGACCGCCATGACTGAGTTGGTGAGAACCTGCTTGCCCGGCTTGCTGAACCACTCGAAGGTCGCCGCGAGCGGCTTTGGCCGATCGAAATAGAAGCCCTGGACCTCGTCGCAACCAGCTTCGCGCAGCTCCGACAACTGCTCGGCGGTCTCGACCCCTTCGGCCGTGGTGCTCATGCCGAGCTGGCGCGCGAGGCTGGTAATAGAGGTGACTATCGCGAGGCAGTCGGGCCGGGTGCCGATCTCGCGAACAAAGGACTGGTCGATCTTGATCTTGTCGAACGGGAAGCTGCGCAGATAGCTCAGGCTGGAATAGCCGGTGCCGAAATCATCGAGTGCGATGCGCACCCCCAGCGCGCGAAGCTGGTGCAGCGTGGCGACCACTCTGTCATTGTTCTGCAGCAGTGCCGATTCGGTGATCTCGATTTCCAGCCGATGCGCCGGCAGGTGCGAAAGCTGGAGCGCGCGTTCCACCGCGGGAACGAGATTTTCAGCGCGGAACTGCATCGGCGACAGATTGACCGCAACCCTGACATGGTCGGGCCACGAGATCGCATCGCCGCAGGCCTTCCGCAGCACCCATTCGCCGATCGGGCCAATAAGCCGGAGATCCTCCGCGATCGGGATGAAGCGCCCCGGCGGGATCATGCCGCGATCCGGGTGACGCCAGCGCAACAGGGCCTCGAACCCGCTGACCTGCCCACGCCGCAAGTCGAATAGCGGTTGATAGAAGATCTCCATCTCGGAGCGTGCAAGCGCCTCCCGCAGATCGAGTTCGATTGCACGGCGCGCCTGGATCTCGGCATCCATGTTCGCTTCGAAGAAGCGGTAGGTATCGCGACCGTCGGCCTTCGCGCGGTACAGCGCCAGATCCGCGCACTTCAACAGGATGTCGGCGCTGGCGGCGCTCTCTCCGGCAATGGTGATACCGACACTGACGCTGACGATCGCCGGCTGGCCCTCGACTTCGTAAGGTTGCCGCAACGTCTCCACAATCCGTTGGGCTGAGATTCTCCGCGTCGGAGGGCTGCTGCGCGGAGAACTGCAGAATGGCGAACTCATCGCCTCCGAGTCGCGCCACCAGGTCGCCGCCGCGCACACAGGAACGCAGCCGTCGGGCAACCGCCTCCAGCAGCGCATCACCCGCCGGATGCCCCAGCGTGTCGTTCACGTCCTTGAAGAAATCGAGGTCGAGACATAGCACCGCAAGCGATTCACCGGAGTGGCTGACATGCTCCAGAGCGGTCTCCATACGCTCGCGGAACAGCAGTCGGTTGGGCAGTCCGGTCAAAGCGTCATGATGCGCCATGAAGCGGATGCGCGCTTCCGCCTGCCGGCGTTCGCTGATGTCCTCGTACGTCGCAACCCAGCCCCCATCGTTCATCGGCTGATGCGACACGGACAATGCGCGTCCGTTGGCGTCCTCCTGGATGAACCGCCAGGGGCGCTTGGTCGTCGCCAGCGACTGCTGCTCCAGCCAGATCGTCTCGACGATCCGGTGATCGTACCGTCCCACGTCGTGGATGCCGCGGAACAGTTCGGCCACCGCCATCCCCGGCCGGACAATTCCCGGCGACAGCCCGAACAGCTCCAGAAAACGCACGTTGCAGACGATCATCCGCTGCTCGGCATCGGCCATGCACAATGCCTGCGACATATTGTTCAGGGCGGCATCGAAGAGCCCATTGCGCGTGCGCAGTTCAACGTCGCGGGTGCGCAGGCTGTTGCCAGTGCGCTGCAGGTCCGCGTGCGCGCGCTTGAGCAGCCGGTTGTGCCAGGACAGCAATCCGATCAGGGAGAAACCGCAGATGATCAGGCCACCCAGCAGCGCGGAGAACACCCATTGCAACCGCACCAGCTCGGCCAGATCCTTTGCCGCGATGTTGCTGCTGAGCACATACGCGATGGAGGAAAGCCGCACCATCTTCGGATTTAGCGGCATCAGCAGAGCCAGCATTTTGCCGGCAGCGCCCGGCTGGTCCAGCTTGCCGACCAGCGGGCGGGCGGCGGCCAGGTTCGTCGCCAATTCCTTCGCGACTGCGTCCAGCTCGGGTCTGGCGGCAATGAACGCGCCGACCTCGCCATTCGTGAGCACCTGCAGCCGATTGCGCACGATATCGAGCCAGACCTGAACCGTGTCCGCGTCGACGTCGGAACCCGGCACCTGCGATGCGCCGATTTCGACCTCCAGCCGCGACAGCTCCTGCGCCGCCTGGCTGGTCAGCCAGGTAATGTTGTACCGCGCCTCCGAGTTGAGGACCGTTTGCCGTTGGGCAATCAGCACCGAAGCGTACAGCGCGGCCGCGGCCAGAAAGCCGATGACGGCCGTGAAAATCAGCTTCAGCCGCAAGCCGGGGGTCACCTCCTGGTCAGGGGATCGGCTGCGTGACATGACTAAATGACCTGCATCTCCGCGACCTGCCAGGCCGACCGACTGTAATAGGTCTGCCGTTGCAGCGCCGGGTCGGTGTCATACGGATAGACGATGAACAGCGGCCCCTTGTCGCTCACTGGCATGTAGGCCCCGTTGCGCTTGAACGCCAACAGCACATCGAAGCGCGTGAAATCGCTGGTCGGAATTTCCGTGGTATAATCGTTCAAGGCCGTCACGATCACCGTCTTTCCCTTGGCGCCGACCACGTCGAATAACCGGCGCATGAGTACCCCTTGGAACTGGACAGGCGAATCATACCACGGGGTGCGCGTGCGGAACGACGTCACGCCCAGCGATTTAAGCATCGCACGGTCGAACACCGCCTTGTCACCCTCGTTATGCACCGTGATATCGCCGGTGATAACCAGGATCGGTTTGCCGGTCGGAACCGGCAACGGGCCTGCCATGGCCCGTCCGGACAGTGGTTGCGCGGCCCCAACCAGGAGAGTGGCGGCGAAGTGTCGTCTGGTCAGCTTCATTGGCGTGGTCCATCCAAAAAGCAGTATAAAGCATCGGCGCAGGTGGTTAACAATCGATTGCGGGTCGTTTGCATCACCGAGCCGTGCGAAGCATCACCGGACGCCGGGCCGCCCCGCGTCGTTCGGCAACGATCAGCAGCAGGCCGGCGCTCAGGATCAGAACTGCGCCCGACAGCAGCGGAATGGTCGGATGATCGCCCCAGACCGCAAACCCCAGCAGAAAGGCCCATAGCAGGGCGGTGTATTCCAGCGGCGCGGTCACCGATGCCGGCGCGCGCCGCGCCGCCTCGAACAGGAAGAACTGCCCGAACCCGCCCAGCAATGCCACTTGCAGCAACAGCATCAGTTCCACCCCGGTCGGCGCGTGCCACGCGAACACGCTGACAATACCGGTCGCCACGCAAAAGAACGCGTTATTATAGAGCATCTGCACCAGCGATGGCTCATGCCGCGCGATGACGCGCGTCAGCAGCATGCCGGCGGCCCACAGCACCGCGGCGAGCAGCACCAAGGCGGTCGCCGGGGACATCGCCAGGCCGGCTGGATTTGCCGCCGCGACGGCGCCGGCAAAGCCGATGCCCACCGCCGTCCACCGGGCCGGCCCCACCGTTTCGTGCAGGATCGGCGCTGCCAGCAGCGTAACCACCACAGGGGCGGTGAACCACAGCGTCGTAAGCTGTGCCAGGGGCAGGCTACGGGCAGCGGAGAAATAACAAATCCACGCCGCCAACGTAACCAGGCCGCGGCACACCAGCAGACCGGCAATCGGCGTGTGGACCGCTCGCCGCACCAGGTCACGCTTCCCGACCGCCAGGCAGCCGGCCATCACGAAACCGCTGCGGACAAACAGCACCTGGCAGACCGGAACCGTCATGACCAGCCATTTGACCGTGGCGTCCTGCATCGCCAGCAATGCATAAGCCAGCAGCGCACACACCATCCCGAGCGAGATCCGCTCCAGCGCGATACCGTCCTGGCGCGCCGTGACGGACATCGAGCTAGTCGGTCTGCTGCAGGCCGAGGCACTCCTGCAGGAATTCCCGCTTGAGCGCCTCATCCTCGCCAAGGACACCATAATAGGCGCTGGTCACCATCCGACTGCGGTGGCTGGCCCGCACACCCCGATGCGTCTTGCACATGTGCACCGCACTGATCCGCACCGCTACCCCGCGCGGCGCCGTCCGGTCCATGATGAACTGGCCGATCTGCTTCACCAGTTCTTCTTAAATCTGCAGCCGCGCCGCGAAATGATGAACCACCCTGTCATACTTGGACAGGCCGATGATCCGCCCATCAACCGATGGCAGTATGCCGATATACGCCTCGCCATAAATCGGCATCAGGTGATGCGCACAGGTGGAGCGGATCTCGATCGGACCGCTGACAATGAGCTGATCGAACGCCTCCACATTATCGAAGTCGGTCAGCACCGGCGGATCGCTGAAGCGGCCCTGCATGATTTCTTCCACGAACATGCGGGCGACACGCCGGGGCGTGTCTTTCGTGTGGTGATCGTTCCGATGATCGATCTGCAGCACGTCGAACAGTTCGGCGAGTTTGATTTCAGCGGAATTGATCATCACCGCGCGTTCGGCCTGGCTGAGCGCCTGTCCGATCGCTTCGTTGGCGCGGCCCAGCCGGCGCAGCCGATGGATGCTGACGCTCATTGCGCGGCCACCTTCGGTGATATTGCGCGCGAGCAGGTACACCCCTCCGCGCTGCCGTCGAAACCGCGACTGACCACGACCCGATCCACACCCGAAAGACGGCTGTCCAGGTGTTGCCAAAGCCAGCGGGCGACATTCTCCAGCGAAGGAACCGCCAGTCCATCGATCGCGTTGAGGTATTTGTGATCGAGTTGCGACCGCACCTGCTCGATCGCCGACTCCACTTCGTATAGGTTATGCGACCAACCATACACCGGATCGGGCTGACCCTGGAGATACACCACTACCTTGAAGGAGTGCCCGTGCAGATCGGAGTATGGTTGAATCTGATGGGCCGCTTCGAATGTGAACTCCTTGAACGTTTCTACCATCATGTCCATAACGCCTGCCTGTGTCGATGATGAGTGAAACGGAATTGGAGCCCGAAAGTCAAGTTTAGATGATGTGCAATAATGTAGTCAATCACTAACGATCCGTGAAAACCGCCGTGCCACTTGGGATTTACCCCGCACTGTTCTGAAATAGCGTCTAGAAACACTCAGATTGTTGCATCATATTGGACCGCCGCCTCGCAGACCCGTTCGCGGCCTGCTTTTTTACAAACAACATATAGATCACAACCCAAGCCATAAACACCGCATCTTGCGATCGAGCGCGGTTCGCGCAATTATAACCCCCTTGGCGCGGCAAACCCGATTCGCCGCATACAGCAATGGACCGCTTCAGCAGATGAATGGCAAACCCGAACCAGGCGCGGCTACCCACTCCGGACCCGACCTCCTATCCGAAAATCCAGTCTATAAGCCCTTCCGCTATCCCTGGGCCTACGAGGCCTGGCTTACCCAGCAGCGCGTCCATTGGTTGCCCGAGGAAGTGCCGCTCGCCGACGACGTCAAGGACTGGCACCGCAACCTCACCCAGTCCGAGCGCAACCTGCTGACCCAGATATTCCGCTTTTTCACCCAGGCCGATGTCGAAGTCAACAATTGCTATATGAAGCATTACAGTCGCGTGTTCAAGCCGACCGAGGTGCTGATGATGCTCTCGGCGTTCTCCAATACCGAGACAATCCACATCGCCGCCTACAGCCATCTGCTCGACACTATCGGCATGCCGGAAATGGAGTATCAGGCTTTCCTCAAATACAAGGAAATGAAAGACAAATACGATTATATGCAGGGCTTCTCGGTCGAAAGCCGTTACGAGATCGCCAAGACCCTCGCCGCCTTCGGGGCCTTCACCGAAGGGCTGCAACTGTTCGCTTCGTTTGCCATCCTGCTGAACTTCCCCCGTTTCGGGAAGATGAAGGGGATGGGGCAGATCATCTCCTGGTCGGTGCGTGACGAGTCCTTGCACTGTCTGTCGGTAATCCGCCTGTTCCGCACTTTCGTGCAGGAAAACCCCGACATTTGGACCGAACAACTGAAGCGCGAAATTTACGTGGTGTGCGCCACCATCGTGGACCACGAGGACGCGTTCATCGACCTCGCGTTCGAACAGGGCGCGGTCGAGGGACTGACGGCACGGGAAGTGAAGGAGTACATTCGCTACATCGCCGACCGCCGGCTCGTGCAGCTCGGCCTCAACCCGATCTATCGTCTGGCGCGCAACCCGCTGCCCTGGCTCGACGAAATGCTGAACGCGGTGGAGCATGCGAACTTCTTCGAGAACCGCGCCACCGAATACAGCAAGGCTTCGACGGTCGGCACCTGGGAAGAGGCGTTCGGCGATCTCCCGGTCCTGGCGTCGGCCGATACGGAGGGCGCGAACGGGCTCGGTTTTTGAGACTGCCTGCCCGCGCGCCCTTTTTTTCATGATCCCGGAAGACACACTGAGCCGTAATAGGAAAAAATAACGCCACAATAGCGCAGTTATGATGAGCGGGTCACCCCTAGCGTCGCAAACTAGGGTCCTGGCGAGGGAAACGAGACAGTGAAGGCGGGCGGGGGAGTAGGGGTGAGTCACGCAGAGGAAGACGTCTTTCGCGATACCGCAACCACCACGGCCGGTGCCCCGCGCTACAGCCGACGGCTGTCGGACAAGATTCTGATCGCCTTCCACCACGCCTGTGATCAGGGTGATCTCGAAGTCGCCGAACAGCTTCTTCACGTCCTGGAAATGATGCTGACCCGGCGCCCCCTTACCCCGGACGGCACCCGGCGGCGAAACATGGAAAGCCTCGTCGCCGCCCACGAGCGGCTCTGGCATCTCCGCCACCCGCACAACGATCTCGGCTGATCACAGCTCGATCCGGCAACCCTCGCGCAGTATCGCGTGGGCCGCCGCCGTAAAGCTTCCATCCGCCAGGTGCAGCTTCATCCCGGGCGATAGCCGCATCGGTCCGCGGCCGGCTTTCACACCTTGTATCAATACCAGCTTCGCGGCCTGTCCCTCCCGCGGCCACAGCGGAAACAGCCCGCTCGGCGGACAGCCCGCCGCCATCAGCGCGGCGACCGCCCGCGGCAGTTCCGCCGCCGCCAGGATAACGGTCAGCGTGCCCCGCTGGCGAACCCGCGCCGCCATCGCCGCCACCCACCCGGCCAGCAATCCCGGCCGGTCCCGCTTGGCCAGATCACGGGACGCATCAGCCGAAGCAGTTCCGCCGCACGGATGAAACGGGGGGTTCGCGCAGGCATGATCGAACGTCCCCATCGCCTCGACCGAAGCGGCATCGGCGGCCAGGAACTCCAGCGCCGCCCACCCGTTTGCCGCCACATTGCGGCGCGCAAGCCAGATCATTCCGGGGTCGATATCCACCCCCAGGCCACCGACGCCGGGCACCCGAGCACGCAGGCACAGCAACGCCGCACCCGCGCCGCAGCCCAACTCCAGCACCCGCTCCCCGCTTCGCGCCGGTACCGCGGCCGCCAGCAGCACCGGCTCAACCCCGCTGCGGAATCCGGCTCGCGGCTGCGCATATCGCACGCGGCCGTCGAGCAAGCTGCCCTCCGTGACCGCCATGCCCGTCAACGAGCCGGGATCTCGTCCGCCCGGCAGGTCGTCCGCGCCGTATCCCATGCGTTATCGGTGCATCATCAGTGGCAGCGCCGCATGCTCCAGCACGTGGCGCGTAACGCCGCCAAGGATAAGCTGCCGGAACCGCGAGTGCGAGTAGGCACCCATCGCCAGCAGATCGCAGCCGAACTCCTGGGCCGCCGCCAGCAGCCCTGCCCCGACCAGGTTATCTCTCGAATTGAACATTTTGCGGTCGGCCGTGATCCCGTGCGAGTCGAGATAATCCGCCAGTTCCGGCGCCATCGGACCACGCCGCTGATACTCCTCCGACCACAGAATGCGCACCGCATCGGCGTGCTGCATCCAGGGCATGGCGGCCCACACCGCGGCGGCCGATTCCGCCGAACCGTTCCATCCCAGGCAGACGCGGGTACCGAGCGACGACGGCGGCACGCGCGGCGCGATCAGCACCGGTTGACCGGAATCAAACAGCACCGCGTGCAGCGCGTCGGATGACGACACATCCTCGCCGCTGACCGGATGCGGGACCACGGTCAGGTCCGCGAGCCGCGCCTGATAACCCACGACCTCGCCCTCCCGCCCGACCAGTGCAGCAAAACTGGCGGTCGGACGGTCGGCCTCGGCTCGCGGCGCTTCCACCGGCACGTCCTCCGCCGCCATGAACCGTTCGAACAAGGCGCGCACCGCGTCTTCACGGTGGCGGTCGGCGGCGACGTGCAGCACGGAAATATGGGCCGACCACGGCCGGGCGGCCAACAGCGCCGTGACCAAGGCCGGCTCCGCCGTCGAAGTGCTTTGCAGCGGGAGCAGCAGCTTGCGCAGGGCCATGGCTGCCTATTCCTCGAGCCGGAAGCCGATCTTCAGCGCCACCTGATAGCGATCCACCTTGCCGTCCCTGACGTGGCCACGCATCTGCGTCACCTCGAACCAGCCGAGATTTCGCAGCGTATCGCTGGCTTTTTCGACGCCACCGCTGACTGCCTTGCTGATGCTTTGGTCGGACGTGCCGACAACTTCGACCACGCTGAACACGGTTTCAGGCATCGGTGGCTCCCCGGCTGGCCTCGCTTTTGTCCCGGATACGCGACCAGCACGCGGCGCTGAACCGTCCCAGGCTTGCGGCGTAGTATATCAGCCGCATCGGCCGTTGGCTGTTGTCTTGATGGCGCGCGGCCGCGAAAATATCGCGAATCACCCCCGCTGTATACGTCCGACCGCCGCTCAGCCAAGCTGACGCAGCCGCGTCAGGATGTGGGAGAACAGCCTCGGCGGCTCCTCCCCCTGGATCAGCCGCCGCAGGTCGGCAACCGTGACCGATCCGACATCACTCAACGTGGCCAGCGAGACAATGTGTTGGCCAGGATGGCAGCCAGTTGCGGCGAAATCCCGAACTGCCGCGCATTGTGGTCCAGCTTGACGCCGTCGGATGGATTGCGCTCCGCCGCCGCCATCCAATCGCACAGCATTTCCACCAGATCGAACAGGTCCATGCCGGCAATGCCGTCCGGATAATGCTCCGGATGATGCGAATTTCGCCGGTAATGATGCTGCAGCATCGGCCCGGCTTGCACCACCACCGCATTCCACTCGGGCGAGCCATACGCCACGCCGGCAAGCAAAGGCAGCAGCCGGTCCAGCTCCGCTTTCTCCTCGGGGCCGAACTTGCTGGCGTCGTGCACGCGTCCGCGCGCCAGCAGCTCGGCCGCGAACACCTCCAGCCGGTCACGCACGGCGTGGATATGCGCGAGCGTGTCGGCCCGGCTGTCATATGCGCTCATGAATTCACCCCTGGCGCAGCCTGTGCAGGATGGCTTCCGCCGCGTCGCGGTCCATCCGGAGCGCACGCACCGCGATTGCCTGCGGAAACCCGGCGCGAGCCATCATGCCCAGTTCCCGCCGCCGACCAGCATCATCAACCACCGCCACGCGGAACGCCCCGATCCGTCGACGCGCCGTCAGCGCGATGGCAGCCGCCAGCTCGGTTGCGTCATCACTCGGCAGCACCGCGCGGGTGGTTGCGGCGTCCACGCCCTTCGCGGCCAGATGCGCGGCCACCGCCCGACGCGACCGGCCGGCGCGCATCAGGGTGCGGGTCCGCGCCTCGGCATAGGCCGCATTATCGACCGCACCCGCCGCCACCAACCGGGCCACCACCGCGCGAACCGCCTCACGCGCGGCTTCTACCGCCGGCGACCCCCGGTCCCCCTCGAGGCTCCGCGCCCAGCGATCGACCCGGCGATCGAGCACCCGCCGCAGCCCTGCCTCGGTCGCCGAATAGCGCGCAAGATAAGACAGAGCGGCTTCGCGCAGGGACGTCTCGTCAGGCGGAGGGATCGGGCGTGGCGCGCGCATCGCTCAGTGATGCCATGCCTCCGCCAGCGCCGGAATTGGTTCCTTGTCCAGCAGTCGCGCGGCCGCGCGCAGCGTATCCGCCACGGACAGCTCCTGCATCGCCGGCCCCGCCGCGACCACCGCGGCGGTACGGCGTCCCGCCGGGGCGTATTCCTCCACCGGCGTGGGGCCGAACAGACCAAGCGTCGGAATGCCGGTGGCGGCGGCCAGGTGCATCAGCCCGGAATCATTGCCGACGAATAACGCCGCGCGCGCCAGGCACGCGGCTGCCTCCGGCAAGGAGAGCCGTCCGGCAAGGTCGATCGCCTGCGGCAGGGCCGCGAGCAGCGGTGCCGCCATGGCCCGCTCCGCATCACCGGGCCCGGCCAGCACGACGGGAACGGCGCCCGGCAGCAGCTCGGACTCGATGGCGCGGAACAAGGCAGCGAACCGTTCGGCGGGCCAGACCTTCGGCAGCCAGTTGGCGGTCGGCCCAAGCGCCACCACCGGCTGCCCCCCTGGCCCCCCCGCCGGCAGCAGTGCCGCGGCGCGCGCCCGGTCCGGTGCGCTGGTCCAGGCCACCGGAAGCGGCGGCGGATCGAGGCCGAGCAGCCCGGCAAGCTGAGCAATCTTGTGGCCGCCGCGCGGGCGCATCACCGCCCGGCGCGCGGTGCGCACCATGTAAGCGAGCGCCGAGCCGCGGATATCCACGACCAGGTCCCATCGCCGCGTCGCCGCCCACAGCCACAGCGGCAGCCAGTGCAGATTCCAGCGCCGCTTGTCCAGGATCAGCGTGCGCTCGCGGTTCGGCATGCGGGCGAAGACGCCTTCCGCGTATGGGCCGCAGACGATTGTTATGCGTGCGTCCGGATGCCTGCCGATCAGGTGATCCAGCAGCCCGGTGGACAGCACGGCGTCGCCGACGCGGTTGGACGTTACGAACAGGATGCGCATCGCCGCCGGCGCTTACCCGAAACGGCCGCCCGAGGGAAGAAAGCCCCGAGGCTGACCCTTATCCCCCTCCCGCAAGGGCTTGCGGGAGGGGGATAGGGGGGCGTGCGGCGACTCGACCAATAGGGCGCTTGATATTACAGCCCAAGGTCGTTCAGCGACGGGTGATCGTCGGGCCGCCGCCCCTGCGGCCAATGATATTTGCGCTCATTCTCGGTGATCGGAGCGTCATTGATGCTGGCGACGCGGCGACGCATCAGACCGCGGTCATCGAACTCCCACAGCTCGTTGCCATAGGAACGAAACCAGTTGCCGCTGTCGTCATGCCATTCGTAGGCGAAGCGAACCGCGATACGGTTTTCGCGGAACCCCCATAGCTCCTTGATAAGACGATAGTCGAGCTCCCGCTTCCATTTCCGGACCAGGAAGGCGACGATCTCGTCGCGGCCTTGCAGGAACTCGGCCCGGTTCCGCCAGTGACTGTCCCGTGTATAGCCCAGCGCCACGCGCTCAGGATCGCGGCCGTTCCACGCATCCTCGGCAAGGCGCACCTTCCGCGCGGCGGCCTCGACCGTGGTGAACGGCGGCAGCGGTGGGCGTTCAGTCTCCATCATCGTTCTCCTTCTTGCATGGCAAGCTTCGCTCGCAACGCGGCATTTTCAGCCTCCAGCGCGGTCAGGCGATCGCGTAGCGGCTGGATCGCGTCCGCAATCTCCATCTCGGTGAATCGTGGAGTGATATGCTGCGAGCAATTCCAGTCGAACGCAACGAGATGCAGCAACAGGATCCGTTCGGGCCTGGCCTTGTAGCCCGGCTCCACAAGAAGCTGCGCCAGCGCCGGGTTGGCATCGAGCGGAATGGCTTCGACATGTGCATAGATCTTGAGACGGGCTCTGCGCGCATAATCCACCAGGATCAGTGCGGCGCGATCGTCGGCGGCGAGATTGCCGACGCTGATATACTGGCGATTGCCGCGATAATCGGCGAAGCCCAGCGTCTTTTCGTTCACGATTTTCAGGAAGCCGGCAGGTCCGCCGCGGTGCTGGACATAAGGCCAGCCGGTTTCCGAAACCGTCGCCATGTAGAAACTGTCGCGCTGGGCGATGAAGGCGGCTTCGTTGGCCGTGAAGGCGTCGAACTCGCGATGGCCCTTGAACTCCTGCCAGACCCGGTCACTGCCCATCGCAGTCTGGGTGGCGCGGACACTTGGTGTCGCGGCAACGTCGAGGAATCCGTGCGACATGATAAGGCTCCTGTGCGCGCGAGAACGGCGGCCCGGCAGCCGGACACTGGTTTCTCCGTCCAGAGTCGGAACCGGGAAGCGGTTCGTGTGGGGAGCGGAGGTAGTACGTCCCAGCACAAAAGATAATCAGCTAAGATTGGGAACTCGCCTCTCATCTGGTGGAATAATCATGGACCGGCTCGAAGCCATGACGATCCTGCTGCAGGTCGTCGAAAAAGGCAGTTTCTCCGCCGCCAGCCGGGAGTTGCGCATGCCGCTGGCAACCATCAGCCGGAAAGTGAACGAGCTCGAGTCCCACCTGGGAACCAGACTTCTGGTTCGTACCACCCGCAAAGTGGCGCTCACCGACGCGGGCGTCGTCTATTCAGCTTCGGCCAGGCGCATTCTGGAAGAGATCGACGAAACGGAGCGGATCGCGGCCGGCGAATTCCACGCCCCCCGTGGCGAGCTGATCCTGACCGCTCCGATCCTGTTCGGCCGTCTGCACATCCTTCCTGTCGTAACCGACTTCCTTGCCGCCTACCCGGAGATCAACGTTCGACTGAGGCTGTCGGACCGGAACCTTCACCTGAACGATGATCACGTCGATATGGCGGCACGGATCGGTCCGCTGCCGGACAGCACCATGGTCGCCACTCGTATCGGCTCGATGCGAAGGGTCGTGTGCGCCAGCCCGAACCTGCTCGCTGAGCATGGTACGCCCAGAATGCCGGAGGATTTGGCCACGCTGCCTTGTGTCGGGTTCGACTTCCAATCACCGGCCCTGGCCTGGCCGTTCCGGTTGAAGGGCGCGAAACGAACCGCCGACGTGTCAATCCGGCCTCGGCTGTCGGTCTCGACGGCCGAGGCGGCAGTCTGGGCCGCGGCCCGAGGCGTCGGCGCGACTCGCGTGCTCCACTACCAGTGCGCCGACGCACTGCGTGACGGATCGCTGCGGATAATCCTGGCGGAGTTCGAGGTGGAGCCACTTCCGGTTCACCTGGTTCATGCCGGGCGCGAGGCGCTCCCCTCGAAGATGCGGGTCTTCCTGGATTTTGCCGCCGGCCGCCTGCGGGAGAGACTGACGTCGCTGTGACCCTACGGTGGATCCGTCCTCTCAGTATTCCTGGCTTGTCGGCCGGAACAGGATCTCGTTGATATCCACGTCATCCGGCTGACTGATCGCGAATGCGACGATGTTTGCGAAGGACGCAGCGGGAATGGCGCCTTCGTAGCGCTTTCGCACGGCCTCAGCGATGTCGGGTTCCGTGATGCTGTCAACCAGCTCGGTCGCGACCATGCCCGGCGAGATGATCGTGCTGCGGATGTTGTACGGCTTTACTTCCTGCCGCAGCCCCTCCGAAATCACCCGGACCGCGTGTTTCGTCGCGGCATAGACGGCGCCGGCAGGTCCGACCTTGTGTCCTGCAACAGAGGAAACATTGATGATGTGGCCGCTGCGCTGCGCTTTCATGTGCGGCAGGGCGGCGGCGATGCCGTACAGCACCCCCTTGATGTTCACGTCGATGGTGCGGTCCCACTCCTCCACCTTCAACCGCTCAAGTGGCGAAAACGGCATCAGTCCGGCGTTGTTGATCATGACGTCAACCCGCCCGTAGGCCGCCACGGCAGCGTCCACCAGTTGCTTCACCTGTGCGCGGTCGGTGACATCCGTGGTGACCGCGATTGCCTTGCCGCCGCCCGCGGTCAGCTCGCTCGCCAGTGACTCGATCCGATTGTTGCGCCGCGCACCCAGCGCAACGCTTGCGCCCTGTGCGGACAGAGCCCGGGCGGTTGCCTCGCCCAGCCCGCTGCTTGCGCCGGTGATGACGACGACTTTCCCTTCGATGTTATTGCTCATGGTCTTCACTCCTGCTGTCATGACCTCCGCTCAGCGGCCGGTCATCTGCTCCAGGTGCTCGGGGTATCGAGCCCCTTGCACGGTGATCTTGGACACGGCGTTGTCGATGGTGCGGAGATCCTCGGACGTCAGCTCCACGCTCGCCGCTCCGATGTTCTCGTCCAGGCGATGCAGCTTCGTGGTGCCAGGGATCGGGACGATCCACGGCTTCTGAGCAAGCAGCCAGGCGAGCGCTATCTGGGCAGGCGTCACCTGCTTCCGCGCTGCAATCTTGCCGACCACATCAACCAGGCCCTGGTTCGCCCTTCGAGCCTCTGGCGTGAAGCGGGGCACGAGGTTGCGGAAATCGCTGCTGTCGAACTTCGTATCCTCGGTGATCGCGCCCGTCAGGAAGCCCTTTCCGAGCGGACTGAACGGGACGAAGCCGATGCCAAGTTCCTCAAGCGCCGGCAGCACTGCTTCCTCGGGGTGTCGCCACCACAGTGAATATTCGCTCTGAACCGCGGTCACCGGCTGGATTGCGTGAGCACGACGGATTGTTTGTACGCCCGGCTCAGACAGTCCGAAGTGCTTGACCTTGCCTTCTCGGATAAGCTCCTTCACCGCGCCTGCCACGTCCTCGATCGGCACATTCGGATCGACGCGATGCTGGTAGAAAAGATCGATAACGTCAGTTTTGAGCCGCTTGAGCGAGGCTTCGGCGACCTGCTTGATGTGCTCCGGGCGGCTGTTCAGGCCCCGCTGTTGGCGCGTGGCGGGATCGATATCGAACGCGAACTTGGTGGCGATCACGACCTGCTCACGAACAGGAGCGAGGGCTTCGCCGACAAGCTCTTCGTTCGCGAACGGCCCGTAGACCTCCGCGGTGTCGAAGAAGGTGACGCCGCGCTCGACGGCAGTCCGGATCAGCTTGATCGCATCCCGTGTGTCAGTAGCGGGGCCATAGCCAAAACTCAGCCCCATGCAGCCGAGTCCAATAGCCGAGACTTCCAGCTTGCCGCTTCCGAGTTTGCGCTTCTGCATTGGTTTCGTTCCTTTGACTGATAATCAACCCGTCATGTGGCCGCTCAACGCGGCACTAACCTGATTGTCGTGGCTCGCGCCCCGGGGGCTACCATCGGATCGACGTATTGTGCGCCATGACGGCGATACTTGCTGCGGTAAGCGGCGTCGATCTGGTCACCCACGGCGGCATCGGCGTCCTCGAACAGGACGTCTTTCTGAATGCCACCGGCGTTGATGCGGCCTTCATGGTGAAGCTGGGTGCCGCGGAACCAGGCGGCGGTGGGCCCGTAAGCGGATCGAACGTAAAGCTCGTCGCCAACCCGCACGACCCAGATTGTCACTGGCTTGCGCAACGTTCCGTCGCGTCGGAGCGAGGCGATCTCCAGTTCGTCCGCGCCGCCGATCTTGTTCAGCTCGTCGCTCGTCCATTTTGACATGGCAGTTCGCCTTTGATGACGCCTCCTAGTTGGTCTTCGATCCGGCCCGGTATTGTTCGTCGGTAACCTTTTCCATCCAATCGACGACTTTGCCGTTGAGCCCTTCCTGGATTGCGATGTGGCTCATCGCCGTGGTGGCCGAGGCGCCGTGCCAGTGCTTCTCGCCCGGCGGAAACCAGACCACGTCGCCGGGCCGGACCTCCTCAACCGGACCGCCTTCGCGCTGCACCCAGCCGCGACCGACGGTCACGATCAGGGTCTGGCCGAGCGGATGCGTGTGCCACGCGGTGCGGGCGCCCGGCTCGAATGTCACCAGGGCGCCAGCAACCCGGGCCGGGTCGGGTGGGCTAAACAGCCGATCAATACGGACAGCGCCGGTGAACCATTCCACCGGTCCGTTGGCGGAGGGCTGCGAGCCCGCTCGATTGATTTCCATCGCGTCTTCTCCTTTGCTCATCATTCGCGTGATCAGGTAAGGGCTCCGGCCATCGGCGATTAGGCGGTAGAACCCGCATGAACTGATAAGCGGGACTTCTGAATGCCGCGGACGGATCTCAATGACCTTCTCGCCTTTCTCGCCGTGGCGAGGGAGCGCAGCTTCACCCGCGCCGCCGCGCAGCTTGGGGTGTCACAGTCGGCGCTGAGCCAGACCCTCCGTGGCCTCGAGGCACGGCTCGGGGTTCGCTTGCTGACCCGCACCACCCGCAGCGTTGCGCCGACCGAGGCTGGCGAACGCCTGCTGCTTGCCGTGGGGCCGGCGCTCGACGAGATCGACGCCGGGCTGGCCGCACTGAGTGAGCTGCGCGAGAAGCCTGCCGGCACCATCCGCATCACCACGCACGAACACGCAGCCAGTGTAGTCCTGTTGCCTGCCCTGGCGAAGCTGCTGCCCGACTATCCGGATATCAACGTGGAACTGGTCATCGACTACGGCCTGACCGACATTGTCGCCGAGCGATACGACGCCGGGGTTCGCTCCGGCGAGATGGTTGCGAAGGACATGATCGCGGTGCGCATCGGCCCGGACATGCGCATGGCGGTGGTCGGCGCGCCGTCCTGCTTCGCCAGGCAGCCGCCGCCGCGAACGCCGCAGGACCTGACCGTGCACCGCTGCATCAACCTTCGTCTGCCGACCCTGGGTGGCCTCTACGCCTGGGAGTTCGGCAAGGATGGCCGCGAGCTGCGGG
Organism: uncultured Pseudomonadota bacterium; assembly: GCA_963777625.1. Lineage (GTDB taxonomy): Bacteria > Pseudomonadota > Alphaproteobacteria > Acetobacterales > Acetobacteraceae > DATDIC01. The sequence continues at coordinate 392,372 of CAVZRO010000026.1, read as the reverse complement.
TTCGGGTCGAGGGGCAACTCGTGTTCAATACGACCGCGCTGGCCCTTCAGGCGGCCTTGGCGGGCCTCGGACTGGCCTATCTGCCCGAGGAGCAAGTGGAAGCGCATGTTGCCGCGGGGCGGCTCGTTCGGGTGCTGACCGACTGGTGCGAGCCCTTTCCGGGGTATCACCTCTATTACCCCAGCCGGCGTCAACCCACGCCGGCCTTCGCAATGCTGGTGGATGCGCTGCGCTATCGGCGCTGAAGTGACGGAGCCCGACGGTTCGTCGTTGTGATGCCGGCCACGGGCCGGTAAACCCGGCGGATGGACGACGCATCTCTGCTTTCCCTCGCCGCCGGTCTTGCCCTCGAGGCCGGCGAAGCGATCCTGGCTGTGCGCGCGCATGGCTTCGACGTGCAACGCAAGGAGGACAAATCGCCGGTGACGGAGGCGGATCACAAGGCGGAGGCGATCATCGTGAAGGGCTTGCGCCACGCCTGTCCCGATATGCCGGTGATTGCCGAGGAAGAAGTTGCCGCCGGCCGTATCACCGCACCGACAGCGCAATACTGGCTGGTGGACCCGCTCGATGGAACCAGGGAGTTCACTGCCGGCAACAACGAGTTTGCGGTGAATATTGGCCTGGTGCGGGACGGTCGCGCCTATCTCGGCGTGGTTGCCGTACCGGCGATGCATGAGCTGTTCGGCGGCATCGTCGGGCAGGGCGCCTGGAAACGGACGCGCGGCGGCGAGGTGCCGATTGCCGCTCGACGTCCGCCGGAGCAGGGGCTGACCGTGCTCGCCAGCCGCTATCACGGCGACCAGAGCCGGCTGGATGCGTTTCTGGCCGGCCGGAAGATCGCGGAGGTGATCAATTTCGGCTCCGCGGTGAAGTTCTGCCGGCTGGCCGAAGGGCGCGCCGATCTGTATCCGCGCTTCGGCCGCACGATGGAATGGGACACCGCCGCGCCGCAGGCGCTGCTGGAAGCGGCGGGCGGTACGGTGCGCCGCCTGGACGGCGCGGACCTGACGTATGGCAAGCCGGGCTGGGAGAACCCGCATTTCGTCTGCTCCGGCCGGCTTGCCTGACACTGTCGTGCTTATGCCGCGCCTGGCTTTCGTTGCATGAGCGCCGGCGCGTCCGACCCGGCGCCGATGGGGGCTGCCGAGGTGGAACCAGCCGGGTTCTCGCGGCTGGAAGACGGCCTGGATGCGGCGCACGACGCTTTCGTCCGCAACGACATGGCGACCGCCCTGCGCATCTGGCAGGAGCTGCGCGCCCGTTTCCCCGATCATCCGACACCGCTGCACCGGGCGGGTGCCGGCTTGCTCGATCGTGGGCGGCTGGAGGAAGCGGAGGACCTGTTATCGGAGGGGCGTGACCGGTTCCCCGACGACCTGCCGATCGCCACCGATTTCGCCTGGGTCGCCTGGCGCGGCGGCCGGTATGAGGCGGCGACGGAGCGGTGGGGTCATGTGCGCGACCGTTTCCCACAGGCGATGCAGGGCTGGGTCGGGGGTGGGCTCGCGTTGCGCGAACTGCGCCAGTTCGATGAAGCCGAACGGCTGCTGGGCGAGGCTATCGAGCGATTTCCCGACGATGCATGGCCGGCGGCGGAACACGCGCTGCTGGCCAATGTGCAGGGGAATTGGGACGCGGCGTTGCACCGCTGGGATGCGGTGCGCGCGCGTTTCCCGCATGAGCCGCAGGGCGTGGCTGGGGCAGCCTGGGCGTTGCGGGAGCTGAGCCGGCTGGCGGAGGCCGAACAGTTGCTGGCGGCGGGGACGGAGCGGTTTCCGGAGCATCCGAATATCGCCATCGAGCACGCGACGGTGGCGCATCAACGGCAGGACTGGACGGCGGCGGCGGACCGTTGGGAACGCGTTCGCCGCATCGTGCCGCAGGAACGGCGCGCCTATTTGCTGGGCGCCGAGGCGCTTGCCCATCTGGACCGCCATGACGCAGCGGAAGCGGTGCTGCGTCAGGAGGCGGCGTTCTCCGACGACCAGAAAGCCACGACGAACAGCGCGGCAACAAGCGGTCGGCGGCTGACGAGCGGCGCGCATCCGTCCACGCGGCTGACGCTCAGTCCGCTGGAACGCATTACCCTCCCGGGACAGCGATTGTTGCGCCCAACCACGATCGACGTGCCTGCCTGCCTGGTCCAAACCAACATGACCGAGTTCGACTGGGATTTCGGCCGGCATCTTCTGGCGACGCTTTACACGCCGCGTTCCTGCCGGCTGGCTCCGGTACAGCTTCGGCGATTTCGATCCTCCACCTGGGTCGCCGTGCCGACTGGAGAGGACCTGATCCCAGTATGTGAAGGGTGGGTTCCCACTGAGCAGGTGAACCCCGGCTGGGACGCAGCGAGGCTACGCGAAGCTGTCGTGGGATGCGGGTCCGAGGTGGAGGTGGATCGGGCGGTGGTCGTGCTTGGCCGCTACGGGTTGCGGACCTGGGGGCACTGGCTCGGCGAATTGCTGCCCAAGCTGGCCTGCCTGGAAGCGCGCAGCCCGGGGCAGTTCAGCTATGGGCTGCCGGCCGACATCCTGCATGACCCCCACCTGCGCACCGCGCGTGAATCGCTGCGCTTCCATGGCGTGAACGACGACCGTGTGGTGGCCCTGGAGGTCGGCCACCGATACCGGTTCCGCGAGCTGTTCGCGGTGTCGTCCGTGTGGTCGGACCGCATGATGCATCCGGGCGCGGTCGAAACGATGCGTCAGGCGATCCCCGCGCAGCCGCGCGGTGATCGGATTGCGCTGCTGCGCCGGGAGTTGGCGACCCGCCGCGTTGCCAATCTGGACGAGTTGCGGCCATTGCTGGAGGCGGCGAATATCCGCATCGTGGAGATCGCCGAGCTGCCGTTCAGTGCGCAGGTGACGATCTTTCAGCGCGCCGATGTGGTGATCTCGGTGCTGGGATCCGGCCTGACCGGACTGATCTATTCGCCGCCCGGCGTGAAGGTGGTTACGCTGAGTCCGATCGGTTGGGCGGACGATTTCTTTTTCGCGCTGATGCAGAACCGCTCGGCCCGGCTTGCCGAAATTCGCGGCCCCAGCACGAACGACGATCCGCGCGGCGTGGGTGTGTCGAGCTTCACGGTTCCACCCGCTGCGCTGCAGCGCGGGCTGCGGGCACTGGGGCTGAGTGGGTGATCGGGCCGCGCAGCCGCCGTGTCGCGATGCGGCTGCTGGGCGCCGGCGCGGCCAGCGTGGCGGTGCCCGCGACCGCGCAACAGCCGAGCGGAGACGGCGTGATCGCCCTGCCGACGATCCAGTCGATGCTGGACCTCGATGCCGGCAGCCTCCGTCCCGACCGCTCGCACGTCGCACTGGTGGAGGGCTACTGGAGCCCGGATGATGGCGGCGGCGGCTGGCTTCGCTGGGATTCCGCCAGCACGGCCGGGGAAGACGATTTCCTGGTGTTCCGTCCACGCGGCAGCAGCGGGAACACGCCCGGGCGCTGGCTGCGCGTCGCCGATCCGGCATCACTTACGTTTGAAATGGCCGGTGCCAGGGGCGACGGCGTCGCGGATGACTATCCGGCGTGCCAGAAGGCGCTGCTGTTCGCGTCTCGCCGCTTCGGTGCATGCCGCGTGCGGCTGCGGCCGGGCTGTTCGTATCTGCTCGACCACGCCACCTGGGGGCCGGAGAATTTCGGCATCCGGCTCAGCTCCTCGAACGCCGGGGCACTGGTGATACCCAACCATTGCGTCGTGATCGGACCGGGCGGCGCGCTCAGCGGCGGCGAGAGCGTTCCCGAGCTTGCCCGTACGGCCCGGCTGGTCCTGCACCCGCGGATGACGCTGTTGCTGGCTTATTTCGCCGAGCTTGCGGATTTGCAGGTGATCCGCAAGGACATGGCAGGGCCGGTCGATCATTTCTCCGCGGCGGGTCCGGCGAGTCTTGATGAGATGCAGGCACAGGTGGCGCTCTGGTTCTCAGAGGACGGCCGCGCTGACGTCAATAGCGGCGTGCGTTCCGTGGGCATCACCAATGGCGGCATCAACACGCGGGTTCGCCGGGTGATGGTGATGGGATTCCACACCGGCTACTATTCCGACGGGTTCAGCGGCGGCGATGTCAGCGAGCTGTATTTCGATACCGCCGGGCGCGGGATCGAGGTGACACGCACTGCCGACAGCGCCCGCATCCGCGACTGCTATGCCAATGGCTTCTGGTCAGGCGTGTTGCACGAGCAGGCGAACCAGCGCGGCGACCATGCCGCCCGTCCCGGAATTGCCTATGATTTTCACGACCAGACCGACGGGTTGCGCTGCACCGATTGCAGCGCGATCGGCTGGGCGACCGGCTTCCGGCTGGCGAATGTCTGGGCCGTGGCGCTGAACAACCCGAATGCCGAACCGGCCGGTCAGCCGACGGACGCGGTGACGCGCGGGATCGTCGCCGAAGGCGTTGTTTCACACACCACGATCTTTAACCCGCTGCTGGACGGGTTTCTGTACCGGATCGACTTCCAGCACCGCCCGTTCGCCCGCGCGGTTCCCACCGGTCCGGATGGCCGAGCCGGGCCGGGGCAGTATCCAACCGCCTCCATCACCGTGATTGGCGGGTCGTTGCAGGGCAACCCGACGGATCCGCCGGGGCACCGCATGTTTCGTCTGGGCCCGTACAGTGCCGGCACGGTGATCGGCGTGAACCTCGCCAGCTATGGCGGGACGGATGAGCGACCGGCGGTGCTGGCCCAGGCGGATGTCGGCGCGTGGAAATTCATTGCGCTCGATCCGTCGGGCGGTGTGCGCGAGCCGCTGTTCGAGTTCGAGCGTCCAGCCGATGCCGGCAAGGTACTGCGTGTGGGGTGCTCGGCAATCGATGGTGCGGCGGCGGTGTCCTGGTCGGTATCCGGTGCACCTAGTCTGCCCGACCTGCCGACATCGCCGGCCGGGCTGCCGCGCGGCAGCCTGTGGCGGGACGGCGACGCGGTGCGCGTCGTCTAGCCCGAACTTTGCGGATTTCTGAGTGCAAAGCGTTGATCCGGTTGGCTTTGCCTGCTGGGGTGCTGTCTACGCGAGTTGGGTGACGCCGAGCAGAAGAAGTGCTCTGCGCTGTAGCTTTGTTGGTACGGCGAGGACGATGTCTTTGCGATCGGCTGCGAGCTGGACGAGATTTCGCGTCAGCGTTGCCAGATCGGCGAGCAAGGTCCGGAAGCTGTGCACTGGCAACGGTTCGCCATGCGCTGGATCGGTTTGCTTGCTGGCGGCTTTGTCGCTGTCGGCTGGCGAGGGCTTTGCCTTGGCGACCGGGGAGGAGCGTTGCGCGTCGCGTGCCAGGGTGTCGTGGTCGTCGAACAACATCGGGGCCAGGCGCCGCCGCATATGCCATTCCAGATAATAGGCGAGCATGCAGAGCAGCACGTGAGCGCGCACCCGTGGCGCGGTCCAGTGGAACACCGGACGCAGTTCCAGATCCACGGTCTTCATGGATCGGAACGCACGCTCGACGCTGGCGAGGCTCTTGTAGGCGCGCACGGTAGCGGCGGCATCAGTTTGGGCGGCCGGTAGATTGGTGCGCAGCACGTAGATGCCGTCCAACGCAGCTTCGGCAGCGATGGCGCTGTGGTTCCTGATGAAGCTGAAGCTGTCATCGGTGATGGTGGTGTCGAAGTGCTTGGCCACCTTGCGCCGACCGAAGATGGCGCCGAGCGCCTGGCCGATCGCGCCGGCTCCGCGCAACGGGTTGCGTGCCCGCTGCACGCGGGCCTGGATGCGCGCCAACTCGGTCTCGGTCGCGGCCAACAGTTCGTCGCGCTTGCGGGCACGCTCGGCAGCCAGCAGCGGGTTGCGGCAGACCACCAGGCGCTCGCCGGGATAGTCGGGACTGGTGATCTCCGCCATGTCGCGGTCATCGAACAGCGATAGCTGCAACGGCCCATCGTCAGTGGCCAAGGCCTTGATTGCGGGCGCCCGCAGCGCCGTGATCCAATCCAGCCCGGCCGGGCGCAGCGTCTCTCTGATCCGCGCCTCGGTCAGCAAACCACGGTCGCCGATCATGACCACACGATGCAGGTTGAAGCGTTGCTTCAGCTTGGCGATCTGCGCGCTCAGCGTGGCCGGATCAGCGGTGTTGCCGGCAAACACCTCCACCGCCACCGGGCAGCCATCCGCGGCACACAGCAGGCCGATCACCAATTGCGGGCGGTCGCGCCGATGGTCGCGACTGTTGCCGTAGCGCGCCAGTTCGCAGCAGCGTCCTTCCAGGTAGGTCGAGGTGACATCATAGAGCAGCAGTGTGCCGCTCTTCAGGTGGCGTCGGGCCAGGCTCGCCTCGATGAAGCTCTGCTCGCGGCCCAACCAGTCGAGCGTGGCGTAGACCTCGCCGGCGGAGACGCGGCCCAATCCCAGCACCTCGCCCAGTGAGTGACTTGCGGTGGCCGGATCGAGCATGCGAGCCGTCGCCAATTTGGCCGCCGGATCGAGCAACCGGGCGATGATCAGCGCCAGTGCCAGATCGCGCCTGCGGGGTGGCGCCCGACGCGGCAACAGGGCATCAAGTTCGATCCGCCGTGCCGTCGTCAGGGCACCCAGCACGTGACCGTGCGGCAGAGCCCGGACGATCTGCACCGCCGCGGCGGCAGGCAGCAGATGCTCGCCGCGCAGGACGGCACGCAGCAACTCGATGCGCTCGCCCGCCCAGCCGGACAGGTTGGCAAGCGTGCGGTTCTTGGTCTTACCGTTCTCGCGGTAGCTCTCCCGCAGCAGGATCGCTGGGGGTGACCCGCGATTGGGTATGACCGCAACATACATGCGCGCACCGAATCAGGCCGATTCGCGTCGTGTCAAGCCAAATCAACCAACCACATGACCGCGCCAGTTCGCTAAGCTACAATTTATCAACAGCATAGACCGAAAAGGGCGCAAAGTTCGGTCTAGCGGAAAGCTCGGGGCGCTGCCCCGAACCCCGCCAAGGGCTCGCCCTTGGAACCCTTCACTTGGGTTGGGTGTCGGGGTGGGTGCCTACTCCGCTGTTACCAGCAGCGAGGTAGGCACCCACCCCCACACCCAACCAAAACGGATGGATTGCAAAGGCACAGCCTTTGCCAGGGTCCAGGGGCAGCACCGGGGCAGCACCCCTGGCCTTTCCTGCTTCACCGTCATAGCCGCGTCTCGCTTGCGGGGTCGAACAACGAGATATGCTCGCTATCGAACGCCAGGCGCACGCGGCCACCGAGTGTCCGCGCCTGCCGCGGCGGCAGCCGCGCCGACAGTCGTTGCTGCCCGAACTGGAACCAGCCCAGCGTGTCGGCGCCCATCGGCTCCATGAACAGTGTTTCCGCTTCGATCGTCGGCCGGCTTGTCCCAACCGAGGCAAGCTCGACATGTTCGGGCCGGATGCCGACCAGCATGGGCTGCCCGTTTCCCGGGACATTGCGTATCTGATACGTATTCAATGGAAGCAGTGTGGTTTCAACCCGTACGGCAGGCGATTCGCCGCCGATGAAATGCCCGCCCATCACGTTCATCGCCGGCGAGCCGACGAAGCCGGCGACGAACAGAGTCTCGGGCCGTTCGTAGAGCACATCCGGGGTGGCGTACTGTTCGATGCGCCCGTTTCGCATCACGGCGATCCGGGTGGCCAGTGTCATGGCCTCGATCTGGTCATGGGTCACGTAAATGATGGTCGCGCCCAGCTCCTGATGCAGGCGCTTCAGCTCCACTCGCATCTCGGTCCGCAGCTTGGCGTCCAGATTGGACAGCGGCTCGTCGAACAGGAACACCTTGGCTTCCTGCACCAGCGCGCGCCCGATCGCCACGCGCTGCCGCTGCCCACCGGAAAGCTGCGACGGCTTGCGATCGAGCAATGGCTCGATCTGCAGCAGCTTCGCGGCCCAATCCACGCGACTGCGTACCTTGTCCCGCGGAACCGATTTCATGCGCAGGCCGAACGACATGTTGCCCCGCGCCGTCATGGTCGGATAGAGCGCGTAGGATTGAAACACCATGGCGATCCGGCGCCGGCTCGGCTCCTGTTGCGTCACGTCCATGCCGCCGATCTCGACCGCGCCTGCCTCGATGTCCTCCAGTCCGGCGATGGCGCCCAGCAGCGTCGATTTGCCACAGCCGGACGGCCCCAGCAGCACGGTGAACTCGCCTGCCTCCACCGTCAGGTCGATGTCGTGCAGGACCCGCAGGGTACCAAAGGATTTCGACAGGCCACGCACGGCGACGGTGGACACGCTACCCCTTCACCGCGCCGGCCGTGATGCCGCGCACGAAATAGCGCCCGGACAGGAAATAGATCAGCAGCGGCGGCAGCGCCGTCAGCAGGGCGGCCGCAGTGTTGACGTTGTACTCGATCACGCCGGTCGAGGTAGCGGCGATCGCGTTGAGCTGCACAGTCATCGGGATGTTCTCGTGCCCGGCAAAAATCAGCCCCAGCAGGTAATCGTTCCAGACGCCCGTCGTCTCCAGGATCGTCGCCACCACCAGGATGTTCGTTGACAGCGGCAGCATCACCCAGATGAAGATGCGCCAGAACCCGGCGCCGTCGATGCGGGCCGCCTTGATCAGGTCCTCCGGCACGCCGACATAGAAATTGCGGAACAGCAGCGACATCACCGGCAGCCCGAACAGCACGTGCACGGCCACGATGCAGGGCAGCGAATTGTACAGCCCAACCGTGCTGAAGATCTTCACCAGCGGATACAGGATCACCTGCGCCGGGATGAACGCGCAGAGCAGCAGCAGCAGCATGATCGTGTTGGCCCCGCGCACGCGCCAGTGCGATAGGGCATATCCGGTGATCGCTCCGGCCGTCACCGAGATGATCACGCTGGGGATCAGGATGCGTACGGAATTCCAGAACCCGACACGGATGCCAGTGCAGTTCATGCCGGTGCAGGCCGAAAACCACGCCTTCACCCAGGCATCGAGATTGGGATGGGCGGGCAGATGGAAGATGGAGAACGCCCGCACCTCGGCCGAGGTTTTCAGCGAGGTGGAGATCACCAGCAGCAGCGGGATCGAGAAAAACAGGCAGATCCATATCAGCAGAATGTAAAGCCCGACACGGCCGATCCGCGCGCGCCGCGCCGCCGCGGTCATCGAGTCCTCCGCGTCAGCTCGTAATGCAGATAGGGCGCCACGATGATGAGCATCGATCCCAGCATGACCGTGGCGGCGGCGGAGGCCTGGCCGATATTCGACCGCTCGAACTCGAAATCGACCACGAACTTGCCGGGCAGGTCGGACGCGAAGCCCGGGCCGCCGTTGGTCATCGCAACCACCAGGTCGTAGCTCTTCACCACGGCGATAGCGATCAGCACGAGGCAGGTGACGATCAGCGGCCGCAGCATCGGTAGGATGATGTGGACATAGCCCCGCCAGGTGGGAATCCCATCCACTCGCATGGCGCGCCACAACTCCCGATCCACGCCGCGCAGGCCGGCCAGCATGATCGCCATGATCAGGCCGGACTGGTGCCAGATGCCGGCCAGCACCAGCGTGTAGATCGCGCGGTCGGGCCGGGTGATCCAGTCGAACACGAAACCGCTCCAGCCGAGCCCACGCACGAAGTTCTGCACGCCGATCGTCGGGCTGAGCAGCCATTGCCAGGTCAGCCCGGTCACGATGAACGACAAGGCCAACGGATAGAGCAGGATGGTGCGGAAGGCGCCTTCGAACCGCACGTTGCGATCGATCAGTACCGCCAGCAGGATGCCGAGCGCCAGCGTGCCGACGATGTCCAGCCCGCCGAACAGGAACATGTTGCCGTAGGCGACCTGCCAGCGCTCGGTCGCGAACAGCCGGCTATACTGCGCAAGCCCGGCAAACCGGTAGTTGGGCAGCATGAACGACCGGGTCATCGAGATGTACACGGTCCACACTGTGCTGCCGTAAAAGCAGGTCAGCGCGACCAGCACGGTGGGCGCCAGCGCCGATATCGCGGCAAGGCTGCGAGGATGATAGCGGCGGCCGGCGCGGTCCGCCTGCCGTCGCCGCACCATGGCTGACATTACGTGGTTGGCTGCGGGACCGCCTCAGTTACCAGGTTAATGACCGGCATTCCCGACAATCCTGGCGAACTGGCTGGTGGCGTCCGCCGCGCTCATTTCCGGATGGCTCCAGTATTGACCCAGCAGATCGGTGATCTGCCCGTAGCTGTCCGGAGTGAACATCAGATAGAAGTTGGGCAACTGATGCGTGGGACCCTCGGCCAGGACCTTGTGGCCGAGCTGCGAGCAATGATCGAACGCGCTGACATCCGCGTCCAGCCGTGCGGGAAGGGAGCCTTTCTGCAGCGCGAACCGGGTCTGTATTGCCGGCTCCATCGCCAGCTCGGCCAGCGTGAGCTGGGCCTTGACCTGGTCGGGCTTGTCGAGTTTCGGAAACGCGAACGCATCGACCGTCATCACGTAGCTGTCCTGGGTGTTGGGCGCCAGCGCGCAACCATAGTCGCGGTCGAGCGCCAGGTGCGCCGCGGCGAAATCGGCCTTCACCCAGTCGCCGACGATCTGGAACGCGGCCTTGTTGGTCTCCACCAGCGAGAGTGTGTCGATCATTGCGCGGTTGGGGCTGCCGGCGTCGACGTACTGGCGGAGCTTGCCCATCACCTCGAACGTCGCCTGCACGCCGGGGCTGGCGGCGGCCTTGGCATCGTGGTCGGAGGCTATCGCCAGAAAGGTCTGGCCACCGGCCTCGCCGGCCAGGATGGTCATGAACAGCCAGGCTTCCTGCTGAGCATTGGCGCCGAATGCGATGGGAATATAGCCGGCCGCCTTGATCTTCGGAGCCATAGCGAAGAACTCGTCCCAGGTCTTCGGCGGCTGCAGCCGGAGCTGGTTGAATATCTTGATGTTGTAAAACATCCAGTTGGTACCAGCGACGTCGAGCGGGGTGGCGTAGAAATGCCCGTCGTACATGGCGTTCTTCGCCAGGATCGGCGGCAGGTTTTTGGCCCAGTTGCCGGCTGCGGCAAGGCTGTCCAGATTGGTGAGCAGATCGTTCTCCGCCAACTGGCGGGTTGGTGCGCCGAGTTGCCACTGCATCGCCGCTGGTGGATTGCCCCCGGCGATGCGGTTCATCACCACGGCGATCTGGGCTTGCGGGCCGGCCACAGGTTCGTCAACCCAGGTACCACCTCGCTTCTGGAATTCATCAACGAGCACGGTGACGGCGCGATGTGCCCCGCTATCCACCCATTGGGTGATCACATCCGCCTTCTGCGCGAGCGCAGGGCTGACAAAGGCGAGTTGCAGCGGAATGAGAGATAGCCACCATCGTCGAGGCATAGGCCGTTCCTTCATTGTGCCACTTTGCGCGGTATGCATTCACGGGCAATTGCTGGCGCAGTGTTAAGCGTCGAACCCACACTGTCAACGCAAGCGGGCCGGGGGTGGCGGGAGAGGTGGTATTATGTGGAATAATCGCTGAACGCAGCTCCCGCGTACCGCGCACGGTAGTCGGTCTTAACGTTCACCACCGCGACCATGCCTTCATCGACCTTGGCCTGGGCGCGTTCCAGGGCGGGGCGGATGTCTTCCGGGCGTTCGACATACTCCCCATGGCAACCCAGCGCCTCGGCCATCTTGTCGAACCGCGTGTAACCAAGTTCACGCCCCGGCTTCTCGCGCTTGGGATCCGCCGTCCAGCCGCCGTTCAGGCTAATCACCACCAGGATGGGAATCTTGTGGCGTACTGCCGTGTCCAGCTCCATGGCGTTTAGTCCAAATGACCCATCGCCATGCACCACAATCACCTGCTTGTCCGGCTTGGCGACCTTCGCGCCGACGCCGAACGGCAGCCCGACGCCCATGGTGCCGAACGGACCCGAGTTCAGCCGATGGCCGGGCGCAAAGGTGGGCATGGTCTGGCGGCCGAAATTCAGCGTCTCCTGCCCATCGACGCACAGGATGGCGTCGCGTTTGGCGAAATTCCTGATCTCCTCCAGCAGCCGGACCGGATGGATATCGCCATCCTCGGCGTATTTGTTTGCGCCGCTGCCGGCACGCTTGGCTGACTCGCCCTCTGCCAGCTTCTGACGCCACGCCTTGTAGGTGTCGGTATTCACCTTCGCGCCGATCCCATCCAGGACCTGCTGTAGCACCATCTTGCAGTCGCCGACGATCGGGATATCCACATAGCGGGCCGCGGTGGCGATCTCGTCCGGGTCGATGTCGATCCGTGCGATGGTTGCGTTCGCGCCGAACCTGGGCGGCGCCGCGTGGCCGATGATGTAGTTCATCCGCGTGCCCAGGACCACGATCAGGTCGGCGTCGCGGAAGGCGGTGCTGCGCATCGTCATGTAGGAACAGGGATGGTCGTCAGGGACGACGCCACGGCCTTGCGGGGTGGTGTAGAAAGGGATGCCGATCTTATCGACCAGGGCGTGCATTTCGTCCCAGGCGCGGGACCAGATAACGCCGCTGCCCGAAACCAGGATCGGCTGCTTCGCGTTGGCCAGCGCATCGACCAGCCTGGCCACCTGCTGTGGATTGCCGAGCGGGCGCGGGTTCAGCAGCGGCCGGCCAGCAAAGCTCCAGTCCACCAGGTTTTCGTCGATCTTCTGATACAGGATGTCGCCGGGAAAATCGAGATAGACGGGGCCGGGCTTGCCGGACATCGCCTTCTGGAAACCGAAATTCACCTGCTGCGGGATGCGTTTCAGGTTGTGGATGCGATCGGCGTATTTCACGCAGCCGCGCATGATGGCGACCTGGTCGATCTCCTGGAACACCTGACGGCCGAACTGGCTGATCGGCGACGATCCGCCGATCGCCACCACCGGGCAGCAGTCGATCAGTGCGTTGGCAACGCCGGTCACCAGATTGGTCACGCCTGGCCCGCTGGCCGCCATGCAGGCGGACGGTTTCTGTAGCAACCGGCTGTACGCCTGGCACATGAAGGCGGCCGCCTGCTCGTGGCGGACGTCGATCATGCGGATGCCTTCCTTGATGCAGGTGGCCTCGGCCAGCAGCATGGGGCCGCCCATGATGAAGAACAGGTCGTCCACACCTTCTTTCTTCAGGCATTTCGCCAGTATTTCGGAGCCGGTCAGTTCCGCCATGTATCGTCTCCTGCCGCTAGGTCGCTTCAGCCGAGCACGCCGTTGCCGCGCAAGGTCGCGGTCTCATCACGGCTGATGGTCAGCCAGTCGTCCAGTACCTCGTCGGTATGCTGGCCGAGCAGCGGCGCCGGCTTCACGGTCGGTGGCCGGCCCGAGAAGCGCACCGGAAACGCCGGCATCTTGTACGGCCCGGCGGTGGGATGTTCGATCGTCTGCATGATGCCACGCGCCTCGAAGCTGGCGTCGTGCAGCAATTCGTTGGTGTCCAGCACGGCGCCGGCGGGGATGCCAGCGGCGCCGATGATACGCATCGCCTCGTGCTTGTCGTGCTTGCGCGTCCATTCCGCGACCATGGCATCGACTTCGGGTTCGCGTGCGCGCCGGGCTTCAGGACTGTCGTAGCGCTTATCGCCGATCAGCTCTTCGCGTCCGATCACGCCGAGCAGGCGGCGCCAGTGCTCGGGGTTGGCACGGCTGGTATAGACATAGACGTAATCGTTCGGGCCGCCGCCTTTGCACGGATAGGTGCCCATCGGTGGATTGCGCGACAGCACGCTGCCCGACCCGGCGCGGTGCGCTGGCTTGCCGGATCGGGTCTGTGTCGCGAACGCTCCACGAATGTATTGGAACATCGCGTCCTGCATGGCGACCTGGAGATGCTCGCCTTCGCCGGTACGGTTGCGGCGATGCAGGGCGGCGAGGATGGAGATCGCCATCAGCATGCCGGTGCCGGTGTCGCCGATCGTGGCGCCCGGCTTCAGGGGCGGTCCGTCGGGCTCGCCGGTGATGCTCATGGTGCCGCCGCAGGCCTGGGCGATCATGTCGAAGGCAAGATTGTTCTCGAAGGGTGAACCGGTGCCGAAGCCTTTTACCTGCGCATAGATGATGCGGGGGTTCAGCTCGCGCACCACGTCGGGACCGAGGCCGAGACGCTCGATTGCGCCGGGGGCGAAATTCTCGATGAAGACGTCGGCCTTGCCGGCAAGCTGCTTCACCAGGTCCAGGCCGCCGGGTGCTTTCAGGTTGACGGTGATCGATTTCTTGTTGGCGTTGTATTGCAGGAAATAATGCGCGTCGGTGCCGGCGGGATTGCTGATCTGGCGGCCGGGATCGCCGTTTTTCGGATTCTCCAGCTTCACCACGTCGGCGCCGAGCCAGGCGAGAACCTCGGTGCAGGAGGGGCCTGCTTCGAACTGCGTGAGATCGAGGACCCGCACGTCGGACAAGCAGTTTTCAGCGGCCATTAGATGTCGCTCCTCCACACTTGACCGCAGCTTAGGGCGGGGCGGCAGGCACGTCGAGGGCAGCGGAACTCACGCCACCGCAACGTCCCCGGCAATAAGCTGTCGCTGCCCATTGTCGGTGTCGAGCAGCAGTGCACCGTTGGTCGCGAGGCCGGCAAACTGGCCGCGGACAGATCCGGTTGCCGTTGTTACGACAAGCTGGGTTCCAGGCGGATGCGCCCGCGCGAGCCATTCGGCGCGAATCGGCTCGAAGCCATTCTCGGTCCACTGCGCCAGCCGGCGGGCGACGGCGTCCAGCAGCGCAGCACGCACCGACGCAATACTGGCGTTGGCGGCGCCGAGCCGCGCGAGCGAGGTAGCGGCACCGGGGGTGCCGGATGGCACATGCAGCACATTGAGACCGATGCCGACGATCAAGGCCGGATCGGCGCGCTCCAGCAAGATGCCCGATAGTTTTGCGCCGTCCACGAGCACGTCGTTCGGCCACTTTAGGGTGGCGCGGGCGGGGGCGAAGCAGTCGATTGCATCCGCCACCGCGAGGGCGGCGAGAAACCCAACCTCCGGGAAGCGGGCAGGGGGCTGAGCCAGGCGCAGCAGGATGCTGAGATAGAGATTGCCGATGGGGCTGACCCAGTGCCGGCCCTGCCGGCCACGACCGGCAGTCTGGAGGTTTGCAGTAACGACGGTGCCGTGCGGGGCGCCCGCGTCCATCAGACGACGGGCTTCGTCATTGGTGGAACCGAGACTGTCATGAGTTCGCAGGTCGAATGTGATCACACCGGGACAGTCTTTCACCGCATTGAGGGTGACCTGCGCTCGTCATTCCCGCGAAAAGCGGGAATCCAGGCAAACCCTCGGAATCTCGTGGGCTCTCGCCTCGACGCGCTTTCGCCGGCATGACTGATGCTAGAGAGTCTTCGTCCTCGCAGGTTGGTATGAGAAGAGATTGCAACCGCCGGCTGATTTGCAGAAGCCACATAAAACAACAACAGGCTTGGAAGAGGAATATCCCTCGTGCGCAATCCAGTGTTGTTGGCTGCATGTGCGGGCTTTGCGGCGGCGTCGGATTTCGCGCACTCGAGCCGGAGCGGACGATAATTCAGCGCCTTTTGCGGGTGTGCTATCGAGTCTGCCCGGATATCAGTTTCGTAGCGCTCCTGATCAATCAGCCGCAACCGGGCCCCCACGGGAATCCGGCGCAATTGCAATCAACCGGCTCGATGTGCTGACGGCGGTGCCGGAACCGATGTCACAGCCGCCGATGTCGCTGGCGCTGCTGTTTCCGGCACTGGCCGCGGTGGTGGCCATCCACACGCGTAGAGCAACCGGGGCCACGTCGGCAGCCCCGAGCTCCGAGCGAAAATAAAGCGGCCGCCTAAAAAGGCAGCCGCGCTTCGGCCCTGGCGATGGCCGCATCGAACACGGCCAGCACCTGGGCGTGGGTGGACCGGTCGTTCATCTTCTCGACGTGGCTGTAGCCGCGCACCACAGCCTCCGTGCGCAACAGGTCCTTGGCCTCCTCGAAGGCGCGGGGATCGCGCAGGACGCGCGATGCCGCTTGCAGTGCGCCCATCGCACAGCGGCGGCCACGCACGGTTTCATAGCGCCCCTGGACCCATTTGTCCTCCAGCTCGATCAGGCCGCGGGCGGCGCGCAACAACTGCACAGCGGTGACCTCGGAGGGTACCACGGGCTCGTTCGGCGCCAGCGACCAGACGGGCAGGGCGCGGGCCTGGGTGAATAATGCCGTGGTCGCAACGCGCACCCGGCTCCAGATCCCTTTCGCCTCAGGCGCGATTGGCGTCACACGGAGTGGAGCGACGCGAAACTCCGTTCCGTCGAATGGCATGGGTGGCCCCCTTTCAGTGCGACAACTGCCGCGTTAACGCGGGTGATATTGGCTTGTTCTACTCATCTCCTCGTGCTTCGGCGGCAGAGTTCATCTTGCTCACCAACCTGTGTCATCTGCAATAGGCAGTTGACCGCCCGGCGATAGTAAAATCAACACGCACGCGTCGGTCAGCGGCCATGGAAAACCGCAGGCCGCTTCTCCGCAAACGCGGCAACCGCTTCCCGGTGATCGTCCGACAGGCCGGTGCGCGCCTGGTGTATCGCCTCCATGTCGCAGACCAACGAAAGCGGTTCGATTTCCGCGGCGTGCAGGTTCTTCTTCATGTACGCGTAAGCCAGGTGCGGGCCGGCGGCGAAGCGGCGGGCCAGCGCCATGGTTTCCTCCGCCAGCGCCGCGTCGTCGACGCTGCGGGTGACCAGGCCGATGCGGGCGGCTTCGTCGGCGCCGATCATGTCGCCGAGCAGGTAAAGTTCGCGCGCCTTGGCCGAGCCGACCAGCCGCGTCATCAGCCAGGAGCCGCCGAAGTCGCCGGAATAGGCGATGCCGGCAAACCCGGTCCCGAAGCGGGCGCCACGGGCGGCGAGCCGCAGGTCGCATGCCATCGCCAGTCCCAGGCCGGCGCCGACGGCGACCCCGTTCACCCCGGCAATAATCACCTTGGGCAGCCGGCGCATGAGCTGGGGCAGTGCATGCATGCGGTTCAGGCGATCGATGCGCTGCTCGAAACTGTGGTGGTGCCGCGTCGTCATGTCCTTGACGTCGCCACCGGCGCAAAAGGCGCGGCCTTCGCCGGTGATGATGATGGCGCCGATCGTGTCGTCTGTGCCGAGACGGGTCAGCGCCGCCTGCAGCCCATGCAGCATCTCCGGCGACAGGGCGTTGAGCCGGTCCGGACGATTGAGCGTCAGGACGGCGATCCCGTCGGCAATGGTTTCAGTCAGGTCCGTCATTGGCGGCTCCGCTTTGCCCGGCAAGCTTGGCGGTCAGCGGTGCGAAGGGCAACAGCGGCTGGCGGGAGTCTGCCACCCCTCCGCCGGGGCGGATCAGGCCAGCGGCATCCGGAACGTGAAACGTGTCTCGTCGGCGGACGACGCAACCTTGAGTATTCCGTTATGGGCGCTGGCGACCTCCGAGGCGCCCCCTGCTGGCTGGGCTGTATCGCGCCGCGGGAGAATGGCTGGAAAGGGCGGGCAGCGGCATGATATACGAGGTGATCGCAAAGTCGACCGGAACCGATACGGATGGCACGAGCCCACGATCGGAAAAGGTCACCAGATGACACACGCAACTCGATTGCATTTGGCGCTGAAGGCTGCGGTGGGCGTGGCGGCGAGCGCTGGCGCGCAGGCCCAGCAGGCGCAATCGCCGCCGCCGGAGCCCATCCTTTCAGCCGGCACAGAGTGTGCCTTTCGGCCTCGCGCCGATCACATTCTCAGCGTTCCTGTCGCCGAGGAACCCGGTCGATGGCTGGCTGTGGGGCGTGGGTCCGATCGTGGAGCTGCCGAGGGTCGGCCTTGCCGGAACTAAGTCCGAGGGACGCTCAACCAGTCAAAACCACTGTGACGAGGCACTAGTGGGCGTAGGGTAGAAGCGGCGGCACCCGAACCGGAGAATCCCGATGGAGGACGACGACCTTCGGCCATCCAGCAATATCGACGACCGCCGTGGCATCGGCGGTGGAGTGGCGCGCGGCGGCCTGGGTATCGGCGCGATCGCGGTGCTATGCCTGATTGGCTGGGCCACTGGGATCGATCCGCGCCTGCTGATCGGCGGCGCGGAGATGGTTACAGGGTCGAACCAGCCGCAGGTTTCGCAGCAGGCCGGACGGCAGGGCGCGCCGACCGACCAGATGGGCAATTTCGTCGCCCGCATCCTGGGCGAGACCGAGGACGTGTGGACGGAAATCCTGCCGCAGCAAGGCGGGCGGCAATATGTCAAGCCGGTGCTGGTGCTGTATTCGGGCGTGACGGGGTCCGCGTGCGGCACGGCGCAATCGGCGATGGGACCGTTCTATTGCCCGCGCGACCGGCAATTATATCTCGATACGTCGTTCTTCCAGGACATGCAGCGCAAGCTCGGCGGCGGTGGTGATTTCGCCTATGCCTACGTGATCGCGCACGAGGTCGGGCATCACGTGCAGAACCTGATCGGGCTGCTGCCAAAGGTGCAACAGGCAGAGGCGCAGGCCGATCGCCAGCGGGCGAACGCGCTGTCGGTGCGAACGGAACTGATGGCGGATTGCCTAGCGGGCGTGTGGGCCTACCACATGAACGAGCGGCACCATAATATCGGTGATGCCGACGTTCAGCAGGCGATCTCCACCGCGTCGGCGATCGGCGACGACCGGCTGCAGCGGCAGGCGGGACGGCCGGTGGCGGTGCCGGACAGTTTCACGCACGGATCTTCGGCGCAGCGCGTACACTGGCTGTCGGTGGGGCTGCACAGCGGCGACATGCGGTCCTGCAACACGTTCGACCAGTCGTCGCAGTAGGGCGGCACAAAGCGGATGCCTTAGCTAGCTCCGCTGCGTCATTCCGGCCACTTCCGAGGCGAAGTCCGGACCTTGCGGCTTCTCCACGCCTTCGCCTAGGCTGAAGCGCGCGAAATCCGCAACCTTCGCGCCTGCCTTCGCCAGCACGGCCTTCACGCGGCTTTCGCCGTCATGCACCCACACCTGCTCCAGCAGCGCCACTTCCTCGTAGAATTTCCGCACCCGTCCCTCGACCATCTTTTCGATGATCGCGTCCGGTTTGCCGGATTCCTTCGCCTGCGCCCGGAAGATGTCCTTCTCCCGCTCCAGCGCCGCCGGATCCACCCCGGCGATGTCCACCCATTCCGGCCGGCTGGCGGCGACCTGCATGCCCATCTGGCGGCCCAGCAGTTCCAGGCCTTCCAGCTCGCCCGCCGCTTCCACCGCCACGATGACACCGATGCGCCCCAGGCCCGGCCGCAACGGCTGATGCACATAGGTCGCGACCACGCCACGCGGCAGGCCGATGACGCGGGCGCGCCGCAGCGCCATGTTCTCGCCGATCGTCGCCACCAGGTGCGTCAGCTCGTCACCCACGGCGCGGCCACTGCCCGGATAAGGCGCCGCCTTCAGCGCCTCCACATCCTCGCCCACCGTCAACGCCAGCTTCGCGACTGTCTCCACGAATTGCTGGAACAGCTCGTTGCGGGCGACGAAATCGGTTTCCGCGTTCACCTCCACCATCGCCGCCTTCAGCGGCATGGAGGCGACGCCGACCAGCCCCTCGGCCGCCACGCGGCCGGACTTCTTGGCCGCCGCCGCCAGGCCTTTCTTGCGCAGCCAGTCGATGGCCGGCTCCAGTTCGCCACCGGCTTCGGTCAGCGCCCGCTTGCAGTCCATCATGCCCGCGCCCGTCTTGTCGCGCAGCTCCTTCACCAGTGCAGCGGTGATATCGGCCATCGGTCAGGTTCCAGTATTCGCAAAAGGTTACGCGGCAGGCTGCTCGGCCGGAGCCTCGGTGCGCCGCTGCGGCTCCGGCGGCAGTTCCTCCGCCGCCCCAATATCGCCGCCCGAAGCGGCCAGTTCCGCGCTGATCCCATCCAGCACCGCGCCGGCCACCAGGTCGCAATAGAGCGTGATGGCGCGAATGGCGTCGTCGTTGCCGGGAATCGGAAACGTCACGCCGGCCGGATCGGAGTTGGAATCGAGCACCGCCACCACCGGGATCTTCAGCTTGGTGGCTTCCTCGACCGCCAGCTTTTCCTTGTTCGTGTCGATGATGAACAGGATGTCCGGCAGCCCGCCCATGTCCTTGATGCCGCCCAGCGCGCGTTCCAGCTTGTCACGCTCGCGGGTGATGTTCAGCACCTCTTTCTTGGTCAGGCCGGTGGTGTCGCCGGACAGGGTTTCCTCGATCTGGCGCAGCCGCTTGATGCTGCCGGTGATGGTCTTCCAGTTGGTCAGCGTGCCGCCGAGCCAGCGGTGGTTGATGTAATACTGGCCGCAGCGCTTGGCTGCGTCCGCCACATACTCGGCCGCCGCGCGCTTGGTGCCGACCAGCAGCACGCGGCCGCCCGCCGCCGTGACATCCCGCACCGCGCGCAGCGCCCGGTCCAGCATCGGCACGGTCTGCTGCAGGTCGATGATGTGCACCTGGTTGCGGACGCCGTACAGGTACGGCGCCATGCTCGGGTTCCAGCGGCGCGTGTGGTGGCCGAAATGAACGCCGGCTTCCAGAAGCTGGCGCAGGGTGAATTCGGGCATCGCCATGGGGCGGGGTGCTCCTTTCCGTTCGTCCGGTTGTGCCTCCGCGGGGCCGCGCCCTGTGACAGGCACCGGACCCGGCATCAGCCGGGAAAGGCGCCCCGCGTGTGAATTACCGGCAGCTTGCGCAGGCCGGCGAGGCGGATATGGCGGAGAGGGGGAGGAAAGGCAAGGCAGGAAAGTTCAACCACGGAGGCGCGGAGGCACGGAGAGACACCGGCCGGCGGCGTCCCGCTACTTCCCGCCCCCCGTCGTTCCCGCGAAAGCGGGAATCCAGCGACAGTCCGTGCAAGCGCGACCGCATCATGCCCGCCCGCGCGAGCATGATGAGGGAGAGCCAGCCTCTCGAACGGCTGGATAACACCGTCATACATTGGTTCCAGGTGTAACCTACTACCCGATCCGCATCGGCCGTGGACAGAAGGGAATTGACCGCCGGCAATGCGACATCTACTGTTCTATTATATACAAAACGGATGTCCAATCCGTCGCGCGACGTGTCGTCGGCAGGCTACCGGGGGAATGGCCAGTTGGGGGGAATGGATCAATGCAATCAATCGCTACGCTAGTCCTGGCTGTTATGCTGATAGCAGGCACGGGCCTGCGAGCAGCCGTCGCCCAGGAACACACGTTCGAGGCGGTGCCGCTGTTCGAAAACTGCGGCGACGGTTCATACGATCGGGCGGTCAAGGACGGCATCACGCTCGGCATCGCGCCGATCCCCGTTTACAGCAATCTCGATCCGCAAACGAAGAAGGCCGTCGGCCTCGACGTGGATATCAACGAAGCCGTCCTGAACTGGCTTCACGTCACCACGATCCATTATGAAATCATGCCGTTCTCCGATCTGATACCTGCCCTGCTGTCGAAGCGGATCGACGTCATCGCCAGCAATATCCACTATACGCCGGCACGGACCAAGGTGGTCTCCTTTACCGGACCATCATGGTGGTACGGCCCGGCCATCATCGTGCGCAAAGGCAATCCGACCGGCATCACCTCGTTCGAGGGGCTGGCCGGCAAGACCGTCGGCGCCATGGTGGGAACCGCCGCCGATGAATACCTGCACCACGTCGGCGCGATGGTAACCCCGTTCCGCAACAACCCCGAGGATTTCGTGGCCCTGGCCGAGGGACGCGTTCCGATCGTCATGGACGACGATGTGAAGTTCATCGCCTACCACAAGGCAAATCCCGACGCGCCGCTTGAGATGGTGCCGAACGTGAAGGTGCCGGACGAGCTGATCTTCAAATATGGCTATGGCTACGCCCGCTATGCGCTCCGCAAGGAGGATTGCAGCCTGCGCGCCGCCTACACCCAGGGTCTGGCGGAGATCCGCGGCAACGAGACGGTGTCGGACCTGCTGAAGAAATACGGCCTCAGCAACCGCAACCTCTTCTTCTTCCCCACCAACTGAGCAACATCACGTTAACAGCGGCCGCGTTCCGTCTCGTGCCACGGCCGTCGGCATCGACCGGACGCGTCCGCGCATCCGGAGACAACGCATGCACCTGCTCGATCTCGGTGTCGCGCAAGAATATATCGGCGTCCTGCTGCAAGGGCTGAAACTGACCGTCGTGCTCGCGCTGGCGGTTCTGTCTTTGTCGCTGTTCTTCGCCATACCGGTGGCGCTTGCGCGCATGTCGTCATCGCCGCTCATCCGCGTTCCCATCGACATCTACGTCGAACTGATGCGGACGACACCGCTCCTGCTGCAGCTTATCTACATCTACTATGTTCTGCCGCAGGCGGGGATCCGGCTCGATCCATTCACGGCGGGCGTGGTCGGCCTTACCCTGCACTACAGCGCCTATATCGGCGAAGTGTACCGGGCCGGCATCAATGGTGTGCCGCGCGGACAGCGCCACGCCGCCGAGGCCCTCGGCATGACGCGCTTCCTCGCGTTCCGGCAAATCATCCTGCCGCAGGCGCTCCGGCTTGTGGTGCCGGCGCTCGGCAACTACTTCATCACGATCTTCAAGGATACCGCACTGACCTCCGTCATGAGCGTGCAGGAACTGATGTTCAGCGGCGAAATCATCTCCGCGCGCACCTATCAGTATTTCACCATGTACACGCTCACCGGAATACTCTACGTTGCCGTCGGCTATCCCTCTGCGCTGCTCGTGGGATATGTCGAGCGGCTCACATCGCGCGGCTACTCCCGTCGCTGATAGAGAGCTCTTCGTGGCTCAGGGTCTCCACGATTGGCTTTCCTATGATTGCAGCTCCATCACGCCGCCGCCGTGGAACTGGCCGTCGGGCGTTTGATACACAAGGGACGGAAGCCCGTTCGCGGCGCCGAGGCCGATGATGTCCATCTGCGCATTGAAGCCGTTCCCCGTCTCCAGCGAGCTCCAGGCCAACGGCTGTGGCGGGGGTGGCGTACACTGGATTGCCCCGCTCCAGGTCCAGGTACCGGCGCTATCCTGCCAGATCAGGTAAGGAAGGTTATCGGCGAGGCCCAGGCCGATTACCTGCAACGTGTCGTTGTTGCCGGTGAAGACCTGGCTGAACTGCACTGAATCAGGATTTGGCAGGGCACCGTACCAATGCCAGCCGCCCTTGGGGTCCTGCCAGATGAGGTAGGGGAGGTTATCATTCAGACCAAGGCCGATCGCTTGCAACTGTACGTCATTGCCGGTCGCGATGACCACCGAGCTCAACGGAACCACATCGTTTCCGTTCGAGACCAGCGACGATATCGCCCCGGCCCAGTACCAGTGGCCGGAGCTGTCCTGCCAGATCAGGTAGGGAAGATTATCGGCGGCGCCAAGGCAGACCGCCTGCAACTGCTTGTTATTTCCAGGCCCGATCGCAATGGATTTTAGCGCACAGATCCCGCTGCCGTTCTTGGCGAAAGACCCAATCTCCCCTTGCAGGTGCCAGCCGCCCTTGCTGTCCTGCCAAGCCAGGTATGGCAGGTTGTTGGACAGCCCGAGTCCGATCACCTGCAACAATCCGGCATTGCCCAATCCCGTCGCCAGCGACTGGAACGGAACCGGGGTGGGCGAGTCCTGGTACGGCAGCAGCCCCGCCCAGATCCATTGCCCGCTGCTGTTCTGCCAGATCAGATAGGGAAGATCGTCGCTCTGGCCCAGACCGATCACCTGCAGATTGCCGGAATTGCCGTTGGCCATTGTCAGCGACCGCAACGGCACGACACCCGACCCGTTGGAGGCAATGGATGACAGTGCGCCAGCCCAGGTCCAGGTGCCGAGCGTCTGCTGAAACAGCAGGTAGGGAAGACTATCGTTCAGGCCGAGCCCGACCACCTGCAATTGGGAACTATTGCCGCGGCCAGTCGCGATCAGGCTCAGTTGCTGTGTCGCCGGGGAGAATTGCGGGTCAAGGTAGATCTGAACCGCTATCGAGCCGCATCGATATCCTTTCCCATACGCGCCCCAGTTAGGCTCGACCTGGGGGCTCGCGATCGTGAAGCCGGCAACCGTCTGCTGCAAATCGACCCAGATTCTCTCGGGTACGAATGGAGCGTTTCCCACTTTGTCGTCTTCCAGATGCACCTGGAAGATCGCGCTGCCATTGTTTGTCAGTTGGTCGATGATCGTGACCGCAATTCGCAACCCGCCGGATGAATGATGATCGGCGGCAAAATTCAGTGTGCCATAGGGCGGGATCGTCTGTGCGCTGTTGCCGAGATACTCGACCGCGCCTGCCTGGGCGTCCAGAATGGCAATGAGCGTACGCTCCGACATATTCGTGATCGCCACCGGCAGCGTGTCGGCCGCCCAGGGAGGCGGATTGCCCGACGAGTTTTCAAAATCGATCAACTGGAAGCCCGACCAGCCGGGTGTCGGTGGCCACAAATAGGATAGCGGGACGTAGTTGGCGAAGTCATCGAGTATGGCGGTGCTCGGGTAGTTGACCTCGAAACCCAGACCGTCGCCAGACCAGTTGCTGACGCCGAGCAGGTAATAGACGTAGCCGCCGTAATCATAATAGCTCCAGCCGGCGTTGCCGGGAGGATCGGACCACGGCGGCGGCGGTGCCGGGTTGGAGGGCTCCAGTCCGCCGCAACGGATCACCCATAACAGATTCGGCCCGAGCGTCTGCAGCGCGTATTGTGCATAGGCCTGCACCGCCTG
This sequence comes from uncultured Pseudomonadota bacterium, assembly GCA_963777625.1. Lineage (GTDB taxonomy): Bacteria > Pseudomonadota > Alphaproteobacteria > Acetobacterales > Acetobacteraceae > DATDIC01. The sequence continues at coordinate 367,926 of CAVZRO010000026.1, read as the reverse complement.
GTCCTGCAGCGGGGCGTCGTCCACGGGCCACACCAGTGATATCGGTGAGAATGGCGAGGTTGCCGAGCTGGCCAGGATCCCAGTCGGCTGCAGCATGTTCCAGTTTTCCACGATCGTGCTGAACAGGCTGGATAATTGGTTCCAGAGCTTGGGGATTTGCTGATTGAGCGTCGACCACAAATTCTCGTAGCTGACCTCCAGCGGTCCCGTCGGGATGGAATTTAAGTCCATGACAAGGTTGAAGGCGGTTTCAAACACGTTTCCGGCGATACCACCTGCCACGGGGAGGGCCGAAATGAACGTATAGAGCAGCCCCTCGATCAAATCGGGGATTGTCGAGTCTACGGTTGGCTGACTGACGAAGTCCTGACCAAGCTGGGTGAGCAAACCCTCCTGGCCGAGCAGTACATTGCTGTTGTATTCCTGCAGGTTGTTGTACAGCGGCGCGGTGACGGAGATGGCGTTCAGCTCGGCCAGCAACTGTGTGGTGACGTTCTGCCAGTCCGATGACGACACCGGGACGTTGTTGGTCTCATTGGGTGGCGGTGGTGACTGATGGCTCCAACTCAGCATCTCTTGCTGCCAGACCGCGAACTCACTCGAGTTGTTCAGGTTCTCATATGCCTGGCGGAGATCGATGATTCCCAGTTGGCTATTGATGTATTGATAGGCTGCGGCTTCCCCAGCCGTGTTCCAGGAGGGGAACCCTTCGTGCGGGAAGTTCCCTATCTCGTCCAGCGGAAATCCCGGGTTCGTATACCAGAGCTGGCTTGCCGTTGCTCCCGACACCGGAACCGGCGCGGTGACGACAACATTTCCGGCGCCAACGGTCAGCACATTGCCATTACCCTGATTGACGATCGGTACTGCCAGAATAGACGATGGCGCCGTTGACCACATCCCATTGCGGACCGTCGAAGCTCCATTGCTGGGTCGGCAACGGTGTGCCGTCGGACGGCAGCAGCGCCATGAGCACGGGTCCGCCACTGGTTGCGGTCAGCAGCAGTTGTGGGTTCCTGGCGCGCGCAATCGTGCCGTTCTCGCTGTTGTACCGCCAGAACCGGCCTGATTCCGCCGCCGTCATTTTCCCCAGCATCACGCTCATTCCGGAGACGACGGCCGGGCCGGCTAGCTGGATCGCCGCCACGAGCGGAACCGCCATCGATTCCGGCGAACTGTTCTGCAGCGCCACCGGCGTGTTGTCCGGCGGTCCGGCCGCCACTGCAGCCCAGGGGAATTCCCCCGCATCCAACGCGGACAGGGACGCGCCGGCCGCCGGCCTATTAACGCCCCGCCCCGAATGCTGATTGATCAGCCGGCGACCGGCGCCCCAGCGCCAGAGCTGCCGTGGATCGTCCGCGTTAAATGTCGCCAGTTCGACGGCCCCGCGCTGGGATAGCGAAACGACAAGATCGTGCGAGCGGGTATGTATCCGGAACTGCGCCGATGCGTCCGGCGAGCCAAGTCCGAACATCTCCACCCCTGCCGCACCCGGTGCAACCGCAATAATCGCCTGGCCAGGCGCCCGCGGTTGTCGCACCGCCCTGCCCCACGCAACCGTGGCGCCAAGACGCAAATCCTGGATCCGGAACCAGCGCGGCATACGCCCCCCCTTTTGGATGCTTATGTTACGGATTTGTCGAATGGCCCGTTGGCCCGTGGGGACTGGCGATCGGATGCCAACCAGACGTTCGCGGGCTTTGGCAGGGTTGGGGCAGGATGTCGCGCTGAACTCCGGTAATCAAGGAAAAGATTGTAACGTTTGATTACAATTCAATCGCCGTCAGGCAGTGCTTGATCTTGGGAGCCGAGAAGATCTGCCGCACCGGGCCTTTCTCACGCCCGCGCTGAATCCTCCTAACCTACTGCCTCCCGTGCCGGTCGAGATGGCGGCGCACAAATGCCCGGCAGCGATCGGTTTCAGGCGCCGAAAAAATCTGCCGCGATGGCCCTTCCTCCGCAATCACCCCGGCATCGAGGAAGATTGCCCGCGACGCTACCTCGGCGGCGAAACCCATTTCATGGGTAACGATAAGCATGGTGCGGCCTTCATCGGCCAGCGCGTGGATCACCTGCAGCACCTCGCCCACCAGCTCGGGGTCCAGCGCGGAGGTGGGTTCGTCGAACAGCAAGGCGCGCGGGCGCATCGCCAGGGCGCGGGCAATCGCCGCGCGCTGCTGCTGGCCGCCGGAGAGCTGGGTCGGCCAGGCATCGCGCTTGTCCGCCAGCCCGACCTTCGCCAGCAGCGCCTCGGCTTCGGCGACGCATTCCGCGCGCGGGCGGCCCTGCACGTGTACCGGCGCCTCGATGACATTGCCGAGCACGGTGCGATGTGGCCACAGGTTGAAGCTCTGGAACACGAACCCCAGCGTGCTGCGCATCCGGCCGATCTGCCGCGCATCGGCCGGCACGCGCCGCCCCCGCCGTTCGACCATCGCCAGCGCCTCGCCGCCGATGACGATCTCGCCCGCGTCCGGCACCTCCAGCAGCGGGATGCAGCGCAGCAGCGTGCTCTTGCCGGAGCCGCTGGCGCCGATGATCGCCACCACCTCGCCCTGCTGCGCGGTGAGCGAGACGCCGCGCAGTACCTCGTTGGCGCCGAACCGCTTGTGCAGCCCGCTGGCGACGATCACCGCCTCGCTCATGCGCGGCGCACCGACGGGCCCAGCCACGCCTCCATCGCCGCCACCGCCCGCGTGAGCGCGAAGTTCAGCGCGAGATAGATGACACCGGCGCACAGGAACACCTCGATCGCGCGGTAGGTCTGGGAGATGATGGCATAGGCGATACCGGTGACCTCCATCAGCGTGATCAACGAGGCGAGCGAGGTGGCTTTCACCATCGCGATCAGCTCGTTGCCGTACGCCGGCAGCGCCTGGCGGATCGCCAGCGGCAGAATGACTCGCCGCAGCAACAGAAACCGCGACATGCCGGCGGCGCGCCCGGCCTCGATCGCTCCGGCCGGCACCGAGGCAAACCCGCCGCGCAGGATCTCGAACTCGTAGGCGGCGGTGTTGAGCGCCAGCGACAGGATGGCGCAGCACCAGGGCTCGCGCAGGAACGGCCAGAAGATGCTGGCGCGGATCGCGGCGAACTGGCCGAGACCGTAATAGATGAGGAAGATCTGCAGCAGCAGCGGCGTGCCCCGGAAGATGAACACAAAGGCGCTGACGAAGACGGCGCCGATGCGGGAGCCGGCGCGCAGCAAGGTCAGCAGCAGCGCGAGGAAGGCACCGATGGCAACCGATCCCACCGTCAGCTCGATCGTCAGCGGCACGCCGGAGAGCAGTTGCAGCAGGGTGTTGCCCAGGAAGTCGAGTTCTTCCATCAGCGTCCCCGCTCCCCGCGCGCGACCGAGTACTCGACGCTGCGCAGTACGCCGCCGGACAGCGTGGTCAGCGCCAGGTACAGCACAAATCCGGCAATGGCGAAATCGAACGGCAGCCGTGTCGATCCGCCGGCGATATTCACCGCGCGCATCAGCTCAGACAGCCCGGTGACCGAGATCAACGCCAATTCCTTCAGCACCTGCTGCCAGATATTGCCCATGCTCGGCAGCGCGAAACGCAGCGTCCGCGGTCCGACCACACGCCGCAACATCAGAAACCATCCCATCCCCACCGCCCGCGCCGCCTCGATCTCGCCGCGCGGGATGGCCAGGAAGCCGCCGCGCAGCGCCTCGGTCTGATAGGCGCCGGCAATGACGCCGACTGCCACCGTGCCGGCCATGAACCCGTTCAGTCCGATGAACCCCGTGCTGCCGAGCAGGTGTCCGGCCGAGGAGAGCGCCTCGCTGCCGCCGAAATAGATCAGGTAGATCACCAGCAGCTCGGGGATGCCGCGAAACACGGTGGTGTACACATCGACCAGACGGCGCACCCGCCGTGACCCGCCGACCTTGCCCCAGGCGCCGAGGGCGCCCAGGACAAGCCCGACCAAGTAGGCCGCCGCCGAGACGGCCAGCGTCATCGCCGCGCCGGTCAGCAGCGAGGCGCCCCAGCCGGTGGGCCCGAAGCCCAGCAAACGAACCAGATCGCCCATGCCCCTGACGGCCCCCGGGGCCGGCTCAGGAGCGCGTGCGGTGGATCACGACGGTTTCAGCTTTCAGGCGGGCTGATGTCCGTCTTGAACCATTTGACCGAGAGCTTGCTGATCGTGCCGTCCTTGGTGGCGGCGTCGATCGCCTTGTTGAACATCGCCACCAGGTCGGGATCAGTCTTGCGGATGCCGACACCGGTGCCCTTGCCCAGCAGCCCGCCGGTGAACAGCGGCCCGACTTCCACGAACTGGTTGCCGCCCGGCTTGCTGAGGGTGGAGACGAAGTAGGAGGTCGAGGCGAGCGAGGCGTCGATCCGGTTGTCGGACAGGTCGAGATCGTGTTCCTCGGTGGTCTTGTAGGTGCGGATGGTGACGACGTTCTTCAGGTAGGCGTCGAGCAGGTTGGCCTGGATGGTGGCGGTTTGGGCGCCGACCGTCTTGCCCTTCAGGATCGGGGTGATGTCGGCGAACGCCTTGTCGGCGGCCGCCTTGTCGTCGAGCGAGACGTGCTCACCGGTGTCGGGCATCTTGGCGAGCGGGCCGTCCTTCAGCACCAGGAAGGTGGTGGGGGACTGGGTGTAGGGCTTGGAGAAGTCGAGCGCCTTGAGCCGCTGCGGGGTGATCGACATGCCGTCCATGACGGCGTCGAACTTGCCGGCGTTGAGGGCGGGAATCATGCTGTCCCAGTCCTGCGCGACCCAGGTGCACTGGATTTCATTCGCCGGCAGAGATCGTTGCCGAGATCGATCTCGAAGCCGATCAGCTCGCCGTTCGGGGCGTGCATGTTGTAGGGCGGATAGGCCCCCTCGGTGGCGATCACGATCTTGCTGTAGTCCTTGGCCTGAGCCGCCCCGGCCAGCGCCGCCGCCAGTATGCCGGCAGTGGCGAGTGTTCGCCCCCAATTCATTGCTGTCTCCCCATGTTGAAGCCGCGTGTTGAAGCCGTCTCTGTTCAAGGCGGGGGCATTCAAGCATCGTTTGTGCCGGGAAGGCGAGATGGGGGAGGGCTGACCCGGTTCGTGCCGCCGCCAGGCCGCCCACAGCTCAACGGCGGCGTCGAGCGGGCTCAGTCAAGCCAGCGAGAAGAGTTCGACGCGTGTAACCAGTTGCCGGCCGGGCTGGCTTCGCCCATCACTTCACCCGCGCGTCCCATATGTGCTGCACCAGGAAACGCTTGACGGGACCGACCGGGCCGACCAAAGTACGTTCCAACGAAAAGAACTACAATTCGCCGGGTATTAAAAACTCGGAGTAACAGGGAAAGGAAAACGGCCATGAACAGCATGAGCCGACGCTCGGTGCTTCGCGGGTCAGTCGCGCTGACGGCAGTTGGCGCGCTGGCACGGCCATATATCGCCAATGCCGACGCGAAGACCGCGGTCGTCTGGGTTAATCAGGGCTTTGTTCCGGCCGAGGACGCCGCCTTCAAGCAGCTCGCCGAGAATTACATGAAAGAGAGCGGCAACAAGCTCGATTACAGCATCATGCCGTTCATGGCGCAGAACCAGAAGACGATCTCAGCCCTTACCAGCGGCGATGTCCCTGACCTGATCTTTATGGACGCCCCGGCGACGATCATCGCGCAGAATGCCTGGGACGATAAGTTCATAGATGTGACCGACGTTGTTACCCCGTACGACCATCAGCTCAGCGACACGGCGAAGCTAGGTTCCACCTTCTACAACAAGGTCACCAGAAAGCGGAGCTATTATCTCTGTCCGATCAAGCAAGGTGGCACCCCGTTCCACGTCTGGGGAAACCTGGTGGAGAAGGCCGGCGCGAAGGTTTCTGATATACCGGATACCTGGGACGCGCGATGGGACTTCTTCAAGCCGATGCAGAAGGAATTGCGCGGCAAGGGAATGCGGCGAATCTACGCAATCGGCCTTCAGGTCACCACCGTTGGACCCAACGACGGCAACAACCTGTATCAACATTTCATGATCGCCAACGGTGGCAAGGGTATTGTTACGCCAGACGGCAAGCTGCACACCGATGATCCGCAGGTTCGCGAAGCGGCGATCAAGTCCACCACCTTCCTGGCTGACTCCTATAAAGCGGGCGTCGTCCCGCCGGAGGCGTTGAGCTGGAACGATGCGGACGACAATAATGGCTTTCACGAGAAGCTCTTCATCGCCGACTTCGACGGCACGCTGTCGACCGAGCTGGCAATGATCAACAACAAGGAAGACTTCCTGGCGGCGGTCACGCTCGGCATGCCGAATTACAGCGATGGCACGCCAATCCCGTGTCAGGTCGGCGTCGGCGGCGGCTTCATCCCGAAGGGCGCGAAGGGTGTCGAAGTCGCCAAGGACCTCATGAAATACTGGATGCAACCGAAGGTCATGGACGACAACCTGAAGGCCGGTCTGGGCCGGTGGGTGCCGGCCATACCGCAGGCCGTGAAGGATGACCCGTTCTGGCTGCAATCGTCCGACCCGCACCTCAAGCCCTATGTTGAGGAGGCCGTGCTGAACCCGACCTTGCCGCCGTTTGAGGGCTTCACCCCGGCATGGGGCCAGGTCGCCGCCGAGCAGCTTCAGCAGGGGACCGTTGCGGATGTTGTCAAGAACGGTATGACCCCGACACAGGCGGTCGATAAGGCGTTCAAGCGGATGGACCAGATTTTCGCCAAAATGTCGTTCGATTAGCCCGGCGAGGCCAGCATGAGCACCACCCAGGGGGTTGTTCCGGTCGGCCGCGCCGTCGGGCCAGCCCGACTGCGGCACCAAACCTGGCACGGTGGTCTAATAGGTTCCGATTACGCGTGGGCACTTGCCTTCGCCGTGCCTTACATTGCCATCTTTTTCTTATTCGTGATCTACCCGATCATCTATGGAATTTGGCTGGGCAGCGAGCCGGCACTGTACAGCGAATTGTTTTCCGACCCCCGCTATACGACCGCCGTTGTCAACACCTTGCTGTACGTCGGAATCGGCGTGAACGTGCATATCCTGGGGGGGTTTTTGCTCTCGGGCTTCTTCATGCGCAAAGGCTGGTGGGTCAAGGCGTTGCTGGTTGTCTATATCCTGCCTTGGGCAACGCCCGCCTTGCCGGCCTTTATTTCGATCCACTGGTTCTTCAACGGCCAGTATGGAATGCTGAACAATGTTCTGTATCTGCTGTTCGGTATCGACGGCCCGGTCTATCTCAATTCGCGCTGGCTTGGGATGGCATGCAACATCATCGCGTATGTCTGGAAGAACATGCCGTTCTGGACGATCATTTTCCTCGCCGGCCGGATGTCGATCCCAAGAGAATTGTATGAAGCCGCCGAAGTGGATGGCGCAACCGGCCTGCGCCGGTTCGCGAGTGTGACGATGCCGCTGATGGCAAATCTGTATCTCGTCTGCACGCTGCTTTCGACCATATTTACGCTCGGCGACTTCAATGCGGTGTATTTCGTCTCCGGCGGTGGGCCGAACATGTCGACTGAAGTTCTCGCCACGCTCGGCATCCGCTATGCCTTCACCCTGTCGTTGCCGCGGCTTGGCGTCGCGGAGGTGCTGACGGCGCTGCCGGTGATGCTGCCGCTGGTCTTCCTTCTCATGCGCAAGCTTCGCATGTCGGAGCGGCAGCTATGAGCGCCACGACCGCCGGCCGCCGGTTGGCATCCCCGCGCCGCTACCGCATCCGACGCTATTTGACGGAGGCGACGTGTCTGGCGTTCGGGTTCGTGCTGCTCGTGTGGTCGCTGGCGCCGATCTACAACATCATCGTGATTTCTCTTGAAGGCCACGACGACGTGTTCAGCGGCGCAGTCTGGCCGCCGCACCCGTCGCTGCATAGCTTTGTCGTCGTCTTCACGCAGGGCTTCTGGTATCTGGAGAATTTCTGGCACCAGTTCGGCAACAGCTTTTTTGTCGGGCTGATGACGATGTTCCTGACTTTGCTTATCGGCTCGCTTGCCAGCTTCACGGTCGGACGGATGCATCTGCGCCAGGGCTGGCTGCTGAGCAACGCGGCTTTGATGACCTATGTGATTCCGGCGTCCTTCCTGGCCATACCGTTCTACCGGATCATGCAGATCTATGGGCTGGGGAACAATCTCTGGTCCGTGGTCGCCGCCATGGTGACATTCGCAACCCCCTACGCGATCTTCATCTTCTCGCAGTACGGCAAGTCGATCCCGATGGAACTCGACGAGTCGGCGCGCATCGACGGCGCCAACCCGCTGCATATCTACTACCGTATCTACCTGCCGTTGATGGCGCCGGCACTGGTTGCGGTTGGCACCTACGCGCTGCTGCTGGCCTGGAATGAGTACCTGTACAACTTCCTGCTGCTGTCCACGCCGCAGAGCATGACCGTGGCGGTCGCGCTGGCACAGTTCCTCAACAGCGACGAATCGCCGTGGAACTACATGATGGCCACCGCGATCATCTACGCATTGCCGCCGATCATCTTGTACTATGGGTTCCGTCGCTACATGGCGGCAGGTCTGACGATGGGTGGCGTCAAGGGGTAAGCAGGCACGCATCGTGCCGCCGATAGTGTGACGATGAGCAGTACGCAGCAGATCCTCGGAATCGGACGCTCCAGGGCGGTCGGTGCGACACGGCGTCCTCCCTGGCGAGGCCGACTTCAGGGCTCGGACACCAGTTGGGCCATCGCATTCATCGTTCCCTATGTGGCCGTATTCGTTGCGTTCGTCATCTATCCTGTTGCGTTCGGGATTTGGATGGGCAGCAGCCCGTCGCTCTATGGCGTGCTGTTCTCCGATCCGCTGTATTTGACCACCGCGATCAACACGCTGCTGTTCGTCGTCGTCGGCGTGAACGTGAAGATGTTCCTGGCATTTCTTCTCTCCGGTTTCTTCCTGAGCCGAAGCTGGTGGATCCGGGGGCTTTTGGCGATCTACCTGATACCCTGGGCATTGCCGGCGATGGTTGTCTTCACCTCCATCCACTTCATGCTTGTCACCCAATGGGGACTGCTCGACAGCCTGTGGCGCGCGATAACCGGCCACGACGGACCGCTGTTTCTGACACATCAATGGGTCGCGATGGGGGCGAACATTGTTGCGTATATCTGGAAATGGATGCCGTTCTGGACGCTGGTCTTTCTCGCCGCGCGGATGGCGATCCCGCAGGAGATTTACGAAGCCGCCGCGATCGACGGCGCCCACGGCCCGAAGCGCCTGATCTACGTCACCATCCCGTTGCTCGCGAATGTCTATCTGGTCGCCACTCTGCTCTCGACCGCCTGGACGCTCGGCGACTTTGCCACCGTGTATTTCGTCACCAGCGGCGCGCCCGGCATGTCAACCAACGTGTTGGCGACGTACGGCTTTCACGAAGCATTCGACTTCGGCTATCCGGACCTCGGTGTTGCGGCGATGATGTCGGCGCTGCCGATACTGATCCCGGTCTTGATCATTCTGATGCGGCGGGTCAGGGCGACAGGGGTGCAGCTATGAGCATCGCGCTTGCGTCGAGTGATCGGTCGCGCCGGCCACGCCACCGCCGCCAGCGATTGCTGACCAAAGCGGCCGCCATTGTCCTCGGCATCGGCCTGCTGATCTGGACGCTGCTGCCGGTGTGGAACATGACGCTGATGGCGCTCGATTCCGACGCCGACGAGTTTACCGGCAACATCTGGCCGCCCGACCCAGATTTCAGCAGTTTCCGCTCGGTCTGGACGGAGGACTATTGGCTGCTGGACCACTTCTGGCATCAGTTCGGCAACAGCATCTACATGAGTGTGGCGACGATGGCGCTGACCGTGCTGATCGGCTCGCTGGCGAGCTTCGCGCTCGGCCGGATGCGGCTGCGCAAAGGTTGGATCGTTACCGATTTCGCGCTACTGACTTACGTGCTGCCGACGGCGTTTCTGGCCATCCCGTTCGTCCGCATCATGCACCTCTATGGACTGTCGGACAGTCTCTGGGCCGTGATTGCCGCGGAAGTGACGTTTGCAACGCCCTACGCGATCCTGATCCTGAACCAGTATGGCAAGCTGATTCCGATGGAGCTGGATGAGTTGGCGAAGGTCGACGGAGCGTCACCGCTTCAAGTGTATTTGCGTATCTATGTGCCGCTCATGGCGCCGGCGCTGGTCGCCGTCGGCGTCTACGCGCTGCTGCTCGCGTGGAACGAGTACATCTACCAGTTCCTGCTGCTTTCATCGACCCGCAACATGACCGTGGCGGTGGCGATCGACCAGTTCTTCGATAGCGATGAAGCGCCGTGGAACTACATGATGGCGATTGCGATAATCTATTCACTTCCGCCGATCGCCATCTATTTTGCACTCCGCCGCTACATGGTAGCGGGCCTGACGATCGGCGGGGTCAAGGGATAAGGGCACCTCACGACTACGCTGGTGCAAAGTGCCCCCGCTTTCGCGGGGGCAGGCTTTAGTCGCCGGTCACAAGAAGGACAGCTACCGGCAGACCGAGTTTCAGCGCCAGCGCCATCGGCGAGGTCCCAGGAAGGTGATTTGCACCGTCGCAGCTTCGATCCTGACCGCGGACGGGCCTTGTCAGGTCCGCAGTTCAGGGACGATCCAGGACGGCGTTTCGCCGCGCGCCACCCGCAGCACATTGTCGAACGCGTTGCGCACCTGCTTGACGCGGGTCTCGTGGCTGCTGCCGGCAAAATGCGCCGTCAGCACGACATTGCCGAGCGAGAGGACCGGTTCCGACGGCGACGGCGGTTCCTGCGGCAGTACGTCCAGCCCAGCGCCGGCGATCTGCTTCGCTTCCAGTGCCTGGTGCAGCGCTTCAATATCCACCACCTCGCCGCGGCTGCAATTGATCAGGATAGCGTGGGGCTGCATGCGGCGCAGCTCGGCGGTGGCGATCATGCGGCGCGTGTGGCGGGTCAACGGCACGTGCAAGGTGACGATGTCGGAGGTGGCGAGCAGTTCGGGGACCAGGCGATAGCGGACGTTCAGCGCATCCTCGCGATCTTCGGGCAGGCGGACGATATCGTTGTACTGGACGCGCATGTCGAACCCGCCCTGGGCGATGCGGGCGACGCGCTTGCCGATGGTGCCGAGACCAATGATGCCGAGCACCTTGTTCTGCAGCTCGAACATCGGCGGCTGCGGCTCGTTGCCGCGCCAACGGCCGGCGGAGACCATGCTGTGCTGCGGCACCAGTTTGCGATAGACGGCGAGCATCAGCAGGATCGTATGCTCGGCGACGGCGCGCGAATTGGCGCCGCCATTGTTACACACGGGCACCCCGGCCTGCCGCGCGGCGTCCAGATCGACGCGGTCGTAGCCGGCGCTGAATAGCTGGATCAGACGGAGCCTGCGGGCAGTGTTGTAGAATGCGCTGTCCATGCCTTCGACGTTGCCGAGCAAATACTCGGCCTCGGGGAGAGCGGTGCGATACTCGGCACTGCCGGGTGAGGCGGCGATCAGCTCGAACCCTGGTGGCGTCATCTCTCGCGCCAGATCGACCGTGTCATTTGCAGTCTGGGCAAGCAGGATTTTCGGCATCGCGTATTCCCCCGTGTGGCGATCGGTGCAGCATGGGGGAGGCCGGTGGATTGGAAAAGGGGGTTCGGGTGATGAGGGACGCTTATGACACATTCTGGCTGCGTTATCTGCGTGCGCATGCGGCACCGGAGACACGGGCGCTGCACTATGCGGGCACGTCGCTGGGACTGGCGATGCTGGCAGCCGGTGTGCCACGGAAGGACTGGCGACTGGTGATCGCGGCGCCGGTGCTGGGATACGGGCTCGCCTGGATGGCGCACGCCGCCATCGAGGGAAACAGACCAGAGACGTTCGGTCATCCGGTGTGGTCGCTGCTGAGCGATCTGCGCATGCTGGGGCTGGCCTTGAACGGGCGGCTCGGTGCACATCTGGAGCGGGCCGGCGTCAGCCGGTAACGTGCACCGGGTCGCAAAGGGAAGAAAACCATGTGGGAACCGAGCGTGCGTTATCCTGATCCGGCGGTGCGCGTGCTGGATGCCGAGTTCAACAAGTACCGGCTGCCTCTGGCCTCGGTGGAGCGGCTTTATATGGGATGCCGGTGGTCGGAGGGGCCGGTGTATTTCGGCGATGGGCGCTATCTGCTGTGGAGCGACATCCCGAACGACCGGATCCTGAAATGGGAGGAAGAGACCGGCGCGGTGAGCGTGTTCCGCAAGACCTCCTGGAACGCGAACGGGAATACGCGCGACCGCCAGGGGCGGCTGGTGACGTGCGAGCATCGCGGGCGACGGGTGACACGGACAGAACATGACGGCGGGATCACCGTACTGGCGGATAGTTACAAGGGGAAGAGGCTGAACTCGCCGAACGACGTGGTGGTGAAGTCGGACGGGTCGGTATGGTTCACCGATCCGGTGTTCGGGATATTGGGGTACTATGAGGGAGAGAAAAACGAGCCAGAGCTGACGCCGGCGGTGTATCGGATCGATGGGCGCAGCGGCGAGGTGACGGTGGTCTCGGATGACATTCCGGGGCCGAATGGGCTGGCGTTCTCGCCGGACGAATCGAAGCTGTATGTGGTGGAATCGCGGGCGGAGCCGAACCGGCGGCTGCGTGTGTTCGATGTGGCTGCGGATGGGACGAGGCTGGCGAACGGCAAGACGTTTCTGGATGCCGGACCGGGCGGGTCGCCGGACGGGTTCCGAGTGGATATCCATGGCAATCTGTGGTGCGGCTGGGGCACCGGCAGCGACGAGCTGGACGGGGTGCGGGTGTTCAACCCCGCAGGCTCGCCGATCGGGCATATCGGCCTGCCGGAGCGGGCGGCGAACGTGTGCTTCGGCGGCCGGTGGCGTAACCGGCTGTTCATGGCGGCGAGCCACGGGCTGTACGCGATCTACGTGAATACGCAGGGGGCAGCAGGGGGCTGACGCGCCCGATGTTCCAGTTGCGGGAGAATGGCAGCTCGGTGCGGGTGGAGGTGGTGGCGGGCGTCACCACCTGGCTGACGATGGCATACATCATCGTGGTGAACCCGAGCATACTGGCGGCGGCGGGGATTGATCACGGGGCGGCGTTCGTCGCGACGTGCATCGCCGCCGCGATCGGGTCCGCGGCGATGGGGCTGCTGGCGAACCTGCCGCTGGCGCTTGCCCCGGGTATGGGGCTGAACGCGTATTTCACGTTCTCGGTCGTGAAGGGAATGGGCGTGCCGTGGCAGACGGCGCTGGGGGCGGTGTTCCTGTCCGGCGTGCTGTTCCTGCTGATCAGCGTGTTCCGTGTGCGGGAGTGGCTGATCAACGCCATTCCGTTGTCTTTGAAACTGGGTATTGGGGCGGGGATCGGGCTGTTCCTGGGATTGATCGGGCTGCACGACATGGGGGTGGTGGCCGGAAACACGGAAACACTGGTCACGTTGGGGAACTTGCGGGCGCGGTCGCCGGAGTTGTCGTGCGTCGGGTTCCTGATCATTGCGGGATTGGCGGCGCGCGGGGTGCGCGGCGCGATCCTGATCGGGATATTGGTGACGGCGGTGCTGGGCGTGCCGTTCGGGTTGACCGTGTTCCACGGGGTGGTGGCGATGCCACCCTCGCTGGCACCGACGTTTTTGCAACTGGATATTCGCGGCGCGCTGTCGCTGGGGATTCCGGCGGTGGTGCTGACATTCTTCCTGGTGGACGTGCTGGACAATGCGGGCACGCTGATCGCGACGACGCACCGGGCCGGGCTGATGCGGCCGGACGGCACGGTGCCGCGGCTGCGGGAAGCGTTGCTGGCGGATAGCGGTGGGGCGATCCTGGGCTCGGTGCTGGGGACGAGCACGACCACCAGCTATATCGAAAGTGCGGCGGGGATCGAGGCGGGTGGCCGGACGGGGCTGACCGCGGTGGTGGTGGCGGGATTGTTTCTGCTGGCACTGTTCTTTGCGCCGCTCGCCACCGCGATCCCGGGATTTGCGACCGCGCCGGCGCTGGTGTTCGTGGCGTGCCTGATGGTGCGGGCGCTGGCGGAGATACGCTGGGACGATGCAAGTGAGTACGTGCCGGCGGTGGTGCTGGCACTGGGCACGGTGTTCAGCTTCTCGATCGCGACGGGGATCGGGTTGGGGTTTATTACGTACGTGGTGGTGAAGGTTATCGCCGGGCGATGGCGCGAGATTGCCGGCGCGGTGTGGGTGATCGCGGGGGTTTCGGCGGTACGATTTGCGATGGGGTGAGGGGGGCTTGCATCTCTAATATGGACGTCGTATTTACGTTCTGTAGCTGCACTGCGTGAAGCTTGAGTGGGATGAAGCCAAGCGGCGAAGGACCATGTGCGAGCGAGCACTCGACTTTGCCGATGCTGAACTGATCCTGTCTGGCCCGCATCTGAGGCCGCCGGCCCGGACCGTATCTGGCGAGGCACGCTGGATCGCGACTGATATGATTGCAGACCTGCATGTAACGATCGTGTTCACTCGAGCGTGGGCCGGCGACGCGGATCATCTCTATGCGGAGAGCGCGCGATGGCGAGAGACGAAAATACCAGGAAGTATTCGAGGGTTGAGCGGTGCGATATGCCCGCGCGGAGGAGGAGCGGCACCGATCTGGGGCGAGTGAGGGCACTGTCGGAGGATGAGCTTGAGCGGCAAATCGCGGCTGATCCCGATTTCAAGGACATCCCCCGGAACTGGTTCGAGGCGGCGGAGGCTGTCATGCCGGCTCCAAAGAAACTTTTGTCTCTGCGGATTGACAGCGACGTGGTTGATTGGTTCCGAGCGCAAGGGCCCGGGTACCAGACCAGGATCAATGCCGTGCTGAAGGCGTTTATGAGGGAGTCGAGGCATAAGCGAGCGTAGGATCAAAAATCCGGCCACATCGAACACTCAGGGAACGTTCAAGCAGCTTGTCGAACCGCTTCGGGAATCAGAAATCGCGGCTTGCATGCTGTGCGCCGTAATTACTTCCACGAGTTCGGTTTGACTTGATACCGTGCTGACCTTCGCGGAGCGCACCGGCAATTTCCGGCGCCCTCCCCACCCGCATAAGCCAACCAGCCTTGACCCCCGGCGGCACCCTGCCGATAACCCGTCAGGCCGCACCAGCCGCCGGGGAAGGAAACATCCGTGCCAAGGCTTCACGTTACCCGCCGTTCCGCATTGCTGGGCGCCCTTGCCGCCCCGGCCATCATCCGTCCCGGCCGCGCCGCGACCACTCGGATCCGGTTCTCCTCCTCCCAGCCGAACGACCCGAAATATGCCAATGGTCGCGTCTATTACGACTTCCTGATGACGCACCTGAAGAGCGACGGGCTCGACACCCAGATCAGCATCCAGTTCTTCCCGGACAACCAGCTCGGCCAGGAGATCGACGTCATCAACTCGGTCAAGCTCGGCGTCATCGACATGATGGTGTCGGGTTCGTCGATCTCCGCCAACCTCGTCCCGCTGGTCGGCGTCTATGACCTCGGCTACATGTTCAAAAGTTTCCCGCAGCAGACAAAGGCCTTCGATGCTGGCGCGGCCAAGCCGATCGAGGACGCGCTGCTGAAAGGCGCCAATATCCGCATTATCGCCTGGGCCTATAATTTTGGCTCGCGCAGCGTGCTGGCGCGCAAACCAGTGAAGGAGCCCGCCGATCTTGCCGGGCTGAAGATCCGCACGCTGCCCAATCCCGTGATAACCGAATGCCTGCGCCTGATGGGCGCCGCCGCCACGCCGCTCGCGGCCGGCGAGGTCTATACCGCGCTGCAGACCGGCGTGCTGGACGGGCTGGAGCACGACCCGCCGACCATCCTCGCCAGCAAATGGTACGAGACGGTGAAAGACTACTCCCTCACGCGGCACAATTTCTCCCCACTGGCGATCTATTTCAGCAACACGAGCTGGATGCGCATGGACGCGAAGCTGCGCGACGGGTTTCAAAACGCTGCGCAGCAGGCGGCGATCGACACGCGCGCGCACGGACTGGCGGTTGAGCAGGAGGCCTTGCAGGTATTGCAGCAGAAGGGTGTGAAGGTGCTCGACTGCGACCGCGAGGCATTCCGCCAGCGCGTGCTGCCGCAGACCGAGGCGTTCGTGAAGGCTCACCCGGACGCGAAACCGGTCGTCGACCAGATACAGGCAACGCCTGCCTGAGCTGGTGATCGACCGGTTCTTCACCCGCCCGCTGCTGCTGTTCGTCGAGGCAATCGCCGGGCTGCTGCTGGCGGCCGATTTGGCGGTGGTCGCGCTGTCGGTGCTGTATCGCTATGTGCTCGACGCGCCGATCGAATGGTCGGACGACGTGGCGCGCGGGCTGATGGTGGCGCTGAGCTTCTTCGGCGCTGCCGCCGCGCTGGCGCATAACGAGAATATCGGTATCGCGTTCGTCATCGAGCGTGTGCCGCCGGCGATCCGGCGCCTGGCGAGCGCGGTCTCGGCGCTGCTGGTGCTGATCGCTGCCGGATCGGTGGCGATCGACGCGTTGCAGCTTGGTGTGCTGACCACGGGGCAGACCACCGGCTCCGGGCTGCCGTTGCAATGGACATTCTACCCGATGGGCGCCGGCAGCGTGTGCATGAGCCTGTTCGCGCTCGATCATCTGCGCCGGCATCGGTTGTTGGATATCGTTGCAGCCGTGCTGATCGTCGGCGGCATTGCCGGGATCTGGTACGGGTGGAGCACGCTGTCGCCCGATACGGTGCCGCCGACCGGTGCCCTGATGCTGGCCGGCTTCGCTGTTTGCCTGGCGGGCGGCATGCCGATCGGCTTTGCGCTGGCACTGGCCGCACTGATCTTCATCTGGACCGGCGGGCTGCTGCCAGGCGTGATCTTCGCCCAGCAGATGGCGCGCGGCATCGACAATTTCGTGCTGCTGGCCATCCCGTTTTTCATCCTGGTCGGCTACCTGATGGAAGCGAACGGCATGTCGGTGCGACTGATCGCGCTGCTGGAGCGACTGGTCGGGCGGATGCGCGGCGGGCTGAACGTCGTGATGGTGCTGTCGATGGTCATTTTCTCCGGCATCTCCGGCTCCAAGATGGCGGATGTGGCGGCGGTGGGGTCGGTGCTGATCCCGGCGGCACGGCGGTCGGGCCAGAACCCGGGCGGGGCGGTCGCGCTGCTGGCCGCCTCGGCGGTGATGGCGGAAACCATCCCGCCCTGCATCAATCTGATCATCCTTGGTTTCGTCACCAACCTGTCGATCAGCGGATTGTTCATGGCCGGGTTGCTGCCCGCCGGACTGATGGCGCTGGTGCTTATCGCCGCGGTGATCCTGTTCGGCCGGCGGGTCGTGCGCGTCGAGGCCGGCCCGGCCGGAGGTGCCGATCGGCCGCTTATGGGGCGGCGCGGCGGTCACGCTGGGGCTGATCGTCATCATCTTCGGCGGGTTCAAGTCGGGGTTCGCCACCGCCACGGAGATTTCCGCGTTTGCGGCGCTGTATGCGCTGGTGGTGGGCGGCGTGGCATTCCGCGAACTGGGGCCGCGCGCGGTGGCGCGCAGCTTCATCCAGTCGGCCAACCGGTCCGGGCTGGTGCTGTTCATCGTCGCTGCCGCGCAGGCGCTGGCGTTCGTGCTGACGTTGCAGCAGGTGCCGCATATGCTGGCGGAGATGCTGATCGGGTTATCGCATCAGGGCGGGGTCACGATGTTCCTGCTGCTGTCGATCGCTATCCTGATCGTCATGGGATCGGTGCTGGAGGGCGCGGCGGCGCTGATCATCTTCGGCCCGCTGCTGCTGCCGGTGGCGACGCAGGTCGGCATCGGGCCGCTGCACTATGCGGTGGTGCTGGTGATCGCGATGGGGATCGGGCTGTTCGCGCCGCCGCTCGGGCTTGGGCTGTATGGCACGTGCCTGATCGGGGAGGTGCCGATCGAGATGGCGGTGAAGCCGATGCTCGGGTATCTCGGACTGCTGCTGGCGACGCTGATGGTGATCGCGTTTGTTCCGGGCATCACGCTGTGGCTGCCGCACGCGTTCGGTTATTGAAGCGCCGGCCGCACTTCCAACCGTCGCAGCGCACGGTCGATCCATTGCGCTGTCAGCTTCTCCTGTGCGCCATTCTGCGACAGACGCTCGTGCAGCGCCGGGAAATCCACCCGATCCAACGCCTGGTCCTGGTTGAAGCAGGAAAACACCACGCTGCGCTCGCCGGTGGCGGGGTCGATGTGCGGCTGCAGGCACTGCGCGCAGACTTCCTTCATCATGCACTGCATCGGGCTGTTGATCGAACCCACCGCGGTGTGGCCCGGCTTCAGCCACGGTGCCAGAACTCCGTGCCGCGCCGCGCCCACCGCCTGCATCATGCGATCGGAACCGATAACGATCAGGTGGTCCGCCTCGGATAGTGGGATCGTCGGGTCGCCCAGCCGCCCGGCGGCATAGGCCGCCATGCCCTGCACGATATTGCCGACGAAGCTGCGGTCCTGCGGCCGGTGCGGGTCGGGGGCGAACCCGGGCGCCTCGTCGCAGCACCACACGATCACGTCGGCGGCACGTTCGATTTCGTTCGTCTTGTAGCGATCCTCGATCCGCTTGTAGCCGGCGAAATAAAGCACCTTCGATCCGGCGGCACGGAACGCCGCGCCGATGGAGAACAGGACGGCGTTTCCCAGGCCGCCACCCACCAGAGCGACGGTTGCATCAGGAAGTATCTCGGTGGGCGTGCCGGTGGGTCCCATCAGCACAACCGGCTCACCGGGACGCAACAGCGCACACAGATCGGAGCTGCCGCCCATTTCCAGCACGATGACGGAGACCAGGCCACGGTCCGGATCGGTCCAGGCGCCGGTCATCGCCAGCCCCTCCATCGACAGCACGGTGCGGCCGATGCCCGGTTCGTTCAGGCGAGGCGCCAGCATCTCGTAATTCTGCAAACGATAGAACTGGCCGGGACGGAAGGCGCGCGCGGCGGCAGGGGCACGCACCACCACTTCGACAATCGTCGGGGTCAGGCGGTTCACCTCGTGCACGGTGGCGCGCAGCGCGTCGCGGCAGCGGGCGATCAGGTCGGCGCCGGTGACCGGCGTGGCATCCCGCGCTGCCAGCACGCGCGAGACCACGGGATAGCCGCGCTTGGCACCGCCCATCGCCTTCACGACGTTGCCATAGAAACTGGGATGCAGGTCGCCGAAAAAGCTGATGGCGCGACCATCGTCGGCGCGGTGCATCAGCACCTGTGCAACGTCCGGCTTGGGGAACGCGCGTGCCGGGGTGACCGGGACGCCGGCCTCGTCGATCGCCTGGAAGTATTTGCCGTCCACCGCGATGCGTCCGTCTTCCCGGGCCAGCACGGTGTTGGGCTGCGTGCCGGCGGCGACCAGAATCGCGCGGGCGGGCAATACCGTTTCGGTGCCATCCGCCTGCTTGACACGAAGCCCAGCGGCATGGCCGAACGAATCAAGCTCGACCGCGGTGGGTGTCAGCCCTTCGGCGAAGCGAACCGCCTCCTCCAGTGCCTTGCCGACTTCCTCGTGGTTCAGCGTATAGGACGGGGACTGCGTCAGCGTCCGGCGATAGGCGATGGTGGCGCCGCCCCAGGAATCCAGCAATTGCGCCAGCCGAGGCGGGCGATCTTCCGCGGCCGCGGCCTGACGCTCGGCGGCAAGCGCTGCCGCATGCGCCAGGAACTCGTCCGCGACCGCGGTTTCTTCCGCGCTCCAGGCGGCGCGAACGGCGCGCTCCCCGCGCTCGGCAGCCAGCACGCGGTAACGCGTGGCAAATTTCTCCACCTGGCGGACATAGTACGCGAGGCTCTCTGTCGCCGTGTCGATCGCCGTCAGCCCGCCGCCGACAACCACGACCGGCAAGCGAAGCTGCAAATTGGCGACCGAGGACAGCTTGGCCGCGCCGGTCAACTGCAGCGCCATCAGGAAGTCCGACGCGGCGCGCACGCCGCGAGCGAGGCCGTTCGGGATATCCAGCACGGTGGGCTTGCCGGCGCCCATGCACAGCGCGATGTGGTCGAAACCCATCGTCCACGCATCGTCGATCGACAGCGTGCCGTTGCCGCCGAACCGGATGCCGCCGAAATGCGCGAATTCCGGCCGGCGCTCCAGCAGCAGGCGGATCAGTTTCAGATAGTTCTTGTTCCAGCGGACGGTGATGCCGTATTCGGCGACGCCGCCGAATCCGGCCATCACCCGATCATCCAGATTGTCGAACAATGCTTCAGTGTCGCGCACCGGAGCGGTGGCGTCGAACCCGAGCGGTTCGATCTTCAGCCCGTCGATCGCCACCACGCTATGGCCGTCATTCATCAGGTGGTGCGCCAGAGTAAATCCGGCGGGACCGAGACCGACGATCAGCACCTTGCGCCCGCTATCCGGACGCGGGAGAGGCCGCGCTATATCGAGCGGGTTCCAGCGCGTCAGCAGGCTGTAGATCTCCACACCCCAAGGCAGCGAGAGCACGTCTTTCAGGACCGAGGTCTCGGCCTGCGGGATATCGACCGGCTCCTGCTTCTGGTAGATGCAGGCCTTCATGCAGTCGTTGCAGATGCGATGACCGGTAGCAGCCATCATCGGATTGTCGATAGCGATGGCGGCGAAAGCGCCCAGCACGCAGCCCTGGGCACGCAAAGCGTGCATCTCGCTGATCTTCTCGTCCAGCGGGCAGCCGGTCAGCGCCACACCGAACGGCGACTTCTGATACGCACCGGTCTTGCGGTCCTTGAGGCCCTTACTACAGGAGTCCTTCTCCTGCGCGTGGCACCAGATGCAATAGTTCATCTGGTCCAGCGCCTGCTGCGGCGTCATGCCGGGGTCCGTCAGCGCGAACCCGTCGCGGACCCGCCACTCCCGCTCGGGCAGCCGCAGCATCGTCACACCGTCGCGCTCGATGGTTTCCACCGGTACCAGATGCATCGGGTCGAGCTTATGCGGCACCCGGAACAGCGTGTTGCCGGGGTGGGCGGCGCGACCGGCCGGCGTCAGCGTGGCCCAGGCGGCGTAGCGCATCGCCAGGTCCAGGGCTTCGGCGTCGGCGGATTTTTCCCAGTGGGTGACGTGCAGGGCAAACGAAAGCTCGGTGAGGCGCTCCCCGAAGCGGCCTTCCAGCGCGGCCCGCAATGCCGGGCCATCGAAGCCCGCCGGATCGGGATATTTCCGCACCGCCTGGCGCTGCACGAACAGCCGCTTGCAGCTATGGATCGGGTCGAGCGCCAGCGTGGCCCGGTTGAGCGCCTCGGTCTCCGGTTCGATATCGAACAAGACAGCAACAAAACGATCCAGGTGCGGGCCGAGTGCAACGATCAACTCGCTCACATCGCGGGCCGACGGCGCATCCGGTTCCGCGCGGGCGGCCAGCAGCCGCACATGCAGGTCTGGGTCCGACGCCGCGAGTGCCCGCAGGAAGTGCTGGTCCAGGCGGATCAGCCCCTCGCGCGTGCCAAGGTCGGCATGGGTAAAGTCGAGCGCGAGCCGAGGGGAGTCGGCAGAGATGACAGCGTCCATCCAGTGTCAGGCCATTTTCCCGTTTGCGCCTAGGCGGAAGGCGCTATTCACGGACTGGAGATGGTCGTCTCGGGCGCACCGCGTCAAGCCGCCGGGCGTGCGGAACGGGGATGGCAGCCTCCCAGGGGCGTACCCACCCGAAGAAGGCGCAGCAACGTGTCCTGGACAACGCGATCGGGATGACCGTCGCGGCGACCCCATCACGCGCGTTCGAATGAAGCCCATCGTGGCCAGGCTTTGATCAAGCTGCTATCTCTTGGCGGCCCTTGGCAGGGGCGCGGACGGGAGAACAGGCGTGAACCACCCAGCAGGGGCGGCACCCAACAGCTTGCGCGGCGGGCCGGACGGACGCGGCCGGTTCGGCGAATTCGGCGGGCGCTTCGTCGCCGAAACGCTGATGCCGCTGATCCTGGAGGTGGAGCGGGCGTACGCCGCGGCCAAGGCCGATCCGGGCTTCCAGGAGGAACTCGACCGCTACCTGGCGCACTATATCGGCCGGCCGAGCCCGCTGTGGCTGGCCGAACGGCTGACCCGCGAGCTGGGCGGGGCGAAAATCTACTTCAAGCGCGATGAGCTGAACCACACCGGCAGCCATAAGGCGAACAATTGCATGGGCCAGATACTTCTGGCCCGGAGAATGGAGAAGACGCGCATCATCGCGGAAACGGGCGCCGGGCAGCACGGCGTGGCGACCGCAACCATGTGTGCGTTGTTCGGCTTGCCGTGCACCGTGTACATGGGCGCCACCGACGTCGAGCGGCAGAAACCCAACGTGTTCCGCATGAAGCTGCTGGGCGCCGAGGTGAAGCCGGTCACCTCCGGCGCCGGCACGCTGAAGGACGCGATGAACGAGGCGCTGCGCGACTGGGTGGCGAACGTTGCTGACACATACTACCTGATCGGCACCGTTGCCGGCCCGCACCCGTATCCGGCGATGGTGCGGGATTTCCAGTCGGTGATCGGGGACGAGGCGAAGCGCCAGTTGCAGGAAGCCGAGGGGCGGCTGCCGGATGTCGCCGTGGCCTGCATCGGCGGCGGCTCGAACGCGATGGGGTTGTTTCATCCGTTCCTGGATGAGCCGATCAGTCCGGTTGATCGGCGTGGAGGCGGCGGGACGTGGCCTGGACACGCACGAACACGCCGCCAGCCTTTCGCGCGGACGGCCGGGCGTGCTGCACGGCAACCGCACCTACCTGCTGCAGGACGATGACGGACAGATCCAGGAGGCGCACAGTATCAGTGCCGGCCTGGACTATCCCGGCATCGGCCCCGAACACTCCTGGCTGCACGAGATCGGACGGGTTGAATACGTCGCCGCCACGGATGAAGAGGCCTTGGCGGCATTTCAGCTTTGCACCCGGACCGAGGGGATCATTCCCGCGCTGGAACCGGCGCATGCCCTGGCGCACGTGGCGAAGATAGCGCCGGGGATGGAGAAGGACCGGATCATCCTGATGAATCTCTGCGGGCGCGGCGACAAGGACATCTTCACCGTGGCCGAGCATCTGGGAGTGCGGCTGTGAGCCGCATCGCCGCCCGGTTCGCCGCCCTGAAGCGCGAGGGGCGCGGCGCGCTGATCCCGTTCGTGGAAGCGTGGGACCCGGACGCGGCGACCTCCATGGCGCTGCTGCGCGGCATGCCAGGTGCCGGGGCGGACCTGATCGAGATCGGCATGCCGTTCACCGATCCAATGGCCGATGGCCCGACCATTCAGGCGGCCGGCAAGCGGGCGTTGAAGGCCGGCGCAACGATGGCGCACACGCTCGCCATGGTGCGCGAGTTTCGCCGCGAGGATGACGCCACGCCGATCGTGCTGATGGGCTATCTGAACCCTATCCTATCGTATCAGCCCCGCCGGTTCTGCGTGGATGCAGCCGCCGCCGGCGTGGATGGGCTGATCGTGGTGGATCTGCCGACCGAGGAAGCCGCTCTGCTGCTGCCGCATGCAACGTCGAGCGGTCTCGACGTGATCCGCCTGATCGCGCCCACCACCGACGATCGGCGGTTGCCTGTCGTGCTGAACGGGAGTTCCGGTTTCGTCTATTACGTCAGCATTACGGGGATCACCGGCACCCGCACCGCGACCGCCGACCACCTGGCGTACGCCATCCCCCGCATCCGCAAGGTCACCGACCTGCCGATCGCGGTCGGCTTCGGCGTGCGCAGCCCGGAACAGGCGGCGATCGTCACCCGGGAGGCGGACGCCGCGGTGGTTGCGTCCGCTCTGATCGACACCCTGGCCGGGACCCTGGACGAGCATGGCCATGCCCGGCCGGACACGGTGCGGCGCGTATTGGATCAGGTGCGGGCATTAGGCACAGCAGTCCGCGGCGCGCGGGTGAACGCGTGAGCTGGCTGACCGAATTCGTCCGGCCGAAGATCCGCAACCTGTTTGCCCGTCGAGATGTGCCGGACAATCTCTGGCAGCAATGTCCCGCCTGCCAGCAGATGATTTTTGCCAGGGAGTTGGCCGCGAACCTGAAAGTTTGCCCGCATTGCGGCCATCATATGCGCGCCTCGGCCACCGAACGCCTGAGTTGGACGTTCGACGCCAATGCCTTTACCCGCATCGAGCTGCCCAAGGTTCCGACCGATCCGCTCCGGTTCCGCGACAGCAAGCGCTACGCTGACCGGCTGAAGGAAGCGCGTGACAAGTCGCATCTGGACGATGCGCTCGCCGTCGCGCACGGCACGATCGAAGGCCAAAGCGCCGTGGTGGCGGCGATGGAGTTCGACTTCATCGCCGGATCGATGGGCGCCGGGGTCGGTGAAGGGCTGGTGGCCGCGGCGCGTCTGGCGGTGCTGCAGCAGGCACCGCTGATCGTGTTCACCGCGTCTGGCGGCGCGCGCATGCAAGAGGGCGCGATCAGCCTGATGCAGATGCCAAAAACCGTGATCGCCGTGCGGCTGGTGAAGCAGGCCGGCCTGCCGTTCCTGGTGGTGCTGACCGACCCGACCACCGGCGGCGTCACCGCGAGTTTTGCCATGCTGGGGGATATCCAGATCGCCGAACCCGGCGCGCTGATCGGCTTCGCGGGCGCCCGCGTCATCGAGCAGACCGTGCACGAGAAACTTCCGGAAGGTTTTCAGACCGCCGAATACCTCCACCAGCACGGGATCATCGACATGGTCGTGACACGCACGGAGCTGCGCGCCACCCTGGCACGGATCATCGGGTTGCTGCGCAAGTCCGACACATCGCCGGCCGCTGTTGCCGATACAATGGCGCACGCGGCCGAGTGAGTTCCCGTATCGACGGCATCGTCGCCCGGCTGCACGGGCTGCACCCGCGGCTGATCGATCTCAGCCTTGACCGGCTGATCGCGCTGCTGGCAAAGCTGGGATCCCCCGAACGCCGGCTGCCGCCGGTGATGCATGTGGCGGGCACCAACGGCAAGGGCAGCACCTGCGCCTTCCTGCGGGCGATTGCCGAGGCGGCGGGGTTGCGCGTGCACGTCTATACCTCTCCCCACCTGGTGCGCTTCAACGAGCGCATCCGGCTGGCCGGGCGGCTGGTTTCGGATGACGCACTCGCGGCGGCCCTGGAACAGGTGGAAGCGGTGAATGCTGGGGCGCCGATCACGGTGTTCGAGGTGATCACGGCCGTCGCTTTCCATCTGTTCGCGCAGGTACCGGCGGATGTGTGCGTGCTGGAGGTCGGGCTCGGCGGACGCGGGGACGCCACTAACGTGATCGAACACCCTGCCGCTTGCGCCATCACCTCCATCTCGCTCGATCATCGGGAGATGCTGGGCGACACGATCGCGGCGATTGCCGGGGAGAAGGCGGGCATCATCAAGCCTGGCGTGCCGGTGGCAATCGGCGCGCAATCGAACGAGGCGCGCGACGTGCTGCTGGCGCAGGCCGAGCGGCTCGGCGCCCCGGTTCACCTGCGCGGGCGCGATTGGCGGATCGAACCCGGCCGGTACGAGGATTGGCGCGGCGGCCTGTCGTTGCCACACCCGTCGCTGGCGGGGGCGCACCAGTACGACAATCTCGGCGTTGCCCTGGCGGCGCTGCGGGCCACCGCGCTGCCGGTTCCCGACTCCGCCGCTGTCGGCGCGGCGCACGCCGAGTGGCCGGCGCGGCTACAGCGGCTGACCGGACGGCTTGCGGGGATGCTGCCGGTTGATTGGGAACTGTGGCTCGATGGCGGCCACAATCCGGATGCAGGGCGTGTGCTGGCCGAGCATCTGGCGGGCTGGGCCGATCGCCCCATTCACCTGATCGTCGGCATGAAGCAGAGCAAGGACGCGGCCGAATTTCTGCGCCCGTTGCTGCCACGCGCGACCTCAGTCTGGGCAGTGGCGGAACCGGATCAGCATTTGGCGTTGCCGGTGGAGGCGATCATCGATGCCTCCGGCGGCATTGCGCGAGCTGGCCCAGTGGCGGCGGATGCGTTGCGTTCATTGCCCCGCGGCGCCGGCCCCGCGCGCGTACTGGTCTGCGGCAGCCTGTACCTTGCCGGAGAGATTTTGAAACAGGACGAAGGCGTCATATGAAACGAGTTGTGCTGGCGCTGGCGATACTGGCATCCATCGGCCCGACGCGGGCTGCGAGCCCGGCGCGGGCTGCGAGCCCGGCGTGGCCGGACTATCAGATCATGGAGTGGCAGCCGCGCACGGCGCAGCAACTGAATGTGCTGAAGCAGATCGGCGTCAGCGGGGGGATGGCGCCGATCAACCGCGATACCGGCAGCTTCGACCCGAACAGCCCTGCTCCATCCGCCCTCCGCAGCGACGGCATGCGCTATTACATCGAGAATATCGCTACGGACTTCTATGCTGCCTACCATCGCTACACGCCGGGCAAGCGGCCGAACTGGCGGTTTGTCGAACTGCAGCAGCGGTACCAGGCGAATCCGAACGATCTTTCGGTGTTCGTCCGTGATCCCGGCTTGTCCGATCCGGACTGGCTAAAGCGTATCACCGACCGGCTGACTGCGGTGGCAAACGCGGCCAAGGCCGATCACCCGATCTATTACAGCCTGGGTGATGAAACCGGCATCGCCGATCTGGTCGCCAACTGGGATTTCGATATCGCGCCGGCGTCTCTCGCCGGCTTTCGCTCTTGGTTGCGGACGCAATACCCGTCATTGGCGGCGCTGAATGCGGAATGGGGAACGCGGTACACCGGCTGGGACCAGGTGATGCCCGAACTGACCCGCACGGCGATGCAGCGCGGCGACGACAATCTCGCCGCATGGTCCGACTTCAAGGCATGGATGGATATGGCCTTTGCTCGCGCGCTGCGCGCCGGGACCGATGCGGTGCATCGCGCCGATCCCCGCGGGCTGGCGGCGATCGAGGGCGCGCAGGTACCAGGCTGGGGTGGTTACGACTACACACGGCTGGCGCACGCTGTCGATGTGATGGAGATTTACGACACATACGAGAACCTGGCGATCCTGCGTTCGCTGAATCCGGCCATCGTCCCGCTCACCACGGCCTTCAACAGCGGACCGAAGCAATTGCATGCCATCTGGCGGGAGTGGCTGCGCGGCTGCCGCGGTCTGGTATTATGGGACGACAAGAGCCGCATCGTGCAGCCAGATGGCACGCTCGGCCCTGACGGACAGGGCTATGCGCCGGTATTCGCCGCGCTCCGTGGCCCACTCGGCCGGGCGGTACTGGATGCAAAACCGGTGTTCGACCCTATCGCCATTCTCTATTCACCGGTGAGTTTTCGTGTCTCGTGGATGCAGGAGCAACGACCGCACGGCGATGGCTGGATCACCCGCACCGCTGCGCAGGAGGACACGGGGGATGCGCAGCGCGAGACGCTGGCCGCGTATGCGCAGTCATTGGCGCATCTCGGCCTGACCCCGCGCTACGTGGGTTCCGATCAGCTCGCACGCAACGAGCTGGGTGGCGCGAAGGTGCTGATCCTGCCGCACGCGATTGCCCTGTCACCGACCGACGTTACCGCAATCCGGCGGTTCGCGGCGAAGGGGGGGCTGGTGGTTTCGGATGTCGTTCCCGGCACGTTTGACGGGCACGGACGGCGACTGGCAGCGTCGCCGCTTGCGTCTCTGTTCTCCACCGGGCCGGGGAAACTGGTGGCGTCGGGGGATCAGGCCGCGCTTGCCACAGCCCTCCAGCGTGCCGGTGTTGCGCCGCGGTTTCCGGTGCGGGCATCGGCGAATGACGTGACCACTTACCTGTTCAATGCGAGTGGCGGAACTACTTTGGCCGTGCAGCGTGATTTCCAGGCGGATGCGGCCGCCGAACAGATCGTCGTTGATCTGCCGCACCCGATGCAGGTGACCGATCTGCGTGACGGCAAGAAGCTGGGCCGGCTGACAACAGTGACGTTGCCGCTCGATACGGTGACGCCCCTCGTTCTGCGGCTGTCGGGCGCTGGCCGCTGATATGCGCTGAAGGCGCTCGCCTTGGGCCATAGCGCCCGGGAGCGCCGCCCAGGCCCGTTTTGAAGCGCGCTTTGGCGAGCAGGCGGCCGCCGATCTGCGCCACATCCTTCTCGGTATCGCCGACGACCGCACCCTGAGTGCCGGTAACACAAGCAACATGTCGGCCATCACCAAAGAACAACGTTAGGGGCAGCACAGTGACGGCAATCGAAGTCAACGCTGCGATCATGGGGAAGGCAGCGGACCGGGCCAAGTTCCTGATCCTGCTGACGGCATCGCTCGTCTGCTCGTTGTCCGCCATTTAGGGGATATCCCCCTATCTGAAACGGGGATGTCCCCTTATATGGGATTGGCAATTTCACCGGAGCGACCTGTTACCGAGCCGAACCGCTGCAACTGGGCCGCCATGCGCAAGGCCTCGCGACGTGGCGGGCAAATGTACGACGCCGCGCTCGCGTCGTCCGGGCTCAAGTGCACGCAATTTGCGGTGCTGGTGGAGATTGCCCGCGCGCCGACAACCACCTGGTTGCCATGGCTGGTGAACGCATGAAGCTCGACGGCTTTACCGAGATCACCGCCGTCTGCACGCATCCCGCCTACCGCGGCAAAGGGTATGCGCGGACGCTGCTCCAGGCCGTATCGCGCGGCATATTCGCGCGCGGAGAGACCCCCGTTCCTGCACGTGTTTTCCGACAACCCGTCCGCCATCGAGCTTTATCGGCGTTCAGGATTTACGGTACGCAGGCGGATGCACCTGACGGTCCTGGGCAGAAACGCCTGAAACCGCTTCATACCAGCCTCGCCTCAAACGGCGGCAGCAGATCGGGCGATTCAAACTCCACCACCCATAGATCGGGATCGAACTTCACTTGCCGCGCGACATACCCGTCCACCACTGCCTGATCGACTGGCTCCTGTCCGGTGCCCCGCATCCATGCCGCACTGCCATCGGCGACACGCACTTGCGACAGCACCAGCATTCCGTCGCGGCCATGCAGCACGACCAGGATGCCGCCCGAATCCGGATCACCCTTGCGCAGCACCACGCCCGGCCGTCCGCTCGCATCGCCCATGCGCAGCGCCATCTGCACCCACAAGCCGGATTTGACCCGTGGCACGCTCATGCGGCCGCCGACCCGCCGCCATCGACCGGCAGAGCGCAGCCGGTGATGCTGGCCGCTTCGGGGCGCAGCAGGAACGCCACCAGTGCCGCCACCTCCTCCGGCGTGACCACGCGTCCGGTCGGCACACCCGCCGCCGCCTGCTCGGGTGTGATCCCGAGTTCCGCGAACCGCGCCGCAGCCATCCCGGTATTCACCCAGCCGGGGCACACCGCATTCGCCGTGATGCCACGCGGCGCCACTGCGAGCGCCAGGGAACGGATCAACCCGATCACCCCGTGCTTGGCGGCGCAATAGGCCGTCTGATCCGGCACGCCGCGCAGCCCCAGGATCGAGGCGATTGCAACGATCCTCCCGCTGCCATGCGCCAATCGCGGCAACGCCGCCTTGCAGCAATAATAGGTGCCATGCAGGTTGGTGGCGATGATCTCGTGCCAGCGCGAATTGTCGGCGGCATCCAGCGCATTGGCACCCGCCGTCCCGGCACAGCAGATCAGCGCGTCCAGGCGATCGAATGACGCGAACAGCGCCGCCACTGATGCCGGATCGGCGACGTCGCAGGCGACCTGGGTGATACCCCGCGCCGGCATCCCCGGCCGTCGCGCGGCGGCGATCACGTCATATCCATCCGCTACCAGCCGGGCCGCCACCGCGGCGCCGATCCCACGCGTACCTCCGGTTACCACTGCCAGTCGCCCGCTCACTGTGCGGTCGTCCCGCCATCTACCGGCAGCACCGCGCCGGTGATGAAAGACGCCGCGTCGGACGCCAGGAACGCCACCACTGTCGCGATCTCCGGCGGTTCCGCAAAACGCCCAAGCGGCACGCTGCGCCGATAAGCGTCCGCCGAGGAGCCGGAAAACTGCCCCGGATACCGTGTCTGCAACGCGTCGATCACGCCGGCCAGCATCGGCGTGTCGGTGCTGCCCGGGGCGACGCAGTTGATCCGAACGCCGTGCGGCGCCCAATCCAGCGCGGCACTTTTGGAAAGCTGCGCCAGCGCCGCCTTGCTCGCGCCATAGGCGGCACTCAGCTTCTTGCCGACCAGCGCCTGGTCGGACGCGATGTTCACGATCACGCCGCGCCGGCGCGTCGCCATCCCCGGCAGCACCGCGCGCATCAACGCATAGGCGGCAAAGAAATTGACGCGGAAAACGAAGTCGAGCTGATCGAGCGGCGTATCCACCACGCTGCCGATCACCGTTACGCCGGCATTGTTGACCAGCAGGTCGATCGGGCCGTGGCGCGCAACAAGCAACGCCGCGCGTTCCTCCAGCGTAGCAGTATCGGCGAGGTCGAACTCCGGCAGATCGAGACCGACCACCGCGACCCCCTCCGCCTCCAGCCGGGAAGCGATCGCCTGGCCGATCCCTTGCCGGTGCCCGGTGACGATGGCCCGTTGGCCGGCAAGCCCGAAGCTTACGCTCACCACCGGCCGCCGGGTCGCCGATTGCCGCCGCATGCCATGATCGCTATCCCGCCCAAGTGTCCGCGCCAGGATAGACTGCCCGGCTGGCCTGCCAACCCAAGGGGGGTCGTGTGCTCCGGCTGATCTCCATAAGCCGCCGCTTTCCCGGCGGGGTGGAGGCGCTGCGGGACGTCTCGCTGGACGTCGGTACCGGCGACTTCGTGGCGCTGCTGGGGCCGTCGGGCTGCGGCAAATCGACGCTGCTCCGGCTGATTGCCGGGCTGGACCGGCCTGATCACGGAGGGGTGGAATTTTCATCCGGCGAGCCCCCCAGACCCGGCGATATCGGCTTTGTGTTCCAGGACGCCACCCTGCTGCCCTGGGCCACCGCCGCGGACAACGTGTATTTGCCGCTGCGGCTGCGCGGGTTTGCCCGGCAACGCGCGGTGCCTGACGTGCAGGCAGCGCTCGACCGTGTCGGCCTGACCGGGTTCGAGCGGACGCGACCCCAGCAATTATCCGGCGGCATGCGCATGCGGGTTTCCATCGCTCGCGCGCTCGTGACACGCCCGCGATTGCTACTGATGGATGAGCCGTTTGCCGCACTGGACGAATTCACCCGGCACCGGTTGCAGGCGGACCTGCTGGCCCTGTGGCAGGACGCGGGATGCACGATCGTGTTCGTGACCCACTCGATCTACGAGGCGGCGTTCCTTGCCCGGCGGATCGTGCTGATGACCCCGCGCCCGGGACGCATCGCGCGGGAGCTGTGCTCCGAGTTGCCAACAGGGCCCGAAACGCGGGTTGATCCCCGATACACAGCCTTGGTGGGGACGATTTCGCGCGAGATGGAACGAATTCATGGCGATCAGGATGGCCTCTGATGAGGGAATGTTTTACACTGAGCATAACGCAGCAATTGAGACTGCTCTGGGAGGGGTGGAACACGAACCATAAAGGCACGCGGACATGGCCGATCCGGATTTCGACCAGGTTTCCAAGGAAATCGCTGAATTGGTGGATGACTGGGGAGAGGCGATCGACAAGATCGCCAAGGAACTTCACGATATTCAAGCTGAAATCGACAAAATGGACGCCCTGAAGAAGCAGCGGGAGAGTTCTGACGAAAGACGCAGACGCCGCGAACAAGGACCTCAGTCAGAAGATTTTCTCGGTGAAGATACCGCCGAAGGCAGATCCGCAGCAGATGCTCAAGCTGCCCGACTG
This sequence comes from uncultured Pseudomonadota bacterium, assembly GCA_963777625.1. Classification (GTDB taxonomy): domain Bacteria; phylum Pseudomonadota; class Alphaproteobacteria; order Acetobacterales; family Acetobacteraceae; genus DATDIC01. The sequence continues at coordinate 336,460 of CAVZRO010000026.1, read as the reverse complement.
GGCGACGAAGTATATCGACAAGAACGGTGTCAAGATGGGCGATTATGGATCGCTGAAGCCGATGCTCGATATCGATGTGAAGAAAATGCAGTTCAAAAAGGTCGGGCTCACCTGGACCTGGACGTTCAAATGATAGTGGCGATCTGTCATGCGCCGCGGACGCGCCGGATGCCGACCGGCGATTCGATCGTGTGTGCCGCGTCCGGACCTGGCCTGACCCTCGGCTGAGACGCGGGCGCAGGCAGCCGTCGCCGAAATGGACCGGATCGTTCCCGCAGCGTTCGGGCTACTCGTGCTCGGTCTGTGGGAAGCATTGGTCCGGCTGTTGGATATCCCCGTTTACCTTTTGCCTGGGCCGGTCGCCATCGTCGCGGCCTTCGCGGCCGACCCGTTCGGGCTGACCGCGGCCCTGCTGTCCACCCTGGCGGTCACCTTCGTCGCGTTGGCGGTCGCCGCGATGCTTGGGGTTCTCATGGCGCTGGCGATGGAACTCAGTCCACTGGCGCGTGCCGCCATCCAGCCCTGGGCGGTGGTGCTACAGGTCACCCCGATCGTGGCGATTGCACCGCTGATCGTGGTGCTGATCGGCAACCCGTTCATCGCCCTCGTTGCCTGCGCGACCATCGTTGCCTTCTTTCCCGTGTTCGCCAACACCGTCGCCGGCCTGGCGTCGCCGGCACCGGAACTGGCGGAGTTGTTCCGCCTGTACGGAGCCGGGCGCTGGCGGACACTCCGGCTGCTGCGGCTCCCTTCGGCGCTCCCTTACTTCCTCGCCGGATTCCGCATCTCCGGCGGGCTGGCGCTGGTGGGCGCCGTGGTGGCGGAGTTCGTTGCCGGATCCGGAGGATTCGCGTCCGGCCTTGCCTATCGTATCCTGGAGGCGGGCTACCGGTTGCAGATCCCGCGCATGTTCGCGGCGCTGGTGTTGCTCGGGGTGGCAGGGATCGCGATCAACACGGTGCTTGGCTGGTTCGCCGCCTTCGTGCTGCGCCGGCACGGCGCAGCATGACGTTCTGCAAGCTACCGTTGCCGTCCGGCTGATGGATTGAGCTGCTCCGCGCGTGCGTAATCCTGTGCGGCGTGGTCGTGATCGCCCGCCTCTGTGTAGGCTTGCGCGCGGTAAACAAGAATACGGGCGTCAGACGGGTCAAGCGCGGTTGCCCGCGTCAGATCGTCGATCGCCTGGTCCGGCTTACCGCTGCGCAACCTGGCGATGCCTCGGTTCATCAACGCCATCGGATGATCCGGTTCAAGCGCCAGCGCCGCGTCACAATCCGCGATCGCGCGTGACCACTCGCCCTTGCCGATCAAGGCCGCGCCGCGATCGGAGAATGCGTCCGCCGCTTTCGGGTCCAGCCGGATTGCCGCATCAAAATCTGCGATGGCGGCATCGAGCTGCCCTTTCGCTGCCAGCGCGACGCCCCGGTTCGTCAGCGCCTGGGCGTTGTCCGGGTCGATCCGCAGCGCAGCGTTGCAATCCGCCATTGCCTGGTCGGACGCATTTGTCTCGTTATCCGCCATGCAGCGATTGGCGAAGGCCAGGGTCGATCTCGGGTCCAGCTCGATCGCGCGATTGAGGTCGGTGATCGCCCGGTCGATATCGCCCGCGCGCAGGTAATCCCGGCCGCGATCCACCAATGGCAACGCCCAGGAGGGATCGATCGCCGCCGCCGCGCTGCAATCCTGGATTGCTCGATCGTACCGCGCCTTTTCGCCGTAGGCATAGCACCGGTTCAGCAGGGCGGTCGCTGAGCCCGGGTTGAGCCGCACGGCTTGATCGAAATCCGCGATGGCATGGTCGATATCGCCGCTGCCAAGATACGCCTTGCCACGGGCAACGAACGTGTCGTCGGAGCTGGGATCCAGTGTGGCCGCTTGATTGCAGTCGCGAATGGCGTCCTCGTAGTGCTGCGATGCCGTGTTCGCCAGGCACCGGTCGGACCAGGCAGGGGCGAAGCTCGGATCCAGCGCAACCGCGCGATCGAAATCGGCGATCGCCCGATCGGTCGTTCCTTTCGCCAGATATGCATCACCGCGATGCACCAGGGCTGGCGGAAAATCCGGGTCGATGCGCAACGCGGAATCACAGTCGGCGATGGCGGCGTCATCCTCGCCACGATCGACCCGCGCCATGCAGCGACTGGAGTAAGCCAGCGCCGACATCGGATCGATCGCGATGGCATGGGTCCAGTCTTCGATCGCCTGATCGGAGTTGCCCTTCGCATACCGGGCAATTCCCCGGTTCAGCAGGGCCGCCGGATCACCCGGATCGAGCTTCAGCGCGGCGTCGCAGTCGGCGATGGCGTGGTCATTGTCGCCCTGTTCGGTGTAAGTGAGGCAGCGGTGCACATAAGCGGGGCCGAAATCCGGCCGGATCGCCAGGGCGGCACTGTAATCGGCGATCGCCTGGTTGTAGTCATGCTTGCTATCGTAAGCTTCGCCGCGGTTGATCAGTGCGGCCAAAATGTTTTCCGGGGACTGGCCGCCGGATTGCAATAGCGCGGTACACGCCTGGATGCGCAAATCCGGGTCGGCGGATTCGCCGCACGCGGGCACAGAAGTCGCGTCGGTCTCGGCGGCCACTGGACCACCTAACGCCAGCAATAGCGCGATTGCACCGAACGACCAACGCCGCATCACCAACAAGCCCCTGTGACCCGATCAGTCGAAACCGAAGAAGCCCGGGCTGTCGTTCAGCGGCACTGCGGCTTTCAGCATCGCGAGGTCAGGCACGGGCCGCGCGGTCCGCCTGTCACCAGCCAGAAGCCTTTCCAACGCGGCCGCCACCGCCAGCACCAACGCATCGCCGCCACGCGGGCCGACGATCTGTAGCCCGAACGGCATCCCGTTACGGTCCACTCCCACCGGCAGCGACAGCGCCGGATGTCCGGCGAGGGTCACCACATACGCCATCGCCAGCCAGTGAAAGTAGGTCCGAGTCGCCTTGCCGTCGATCTCCGCCGGATACAGCTCCCGCCAGGAACGCGGGGTGATGGTGATGGAGGGCGTCAGGATGATATCGTGGTGGCCGAAGAACTCCTGCCACCGGCGGTACAGCGTCGTCTGCATGGCCATGGCACGTGCCACGTCGGTCGCGGAATAGCGCAGACCTTCCTCGACATTCGCCCGTACGTTCGGGCCGAGCTGCTGGCCGGCCTGCAGCCGCGGCAACTGCACAGCAAGGAAATTGAGCGCGCGGAGAATCTCGAATGCTTCGTCGGCATCGCGGCAGTCTGGGGTGGCGTCCTCGGCGCGCGCGAACACGTCGCGGAACAGGCCGGTCTTTTCCCCGAACACCTCCGCGACGTGCCGTTCGGTGGGGGCGAAGCCAAAATCGGGCGTCAGCGCGACGCGCAGGTGCGACAGGTCAATCGGCGCCGGTTGGGCGAAGTCCTCGGCGCGCCGCACGTGACGGCCGAACACCGTGGTTGCCAGCGGGTCGCGCGAATCGTCACTGACCATGGCAGAGAGCAGCAGGCACGCATCCGCCACTGTGCGCCCCATCGGCCCCAGGTACCGACAGCGAGTTCCATCCGAGCGCCCGTTTTTCGCTTGGCACCAGGCCAGGCGTCGGGCGAAAGCCGACGATGCCGCAAAACGCCGCCGGGTTGCGCAGCGATCCGCCGGTATCAGAGCCGGTTGCGATCGGTACCATGCCGGTTGCCAGTGCGACGGCCGACCCGCCAGAGGAGCCGGCGGCGGACTTCGTCGGATCGAACGGATTGCCGGTGGCGCCATAGACGGCGTTGCGCGTATTGGCCCCCGCCCCGAACTCCGGCGTGTTGGTCTTCCCGACGATGATCGCGCCGGCGGCACGGACCGCCGCGATGCTGCGCTGATCCGCGCTGGGGACGTGATCGCGGAAGATCGGACTGCCATGGGTGGTGCGCAGCCCCTCGGTATCCTCCAGGTCCTTCACGCCGAGCGGCAGCCCGTGCAACGGCGGAAGATCCTCGCCGTGCACGACCGCCGCATCGGCGGCCTTGGCGGCAGCGCGGGCCCGGTCGAAGTCACGCGCGACCATGGCGTTGACCGCATGATCCACCGCCTCGATGCGGGCGATACAGCTTGCCAGCAGCTCGGTCGGCGCGAGCTTCTTCTGCCCGATCAGCCGGCGTGCCTCCACGGCGGTTAGATCGCAGGGTTCGGTCATGGCGAGCTGTCCTTCCGAGGCGGTGAGGTTGGCACCAGCCAGTCGATTTCAGTGCGCAGTACTTTCGCGAAACGCCGGAGAGCATCAACGCTTCCAGGTTTCCGGCACGCCTCGATGTCGCCGATATACCCCGAGCCGACACCTGAGGCTCCGGCCAGCTCACGTTGGGACAGGCCCCGCTTCTCACGCCAGATCTTTACCGGGTGCTCGCCGTCGAGCAAGCGTCCCGATTCATCGGCAGTCAGGTAATCCTTCCGGGCGCTTTCGTATCCCATCTGGGCCTCATGGGCGCGGCCGACCCGTACCGCAGCCAGGTCCTGAGCCTCCTCCAGCTCGTCGAGCGGCGCCTCGTAATCCTTGCGACGTAGCGTGACGGTCTCATCCGTCTCTGAGACCGGTCTGACGTATGCAGTCATCGGCATGCCTCCCGCTGGTGGGCGATTCGGCGCACCACCAGATCATATTCGAACGAACAAATCGCCCGCCAGTCGCCTCTGCGAACCCGGATCGCCGCTGCTTCGCCAATAAGCGCCACCAGTCCGGCATGGCGCTGAGCCGGCGCGGCCGCGACGTACTTCAGCCGCTTCAGCAGACGCTGAGCATCTGTTTTTGGTAGCCCTTCAAGCTGCTTTTGCGCCCGCTGTGCCAGGAACAGCGGCATGCACGATCGTTTGCACGCTTCCGGCGTGCGCACAAGCCTCATGCGCGGAGGGCCGTTTGCACCCGAGGAACCCTGATGGGCGGCCGAGGCGCGCACGTCAGGCGCATTGGCGTTGATATCGACGCTACCCACATCACCACCTCCGCGACGATTTGTTCCACTGGTTGTTCCAATGGCACCTTGGCCTATGATCGTCGCTGCGGAAATCCGAGGCAAAGCCCATGGCCACATTCGACCGGATCACCTCTAACCCAAATATCCTCAACGGACAGCCCACGATCCGGGGCATGCGCCTCTCCGTGCGGCGTGTCATCGAGGCACTCGCGGTCTATCCGAATTGGGAAGATCTCCGCCGCGAGTATCCGGAACTTGAACCGGAGGATATTCGCCAAGCGCTCGAATTTGCTGCACGGAGCCTGGACGATAGCGTGCAGCCGCTCGAACCTGTGTGAAACGCCTCCTGCTCGATCAGGGCCTGCCGCGATCCACGGCCGCCGTGCTGAGGCAGGCCGGGTGGGACGTGATTCATGTGTCCGAAATCGGCATGAGTGGCGCCGAAGACGCAGACATCTTGCGGCGAGCGCGAGCCGAGTCGCGCGTCTGCGTCACACTCGATGCCGATTTCCATTCCCTGCTCGCGACCAGCGGAGAGCGCAGTCCATCTGTGATACGGATTCGGAAAGAGGGTCTTGACGCAACCAGGCTTACGACACTCCTGCAGGGCGTTTGGCCCAGGATAGAGGATGCGCTGAGCAGCGGCGCCCTGGTGACGGTCACCGAACGGTCAGTCCGCGTTCGGCAACTGCCGATCGTCAGGCCCTGATCTTCCGTCCGAGGCATGTATCGCCAGCCCGACAACAGATTGCAGCAGCATAGGAGTGACCACCTGCGCAATCGTTGGTCCTTATTTAGTTGGTTTGGCTTCTATTCGGCAGGAGCGAAGAATCAACTGTTGGTCAACGATCAAGCGGCTAAAGTTAAGCGTGTCCTCTCCCTGCGAGACGGCCTGGATGAGATTGAGGCAGTTCTCATTCAAGTCCTTGAGCCTCGGCTCAACAGGAAAGGCCCCAACTGGCAGGTGACCGAGGAATACTTGCAGGCGAGTGCAATGCCCGAGGATGAAACCGATCCGGATGAGGAAGAATAAGACTTCTGTCTCGGGCCAAAATTCAAACCGACGCACCGCCGCGCCCCCTCTCGTTTGACATGCTGCGCCACACCAGCCAAAGATTCCCGCTTCCCTCGGCGCTGGCCGTGCCGCGGTCGCGCCGGGGGAAGCCTGTTTTCACAACCATAGGGTCAACACAGATGATACCCGCTCTGCTACCGAACTACGCCCGTGCCGACCTCGCTTTCGAGCGGGGCGAAGGCGCCTGGCTTGTTTCGGTGGACGGGCGACGATTCCTCGATTTTGGGTCCGGCATCGCCACCGCCTCGCTCGGCCATGGCAACAAGCACCTGGCCCAGGCGATCGCCGACCAGGCCGCCAAGGTGATGCACGTATCGAACCTGTACCGCATCCCGCAGGCGGAAAAGCTGGCGGCGCGGCTGGTTGAAGCCACCTTCGCGGACAGCGTTTTCTTCTGCAACTCGGGCGCCGAGGCGAACGAGGGCATGATCAAGATGATCCGCAAGACAATGGCGGAAACCGGCAAGCCCGAGCGCTTCCGTATCATCTGCTTCGAAGGCGCCTTCCACGGCCGCACGCTCGCCACCCTGGCCGCCACCGGAAACGCCAAATACCTGGCCGGTTTCGGCCCGCAGGTCGAAGGCTTCGACCACGTGCCGTTCAACAACATGAACGCCGTGCGCAACGCCATCGGGCCAGGGACCGCCGGCGTCCTGGTGGAACCGGTGCAGGGCGAAGGCGGGGTGCGTCCGGCCGACATGCAGTTCCTGCGCGACCTGCGCGCCGCCTGCGACGAATACGGGCTGATCCTCGGCATGGACGAGGTGCAGTCCGGCATGGGCCGCAGCGGCAAGCTGTTCGCGCATGAATGGGCCGGCATTACGCCGGACGTGATATCCGCGGCCAAGGGCATCGCCGGCGGTTTCCCGCTGGGCGCGGTGCTGGCGAAGGAGTTCGTGGCCAAGCACATGGTCCCCGGCACGCATGGCAGCACGTTCGGCGGCAACCCGCTGGCCTGCGCGGCCGGCAATGCGGCGCTCGACGTGATCCTGGCGCCCGGCTTCCTGGAAGATGTCGACCGCAAAGGGCGAACCTTGCGCGCCGGGCTGGAGAAGATCGCGAGGCAGTATCCGCAGGTATTCGACGACGTGCGCGGTCTCGGCCTGCTGATCGGGATGAAATGCGTCGTCCCACAAGCGGAGGTGCAGGCCGCCTGCCTCGCCGAGGGTCTGCTCGCCATCACCGCCGGTGAGAATGTGCTGCGTCTCGCACCTCCGCTGGTACTGACCGACAGCGACGTCAACGAGGCACTGACGATGCTCGACCGTGCCGCGCGGCGCTGCCTGCCCTCTGCCGCCAAGGCCGCGGCGAAGTGAGCGCCTCGCTTCGGCGGTCAGGGCCACAAGGGAGTCTGTTCGGGAGCGGCAGCACGGCTGCCGCTCCCCGGCACTTTCTCGATCTGCGCGACTTCGACCCAAGAACCCTGCGCCAGATGCTGGACGTGGCATCCGGGTTCAAGCGGGCCCACGGCGTTTCGTCCCGCCCGCTTGCCGGCAAGACACTGGCGCTGATCTTCGAGAAACCATCCACGCGAACCCGCGTGTCGTTCGAAGTGGGCATGCGGCAACTCGGTGGCGACGTGGTGGTGCTGAACGCGCGTGACATGCAGTCGGGCCGCGGCGAAACACCCGCTGATACCGCCCAGGTCCTATCGCGCTACGTCGATGCGATCATGCTGCGCACCGACGACGTGGCAAAACTGCACCAGTTGGCGCAGTACGCGACCGTGCCGGTGATCAACGGGCTGACCGACACGTCGCACCCCTGCCAACTCATGGCGGACGTGCTGACGTTCGAGGAGCACCGCGGCCCCATTGCCGGCCAGGTAGTGGCCTGGTGCGGCGACGGCAACAACGTGGCGCGAAGCTGGATCGAGGCCGCCGTGCGCTTCGGCTTCACGTTGCGTGTAGCCACCCCGCCGGAGCTTCGTCCGCCACAGGATCTGCTGGACTGGGCACGCGCTCAGGGCGGCCGCATCGAGCTGACCGACGATCCCGAAAAGGCGGTGGCCGGCGCCCGATGTGTCGTCACCGATACCTGGGTCAGCATGTCCGACGATCCGAACCAGAAGCGGCACAACCTGCTGGCGCCTTATCGGGTGACCTCGGCCTTGATGTCGAAGGCAGCCGGCGACGCGATCTTCATGCATTGTCTGCCGGTCCATCGCGGCGAGGAAGTGACCGCGGAGGTGATCGACGGACCGCAATCGGTGGTGTTCGACGAAGCCGAGAACCGGCTTCACGCGCAAAAGGGCGTGCTGGCATGGGCGCTGGGCGCGGCGCGCTGACAGCGTTCGCCGACCGGATCGAAGCTCACTTGGGCGGACCGGTGTCACGCGGCGGGTGAGGATGCGGCACGCACCGCCTCCCCCGTTCGCTCGCCGCCAGTACGGGAGAGAGCCATGCCGAATGTCACCGCGGACCATCTGACCGAGATCGCGACGGCACTGCTGACGGGGGCCGGCGCGCCGCAGACGGAGGCCGCCACCGTCGCCCGCCTGTCGATCGCGGCAAATCTTGCCGGCCATGACAGCCATGGGATCATCATGATCCCGAGCTACGTCGAACGCATGAAGGTGGGCCACATCGTGCCGGGCGCGCCGTGGGAAATCAAACAAGAGACACCGACCACCACGGTGATCGACGGCAACTGGGGCTTCGGCTACGTGGTGACCGAGAAGGCGATGCAGCACACCATCGCCAAGGCGCGCACGCAGAACGTGGCGGCCGCCACCGTGTTCCGTCAGGGCCATATCGGGCGGCTGGCGAGCTATCCGTTGATGGCCGCATCGGAAGGCATGATCGCGATGATCACCGCGGATTCCGGCCGCAGCCCGAAGCAGGTGGCGCCGTTCGGCGGGGCGAAGGCGCGGCTGGGCACCAACCCGATCTGCTTCGCCATTCCGTCCGATCTGCAAGGACCGCTGTTCTTCGACATGGCGACGTCGGCGGCGGCGGCCGGCAAAGTGCTGCTGGCGGTGGCGCGCGGGAAGGAAGTGCCGGCGGGCTGGATCATCGATTCCGAAGGCAAGCCCACCACCGATCCGCGCAAGCTGCGCCAGGGCGGCGCGCTGCTGCCGCTGGGCGGCGCCGAAGGTTACAAAGGCTACGGCCTGGCGGCGATCGTGGAGATTTTCTCCGGCCTGTTGACCGGGCTAGGCTTCGGCATCGAACCCACCGGGCGGCACAATGATGGCTGCTTCATCGCGGTGTTCAAGGTCAGCGCGTTTCGCGACCTGGCTGCCTTCAAAAAGGAAGTGGCGGAGTTCGCGCAGTATCTGAAAGCAACCCCGACCGCCGACGGTTTCGACCGGGTCTATTACCCGGGCGAGGTGGAATGGGAGCGGGAGCAGGAGCGGCACCGGAACGGCATTCCGATCGAAGACGCCACCTGGGAGGTGCTGCGCAAGCTCGCCGCGGAATACGGCTGCGCCGACCGGCTCCGATTCTGAGGCGCCGGCAGATGGCGGTGATCGCGGTCTTCAAATACCACGTTAAACCGGGCCGCATGCCCGATTTCATGGCCAAGCTGCAGGCCGCCGCCCATCCACGGTTCAACAGTCCGGTGATGCCAAAATCGTTCCGACTGTTCCGAAACACCGTGCCAGGACCTGACACCGGGCCGGTACTCATGATGATCGAATACGCCGACATGGCGGCTTACGGCGCACGCACTACCTTTGAGAATGGCAATCCGGAGTGGCGAGATCTGTTCGCAGCGACGCCCGATTCACCGGAGACCCTGCTCTCGGTTGAGCTGCTGACCGAACTACCCGGATAAAGAGGGAGCGATCATGTCGCAGATCGGACGCAGCCTGCGCCGGCTTGAAGATGCACGGTTCCTGACCGGCGCCGGCCGCTACCTCGACGACATTGATCTTCCTGGCATGTTGTACGCTGCCGTGGTGCGCTCGCCCCACGCGCACGCGATCATCGAGCACATCGATGCCGGGCCGGCGCGGGCCACGCCCGGCGTGCACGGCGTGTTCACCGCCGCGGATCTCGCAGCCGACAAGCTTGGCCCGATCCCGTGCACCGCCCAGGTCCCGACCGTGGCGCCCATGATCGTGCCGCTACGGTTCGCGCTGGCTGCGGAGCGCGTGCGGCATGTCGGCGATCCGGTCGCGTTCGTCGTCGCCGAGACCGCCAGCATTGCGCGGGATGCCGCCGACCTGGTCGATGTGCGTTACGAGCCGCTGCAAGCAGTCACCGATGCCGTCGCGGCGATGACAAAAGGGGCACCGCAGCTCTGGAATGAAGCGCCGGGGAATGTCTCCTACCGGTTCCAGAAGGGCGACAAGGTCGCGGTCGATGCTGCATTTGCCGGCGCGGCGCATGTCGTGGAGCTGGACCTTGTCAACAACCGGCTGGTGGTCGCGCCGCTGGAAACGCGCGGTGCGATCGGCGTGGTGGAAGATGGCGTGCTGCACCTGATCGCCAGCGCCGCGGGCGTGCATGGCATGCGTGACGCACTCGCCGGCATTTTTCACGTCGTACCCGACCGCGTGCGCGTCAGCGCGCCCGATGTTGGCGGTGGGTTCGGCATCAAGAACGCGGTCTATCCGGAAAACGTGATGCTGCTCTGGGCCGCGCGACACCTGAACCGCCCGATCAAATGGATCGCCGATCGCGCGGAAGATTTCATCAGTACCGCCCAGGGCCGCGACAATAACACGCGCGCGCGGCTGGCGCTGGGTGCAGACGGGCGGTTCCTGGCGCTCGACGTGTCCACGGTGGCCAATCTCGGCGCGTACGTCGCCGGATATGGTCCGGGGACATCTACCAGCGCGCCGTCCACTGCGATGGGCGGCCCATACAACATCCCCGCCGTTTTCATGGACGTGCATGGCGTTCTCACCAATACCTTGCCGATCGACGCCTATCGCGGCGCCGGCAAGCCGGAAGCCAATTACCTGACCGAACGCCTGATCGACCGTGCCGCGCATCTGCTCCGGGCCGATCCGTTCGCGATCCGCCGCCGCAACCTGATCGCCGATTTCCCCCATCGCACCGCGCTGGGCATCCTCATCGACAGCGGCCGTTTCATTGCCAACCTTGATACCGCCGAGCGGGCTGCCGACCGTGCCGGGTTTGACGCGCGTCGTGAAGCATCCCGCACGCGCGGCATGCTGCGCGGCCTCGGTGTCGGCTGCTTCCTGGAGACCGCCCGCGGCCAGCCGAACGAGGCGGCCGAGATCCGCTTCCGGCCCGATGGGCGCATCGCCTTGCTGGTTGGCACGCAGTCCAACGGCCAGGGTCACGAGACCAGCTATCCGCAGATCGCCGCCGACCTGTTCGGACTGCCGATCGAAACCTTTCAGTACGTGCAGGCCGACACCGGCGTGGTCGCAACGGGCGGCGGGCATGGCGGCGCACGCTCCATGCACATGGGTGGCGCCGCGCTGGTGAAGGCCGCCGAGTTGGTCATCGCCAAGGGGATGCCGCTGGCCGCGCGCCTGCTGCAAGCAACCCCGGCCGATATCGCGTTCGCCGATGGCCGGTTCGCGACCCAGGACGGCCGCGGCGTCGATCTGCTCGCCGTCGCCCGCGACGCGGCTGCTCCCGATACCGGGGAAACCCTCGACACCCGCGCTGAGAATATCTGCGACGTCTTCACCTTTCCCAGCGGCTGCCATGTCGCCGAAGTGGAGATCGATCCCGCCACCGGCGCGGTCACGCTCGATCGCTACACCGCGGTCGATGATTTCGGCCGGCTGATAAACCCGCTGCTCACCGTCGGGCAGGTGCAAGGCGGCGTGACTCAGGGAATCGGCCAGGCACTGCTGGAACACACGGTGTACGACCCGGACTCCGGCCAGTTGCTCAGCGGCACGCTGATGGATTACGCACTGCCGCGCGCCGACCATCTGCCCGGTTTCGCGATCACGCTGGTCGAGCAACCGACCGCTGCAAACAGCCTGGGCGTAAAAGGCTCGGGACAGGCCGGCGCGATGGCGGCGCCGCAGACCGTGATCAATGCCGTCCTGGATGCGCTCGCACCGCTGGGCGTGACCCATGTCGACATGCCGGCAACGCCGGAGCGCGTCTGGCAGGCGATCCGTTCAGCCGATCCGCAGCAGGCGTGATCCCTCGCCGCGCAGCCACTTTACCCCCGCCTCGGTGTTTGGCGTCAACTTGTCGACCAGCGACCAGAATCGCTTGCCGTGATTCATGTGCCGCAGATGGGCGACCTCGTGCGCCACCACGTAGTCCTGCACGAACGGGGGCGCCATGATCAGCCGCCAGCAGAACGCCAGCGATCCGTCCGACGTGCAGCTCCCCCAACGGCTGCGGGTGTCCTTCACCGACACACGGCGCACCTGAAGCCCGACCAGCGTCGCCTTCGCGACGGCCTGCGCCGTCAGGCGCCGCCGCGCTTCAGCACGCAAAAAATCCAGCACACGCCGGCGCAGGAATTCGGGCGCCCCCGATACATGCAGCACGCCGCCTTCGATCCACACGCCGGCGCGCGCATGTGGGGTGTGGCAGATCATCAGCGGCGCGCCATCGATCGGCACCGATGCTCCGTTTTCGAGCCGCACGATATCGGGCAAGGCGGCAAGCCGGTCCGTGACCCAGTCCGCGTGCGTCATCAGCAAGGCAACGCCGGCGCTGCGCCCGGCCCGCAGCGGCAACGTCACGATCACGGCGCCACCACACGGGTCGATGCGCAGGCTCACACGCCGGGCGCGTGCGCTGCGGCGCCATTCGATCCGCGCCGTTCCACCCGGCAGCGCGAATGTCTCGGGAGGAGGAACATTCATTTTCGCCAGCAACAGCAATTCACGCCGAATTCGTCAATCATGTGGTGCGCCGCATGTCGTGCGCGGCTCGGGGCGCGGCGGCACGCCGCAATCGATCGTTGATCGCCAATCCCAGCCCGCTGGCCGGGACTGGCATGGCGGCGATACGCATAAGTCCGCGCGTGGCCGCCTCGGCATCGAGCTGCCGCAGCCCGATGAAAAGCCGGGCCGCTGCCTCCATCAGATCGCCGCGCGGACTCAGGTTGAACACCGTTCCCGCGCCGGGGAGCGCGCCACCGAACGCGAGCAGCGCTTCGTCGGCCGACACCGACCGCGCATTCAGCCGCACCAGACGTGATGGCGCATAATGCGACGCCAGCAATCCCGGCGATCGCACCATCTTCGCGTCGCCCGTTCGCACAACCGGCCCGATCAGCGCCTCGATCGTTTCCAGTGTCACGCCGCCCGGACGCAGCAGCACGGGAGGGTTGGCGGTCAGATCCAGGACGGTCAATTCCACGCCGACCGTGCATGTGCCGCAATCCAGCACAGCCGCGACTTGTTCACCAAGCTCCTCGATCACATGCAACGCCGTCGTCGGGCTGACACGCCCCGACCGGTTCGCCGAGGGCGCGGCGACGGGCCGCCCCGCGGCCGCCATCACCGCACGCGCCGCCGATTGCGAGGGAACACGCACCGCCAGCGTGTCCAACCCGGCTCCGGTCAGCATCGCGACACCGCTGTCATGCCGCCGCGGCAGCACCAATGTCAGCGGGCCGGGCCACAATCGTTCCGCCAGCGTCTGCGCCGCCGCACCCGGCACCACATCCCGGAATGCCGACGCAGCGTCTGCATAGTGACAGATCAGCGGATTGAACCGTGGCCGTCCTTTCGCCGCGAACACGGCGGCGACCGCACGCGGGTTGGTCGCGTCAGCACCCAGCCCATAGACCGTTTCAGTTCCGAATGCAACGAGTTCTCCGGAGCACAGCAATGTCGCTGCCCGCTCGATCCCCGCCGTGTCTGGTACCAGTAACTCCATACAACGTCCCATAGCGGCGACAGGCGGGCATGGCAAAGCCGCCATCGGCTGATACACTGATCCCGAACAGACCTCCGGAGTTGTCCGCATCATGATCGACATCGCCTTCGCCAAGCCCGTGTTGCCCAAATCCGGTGCCCTCGTGCTGCTGGTCGGCGAAGGTGCGAGCCCCTCCGGGCTATGGCAGCAGGCCGACGAGGCCACCGGCGGCGCCATCACCCGCGCCCTCGCCGCCGCCGAGTTCAAGGGTGCGAAGGGCAAGACCTGCACCATCCTTGCACCGGGTGCCGGGCTCTCGCGCGTGGTCGCTGTCGGCATCGGCAAACCGGCCGATCTGACAGGACTCACGCTGGAGCAGGCCGGCGGCCACGCCGTGACCGCGCTGGGCCTGGATGTGGAGGCCGCCATTGCCGCCGACACGCTCTCGCCGGACCAGGCGGCGCAAGCGGCCCTGGGCGCCACGCTGCGGGCCTATCGTTTCGATCGCTACCGCACGAAGGAAAAATCGGAGGACAAGCCGAAGCTGCAACGCCTGTCGGTGCTCAGCGCCGACCCGACGCGCGCCGTTGCCGCCTGGCAGCCGCTGCGGGCCACCGCCGAGGGCGTGTTCCTCACCCGCGATCTGGTCAGCGAACCGCCGAACGTGCTGAACCCGGCGGAAACGGCGGAAAGATGCCGCAAGCTGACCGGGCTGGGCGTGGACGTGCAGGTGTTTCTGCCGGAGGAGATGCGCAAGCTGGGCTTCGGCGCATTACTAGGCGTGGCGCAGGGCAGCGTGAACGAGCCACGCATGGCGGTGATGCGCTGGAACGGTACGGGGCGGGACGGCGGCAGGCCGGTGGCCTTCATCGGCAAGGGCGTCACCTTCGATACCGGCGGCATCAGCATCAAGCCAGCCGGCGGCATGGAAGACATGAAGTGGGACATGGCAGGCGCCGGCACGGTGATCGGCCTGATGGCCGCGTTGGCCGGGCGCAAGGCGAAGGTCGATGCGGTCGGGCTGGTCGGGCTGGTGGAGAACATGCCGTCCGGCAGCGCGCAGCGGCCGGGTGATGTGGTGAAAAGCGCCTCCGGCCAGACCATCGAGGTGATCAACACGGATGCGGAAGGCCGCCTCGTGCTGGCCGATGTGCTGTGGTACTGCCAGCAGCGCTTCGACCCGCGATTCATGGTCGATCTGGCGACGCTGACCGGCGCCATCATCGTCTCGCTCGGGCACGAGCATGCTGGCCTGTTCAGCAACAATGACGAACTCGCGCAACGGCTGGCGACCGCCGGCACGAGTACCGGCGAAAAGGTCTGGCGCATGCCGCTGGGCGACGAATACGACAAGCTGATCAAGTCCGACATCGCCGACATGAAGAATATCGGCGGACGCCCCGGTGGTTCCATTACGGCGGCGCAGTTCATCCAGCGCTTCGTCAACGACAAGCCGTGGGCACACCTGGACATTGCCGGCATGGCCTGGGCGACGAAGGACGCCGCGTGCACTCCGAAGGGCGCCACTGCGTATGGCGTGCGGTTGCTGGACCGGTTGGTGGCGGAGCACTACGAGGACAAGTGACGGAAATCGGCTTCTATCACCTGACCCGGTCGGGGATCGATGCCGCACTGCCGCAGCTTCTTGGGCGCAGTCTGGCCGCTGGGCAGCGGGCGTTGGTCCTGTGCCGCTCGGCGGAGCGTGTGACCGAGCTTGACACGATGCTGTGGGCCTGCGCGCAGCCGGACTGGCTGCCGCACGGCACGCCGAAGGATGGCGATGCCGACCTGCAGCCGATTTGGCTGGACACGGGCGATAGCGCACCGAACGGAGCCCGTTTTCTGTTCGTGATCGAAGGCGCCGAAACCGACCGTCTCGCTGCGTTCGATCGTGTTTTCGATCTGTTCGACGGCAAGGATGAAGCGGCGGTCGCGGCGGCGCGTGTACGCTGGAGTGCGGCGCACGCCGCCGGTTTCACCTTGACGTATTGGCAGCAGACTGAGCGCGGGTGGGAACGGAAGGGATAAGCCGTTCCAAGGGTGAGCCAGCTACGGGAGCAAGATTCAGAGTGTGACGCCGCGCCGGCGCCCTTACGCTCGACGCTCATGACCAGCCAGACGGCACAAGTAGGAGCGATGAGTGGGCGGGAATGGACCATGCTCCTGGCCCTTTCCGTTCTATGGGGCGGATCCTTCTTTTTCTTCAAGGTGCTGGTCGCCGAGTTGCCCCCCTTCTCGGTCGTGCTTGGTCGGGTTGGACTCGCGGCGATCATTCTGAACGTGTGGCTCGTGTTGCGCCGCGACTTCATTCCGGCCTCGCCGCGGCTTTGGGCTGAATTCACCGCCATGGGGCTGCTGAACAATGTCGTTCCGTTCTCGCTGATCGTGTTCGGAGAGACGCGTGTCTCCAGCGGGCTCGCGTCCATCCTCAATGCGACGACGCCGATTTTTACCGTGCTCGTCGCGCATGTGTTGACCACGAACGAGAAGCTCACCCGCGGCAAGGCTGCCGGGGTGTTGATGGGGTTCGCCGGAGTTGCCGTGCTGGTTGGGTTGAACGGCTTGGCCGACCTGGGCAGGACGGATCTCGTCGGCGAGGCCGCCTGCCTGGTGGCTGCGCTCACCTATGCTTTTGCCGGCATCTATGGCCGACGATTCAAAGGCATCCCGCCGATCAAGGTCGCGACCGGGCAGATCACCGGCAGCACACTCGTGCTGATCCCGGTAGTTGCTGTTGTCGATCGGCCCTGGATGCTGCCGATGCCGAGCGCAGCGGCCTGGGGTGCGCTGATCGGCATTGCGCTGTTCTGCACCGTGCTTGCCTACATCCTCTATTTCCGCATCCTCGCGACAGCAGGTGCCACCAATCTGCTGCTTGTCACTTTCCTGATACCGGTCAGCGCGATCGTGCTCGGTTGGTGTGCGCTGGGCGAGGCGCTCTCCGTGCGGGAATTCGTGGGGATGATGTTGATCGGCGGAGGTCTCGCCTTCATCGATGGACGATTGCTCCGCGCGCACCCGTTCCGCGCAAACGCGGCACGGCTATGACGCCGCTTCCAGCGCCTCCTGCGCGGCGAGCCAGTCGGTTTCGGCCTGTTCGGCCTGGCGGGCGATCGCGGCCAGGCGCGTGTTGGCCGCGGTGACGTCCGCGGCGCGCCCTGGCGCGTAGATCGCTGGATCCGCCAATCGCCTCTCGATCGCCTCACGTTCGGCGGCCAGCTTCGCCAGAATGGCCTCGGCGTCGCGCGCGCGACGGCGCAGCGGCGCCAAGGCGGCGCGGGTCTCGGCGCGCTCGCGGCGCTCGTCCCGCCGGCGGGACACGTCCGCCGCCGCGGCCGGACGCGCGCGCTCGGCCAGCAGCGCGCGATAATCATCCAGGTCGCCGTCGAACGGTCGCACCGTTCCGTCCGCAACCAGCCACAGCCGCTCCGCCACCAGCTCCACCAGATGCGGATCGTGCGTGATCAGCAGCACGGCGCCGGCAAAGTCCGCCAGCGCCTTCACCAGGGCCTCGCGGGCATCGATGTCCAGGTGGTTGGTCGGCTCGTCCAGGATCAGCAATTGCGGCGCGTCGCGCGTGGCGAGCGACAACAGCAGCCGCGCCTTCTCCCCGCCTGACAGTTTCTCGACCGGCGTGTTCGCCCGGTCGGCATCCAGTCCGAAGCGGGCAAGCTGGGCGCGGGCCTGCGTTTCCGTGGCACGCGGCAGCGCGCGGGTCATGTGGTCCAGCGCAGTTTCGTCCAGCACGAGTTCTTCAAGCTGGTGCTGGGCGAAATACCCCACGCGCAGCTTCGGTCCGCGCCGCACCTCGCCCGCCATCGGCGCCAGACGCCCGGCCAGCAGCCGCGCCAGAGTCGATTTGCCGTTGCCGTTGGCGCCCAGCAGCGCGATCCGGTCATCCGTATCCACGCTGAGCGAGACGCCCCGCAGCACCGCTGCTCCATCATATCCCACCGCCACGCGATCCAGCGCGACGATCGGCGGAGCGATGCGCGCCGGTTCGGGGAATGCGAAGCGGGTCGGAGCTTCGTCGATCACCGTCTCGATCACCGGCAGCCGGGCCAGCGCCTTGATGCGCGCCTGCGCCTGACGCGCCTTGCTGGCCTTGTAGCGGAACCGGTCGATGAAGCTTTGGATATGCGCGCGCTCCACCGCCACCCGCTCGGCGGCGCGGACCTGTCCCAAGGCACGTTCCGTGCGGATACGCACGAACTCCTCGAACCCGCCGGGCGTCAGGCTGATCTTCCCGCGATCGAGATGCGCGATCGCTTCCACCGCGCGGTCCAGCAGCCCGCGATCATGCGATACGATCAGCGCGGCGCCGGGGAACCGCGCCAGCCACCCTTCCAGCCAGAGCGTCGCCTCCAGATCGAGGTGATTGGTCGGCTCATCGAGCAGCAGCAGGTCGGGACTGGCGAACAGCACCGTGGCCAGGGCGACTCGCATGCGCCAGCCGCCGGAGAACGATCCCACCGGACGGGCCTGCGCCGCCTCGTCGAACCCGAGCCCCGCCAGAATGGCGGCCGCCCTTGCCGGCGCGGAGTCCGCCCCGATCGCCCGCAGCCGCTCGTGCACTTCCGCCAGCCGTTCCGGTGGTGCGGTCTCGGCCTCCGCCAACAAGGTCAGGCGTTCGCGGTCACCTTGCAGGACCACGTCGGTCAGACTGGCGTCGCCCTCTGGCGCTTCCTGCCGCACCTGGCCCAGCCGCGCGCGCGATGCCAGCCGCAGTTCGCCGCTATCCAGCCCTAACTCGCCGGCAATGGCACGCAAGAGGGTCGATTTTCCGGCGCCGTTGCGGCCCACCAGACCGACTCGCTGCCCGGGCCCGACCGTAAGGTCGGCGCCATCGAGCAGCACGCGGCCGCCCATGCGGATGACCGCCCCGGAGATCACCAGAAGAGACATAGGCGGCGAGTTAGAGCAGATCGCGCGTGACTGAAATCCCCTTCCATTCCAGCAGCGCGCAAATCGGCTCGCGACCAAGGAGCTGAAGCGGTTGGCCGCTTATATCGCCAAGCCGCCATCCACCCGCAGCATCGTGCCGGTGATGTATGCTGCCGCCGGTGACGCCAGGAACCTAACCGCCGCCGCCACCTCCTCGGGCAATCCCACCCGGCCCAGCGGAACGGCGGCAAGCTGCTGGGCCAGCCTCGATGGGTCCACCGCGGCGTGCGCGCCGGGGTCCTTGCGGATGAAGCCCGGCACCACCGCATTCACCGTCACGCCGGACGCTGCAAGCTCGATCGCCAGCGCCTTCACCAGCGCCTCCAGCCCGGCTTTCGCGGCGGCGGAGGCGGGGAACACCGCGGTGCCCGGCCGGAACACGTGGGCAACGAAGCTGGATACCGCAATTACACGCCCGGCCGGGGACGCGCGCAAATGCGGGATCGCCGCGCGCGTCAGCCGAAAAAACGCGCCCTGGATGGCCTCAACCGACACTGACATCGCCTGATCGGTCAGTCCGGCGATCGGCGTCCGGTCGGCGAAGCCGGCATTGCTGACCAGCACGTCCAGCCGGCCGAACCGGGCAACGGTCGCTTCCACCAGCGCGGCGGCGGTTGGTGGATCGGCCAGATCGCCCAGCAGAGTCATGGTCTGCGCGCCGGCGGTGAGGACCGCGGCGCCGACCGCGTCCGCCCTTGCACGGTTGCGGCGCGTGTGCACGGCGATTGCCACGCCAGGACCGGCCAGCGCACGACAGACCGCCGCCCCGATCCCGCTGCCGGCCCCGGTTACTAATGCCACGTGAGAAGACTGCATTTCGATCCAGTTTGGTTTAATCTCCAGCCACCCAGCTATAGAATAGGCTGCCCCTCCATTGATGCACGCCGGCTGACTTTTCCATCTTGCGCCGACACGACACAGCGGCAGGCCTGTGCATTTCGGATCTCCCGCGCACGCCAGGGGCGCCGTAGATACATGACGACGAACCCGAGCTTAGGGTCGTCTCAACGAGAGCCGCATCACGACGCACGAATCGGACGGATATTCCTGGCACACCAGGCGCGCCATCCTGACCGGCGGTGTACCGCGGCGACGCGGCTCAATCAAATGCACCTGGTGTTGCGCAAATCTTGTCCCGAAGACGGAATAGGTGGCGCTTGATCAGAAATACCAGGATGCGTTTACAAATGTAATATGTGGCGACATGATTGTGCATTTTTAAGGTCATTTCGACATTTTTACTTGCACCCGTCTCCGTTAATAATGCACACCGTCACGTGGCGGTGAGGTTACACGAAAGAGTCGAGACGCCTGACCCTGGCGGGGGAACGGAATGATCGCGAGCCGTGGATATGGGAGTTGTGTCCCAATCTCAGCACGGCACCGGGGCGCCTCGAGCGAGTCAGTATGTGAAGCAACCATCCCCGAGGATCCGCCATGCCATCCCCGGCTTTCGTTCCTGATGCAGGTGCGTCGGTGCCCCCATTGCTCTCGGCGGGCCGGCCCGACAGCCGAGAAAGACCCGATGATCCGCATCCACGGCTGATCGGAAACAGCCCGGCTATGCGCAATGTGCTGGAGCAGACCAGCCGCTTCGCCGCCTGCGATATCCCGGTCCTGATCACCGGCGAGGCGGGGACGGGCAAGAGAACTCGTTGCGCGCTCGATACACGCCGGCTCGCGGCGGCGCGGCGCGCCGTTTGCCAGCGTGCACTGCTCCGCCAGCCCGGCTTGTGCGATCGATCTCGAACTGTTCGGACGTGAGCGAGCCAGCCCGCCCGGTGCCGACGGCCGGCGCGGGCTGCTGGAGCGCACCGCCGGAGGTACGGCGCTGCTGGAGGAGATCGGGAGCCTGTCGGAGGTTTCGCAGGCGCTGCTGCTGCGTGCGCTGGAAACATCGGAAGTAATTCGTCTCGGCGGCCGCGAGCCGATCAGGATCGACGCACGCCTGATGACAACGGCAACGCTCGCCGATCCCGATGCGGTCGCGGCGCCGACGCTGCGGCCGGACCTGTACTACCGACTGAGCGTCCTTCGGCTGCATCTGCCGCCGTTGCGCGAACGTGCGGCGGATATCGAGGATCTGGCGCTGCACCTGCTGCGGCGGGTCGCCTTTCGCCTTGGTCGTAACATACGCGGCTTTTCGGCGGAGGCGCTAGCGGCGCTGTGTTGCCACCGCTGGCCCGGGAACGCGCGAGAACTGATCAGCGTGATCCAGCGCGCGGTGGTGCTAAGCCGCGGCCCACAGATCGAGCACGAGGACCTGCATTTCGAGGGGCCCGCGCCGGCGACATCCGAGAGCGCGCCGACGCCCATTCGACCGCCCCCCGGATCGGCCGCCGAGCTGAACCTGTTGCTGGAGACGTTGAAGCGGGTGCGGTTCAGCATCACGGGTGCCGCCCGGGAGCTGAAGGTTTCGCGGGTTACGCTCTATCGCATGCTGCGACGCAATGGCCTGGAATTGCGACAGGATGCGGTGATGCGGGGCGGCGCAAGCGACGACGACCATCGGGATTAGTGCATAACGCTCGCGGCCGAATCGCCGGAAGCTGATGTGACCCGCAGACGGGCAATGTTTGTCGCCAGCCTTATACAACCGTAAAGCGCCTTCCGGTTGACAGTCATTTACAACGGTTACGTAAGAAATTTGTTGATCCCGGATGACGCGACGGTTAGTTACCAGATGCTTTCGTTTATTCCCACGCCGGCGGTCGTCTCCCTGCGAGGCGATCCATCAGAACCCGAAGGGACCTCATGCCATGCTTAAATCATTGTTGGCAGGTGGCTTGGCGTTGGCGGCAATCGCCGGTACAGGAAGCGCCCAGGCGACGCCATGCACAATGGCCGCAT
The DNA here is from genome assembly GCA_963777625.1 of uncultured Pseudomonadota bacterium. Lineage (GTDB taxonomy): Bacteria > Pseudomonadota > Alphaproteobacteria > Acetobacterales > Acetobacteraceae > DATDIC01. The sequence continues at coordinate 314,900 of CAVZRO010000026.1, read as the reverse complement.
CCACAGTCTATACCGCCGCCGGATTTTCCTGCTCGGTGGGCACGTTGACGTTCAGCGACTTCATAATCAGCCCGCATACGACCGGGGACGGAGTAATAAGTCCGATTACCGTCTCGCCTATAACGAACGGCCTGGAATTGACTTTCTCCGCTGCCGCCAAGTTTCCCCCACCGTCAACCGCTGACATTGCCTGGACCTACAATGTGACCTCGACGAAGCTGATCACGGACGCGACACTGTCGATAACAGGAAGCGGTCTCAACGGCGCGACTGTCATATCGGATGAGACGCTGTCGAACGGCGTGATGTTGCACGCGTCGCTTCCGGGAACGGCGGTTGACACGAAGACCTTCACCGGGATTGGCAGCCTCGGGGTCGCGAAGGACTTGGCCAACATTGCTCTCACGTCAGGGCTGGCGGTCTCCTCTATCGAGATGAATTCATTCTCGACCACGGCTATACCAGAGCCGGCCACCCTCGCGTTGCTTGGTGCGGGCCTTATCGGTCTGGGGTTCAGCCGTCGGATCAGGCGGAACCGATAACTGATTGCGCTGCGTCGGCGGTTGCAGCGGCGTCAGTCGGCTGCCGCCGCCAGCGCCGGCGCGTCAGATAGTGCGTAGCGGGTGAACTGCCGGTTCAGCGCGGGCAATGGACAGATTTCCATCCATCCCTCCGCCGGCTTCATCACAATCATCATAACTGTTGCGGAAAGATTGTCGCCGCTGGCGGCCAAACGCGGCGGGCGGCAGACCGAATAGGGCATGGCGAAATCGTCGAAGAACGCAGCCTTCAGGTCTTGCATCGTGATCCGCCCGCGGCTGCGGCCGAGCGCGCCACGCACCCGCTCCGCGCGGTACGCGGAATCCGGCGTGGTCGGCAGGCCGGTGTCCTTCAGCTTCGCAAGCGCCGCGGTATTCTCGAAGTGATTGGCGTGCACCAGCAGCCCGCCAGCCGGCTGCACCAGGAAGCTCTCGTCCGGCGCGCTTTCAATATCCAGCGCCGCGCCGCCCGCATGGCTGAGCATGATATTGTTGGAAACCGTCTTGGGCGTCGCATAGATCGTCTGGATGGCCAACGCGAAATGGGCGCTCTCCAGCGCCTTCCGCCGCAGCAGCACCAGCGGCACACCGGCCCGCTTCTGGTCGCGGTCGGATGACAGGAAATTGGCGGTCAGCCCGGTGCCGGCCGCATTCATGCCGCAGCGCGCGAGCCCGCCGGCCTCGGTGAAGGTCAGCACGTCCGGTCCGTCCTTCCGCCGGATGCGCAGCACCACGCCGGTTTCCGCGCACTCGGCCCGCCAGTCCCAGTTCTGCCCGTGCAGCACCTGCCCGTCCGCCGACGCTTCACCCAGCACGACCGCGCCGGTGCACCCGTCCGGCTCCGCGGTCCGCCGAGCCTCGGCCAGCAGCTCCGTCCGCGCATTCACCACCACCACGTGGTGCAGCGGACATTTCGCCCCTTCGGCGATACCCCGCATCTCGTCCAGGTAGGTGGGCTCGAAACGCTGGATGACCGGCAGCATGTCCTCCACCAGCGCGCGCACACGGGCCGCGCCCAGCTTCTGCCGCTCGAAGGCGGTCAGATAAATCTCCGCCGAGCGGTGGATCCGGTCCGCGGCAGCGCCCCCGTATTGTCGGCCACGCTCGCGCGGCGGACCGGCAATCTCGATCACGGGAAACGGCACTGGCTGCATGGAAATGCTCCGGTTGACGGGCCTCATTATAGGGGGGTGGTGCCCGGTTGACACCCGCAAGGACCGGGCGCCAGTTTCGCCCGGACTTGGCAGCGGGAGGACTTCATGGCGAGAGACAATGGCAGCGACAAGCGGCTGCGCAGCCGCCGCTGGTTCGACAATCCCGCAGACCCCGCGATGACCGCGCTCTATGTCGAGCGTTATCTCAATTACGGTCTCACGCGCGAGGAGTTGCAAGGTGGGAAGCCGATCATCGGCATCGCGCAGACCGGATCGGACCTGGCGCCGTGCAACCGCCACCATCTCGATCTGGCGAAGCGCGTGCGCGACGGCATCCGCGACGAAGGTGGCATCCCGCTGGAATTCCCGCTGCACCCGATCCAGGAGACGGGCAAGCGACCGACCGCCGCGCTGGACCGCAACCTGGCCTATCTCGGGCTGGTGGAGGTGCTGCACGGCTATCCGTTGGATGGTGTCGTGCTGACCACCGGTTGCGACAAGACCACCCCGGCCTGCCTGATGGGCGCGGCCACCGTGAACATCCCGGCCATCGTGCTGTCCGGCGGCCCGATGCTGGACGGCTGGTGGCACGGCCGCCTGTCCGGCTCCGGCACGATCGTGTGGGAGGGCCGCAGACTGTTTGCCGAGGGCAAGATCGACTACGAGGAGTTCATGAAGATGGTGGCCTCCTCCGCGCCGTCGGTGGGCCACTGCAACACCATGGGCACCGCGACCTCGATGAACAGCCTCGCGGAATCCCTGGGCATGTCGCTGCCCGGCTGCGCCGCCATTCCGGGTCCGTACCGCGAGCGTGGTCAGATGGCGTTCGAAACCGGCCGACGGATCGTCCACATGGTGCACGAGAATCTGCGCCCATCGGATATCATGACCAAGAAAGCTTTCGAAAACGCGGTGGTCGCCGCCGCGGCGCTCGGTGCGTCCTCCAACTGTCCGATCCACATGGTTGCGATCGCCCGGCACATGGGCGTGGATCACACGGTCGAGGACTGGCAGCGGCTGGGACCCGAAATCCCTCTGCTGGTCGATCTGCAGCCGGCCGGCCGTTTTCTGGGTGAGGCCTTCCATCGTGCCGGCGGCGTGCCCGCCGTGCTGAAGGAACTGCTGAACGCCGGCAAGCTGCACGGCGAGGTCATGACCGTTACCGGCAAGACCCTGGCGCAAAATCTGGAACACGTCCCGGAACCGGATCGCGAGGTAATCCGGCCTTACGACAGGCCGTTGAAGGAGGCCGCCGGCTACGTGGTGATGTCGGGCAACCTGTTCGACAGTGCGGTGATGAAAATGAGTGTCATCGACAAGGATTTCCGCAAGCGGTTCCTGTCCAACCCGGCGCATCCGAACGTGTTTGAGGGCAAGGCCGTGGTGTTCGAGGGCCCGGAAGACTACCACGAACGGATCGAAGACCCGAACCTGGGCTGCGACGATCAGTCGGTGCTGATCATTCGCAACTGCGGCCCGGTGGGTTATCCGGGCAGCGCCGAAGTGGTGAACATGCAGCCGCCGGCGGTACTATTGAAACGCGGCGTCGAAGCGCTACCGACCATAGGTGACGGCCGGCAGTCAGGCACCTCCGGCAGCCCGTCGATCCTGAACGTCACGCCAGAAGCAGCCGTCGGTGGCGGACTCGCCCTGCTCCGGACGGGCGACAAGATCCGTATCGATCTCAACAATCGCAAGGTCGATGTGCTGCTGCCGCCCGGTGAGCTGGAACAGCGCCGCGCCGCCTGGACGCCTCCCACGCTCGACCACAAGACGCCGTGGGAGGAAATCTACCGCAGCATGGTCGGCCAGCTCGGCACCGGCGCCTGCCTGGAACCGGCAACGCTCTACCTGAACGTCATCGAAGCCCGCGGCGAATCCCGCAACAACCACTGAAATCCTTCTCCCCCTCCCTAGCGGGAGGGGGCCGGGGGGAGAGGGCATATGCAACGACTGGCCAACAAGACCGCCTTCGTCACCGCCGCCGCGCAGGGCATCGGGCGCGCCACCGCGCTGGCCTTCGCCGCCGCCGGCGCCAAGGTGATCGCCACCGATGTGAACGAGGACAAGCTGCACGAGATTGCCTCGGAAACCATTCGCATCGCCAGGCTGGACGTGCTGCACGCCACCGACATCGGCCGTGCGGCGGCCGATGCGGGGTCGGTCGATATTCTGTTCAACTGCGCCGGCATCGTGCATCAGGGCACCGTGCTGGATGCCACCGATTCGGAATGGGAGCTGGCGTTCGATCTGAACGCACGCTCGATGTTGCGCAGCATTCAGGCCTTCCTGCCGCAGATGCTGGAACGCGGCAGCGGTTCCATCATCAACATGGCGTCGGTCGCCAGCAGCGTGAAGGGCGTCGTGAACCGCTGCATCTATTCGGCCACCAAGGCTGCCGTCATCGGCCTGACCAAGTCGGTGGCGGCCGACTTCGTCACGCGCGGCATTCGTTGTAACTGCATCTGCCCCGGTACGGTGCATACGCCCAGCCTGGATGCACGCATCGCCGAAAACGCCGCGCAGGCCGGATCGGAGGAAGCCGCACGCTCGGTGTTTCTTGCCCGCCAGCCGATGGGCCGGCTTGGCGCACCGGAGGAGATCGCCGCGCTGGCCGTGTATTTGGCCAGCGACGAAGCGCAGTTCGTCACCGGGCAGGCGATCGTGATCGATGGCGGCATGACCCTATAGGAGATTTTGCATGAAGCTTCTGCGCTATGGCCCGCCTGGTGCTGAAAAGCCGGGCCTGCTCGACGCTGACGGAACGATCCGCTGTCTTTCCTCCGTGGTGCGCGACATCGATGGGTTCGCTCTGTCCGATGCCGCGCTCGCGATGCTGCGCGCCATAGATCCCAAAACGCTGCCGAAGGTCGACGCCGGCACCCGGCTCGGCTCCTGTGTCGCGCGGCCGGTGAATTACATCTGCATCGGCCTGAATTACGCCGACCATGCGGAGGAATCCGGCATGGCGATCCCCAAGGAGCCGATCATCTTCCTGAAATCACTTGGCGCGTTCTCCGGCCCGAACGACGACGTCAAAATGCCGCGCGGTTCCAAGAAGCTGGACTGGGAGGTCGAGCTTGGCATCGTCATCGGCAAGACCGCGCGCTACGTGCCGGAGCACGAAGCCCTCGATCACGTTGCCGGATATTGCGTTTGCAACGACGTGAGCGAACGGGAGTTCCAGTTGGAACGGGGCGGCACGTGGGACAAGGGCAAGGGCTGCGACACGTTCGGCCCGACCGGACCCTGGGTGGTGACGAAGGATGAAGTTCCCGACCCGCAGAACCTGAAACTGTGGTGCGAAGTTGACGGCAAGCGCATGCAGGACGGCACCACCCGGACCATGATCTTCGACTGCCGCAAGCTGGTCAGTTACACCAGCCACTTCATCACGCTCTATCCCGGCGATGTCATCTCCACCGGCACGCCGCCTGGTGTCGGCTCCGGCAAGAAGCCCACACCCATTTTCCTGAAACCCGGCCAGACGATGCGGCTATCGGTCGAAGGACTCGGCGTGCAAACCCAGCGCATCGTCGAAGGATAGGCAAGCTTGCAGCACCACTCCCTCCCCCGTCGCGGGGGAGGGCCGGGGTGGGGGGCGCCCGCCCGCACCACGCAAACCGTTCTCTGGCTGATCGCCGCAACCACTCTTATCCGCCTCGTCTTCGCCTGGGCGCTCGGCCTGGGTGTGGACGAAAGCTACATGGTGGCGGCAGGGCGCAGCCTGCGGCTCGGCTATTTCGATCACCCGCCGGCGTCATGGTGGATGCAATGGGCGGCCGCCCACCTGTTGGGCACGGAAGCACCGATCGCCGTCCGCCTGCCGTTCATCCTGGTCTTCGCGCTATCCACCTGGCTGATGTACCGGCTCGGCACCACGGTTGCCGGACCACGGGCTGGCTTGTGGGCCGCGGTCGCCCTGAACCTGTCGCCGGTGTTTGGCGTGACGACGGGCACCTGGGTACTGCCCGACGGGCCGCTGGACTGCGCATTGCTTGGCGGAGCGATCTGCCTGGTGCACGCATTGCCGGCCCGTGGTCGGATCGCTGCCGCCTGGTGGGGTGGCGCCGGCCTGTGCGCCGGCATCGCCCTGTTCTCCAAATATACCGCAGTGCTCGTGCTGGGCGGCGCGGCCTTCTATCTGCTCACCAGCCCGATGCATCGGCGATGGCTGGCCCGCCCGGGGCCCTGGCTGGCGGTGGTGATTGCCGGCTTGGTGTTCTCGCCGGTGGTGGCGTGGAACGCGACGCATGGCTGGGCGTCATTCGCGTTTCAAGGCGACCGCGCCGGCGGGATGCGGTTCCGACCCGGCCAGTCATTCATCGTGTTGGGCGGCGAGGCGCTGTTCGTCCTGCCCTGGATCTGGCTGCCGATGATGGTCGCGTTCGTCGGCGCCCTGCGCCGCGGGCCGGAGGCATGGCGAAGCTGGCTGCTGTGTTGCCTGGGCGCGCCACCGATCGTTGCATTTGTAGTGATTGCCGCCTGGTCCAGTCAGCGGGTCCTGTTCCACTGGGCGGCCCCCGGCTACCTGATGCTGTTCCCGCTGCTCGGAAGTTGGATCGCCGAGCGGATCGAAGCCCGCTGGCTGCGGGCGGCACTGTTCGGCACCGCGGTTTTCGTGGTCGGGGCGGTCGCTGTGGTGTCCACGCAGGTGCGGCTGGACTGGCTGCATCCGGTGATCGCCGCGGTCGCGAAGCAGGACCCGGATATCGAGGCGATCGACTGGACCTCGCTGCGCACGCAGCTTGCTGCACGGGGGCTGCTGGCACCCGGAGTGGTGGTCGGGGTGCCGAACTGGCGGGATGCGGGGAAGATTGCCTATGCGCTCGGTCCTGACGTGGTGGTGACCGTGCTGGCCCCGGACGCACGACAGTTCGGACTCGTGCATCCGCTGGCATCGTTTGCCGGGCGTGACCTGCTGGTCATCGGGCCGGGCGATCCGGACCGAATTCGCCGCCAGGCGACGCCGCTGTTCGAACGGCTGGACGTGCTGACGCCGGCGATGGTCGTGCATGACGGTACTTCGATGCCGGTCGCGGTGCTGATCGGCCATGCGTTGCGGGTTCCCGCCGGGAAAATACGTGGCGCAACCGCGTTTCTTCTGCCTGAAGCCGGATACGCTTCCGGGGGCGCTAATGGCACTTGAAAGCCTCGAACGGCTCGCGGCAGGATCGGCACCGATGTAACGACTTGCACGCGGTGGAACCGAATTCGCTGATCTGCTCGGTGTCCGGGCTGCCACAATGCGGGCAGGCCGGGGCTGACGTGCCAAACAACGCCCGACGCGCCACTCCGCGGGCAGGCGGAGCAACGCCTATCGCGGCCAGCTTGGCGCGCGCGGCGTCGTTCAGCCAATCCGTCGTCCAGGCCGGCGACAGCACCGTGCGCACCCGCGAGCGCTCAATTCCAGCGCGCGCTAGCGCCAATTCAATCTCAATGGCGATCAGGTTCATCGCCGGACAACCGGAATAGGTCGGCGTGATCACCACCTCCACCACGCCATCCCGCGCCGTCACGTCGCGCAGTATCCCGAGATCTTCGATGGTAAGGGCCGGAATTTCCGGGTCCACCACGCGGCTGGCGATCGCCCGCGCCCGGCTGCTCAATGCCTCATCCGCCGTGGTCACCAGTTCGCTCCGGGATAGGTCCTGTGCAGCGATTGCATCTCGGCCAGCAGGTGACCCAGATGCTCGCTGTGGCGTCCGCTCCGTCCGCCGGTCAGCATCCAGCCGTTAGATGGACGCACCAGGGTTGCGCGGGCCAGCACGGCATCGATGCTGGCATTCCAATGCGAACGGATGGGGCCCGGGTCAGGGATTACCCCGTCGGCGATCAACCCGGCATCGGCTGCATCGATTTCGAACAGCTCTTCGGTGAATCGCCACAGCGTCTCCAAGGCGACGACAACGCGGCGATGGCTTTCGTCCGTACCGTCTCCCAACCGGACCACCCATTCCGCGGCGTGGCGCCAATGATAGGCGGATTCCTTTTCCGCCTTCGCCGCGATGGCTGCCAGTCCGGCGTTGCTGGAAGCACCGGCCGCCCGCCAGAACGGGTCCACGAACGCGCTGTACAGCAGTTGACGAACGATGGTGTGAGCGAAGTCGCCGCTCGGCTGCTCGACCAGCAGGCAGTTGCAGTACCTGCCGATCGGTGCGGAGAAAAGCGAGCTCGTCCTCAGTCCGTCCGGTCAGCCCGCCCGCGTCGGCATAAAGTGACCGAGCCAAGCCAATCTGATCCAGGGCAATGTTTGCAAGTGCGAGATCTTCCTCGAGCGATGGGGCGTGCCCGCACCATTCCGACAGGCGATGACCGAGTATCAGGGCGTCGTCGGCGCGCCGGAGCAACCCCAGCACCAAGCCTGTCTGATCGAGGTCAAAGCATGGGCTCGCCATGGGCCAGCCTTAATCCGCGGCGGCGGCGGCCATCCTGATGCGGGCCCACACAGCCTCCCCAAACGCTTCGAAGATGTGGCGGGACACCGCGTCGCTTGGGAAGTCATACTCCGGGTGCCACTGTATTCCGACGGCGAAGCCCGGGGCGTTGGCTACACGCACGGCCTCGATCGTGCCATCCGGGGCGATGCCTTCGGCAACCAGTCCCGGCGCCAGCCGATCGATGCCCTGGTTGTGCAGCGAATTCACCTTGATTTCCGTTGCGCCGGCCACCCGGTGCAGCCAGCTCCCAGGGACGATCCGGACGGAGTGGGCCTTGCCGGTGCGCACCTTGGATGAGGGTTGCATTGGGGTGGTGTGATCGATGCGTCCGGGAAGATCTTGCAGGCGCTGATGCAGGCTGCCGCCCAGCGCCACGTTAAGCTCCTGAAAGCCGCGACAGATCGCCAGCAACGGCACGCCGTGCGCAACCGCCGCGCGGATCAGCGGCAGCGTGGCCGCGTCGCGCGCATGGTCTTCATGCACGCCTTCGGGATGCGGTGGACCGCCATACAGGCTTGGCTGCACATTAGATCGGCTGCCGGTCAGGATGATCCCATCCAGTCGGTCCAGCAGAGTTTCCACATCGGCAGCGGTTCCACTGGCGGGGATTAGGACCGGCACGCCATGCACCACCTGGTCCATGGCTCGTACATACGTGTCGGAAGCGGCGTGGTTGGGCATTCCGAACACGCCGAACTGCTTCGTGCAGCAACTGATGCCGACCAGGGGTTTCACGTCACGTCAACCAGTTCTGTGCAAGCACGATTCGCCTGATTTGCGTCAACAATACGACATAGAACAATTTGCCGCGTATGTCGTGCCGCAAAGCGAGTGCGAGCCCAAAAAGAGCTTGGGCGCCCCTATCCGCGAGTCCCTGTCTGGGGCAAAAAAAGCGGGCGGTGCGTCGCCGCACCGCCCGTAGTTGTCGCGAATTGCGACATCGGGGAGGAAACAGGCTGCGACAGGGGCCTGCCGGAGCCAGGGAACAACATGCCGCCAAATGCTTGACGAATCATGAACAACTCCATGAATTCATCGAAAAAACGAACCGGACCCCTCAGCGGTCTCAAATTGTTGGAAATCGGGCATTATATAGCCGCCCCGTTCTGCACTCGCATCCTGGCCGACCTTGGCGCCGAAGTGGTCAAGATCGAGCCGCCGGGCGGCGATCCGGTCCGCGGCTGGGGCGCGGCGCGCAACGGTCACCCGGTCTGGTTCAGCATCCATGGCCGCAACAAGCTTTCGGTCACCCTCGATCTCAAGCGACAGCGCGACATCTTCCTGAAGCTGGCCGCGCGCGCCGACGCCCTGGTGGAGAATTTGCGTGCCGGCCAGTTGGAGCGCCTGGGTATCGGCCCCGACACGCTGCACCAGGTCAACCCCGGCCTGGTGATCGCCCGCATTTCCGGCTACGGCCAGGACGGGCCCTATCGTGACAAGCCGTCGTTCGGCGCGATCGGGGAAGCGATGGGCGGGATCCGCCACCTGACAGGATATCCGGCCGGCACCACTGAGCTTGCCCCACCGCGCTGCGGCATTTCGATCAGCGATGATCTTGCCGGCCTGTATGCGGGTATCGGCCTCCTCGCCGCGGTCTGGCAGCGCGATGTGCAGGGCACTGGTCGGGGCCGGGTGGTCGATGTGAACCTGGTGGACAGCGTGTTCAGCCTGATGGAAGGGATGCTGCCGGAATACGCCCTGGATGGCCGCGTGCGCCAGCCTGCCGGCGCCGCCATCCCCACCGCCGCACCGACCAACACCTATCCCTGCGCCGACGGCAAATTTCTGTGCATCGCCGGCAATTCCGACCTCATCTTCCACCGCCTCATGGCGGCGATCGGTCGGCCGGAGCTGGCCTCCGACGCCGCCTATGCCACCAATGGCGATCGCTGCACCCGGCGCGACGAGTTGGACGCCGTCATCGCCGCCTGGACCCGCACCCTGCCCGCCAGGACGGCGCAGGACTTGCTGGACGCCGCCGATGTCCCGTGTTCGCGATTGTACGACATCGCCGACTGCGCCTCCGATCCGCATTTCCTGGCCCGCAAGTCCGTGCAGGAAATCGACGATCCCCTGATCGGCCGCACCCTGCATCCCGGTCCGGCGATCCGCCTGGACGGCGATCCGCCGGAGAGTGTGGTCGCCTGGCCCGGACCGCCGGCCGGTGCCCATACCGACTACGTTCTGCACACGCTGCTCGGACTGCCGCGGCAGTAAAACTGAGCCGAGGCACAACGCCCGAGGCACAACGAATGAGCGTTCTTCCATATCGCGGAACCCCGCTTGCATGATTCGCGCGGGCGGTCCATGTCAGCGGCACGGATTTGTTGGCGGACCGTCCTCAGTCCGCGGGTGGAGGTATCATGGGTAGCTTCAGCATCTGGCACTGGATGGTGGTGCTGCTGGTCGTCCTGCTGCTGTTCGGCGGCGGCAAGGTCAGCGGCCTGATGGGTGACTTCGCGAAGGGCATCAAAGCCTTCAAGAAGCACATGGCGGAGGACGATGACGCCTCCATGACCACCGCAAACGTGGAGCGCCCGGCCGGCACGATCCCCGGACCGACCACGCAGACCACCGCGCACACGCGCGAGAACACCGCGGTCCATAGCTGATAGCCCGCCTCTGACGTCCGGGTGGGCGGCACTGGCACGGAAACACCGCTGCCGGCTTTAAGACCCTTGACCTGAGTCCTGGTTCGGCGACGATCCGAGGGTCATGCCATCGGAGTGTCTTATGACCACCCGCCGGATCTCCCCAACGCCGCAAACTACTCGTTGGGGTAGTTTCGACGCCGCCTACCCGCCGCTCATCACCGTGAACCCTGGCGATACCGTGGTGCTGGAGTGCTTGTCCGCCGGCGGGCCGGAGGCAATGCCGCCGTCGGCCTCCGGCCTCGAAATACCGCCCGCCTTCACGGCAATCTTTGCCGCCAACCCGGCCCGCCAGAGCGGCCATATTCTCACCGGACCGGTCGCCGTCGCAGGTGCCGAGCCAGGCGACATGCTGGAGATCCGTGTCGACCGGATCGAATTCGGGGCCGAATGGGGATTTTGCGGGTTCCGACCCCTGTTCGGCACCCTCCCGGAGGATTTTCCCGAACGCTTCCTCAGCCACATCCCGATCGACCGCGCGCGCCGCATCTGCCGCCTGCCCTGGGGGACCGAACTGCCCCTGGCGCCCTTCTTCGGCGTTATGGGCGTGGCACCGCCGTCGGAATGGGGCACCATCTCCACCAAGGAGCCGCGCGCTCACGGCGGCAATCTCGACAACAAGGAATTGACCGAGGGCGCCATCCTCTACCTGCCGGTATTCGTCCCTGGCGCCAATTTCTCCGCCGGCGACGGGCACGGGGTGCAGGGCGACGGAGAGGTCTGCATCAACGCGCTGGAGACCTGCCTGACCGGCACTTTCACGTTGATGCTGCACAAGGGCGGCGGCGCCCGTGACCCGCTGCTGCGCTACCCGCGCGCCGAAACCGCGACACACTTCATCAGTATGGGCATGAACGAGGATCTCGACGTCGCGATGAAGCAGGCGCTGCGGGAGATGATCGCGTTCATCAGCGGCCGCAGCAACCTGTCGCGGCAGGAGGCGTACCAGTTCTGCTCCCTGGCGGTGGACTTCCATGTGACGCAGACGGTGAACGGCGAAAAGGGCATCCACGGGCTTCTACGCAAGGGGTTGTTGTTCTAGGCTCAGTTTTCCACAAGTTTTTGTGGTCCCACCCCATTATTCCATTGTCATCGGGCTTTCACCCCAGATACCGTATTTAGCGTTCAGTCGGGGCGGGAGACCACAAAATGGAGTGGACAGACGACATCATCCAGCGGCTGAGGCTGCTCTGGAGCGACGGGCACTCCACGGCGGAAATCGGGCGGCGGCTGGGAATCTCGAAAAACGCGGTGGTCGGCAAGGCTCACCGGCTGGATCTCCCCGCCCGCCCATCGCCGATCCGCCGCGACGGCGCGGCGCCGCGGCCGCGTCGGCCCTCGGTGCCGCGGGTTGCCGGGCCGACCCTTCCGCCATTGGCCAGCACCCGCGCGGTGCCGATGATTGCCGCCTCGCCCGTGCGTACGGTGGTGGCCGCACCACGTCCCGCTCCCGTGCCACGGTTGCAACCGGTCGCGCCGCGGCCCTATGGGCGCGTGGTCACCTGCTGCTGGCCGTTGGGTGAACCGGGTACGCGCGATTTCCGCTTCTGTGATGACCCGTCGGTGCCGGGGAAGCCTTACTGCGAGGACCACGCGCAGATCGCGTATGTCAAAATCCGCGACCGGCGAGAAGACGCCGCCTGACCGCAGCAGCCGACACCGGCGGTTTCGTTGCAATAGGTTACACTTCGTCGAACCCCGTGAGCACGACCTGATCGGGTTCCGGCGGGCCGGCCGAGGGACAGCTTCTCCGCCGTAGCGCCATGCGGGCTTTTGCGCTATCGCCAGCGAGACGTGGATGGCCACTCTCGCCTATGGTGCCGCCGGAAAGCGCGCGAAGCGGAATGCATGCCAGCCTTTTCGTCGCCGGCTCCAATTGCCAGACCCATGCCGCCCCCCAATGTGCGAAAACCTGGCGGGCTGGGCTGGAGGTAGTTGATACATGGATATCGGGACACGCGATCCCGTTGGGCTTGACCGAGTTGTCGAAACGAAACCATCCCGCCGCTCGCGGGTGGGGATGGCGCTGCTTTGCCTGGTGCTGCTGGCCGGGATCGGTGCGGCGATGTTCCTGTGGCCGTCGCGCAAGCCGCCCGAGGGAGCCAGCCGGTTCGCTGCCGGCCCGGTACCGGTCCTTGTCGCCACCGCGACCACCAAGAACGTGCCGATCTATCTGGACGGGCTCGGCACCGTCCAGGCGTTCAACACCGTCACCATCAAGCCGATGGTCGATGGGCCGCTGATCGATGTCGATTTCAAGGAAGGTCAGAACGTCCACAAGGGCGACGTACTCGCCCGCATCGATCCGCGCATCTACCAGGCGGCGCTCGATCAGGCGGTCGCCAAGAAGGCGCAGGATGAGGCGCAACTCGCCAACGCCAAGGTCGATCTCGCCCGCTACGAGAAGCTGGTGGCCAACAAATACGCCTCCGACCAGCAGGCGCAGACGCAACGGGCGCTGGTGGTGCAGCTCACCGGGCTGGTGCAGCAGGACCAGGCGCAGATCGATACGGCCAGAACCAATCTGAGCTACACGACCATTACCTCGCCGATCGACGGCCGCACGGGTATCCGGCAGGTGGATGCCGGCAACATCGTGCATGCGGCAGACACCACGGGGATCGTGGTGATCACGCAACTGCATCCGATCTCGGTGGTGTTCACCCTGCCGCAGCAGCAACTGGAGGCGGTGGCGGCGGCGATGCATGCCGGCACGCCGACCGTGCTGGCCTATGCGCAGGGGGCCGGGCAGGCGCCGTCCGACATACTCGACCGCGGGCAGTTGGCCGTGCTGGATAACGAGGTCGATCCGACCACCGGGACCATCAAGCTGAAAGCGACATTCCCCAACCCGGACGACAAGCTGTGGCCCGGCGGGTTCGTCGGCGTGCGAATGCAAGTCAGCACGGCGCAGGATGCGATCGTGGTGCCGCCGGCGGCGGTGCAGCAGGGACCGAACGGCATGTATGCGTACGTGGTGGATGCCGCCAATCTCGCGTCGCGCCGCGCCGTCACGGTCAGCCACGAGGACGCGCAGGACGCGATCATCGCCTCCGGCCTGAAGCCAGGTGACCGCGTGGTGACGGACGGCGCCTCGCGGCTGAGCGACGGCAAGCAGGTGGAAATCGCGCCGGCCGCCGGCGTCGCGGCGCCGGTTTCCGCGCAACCGATCGCGCCCGGGGCGCGCCGGCGGCATGAGCGGCAGGCTTCGTGAGCATTTCCGCCCCGTTCATCGCCCGGCCTATCGCCACCTGGCTGCTGGCCATCGCCATCCTGCTGGGCGGCCTGCTGGGCTACCAGGCGCTGCCGGTCTCTGCCCTGCCGCAGGTGGATTTCCCAACTATCGAGGTAAGCACGCAGCTTCCCGGCGCCAGCCCGCAGACGATTTCCACGCTGATCACCGCGTCGCTGGAACGCCAGCTCGGCGAGATTCCCGGGCTGGCAAGCATGACCTCCATGAGTTCGGAGGGCACCAGCCAGATCACCCTGCAATTCAACCTGGACCGCAACATCGATTCTGCATCGCAGGACGTGCAGGCGGCGATCAACGCGGCTGCCGGCACGTTGCCCGCCAACCTGCCCTACCCGCCCACCTATTCCAAGGTGAACCCAGCCGATGCGCCGATCCTGACCTTGGCGCTGACGTCCGATTCCATCCCCATCCCGCAGGTCAGCGATGCCGCCGATACGCTGCTGCAACCGAAACTGGCCGAGATCGACGGCGTGGGAAAAGTCACCGTCGAGGGCGGGTTGCGGCCCGCCGTGCGGGTGCGCGTGGATCCCGCGCGGCTCGCCGCGGCCGGCGTGTCGATGGAAGACGTGCGCACCGCGATCGCCAACGCCAACACGAACGGCGCCAAGGGAGGGTTCGACGGCGAGCGGATGGCGGTGTCGCTGGGCGCCAACGACCAGTTGGTCAATGCGGATCAGTACAAGGACCTGGTGATCGCCTGGCGCAACAATGCCCCGGTGAAGCTGTCTGCGGTCGGCAGCGTGATCGGCGGCGTGGAGAATGACCGCGTCGGCGCCTGGTATTTCAGCCACGGACGGCGGGAGCAGGCCGCCGTGCTGGATATCCAGCGCCAGCCGGGCGCCAACATCGTGCAGACGGTGGAGCGGGTGAAGCAGGCGTTGCCCGCGTTGCAGCACGCCATTCCGGCTGGCATCCGCATCAGCTTCGTGACCGACCGGACGGAGACGATCCGTGCCTCCGTGCGTGACGTGCAGATCACGCTGGTGATGGCGGTGGTGCTGGTGGTGCTGGTGATCTTCGCCTTCCTGCGCTCCCCCCGCGCCACCTTCATTCCGGCCGTGGCACTGCCGCTGTCGTTGATCGGCACGTTCGGGGTGATGCACCTGCTGGGCTACAGCCTGGACAATCTGTCGCTGATGGCGCTGACGGTGGCGACCGGCTTCGTGGTGGACGATGCGATCGTGATGATCGAAAACATCGTGCGCTACATCGAGTCCGGCGTGCCGCCGCTGGAGGCGGCCTATCGCGGCGCCGGTCAGATCGGGTTCACCATCGTTTCGCTGACCGTGTCGCTGATCGCGGTGTTCATTCCGCTGCTGTTCATGACCGGCGTGGTCGGGCGGCTGTTCAGCGAGTTCGCGGTGACCTTGTCGGTTGCCGTGGTGGTGTCCGCGGTGGTGTCGCTGACGCTGACGCCGATGATGTGCGGGCGGATTTTGCGCCCGCTGGCGGAGCAGCATCCGGGTCTGCTGGCGCGCACGCTGGAGGGCGGGTTCGACCGGCTGCTGGGCGGATACCGCCGCACGCTGCGGCTGGCGCTGCGGCACCAGACGCTGGTGCTGCTGGTGGCGCTGGGCACGCTGGCCGGGCACCGTGGGACTTTATCTGATGGTGCCCAAGGGGTTTCTGCCGCAGCAGGATACCGGCGTGCTGATGGGCGTGACGGAGGCGGCGCAGGATGTCTCCATCCCGCGCCTGTCCGCCATGCAGAATCAGGTCGCGGCACAAATCGCCGGCGATGCGGCGGTAACGGGGGTGGTTTCGTTTGTCGGCGCCGGCACGATCAACGCCACGCCCAATACCGGGCAGTTGACCATCGCGCTGAAGCCGATCGGGCAGCGCAGCGGGGTGGCGGCGGTGATCGGGCGGCTGGCGCGGCAGGTGACGGAGATTCCAGGGCTGACCGCGTGGTTCAAGCCGGTGCAGGATATTACGCTGGGGGCGCGGGTCAGCCGCACCGCGTATCAATACACGCTGCTGGATACGGATGCGGCGGAGCTGGCGGCGTGGACGCCGAAGCTGGTGGAGCGGCTGGCGGCGTTGCCGCAATTCGCCGGGGTGACGTCGGACCAGCAGAACGAGGGGGCGCAGTTGCAGGTCACCGTCGATCGGCAGGCGGCGATGCGCCTGGGCGTGACCATGCAGGCGATCGAGGACACGCTGTACGACGCGTTCGGGCAGCGGCAGGTCTCCACGATTTTCGCGCAGGCGAACCAGTATCGCGTGATACTGGAATCCGACCAGAACTGGCAGGGCGACCCGAGCACGCTGCGGCTGCTGCGGGTGCCGGGAACCAACGACGCGCAGGTGCCGCTGGCGACGGTTGCGACCATCCGGCGGACGCTGGCACCGCTGGTAGTGACGCATGAGCAGCAGTTTCCTTCGGCCACTATCAGTTTCGATCTGGCGCCTGGCTATTCGCTGGGCGACGCGGTGCAGGCGGTGCAACAGGCCGAGCAGGACATCAGCATGCCGGCTCACCATCACCGGCAGCTATTCCGGCGATGCGGCGGAGTTCCAGCGCGCGCTGGCGGCAACTCCGTGGCTGATCCTGGCGTCGGTGGTGGTGATCTATATCGTGCTGGGGGTCCTGTACGAGAGTTGGATCCATCCGGTTACGATTTTGTCCACGCTGCCTTCCGCCGGGATCGGGGCGCTGGTGGCGCTGATGGTGTGCGGGGCGGATCTGTCGCTGGTGGCGATCGTCGGGATCGTGCTGCTGATGGGGATCGTGAAGAAGAACGCCATCATGATGATCGATTTCGCGATCGAGGCGGAGCGTGGCGGGGCGCTGCCGGAGGTGGCGATCGAGCAGGCTTCGCTGCTGCGGTTCCGGCCGATCATGATGACGACGATGGCGGCGCTGCTGGGCGCGGTGCCGCTGGTGGTGGAGCGCGGCGCTGGGGCGGAGCTGCGTTGGCCTCTGGGGGTGACGATTATCGGCGGGCTGCTGCTGTCGCAGTTGCTGACGTTGTATACGACACCGGTGGTGTATCTGGCGTTTGAGCGGCTGCGAATGCGGGTGGTGGGGACGGGGCCGAAGGCGGTGGGGGCGGAGTGAGGGGGGCGTTGAGGGCCGTGCGGTCCGTTCATCTGGCCCAAGACACTCCTGACCGCGGCCATCCTTACCCTCTTGAATATGGGTAACCTATGTGTTACCTTTTTCAGTGCTTGAACTGCGCTATTACCTCGCGGAGGACGGACGAAGCCCGTTTGAGAACTGGTTTTCCGGGCTTGACGCAGCGGCGGCGGCCAAGGTCGCGGTCGCCTTGGCGCGGCTCGAACAGAGCAATCTCTCCAGTGCCAAAGGCGTCGGGGAGGGGGTGCTCGAATACCGGATCGATTGGGGGCCGGGGTATCGGATTTATTTCGGGCGCGACGGCGAGGTGCTGGTGATCCTGCTGACAGGCGGCACGAAACAGCGCCAGAAACGCGACATCGAACAGGCGAAGGCTGGATGGGCGGACTACAAACGACGGCGGAAGGCGCCGGCGCGATGAGCGGAGGCGAACGATGGCGCTGACGAAGAGCTTCAGGGAGCTGGTGCAGAAGCGGGTCGCGAACGACCCCGCCTTCGGCGAGGCGTTGCTGCGCGAGAGCATCGACACCATGCTGGCCGGCGACATCGATGCCGGCAAGGCGATCCTTCGCGACTACATCAAAGCAACCGTCGGCTTCGAGAGGCTTGGTGCGGAGATCGGCACGCAGCCGAAAAGCCTCATTCGCATGTTCGGCCCGCGCGGGAATCCGCAGGCGCGCAATCTCTTCAGCGTGCTCGGCTATCTGCAAAAGCACGCCGGCGTCGCTTTGCATGTCGGCCATGATCCGCGATGACAGCGGCGCGGAAAAGGCATCCGATCAGGATGACGACGATGGCGGCTATTGGGGTGCGGTGCCGCTGGTGGTGGAGCGCGGCGCGGCGCTGGCCGCTGGGCGTGACGATTGTCGGCGTGCTGCTGCTGTCGCAGTTGCTGACGTTGTATACGACACCGGTGGTGTATCTGGCGTTCGAGCGGGTGCGGATGCGGGTGATGGGGACGGGGCCGAAGGCGGTGGGGGCGGAGTGAGGAGGTAAGGCCGTCCGAAGAGCGTCATTGCTAGAAAGCACTTTTGCGTGCTGGGCATAGTGTCATCCGGCCAGTGACAAACCCTTTAGAAAAGCGGAGTTTACAACGTAAAACACGTCGTCTTTCAGGCGACTTCGCTCCGCTTCAAGGCGGCGATAGTCATATTCTACGTCGTAGATGAATAATGGCACGGACGCCTCGTTCATGAATCCCAGAAAGCCGTACCATAGCAAGAGCTCAATGGTTTCTGCGACCCCTAATCCGAGACGATCACTCGCAACCATGGCGTCTATTTCGGTTTCCGTCATCAGCCCCGGACAGCCAATAAAGGAATATAGGATATTTTCAGGCGTCCCCGCAACGTCGCGCATCTCGTACGCGAAATCAGAGACCAGATATCGCGCCATCAGGCGCAAACCCTCCTCGACGTCTTGCGGCGTGACGAAAGCGTGTCCGCGGTTAATAGCACAGGAGATCGTCTTCTCGCACAGGTCGATAAGAAAGCGAGGACGCCGCAAGGAGTTCTCTATCAGTAAGGCCAGAGTATCGCCATGCGTCAGATTCGGATTAATAGCATCCCAGGCATCGCGCTGCTTGTCTGGATCGATCGAGCTAACCACTCGTTCCCGGATCAGGTTGCGGAGCTGCGCTTGGTCGGACCAATCGACCCGAATGAGATTGTATTTACCGCGATCCGAGGTTTCCTGCACAAGTCTCTCATAAATGTCACTTCGCAAGAAAACCAAGTGTCGAAGGGTGACGCTACTTCGCCTCAGATCCCTTTGGATACGATTTAGGCTCTCGATCAGATGCTTGACCGTGCTGACGTCATGACTCTCGACACGGCGCGGCGGCCACCCCTTATCCAAGTCATCGATGAGGATTACAATCTCATCAGTAACATCAGTAAAGCTTGCAATGGCAGTGCGCAGTTGCGGAATAAATTTCTCGAACATGGTGTTAGTTATTCGGCTACGCACTTCATCGCTGTCCTGCGCCTGCCCCATAGCGGCGATGACACCGTCAACTGCAGTCCTCAGCCGTGAGGTGAAGTCGCCTGCGACGATGCCAGCACTGAGGGAGAATGCCGCCTCAACATTCCTTACCCTCTCTTGCAGGGCGAAGTTGTTGCGGGCCTTTCCAAGCGCGGCCTCACGCAGCTTAAGTAGGATCTCAATATACATAATGTAATGCCAAAAGGCCGCAATCGTGTGATCGTAAATCCCAGCACTCACGACGTTCAGCAGTGACTCCCGCATCTCGCTCAGGTTGTGTGATGCCGGCCGTAGATCGACAATGCAGGTCCGCGGGTCACGGCTGAGTTGGGCAACGATCTGCAGGTAGATCGCCGACTTGCCGGCTCCCTTGCGTCCAATGACGATGGCGCCTTCAGCCCGAAAGGCTCTGGCAAAGGCAGCAGTCTGGATGAAATAGTCATTGAGGCGCTGCGTCTCGTTTTCGGCCATAGGGGAGCCGAGATCTATGGCACTCAGCAAGTTCAGGTCGAGGCGCCGATCACGTGACGACGCTCGCTGATTCCAGACCAGAACCTTGGCCGCGAATTCACCAACGTGCCTAGTCGTCTCGTACCCGTAGGTAGAGTTGGTGATGAAGTCGCGATAGTCAACCGGCGCAGGCCCGTTGCCGTACTAAATCGCCAGTGCTTCCACATCAAAACCGTGACAAAGCCCCAGGATAAAAGAGGCACGCAGGTTGTTTCGTACCGCATCGACTAATTCTTCGCTGAGAAGAGCAACGATAACGCCTGCCGACGACGATACCTCAGCAATGGCATTCGCCGCGGTAAGTCTCGGTATCTCCGTCGGATCGAAAGTCCGGAACTCGACTTGGGAATTTTCAATGGCATGGAATATGTGATTGCGAAAGTCGGTCTTCATCAGGGTGTCGAGGACGAAAAGCGGCTGGCTATGGTTCTTGCGGCGCGTATAGGTATTAGTCCACGGGGCCGCTGGAGTATCCTGTAAGGCCTTGAATAGATCGTCCGCATTGGCATAAGTCGCCCAGCCGATTGTATCGAAAAGCCCTAGCTCGTTGATATGCTGTACGGACCGCTCAACTGCCGTGTTCACTGCGGGAATGATCGGTTTTCCAATAGCCACGGCATATCCCAGTTCATAGAAGACATTCATATTGGGATAGGTGATGTCCGCGATTAATACTGCAGCGGCCGTGACGTTGGCGCGTACTGATCGTCAACCTTGAAGCCGATTATAGACATCGCTCGCCACGGTTTGAGTATCAACGGCAATTCCCGGGATCTCTGTACGACGCCATCAACAGCTTCGGCGATAATCGGACGGCCGTCGGGATAAGCTAAAAACCCTAACTTGCGCATCCACCCTCCAAATCGGTTCTTGGAATGATACCAGCCCTAGGCATTCAATTAAAGCTTAGACTTCAAGCTTGTGTCCCAATTAGGAATATGGATATCCATTTCATGATGCGTCTATTCGATTGTCTCAGCATAAATGACCGAGATGAATCGTCACGTGAAGCCGAGCCGCGGATAACGCGGTGTTACAGACTAGCGCCACTCACCCCTCCGCCTCCTCCCGCCCATACGCCAGCAGCAGCACCAATATAATCACCCCGTACACGATACTCCGCCCATAATCCGGCATGTTCAGCGCCAGCAGCACGCTCACCAGCGCGACCAGCGTCACCGACCCGGCGACCACGCCCACGTAACTCCCCCGCCCGCCCAGGATATACACGCCCCCGATCACCACCGCCGCGATCGACTGGAACAGGTACGGATCCCCCATCCCCAGCGCCGCCTGCCCGCCGAACCCCACCAGCATGATCCCCGCCAGCGCGGAAAACACCCCGCTCAGCGCATAGAGCGCCACGGTCACCGCCCCCACCCGAATACCCGCCAGGTAACTCACCCGCGCGCTGTTCCCCACCGCATAGGTCGCCCGCCCGAACACCGTGAACGCCAGCGCGAACGACAACACCAGTATCACCAGCAACCAGACATACAGCACCGCCGGCACGCCCAGCAGATGCCCGTGCACGGCATCCTGGATCAGCGGCGGCGCATAGGCGGCGCACGCCCCGCACGTCATGCCGCTGGAAAGCCCCAGCGTCAGCCCCTCCATGATGCCGTTCATCGCCAGCGTCATCACCACCGCCGGCACGCCGAACAGCGCCACGCCCACGCCGCTGCACCGCCGCCCACCAGCGCGCCCATCCCCAGCGTCACCGCCAGCCCCAGCGCCAGCCGGCTGTCCGCCCCGCCCGTGCTGGTCACCAGCAGGATCGCCGCGGCGTTCAGCACCCAGGGCACCGACAAATCGATGCCGCCCACCAGGATCACGAACATCTGCCCCGCCGCGACGAACCCCACGAACGAGGCCACCACCAGCACGGACTCGATCCCCTGCCCGCTGGCGAATCCGGGCCGCACCACCTGCCCCACCACGAACAGCAGTACCGCCGCGACCGCGGCATACAGCACGCGTCGCTGGTCGCGCCCGATCGCCCGCACGCCCATCATCGGCGCACCAACCGGCCGATCCCGTTGGCCGCCAGCACCGCGACCACCAGGAACAGTCCCTCGTAAAACGCCTGGTACAGCGGATCGATATGCGCAAAGAACAGGATATTGACGATCATGTTGATGACAAACGCTCCCATGATCGCGCCCACCGCGCTGCCGCGCCCACCGAACAAGCTGACTCCGCCCAGCACCACCGCGACGATGGAGGTCAGCGTGAACCCGTTGCCCGTGGTCGCATCTCCGGCCGTGGCGCTGGCAGCCAGGAACAACCCCGCCGCGGCGGACAACACCCCGCTCAGCACATAGGCCAGGATCAACGTCCGACGCGCCGCGATGCCGTTTGCCTGCGCCGCCGGCGGGTCGTTGCCGATCGCGTACACCGAAACGCCCAGCCGGGTGCGGCGGAACATCGTCCACCCGCCGGCCAGCAGCGCGACATAGACCAGCGACCACGGGCCGGCAGTATTGGCGAGCACCGCGGTATACACATCCGGCACCTGCCCGCCCGGCTGCGGCAGCACGCGGATCGCCACACCCTGATAGATGGAAAGTGTCGCCAGCGTCACCAGTATCGGCTGCAACCGGCCGATGCCCACCAGCAGCCCGTTCACCAGCCCGCACGCCGCGCCGATCAGCAGCACGATCACCGACCACAGCACCATGCTGCCCGCCGATCCACCCAGTGTGATCGCCGCCGTGGCATTGGTCAGGTCGATGATGCCGCCCACCGACAGGTCGATCCCCCGCGTCAGCACCACCAGTGTCTGCGCCATCCCCGCAAGCACCAGCGGCATCGTGTTGTTGACGGTGGACGTCACCTCGAACCCGCCCGGCAACCGCTGCTGCTGCGCGTAGAACACGCCGCAATAAGCCAGCACGCAGGCAGCGAGCAGGAACACGGCCAGCTCCAGGCCGATATTCTGCGCCAGCAGATGCGCCCGGCGACTCCGGCGCGTGGCGTCAGGCAGCGATGCGCTCATGGATCGCTGCGGCGACGATCTGCTCGGCGGTGATATCCGGCGCAACCAGCTCGGCGGCGATGCGGCCTTCGCGCATCACCAGCACGCGGTGACACAGCTCGGCCAGCTCCTGCGCGTCGCTGGAATAGAACAGGATTCCCCTGCCCTCCCCGGCCAGGCGGATCATGAGCTGGTAGATCTCGTGCTTGGTGGCGACATCCACGCCGCGCGTCACGTCGTACAGCAGCAGCACGCGCGGGTCGGGCAGCAGCCAGCGGCCAAGCAGCACCTCCCGAAGAAAGACGCCGCTGCCCAGGAGACTTTTAAAAAACTGCCCCGGCCTGGTGAGCGAGGCGCTGCCTGCCTCGGCCGCAGGCAAGCCGGTCGAGATCTGGTTCCAAGACGGTTGAGCGCCGAAGGCGATCAACCGCGTCGGGCAGAAGGGATCCTCGGAGTATATCTGGGCGCCGGTCGGCTCGCGTCCATCGATGGTGCGCGACAACCGCCATGACTCGGCCTACCTGTTCGGCGCGGTCTGCTACCTGCGTGGCAACAAGCTCAGCCGGCGTGTCTGGGACAGCTACCAGGCCATCGTCGCCGCCTGCAAGGAAGCTTGGCACTTCCTCATCGGAGACCCAGAGCGCATCACTTCTATTGCCCGTCGATCCTGGGCATGGGTCAATCCTTAAGATGGCTGGTATAAGTCCGAGGGACGCTCAACCCGTCAAACCACTGTCACGAGGTACTGGCACATTTCGTCACAGACCGGTGATACTGCGGCGGTCAATCGCCGGCGAGGGTAGGCACGCAGCCGCAGGCGTGGCAAAGCGGGGCGGACGAAGTCTGGCATGACGCGGCCGGACGACCGGGTTCAAGGCATAAGTGAGGAGACGACCAATGACCGAGTTCGGACGGCGGAGCCTGCTTGGCGGGACGGCGGGGCTGGCAGCCTCCACGCTGCTGGCGCGACCGAACATCGCGCGCGCGGCCGACAGCAAGACGCTGACCGTGTGGTGGAACCAGGGCTTCTATCCCGCCGAGGACCAGGCGTTTCGCGATATGGTGGCCGTCTGGGAGAAGCAGACCGGCATCACGATGAATCTGTCGATGATCGAGGGCAACGCGCTCGACCAGAAGGTGATCTCCGCGACGACCACGGGGCAGGTGCCGGACCTTATCTATTCCGATCACGGCTCGGCCCAGACCATGCCGCAAGCGGCCTGGGACGGGAGGTTGATCGACCTTTCGGACGTGGTGGAAACGCAGAAGGACCAGTTCAGCGACACCGCGCTGAAATCGGCGGAATATTACGACAACACCATCAAGAAGCGGTCCTATTTCGGCGTGCCGCTGAAGGCGCAGGCGCTGAACATGCCGATCTGGCGCACGTTGGTGGAAGAAGCCGGCTACCAGATGTCGGACATTCCCAAGACCTGGGACAAGTTCTTCGAGTTCTTCGAGCCGGTGCAGGACAAGCTGCGCAAGAAGGGCATGCGGCACGTCTATGGGCTCGGGCTGACCCTCTCCACCACCGGGGCCGATCCGTACAACCTGTTCAATCAGACGCTGGTTGCCTTCGGCGGCGCCGGCATCGTGACGCCGGACGGCAAGCTGCACGCGGACGACGCCAAGGTGCAGAAGGCGCTGGCCAATTCGTTGGTGATGCTGACCACGCCGTACAAGAAGGGATACGTGCCGCCGAGTGCCATCAACTGGGGCGATCCGGACAACAACAACGCCTTCCACGCGAAGGAAGTCGTGATGACGCCGAATGATACGATCTCCATCTCCTCGGCGGTGATCGACAACAAGCAGTGGTACTACCACGACATCGTCACGCAACCGATGCCGCTGGACAATGATGGCAACAAGGTCTCGGTGCTGCTCAGCGTGCCGCAGGCCTTCGTTCTGAAGGGCGCCGGTAATATCGATGGCGCCAAGAGCTTCCTGAAATACCTGATCGAGCCGGCCAACCTGGACAACTACCTGAAGCAGGCGAAGGCGCGCTGGCTGCCGGTGATGCCATCCATCGTGAAGTCCGATTCCTACTGGCTGGACCCGAGCGACCCGACCCGCGTGGCGGCGATCACTCAGGGCGTGCTGGGCCCAACGGCGGTATGGCCGTCGGTGTACAACCCCGGTTTTGCGCAAGTGGACGCCGAGCATCTGTGGGGCGTGGCGGAATCGGACGTGATCAACGGCATGAAGCCGGAGGATGCGGTGGCGAAGGGGCTGAAGCGCGTGCAGGCGATCTTCGCCAAATATCCGATTTCCTGACGGGGAGCGGAGATGGCGGGTCCTTCGCTCGCCGGGGAGCAGGCGGTAGCGGCGCGGCCTGCTCGCGCGTGGTTCCGGCGGCGCGCACTGCAGGGATCAGACACGGCGTGGGCGCTCGCGTTCCTGGTTCCTTATGCCGCGGTGTTCCTGCTGTTCGTGGTCTATCCGGTGGGGTACGGGCTGTGGCTCGGGCACCGGCCGTCCTTGTACGCTGATCTGTTCGCCGACCCGATCTATCTGCGTACGCTGGTCAACACGGTGCTGTTCCTGGGCATCGGGGTGAACCTGCACTTGTTCCTGGCGCTGCTGCTGTCCGGCTATTTCATGCAGAAAAGCCGCTGGGTGAAGGCGCTTCTGCTGGTCTTCATCATGCCATGGGCGGCGCCGGCAATACCGACCTTCATTTCCGTCCACTGGATGCTGGACGGGCAGTGGGGATTGCTGAACAACCTGCTGTATTTCCTGTTCGGCCTGGATGGTCCGTCCTGGCTGACGCAGCGGTGGCTGACCTTCGCGACGGTGATCGTCGCCTATGTATGGAAATGGACGCCGTTCTGGACGGTGATCCTGATGGCGGGGCGCACGGCCATCCCGCAGGACGTGTACGAGGCGGCGGAGGTGGACGGCGCCATCGGCATCAAGCGGTTCGTGCACGTGACGTTCCCGCTGCTCGCGAATCTGTATCTGGTGTGCACCCTGCTTTCCACAATCTGGACGCTGGGTGATTTCAACACCGTCTATTTCATCAGCGGCGGCGGCCCGGCGCTGTCGACCAATGTGCTGGCGACGCTCGGCATCCGCAACGCGTTCCAGGTCGGCAATCCGCAGCTCGGCATGGCCACGGTGATGTCGGCGCTGCCGCTGCTGATCCCGCTGGTGGTCGTGCTGATGCGTAAGCTCGCGCGCTCTCAGGTGCAGCTATGAGCGGCGGGGCGGGACGGAGGCCCGGACCCGGGCGGCGACGGCTGCACGCGGCCGGGCAGGTGCTGATCGGGCTGCTGATCCTGGTGTGGACGGTGCTGCCGCTGTACAACATGGTCGAGGTCGCGCTGCGGCCGAAAGATGCGGTGTTCAGCGGCGATCTGTTCCCGGCCAATCCCACGTTGATGGGGTTCTGGGACGTGCTGACCCAGAACTACTGGTATCTGAAGACGTTCTGGCACGAGATGGGGAACAGCCTCTATCTGGGGGCGGCGACCGCGCTCCTGACTCTGGCGATCGGAACGATGACCAGTTTCGTGATCGCGCGGTTGCGCATCCGCGGGGCGTGGATGGTCAGCAACGCGGCACTGCTGACCTATGTGATCCCGATGTCGTTCCTGGCGATCCCGTTCTATCGGGTGATGCAGAATTACGGCCTGGGCGACAATCTGTGGGCGGTGATCCTGGTCGAGGTCACGTTCGCGACACCCTATGCGATCTTCATCTTCACCGAATACAGCGCCAGCATCCCGGTGGCGCTGGATGAGGCGGCGCGGATCGATGGCGCCGGGCCGGCGCGAATCTACTGGCGCATCTATCTGCCCCTGATGGCTCCGGCGATGGTTGCGGTTGGAACATATGCGCTGCTGTTGGCGTGGAACGAATATCTGTATTTGTACCTGCTGCTGTCCAGCCCGGGCAACATGACGGTGCCGGTGGCACTGGGCCAGTTCCTGAACAGTGACGAGGCGCCGTGGAACCTGATGATGGCCACCGCGGTGATCTACGCGCTGCCGCCGATCGTGATCTATTACGCGTTCCGCCGGTATATGAGCACCGGCCTGACCATGGGCGGGGTGAAGGGGTAGAGCAATATCAGCCTGACTGGAATCGCGGGAGCGCTCTTAGGCTGATGAAATTGCTCGCGAAATATGAGCTGGAGCGGGTTCACTCTGGGTGAAACTGGTCCAGCCTGCGTCAGCCGCCGGTTTCGTCTGCAAACACCCGCAGCACGGGTGGATCGCTCTCGGGGTCCACCTCCACCAGGGCCCCGTCCGGCACGGCAGCGGTGATGTCCTGCGCGAAGCCGGAGATCATGGTGAAGTCGGCCAGCGCCGCCCCCTGCACCATGATCGGGTTGACCCGGTTCAATACCAGCGCCACCGGCATCACGCCGCGCGCGGCCATCTCGTGCAGCATCCAGGCGGTGGCGACGCCGCCTTTCGCGGCGTCCAGCACCAGCACGCAGCCCACGTAACTGCGGCCGGCCAGCTTGTGCTCCGGGCGGGAGAACACACCCTTGATGCGGTCCAGGTCGTAGCGGGCCGAAAACCCGTCCTTCGCCACCAGCGCATGGCCGCGAACGCGCTTGCCCATGCCGGCCTGGGCTTGGAACACGATCATGGCGTGATCCGGCCGGTGCAGGCCGCGTCCACGCAGGCCTGCATGGAGAGCAGCGCCGGGCGGTAGCCGTAGCCGCCGAGGATGTTGGTCAGCTTGGCGGAATTGGTGGCCAATGTGTGCCAGTTGTTGGCCTCGGCCATTTCGCGCGCGTAGCTCTGGTAGAAGCACATGCCCGACAATACGAGGCCGCCGGCGGCCTCGATGCGGGCGGTGAGGCCCATCCGGTCGGCGTCCGGCTTCACCTGCGGGCTGGTGGCCACCAGGAGGGGCACGACGGCGCGGCGGCCGTCGAGCAGGGCCGCCACCTGCTGCATCTCGATCAGGCTGAGCTGGGGCGCGGAGAACACCACCACGTCGACACTATCGACCTTGCCGCTGTAGCGCGTCTGGAAGGCGTGGAGGTCGGCCGCGCCGATGGTCGCGCGCTGCGGCATCGCCGGATCCGCGATGTCTTGCAGGCGTGGGGCTTCGGGGGTGATGGCGACCAAATGAAACAATGCGACGGAGCCGTAGCTGGCCAGCGCGGCGCCGAAATGCTTGAGCTCGTCGGAGGTGGGCACGCGGTCGATGCCGGTCAGCGCCGGCACTTCCCAGTAATCGCCGGCGAGTTGGCCGACGAGGGCGCCCAATGCGCCCCAATCGTGCAGCGCGCGCGGCGTTTGCGTGACGCGGACCAGCAGCGTGGCGCGGCGGTGCTGGTCCAAATGGTAGCCATAGCGCGGCGTGCGCCCGGTGAGGCCGGCGGCGAGCGCGGAGGGGCCACCCTCGAAGTTGGAGCGCGCGCCGAGCACGCTATTGGAATAGATCACCACGCCGGTGTCGCCGTACGCCATGTGCTCGCCCCGGACCGCGGGCATGATGGTCTGGTAGTTGATGCAGGTGTCAGTCATCAGCACGCCGAGCGCCTGGAACGCAGCAATGGTGCGGCGTTCCAGCGCGAGCATCCAGTCCTGGTGCTTCAGCCGTGAGGCGGCGGTGAAGTCGGTGCCGCGCGGGTCGGTGATGGTGGGGACGCGAACGCGACGCTGCGCGTCCGGCAGGGCGGCGAGGCGTTCGAGCCACCCCACGCCGGCGGGGCCGAGGGATTCGGTATCGGCCATGATGTGCGCCTGAGATACGGGGACCAGGTCGGCCGCGCCGAGATAGCGGCCGACGCGCATCTGGTGCTCGATTGCCCATTGCCGCGCCGGACCGGCCTCGCCGGCAAGCCAGGCGCGTTCTTCGTCGTTCAGGCGCATTGGGGGATCATGGCGAATCGGGCGCGCGGCTGTAAAGCGGGTGATTGCCATGGGTGACGGGGCGGCGTAGCCCCCGCGCGGGAGGATGATGAGCATGCGTGACTTTCTGCCGTTCGGCGCTGCCGGGCTGCTGCTGGCGTGTCTGTTGGCGGCGAATGGGGCTGCCGTTGCCGCACCTGGCGGCGCGGTGGCGCCCGCGGGGCTTGGCGGCGCGAGCTCGCAGGACTCGGTTCCGACCGCCACGCCGATCAAGCATCTTGTTGTCATATACAACGAAAACGTCTCGTTCGATCACTATTTTGCCACCTATCCCGATGCCGCCAACCTGCCGGGGGAGCCGCCCTTCACCGCCGCGCCCGATACGCCGAGCGTCAATAATCTGGTGAGCGCGCACCTGCTGACCAACAATCCCAATTTCACCAACAAGGAGAATGGCGACGACGCGGCGGAGCCGTTCCGGCTCGACCGCACGCAGGCCGCCACCGCCGATCAGAACCATAACTACACAGCGGAACAGCAGGCGTACGATGGCGGCCGCGCGGATCTGTTTCCGAAATACACCGGACGCGCCACGCCGGGCGGGGTCGGCGCGTTCGGCACGCGCGGACAGGTGATGGGATATTTCGACGG
Organism: uncultured Pseudomonadota bacterium; assembly: GCA_963777625.1. Classification (GTDB taxonomy): domain Bacteria; phylum Pseudomonadota; class Alphaproteobacteria; order Acetobacterales; family Acetobacteraceae; genus DATDIC01. The sequence goes on along the minus strand of CAVZRO010000026.1, from coordinate 285,844 downwards.
CAACACCGTTACCGCGCTGTGGAACTACGCCCAGCATTTCACGCTGAGCGACAACACCTATACCGACACGTACAGGACCTTCGACTCCCGGCGCACTGGAAGTCGTGTCCGGCCAGACCAACGGATTGCGCGTCGTGGTCACCACCAAGGAGCCGTTCGCGTCGGACAACAACTGGTACTATTTGAAAGACGGGCAGGGCGGGTTCACCATGATCAGCGACGTGGATCCCGCCGATGATGTGTGTTCGGTCCCCAAGGATCAGGGATCGATGACCGGGAAAAACATCGGCGACCTGCTGAATGATGGCGGCATCACCTGGGGCGGCTTCATGGGCGGCTTCGACCTGAGCCGGACCAACCCGAACGGTACCAGCAATTGCTCCCGCACCACGTACTCGGACGTGGTCAGGGCCAATATTCTGGACTATCTGCCGCATCACAACTGGTTTCAGGTACCATCCATCGACCGCCAACCCGAAGCATCTCCGGCCCAGTTCCCTGGCGGCGATCGGCTACAGCTATGAGCATGACGGTTCCACACCGGAGCCGGCGAACCATGAATACGCCCTGCACGACTTCTACGATGCGGTGAAGGCGGGCAATTTCCCGTCGGTCTCCTACATCAAGATGACTGGCTATCAGGATGGGCACGCCGGTTACTCCAACCCGCTGGATGAGCAGACCGGCACCGTGTCGGTGATCAACTTCATCGAGCAGCAGCCGGAGTGGAAGGATACCGCGATCATCATCGCCTGGGATGATTCGGACGGCTGGTATGATCACGCCTTCACGAAGGTCACCAACCCATCGTTCGACGCCGCCGCGGATCAGCTCGACGGGCCGGGCAAATGCGGCAGCGGCACGCCGCTTCCGGGCGTGGAAGGCAAACCCGTCAACGGACGCTGCGGCCCGGGCACGCGGCTGCCGTTCCTGGTGATCTCGCCTTGGGCGCGGGCCAATTTCGTCAGCCATGAGCCAACGACGCAGGCGTCCGTAGTGCGTTTCATCGAGGATAACTGGTTGCAGGGGCGGCGGCTGGGCGGCGGCTCGTTCGATGCCGATGCCGGGTCCATCATGCCGATGTTCGATTTCGCGTCTGGCGGCCGTACGGCGCCGCTGTTTTTGGATCCGGCGACGGGACGCCCGTTGCTGTCGCCGCCGGCTGCGCCGTAATCGGACACGTCACGTCGGCGCATGCAGCGATCATGGCGAACGGCGCGCGCGTCACAAATGAGTCACACTCAGGCGCTTCCGGTTGTCATAGGTGAGGGGGGAACGCAACCAAAACCGGGAAGATCATGAAATACCGCAAATCCCTGCTGTCCGGCGCCGCTGCCGTGTTGGCCTTCATGGTGGCAACCGGTGGCCCCGTTATCGCAGCGCCGGCGGTGGCACCGGCCAGTGGCGATCCAGGCCCGCAGGATGGGGCACCGACCGCGACGCCGATCAAGCACCTTGTTATCCTATTCAACGAGAACGTTTCGTTCGACCACTACTTTGCCACCTACCCCGCGGCCAGCAATCCGCCCAGCGAGCCGAACTTCACCGCCGCACGCGATACGCCGACCGTGAACAACCTTGCTACGGCGCATCTGCTGACCAACAACGCTAACTTCACCAACAAAGAGAACGGCGAGGATGCGGCGGAGCCGTTCCGGCTGGACCGCACGCAGGCCAACACTGCCGACCAGAACCACGCGTATACCGCAGAGGAACAGGCGTACAACGGTGGCAAGGCCGATCTGTTTCCGAAATATACCGGCAAGGGCACGCCCGGCGGGGTCGGCGCATTCGGCACCAAGGGCCAGGTGATGGGCTATTTCGACGGCAACACCGCCACCGCGATGTGGCAGTACGCCCAGCATTTCGCGATGAGCGATAACGCTTATACCGACACCTACGGTCCGTCCTCGCCCGGCATGCTCGAAGTCATATCCGGCCAGACCGACGGGATGCAGATCGTCGCGACCAGCAAGAAGCCGTTCACGCAGGCTGCCTATTCATACTATATCGGTGACGGGCAGGGCGGCTTTACCATGATCAACGACGTCGATCCGGCCTATGACGCATGCTCCGCGCTGAAAGACCAGGTGCTGATGGCGGGCAGGAACATCGGCGACCTGCTCAACGACGCGGGCCTGACCTGGGGTTCGTTCATGGGCGGGTTCAATCTGGATAACTCCAATGCGAACGGCACCACCGGTTGCAAGCGCAGCACGCATTCAACCATTGTGGGCGCGGACGTGGTGGACTACATTCCTCACCACGCATGGTTTCAGTATTTCCAATCGACCGCCAACCCGAAACACGCACGTCCCAGCTCCGTGATGGCGATCGGCTACAGCTTCCAGCACGATGGCACGACGCGCGATCCGGCCAATCACGGGTACGATCTGCGGGATTTCTACGATGCCGTGAAAGCCGGCAACTTCCCGTCGGTCTCCTACATCAAGCTGCCCGCATATCAGGACGGCCACGCCGGCTATTCCGACCCGCTGGACGAGCAGACCGGAACGGTGACGCTGATCAACTTCCTGCAGCAGCAGCCGGACTGGAAGAACACCGCGGTGATCATCACCTGGGACGATTCCGATGGCTGGTATGATCACGCGTTCGCGAAAGTCGCCAGCGCATCGTTCGACCCGGCGGCGGATCAGCTCGACGGGGCGGGCAAGTGCGGTAGCGGCACGGCGTTGCCCGGTGTGGACGGCAAGCCGGTGAATGGCCGCTGCGGACCGGGGACACGGATCCCGTTCCTGGTGGTTTCTCCGTGGGCGAGGACGAATTTCGTGAGCCACGACCAGATTTCGCAGGCTTCGGTGCTGCGTTTCATCGAGGATAACTGGTTGCACGGGCAACGGCTTGGCAACGGCTCCTTCGATGCCACGGCCGCGTCGATCATGCCGATGTTCCATTTCGCGTCGGCCGGCACCGCGCCGCCGCTCTATCTGGATCCGGCGACTGGCGATCTCCTGGCGTCCCCGCCGGCGCAACGCTGAAGCGTCGCCGTGCGTTGCCGCCCCTGGCTGCTGGCAGGCGCGGGCCTGGTCGTGGCGGCTGGCGCCGTGGTGGCGGCAACGATCGTGCGTAGCCCGTTGCCGTTGCGGGCGTGGCTGGATGACCCGGTGGCGAGCTTCGGGCTCAGCCACGGGGAAAATCCGTATCCGGTACGGCTGGTGCGTCCGGCGGCCGCGCCGTTATCCGCGATGGCGGAGCTTGGGCGGCTGGTGTTTTTCGATGCCAACCTGTCCTCGTCCGGCAAGCTTGCCTGCGCGTCATGCCACAGCCCGGCGCATGCCTATGGGCCGCCGGCGGAGCTGGCGGCGATGGACGGGGGCGCCGATCTGCATCGGCAGGGCGTGCGCGCGGTGCCGTCGCTGATGTATCTGGAACGGCAGCCCAATTTCAGCGTCGGGCCGGATAACGAGGAAAACGAAACCGTCAGCCTGGTGCAACTGGCGGCGGCGGGGCAGGACGCGGCGCGGGCGCAGAAGACCGCACAGGATACCGCGCAGACGGCCGCCAACCTGGTGCCGCAAGGCGGCCTGTTCTGGGACGGGCGTGCCGACACGCTGCAGGGACAGGCGATGGTGCCGCTGCTTAACCAGCTAGAGATGGATGGCGGCAGCGTGGAGGCGGTGGCGGCGAAGCTGCGGTCTTCGGCCTATGCGGGGCGGTTCGTGCAATTGTTCGGGCCGGCGATTTTCGCTTCGCCGCGCATGGCGGTGGCGGAGGCGCTGTTCGCGGTCGGGCGGTACCAGATCGAGGAAGCGAGCTTTCATCCGTACAGCAGCAAGTTCGATTACTGGCTGGAGGGGAAGGCGCGGATGAGCCCGGCGGAGATGCGCGGGTATCTGCTGTTCAATGATCCGCGGAAAGCCGATTGCGGCGGATGCCATCTGGATCAGCCGACGCCGGACGGGTTGCCGCCGCTGTTCACCGACCATCAGTTCGAGGCGCTGGGTGTGCCGCGCAACGCCGCGTTGGTGGCGAATCGCGACCCGGCCTATTTCGATCTGGGAATTTGTGGGCCGTACAGGGCGGATCTGGCGAGCCAGACGCAGTATTGCGGGATGTTCCTGACGCCGACATTGCGCAACGTGGCGACGCGGCACGTCTTCATGCATAACGGGGTGTATCACACGCTGCAGCAGGTGATGGATTTCTACGATTTCCGTGATACGGAGCCGGCGAAGATCTATCCCGATGGGAGCAAATACAACGATATCCCGCAGCGGTATCAGGCCAATGTGGACGTGACCGATCCGCCGTTCGACCGCAAGCCGAGCGAGGTACCGCCGATGACCGCGCAGGATGAGCAGGACATCATCGCGTTTCTGGGCACGCTGACGGATGGGTATCGGGGGCGGTAGGAACGACCTGCTCGCCGTCAGTTTCGATGCGTTCTCGTCGGACGGAATCCGCAGTCGCTTGATGCTTTTTCGCAGACGACCGTTCGCGTGCCACGGCGATCACGGCAATTGCCGGCTCGGGCCCGAGCCTTCGCATCTGGTGGACAAGGTGCCCGGGGAAATAGGCGCAATCGCCGGTCTCGAGCACGTAGCTTCGATCCGGTGTCCGCATCTCCACCATGCCGGAGAGAACAAGGAACATCTCTTCCCCGTCATGCTGCTGCCCATTGCCCACCGGTTCGGCGCCGACATGGAACAAGAACGCCTCCATAAGGCTGCCCTTTGGCGTGAGCAGCTCAAAGCTGTAGGTATCGGGGTCCTCCAACGACCTGCTTCGGCCGGCGGCGCGACTGACTCGCACGGTGTCTTCCGTTGTCTGCTCACCGAAGAGCTGGCCCACGGGAACGCTCAATGCCGCTGACAGCCGCAGGACCGTCTCGACGGACGGCCGTTTGGTTCCTCGCTCCAGGCGGGACAGAAAGCCCTTGTCCAGGCCCGCCGCGGCCGCGAGCGTCTCGACGGTAAAGCCCTTTTCCAGGCGGATGTGCCGCAGACGCGGCCCGATCGTCGGACTGATCTTTTCAGATAACGCCAAGTTCGTACTCCTCGAAGACAGCGGACTGCGCAAAACAGCCGGCACCGTGGTCCTGGCCGTTGTTGCCCCTTGGTATTTCACAAGCACGAGAGGCCGGCTCATTGCCAAGGTTTTGCTGATGTACACGCCCTTGCGTCGGACAACATGATGCCCTACAGACATCGAAATGTCGATGTGGGCTTACCGAGAGGAGGAGTGCTGTTCCCGCCCTCGCAAGCAGACCCAGCCAGCACGGTGGCCTGCTGAACACCGTGATTCAGATGATCGAATTGGAGGTTTGTTTCATGTCCGACCTTCCCCTCATCGTCTTCGATGTCAACGAGACGCTGCTCGACCTCGAGACGATGGCGCCGACGTTCGAACGCATCTTCGACGACGAGTCGGCGATGCGGCTGTGGTTTTCGAACCTCATCCTGTATTCCGCGGCCCTGACCGTGGCGGGACAATATGTGCCCTTCACGGATATCGGGGCAGCGGTGATGAAGATGCTGGCAGATACAAGGGGCATCAAAATCGAAGGCACCGACAAGCAGGAACTTACCGAGAAATTTTCCACGATGCCGGCGCATCCGGAGGTACCCGCGGCGCTGCGGAAGCTGCGGGACGCCGGCTTCCGTCTGTTCACTCTTACCGACAATCTGCTGGAAATCCAAAGCCGCCAGCTTGAGCACGCCGGCATAGTCGGGATGTTCGAGCGGCGCTTCAGTGCGGATGGGGTGAAACGCCACAAACCCGCGCCCGAGGCTTACGGGTATGTCGCGAAAGAGCTCCATGTGCGGCCGTCACAGCTTTGCCTTATCGCTTGCCATACCTGGGACACCCTAGGAGCCGTCGCGGCCGGGTGGGAAGCCGCTCTCATTCGGCGTGTCGGGAACGATGTGCTGGCGGTCGGCCCCCAGCCGCAGATCGTCGGCGACGATCTCGACGACGTCGCTGATCAACTCATCCACCGGCACGTCACGAAATAGCAGCCTTGGCGGAACCGGTCTGTGCGGCGAATGGCGGCGGGAGAAGACGATGCCCGGCAGAGATGATCTCACCGTCGTACTCGTACACGGAGCGTGGGCTGACGGCTCAAGCTGGGAAAAGGTGATTCGCGGGTTGCGGGCCGCGGGTCTGCGGTCGGTCGCCGCGCCGTTGCCGCTCACGTCATTGGCGGACGATGTGGCGGCGCTCGAGCTGTACAATTGAGCGGGTTGCCGGCCCGATCGTCCTCGTCGGACATGCCTATGCTGGCGGGGTGATTGCGGAGGCGCGTTCAGAGAAGGTCAAGGCGCTTGTCTATGTCGCCGCGCTGGCGCCGGATGCAGGCGAGACCATTGCCGACGTCTTCTATCGCACGGAGCCGCATCCGAAGGCGCCGAAACTCGCGCCTGATGCGCACGGACTTATCTGGCTGCCGGAAGAAGCGTTTTCGACCGCTTTCGCGCCGCACGCCTCCGCGGAAGAGCAGGCGGTGCTTTGCGCCGTTCAGCGGCCGATTGCCGTTCCCTGCATTAGTCACAAAGGTCGGACGGCCGCTTTGGCGCGACCGGCCAGCATGGTTCCTGTTGGCGGAGTCCGATCACATGATTGTCCCGGCGACACAGCAATTCATGGCCGAGCGGATGAAGGCTGAGATCCGTTCGCGGGCGGTGGATCACGCACCATCGGTCACCGCCCCTGAGCTGGTGCTGGACATAATCCTGGAGGCCGCTGGCGTCGTTGCTACGAATTCCTGAGGGAGGACATCATGGGTCGTGTCAGGTATCTCACTGTCGATGTCGATGGATTGCAGGTGTTCTATCGCGAGGCGGGTGCGCGCGATGCGCCGGCGCTTCTTTTGCTCCATGGTTTTCCGACCGCGGGCCATATGTTCCGCGATCTGATCCCGCTGCTATCCGACCGCTACCGCGTCATTGCGCCCGATCTGCCCGGCTTCGGCCAGTCCGAGATGCCGTCGCGCACGAGCTTCACATACTCGTTCGAGAAGATTGCGAACGTGATCGACCGGTTCACTGAAATCGTCGGTCTCAGCCGGTTTGCAATCTACGTCTTCGACTACGGCGCCCCGACGGGCTTCCGCATCGCGCTGAAGCATCCAGACCGCATCACGGCGATCATCTCGCAAAATGGCAATGCCTATGAGGAGGGGCTGAGCGGCGGCTGGGCTCCTATCCGGTCCTATTGGCAGGAGCCGTCGACGGCCAATCGCGAGGCTCTGCGCCCCTTCCTGTCACCCGAAACGACACATTGGCAGTACACGCACGGGGTCGCCGACCCGTCATCGGTGTCGCCGGACGGCCAGTCGCTCGATAATTTCTATATGGCGCGACCAGGCGCTGACGAGGTGCAACTGGATTTGCTGGGTGACTATAAGAGTAATGTTGCGCTCTATCCGGCATTCCAGAGCTACTTCCGAACGCACAAGCCGCCACTGCTTGCGGTCTGGGGTAAGAACGATCCGTTTTTCCTGCCGCCGGGTGCCGAGGCGTTCAAGCGTGACAATCCGAACGCGATCGTTCGCTTCCTCGATACCGGACACTTTGCGCTTGAAACGCACGCGGAAGAGATCGCCGCAGCAATCCGCGAATTCCTTCCGGGTGAATAGGGCCGAGAGTCCGCTCCGCAGCGAAGACACTGGATCAAGGAGGGCGTTCATGTCTCAACCCGAGCAGTTTGACGTTCTGATCCTCGGCAGCGGCCAGGGTGGCAAGCTGCTGGCCTGGCACGTTGCGCGATCAGGTCGGCGCGCGGCCGTCGTGGAGCGGCAATGGGTGGGCGGCTCTTGCCCGGCTGTCGCGTGCATGCCCAGCAAGAACGAGGTCTGGAGCGCCAGGGTCGCACATCTGGCGCAAACCGCGGACCAGTTCGGGACGGTGACCGGCCCGGTCAGGACCGACATGGCCAAGGTTCGCGCCCGCAAGCAGCGCATGGTCGAGCGGGAGATCGCGTTGCATCTGAACGCCTACAAGACTTCCGGCGCCGAGCTGGTTATGGGAAGCGGGCGCTTCGTGGCGCCCAAAGCGATCGAAGTACGGCTGAACGATGGCGGAACGCGTCTGCTGCGCGGCGGCCAGGTATTCGTCAATGTCGGTTCCCACGCGGCGATCCCGGATGTGCGTGGCCTGGAAGCTGCCCGGCCGCTCACGCATATCGAGGCGCTGGAACTCGATTCCCTGCCATCGCATCTGATCGTGCTCGGGGGTGGCTATACCGGCCTGGAACTAGCGCAGGCGTATCGCCGATTTCGGCAGCCGCGTGACGATCATCGAACCTGGTCCGCAACTGATGAGTCGGGAAGACCCGGATGTTGCGGCCGAGATGCAGCGGATTCTGGGCGAGGAAGGGATCGATGTCCTGATGAACACCACGCCCACGCGGGTCGATGGCAGATCCGGAGAGGCCGTCTCGATCACAGCCCGCATCCCGTCGGGAGAGCGGACGATCGAAGGTACCGCCATCCTGGTGGCGACGGGACGCATTCCCAACACTGCCGGGATCGGGCTGGAGAAAGCTGGCATCGAGCTGGATGCTCGCGGCTACATCCGCGTGAACGACCGGCTGGAAACCACGGCGCCCGACGTCTGGGCGATCGGCGAATGCGCCGGCAGCCCACAGTTCACGCATGTTTCTGTCGATGACTTCCGGATCATTCGCGATAATCTGAGCGGCGGTCATCGCAGCACAAAAGACCGGCTGATCCCGTATTGCGTGTTTACCGATCCGCCGCTGTCTCATGTTGGGCTGAGCGAAGGCGAAGCGCAGCGGCAGGGCATCCCGGTGCGTGTCGCGAAACTGCCGATGAGCAACGTGCTGCGGACGGAGACGACGGACGAGACGCAAGGCTTCATTAAGATACTGGTGAGCGCGAGCGACGACCGCATTCTCGGCTTCACCATGATCGGGTCCGACGCTGGCGAGGTGCTGGCGGTGGTGCAAACGGCAATGCTGGCGAAGCTGCCGTATTCGACGCTGCGTGACGCCGTCATCACGCATCTGACGGTCGCGGAGGGCCTGGGCCCGCTGCTCGCGCAGGTGCCGGCGCGGGAGGGATGAAAGCTGGCACTCGTCGGCATTGGGCGCAACACGAGGCAGGTTTCGGACGTGACCTGTGCCGACAAGGCGGACGTCACCGAGCGTGCCGTGTCGTCAGCCAGCGTTTGGCGATGCGGCAGGCGACGGTGAATGCGGGGTTGAAGACATTGCCGACATCGTAGCGAACCACCTGGCCCATCAGATGGCTGGCGGCCCGCGGCTCCAACCCGTAATCGTCATTCAGCCAGCGCAGCATTTCGGTGGTGGCATGCTGGAGCGCCTGATCGAGCGGCCTGGCATTGCCGATCGTGAAGATGTCGTCGGCGGTCTCGCCGCGCGGCCAGGCGATCGTCCGCTTCAATACACGAAACGTCACCTGCATTTCGAAGGACGTCTCAATGCCGGTGCCGACGATCTCGCCGTCGCCCTGGCAGGCATGGCCATCGCCAAGATAGAACAGCGCACCAGGCGCCGATACCGGAAACCATGCCGTCGTTCCCGGCGCGAACAGCCGATAGTCCATGTTGCCACCATTCTGCGCGCTGGTCGCAGTGGAGAATGCCTGGCCGAGGGAAGGCGCGACGCCGAAGCACCCGATCATCGGCTGGATCGGCGGAGTGAACGCGTCGAGGCCCTTCGGCGGCTCGCGCAACCGCACGGTGCCGGCATTGCTGTCGATGATCCAGACCGAGCGATCGCTTGCCGGGCGGTCGGGAATTGCGGCCGGGTCCAGCACGGTGAATGCGAGGGGGGAATAGGTCCAGCCTGTCGCCCGGCTGGGCGTCAGACGGTCGATGCGGACGGCCAGCGTGTCGCCGGGCTCAGCGCCGTCGATGAAGAACGGGCCGGTCATCGGGTTTGGCCGTCCGCCGACGGGGACCTCGTGGGCGTCGAGCCCCGATGCGTCGAGCGTATCGGTAATAAGCGTATCGCCGTCAGCAATCCGCAGGCACGGTTCGGCGGTGCCGATGATGTTGTAGTACCGGCTTGGGCGAAAGCGGTGCGTGGCCATTAGATTCTCCAGGTAATCTCGTTGGCGGTGCGGCTCATACCAGCGGCCCGAAGTCCTAACTCCTGCGGAGATCGTCGGGCCACTGGTATCTTATTGATTTCGCGCGCAGCCGCCACACCAACCCTGCGCGCATACCAGTCCGCCCTTCGGGCCGCTGGTATCAGTCGAAGACGCGCAGTTCCTCGTAGGAGACCATGACATGTTCGCGGAAAGCGGGACGTGTCGTGAGCGCGTCGTAGTAGCGGCGCAGCATCGGGCGGCGCTGGCGGGTGATGGGAATGTCGAAGTAGCGGTAGAGCACGTGTCCGAACTGGATGTCGGCGAGCGTGAAATCGTTGCCGGCAAGGAAGGTGCCGCGGCCAAGTTGCACCTCGGCGATGTCGAGGTAGTTGTCCAACTCCGCGACTGCCCGGGCGATCGCCGCCGGATCCTGCCGCGATGGAGTCACGCGGGTGAAGCGCCAGAAGATCGGGACGGTGAAACCCATGGCGATGTTGATCTTCGCCCACTCCGCCCATTTGTCGATATGGGCGCGGGCTGCGTCGTCGACGGGCCAGAACGGGCCGGCTCCGTAGCGGGCGGCGAGGTAGCGCAGGATCGCGCCGGTCTCCCATAGTGGTTCGCCGCCGCCATCGCGCAGGACCGGCACGGTGCCGTTGGGGTTCATGGCCAGGAAGGCAGGCGTGTCGTTGCCGCGGTAGCGGTGCCCGACATCGTGCCGTTGATAGGGCAGCCCGAGCTCACCGATGCACCACATGAGGGCCTGCACGTTGGACGATGTCTCGCGACCCCATACTGTCAGCGTCATGGCGATCCTTCCGGGTCTACAGTGCGGTCCAGAAACGATTCTACCACGGCGACGAAGGCCGCCGGGTTGTCGGCGTGCAACCAATGGCCGGCATTCCTGATCGTCACGAAGCGCGCGCCCGGGAACAGGGCGCGGATCGGCTGGCGGTGCTGCGGCCGGATGTAGTCGGAGGTTTCACCTGCAATGAACAGGGTGGGTCCGTCGTAACGCGTCCCGGGGGTATCGTCCCAGCCTTCGATCTGCGGCAGGCCGGCGGCGATCTCGGACAGTCCGGTGCGCCAGGGGGGTGCCGCGCCTGGCTGGAAATTCTGCAGCAGGAAGCTGCGTATGGGCGCCTCCGGCACCGCGGCGGTTAGCGCTGCATCGGCCTGCGCGCGCGACAGGTCGCCGGACAGGCGCAGCATGGCGGCGGCATAGGCGCGGTGATGCGGCAGGTAGGGTACCGGCGAAATATCCGCCACGATCAGGCGCGACACGGACTGCGGATGCTCCAGTGCGAGCCGCATCGCCACCTTGCCGCCCATCGAATGACCCAACAGCGCGACTGCGCCGGTGCCGAGTTGCGTCAGCGTTTCGAGCACGTCCGCCGCCATTTCGGAGTAGCTCATGCCGGCGGCATGCGGACTGGTGCCGTGGTTGCGCAGGTCGAGGGCGATCACCCGGTAGCGCGCAGCCAGTGCCCGCTGCACCGCGCCGAAATTGCGTGCCGCACCGAACAGTCCGTGCAGCACCACGAGCGGCGCACCGTGGCCGATATCGATGGCGTGCAGGATCATGCGCGAGACGGCCAGGCCGCCAGCCCGACGCCGAGCAGGATCAGTGCCGTTCCGGCCAGCAAATCGCCGGTGATGGGTTCGCCGAGGATCCAGTTCGACAGCAGGATGCCGACCGCTGGCGTGGCCAGGAAGCCGACAGACGAAACCACCGCCGGCAGCGCCATGGTGGCCTCCACCACGCCCCAGGTGCCGAGCGGTCCGGCAATCAGGCCGATATAGCCGAGCGCTGCCCAGGCGCCGGGCTGCATGCCAAGAGTGCCATGCGGCTCCTGCCACGCAACCAGGGGTGCCAGCGCAATGGAGGAAAGCAGAAAACACCAGGGCAGCAATTGCGACATGCTGGATCGCGGCGGGGCGCCGCGCACGGTGATGATCGCGACCGCCCAGGACAGCGCGGCGCCGAGCAGGAAGGCGTTGCCGACCAGCACGCGTGTCGAGCCCCAGTCGATCGCCCACGGCCCCATCAGCACGACGATGCCGCCGACGCCGAGCGCGGTTGCCAGTGCGCGCCGGGGTGGCATTGCCTCACCCAGTACCAGCAGCGACAGGGGCACGACGAAGATCGTCGCTGCGTTCGCCAGTACCGCCGTGCGTCCGGCCGGCACCCAGGCCACGGCCAGGTGCGCGAAGGCGAAGAACGCGGCAAGCTGAAACAAGCCGACCGTGATTACTGCCGGCCAGTCGCGGCGCGTGGGTACGCGCAGGCGACCTCGCCGGGCCAGAAGCAGTGCGGTTGCCATAAGGCCTGACAACACTGAACGCCCCTCGGCGAACCAGAGCGGGGAACTGCCGAGCCCGATCGCCAGCTTGGTCAGCGGCCATCCGCTGCTCAACAGCACCACCGAGACAAAAAGCTGCGCCAGCCCGTGCCCGGGCAGGGCATTGGTATCATTCTGGACGCCAACCGGTTGCAACAGATGAACTCGCCGTGACATGAAGGGACATGACCTTTTCAATCGTCGCGCGCTGCCCGCGCACCGGGCAGATCGGTGCCGCCGTGACCACCTCCTCCATCGCGGTGGGCGCTCGAGTTGCGTATTGTGCCGCCGGGATTGGCGGGGTGCTGACGCAGCATCGCACCGATCCGCGGCTGGGGCCACGCGGGCTGGAGTTGCTGCGGGGCGGCAGTTCGGCGCAGGAGACGGTGGACGCACTGGTGTCGTCGAGCCCGCACGCGCGGTGGCGGCAGTTGGCGGTGCTGGATGCGTCGGGCAACACGGCGGCGTTCAGCGGCGAGCGAATCAAGCCGGACATGAGCGAGGCGCCGGCGCAGGATGCGTGCGCGCTCGGCAACATCCTGGCCAATGCGCGGGTGCCCGCCGCCATGTTGCGGGGGTTTCAAGCGGATGTGCGCCTGACGCTGCCGGAACGGCTGCTTGCCGCGCTCGAATCGGGGCTGGCCGCGGGGGGAGAACGTGAACCGGTACGCAGCGCGCATCTGCTGGTGGTGGGACAGGACGAATTTCCGCTGATCGACCTGCGGATCGACTGGCACGACCAGCCGATCGCCGCATTGCGCGCGCTGTGGGAGCGTTACGCGCCGCAGGTGAACGAGTACCGGCTGCGCGCGCTGGACCCGGACGAGGCGGCGCTGCGCTAGAATGGGTTCACCTGGTGTGAAACCGCTCCAGCTCATAGTTCACGAGCAATTTCATCAGCCCAAAATCGCTCCGCGATGCCAGTCAGGTTGATATTGCTGTAGCGCCACGGCCCGATTTCACCCGCAACCACTGGCCCGGCCAGGGGGCATTGGCCCGCCGGCTCCAGGATCCCGGCGATCTGCTGATAGCGGCGCTATCACCGGCGCGAACCCGACGGCGCCCGTATCGAAGAAAGCCTAGCTGTTATCTTGGCATTTATCATTGTCCCGGATTATTTGCGATCCCGAGCGACCGGCGGATGTTCGCGCAAAGTTCCGGTTGACCCGAAATCCGACTCGCATTACGAGATGATCTTGCGCTGAACAGGGATACAGGATAAGGGGTTAGCCGCGATTCCTGACTGCCCGCCTGAAGCGACGGTCGCCCGGCCGTCGTGTCCTCCGGCCGTTCCCGGCCGCCCACGACGGAGGTTCCCGAGCGAATGATCCCAGCCCAGAAGTCTGCATCATCATTGTCGCGCCGTGCGATTCGTCGTTCTCCGGTGCGTATTCTTGGCTGTTGCGCGGTGCTCGCGTTACTCGCGGCCTGCGCCGGCCAGGGCCCGGCGATCAACCAATCACAGGAAGCCGCCCAGTACCAGGCGCATGCACGTCGCAACTACACGCCGCCCGGGCCGCCGGACGATCCCTGGGGGCCGTATATCGAGCAGGCCTCGCAGCGATTCGATGTGCCTGACGTGTGGATTCGCGCCGTCATGGGCCAGGAATCGGGCGGCCGCGAATATCTGAACAATACGCTGGTCACGTCGCCGGTCGGTGCGATGGGGCTGATGCAGGTGATGCCGGAGACGTATGACGATCTGCGCGCCCGCTACAATCTGGGCGAAGACGCGTACGATCCGCACGACAACATCCTGGCCGGCGCTGCCTATATGCGCGAGATGTACGACATATATGGGTCACCGGGATTCCTTGCCGCGTACAATGCGGGCCCCCATCGGCTGGATGATTACCTGAGCAACGAACGTCCGCTGCCGGAGGAAACCCGTCACTACGTGGCAATGATCGCGCCGAATATCGAAGGCGCCTGGCCGGCGCATCGGTCACCGGCCGAGACCTATGCGATGAACCAGTTGCCGATCATCATCCCGGGCGGGCTTCGCTATGGGCGTGTCCAACTGGCGAGCAATCCGGAACCGTCCCACCCGTCGCGGCGCCGCCACGAGACACGCGTTGCCAGCCTGCCGCAGCCGCCGCGGCTGGTTGCGCCGCCGCACGTGCAGCTTGCGCTGGCCGCGGATCCGCCGGCGCCGCCCGGCCGGACGCAGCATGGGCATCATTATGGGTTCCGCCTGATCCAGACCGCCAACGCCGAGCCAGCTCCGGTGCTGCATGGTGGAAGTCTGAGCGGCGGCTGGGCGGTGCAGGTGGGCGCCTATGGCCGGGAGACCGAAGCGAAGCAAGCCGTCAGTCTAGCGAGGACGAATGCGCACGCGGAGCTGGGTGTGGCCCATCCGGCGGTGGCCAGCGTGCATCAGGCGCATGCGGTGCTGTGGCGGGCGCGGCTGACGGGTCTTTCGCGCGAGGCTGCGGTAAAGGCGTGCGCCACGTTGTCCCATGGCCGCAAGAATTGCATCGTGCTGTCGCCGGAATCACAGTCCTGAGGGAGTGTGATTGGGGGCGGGGCGGGATGAGTCGGAGACACAGGGTTACCGCAGGGATGTGGTAAATCCTGGTCCGGCAGCGGCACGGACAGGGGCGCTCGCTGAGCCGCCTGGTGCGGGGCGGGCGCTTTGGGGATGCGAGTTGAAATCACGCTGTGCGGACCGCGCAGGAGCGGCAGTTCTGTGAGCTCAGCAGCGCCCTTGGTGGCGGCGTAATCGATGATGTTCTCTCTCTCGCGTCATATGCATTGACCGACGTCGTGGCGATGATCGTTGAACCAGCCCGCAAGTGTGGGGCCGCCGCCTTCACGATCCATGAACATGGCATAGACATTGGTCTTGCATGTCGTATCGAATTGCTCCGTCGTGATGTCGAGGATGGAATTCTGCGAAATTTGCTGTGCGGCGTTGCAGACCTCGATGTCCAGTCCCCAAGCTGATTGACGGCAGCCGCTGACAAAGGCGGACTCCTCCGGCCGGGCTGGACGCGCGACGATCTGATCACCGAGGCTGCAGGGCCTGCTCACCTTTGCGCCCGCAGAGCTTGCCGGAGCATCGCGCGGCCACGCCGACGGGCTTCGATTCCCGTCGTTGCAAAGCCCCGGTCAGGCGCGATCCGCCCTGATCCCAACATGGCACCTCACCCCGCCTCCAGCCCCAGATAGATACGCTGCACGGTGGCGTCGCGCGCCAGCTCGGCGGCTGGGCCGTCCAGCACCGTGCGCCCCGTCTGCAGCACGTAGGCGTGCTGCGCGATCTCTAGCGCCAGCTCCACTGATTGTTCCGCCAGCAACAATGTGATTCCGCCCTGGTGCAACACCCCCAGCGTCTCGTACAGGCTCTCCACCACCGCCGGCGCCAGCCCCAGGCTCGGTTCGTCCAGCAGCAGCAGCCGCGGCTCGCTCATCAAGGCGCGGCCGAGGGCGAGCATCTGACGCTCGCCGCCCGAGAGCGTGCCCGCCATCTGACGCCGTCGCTCGGCCAGGCGCGGGAACAGCGCGAACACCCGGTCCAGCGAGGCCGCGATGCGTGCCCGATCCGACACCACCGTCGCGCCGAGCCGCAGATTCCGCTCCACCGACTGGTTCACGAACAGCCGCCACCCTTCCGGCGACAGCGCGATGCCGCGCCGCACGACCGCGTGGGCGCGCAAGCCGCCGATGTTCTTTCCCTGCCACTCGATCTGGCCCGCGGCGGGTGCGATCAGCCCGGCAATCGCGTTCAGCGTGGTGGTCTTGCCGGCGCCGTTGGAGCCGATCAGCGCCACGACACCGCCCTCCGGTACCTCCAGCGACACGTCGGCAACGCCGACCAGGTCGCCGTAGGCGACGGCGAGATTGCGCACCGAGAGGGCCATACTCCCCGGGGCCATGCTCCCCGGGGCAGTGCTCGCCGGAGCGGTGCTCATGCCTGCATCCGTGCCGCCATGCGGTGCCCGAGATAGGCGGTCACCACGGCCGGATCGTTCACCACCTCCCGCGGTGGTCCGGCAGCGATGACGCGTCCCTGGTGGAACACCACCGCGCGCTGCGCCAAGGTCAGGATCACCTCCATGATGTGCTCGACGATGATGAGCGTGATGCCGAGCGCGTGAATCCGACGGACCAGGCCGATCGCTGCCTGCACTTCCGCCGGGTTGAGCCCGGCCAGCGCCTCGTCCAGCAGCAGCAGGCGCGGTTTCGTGGCCAGCGCCCGGGCAATTTCCAGCCGCTTGCGGCCGGGCGTTCCGAGCATGCCCGCCCGGCGGTTGGCCATCGGCGCCAGGCCGGTGAACTCCAGGACTTCTTCGACCGCCGCGTTGGCGGCGGACCGGTGCGAGTGTCGCAGGAAGGCGCCGATCAGGACGTTCTCCGCCACCGTCATGTCCTCGAAGGTCACCGGCACCTGGAAGGTGCGTGCGATGCCCAGCCGCGCGTGCTGATCCGGGCGGGCGCGCGTTATATCGTGGCCATCGAACGTGATCCGCCCGGCAGTGGGAATACGGTCTCCGGCCAGGGCGTTGAAGAAGGTGCTCTTGCCGGCGCCGTTCGGCCCGATCAAGCCGATGATCTCGCCTTCTGTTACCGACAGGTCGGCACCGTCCACGGCGCGCAACCGGCCGAATGTCTGCACCACGCCGGTCGCTTCAAGCAGCATGGCGCCGCCGAGTGAGCTTTCCCACCAGGTCGAGCAGCCCGCCGGGCTCGAACCGGGCGATCAGCAGGATGATCGCGCCATACACGACGTAGGTGACGCCGGTGCCCGACCCGCCGAACGCTGCGTTGGTCCATTCTTCCAGCGGCACCAGGATCAGCGCGCCCAGCAGCGGCCCGAACAGCGTGCCGGCACCGCCAAGCGCCGCGACGATGACGATCTTCACCGAGATCAGGATGCCCAGGACGCTGTCCGGGTCGGCGAACCCCACCATGATCGCGTAGAGCGAACCGGCGATCGAGGTGAATGCCGCCGACAGCATCAGGGCGTAGAGCTTGTAGCGCAGCACCGGCACGCCGAGGCTGCTGGCCGCGCGATCGCCGCCGTTGATGGCGCGCAGATAATAGCCCATGCGGCTGCGTTCCATCACCGCGGTCAGTGCCAGCAGCAGCGCGAGCACGGCGAGGAAGATGTAGTAGTACGCGAGGGGGTCGCGGAATGTCAGGTCGGCGACGGAGCGCGGCGCCGCGGGACCCATGAGCCCGACAGCCGCGCCCACCAGCGGCCAGTTGGCCACCAGCAGCCGGATCAGCTCGGCCGCCGCGATGGTTGCCATTGAAAAATAGTGCCCGCGCAGGCGGAAGGTCGGCGTTCCCACGACGACCGCCAGTGCCACGCTGACGACGATCCCAAGCGGCGCGCCGGCAATCGGCGGCCAGCCGAGCTGTGTGTAAACCACGAGCGAGGCATAGGCGCCGGCGCCGAAGAAGATCGCGTGCCCGATCGAAACCTGTCCGGCGTAACCCCCGATCAGGTTCCACGCGGAGGCCGATATGGCGGCCAGCACCACCAGCGCGCCGACGCGCTGATAGAACGCGTCGCCGACCAGTGCCGGCCAGGCTATGGCGATGACAAGCACGATCAGGGTGATCAGAAGGGAGGTTCGCTTTGAAACGTTCACCCGTACCGTCACCTACATCGTCCCCAGCAAACCTTGGGGCCGTACCCACAGCACCAGCAGGAACAGTGCGTACACCACGGCATCCTGGTACACTGGGCCGAGCCAGTACGCCGACAGCGACTCCACCACCCCGACCAGCAGGCCGGCAATCAGCGCCCCCGGCACGCTGCCGAAGCCGCCCAGGCACACCACCACGAAGGCGATGAGCGTCAGCGATTCACCGACGGTCGGTGCGATGTAATAAAACAGTGCGATCAACGCCCCGGCTATTCCGGTGCTCGCCGCGCCCAGGCCCCAGGCCAGTGCCTGCATCGGGTCCGGCCGGATTCCCACCAGCATCGCCGCTGCCCGATCCTCCGCCACCGCCAGCATGCGGGCGCCGATCATGGTGCGCGTCAGCATCAGGTGCATGCCGAGCGCCAGCGCCAGCGCCACCAACCCCGCCAGCACGCGGGAGGCCTGCAAACGCAGCCCGCCGATTTCAAGCGTGCCGCCGACCAGTGTATCCGGCAGGGTGACAAAGTTCGCGGAAAACGCCCAGAACGCCGAGTAGCGCAGCAGCAGCGCCAGCCCGAAGGTGGACAGGATCTGTGCCAGCATCGGCCCGCGCATGACTGCCCGGATCAGCCCGAAATAGACGGCGAGCCCGAGCAGAGCCAATGCAGCCGCCGCCAGCGGCACGGAGATTGCCGGTCCCCAATGGCCCTGTGTCCAGGCAAAGAACGCCACATACATCGCCAGCATGACGAAATCGCCGTGCGCGAAGTTGACGACGTTCATCATCCCCCAGATCAGCGTCAGCCCGGAAGAGAACAGCGCATAGACCGCTCCCAGCAGTAAGCCGCTGACGATGACCTGCGCCAGGATCACCGATGAACGGACGCGGCAAGCCGGATGAGGCTCACGCCCAGCCTTTGAACGGCAGCTCCAGCGGCGCGGTCGCCGAGGCTTCGGGCCATACGGGCACGTACTCGCTGCCACGAAGCTGCACCAGCAGCGTGGACGCCAGCTCGTTCTGCCCGTGGGCATCGAACTTCACGCCCTTGTATCCGATCATCAACTGCTCCGGTTTCAGATCGGTGGCGATCAGCGCCGCCCGGATCTTGTCGGGGTCGGTGGACCCGGCGCGGTTGATGGCGTCGCACAGCACCAGGAAGCCCTGCATGCAGCGCGCCGAGGTGTCGTCCATGTCGTTGCCGGTTTTGATCTTGTACATCGCGTTCACGATGTTGCTGGTGCTGCCCGCCTTGCCGATGCCGAACGCGCTGCGGTTGATCGCGCCCTGCGCCAGGTTACCCACGGCCTTGACGAAGCTCGCGTCGGAAAACCCGGAATCGTCGCCGATCACCACCGCCGGCTTCCACGCCAGGTTCTTCATGGTTTTCAGGAACAGGATCGAATCGGAGGTGTAGCTGATGAAGATCACCACGTCCGGGTTGGTCTGTTTCATCTGCAACACCTCGGCGCTGACGTCGGCGCTGTTGGCGTTGTAGGCAATGCGGCTGGCGAGTTGCAGCTTGTGCTCCTTGAAGGCGGCGATGATGGCATCGCCGGTGGAGGTGCCGTACTCGGTGTTCTCGTTCACCACCGTGACGCGGTCCACCGTGTGGCCCTTGCCGCGCAAATCATCCAGAAAGCCCGCATAGGCCTTGCCGAAATCGGTGCCGATCGGGGTGGTGCGGAAGAACCATTTGTAGCCGCGCTCGGTCAGGCTCGGCGCGGCCGATTCGCCCGCCACGAACGGGATGCCATAGCGTTCCGACACCGCACTGGATGTGAGTGTGCAGCTCGACTGGTAGGCGCCGAGCATCGCCACGACGTGGTCCTGCGTGATGAGCCGTAGCGTCTGGCTCTGCGCCGTGGCCGGATTCCCCTGATGGTCGGCCAGGGTAACCTGCACCTTTCGCCCGCTGAGGTTCGGCAGGCCGGCGGTTGGCCCGAGCGGAAGATCCGTCAGCTCCGGATGCGCGTTGTTGACGATGTCCTGTCCGACCTCCAGCGCCGCCCGCATTTCCATCCCGGCCGAGGCCACCCCGCCGCTCAGCGGATAGGTTCCACCGATCAGGACCGGGGCGCCTTCGCCGCGCGCGGCAACCGGCAACAGAAAGGGCAACAGCGTCGCGGCGCGGCGTGTCATCATCGGCATTCGGGTGCTCCCAGACGTCGCTTTCGATGGACGCTAGGGGATCACGCCGCGGCTCACAAGTTGGTCATCGGCTCAGTGCGGAGTCTCGTAATCGGCCAGCCGCCATGCTGACGGCTCTGCCGCGGCCGCTTCGTACCAGGCCGCTACCAGCGGGTGTGTGCGTACTGCGGCGCAATAAGCCATGGTTGCATCAGACAAGGTCGGGCGCCATGTCAGAAAGCGCGTGACGACCGGGGCGAACATGGCGTCCGCCGCGGTGAAGGTGGCGCCGAACAGGAACGCACCGTTCGCGGCGTAAAGCTGGCGTGTTTCCTGCCAGATGCGTTCGATCCGCGCGATATCGGCCAGCGTGTCTGGCGTGCGCCCGAGTCCGGCGAAATCGGCGCCGAGATTCATCCACATGGACTGCCGCAACGCCTGGAACCCAGTATGCATCTCGGCGGTGATCGAGCGTGCGTGGGCGCGTGCCGGGCGTTCCGCCGGCCAGAGGTCCGGCTTCAGCTCGGCGCAGTATTCGATGATCGCGGTCGATTCCCAGGCGCGCGCCCCGGCATGCTCCAGGTACGGCACCAGGCCGTTGGGCGAGACGGAGGCGATCGCCGGGGTGGGGCGGGATGGGGTGAATGGGATCACCACCTCCTGCACGTCGAGTTCGGCGAGCCGTACCGCCAGCCAGCCTCGCAGCGACCAGGACGAGTAGCGGCGATTGCCGATGAACAGGCGTCCTTCCGGCATGATGATCCCGGTCCCTTCGCTGAAGGCAGGACTGTCGCATGTCGGTCCAGCCCGGGACAGGCCATAAATTCGCCGTGAAGTGCCGGCCGGGGCCGTATCCGCGGCATCGCTACTTTAGTACGGTATGCGTCTGATTTGTAGCTGTTCTGGAGCACGAAACCCCACAAATGGCGGATCGCCCCCACATTCTGGTCGTCGAAGACGATCCACTGGTGAGCGAATTGCTGCTGGCCGCGCTCGAAGAGGATTATGAGGTGACCGGGGCGGAGACCGCCGCCCTGGGAAATGAGCGGCTGCGCGCCGGTGGCGTCGATCTGCTGTTGCTCGATTGCACCCTGCCGGGCGGGTTGGGAGACGATCTGATCCCGGAGGCGGATCGCACCGGCGTCCCGGTTGTCCTCATGTCGGGCAATCCTGAGCTTGCGCGCGGGATTCCTGGCAACCGTCGCTTCGTCGCCAAGCCATTTGCCTTGTCGGCGCTGCTGGAAGTGGTCGGCGCGGCGCTGCGTTCCTGACGCGTTATCTCCCCGCGAGTGTGCGGATGGCATTCTGCCTGAGCACGGGAACCGCGTCGCATTTCCAGAGTTTTATCCGTCTGGATCAGAGTTCCGGTAGGGGAGAGACGGATACAGCCGAAGATCGGTTGGCCGTGACCCCGGGTCGAGGTGACGGCGATGGCGAACAGGGAAGTTGTCCGGGGTTCGGATGGTTGTTCCAGCCGTTCCGGCAACCTCATTGGTTCGGTTTCGCGTTGGCCGGGTTCCGGGTGCTTTCCACGCCGACCCGGCGGTCGTCTCAGTTTCCCTTCGCGCCGGGCACCCCTTGCCAACCCGGGCGCCTTGGTTCACTTCGTTGTACGAGGCAAAGGTTCGCCGCTTGCATCGTATCGGCTCGGCCATATCGCCTGGGGAGAGAGGCCAAGCTCGCTGGCGATGATCGCCTCAATGGCGGGCCAGGATCGCTTCAGCGCTTTTCCGGCGGCAGTCGGGTGATAGCCGTGCGCGAGCGACAGGCTGGTGAGGGTCCGTCCGCGTTTCTTCAGCGCGGCCAGGACATCGGCGGGGTGCCAATCGGAAGGATTTGAAGTTGTGTCAGCCGGATTATTCATAGCGTCACGAGGATTCTCTTTAGAGAACCGCCTTGGAAAAGTTGCTGCATTCACACTCAACGATCGAGTTGGCGCGGAACCCTGTTCGGAAAGTGTCGAGAATTTGGACCATATGCCGATGAATGTCACGTCGGCGCGATAGACATGTCACGGCCGAGGGATCGTCCGCGCGATACGCCTCCGTCGGAGAGCCCCGGGCACGCCGATGAGCGCGGGGGGGATCGGGCGGGCTTCGTGGCCCGCCTGCACGTGATCCTGCGGCATTGGCCCAGCGCCGACCGGCTTGCCCGGGCGGTTGGCGTTTCCCCGTCCGCGTTTCGCAAATGGCTGCGCGGGGAAGCCGAGCCCAGCCGTGAACGCCTGGTCGCGCTGGCCGATGCGGCCGGGGTAGGCATCGCGTGGCTGGCCAAGGGCGAAGGCCCGGAACCGCATTTTCCGCCCAGCGGCACCAGCGCGCATCTGCCGGGCGGGCGGCATCACGGGCTGAATCCGCGCCAGTTCGTCATTCTTCCAAGGCGCCCCGAAGCCGCGGCCGCGGGTGCCGCAACGCCGGCCCCGCCCACTCAACTGAGCGAGTTCATCGCGTTCGGCCACGACTGGGTTCGCAGCACGCTGGGCGTGCAGCCGGACGACCTTCTGCTGGAAACTGCGGTCGGCGGGTCGATGCAGCCCACGATCCACGACAATGACCTGCTGCTGATCGATTCGACCGACACGCAGCTACGCGAGTTCGGCATCTACGTGCTGGAGTTCCAGGGCGAGCGGGTGGTGAAGCGCGTGCAGCGCAAGCTGGACGGCAGCATGATCCTGATCAGCGACAACGTGATCTATGAGCCGGAGCGCATCCCGGCCGAGCGCGCGGTAGACGTGAAGGTGATCGGCCGGGTGGTATGGTCCGGCGGCCGGCTTTGAAGCGGCGGCCGGTCGCCGTCGCCCGATGTCACGCGATCGGCATTCGCAGCGGTACGAAACCAATGGTATTCGAGCACTAACTCTTTTGGCACCGCGGGCGGTCGGCATGTGTCGATATGTTGTGCGGGACAGGACAGATGATACGCACATGGCACGAACACCGCGCGTTCTCGTCGTCGAGGACCAGGCCCTGGTTGCCGGAATCATTTCCGACGCGCTGAGCGACACCTATGAAGTGATCTGTGTACCGACGGTTCCTGATGCGGTGGAGCATCTGCTGGGCAGTGATATCGACCTGGTCCTGCTCGACTGCGTGCTGCCGGGCGGAACCATGTGGCAGGTGGTGCTGGAATCGGATCGTCTCGGCGTCCCCATCGTGCTGATGACCGGCGATCCCAGCCAGGTGAAGGAAGTGGCCGGGGGACCGCGGCCGTACATCTTGAAACCATTTTCCATCGCCGAGCTGATCGACGTGATCGATGCCAATGTCGGCGTGCGAGTGCCAGGAGCACCCGGCGCCCAGGCGTAGCGCGGCGGCAGGGATTTCGCCCAGGGAATTCGCCAGATTCCCCAGGGGGTTTCGCCGTGGATTGGGGTTCGCTATCCCCGCCGTGGGAGGGCAGCACCCATGGGCACACGTGACGGCGCGATCGAGCGGGCGCTGAGCTGGTTCGACAGCGGGGCATTCCGCGACCGCCTCGCCGGCCTGGTGGCGCTTCCCAGCACGTCGCAGGATCCCAGCCATGAAGCAGAGCTTGGCCGCTATCTGGAACAGGCGGTCCGGCCGTGGGTGGAGCGAATGGGCTTCACGGTCGCCCTGCATGCCAATCCGCGTGCCGGTTACGGACCCATCCTGGTGGCCGAGCGGATCGAGGGCCGGCATCTTCCGACCATCCTGACCTACGGGCATGGTGATACCGTGCGTGGGTTGGAGGACCAGTGGCGCCCCGGCCTGGACCCGTGGCGTCTGACCGAGGAGGCCGATCGCTGGTACGGGCGCGGCACCGCTGACAACAAGGGCCAGCACGCGTTGAATCTGAGTGCGCTGGAAGCGGTGCTGGCGGAGCGTGGTGGCCGGCTGGGCTTTAACCTGCGCCTGCTGCTGGAGACCGGCGAGGAGCGCGGCTCTCCCGGCCTGCGTGAGTTCGTTGCCACCCATAGGGATGCGCTCGCCGCAGACGTGCTGATCGGCAGCGACGGGCCGCGGGTGTCGCCGGACGTTCCCACCATTGCGACGGGGACGCGGGGGACGTTCCATTTCGACCTGGTGCTGGAGCTGCGGCCGGGCGGCGTGCATTCCGGGCACTGGGGCGGCCTGGCCGCCGATCCGGCGGTGCTGCTGGCGCACGCGATCGGCAGCATCATCGATCGGCACGGCCGTATCCTGGTGCGTGACTGGCTGCCGCCGGGGGGGCTTTCGCCGGCGGTGCGGCAGGTGCTGGAGGGGTGTCCGGTGGGCGGGGGCGGCGAGGCGGCCGCGATCGATCCCGGGTGGGGCGAGCCGGGGCTCAGTTCGGCCGAGAAGATCTATGGCTGGACGAGCTTCATCGTGCTGGCGATGAGCTCCGGCCGGCCGGAAAACCCGGTCAACGCGGTTGCCCCGAGCGCCCGGGCGCATTGCCAGATCCGCTTTACCGTGGACAGCGACCCGGCGGGATTTGCCGAGGCGCTGCGGCGCCATCTCGATGGTGCCGGATTTCCCCAGGTGCGAATCGAGACTGCCGGGGTTCGCATGCCGGCCAGCCGCACCGACCCGGCGCACCCCTGGGTACGGTGGGTGGCAGCGAGCATGGAGGCCACGCTGGGCCGGCCGGTGCAGGTGATTCCCAACTCATCCGGCGGTCTGCCCGGCGACGTGTTCGTCGATCATCTGGGAACGCCGCTGGTTTGGATCCCGCACAGCTATAATGGTTGCAAGCAGCATGGACCGGACGAGCACCTGCTGATCGCGCCCGCCAGGGAGGGCATCGCGGCGATGGCCGGATTGTTCTGGGATTTGGGGGAGACGGCGGCGCTCCCGCGAGCAAGCAAGAAAGCCTGAACGCAGAGGCGCCGAGCACGAAGCGAGGACACGCCAAGCATAAAATCTTGTCTCTGCGGCTCCGCGCCTCTGCGTTAAAGCATGATAGCTTCAGGTTGACGCATATCCCGCCTCGCTGAAGAAGTTGCGGCACTCCGCCGGCGTGAGCTGTTTGAGAAGCTCGCCGATCGCGGTCTCGACCTGCTCGAGGCTGCGGGCGTTTTCCTTGCGCAGCAGGGTCTTCAGCTTGGCGAACGCCTGCTCGATCGGGTTCAGGTCCGGGCTGTATCGGGGCAGGAAGAACAGCTTGCCCCCGGCATCGCGGATCGCCCGCCGTATCGCCGGATCCTTGTGGCTGCTCAGATTGTCCATCACCACGATGTCGCCGGGCCGCAAGCTCGGCACCAGGAACTGCACCACCCAGGCGAGGAAGCTCTCGGTATTGATCGGCCCATCGAACACGCAGGGCGCGGTGATGCCGTCACAGCGCAGGCCGGCCACGAAGGTCAGCGTCTTGCGATGGCCGTGCGGGACCTTGGCGACCAGCCGCTGACCTTTGGCGCAGCGGCCGTGCAGGCGGGTCATGTTGGTTTTGGCCCAGGTTTCATCAATGAACACCAGGCGCGCGGCGGACACCATGCCTTGCCGCTGTTTCCACTGCTGGCGCCGGCGAGCCACATCGGCGCGGTCCTGTTCGCTGGCGCGCAGGCTTTTTTTTGAAGCTGAGAGCAGCGCGATCAAGGAAATTCCAGACGCCGTAGTAGCTGACGTCCACACCGCGCCCGGTGAGTTCCGCGAGCAGTTCGCGGCCATGATGTCCGGCTTCGCCGCCACCCGGGCTCGGATCCACGTCTCTTCGTCGGCCAGCGCGAACGGCTTCTTGCCGCCCATCGGCAAGGCCGCCGGACTGCCCGTCTCGGCCTTCCGCTTGGTCCAGCGGATCGCCGAGGAATGGCTGACCTGGTAGAGCGCCGCCGCTTTCTTCCGGCTCATGCCACCGCCAACCGCGGCAACCACGCGCTCTCGCAGGTCGAACGAGTAGGGAGCTCCCATGCAAGCTGGCCTCCGCTCCAGCCTGCACCTTCAATCAGATGCGCAGCCGCGCCGGAATCCCCCCGCACCGGCGATTCAACCTCAAACGATCATGCTCTAACGCTTTTTCTTTCTTTCGCCATAACGCCCGAGCCTGCCGGTCCGAAACCGAAGATGCTCATGCTGCGCGGTCGGCATGTTTGTCGCGTGGCTGCCCGGAGCTACTCGTCCCGAATGATGGCGGGCAGGTCAGTGTCGCCCGTCGCCTGGCCGCAGGCCGTGATCATCGCGTGCGCCTGCCCGCGATGATGGGTCTGGTGATTGAAGAAATGTATCACCAGGGTTGCGCGTGGCCGGCGCATTTCCCGCTGGGCGGCGCCGCTGAACCAGACCAGGTCCTCGGCCAGCCAGTGGTCCGTCATGCGGCCGGCCCAGTCCTCGATCGCGGCGTCCGCCGTGGTGCGCGCCGCGGCGAGCGCGTCGAACTGCTCGATCATGGTGGCGCTGTCCCTGATCGACACATCGGGCGGGGGCCAGCCGTCGAATTGGGACATCCATATCCGGTCGCCCCATAGCAGATGGACCAGCGTGCCGTGGATCGACTTCCAGAACGCCCCCCGGTCGCGCCGCCGTTCCTCGTCGGCGATTTTCTCCGACGCGGCATAGAGCCGACGGTTCATTTCTGAATTGTAGCGGGCCATGATGCGCGCATAGGCCGGGGTTATCATCGGTGCCCTCCGTCCGCTGGGGTTGATTCGCGGCGGAACATAGCCGATTTTCCGGCCGGTGGCCGAGCTTGGGCCGCAGACGGCCGTCGCTCCGCTGGATCACTCCCGTCGGGCGCCGGACCGGACGATTGAAGCGACGGGAGAACGCATAGCATGGCTTCGACCACGACTGCCGACATGGATGATTTTGCCAGTCCGCACGGCTCCCCGCCGGGGGAGACGCGCCGCGATTTTCTGAGCCTGGTCACCGGCGCGTTTACCGGCATAGGCGTCATCGCGGTGGCGTGGACGCTAGTCGATTCGATGAACCCGGCGGGCGACGTGATCGCCGCCGGAGCGCCCATGGATATCGACATCAGCAAGATCGAGGCGGGACAGCAAATCGTCGTTCGCTGGCGCGGCGACCCGATCCTGGTGGTGAACCGCACGCCGGAGGCGCTGAAGACGCTGCAGGAGCCAAAGCAGATCGCGCTGCTGTCGGATCCGAATTCCACCGTGAACCAGCAGCCCCCTTACGCGCAGAACTGGCATCGGTCGCTGCAGCCGGAATATGCGGTCCTGGTGGGGATCTGCACGCATCTGGGCTGCCTGCCGCTTTATTTGCCGCAGCCGAACGCGACCGATCCGGTGCCGAACTGGCAGGGCGGGTATTTCTGTCCGTGCCACGGGTCCAAATACGACCTCGCCGGGCGGGTCTATCAGAATGTTCCGGCTCCGTACAATCTGCCGGTGCCGCCGTATCACTTTCCCGACCCCAAGACGCTGCGCGTCGGCGAGAACCCGACCGGCGTGGCGTTCGAGCTGAGCGAAGTGGTGCAGATGTAGCCGCAGGTCGCTCAGGCCAGCCGGAGGACCACCACCCCACCCAGGATCAGGGCGGCCGAGGCGAGCCGGATGGCGCCCGGACGCTCCCCCAGTACCAGCATGGACAGGGCGATGCCGAACAGGATCGAGGTCTCGCGCAGGGCGGCGACGGGGCCGATCGGTGCGCGGGACATCGCCCAGAGCGCGACTCCATAAGCCCCCAGCGAGCACAGGCCGCCGCCGAGGGCGGCAGGCCAGCGCGATTTCAGCGTGCGGATGACGCGCAGGCCGCGTTGGCATAGCAGGAGCGGGACGAACAGTGCCGTGTTCGCAACGAATACACCGGCGGTGTAGGCAAACGGGGCGCCTGAGTGTCGGGCTCCAGTGGCATCGATGAGCGTGTATGCCGCGATGACGAGGCAATTGAGCAGGGCGAGGCCGACCACACGGGAATGGGCCCGGCCGGCGCGCGCTGCCGCGAGGCCCAGCACGCCGGCGGAGATGAGCCCGATTCCGACCAGCGACCCGGCGGCGAGCCGTTCGCTCAGGAATATCGCGCTGGCCGCGGTGACCAGAAGCGGTGGGACGCCGCGCATCAGCGGATAGGCAAGGCTGAGGTCCCCTGCCTCGTAGGCGGCGGCCAGCAGGCCGAAATAGGCAAGATGCACCACGCCCGAGGCCATCATGAAGGGCAGGCTTCGCATTGCCGGCCAGGGCAGCACCGCCAGCATCACGCATGCCAGCAGGGCGCCGCCGATCAGCATCGTCGCGATCTCGTCGCGCTTGTCGCGCCCTGCCTTGGCGATAATGTTCCAGCTCGCATGCAGGAATGCGCCACCGAGCACGGCGAGCATGAGAGTGGTGGGCAATTGTCGAGGCGTCCCGGGTGGTTGCGCACGGGACGATGTCACGAAGTGGGCGGTTCGGAAATCGAACTGGTACCGAGGTGATCCGGACGAGCCGATAGCAAGCGGAGGACCGGGCGGCCCGCCTGGTAACCGGTGCGAGAAGATCAGTGTGTTTGCTGGGATATCGAGGCGTGGATGGCCGGGACGAGCCCGGCCATGACGGGGTGGCAACGTTCTTGAATGGCTTTTCGCTCTCCCCGGCGGCGGTGTAGCGTCCGGTGCGACGAAGAAGGACGCAATGGATGGATGCGCGCGCGGGCGAGTCCCGGAACTCTGGACTGCCTGAAGGGGCGACGGACTTTGTGGCGCAGGCGCGCGGCCTGATCCCGTTGCTGGAAGCGGCAGGGCCACGCATCGACGCGGGCCGCGAACTGCCGGCGGACGTGTTGGATGCGATGCACGAGCAGCAGATGTTCCGGCTGCTGGTGCCGCGCTCGATCGGCGGCGCGGAGCTGGATCCGGCGACGTACGTGCAGGTGGTCGAGGCGATCGCGATGGGCGACGCCAGCACGGCCTGGTGCATGAACCAGGGATCCGGCTGCTCCATGGTAGCGGGCTCGCTGCGCCCGGATGTCGCGCGCGGCGTGTTCGGCGGTCAGCGCGACGTACTGGCGTGGGGGCAGGCACGCGGCCACGCACGCGCGGTGAGGGAACCGGGCGGATGGCGCGTGTCCGGCACCTGGCTGTTCGCGTCCGGCAGCCGGCATGCGACCTGGATGGGCGCGCATTGCCCCAGCTTCGAGCCAGACGGCACGCAGCACATGAATGCGGACGGCAGCGCGGTGGAGCGCACGCTGCTGTTCCCTCGGGCTGCCGCGACGTTCGACGATGTGTGGCAGGTAATCGGGCTGCGGGGTACCGGCAGCGACACGTATTCGGTGGAGGGGCTGTTTGTCGCGGATGCGTATTCGCTGGTGCGCGACCGCGCGGAGGACCGGGTGGAACCGGGGCTGCTGTACCGGTTCAGCACGACGCATATCTATGCGTCGGGGTTCGGTGCGGTGGGGCTGGGGGTGGCGCGCGGCATGCTGGATGCGTTCGTGGGGATGGCGAGCGCGAAGACGCCGCATCTGTCGCGGGCGATGCGCGACAATGCGGTAGTGGGGTTCCTGGTCGGCCGGTGCGACGCTCGGCTGAAGGCGGCGCGCGCGTTGCTGGTGCAGGTGCTGAACGAGGCGTGGATTGCGATGAGCGCGCGGGGACGGATGACGCTGGACGAGCGGCTGGCGATCCGGCAAGCGGCGACGTTTGCGATCATGGAAGCGCGGGAGGTGGTGAACGTGCTGTGGCACGAGGCGGGGGCGACGGCGATCTTCGACGGCGGCCCTTTCGAGCGGCGGTTCCGCGACATGAACACGGTGTCGCAGCAGGCGCAGGGGCGGGCGAGCCATCTGGAGATGGTGGGGTTTTCGCTACTGGGCGGGACGGCGAGCCTGCGGTGGATTTAGGGGCGCCGAGCTAAGCCTGGCGAGCGAACATTCAAAACCGGAACCGGGCACGGTAGTCTTGCGGCGTGACGGATAGCAGGCGCAGGAAGCTGCGGCGCATCGTTTCCTCTGAACCGAAGCCGCAACGCTGCACGATTCGCTTGACCGGCAGGCGCGATTCCGACAGCAGGCGCCGCGCCGCTTCAACCCTCAGCCGCTCGACGGCGCGTGCCGGCGTCTGCCGGATTGCCTCGGCATAGTGTCGGCTGAAACTTCGCTCGCTCATCGCGGCCTGATCGGCCAGGACCGCAAGCGAAAGATCGTCCCCCAGATGGAGGTTGATCCAGTCGTGCAGCGCGCCGAACTTGTCGTCTGCCGTTTGCAGCGACAAGGCAGCGCTGAACTGCGCCTGTCCCCCGGGACGCTTGAGGAAGACAACCAGGTAGCGGGCCACGGCGAGTGCCACGGAACGGCCCAGGTCTGCTTCCACGAGCGCCAGCGCAAGGTCGATGCCGGCCGTCACCCCCGCCGAGGTCCAAACCGGACCGTCACACACGAAGATCGGATCGGGCTCGACACGCACGGCTGGGAAGCGCTCGGCAAGCTTCGCGCAATACATCCAGTGGGTCGTCGCGCGTCGCCCGTCCAGCACGCCGGCAGCAGCCAGCAGGAATGCCCCGGTGCAGACGGATGCGACGCGGCGCGCCTGCTTCGCTCGGTGCCGCACCCAATCGACCAGCGCCGGGTCCGCGGCGGCCGCCTCGACACCCGCGCCACCGGCGACCAGGAGGGTATCCAAAGCCTCCGCGACCGGCGGGAGCGGCTCCGCTGCGAGCGCCACCCCGGCCGAGGCGGTAACGCCTTGGCCGCCCGGCGCCACGATTCTGAGCACGTAGGGCGGCGTTCCCCCGTTTTCGGTGGCTTGATCGTTGGCGGAGGCGAACACCTGAATGGGCCCGGTCACGTCGAGCAACTGGACCGCCGGATAGGTGAGCACGTCGATGACACGGACTGCATTTGGCGGAGAGCGAGGGGACTTTGGCATTTCCGCCAAACCATGCGCGGGTAGGTTCGTCTTGTCTAACACCCCCACCCCTCGACCTGGAGATGCACATGATCCCGCATGACATCCACTTGCATATCGGCTCCCTGCTGTTCGAGGGAGTGGATCAGATCGACCTGACAGGACCATTCGAGGTGTTGTCGCGCATCCCGAACGCAACCTATCGCATCTACGGCAAGACAACCGCGCCGGTTCGCGATCTGAAAGGATTGCGGCTGACGCCTGATGCGACGCTGGCCGATGCGCCGCCGCTGGATGTGCTGCATGTGCCGGGCGGGTTCGGCCAGGAAGCCCTGATGGAAGACACCGAGGTACTGGCGTGGATCCGGCAGCAGGCGGCAGGCGCGTGCAGCATTTTCTCCGTGTGCACGGGGGCGCTGCTGTGTGGTGCCGCCGGCCTTCTGAAGGGTCGCCGGGCGACGACGCACTGGGCGTCGTTTCATCTGCTGCCATTTTTCGGTGCGATCCCTGTCAACGAACGGGTGGTCGTAGATGGCGCCTGGGTGTTTGCCGCCGGCGTCACGGCCGGAATTGACGGCGCGTTGCGCCTCGCGGCCGAATTGCGCGGCGACGACGCCGCGCGGGCCATCCAGCTTCACATGGTGTATGCGCCGGAGCCGCCGTTTGACAGCGGCACGCCCGAGACCGCGCCAGCCGCGATCCTGGAGCAGGCGCGGCACTCCGTGCGGGACATTACGGCGCGGCGGGAGCAGACGGCGCGGCGTGTCGCCGTAACGCTCGGCATTGCGGTTCCGGCAGCCGGCGGGAATGCGCCTCGGTAGCGCACGGCCGGATTGGCGGGAAACGAGGGAGTATTGGCGTTTCCGCCGGGGCCGCCTGGCTTACATGAAGTTTCGCGATGCAGGATCGCCCGGGCGGCGGCTGTGATGTTCCCACATCCGGGTCGCGGCCGCCTGGCCCGGCGCCAATCCGTCGCAATTCAGGAGGATGTCATGACCGCAGTCACGTTCACGAAAACCGCGCCGCCGGAATGGTTGCTGGCGATGTGGAAGGAAATCGATGACAAGACCTTCGGCAAAGGTTTCGATTGCTTCGCGGAGAATGCGGTGTGCAACCTGGGTGTTGCCGACTGGCACGGACGCGAGGCGATTCGCCGGAATCTACGCGAGTTCATCGACAAGGGCTTCACCGCGCACCACGATGTCGTCGAGTACTGGGACAGTCCATTGCTCAAGGTTTTCCATGGCAAGGTCGGGATGACGTTCGATGATCCCGGCACAGCGAGCGCGCGGCCCACGATGGCGCACTTCTTCTACATGGATGAATCAGATCCCTCCAAGGTGAGCCGATGGATTGGGGCGGTCGGCCCGACGGGGTTCTAGCCCTTGATGAAAGCCAGCAGGTCGGCATTGATGGTATCGGCGTGGGTGGTCGGCATGCCGTGCGGAAACCCCTGATAGGTTTTCATGGTGCCGTTCTTCAGCAGCTTCGCGGACAGCGGCCCGGCGGCGACGTAGGGCACAATCTGGTCGTCTTCGCTATGCATGACCAGCACCGGCACGGTGATCTTCTTCAGGTCCTCGGTGAAATCGGTCTGCGAGAACGCGACGATGCCGTCGTAATGTGCCTTGGCACTGCCGATCATGCCCTGGCGCCACCAGTTCCCAATGACGCCCTGCGATGGTTTTGCGCCGGGTCGGTTGTAGCCATAGAACGGTCCAGTCGGCAGGTCGTAATAGAATTGCGCGCGGTTGGCCGCGAGTGCCGCCTGGAGGTCGTCGAACACCTTCTTGGGCAAACCGTTCGGATTGGCAGCCGTCTTTACCATCAGCGGCGGCACGGCGCTGATGATCGCCGCTTTGGATACGCGGCTGTCGCCATGTCGCGCGATGTAGTGCACGACTTCGCCGCCGCCGGTGGAGTGGCCGACATGGATCGAGCCCTTCAGGTCAAGATGCGCCGTCACTGCCGCGAGATCATCGGCATAGTGGTCCATGTCGTGCCCGTCCGAGACCTGTGCCGAGCGTCCATGCCCGCGCCGGTCATGCGCGATCACTCGATATCCCTTGTCGAGGAAGAACAGCATCTGCGCGTCCCAGTCATCCGCCGAGAGCGGCCAGCCGTGACTGAACACGATGGGCTGTCCACTGCCCCAATCCTTGTAGAAGATATCAACGCCGTCCTTGGTGGTGATCATAGGCATGACATTGATCCTTCCTGCTGGTTCGGTGGGAGGTAGCAGGCGGAGGGAGAACCTCCAAGTAGCTGAGACGGCATGGAGGCAGGCGACGGAACGACATCGTTGCGGTCGAACAGGGCCGCCGGACCGGGTCGGCGGACGATCCCGGTCAGGCGCGATCCGCTCTACGCCGCCAACTGCCGATCGAAGAACGCAGTATAGCCGAACAGTCCCACCGCGCCGCCGGTGTGCAGGAACACGATGGTTTCGTTCTTGTCGAAATAACCTTTGCGCACCAGGTCGATCAGGCCGGCCATGGCCTTGCCCGAATAGACCGGGTCCAACAGTATCCCCTCATGCTGGGCCAGCATGCACACCGCCTCGGCCATGCCCTCGGTGGGCTGGCCATAGCCGGGACCGATATAGTCGCAGTTGGCCTCGACGGTGTCGCGCGGGATGCCGCCGCGCAGGCCGACATAGTCGGCGACCTCCTGCGCCAGCTTGTACACATTCGCCTCCTGCCGGTCCTTTGGCGCGCGCACGCCGATGCCCAGCACCTGAATTCCCGCGTTGGTGCCCACCAGCCCGGCGACCAGCCCGGCCTGGGTGCCGGCGCTACCTGTCGCGGTAACAAGGCGGTCGATCTTCAGGCCCATCTCATCGGCCTGCTGCATCAGTTCCTGCGCGCAGGACACGTAGCCCAGCGCACCGACCCGGTTGGAGCCGCCGCCGGGGATCACGTACGGCTTGGCGCCGGCAGCGCGCAGCTCCGCGCCCTTCTGCTCGGCGGCTTCGTTCATGTCGGTGCCGCCGGGACGATACTCCAGCTTGGCGCCCATCAGCCGGTCCAGCAGCACATTGCCGCTGCCCAGGTAGTTCGGGTCGTTGGTTTCGACCCGGTGTTCCAGCAGCGTCGTGCACTGCATGCCCAGCCGGGCGGCGACCGCGACGGTCTGGCGGACATGGTTGGACTGCACCGCGCCCTGGGTGACGAAATGGTCCGCGCCCTGGGCCTGGGCGTCGCCGGCGAGGAATTCAAGCTTGCGAACCTTGTTGCCGCCGGTCGCCACGACCGTGCAATCATCGCGCTTGATCCAGAGCTTGGGACCACCGAGATGGCGGGTCAGGTTGGTCAGCGGCTCCAGCGGCGTGGGGGCCGGAAACAGGCGGACACGGGGGAAGCGGGCGAGATGCATAGGGAGGCTCCTCAGGATCAGATGGAATGTCCCGCAATCTGGGGCGTCGGACAATTGCCGGGCCGATGGATTCCGTTGGGCGATCGAGCGGGACTATCGGCTTTGCTGCAACCATGGAGTGTGAGGCTGTGAATATCATCCACCGACGCGGCTGGGAGCTGCCGGAGAGCCTGGTCACCCCGGAACCGGCCGCCGTGAACCGCCGCAGCATCCTGGCGGGCGCGGCGCTGGCGGTTGCCGGCGGATTGCTGCTGCCGGGCGCGGCGCGCGCCGATAGCGCAATGGCGCCG
Organism: uncultured Pseudomonadota bacterium; assembly: GCA_963777625.1. Classification (GTDB taxonomy): domain Bacteria; phylum Pseudomonadota; class Alphaproteobacteria; order Acetobacterales; family Acetobacteraceae; genus DATDIC01. The sequence goes on along the minus strand of CAVZRO010000026.1, from coordinate 251,357 downwards.
CCGGTGGACGAGAAATACAAGCCGGGGCGTGCGGTCACGCCGGAGAAGCCGGCGACGACCTATAACAATTATTACGAGTTCAGCGAGGACAAGGATTTGTGGCAGGCGGCCCAGAAGATGACCGTCAGCCCATGGTCCGTCCAGATCGACGGGCTGGTGAAGACGCCGCGCACCATCGCCTATGAGGACCTGCTGAAGCAGGTGCAACTGGAACAGCGCATCTATCGCCATCGCTGCGTGGAGGCGTGGTCGATGGTGGTGCCGTGGACGGGCTTCCCGATGAGCCAGTTGGTGAAAATCGCCGAGCCGCTCGGCTCCGCCAAATACGTCGTGTTCACCACGGTCGAGCAGCCGAAGGTGATGCCGGGGCTGGAGGAGCCGATCTATCCCTGGCCGTATGTGGAAGGCGTGACGATCGCGGAGGCGGGCAACGAGCTCGCCTTCATTACCGTGGGGATGTACGGGAAGGACCTGCCGAAGCAGAGCGGCGCGCCCATTCGCATGACCCTGCCGTGGAAATACGGGTTCAAATCGGGCAAGGCGTTCGTCAAGGTCAGCTTCACCGAGAAGCGCCCGCAGACGATGTGGGCGGCGATCGATCCCGATGAATATGGATTCTGGGCAAATGTTAATCCGGCGGTGCCGCATCCACGCTGGAGCCAGGCGACGGAACGGGTGCTGGGCACCAACGAACGGGTGCCGACGCAGATCTACAACGGCTACGGGGAGTACGTATCCTCCTTGTATGATGGGCTGAAAGGCGAGAAACTGTTCATGTGATCCTGCAGCGCACCATGGCGGTTCTGGCCGCGGTCTTTCTGGTTGGCGCAGTCGCCGTGGCGACGCTCGGACCGCCGGACATGCCGCTGGGGGCGCTGCTGCTGAACCTGGATCACGATTTGTCCATGGCGATCGAAGACGGATTGCAGGCCCGCCTGAGCCATTGGATGTGGGACGACCTGGTGATGCCGATGCTGGTGCGTCCGGCTTGGCTGCTGCCGGCGGCGGTCGGGCTGGTGCTTGCCGGCGTCTCGCTGACGCTGTCCACCCGGCAGCGGTCGCAGCGGACGCACGGGCGGCGATTCTGAGCAGTCGCGATCACTTCCGGCCAGGGCGGGCCGAGTACCTCTTGCAGCAACGCGCGTTGGCACGGCAAAGATAGTCCCGTTCCTGCACCACGGAGACCAACGTGCGTCAACGTCTGTCCTTCGCTACCATCCCCTTCGTAGCACTGCCTCTGGCGGTCGCCGCCACCTGCCTCAGCCTGACCGCGGTGAGTGCCGCGCCGCGCTGCCCCGAGCAGCCGGTCTTCGACGTCGAGGCGCTGCGGAGCGAGATGATGGTGCTCGCCACCGCCTGCCATGACGATGAACAGTACAACGGCTTCATCCGGCGGTATCAACCGTCACTGATGGCCAACGAGCGGGCGCTCGACAGCTATTTCAAACGGGTATACGGCCGCCGCGGCCAGTCCGAGCACGACAGCTACGTCACCTCGCTGGCCAATGCGCAGGCCGATGAGGGGCTGAAGCAGGGGACCGATTTCTGCCCTCGCAACGCGGTGCTGTTCGAGGAAGCGATGGCGCTGGAGGGTGATTCGGAGCTGGCGTCATTCGCCGCCGGCAAGGACCTGCTGCCTGATTCGCTCGGGTCCTGCCAAGCGGCTGAATTGGCACGGCCGAAGGTGGTTCGGTCGGTCGCGAGAAAAGCAAAGCACTGATACCAACGGAGGGCGATAAGCAAGAAGCCCGTCGCTTTCTACTTCCCCGCCCCTTGCGGGAGGGGTTAGGGGAGGGCGGAGATCGCGTTTATCGTGTGACGGTCACCGCGACGCGCAGCACCGGGCGGCCGGGAAGCAGAGTCACGGTGAACGAGTTGGGTCCGACAAAGCCACGATCGGGCGTGTAGTCGATCCGCGTCGCGTCGCCGACCTGGTGGACATAAACCTTGCCGTGGCTGGCGTCGACCGTCAGCAATCCGGCCCCATAGGGACGACCGTCCGCGGCGACCGAGATTGCGCACCATCCGCCATCGTTGGCGACAGTCATGGTTGTGGCTGCCGGTTTTCCGGCGGCCAGCGCGACCGGGCCGACCTTGCATTGCTTTGCCGCGCCGGTTTGATCGATGGCGTAGAGCCGGGTGGTCGAGGCGGGCGCCTCCGGGGGATTTTGCATACAGGCGGTCAGCAGTCCCATAACGGCCAGAGCCGCGCCCGGCACGACGCGTCGATGCATGCTCAAATCAGTCGCCTCCTGGATAGACAAGTGCCCCGGAGCGAGTCGTCATCCGGGGCGGCGCGGACCATACAGAAAAACGCAGATGGCGTAACCCGTGCCAGCCGTGCGAGTCATATCAGCGGCCCGAAGCCTTCGACTCCTCCGGGGATCATCGGGCCGCTGATATCTTATTGATTTCGCGCGCAGCCGCCACACCAACCCTGTGGGCGCACGGTCGGCCCTTTGGGCCGCTGGAATGGATATGGGGAACATAGGTCAGGGAGGTTCCATGCATCGCCGAAATCTGCTGGCGGCCGCGGCCGCGATGCCTTTGGCACGAGGCTTCGGTGTGGTCGCCGGCCGCTCTGTGGTGCTGGAGCTGTTCACGTCACAGGGCTGCTCGTCGTGTCCGCCGGCCGATGCGCTGCTGGGCGAGCTGGTGAGCGGGCGGGCTGGCGTGATCGGGCTGGCGTGGCATGTCGATTACTGGGACGGGCTCGGGTGGCACGATCCGTATAGCAGCCGGGTCGCCACCGACCGCCAGCGGGCGTACGCGCGTCGGCTTGGAACGGAGCTATTCACGCCCGGACTGGTGGTGAACGGTGATGCCATGCTGGTCGGCTCCGACCGGCCGGCGGTGGAAACCGCTTTGGCGGCGACCTCGGCGTTTCCGGTGGCGGCGGTCCTGCGCCGCACGCCGGAGGGAGTCACCGCGCAGGTCGGCGCGGCGCCGGGTCCGGTGAGCGCGCTGCTGGCGATGTGGGATCCGACCGACGACACCCAGATCGGGGCTGGCGAGAACGGGGGTCGGCGGCTGCGCGAATATCGCGTCGTACGCAGCGCGCGCGTGCTTGGAAGCTGGGACGGTGCCGCGCGGGATTTCGCAGTCTCGGCGATTGCCCCGGCCAGGGTGCCACCTTACTGGTGCAGGGTGCGGACCTGCGCGTGCTGGGGGCGGCCGAGCTGGGACCGGCGTAGCGATGCGGGCGGGGATGATGGGCGGAACTTTGCGGCGGGAGATCGGGCCGGCATCGAACTCGGCCAGCACAGTCAGCATCAGCCGCCCATGCGATCAGTGATGTCGGTCCATGCGTCATCAAGGGACGGAACCCGGCTTCGTGGTCAGCGATGGCGGCGAGTGTGTTCAACAGGTCGTGATCGTAATAGAACTCCGCGCGGAACACGTCGAACCGGGCCTGTTGCTCGGCTGCGGTCGCCGCCGGGTGGGGCGCAGGTTTCCGCTTTCAGCGTCCGGTGCATGCGTTCGTGGCGGCGGTTCTGCTGCGGCTTGCCCGGATAGATCCGCTCCAGCCGAATGCCGATTTTGGCCCAGCGCACCGACAGCCGGCTGAGTCCGCCGGCCCCCGTCGAGGCAAAGGGCGGCCCGTTGTCGCTGCGGATCGCTTGCGGCAACCCATGCTCGCGAAAGAGCCGGTCCACGACCGGCTCCACGGCCTCGGTGACCGGCGCCACGATCTGCAAGCCCAGCAAATACCGGCTGAACGCATCGGTCACCGTCACCGGACCGCAACGGGTGCCGTCGCCAGTCCGGGAACCAGCCCTTGAAGTCGATGCACCAGGCGTTATTGGCGGCAGCGACGTCGGCAAACGGCTGATCGATCGTCAAAGCTCGACGCCGGCGCCGGCGCGGCTCGCTCAGCCCTTCGCGGCTCAGGATCGTCGCGACCGTGCTCGCCGAGGGCCACGCCGCCTCGGGAGCCTCGGTCGCCAAGATGGTCAGCAGTTTCTTCGGACCCCAATACGGCTTGCGGTTGCGGAGCGCGATGAGCCGCACCACCAGATCCGCCGGCGTCGCGGTTCCATGCCGATGCGGCGCCCGCGAGCGCTCCGCCAAACCGGCGACACCTTCCGCTTCATACCGCCGCTTCCACACATAGCCCGTCTCGCGGCTGATCCCGTACCGCTCGCACAACACCGTCATCGGCGCCTCGTCACGCAGATACTCCGCGATGAAAAGCAGCTTCTCATCCATCTCCGACGCTACTTTCCAAGGCATCGGCAGGACCCTCCTGCCGACCGGTGGAACTGTCAGGGATGTAACCGCACTAAACTGTCAGCAATATAGCCGGGTCGGACCCGCGGAGTGACGCTGTCCACACCCTGCAACGACAACTCCCGCGCCCGCACGCAGCGCACGTAATGCCCCGGCGCAATCTCCTCCAACGCCGGCACGCCCACCTTGCACCGCGCCTCCGCATACCGGCAGCGCGGATGGAAATGACAGCCGGGCGGTGGGTCGGCGGGGTCCGCGACGTCGCCTTCCAGCACGATCCGATGCGACCGCTGCCGCGGGTCGGGCACCGGCACCGCCGACAGCAGCGCTTCGGTGTAGGGATGCAGCGGCGTGGAGAACAATGCCGACGTGGGTGCCACCTCCACGATGCGGCCGACATACATCACCGCCACCCGGTGACTCATGTGCTTCACCACCGACAGATCGTGCGCCACGAACAGGCAAGCGATCCCCAACCGCTCCTGCAAATCCAGCAGCAGGTTGACGATCTGCGCCTGCACCGACACGTCCAGCGCCGACACCGGCTCGTCCGCCACCACCAGGGCCGGCGACAGCGCGAGCGCGCGGGCGATCCCGATCCGCTGCCGCTGGCCGCCGGAGAATGCGTGCGGGAACCGGTTCAGGTAGGCGCGCGGCAATTGCACCAGTTCCAGCAGTTCCGAGACGCGGTCGTGGCGTGCGTGCGTATCCCGCATGCCGTTCACCAGCAGCGGTTCGCCGATGATCTCGGCAATGGTCATGCGCGGGTTCAGCGACGAGAACGGGTCCTGGAAGATCAGTTGCATCTGCCGTCGCAGCGGGCGCAGCGCCTTGTGCGGCAGCGGCGCGACGTCGATCGTGTTGCCGTTCGTGGTCAGGAAGCGGATTTCCCCCGCCGTCGGCGTGACCGCGCGCAGGATGCAGCGTGCCGTCGTGGTCTTGCCGCAACCGGATTCGCCCACCAGCGACAAGGTCTCGCCGCGGTCGATGGTGAAGCTGACATCGTCCACCGCGCGGACATCGCCGGCATGGCGGCCGAGGATGCCGCGATGGATCGGGAAGAATTTCTTCAGTCCGCGAACATCCAGAACCGTGTTCATGCCGGCCGCCCGTACAGGAAACAGGCGGTCGCGTGTCGAGCGCCCAGCTTGGTTTCGTCCGGAAAGGCTCGGTCGCAGACGCCGGGCATGAAATCCCCACAGCGCGGATGGAACGGACAGCCGGCCGGGCGCGCGTAGGGATGCGGGATGGAGCCGGCCAGTGTCGCCAGCTTCGACCGCGGCTCTGCCAACACGCTGGGAATCGAGCGCAGCAACGCCCGCGTATAAGGATGCCGCGGCGCGTGGAAGATCGCGTCCACCGGCCCCTTTTCCACCTCGCGTCCCAGATACATCACCACGACATCGTCGGCCATCTCCGCGATCACGCCCATGTCGTGGGTGATCAGGATTACCGCCAGCCCGCGTTCGTCCCGCATCCGACGCAGCAGATCGAGTATCTGTGCCTGCGTGGTTACATCCAGGGCGGTGGTCGGCTCGTCGGCGATCAGGACGCGCGGCTCCCCGGCCAGCGCCAGCGCGATCATCACGCGTTGGCGCAGTCCGCCGGACAACTGGAACGAATAGGCGTCCACGCGCTGCGCCGGATGCGGAATGCCCACCATGGCCAGCAGCTCGATCGCCCGCTCCCGCGCCGCGCGCTTCGACAGCCGCGCGTGCAGCCGGATCGCCTCGATCAACTGGTTGCCGATGGTATGGTAGGCAGAGAGCGAGCTCATCGGTTCCTGGAACACCAGCCCGATCTCGCCGCCGCGAATGGTCCGCATGACGGGGCTGCGCGGGTTCTGCTGCACCAGGTCCAGCACGCCGCCGTTGTGCCGCCGCAGCAATATCTCGCCCTGCACGATACGGCCGGGGCGCTCGACGATGCGCAGGATGGAGCGGGCGGTGACGCTTTTGCCGCAGCCTGACTCCCCCACGATGCCCAGGGTGCGGCCGGGATAGAGGTCGAACGACGCGCCATCCACCGCCCGCACGACCCCTTCGTCCTGAAAGAAATGGGTCTGCAAGTTGCGTACGGACAGAATTGGTTCGCCGCGCTCTGGTACTTCCCGGCGAAGCGGACCGGGGGGCGGGAACGGCGAGGCCGCCTGCACGACGACCGGCTTATCCATACGGGTCTGCCGCGTCGCGCAACCCGTCGCCCAGGAAGTTGAACGCCAGGATCACCACGATCACCGGGATTGCGGCGAACAGCAGCCACGGCGCCAGGGCCAGCGTTTCCAGGTTCTGGGCGTCTTGCAGCAGCACGCCCCAGGAAATTGCCGGCGGGCGCAGGCCCAGCCCGAGGAACGACAAGGTCGTTTCACTGATGATCATTGCCGGCAGCGCGAGGCTGACGGCGGCGATGATGTGCGACAGGAACGACGGCACCATGTGGCGGAAGATGATCCGCATGCGGGAGGCGCCGGCCAGCTCGGCCGCGGTGATGAAATCTTCCTCCCGCAGCGCCAGGAAGCGTCCGCGCACCACGCGCGCCAGCTCGGTCCAGCCGATCAGCGAGATGATCAGCGTGATGGCGAAATAGACCTGGTTGGGCGACCAGCTTGCCGGCACCGCCGCGGCCAGCCCCATCCATAACGGGATGGTGGGGATCGAGCGCAGGATCTCGATCACGCGCTGGATCACCACATCCGCCACGCCGCCCTGCAAGCCCGACAGCCCGCCCAGCAGCACGCCGAGCACCAGGCTGAGCGTGACACCGACCAGCCCGATCGTCAGCGATGTGCGCGTCGCCAGCACCAGCCGCGAGAACAGGTCCCGCCCCATCTGATCGGTGCCGAGCAGGAACAGCGAATTCTCCGGATGCCCGTCGGAGACGCCGAGCAGGTGGATATCGGTGGGGATCAGCCCGAACAAGCTGTACCGATAGCCGCGGGCGAACAGGGCGAGGAAGCGCTTTTCCGACGGATCCGGCGCGTAGCTCAGCTTGAACGTCCGCAGGTCGCGTTTGCCTTTCAAGCCGTACACGTACGGATGAAAGGTGCCGTTGTCGAACCAATGGATCGCCTGCGGCGGGATGTAGCCGCGCGAGGCGTTGGTGTCCCACGGCGGCGACACCGCCAGCGGATCGGCGAAGATCGCCACCAGATAGAACGCGATCACCACCACGGCGCTGATCACCGCCAGCTTGTGGCGCCGGAACCGCCACCAGATGAGCTGCCGCTGGGTCGCGACCGCGATGCGGCTCTCGGCTTCCGTGGCGGCCAGCGGCTCGTCGGCGGCGAGGGTGAGGCTCATCGCCGCTGGCCCAGCCGGATGCGCGGATCGATCCACATCAGCAGCAGGTCGGACAGCAGCGTGCCGATGACGGTAAGGATTCCGAGCAGCAGGATGATGGTGGAGGCGAGCAGCATGTCCTGCGACAGCAGCGAGTGCAGCAGCAATGGCCCGACCGTATCCAGGCTCAATACCACGGAGATGATCACGCTGCCGGACACGGTGAACGGCAGCAGGTAGCCGATCGTGCTGGCGAACGGATTAAGCGCGGCGCGGACGGGGTATTTGAGGATGACGCGATGCTCCGACAGCCCGCGCGCGCGTGCTGTCATCACGTAGGGCCGGCGCAATTCGTCCAGCAGATTGGCCCGCATGATGCGCACGAGCTGGGCGGTACCGGCGAGCGCCAGGATCAGCACCGGGGCGGGCAGATGGCGGCCCAGGTCGGCCAGTTTTGTCCAGGACCAGGGCGCCAGTTGCTGATCGGCCGAGAACAGGCCGCCGACATTCAGTCCGAACGCGCGAAAACCGATATACATCACGATCAGCGCCAGCAAGAAATTGGGCACCGCGAGTCCGATGAAACCGATGAAGGTGAAAATGTAATCGCCGATGGAATATTGGCGCACTGCCGAATAGATGCCGATGGGTAGCGCCAGTCCCCAGGTGACGATGATCGCCAGCAGCGCCAGCGCCACGGTCAGCCATAGCCGGTCGCCGATTACCTCGGTGACCGGCCGGCCATACTCGAACGACAGGCCGAACTGGCCATGGGCGACCAGGGCGAGCCATTTTTCGTACTGCACCCAGATCGGCTGGTCCAAGCCGTAGGCGTGGCGCATTGCTGCTGCCTCGGCGGCGGAGAACGCGCTGCCCATCGCCGCGCTCTGCGCCATGTAGGCATCGACGAAATCGCCCGGCGGCAACTGCATGATGATGAAGGTCACCAGGGTGATCGCCCACACAGTGATCACCGCCAGGACCAGCCGGCGCGCCAGGTATGTCAGCATGCGGGCAGATGCTCGCCGGCGTTGTCGTGGGCGGGCTTGTCCTCGCCGTTCAGGTCCCCGCTATTCATCTCCCCGCTATTCATGTCTGGGCGCAACCAGTGCAGACGTGGATGGCCGGCCTTCGCCGGCCGTGACTGGTGACGCACGAAAATCCGCATCAGCTCTTGTAGTACCAGGTTTCCGGATGCGAATTGCCTGGGGTGCGGCAATGCTGCGCCATGCACACCCGGCTGGCGATATTGCCCAACCGGTTACTCACGATCCGAACGCCCAGCCCGGCCGGCGACTGGCCTACGGTGCCGATGCCGATCTGCTGATCCACCAGGATCTTCCAGATTTCCTGCGCGTTCTTGTTCCGCCCGTCTGCCTTCAGGCCGGACGCCTCGCTGAACAGAGCCCACATTTTCAGGATGTTGGGATCATCGGGCTTGGTGCCCTGCTTGCCGCCGGACGCGTAATAGACGGCGTAGTCCGGGCCCATATATGCTTCGGTCGGATCGACTGGGATGGCATGGCGCGGGAACAGGTAGAACAGCTCCGTGCCGCCATTGTTCCAGACGTAAATATGATGCTGGTTGTTGCGCACCGTGGTCATCGCCAGGTTGCGCTCCAGCTCTCGCACGTCGGCCTGGATGCCGATCGCCCGCCACTGGTCGGCCACCATCTCCGACATTTTCGGATACGGCATGAAGGCGGCCACGGCGAGGATCTGGATGCGCAGCCGCTGGCCGTTATCGGTGCGCACGCGGAACCCGTCGGAATCCTTCTTTTCCAGGCCGAGCTTGTCCAGCAGCGCGTTGGCCTGCGCGACATCCAGCACCGACCATTTCTTGCGCCATTCCTTGCCGGGATTCTGCGCCATGGTTTCCGCCGGTACCGGAGAGCCGGGGGTGCCGATGCCCAGCCAGAACGTCTGGTTCATCTGGTCGCGGTCGATCGCCAGTGACAGCGCGCGGCGGAAATCGGCGTTGGTGAGCCATTTGCGAATCTCGGGGTCCGCCTTGTAGCTCTGGTTCACCTGCAGCAGGAAATCCGCCCCGTTGTAACCGAGATCGAGATGGACCGTGTAGTTGCCCTTCTTCTGGTTTTCCAGAATAACCGGCAGCTTGCCGAGATCGATATGCCGTGCCTGCATGTCGTACTCGCCCGCCATGGCGCGCAGGTTGATGACCTCCAGGTCCTGCACCAGCGATAGCTGCACGCGGTCGATATAGGGAAGCTGGTTGCCCGCGGAATCCACCGAATAATAGTACGGATTGCGTTCCAGCAGCCAGACCGTGCGGTTGATCGGCTGCACGGTCTTCCACGGGCCCAGCGTCGGCAGCTCCGGGTTCAGCGACCAGTCCTTCTTGAAGTGCAGCAGCCCCAGCCAGCTATCGAACCCGGCAGCCTTGGCCTTGGCGTTGCATTCATCGACCGAGGAATATTTCGGCAAGAACTGTTTCAGGTAGTGACCGGGCGAATAGGCGCCGAACGACAGTTTCTGCGACTGCCGCACCGATTGGCCGCCGCCGATCTGGGTGTCGCCGGCCATCATTTCCTCAAACAGGTAATAGGGCACGTCGAATTCGAAGCGGACGGTGGTCTCGTCCACCTTCACGATGCGCCCCGGCTTGCCCTGCGGCGACATATCGGCCACCGGCGTCGGCACGACATCCGTGTTGTTGTACAGATCCTCAAACCAGAAGACGAAATCGTCGGCGGTGAATGGTGCGCCATCGGACCATTTCATGCCCTTGCGCAAGTGCATCGTGTAGGTCTTGCCGTCTTCGCTGAGTTCGTACGCCTTGCCGATGCAGGGCACGATCTTGCTGCCATCGGCGCTCCAGAAGAACGGCTTGTCTGATGCGTTGATGCGGTTGGCGTTTTCGACATCGCCAGGGCCGGTGAAGGCACGCCGCCAGGTGCCGCCATATGTGCCGATCTGGTCGAGCGGCTTCCAGACCAGCGGCTCGGCGGGAACACGCTGCTCCACCGGCGGCAGCTTGCCGGCTTTCACCAGCTCCGTCAGCATCGGCGCTTCATTGAATGTCTTGGGCCACTGCGCCGGGTCCAGGATCATGGTCGGCCCCTGGATTTCGCCGACGAGGCCGGATTGCGCCAGGGTTGACTGCTGCGCCTCCGCGATGGCCGCGCGCAGCAATTCCGGCGCGGCGCTGGCGGCGGCGACGCTGGACAGCATGGCGCGACGTGACAGACGGACTTTGGACATTCCGTTTCCCCGAGTTCGTGTTCAGGTCAGCTTATCAAGGTTTCAAGTAAGAACGCCAGAGCCGTTCGATCTTGATACGGAACGAAAGAACCATTGCGCGACTCCCGCCGACATCTGCTATGCGGGTCGGGTGCCGACATTCAGGCTGGAACGACAGGCCGGCGGACGGGTGGCCGGGGTGGATGAAGTGGGGCGGGGACCGCTTGCGGGGCCCGTGTTCGCCGCGGCGGTGGTGTTTCCCACCGGAGTGCCGCGGCGGCTTGCCGCGATGATCGACGATTCGAAGAAGCTTACGCCGGAGCAGCGGTTGTTTGCGTTTCAGGCGATCCGCGCGTGCGGGCGCGTGGAAATCGCGGTGGGCGCCGCGTCGGTCGATGAGATCACCCGCCTGAACATACTTCGTGCGGCGCTGTTGGCGATGCGCCGCGCGGTCGCGCGCCTGCCGGCACCGCCGGACCTTGTTCTGGTGGATGGCAACCAGCCGCCCTCGGTGGCCTGTCCGGTACAGTGCGTGGTCGGCGGCGATGCGCTGTCGCTGTCGATCGCGGCGGCCTCGATCATTGCCAAGGTGTTGCGCGACCGGGCGATGAGCCGGCTCGCCGTGCGCTTCCCGGGTTATGGTTGGGAGGACAATGCCGGCTACTCCACCCCGGCGCATCGGGCGGCGCTGCGGGTGCTGGGACCGACTGTCCATCACCGGCCGGATTTCGGCGCGGTGCGGCAGTTGGCCTTGGCACTGGACGCCGCGGATTGACGCGGCGCCAACGCGACCGTCACGATAGCGGGCCGTAACCGCACCGGGAGACACGTGGAACTCGTCCGCGAACTGCCGCTCGACCAGGTTTTGCTGGGCGATTGCATCAGCATGATGCAGATGCTGCCGCCTGCATCGGTGCACTGCGTCTTCGCCGATCCGCCGTACAACCTCCAGCTTCGTGGCGAGCTGCGCCGCCCGGATGACAGCCTGGTGGACGGTGTCGATGAGGAATGGGACCGGTTCACCGATTTCGCGGCCTATGACGAGTTTACCCGCGCCTGGCTCAGCGAATGCCGGCGATTGCTGCGCAAGGACGGCACGCTTTGGGTGATCGGGGCGTATCATAATATCTTCCGCATCGGCGCCATTCTGCAGGACCTCGGCTTCTGGCTGCTGAACGACGTGATCTGGCGCAAGGCCAATCCGATGCCGAATTTCCGCGGCCGGCGCTTCACCAACGCGCATGAGACGCTGATCTGGGCGGCGCGCCAGCGGGATTCGCGGCATCGCTTCAACTACCAGGCGATGAAGGCGTTGAACGACGATATCCAGATGCGCAGCGACTGGTGGATCCCGCTGTGCACCGGGGCGGAGCGGCTGCGCAATCAGCACGGATTGAAGCTGCATCCCACGCAGAAGCCCGAGGCACTGTTGCATCGCGTGCTGCTGGCCAGCACCGGGGCGGGCGACATCGTGCTGGACCCGTTCCTGGGGACCGGGACCACCGCAGTGGTGGCGAAACGGCTGCATCGCCATTTCATCGGCATCGAACGCCACCCGGCCTATGTGGAGGCGGCGTGGGGGCGTATTCGGCACACCCGCCCGGCCTCGGGCGATGGGGCGAGCGCCACGCCGTCCAAGCGCGATGCGCCGCGGGTGCCATTCGGCAGCCTGGTGGAGCGTGGGCTGGTCCCGCCGGGTACGCACCTGATGGATCGGCAGCGTCGGGTGATGGCAACGGTGGCGGCGGATGGCACCGTGATATCCGGCGACGCGCGGGGATCGATCCACCAGGTCGGCGCGGCCGTGCAGCACGCGCCTTCATGCAACGGGTGGACGTTCTGGCATATCGAGCGCGAGGGGGCGCTGGTCCCGCTGGACCGGCTGCGCAACTTATCGTTAGAGTAGGCGCACGATCGCCTCCGTTAAGCAGTTGTTTACGAAGGCCGCGCAGCATTCCGTTCGCCGGGCAGTGCGGGGAAGGGAAATGAGTGGCTGCGAAAGAGCGGACTCTCGGGCAGACATTGAAGCGTGACTTCGTCACGGCTTCTTCGTCATCGCTCCGGCGGGAATAAGCGACGAATTCGCATCGATACGGGCCGGGATTGCATTGCCGTGGGGGGACGTTTAAGGGAGATCGGGTCAGTGCGCAGGAGACTGCGGCTATGATGGGGGCCATCATGGGGTGGTTGACGGATCTGGGAATCCTTCAGCGACATCGGACCCCCGGTTTGAGCCGGGAAGAATGGCGTGTGAACTCTGCCTCTCTTCTGGCGTGACCTAAGCAACCCGGCTGCTCGACAGTTCACATAACGTCCAAGGAATATGCCATGATCGCTTCGGTTGAACGCTTGTTCGCGGCGCCTGTCGCGGAAGATCCGCTCGGCACACGACGGGGATCGACCAGGCCCACGTCGGACGCCGATCCGGTGGTGGTCATGCTGCGGGAAGTGATCGAGGCGCAGCAGCAGACGCGGGTCGGGCTGGCCGAGATGCAGCAGGAACTGATCGGGCTGCGCCAATCGATGGAGTCCGGGCCGGCCGAGTTGGCGGAGCTGGGGGGTCGGGTCACGCCGCTCCGATCGCAGCGTCTGAACGAGATGGAAGCTCGTCTTCGCCGGATTGAACGGTGCCTGGACATGCCGCGCATTCGCAGCATCCGGTTTCCCTCGCTCGATTGACCTCGCTTTCCCGGCCGCCTATAAGCCGCCGCCTATAGCGGGCCCCCGCACGCAAGCGGGTTAGGCCCCCCGCGACATTAGCGCGGACCCACTCTTTCGGCGGAGAGCGATCGTGAAGCGCACCTACCAACCGTCCAAGCTGGTCCGCAAGCGCCGGCACGGCTTCCGTGCCCGCATGGCGACGGTCGGCGGTCGCAAGGTGTTGGCCAATCGCCGGGCCAAGGGCCGCAAGCGGTTGTCTGCCTGAGCAGTGGCGTGATCTCCTGTCCCGTTTTCATGTCATGGCGTCCCCGCCGCCGCGCCTGAAACGCCGGGCGGAGTTCCTGCGCGTCGCTGCGAAAGGCCGCAAGGTCCCGACCCCTGGGCTCGTGCTGCAGGCGCTGCCGCGCGGGGATGGCGAACCCGCCAGGGTGGGGTTCACGGTCACCCGGAAGGTCGGCAATGCCGTGGTTCGCAACCGTACCCGCCGTCGGCTCAAGGAAGTGGTTCGGCTGCTGCTCGGCGCGACGCCGATCACCGGCGTCGATCTGGTGGTGATCGGGCGCGACGGTACCCGATCGCGCGACTTTCAGGCATTGCAGCAGGATTTACGCCGGGCGCTGGCGAAGGCCGGGTTGGCATGACGCAAAGCGTCACGTTTCCGGCCCGGCTCGGCATTGGTGTGGTGCGCGTCTATCAATGGACGCTGCGTCCCGTCATCGGGGCCAATTGCCGGTTTTATCCGAGTTGCAGCGAGTACGCGATCGAGGCACTGCGCGGCCACGGCGCGCTGCGCGGCTCGGGGCTGGCCGCCTGGCGGGTGCTTCGCTGCAATCCATGGACCGCGGGCGGGTATGATCCGGTGCCGCCCTGTACGTGCCGTTCCGGTGCTGGCCGCCCCTCTACACGCCAACTGGGCGACCTCGCGCGGCACGACGAAACGGGGCTTTGATGGACCAGAAGCGTCTCTTTACGGCGATTATCATCTCGCTCGCCATTCTGCTCGGCTGGGAGCTGATCGCGACGCGTTATCTGCCGAAGCAGCCGGAGCCGACGCCGGTTGCATCCGAGCAGAGTACGAAGATCGGGACGGCAACGCCGCCCCAAGGGGCGCCGGGCACCGGCGCGCCGCCGGCGGCCACCGCGGCGTCGGCCGCCCTGAAGAACGCACCGCGGGTGAAGATCGCGGCGCCGGCCGTGCGCGGCTCCATCAGTCTGCTCGGCGCGCGGCTGGATGATCTGCTGCTGAACGACTATCGCGAGACGCAGGCGTCGAACTCGCCTGATGTCCGGTTGTTGGAGCCACTGACCGGCGCACAGCCTTCGTATGTGCAGTTCGGCTGGTCCGCTCCCGAGGGGGAGACGGTCAAGCTGCCGGGCGACGATACGGTGTGGACCGCTTCGGCGCCGGAACTGCGGGAAGGACAACCGGTCACGCTGTCCTGGGACAACGGCGAGGGCCTGACCTTCGAGATACAGTTGTCTATTGATGACCACTACATGTTCTCGGCCAGGCAGGTGGTGCGGAACAGCTCCCAATCGCCGGTGAAGCTATTTGCGTGGCAGCGGATCCGGCGGGACTACACGCCGGAAAGCTCGGGTTATTATCTGCTGTTCGAGGGTTTGCTGGGCGTCTCGCACGACCGGCTGCAGGATACAATTATTCAAAGGTGAAGGACGACGCCAAGGGCAAGCCGGATGACACGGGGTATGAGGCGACGTCCAACGGGGGCTGGGGCGGCATCACCGACAAATACTGGCTGACGGCGCTGATCCCGGACCAGGCGGTGCCGACGACGGTACGTTATCGTTATATCCCTGGCGGGGACGGACATTACCAGGTGGATTACGTCACCGAGGCACCGCAGACGGTGGCGCCCGGAGCGACCCTGGAAACGCCCAGCCGGCTGTTTGCCGGCGCCAAGGTGGTCGATCTGGTGGATCGCTACCGGCGCGAATATAATATTCCGCAATTCGACAAGGCGATCGACTGGGGTCTGTTCTACTTCCTGACCAAGCCGGTGTTCTTCTGCCTGGACTATCTGAACAGCCTGCTGGGGAATTTCGGCCTGGCGATCATTGTGTTCACGTTCCTGGTCAAGCTGATGTTCTTCCCGCTGGCCAATTATTCATACAAGTCCATGAGCAAGATGCGGCTGCTGGGGCCGAGGATCAAAGCCCTGCGGGAGAATTTCAAGGACGATCCGCAGAAGCAGCAGCAGGAGATGATGGCGCTGTACAAGGCGGAGAAGATCAATCCGGCCTCGGGCTGCCTGCCGATGCTGGTGCAAATCCCGGTGTTCTTCGCGCTGTACAAGAACCTGTATGTCACCATCGAGATGCGGCAGGCGCCGTTCTATGGCTGGATCCACGACTTGTCGCAGATCGATCCGACCAACGTGTTTACGCTGTTCGGGCTGATCCCGTGGGACCCGACGGTCATTTCGCCGTTCCTGCATCTGGGCGCCTGGCCACTGATCATGGGCTTCACGATGTGGCTTCAGCAACGGCTGAACCCGCCGCCGCCGGATCCCACGCAAGCCAAGCTGTTCCAGCTCATGCCGGTGATCTTCACGTTCATGCTGGCACGTTTCCCGGCTGGGCTGGTGATCTACTGGACCACCAACAACCTGCTGTCGGCGGCGCAGCAATGGGTGATTCTGCGGCGGACAAGGCTGAGCCGGCCGGGACTGGCGCGGACCACCTGAACGGTTGGGTCATGCCGGGGGGAGGGGCTAAGGGGGCGCGCAGTACGGATCAGTCAGTAATTGGTACGGTTGGTATCAGTCCACATTTCGTCGGCTGAACGAGCGTAGCCGATCCTTGATCGCCCCGACGTCCTTCGGCAGCACGACATAGCATTCCTCCGCCGCCATCAACGCCGCAAGCCGCGGCGGCAGATCAGGCCGGACGCCGGTCGCCCGCTCGACCGCGTCGGGGAATTTCGCCGGATGGGCGGTTGCCACCGCAACCATGGGAACAGCCGGCGAGGCCGGCAGCGCCCGCGCGCCCGCCAGCCCCACCGCCGTGTGTGGATCGGCGGTATAGCCGCAGGCGGAATACCACCGGCTTATCTCCGCCTCGATACCCGCATCATCCAGCCGGAATCCGTGGAACGTTGCGCGCGCGCGGTGCCAGGCTACGTCCGTCACCGGCATGCGCCCGCTCTGCCGGAACCCCTGCATCGCCGCTTCCGTCGCCGCCCCGTCACGGTCCAGCAGTTCAAACAGCAGACGCTCGAAGTTGGAACTGATCTGGATATCCATGCTCGGCGATAGCGTCGGCCGCACTGCGCCGATCGACATATCATTGGCGGCAAGAAAGCGCGCCAATATGTCGTTGCTGTTGGAAGCCACCACCAGCCGTGCCACTGGCAGCCCCATCCGCCGTGCCACCCAGGCCGCCAGCACATTGCCGAAATTGCCGGTCGGCACGCTGAACGCCACCTCCCGCTCCGGGGCGCCGAGCGCCAGTGCCGCCGCCACATAATACGGCACCTGCGCCGCGACGCGCGCCCAGTTGATCGAATTGACCGCGGATAAATGCAGTTCCCGACGAAACGGCTCATCCAGGAACAACGTCTTTACCAGGTCCTGGCAGTCATCGAACGTGCCCTGCACGGCGATGTTCAGCACGTTCGGCGCCAGCACGGTGGTCATCTGCCGGCGCTGTACTTCGCTGGTCCGATCCAGCGGATGCAGAATGGCGATATCGGCGCGCTGTCGCCCGGCAAACGCCTCGATAGCCGCCGATCCGGTATCGCCCGAGGTCGCACCCACGATCGTTACCCGCTGGTCGCGCGCCGCCAGCACATGCTCGAACAGCCGGGCCAGCACCTGCATCGCCATGTCCTTGAAGGCGAGGGTCGGGCCATGGAACAGCTCCTGCACGAACAGCCCAGTGTCGAGCTGCACCAGCGGCGCCACCGCCGGATGCCGGAATCCGGCATAGGCGTCCCGGCAGATCGTCTCCAACGTATCGACCGGGAGGGCGTCGCCGACGAACGGCTGCATGACGCGCGCCGCCAGCGCCGGATACGTCAATCCCCGCAGCGCCCGCCAGTCGGCAGGCGAGAAATGCGGCCAGCATTCCGGCACGTAAAGTCCGCCATCCTCGGCCAGCCCTGCCAGCAACACACCGCCGAAGTCGCGGACCGGTGCATCCCCACGCGTCGAAATATACCGCATGCCCTCACCCTACCTCGAACTCTCCCGCGTCGCCGGAGAGTTGGCCTTGAATTCGTTACCGGTGAGGGCCGCCGCTCAGAACGTCGCCTTATGCGCGGTAAAGTGCAGCCCGCACGCCCCGTTGGTGATATCTCCGTCGATCGTGCCGCCATCCGTATGCCCCGCCAGGGTCACGTCCGCGCCCGTGCCGCTCACCCGGCCATCCGGCTGGATCACCGCTGTGATGTAGAGCTGCGGCTTCCAGCGATACTCGAATTGCCCGTCCTGCACATAGAGCGTGACCAGCCCGGGATGGGGACAATCGCGGCGGTCGGCCTGGAACCGGGTGCTGGTCCCGCGATACGTCCCATCGGTGCTCACTGCCGGTGTCTGCTGGGCAACCGGCGCGGGGGCGGGCGGGGCGGTGGCGCACCCCGCTGCCGCCGCACAGAATCCCACCGCGATCACATTGCGCCGCATCCGCATTCTACCTCCAGCCAGAAACCAACCCGGAACACGCCGGAGATGCGTCACCTGCGGCGATTCGGCAACTCTCAGGCCGGCACACAGCCGCCTTCCCGCAGCTTGCGGACGGCGGAGGCCGGGAACCGTGCCAGTTTTTCCGCCGGCCGCGCCGGCCGGCGTACCAACTCGCCGCCACAGTTCGGGCAGCGCCCATCGAGCACGCCATCCGTGCAATCCGCGCAGAAGGTGCATTCGAAACTGCAGATCCGCGCGGCCACGCTGTTCGGCGGCAAGTCGCGGTTGCAGCATTCGCAATTCGGACGTAGCTCCAGCATGCGGATCGCACCTCATATGAAGACTTTGGTGGTCCCTTTTACGCCCACGCTGGCGACCCGCGCCAGATCGGCATCAACCGGGTGTTCGCCGGCCCGAGGCCGTATCACTTGCTGGCACGGATGGAATTCTGCGTAACTATTCTCCGGTGCTCCCGTAAGCCAAACGCGTCGGACCGGGTCCACGACATCAATCGGGCTGGCGTCGGTGTCCCACTTACTGTGGAAGCGGCACGCCATACAGCCACACCAGCCATATCGCAATCGCAAGAAAAGGCCCGAACGGCAGCGCCGTGGCCCGGCTGATATGCCGCCCCAGCACGCGCGCAGTCAAAGCCGCGGCGATGCCGGCCAGGCTCGCCTCCAGCACCACCCAGGGCAGCGCCTGCCATCCCAGCCACGCACCCGCGGCCGCCAGCAACTTGGCATCGCCGCCGCCCAGCCCCGTGCGGCCTCGCCAAGCCTGATAGAATGCCGCAATCGCACGAAACGCGAGGTAGCCCAACGCCGCGCCCAGTGCATGATCGACGACGCTCCACCGGTCCAGCAGCACACAGGCGCCCAACCCCGCCAGCACCAGCGGCAGAGTCAGCATGTCCGGCAGGAACATGTGCTCGGCGTCGATCCAGGCCAGCGCAAGCAAAGTCCAGCCCAGCACGCAGCTCGCCCAGATCCATCCGGGCTCCGTCTGCGTCAGCACCACCCATAACGCAACCGCCACGGCGGCCAGTTCGATCACAAGGTGAAATACCCCGATCGGTGCCCGGCAACGCCGGCAACGCCCGCGCAGCACAAGGAAACTCACCACGGGTACAAGATCACATGCCGCAAGATTGGCGCCGCAGGACGCACAGAAAGAGCGCGCCAGCACGACCGGCTGCCCGGCCGGTAGCCGGCGGATCAGCACCCCAAGGAAGCTGCCGATGAACGGCGCAACAATCACCGGCAGCAATTTCATCAGTTCTGCACTGCCGCGTCGCGTGTCATGGCGGGTTCGGCTTGCTCCGGCATCGCAGCGGATCGGCGCGTCGGACGGCACCGATGCACATGGCGCAGGTGCCGCATACGGTCAAGACCGACACCCGGACGGAGAGCATGACCAGCTCGGCGCGTTGCCGGTCTCGCGTGGGCATTGCGACTCCAAAACGCTCGATCGCGCCCGCAACGTCGCCGTGGAAAGCGGGCAGCGGCTCGATAGAGGGCTGATTCAGCCCAGCCTGGTCAGCGAGCGTGGACTGGCCGACGCTCTGGCCGCCCTTCTGAACCTGCCGCTCGGCGCCGCCACTCCGCCCGAATGCGCAGCAAAGCGATACGACCGGGGAAGGGTGGATTTGCAACTGACATGTCCCGGTGTCCGCGGGCATCACCGAGCGACCCGGCTCAACGCTTCGCGCGGGCGACGATCTGCGTCGGGTTGACGAAGCGCAGTGCAATCAGCAGCCAGACCAGAGTGGTAATCATATAAACCACCGCCATCGCGTCGATCGATTGGGGAGGACGCACCCCCGCAGCGAACACGGCATAATAGAGCGCGACAACCAGCGTCTGGCTGTTCGGGCCGGCGGTCAGGAACGTCAGCTCGAACATCGCGATGGTGCGGACCAGCACCAGGATCAGCGCCGCGAGAATGCCCGGGGTCAGCAGCGGCACCAGCACCTGGAAGAACATCCGGCCGAGGCCGGCACCAAACACACGGGCGGCGGCTTCGATGCGCGGATCGATCTGCTCCACGAACGGGATCATGATCAGGACCACGAACGGCACGGTGGGGACGAGGTTGGCAAGGATCACGCCCCAGATCGCGCCGGCCAGATGGGCTTGATACAGCACCGTCGCCAGCGGAATGCCATAGGTGATCGGTGGCACCATCAGCGGCAGCAGGAACAGCAGCATCACCAGGCGTCGGCCGGGGAAATTGCGTCGCGCCATGGCGTAGGCGGTCGGTACCCCAAGCACGCCCGACAGCACCACAACGGCACCGACCACCTCCAGCGTGACCAGCAGAATGGACGGCAGTGCGAACTCATTCCACGCCAGCGCATACCATTGGGGAGTGAAGCCCGCGGGCAGCCAGGTGTTGAACCAGTGGGTGCCGAACGAGTTCACCACCACGCTGCCGATCATCGCCAGCAGGTTGATGATGAAGAACACCACCACCGCCCAGACGGCGAAGGCCCAGAGTTGCTCGCCGGGACGGCGTCGCATCCGGGTCAGCCCTTGCCGCTGCTGGCGGGGCCGCGGAACAGCAGGCCGCGCAGCCCCAGCAATGCCACCACGATCAACACCTGCACGCCGGCCATGATCATCGCGATCGCCGAGGCCAGCGAATAATCGAACTGCTCGAAGGCGGCGGTGTAAGCGGCGATCGAGATCACCCGTGTGGGCCCGGACGGCTGGCCCAGCAAGATCGCCGAGGGGAACACGGAAAACGCCTGCACGAACGCCAGCGCGAGCGTGATCGTGAGGCCCGGCAGCAGCAGCGGCAACAGGATGCGGGTGAACCGAGTGCGGGCTCGCGCCCCGAGCATGGCGCCGGCATGTTCCAGCGACTGATCGATGCCGGTCACGTACGACAGCGTCAGCAGGAAAGTGAAGGGGAACCCGCTGATCACCAGCGACAGCACCACGCCCCAGTAGTTGTGAACGAGACGCAGCGGGCTGTCGGTCAGGCCGAACTCCAACAGGGTACGGTTCAGCCAGCCACGCGGGCCGAGATAAGTCAGCAGACCGTCGGCGACCAGCACGGTGCCCAGCGTGATCGGGATAACCAGAATGGTCGTCAACAGTCGCTGGCGCTTCATCAGCCGCACGCGCAGCGCCACCGGGATCGACAACACGACATTCAGGATCGTGACCGGGACAGCGATCACCAGCGTCGTCCAGATCGTGTTGTACAGAAACGGCTCGGAGAAAAAGGTGATGTAGTTGGCCAGCGCCCCACCCTTTTTCGGCGTGAAAGACAGGAACAGGCCGTACAGAAACGGATAGACGAACAATGCCAGCACGAACAGCACGCCGGGGATCACCAGCAGCGTCACGCCATCCAGCCCGCGTTCCTTCAGCCGGCCGCGGAGGGAAAGGGTACTGCCCATGCCCGGCGCGGGCGCAACGATGGCCGGGTCAATCCCCGGATGCGACCCGGAAACCGCTACTGCGGGACGCGAACGGCTGGCTCGCATCGCGTTACGGCGTCGGCGTGGGGTAAACCAGCACGCGGTCGGGCCGTGCATCCAGGCGCAGCGCATCGCCCGTGCTGACCCGTACCGGCGAGCGGCAATACAGCATGCTGCCGTCGACGCCGCGCAACACGGCATAGAAGTCGCGGCCGTGATATTCGGCGATCTCGACGACGGCGGCGATCGGACCGTCCGGCGTGGGCACCAGGTCTTCCGGCCGGATGGCGATCATGACGCTCTGTTGGAGCGGCGTCGTGCCCTGCAGCGTGCCGTGCAGCTTGGCGCCGGCGATGCTGACCAGGACACCGGAATCGGCCGGGGTGGCGGTTGACGCGAGCAGGTTGCGATAGCCCATGAACTCGGCGACGTCCGCTGTAGCCGGGCGGGCATAGAGCTCCTCTGGTGTGCCGAGCTGCCGCATCTGCCCGTCAATCAGCACCATGATGCGGTCGGCGAGCGACAGCGCCTCTTCCTGGTCATGCGTCACATAAATGGTCGAACAGCCCAGCATGCCGTGAATACGCCGGATCTCGGCGCGCATTTCGATGCGCAGCTTGGCATCCAGGTTGGACAGCGGTTCGTCCATCAGCATCACGGGCGGCCCGACGACGATGGCGCGGGCAATCGCAACACGCTGCTGCTGCCCGCCGGACAGTTGGCCAGGGAGTTGGTGGGGATGCTGCTCAAGCCTGACGATCCCCAGCACCTCGTCAACCTTGCGCGCGATCTCGGCCTTCGGCTGATGTTGCGTCGTCAGGCCGAAGCCGATATTGCGCCGCACTGTCATGTGCGGAAACAACGCATAGTTCTGAAACACCATGCCGAAGCCGCGTTCCTCCGGCCCCAACTGGTCGACGCGGGTGGCATCCAGCCAGATCGTGCCACGGCTCAGTTGCAACAGCCCGGCGATGCAGTTCAGCGCAGTGGACTTGCCGCACCCTGACGGGCCGAGCAGGGCGACGAACTCGCCCCGCGCGACCGTCAGAGTAACATCGCGCAATGCATGCCGCTGATCGAAGTCGCGGCTGACGCCTTCCAGCCGGAGCTCACGAAAATCGCGCGACGCGGGACGGCATGCGCAATTATTTACCGGGACGCGAGCCGACCTGCTGGTCCCAGCGCTGGAACGCGTACACCAGCTTGTCTGCCGGCAACGGCACCTCCGACGGCACCTCCTCGAACAGCTTGGTATAGAAGGGACGAGTGAACTCGGCGATCAGCTTCTGACTTTCCGCGGGTGCCATCGACAGCGGCACGTCCTTCACCGCCGGGCCAGGATAGAAATACCCCTTGTCGTAGGTCATCGCCTGTGCCGGCTTGCTCAGCATGTATTTCGTCATCTCCAGCAGAACCGCGAGATGGCTGGGCGCCACGCCCTTCGGGATGACCCAGGTACCTGGGCGTCGGTCACCCAATGGAAACCTTCAAGCGTGCCGACCTCCGCCTCTTTCGGGACCACGCCCAGAATGCGCGGATTAAGGTCCCAGCCGACATGCGAGGCGATCATGCTGCGCGTCCCGTCGGCCAATTCCTTCATCACTACGCCAGTGCCGGTCGGATAGTATTCGATGTACTTGCCCAGCTCGATGAGATAACTCCAGGTCTTGTCCCAGCCGTCCTTCGGATCCATCGGGTCCTTGTCCTTCAGGATATAAGGCAGCCCCTGCAGAAACGTGCGGCCCGGGCCGGAATTTGCTGGACGCGCATAGATGAAGCGCTTCGGATGCGCCTTCGCCCAGTCGAGCAGTTCCTGCGCGGTCTTTGGTGGCGTCTTCACTGCATCAGGCATGTATTCGATGATCGGCCCGGCCGGGCAGAACACCACGCATACTCCCTGGTCCTGTGCGAGGCCCTGCATCTTCAGCGCGCCGGGCAAATAGATCGACTTCAGGTCCGGCAGTTGCGCGGCGTAATCGGTCACCAGCGGAATCCACAGATTCCCGTCGATGCCAGCCGCCAGTCCGTCGGTTCCAGTCATTACCAGGTCGATATCAACACTACCGGCAGCCTGCTGCGCCTTGATCTTGCCCGGCAGCTCCGGCGCCGGCGCCTGCGAGAAGTTAACCTTCGAGATCAGTTTCGGATTGTCACGAACGAAGTTCTGGATCGCCCCCTGCGTCAACTGAAGCTGACCGGCGACGTCGATCACGTTGAGCGTCACCGGGGACGCGGGCAGCGGGGGCGGCGTAGCGGCACCCACACGCGCGCTGGCAACCCCGAGTGCGGCTGTACCGGCGATGCCGCCGAGCACGGCTCGCCTTGTCGTGGCGAGGTCGGTCATGGTTGAGATCCTCCCTTGTTGGCGTTGCTATCCAATGTAACATAGAGCTGAATTCCGGACACAATATAGGCTACAGGTATGACGTCATCACCGGATCGGAGGTAACGATTGTGTCGCCCCAGTCGCGCAAGCCGATGAAGCCGCAAGCGCGTTCGGCAGTGAAGCTGAGTGATGTCGCCGTCGCTGCCAATGTGGCGCCGATGACCGTTTCGCGTGTATTGAACGCGCCCGAGCGCGTCTCGGCAGCAACGGCGCAGCGGGTGCACGCCGCGATTGAGCGGTTGGGCTACGTTCCCAACATGGTTGCCGGCGGGTTGTCGTCGCGCCGGACACGGATGGTGGCAGCGATCGTCCCCACGATGGCGCACCCAATGTTCGCTGAGCTGGTCCAGAACTTCACTGATGCGCTGCGTGCGCAGGGCTACGAGGTGATGCTGTGCCTGTCCGGCTATGGCGATGTGAACGAGGCGGCGCTGGTGCGCACCGTGCTGGGCCGCCGGCCGGACGCGCTGCTGCTGACCGGAGCGACGCACGACGCGCCGACGCGCCAGATGCTGGTGGACGCCGCCATTCCCATCGTGGAAATCTTCGACGTTGCGCGCCAGCCGATCGATATGCTGGTGGGCGTCAGCCACGCCGCCGTGGGCGAAGAGGTGGCCGCCTATTTCCTGGCCAAGGGTCACGTGCGGTTCGCGGCGTTTGCAGCCAGCGATGCCCGTGCACGGACCCGAGGAACAGCGTTCGCGGCCGCCGCGCGGTGCGGTGGCGGCACCGTGATCGCAGAGAGCGTGATCCCCGCACCCAGCACGATCAGCGCCGGGCGTGGCGCGCTGCAGGCGTTGCTGCCGACACTGACGGGTCCGCGGGCAGAACGGCTGGCGTTGTTCTGCAGTTCGGACCTGGTCGCGTTCGGCGCAATGGTAGAGGCACGGGCAAACGGTGTGCCGGTGCCGGAGCGGCTGTCGGTATGTGGGTTCGGTGATTTCGAGTTGAGTGCCGCCAGCGATCCGCCGTTCACGACGGTCAGCGTGGAGGGGGCACGCATTGGCCGGCATGCCGCTACATTCGTGCTGGACCGGCTGCGCGGCGCGGCGGAGGCACATCGGATGCTGGTGCCGTTTCGCATCGTCGAGCGCGCCTCCTCCTAAACTTGGCCCTGGCGTGGTATCGCTATCACTAATCTGCGACCGCAGTCTGGTCAAGCTGGGGTGCCGGGACGTGCGCCGCATGAAGCCGATGGCTGACGGTTGCCCATTCGTGCCCTTCCCCGGCGATGCCGCAAGCGAACCCCGAGCTGGCGTTTCGCACTCTGCCGCCTTTCCGCCGTCCCTGCCATCGCGCCAGTGGATCCCGCGGCGAAGCGGAAACTCTATCGAGCGGCAGCAGGTCGCGCCGGCGAGATCGGGCAGTTGGTTGCATATGCAACCTACATGACCGCATCGCCGAACCCGATCATTTCCGTGGAACGGTTGGCCGGCTCTGGCCGGCAGACGTCAACTCCGCGCCAGCGTCCGCTCGGCGGCCAGCCGAATGACCGCGCAGGGACTGCCGTGGCGGGACAAGGTGACGCATGCTTCGCGCGCTTCGGGCGCGGTCAGCCCGATGACCTGCGCGCGCCAGGTGGCGCGCCCGTGCAGTGCTGCCGGCGAAATGCGTGTATCCCCACCGTCGGTCGCGTGTCGAGCCTTGACTGCGGCAAGGCGGGCCTCCTGCTGCGTATGATAGAGTCCGACCTGGATCGCCCAGGCGGAACTCTCCGCCGGAAGATGGATAACCTCTCGCACGTGTGGCGGACGGCTTGATGCACGCGGCAATTCCTCCGCGTGAGCGGCTGGAATCAAGCTGGAAAAGCCTCCAGCCACGACCACGCTGCGACCGGTCGGAACCCCCAAATCCTGATATCCCTCATTCAGCAGGGCCGTCATCCTGATGTCGCGGCTCCCATTGGACGGGGCGCCCAGTACCACCCCGATCAGCCGGAACCCATTCCGCGCCGCGCTCGTCACCAGATTGTGCCCGGATGCGATCGTGTACCCGGTCTTCATCCCGTCCGCCCCCGGATAGGCCTTCATCTCCGTATCGTGGTTCAGGATGGTCCGGCCGCGGAACACGAAACTCGGCGTGCTGAAATAATGGTAATCGTCGGGGAAATCGGTGATCAGCCGCCGGGCCAGCACGGCCAGGTCGCGCGCGGTCGTCCATTGGTCGGGCGCCGGCAGCCCGGACGCGTTGGCGAAGGTTGTACCGCTCATGCCGAGCGCGCGAGCCCGCACGGTCATCATCTGTGCGAACCGGTCCTCGCTGCCGCCCAGCAGCTCGCCCAACGCCGCCGCCGCGTCGTTGGCCGATAGGGTCACCATCCCCAGGATTGCCTGCTCCACGGTGAACGGCGTTCCCGGGACCAGCCCGAGCTTCGTCGGCTCCATCGAAGCGGCGTGCGGCGAAACCGGGACTTGTTCATCTAGCGAAATCCGGCGGTCGCGCAGCGCCTCGAACGCCATATAGAGCGTCATCAGCTTGGCCAGGCTGGCGGGATGCCGCGGGGCATCGGCGCTGTCTTCCGACAGCACCTTCCCGGTCGCCGCTTCGAGCACAATGGCCGCATACCGATCGTTTGCCGGGTCTGGAACCGCCGGCGGGCGCGCGGCAGCGGCCGTTATTCCCGCAATCAGGACAACGATCGCCGCAGGAAGCGAACGCAACAATCCACCGTTATGGCGTCGCCCAACTGCCATTTTAATTCGTTCTCCTGCTTCGTTCGGCCATCCTATGCGGGCCCCGTCGGTCCTGTCCAGTGCGAAATAGCCTCGATTAAGGAGCCAATTGAGCGGCTTAACCGCCGATTCTGCAAGCGTCAGATGAGCCTTTTCGTCGCCGTCACTTATTGTGCACCGCACAAATTTCTCCTTGCGCGTGCAGGCGAGCCCGCCTAACTACCGTGCATGCTGCGGTGCAGCATAGACCGGTTCGGCACTCGGACGACCTGCGTATTCCTCATTCGCATCGCCCGGACGACCAAGAAAGGAGACAAACGATGGCGAAAACGAAGGCAGAGGAAATGGCGGGCGCGGTGCAAGATACCGTATCCGCGGCGACGGAGGCCACCTACGGGGCGGCGTCCGCGCATCAGCAAGCGGCTCAGTCCACCACCCAGGCATTCAACCGGGGCAGTGAGCAGACGGTCACGATGCTGAAGGACGGCATGACACAGGCGGCGGCCGGGATCGAGAAGACCCAGGCGCGCGTAAAGGAAGGAATGGACAAGGCGATGAAGACCGCGGAAGAGTTCGTAGCGTTCAGCCAGGGCAACCTGGAGGCAATGATGAAGTCTGGCCAGGTCTGGGCTGCCGGCGTGCAGGACCTGAGCAAGCAGGTGGCCGCCAGCGCCCAGGCCTCGCTCGAGGAATCGGTCTCCGCGTTCAAGGCGCTGACATCCGTTCGCTCGGTCAAGGATGCATTCGATCTGCAGGCGAACTACGCCCGCTCGACGGTGGAGAAGGTGATCTCCGAGTCGGGCCGCCTGACCGATGCGTCGTTCAAGTTGACCGAGCAGACCCTCGCGCCGCTCACCGCACGGGTGAGCCTGGCAGTTGAGAAGTTCGCGAAGACGGTCTGACCGCACTTCGCGTTTCCGGCCGGGCGACTCGCCTGGCCGCTCAGAAGGCCCGGGCGTTCCTCCCCGCCCGGGCCTTTTTGCGTCCTGGTTGTCCATCCCGCCCGGAGCCGTCCGGCGACCCCCGACGTAATCTTGCCGCTGGACAGGTCTTTTATCCCCCCTGCGGGTTCCGATATGCTCCCCGCCTGGAGACGAGCCCGACGGGACGGGCAGCGCGGAAGCGAACGGCACACATGAGCGACAACGACAGGCGCGGGGGTACCGACGGACCGAGCACCGGCGTGGTGGTCAGAACGCGTCCGAAGACGCGTAAGCCGGCCATGTACAAGGTGCTGATGCTGAATGACGACTACACCCCGATGGAGTTCGTCGTTCACGTGCTGGAACGGTTTTTCCAGAAGAACCGCGAGGAGGCGACGCGCATCATGCTGCACGTCCATCGCCGCGGAGTTGGCGTCTGCGGCGTCTATACATATGAGGTTGCCGAGACCAAAGTCACCCAGGTGATGGACCTGGCCCGCCAGAATCAGCACCCGTTGCAATGTACGATCGAAAAGGAATGATGGTTGAGCCGACACCAGGCAAGGCTGTGATTGTGAGCGGCCTTCCTTGTTTCGCCGGAGCCACCACCTTTGAGGTCTGATCGGCTATCAGCGCGTTAGGAGCGCCGGAATGCTCTCACGGAACCTGGAACAGACGCTGCATCGCGCCTTGTCACTCGCAAGCGAGCGTCGGCACGAATATGCGACGCTGGAACATCTGCTGCTGGGGCTGGCGGATGACACGGATGCCGCGACGGTGCTGCGGGCGTGCGGGGTCGATCTGGACAAGCTGCGCACGGATTTGGCGGAGTTTCTCGACAAGGACCTTGCCGGGCTGGCGACGGATCGGTCAGGGGATCCGAAACCGACCGCGGGGTTTCAGCGGGTGGTGCAGCGGGCGGCCATACATGTGCAGTCCTCGGGGCGAGATGAGGTGACCGGGGCGAATGTGCTGGTGGCACTGTTCTCGGAGCGGGAGAGCCATGCGGTGTATTTCCTGCAGTTGCAGGACATGACCCGGCTGGACGCGGTCAATTTCATTTCCCATGGGATCGCGAAGGCGCCGGGACGCTCCGCCACGCGGCCGGTGCAGGGGACCGGGCAGAACGAGGGACATCACGAGCAGGAACGGGAGGAAAAGCCCGGGCGGCGCAACCAGGACGCGCTTTCCAATTATTGCGTGAACCTGAACAAGAAGGCGATGGCGGGCAAGATCGACCCGCTGATCGGGCGCGAGCTGGAGATCGAGCGGACCATCCAGATCTTGTGCCGGCGGACCAAGAACAATCCGCTGTATGTGGGTGATCCGGGGGTAGGCAAGACCGCCATCGCGGAGGGACTGGCCAAGCGCATCGTCGAGGGCGACGTGCCGGAGGTGCTGGCGAAGTCCACCATATTCGCGCTGGATATGGGGGCGCTGCTGGCGGGGACGCGCTATCGCGGCGATTTCGAGGAACGGCTGAAGGCGGTGGTGACTGAGCTCGAGAACATGAACGGGGCGATCCTGTTCATCGACGAGATCCATACCGTGATCGGCGCCGGAGCGACCTCGGGCGGAGCGATGGATGCCTCGAACCTGCTGAAGCCGGCGCTGGCATCAGGCACGCTGCGGTGCATCGGGTCCACGACCTATAAGGAATTCCGCAACTATTTCGAGAAGGACCGCGCGCTGGTGCGGCGGTTCCAGAAGATCGACGTGAACGAGCCGACGCTGGAGGATTCCATCAAGATCCTGCGCGGGCTGAAGGCCAATTACGAGAAGCACCACAAGGTGCGCTACACCGACGAGGCGATCCGCGCGGCGGTGGAGCTGTCGGCCAAATACATCAACGACCGCAAGCTGCCGGACAAGGCGATCGACGTGATCGACGAGGTGGGCGCCAGCCGCATGCTGCTGCCGGAGAACAAGCGGCGGAAGATGGTCACGCTGAAAGACGTGGAGGAGATCGTGGCGAAGATCGCGCGGATTCCTCCGAAGTCGGTGTCCGCCGACGACAAGGAGACGCTGCGCAACCTGGAGCGCGACCTGAAATCCATGGTGTTCGGCCAGGATCGTGCGATCGAGGCGCTGGCGGCCGCGATCAAGCTGGCGCGCGCGGGTCTGCGCGAGCCGGAGAAGCCGATCGGGAATTATCTGTTCTCCGGTCCGACCGGGGTGGGCAAGACCGAGGTGGCGCGGCAGCTCGCTTCGACCATGGGGATCGAGCTGATCCGGTTCGATATGTCGGAATATATGGAACGGCATTCCGTGTCGCGGCTGATCGGGGCACCGCCCGGGTATGTGGGGTTCGATCAGGGCGGGTTGCTGACTGACGCGATCGACCAGCATCCGCATTCGGTGCTGCTGCTGGATGAGATCGAAAAGGCCCACATGGACCTGTTCAACATCCTGCTGCAGGTGATGGACCACGGGAAGCTGACCGACCACAACGGCAAGACGGTCGATTTCCGCAATGTGGTTTTGATCATGACCACCAATGCGGGTGCCTCCGATATGGCCAAGGAGGCGATCGGGTTCGCCCGCGATGGGCGCGACGGTGAGGACGACGAGGCGATCAAGCGGCTGTTCACACCGGAATTCCGCAATCGGCTGGACGCGGTGATCGGATTCGCGGCGCTGACGCCGGAGATCGTCGGGCGGGTAGTGGAGAAGTTTGTTATGCAACTGGAGGCGCAGCTGGCGGATCGGAACGTGACGATCGAGCTGTCCTCGGGGGCGAAGGAGTGGCTGGCCGAGAGGGGGTATGACCGGCTGTACGGGGCTCGGCCGCTGGCGCGGGTTATTCAGGAATACATCAAGAAGGCGCTGGCGGAGGAGTTGCTGTTTGGGAGGCTGGTGCGGGGTGGGGCGGTGAAGGTTACGTTGAAAGAGGGGAAGCTGGATTTTGAGATTGTGGAGGCGGCGGCGCCGGCTCTGCCCAAGCCCGATGAGGGGGATGGGGATGGAGCCGGAGATAGGGAGCAGGAGGTGGCGGAGTAGGGCACCCTCACCCGGCGCGCGACGCGCGCCGACCTCTCCCGCACGCGGGAGAGGCTAAGTAGGTACCGCTGAACCGCCGATGCCTCAGCGACCGCGAAAGCGATTCTTTTGCAGGTGTTGTGGCGGCATTCTTCAGGGCACCGCGGCGCATCAGCTTGGTGGGTCCGAGATGGGCTGGGATCGGAGCCGCAGGATGGCGCCGTCCGGGCGGGCGATCTCGATTATCGTTTCGATGCGTACGAGACGGGTTTGATGGTCTTCCATGCGTTTCGCGAGTGACTTCACGCCGTCGGTGAGGGTGGCGACGCGTTCGCTGAGCGCGGCGAGACGGGCAAGGCGGTCGAACCAGTCGGTCACGCGGTTGCATCCATGCGGGCGAGGGCGGCGGACAGGTCGGCGATCGCACCGTCCAGGTCGGATTCCATGCGGTTGATGAGAGTGTCGAACTGTCGCAGGGCGGCGGCTTCCTCCGGATGGTGCTGGGAGCCGAGCGCGCGGTCCCGCAGATAGGCGCTGACGGAGAGCCCGGCGACGGCGGCCTGGCGGGCGATCTGCTCGGCCTCCGCGGCGCTGACCAGGGCAGTGAGGCGGGTGGTGCGGTTGGGGTCGGGCGAGGTGAGTGCGATGCTCATGGTGCGTCTCCGGCGGGAGATATGCGCTTGTGGTTGTGCATGTGCAAGTGGGAGGGTACGGTGTTGCCGAGGCGCTTGCTCCGGACGTCGGCGACCGGTCTCGGCGCGACCTGAATATGGACGCCTTGATCCGTCGTTAGCGGCCACGCCGCGAAGCTCCTTTGGTGATGATCGACACTCGCCGGTCTTTGGCGACCGGTCGTGGAGCCCGGGGGGCGGCCATAAAGCTACGGTCGAAATCGCGGGGGGACAGTCCTTCGGTGTTTGCTCTAGTTACGAGTTCGGATGATCCATCACGTTTGATGACCCATCACGTTTAGCGTATTCCCGCTTCTCGACATCACAGATAGCCTTCAACCTTCTCTCGAAATCACTATGCGAGACCGGCGCGCAATCCTTAAATTCACCGGCGCGGTAACGGTCCGCTGTCGCATAGTCGTCGTTTGCCTAGAAAACATTCGCGTGGTAAGCAGCCGGAGCGTAGGATTGACGATTTGCCGGTAGGGTAAGCATGAAATCGACCTGAATGGTGTGCCTGTTCTCGGATTGATAGCCTACCTGTCAGCCGTCTTCTGCTGAGCATCGTGCTCCGTAGCTTGACGGCCGTATTGGTCGTCTGTAACAAACAGAGCAACACAACCAATTTCCACCGCACTAGCAAAGTCGTCACTTGTCATCAACTTGGCCGCATACTTCACGAACCTCAGCGCGCGGCAGTAATTTCCTACTTCTCAAGTGCGCGGATAGAACTCAGACACGGTGGCTGCAAGATGTTCTGCCGTGATTGCGTTACTTGCTGTTACTGTATCAGCCTATCATCCTGGCTTTCCAGACTGGTCGGTGTTCGCTAAGCAAGCCAAGGTCCGCAGCGGCTGCCTTGTTATGCAGACTAACCCACTAATCAGAATAAGATATACGCTTTCTCACATAACCCGAAGAATGCTCTGGTTAGGCTTCCCCTGTAAGACGAACGTCCCGGACTGAAGTTGTGTTATGATCGTTTCTGGTAGAACTGCGGTCATTTTAACGCATTGCTCTGCTTTTTGGCTGCCCCAGCTGATATTGCTGAGACTGCTTGAGAGCGGTTTCCGCCGCTGCTCGCGGAGACGACCCTTGTTATTCGCCACGTACAGTCAATTATCTACGTGAGGTGTGAGAGTATCGCGCTGCGTGGCCTGTTCGAGATCGGAATCATTACTACTCAGGAAGGCTTTCCGACAGATATCACCTAGATCTAAGCCGGGGGCGTGGCCTGAGCGTGGATCCCCTGGATGACTGCGCCGCCAACGGTAACGCTCGACCACGAGCGCAATAGCAAGCTTTGGTTGGATTTCATAGGATCGATCCCCCCTTGGCTGCCAACGCAGCAGCATCCCTGGATATCGGGAACCGGATGATGGTGCAATCATAATTCCACCATTTGACGCTTTCCGGCGAGCACCATGGCGCGGCGGTAGCAAGATCCGATTTGATGTGGACTGCAATGATACGCTAGCCGGCTCGGACCGTGCGGTTTCAAAAGTCTTGTTTACTTCTGCACAACCCCACGATGGAGATTGCTTCTTTGGCGGAGACGAGTTCCCTTTCTTCCATACTGCTGCTGATCGCGATGGACCGCCTCTCTTTCTTTGCAGATGTGGTCAGGGAGTTTACTATCACGTCTAACTCATTCACGGAATGGTCCTGGTGACCGCATCACTGAGCCACTCGCTGCTATTCACGTGGGCAAACGAAGCCGCGCTGATGTGTCGCACGGCGCGCCGCCTGTCGCGGGGCGCCGACGAAGGCTTGCGGTCGAAACGACGGCGGACGGGTAGGGGCGCCGGTTTGGTTTTGAGACGCCCCCTCACCCGGCCTCTCCCCCCGCAAGCGCGGGGGAGAGGGGAAGTTTGATGCCGCGAAGCGTCCGACCTCAGGCTGAAGGCGTGACTCACGTTCCTGCGCCTTCAGGGCGGCCCGGATAAGCGCGCGCGACCGCGCTGCCGTGCTTCTACGTTTGGTCCCTCCATCGGGGCAATCTCTCTGAACTCGACTTACACCACAGGTTCGAGGGGTGCAGGTCGAACGTGAGTTCCGAAGATACCAGAGGGCTGCTTCGGGGCCGGATCGAACTCTTCCCGTGGCGGCGAGCGCCAAGGGCGGTTGCCTGCATCCGACGGTGGACACGCTGGCAAAATAGTGTATATACACGTTTATGGACCAAGCGGCCGCTCTCTTCCGTCCTTGTCGCGCCTGCACCTGTTCGGCGCTTCGCCGGGTCAGCCGCGCAGTGACGCAGCACTACGAACAGGCGTTCCGCGGCACCGGTCTACGTTCAACACAGTTCACGCTGCTGGCGACGCTGATCCAGACCGGTCCGATTCCGCTCAGCCGTCTTGCCGACATGGCGGGCCTGGAGCGCACGACGCTCACCCGCAATCTCCGGCCGTTGGAAAAACGGGGACTGATCGGTTCCGAGAGCGAGAAGGACGGCCGGGTTCGCCGCATCGCCATCACGCCAGAGGGGGCGCGTGTGGCGGTCGAACTGTTGCCGGCATGGCAGCGCGCGCAGGCGAGCGTCGCCGCCGTGTTGGAGCGAATGCCACTGCCACTGCCACTGCCGGCCTCCGGCCTCGCAAGGTAATGGTTTTGGCCAAACAGGTGTATATACATGGAGGATGCCATGGTCTTTGACCTAGTCGGCGCCATCACGTTGACGGCGCGTGCGGCCATCGTCGTCACCGTCGTTACTCTGGCGATGGCGGCGACGCCGCGTGGACGAGTCCGAACTCGCGGCGGCCCTGGTGGCCTGGTTCGTCGTGGTCGTTGCGCTCGGCGCGAGCCGTGTGCTGGCCTATGACCGAGCACTTGGCGTTCGGGGGCTGGGGGTGGCGGTGATGCTGCCCATCCTGGTCATGACCATGCTCGCCTTCGGCACTTCCGGCGGACGGCAAGCTCTCGCGCGGGCTTGGGTGCCGGCGTTGATCGGTGTCAACGTGGTTCGCGTTCTCGGCGTGGAGTTTCTGCTGCTGCATGCGGCGGGGCGGTTGCCGGCGCCGTTTGCCCCGGCCGCGGGGTGGGGCGACTTCGTGGTGGGCGCCGCCGCGCCGCTGGTCGCATGGATGGTCGCCCGCGACTGGCGGGGGAGCCGTGGCGTCGCGCTGGCGTGGACTGCGCTCGGCCTTCTCGATCTGGTCGATGCCATCGGCCTCGGCGTCATGTCGTCGCCGGGCCCGCTGCGCGTGTTCGTTGGCGATCCGTCGAGCGCGATCATGAGCGAGATTCCGTGGATCCTGATTCCCTGCTTCGTGGTTCCGCTGCTCGCGTTCACGCACCTCGCGGTGTTCGCGCGGTTGGGTGGGTGCGGCGGCGCGTGCGCCCCCTCACCCGGCCTCTCCCCCGCAAGGGCGGGGGAGAGGGGAAGGTTATTGCAGGTTCTTGTTCGGTGTGATGGTGAAGGAGAGGAAGCGGGCGATGGACCATCTGCCGTCCGGTTGGCGTTTGAAGATGTCCATTCCGGCTTCCGTGGTTACGTCCTGGTCGGTTCCTTTTCGGGTGGTGAGCGTCCAGAACAGGCGGACGACGGCGATATCGCCTGAAACCATGATTTCGCGGATGTCGGGGTTGTCGTAGTGGAGTTGCAGTCCGGGTCTGGCTTGCAGAGTGCGGAGGTTTGCGCAGAGGGCGGCACGGCTGCCGTCGAGCCGCCCGGGGATGGTGTAAACCAGATCAGGGGCAAACAGGTCGCAGATACCGGCGTCGTCGTGGGCGTTGAAGGCGGCGGTCCAGTGTCGCAGCCGTTCGGTGATGGCGGCCTTATCTGACTCCGGATCGGCGCGGGCGGGCAGGGTCGCCGCGAATATGGCAACAAGGCCAATGACGCTCAGCAGGCAACGATAAAGCATCAGTTTCACCTGATAGGGCTGTTTGGATGCCGCCGAACGCGGCTGGTAGCACCTGCTCGCTTCACCTCTCCCGCTACGCGGGAGAGGTCGCCGCGCTTTCAGCGCGGCGGGTGAGGGAACCCGGGTGGCACGATTCCGCCAGCCGGAGTGCGTAGTCCACAGCCTCGATCAGGCTTTCCTCGCTGGCCACGCCCTGGCCGGCAATGTCGAACGCCGTTCCATGATCCACCGAGGTGCGGATGATCGGCAGGCCCAGCGTGATGTTCACACCCGACAGAGCCCGCCAAACCCCCGTCGCTGGATCGACGTCGAAGCCGAGTAGCTTGACCGGGATGTGCCCCTGGTCGTGATACATGGCCACCACGGCGTCAAACTGCCGGGCGCGCAGCTTCACGAACACGGTGTCGCCGGGCACCGGGCCGGTGACGTCGAGGCCATCGGTCCGGCAGGACAAGACGACGGGGACGGTGATCTCGTCGTCCTGGCGGCCGAACAGTCCGCCTTCGCCGGCGTGCGGATTGAGCGCGGCAACGGCGATGCGAGGGGCCGGGATGCCCAGGTCGCGGACCGCCTGGTGCGTCAGGTCGATGGTGCGGCGCAGGCGTTCCGGCGTGATCAGGCGGGGGACATCGGCGAGGGCGACGTGGGTGGTGACATGGCCGACGCGCATGTCGCCGTGAGCCAGCAGCATGACGGAGCTTTTGGTGCCGGTCAGCGCCGCCAGCATGTCGGTGTGGCCCGCGTAGTGATAGCCGGCGAGGTTCAGCGCCTCTTTGTTCAGGGGGGCGGTGACGATGGCGTCGATCCGGCTGGACCGGGCCAGCTCGACCGCTTGTTGCACGGCGAGGTAGGCGAAGCGCCCGGCCTCCGGGCTGATGCGGCCGATCGGCACTGGTTCGCGTTCGTCGCCGGCGGGGAGGAAGGCGAGAGGGGGCCAGCGATCTTCCGGGGCGACGACTGGCAGGGGAGCGGCGTCGGGTTGCTGGTGGCGGGCGGCTTCCAGGGCGGTGCGGTGGCCGATGACGAGCAGGCGGAACTCGCCGGCGGTGATGCGGGGGGCGAGGCGAGCACAGGCCTTGACGATGATCTCGGGCCCGATCCCGGCCGGGTCGCCCATGGTGATGGCCAGGCACGGGGTCTGTTTGGTCACGTTCGCGTCTCCGATGCGGATGGCGTTGCGCCGTTATGCGAGCGACAGCCCGGTGAAGGTATCATTTGGTCGCAGTGGCTGCGGCAGGACAGCATGTCCGGACGGTCTGCTCAAGCGACGCGCCCGAGCCGCCGCATCGTGTGCCAGGCGATCATGGTGGCCAGGGCGAGAATGGCGCAGATAAGGGCCGACACGTGCAGGGCGGCCGAAACACCGATCCAGCCGGCGAGTGCGGCGAAGGCCGGTCCGCCCACCGGGCTGCTGCCCAGGAAGGCGATCGAATACAGCGCCATCACCCTGCCGCGCATCTGTTCCACCGCCTGCACTTGTAATGTGCTGATCACGGTGACGCTGAAGATGGCGGCGCTTGCACCATAGGCGAACACGGCCACGAGCAGAGGAAGCAGGGAATGCGCGGCGGCGACAGCCATCTGTGCCACGGCAAGAGCCCACGCCCATACGAGTATGACAGGCAGGCCAGTGCGCGCGCGCCAGGCGCGCAACGCCGAACCGGTAATAGCGCCCAGCCCCAGCGCCGACATCAGGGCGCCGTAGGTCCGGCTGGTTCCACCCAGGGTCTCCGCCGCAATCAGCGCCAAGGAAATCTGAAAATTGTAAGACGCCGCGAAAACCACGACCATGACGATTGCGATTGTTACCAGCACCGGATCCGTACACACGTAACGGAGCCCTTCGCGGACCTGACCTGTCGCCCGCGGCACACCTGCCCGCGGCGAAAGCTCCGAAGAACGGATTTTTGCCAGTACCAGGACCACCAGCGCGAAGGTCGCGCCGTTGATCAGAAATCCGGGCGCAATGCCGAGCGTCGTCAGGACCAGCCCGCCGAGCATCGGCCCGAGCATCCGCCCCGTTCCCTTGATCGTATTCGTCCAGGCGATGGCATTCGGCAGAGCGGCCGATCCCACCAGGTCTTTCACGAAGCTCTGCAGCGCGGGTTCGTCGAAGCACTTGATCAGTCCGAACGTTCCTGCCGCGATCCAGATGATCCAGACACGCACGATGCCAACGCTCGCCAGCAGGCCGACCGCGAGCGCCACGCAGCCTAGACAAGCCTGCGTCAGCATCAGCACGGCGCGACGGTCATGGCGGTCGGCGACCACGCCGCCATACATGCCGAGCAGCAAGGACGGGCCGAACTGCAGCGCGTTGGTCACGCTCATCGCCAGGCCCGAATGACTTAGTTGCAGGACCAGCCAGTTCTCAATGGTGATCTGCACCCACGTGCCCACGTTGGAGACGACCTGCGCGGCGAAGTACGATTGGAAATTGCGGACGCGAAGTACGCAAAACATCCCGTCGTGTTGGGTGATGTCCGCCAAGGTTCTGTCTCGCGTTGAGGACCATCGCGAAGAGTATGGAACTGCTGCTGACAACGTTGTGTCAGCAAACTCTGTCGGAGGCAGGATACCGATCGGCCGGTGGGAACTCAGCCGGCATCGACCCCGGGAGCCGTCGCCAGCAGGCGGACCAGCAGGCCGGAGTCGCCGAATGCGCCGGATTTGGATAGCACGCGCAGCCCGTCCCATCGCCCGCCGCACATGACCGAGGCCGGGAGGCCGGGCATGAGTTCGCCGTCCACCTCCAGGCTTTCGGCGCCGAGCGCGTCGCAGACACCGCGGAGCGTCTCGCCGCCGCTGACGAACAGGGTGCCGGGGCGGGGGAGGGTGCGCAACAGGGCGGTGAAGCAATTTTCGATGTGGCGGGCGGCGGCGGTGCGGTCGGTTCCGGGCGGCAGCATGACCGCGACGGCGGTGTTGGCGCGGGCAAGGCGGCGGGCAATGACGTCGGCTTCGTCGGGGCTGCCCCGGGCGACCCGCTGCACCTGCTTCCATGCGGCGGAGAGTTGCCCGACGGAGACCGGGTGGTCCGAACCGATGAGGGCGAGGATAGGCGTCGGCAGTTGGGGCGAGGGAACCGGGGCGTTCGCGGCGAGGGCTCCGGCCAGGCCGCCACTGCCGCACCACAGGACGCGCCCGGGCAGGTTGACGGCGGCGGCGACGATGGCGGTCAGGTCGGCGTCGGTCTCGGCATCCCACAGGCTGACGCCCGGCGGCGCCGGGTCCCCTGGCCGGCAGAGCGATACCGGCACGCGCAGGCGACGCAGATCTCCGGCGAGATCGGCGGGAATGAGGCGCCATTCGCGGCCCTCTCGCGCCATCTGGCGTCCGTCGCGGGTGATGCGGCCCTGGAACGGAAACGCTGGAGCGATGACGCAATGGTGAAACCCGGCCAGGCAGGCCAGGATCTCGGCCGCCATGTGG
The DNA here is from genome assembly GCA_963777625.1 of uncultured Pseudomonadota bacterium. GTDB lineage: Bacteria > Pseudomonadota > Alphaproteobacteria > Acetobacterales > Acetobacteraceae > DATDIC01. The sequence goes on along the minus strand of CAVZRO010000026.1, from coordinate 212,985 downwards.
CCGCGCAACAGGCTGTCCAGCTTCTTGAATGCGACCTCGGCCGGGTCCAGGAGGCAGGCCAGCCGTTGGGTGGTCACGCGCGCCTCGGCCTCGGTCAGTTCGCGGGTTGCGAGATCGATGGACGCGGTGGCGGGGAGCGCCAGAGGGGGTTTCCAGAAGGTCGGGACCGGGCCGGCGGCGGGGACGAAACGAGCGGCGCTGTCCAACGCACCGGTCAGGTCGTCGGCCAGCACGCGCAACCCGCTGAGGTCCCAGGCGGCCATGATGCCAAAGGGACCAGTCCCTGACGGTTACTGCAAGTCCCGCGTGTGCTCAGCCGGGATGTTTCTGCTGGGGATGTGTTTCATCTTCCCATTGGTGGGCGGTTTCGGTGGCATGCCGGTCCGAGGTGGGGGTGCCGGTCGGCCGCGCGTCGTCCCCGCGCTGGTGCGACGGCGTCGGGTGGTGCGGACGGTTGCCGGGCTGTCCCGGCCCGGTGACGCCGGAATGGGACGGCGGGTCGCTGGCCGGAAAACTGTCGGCTGGAGGCTTCGTCCACCCGCTGATCGTTGCTTCGCCGCTGATTACGTCCGTCGGAGGCCATGCTGTCGCTCCTTTTGCCGGTATCGTGGTGGAACGCGGCCAGGGGCCGGCGGTTCACGTGGGGACAAGATCGGGGATCGAGCGATGAAACAGGTGGCGGTGGTGACCGGGGCTGGCGCCGGAGTCGGACGGGCGGTGGCGCGGGCGCTGGCGGAACGCGGCTGCGCGGTCGGGCTGCTGTCGCGCGATGGCGAGCGGCTTGCCGCTACCGCGGCGGAGGTGGAGGCGCGCGGCGGCCGCGCCTGCGCGGTGCCGACCGATGTGGCTGACGCCGCCGCGGTGGAGGCTGCCGCCGACCACATCGAGCAGACGCTGGGGCCGATCGATATCTGGGTGAATGACGCGATGGTGACGATCTTCGCACCGGTCCACGCGATCTCGCCGGAGGAGTTCCGGCGGCAGACGGAGGTAACCTATCTGGGCACCGTGCATGGGACGATGGCGGCGCTGAAACGCATGCGGCCGCGGCGGCGCGGGTCCATCGTGCAGGTCGGGTCGGCGCTCAGCTATCGCGCGATCCCGCTGCAAGCCGCCTATTGCGGCGCCAAGTTCGCGATCCGTGGGTTCACCGACAGCCTGCGCTGCGAGCTGCTGCACGAGAAGCTGCCGATCAGCCTGTGCATGGTGCAGCTTCCGGCCGTCAACACGCCGCAGTTCGACTGGGCGCTGTCGCGCATGCCGCGCAAGGCGCAGCCGGTGCCGCCGATCTTCCAGCCGGAGGTGGCCGCCGCGGCGATCGTGTTCGCGGCGTTCAATCCGCGGCGGGAGATCTGGCTGGGACGGTCGAGCTGGAAGGCAATTCTGGCGAACAAGCTGGTGCCGGGATTGTTGGACCGGTACCTGGCTCGGTACGGGTATTCGAGCCAGATGCGCGACGAGAAGCAGCCGGCCGATGCGCCTGGAAATCTGTTCGCACCGGTACCGGGCAACCGGGGCGCGCATGGCGATTTCGACAGCCGGGCCAGTGCTGGCTCCTGGACGTTGTGGGCCACCGAGCATCGTGACGCCCTGGCGGTGGGCGCGGCGGTGCTGGGGGCGGCGTGGTTGGTGGGGTGGGGGATTGGCGGCGGGAGGATGGGTGGGAGAGGCTGAGGCGGGTGGGGTGTGGCCAGCTCAGCGGTGAGTGTGACTTTTTCAGCACCAGCCTTTTCACGAATACCGAAGGAGGTCGGCTGGAAGATCTGTAAGTCTCCTCTATAAGTCGTCCTTCGGCTGGTGAATCTTGGCCTCCTTGTCTCCTCGTCTGATTGTCGCCATGGGCCGCGGGATTAGACACCGGACTCTTTCCAGCGTATCGCCCTGCACCCAGGTGACCTTGATGACCAGCTCTCCCTTTTGGCGCTCCCGGAGATTAGCGGCATAGACATCAGTGGAGAGCAGGATAGTAGCCCTCCCGCCAGGTCGGACGTTCAGGGGAAGCAGTAACTCAAGGGGATTCCCTTGGTGCTTAAAGTGGTCGCATGAATGCTCCAGCCGCTGGCCGCACTCGGTGACACGCGGATAAAAGCTGTGTTGGTCGTGGGATGCATAACCGGCGAATAGGTCCGGCACTGCGCTGGCATAGTCAGGCTTCGCAGTTAGCTGGTTTAGGTAACCTTCAATCCAATCGTTGCTTCCTCGAGGGGGCTCAGGCGGATCGGGAATCTGCTGGCTCTTCAGCATCTCGGCCTCACGCTTCTCCATATTCGCGATGAAGCAAATGCCCTTTTGCAGGTGATGAGTAATCTGCACCTGATCAGCCGGGACGGAACCGACATTCTGAATATAGTATGTCACTTTCGCTAAGCAGGCCTGACCCTGGAGGACAAGGTGGATCCTCTTGAAGATAGTCTCAACCTTCCCAAGCCACTCCTCGTAAGCAGTACGATAGCCAGCAAGTTGTCGGCCGGTCGGGGCTCGGTAAATGGAGACGCCGAATATGGCGTATGGAAGTACCTGCTCGCCATTTAGAAGATCTGGTCTGCTGAAATCGGTGCGCATGGGATGCGCCGCTTTGAAGCGTTCGAGAATCCTCGCAATTTCAGATAAGGCTCGGTGAGGTTGAGTGCGTCGCGCATTTCAGCCCAACCCCCCTTAGTATTGCCCTTGCCCGAAATCATCCAGCGCAAGCCTTCCATGGCGCGCGCGCAGTCGACCGCAGGAAATTCTGCCTCCTTGATCGACGAGACGAGATCATGCAGTGCCAGCATTAACTGCGGGTCCAAGACGCGCACGACAGAGCCGAGAGTGTTGAGGCTGTATGCCGTGCATAATCCGGGCACGTTCGGAGCCTGCGTCAAAATCAATGTCGTCACACCATTCGGATTCACAAATTTTTCCAAAATCACTGTGAAATCGACTCCGCTTGCGAAGATAAAAAGATCGATCACTGCCCGCGCAAGTTTGCTCGCGGCAGGCAATAGTGCCGCAGAAAAGTGGCTGGGCTCAAAAGGACGGTCCTGTTCGCACTCTATGTGGATCTGGGACTCCTGAATTCGCAGGATGAACGTCAAGTGCAAGCCGACATCCGGCCACTCCCAATTGCCCAGGAGCGGCGCGCCGAGAGTTATGCTTGTGTGTCCGGGTTCGAACGGCAGAATCCGTCCGTAGAAATGTGTTTTCAGCATCAGTTCGTATCCGTTACAGGCCCTCCGATATATGCGCCGCATTGCTGCACGCAAGCCCGGCCGCGCGTGCCATTAGTGATGTAAGCGCTATTGCACGTCATTAGTGACATATAGCAGGCGTAACATCCTTCCGCTTTCATGCCCCCGCTTCACCCCATCCCGACACAATCCTCAATGCCGACATTTCCATCGTCGGCAAGGTCCCGTAAGCCTCCATCTAGGAAATACCCAACGAATGATGCCAGTTGCCCCCGGCCGGTAAGCCTCCCGCCCTCGACCGCTGGCAGAACAAATATCAGCATGCCCGATCGTGCCAAAGCCAACCACCCATCTGGCCGGCGACGCTGCCCGTAACGTCACCCTTGAAATGCCCTCGGTTAGAATTGCACTCCACCGCAAGGGAGACGGAATGGAGAAAATCCGGCCCAGCAAGGAGCAGTTCATCGGAGAGCTGAGAGAGCCCCGGACCGATGTCTCCCGCGGCGTCTGTACCCCGGGCACCGGGATCAGCCTTGCGACGTCAACGGCAATTCCAGATATATCTTGACTCCAGATATATCTCGACCTATATCGCTCGCCCATGAGACATACACACCCGGACCACCACGGTCCCGACCACGACGAGCTGGCCGACCGCCACCATCGTCCCCACCGGCACCACCGCCACGAACACCACGAGCACCACGAACGCGGCCACCGCGGCAGCCGCCTGTTCGACTACGGGGAGCTCCGCCTCCTCCTGCTGGCAATGATCGAGGAGCGGCCGCGGCACGGCTACGAGCTCATCAAGGCCATCGAGGAGCGTTTCGGTGGCAGCTATTCGCCCAGCCCCGGCGTCATGTATCCCACCCTCTCCTGGCTCGATGACATGGGCTACGCCCAAATCGAACCGGAGGAAGCCGGTCGCAAACGCTACCGGATCACCCCGGAAGGCGAGGCGTTCCTGGTCGCCAACCGCGCCGCCGCAGATGAGCTGCTGGCCCGGGCGAGTGCCGAAGGCGCCGCCGCCGTGCCGCCGCCCGTTGTGCGGGCGATGGAGAATCTCCGCCTGGCCATGCGGCTGCGCGTCCGACGCAGCACGATCGATCCGATTGCTGCCGAAACCATCGCCACCGCGCTCGACGCGGCCGCCCGGACCGTGGAGCAGAGCTGATGACCGACCAATCATCCAGCGTCAACAGCGTCGCGGAGATCGCGACGCCGAACGCATCGCGCTATCTGCAACAACTCTGCAAGCATTTCTTGCACCGCGTCCCCGCCAGCTTCGACACGGGCACCGGGCAAATCGAATTTCCCTCCGGTGCCTGCCATCTGCATGCCGAGGAGGGCTTGCTCAAGCTCTCGCTAACATCGCCGGACCCCGGGAGCATGACAGAGCTTCAGGAGGTCGTCACGCGTCATCTGCTGCGATTCGCCTTCCGCGAGCAGATGCAAATCGATTGGCGAGCCGCCTGACGGCAACGGGGTCATTACATGGATCACAAGATAGCGGCGGTGCTCGACGCCTATCACGAGCGGATTCACCAGGAACACAGCAAGCCGCGCGAAATGCCGCCGGACGGACGCGACGGCGGCCAGGACCAGCGCATGCGCGCCGTCGGTCCGGCGACCGGTCAGTTCCTCAATATCCTGGCGAAAAGCCTCTCGGCACCGACGATCCTGGAGATCGGCACATCGTTCGGCTATTCCGGCATCTGGCTGGGCGAAGCCGCTCGCGCCAGCAATGGCAGGCTCATCACCATGGAGTTGCATGGCTACAAATCCGCCTATGCGCGTGAGATGGCGACAAAGGCCGGTTTGGCCGACCATATCGACTTCCGGGTCGGCGATGCGGTGAAGCTGATCGCCGGGCTTCCCGACAAGCTCGATTTCATCTTGCTTGATCTCTGGAAGGACCTTTACGTCCCCTGTCTGGAAGCGTTCTATCCGAAACTGAATCCAGGCGCGATCATCGTTGCCGACAACATGCTGATGCCGGGGAATGAGGACGTGAAATCCTACGGTCGCGCCGTCCGCGCCAAGCCCGGCATCACCAGCGTGCTGCTTCCGGTCGGATCGGGTATCGAAGTCAGCCGATACGATCCCACGCCCGCCTGACCAACTCCGCTTCGGGAGGGGCTCTCACCACCTCTGCTTTTCGCCTCGCTGCGGGTGGGTGGCCCGGTCGTGCGGCAGGAAGTCTTCAATCCCGATGCGCGCGGAGCGTGGCGATGGGCTTTTTCTGCATGCCTGGCGGAGTGGCGCCGAAGGCCGGCCGCGATCCGCCATGGGCCGCGGACGCCGATCGAAGCCGATGCCGTATGGGGCCGGAATCTGCGCACCGCCGGGGCGAACTGGGTGGATCAGGAGGTGGTGGTGGGTGGGCCACTGGTGACGCCGGCGACCGAACGCCGCGCCGCCTGACCCGCCTGGACCCGTACTGGCCGCTGGCGCGGTGGGTGGCGTGCCTCTAGGCTCCGGTTCATGTCCGTGACGGAGAGCCCTGATGCATCGACCCGCCTGGCTGGCGGCCGTTCTGCTGGTCCTTGCCGCAACCGCGTGGGCCGCACCCGCGTGGGCGGCGAACACGACTCAGCTTGCCGCGCATCATGCGCTCTATCGTCTGACGCTGGAAAAATCCCGTACCAGTGACGTGGTGGGTGCGACTGGTACCATGGGCTACGAAGTCATCGATGCCTGCGATGGCTGGGCGGTGCGCCAGCGGCTGGAAATGCACGTGCTGAACAGCGATGGACAAACCATCGAGATGATTTCCGATTATGCCACCTGGGAGTCGAAGGACGGGCTGCGTTTCCGCTTCCATGTCCGGCAGACGACCGACACCGCGGTCACCAGCCAGACCGACGGCGATGCCCGGCTGGACGGACCCGGCGGCCCCGGCGTGGCGCGTTACACCAGCCCGGAGCAGACCACCAAGCAGCTTCCCGCCGGCACGCTGTTCCCGATGGCCCATACCGCGGCGCTGATCGATGCCGCGCGGTCCGACAAGCGCTTTCTCAGCCTGCCGCTGTTCGACGGCACCGATGAGAATGGCGCGCAATACAGCTCCATCGTGGTGCTGGACTGGCGCAAGCCGGCACCCACGCAGTGGCCCATGCTGTCCACGTTGCCGAGCACGCGGGTGCATATCGCGTTCTACGGGCTGAATTCGCAAGACATGATACCGGATTACGAGGTAGGCATGCGCTACTGGGAGAACGGTGTCGCCGACGATCTGCGCATGGATTTCGGCGACTTCGTGATGGATGCCAAGATGACCAATCTGGCGCCGCAACCGCGCCGCTGCTGAACCTGGAGCCTGTTGCGATCCCCATCAAGCGCGATCTGCTCTGACGATGCGTAACGAGGCGGTGCATGCGTTCCTGCTGGGTTTCCCGGCGCTGTTTTCGATCATCAGCCCGCTGAGCGGGGCGTTCATCTTCTTCGAAGTTACGGTCAGCCGCCCGCCGGCGGAGCGCGAGCGGCTGGCGAAGCTGGTGGCTTTGTATGCGCTGCTGGTGATGCTGGTGGCGCTGTGGGCCGGTTCGTTCGTGCTGGCGTTTTTCGGGATCAGCCTGGCGGCGATGCGCGTGGCCGGGGGCGTGGTGGTGGCGGCGGCGGCGTGGAGCCTGCTGCACCAGCCGGAACGGCGCGAGGCGGAGAAGCAGGCGCAGGCGGCGCCGGCCGAGGGTGCGGAGGATATCGCGCTGTTCCCGCTGACGATTCCGTTCACGACCGGGCCGGGGACCATCGCGGTGGCGATATCGCTGGGCGCCGGGCGTCCGGAACTGGCCGATGGGCTGCTGCGGTTCTTCCTGGGCATGTCGGCGGCGGCAGCGGGCAACGCGATGGTGATCTGGGTGGCGTACCGGCTGGGTGGGCAGGTGACGCGGCTGCTGGGCCCGACCGGGACGCGCACGGTGATGCGGCTGTTCGCGTTCCTGCTGCTGTGCATCGGCGTGCAGATACTGATTACGGGCGTGCAGGATGTGATGGGGGCGGCGGGGGGAGTGCGTGGCGCCGGTTAGGTGCGGATGATGCTGCTGGCCGGATGCATGTGAACTATGCCGATGATCGAGCCTCTGCATCGCGTCGATAGACCGCAAAGATCGCTTTGCCGATCAAGGACGTTTCCGCGTCCATGCATTGCGCGTAGACCTTTGCACGCACGGTCTGGATTTCCGCCAACATCGGCGAGGCGGTGCTCGCCAGTTCGATCAGGTGTGCCGCCAGCCTGGTCTTCCCGGCTTCGGCAAGCGCCTGCGCGCGGCCGGCGAGAATTGCGGCACCACCGGCCAAGGCGGCGATCTCACCCGCCAGCTCGCCTGACGGCGCCGGTTTGAGATGTGCGGGATTACCATCGAACCAACCGGCGTAGAGATGCCAGATGCCGCGGACAACGAACTCCGGGTCGTCGTATTTCGCCAGCAGATAGGGCTTCGTCAGCAGTCGCGCGGGCGCGGCAACCACATGCAGGATCTCGTCGAGCGAGCAGCCCTTGTTCATCAGCTCCAGGGTCTGGTGCGTCAGGCTCTCCAGAAGCTCCGCGCCGTCACCCAGCATCTGATTCACCCTGGCCGCGCCGAAAACGACGGGACCATGGCCGGGGATTAGCACCTCTGGCTGCAACGCCTGCATCCGCCGCAGGGCGTTGGCCCAGTCCGGCGCGTAACGCTGGACCTTCCGCGGGTTTCCGGCGTTCGGGAACACCCAGATCACGAAGTCCCCACTCGCCAGGACGCGTCGCTCGGGCAACCAGACGAAGGTGGCGTCGTCGGTCTCGCCGCGGCCGTGGAACAGCTCGATCCGCTCGCCGGCAACTGTCAGGGCCAAGGTATCATCGTATACCACATCAGCGCGTCGTTGACCGATGGGGTAGACATAGTCAGGGTAGCCGAATTGCTGGCCCTGGACGATGCTGTTGAAGCCGTGTGATGCTTCGTAGCGGGCCAACCGACGCAGCACGTTGCGATGCGCAACGATACGAGGCCGGGGGCGGCCCCGTGCGTCGGCTTCCTCGTCGATGAGCTTGATGCCGCTGGTGTGGTCGATATGGCCATGGGTGTAAATCACGGTGTGAACCGGGCTGTCGTTCCAGCTCCGCACAGCGGCGAGGGTCTGGGCTACCGTGTCGGGCTTGGCCGTATCGATAAAGACGAGCCCGGCTTCCGTGCGTATGACAGTGACGCTGCCGCAGAAATATGTCGTGTGGACGGTGATGATGTCTTCGGCGACCGTTGTGATGGCGCCATGCGAAACGGCTTGCGTCCACTCCTCCATCGGAGCGTCGCCACGCCAAAGTCGCTCAAAAAGCGGGTCCTGGTCCATTGCACCCATCCCCAGTCGCGCGAACCTGCCCGGTGATAGCGCGAGCAGGCAAGGTGGACAAAGGCACCGGACGTGCGCGCACGAGCCGCCGGGAGCAGCGGGCCCGGTTGCGGCGCCGGCGCGATCACTCCGGTTGCGTTCAGTTCCTCAGCAAACGCGACGCCCAGTCGGCAACCGCGTCTCCACTGCTCATGCCCGCTTGCACCAGCCCGTCGATCATGAAAGTCGGCGACACATGGATGCCATTCTGGCGGGCATACTTGCAGTGCCACTTGATCTCGCGGTCGAGGTCAGGAATCGCGAACGCCGCGGCAAGCTTCACGTCACTGTAGCATTCGATCCGACGGATGATGTCATTGGGCGTGGCGTCGAGATTTGGGCCAAGGCAATGATGCTCGAACTCGAATTCCTCACGATGCGCGGCCACCGCCGCCATGACAGCCTTCGCGGCTTGCTTACCGCCGTCGAGCGTGGAGGCAGCCAGGATGCAACGCACGATCACGCCCGAGTACATATGCCAGGGCTGTGACTGAAGGCGGATCTTGATGGTGATACGATCTTCACCCGCCTGAGCGAGCAGGTCGTCGAGCTTGCCGAAGGCCCGCACGGAAAACGGGCAGGTCGGTTCAAGGAATGCCTCGAGTACGCGAGGTCCGTGGCCCCAGACAAGAGGATCAGCGTGCCATGCCGTTTGCTGCATATGATCTTTCCTGTTCGCCTGGTTCAGACGCAGACGCGAGCCTTCTTAGGGGACCGGACGCCGCGCGCCTAGCCGGCTGCACAGGCCCGCCCTGGAGGCTTCTTCGTCCTTGCCGTGTGCAACGTGTCCATCCGCGTCGCGACCTGTTCGGGTATCTTCACTGTGGCTCCATTCGCGGCCCGCTGGTGGGCTCCGCGATGTCGACGACCCGACGCGGCCCTGGCTGCTCATAATCTCGCTGAAGGATGAAATAGCATGGCGGAACGGAAGCAGCCCAATGTCCTTCTTATCCTCGCCGATGACGTCGGTTGGTTCGATGTGGGTGCGTATCATCGCGGCATGATGGGGGCGCCGACCCCCAACATCGATCGTATCGCGCGTGAAGGCATCCTGCTGACCGACTGCTATGCCCAGGCGAGTTGCACGGCAGGCCGCGCCGCTTTCATCACCGGGCAACTGCCGATGCGAACGGGCTTGACCACGGTCGGACTCCCCGGCGCCGCGCAGGGGCTTCAGCCGGAGGATCCGACGCTGGCGGAGCTGCTGAAGCCTGAAGGCTACATGACGGCGCAGATCGGCAAGAACCACCTCGGCGATCGAAACGAGTATCTGCCGACCCTGCACGGGTTCGATGAATTCCACGGCAACTTGTATCACCTCAATGCCGAGGAAGAGCCGGAACAGCCTGACTATCCACGGGACCATCCGGCGTTCCAGTCGTTCTTCAAGCCGCGCGGCGTACTGGATTGCAAAGCATCGGATACGGATGATCCCACCGAAGACCCTCGCTTCGGCAGGATCGGCAAACAGACGATCAAGGATACCGGACCGCTGACGCGAAAGCGCATGGAAACGATCGAGGACGACCTGCTCGCGCGCTCGCTGGACTTCATGGACCGCGCCCATGCCGCCGGGAAGCCGTTCCTGCTTTGGCACAACACGACGCGGATGCACGTATGGACCCGTCTGTCCGAGCGTTGGCGCGACAAGACCAAGTTCGGGCTTTACGCGGACGGGATGCAGGAACTCGATTGGGTGGTGGGCGAGCTGCTCGCCAGGCTGGACAAGCTCGGCATCGCCGACAACACGATCGTCATCTTCACCACGGACAACGGTGCCGAAAAATTCAGTTGGCCCGACGGCGGCACCTCGCCGTTCCGCGGCGAAAAGGGATTGGGCTGGGAGGGCGGATTCCGGGCTCCGTTCCTGATGCGCTGGCCGGGCAAAATCCCGGCGGGGCGGGTGCTCAATGGCATCTTCTCACTGGAGGATGTGGTGCCGACCGTGATGGCCGCCGTCGGTGTTCCCGATATCAAGGAGAAGCTCCTGCAGGGATACCAAGCCGGCCCGAAGCACTTCCGTGTTCATCTCGACGGTTACAACCAGCTTCCCTACCTGACCGGTGGCAGCGATGCTTCGGCGCGGCGCGAATTTTTTTACTACGGGGAACACGAGCTGTTTGCCATCCGCTACGAGAACTGGAAGATCCATTTCCTCGTCAAGGATGATTGGTTCGCCGGACAGTCGATGCGACCGACCGTGCCGCGGCCGGTCAACCTTCGCGTCGATCCGTTCGAGCAGCACATGGAGTCGCCCGGGTATCCGCTCTACGCCGGGGAGAAGCTGTGGACGATCATGCCGGCGGGCTACATCCTGAAGCTGCATGCGGAAACGTTCAAAGCGTTTCCACCACGGCAGGCGCCGCCGGAGTTCAATCCTGGCGCCATGCTGGCGCAAGCGGTGAAGGCGGCGACCAACGCCGTTTGACCATGTTTCCGGCGAAGCAGTTTCAGGACCGCGCCTGACCACTTGCGGCAAAGAGATCAAAGCGCCGGCGGGGCGCGGGCTGGCGGCGGACCGCTGCTGCGGAAATTGACGAGCTGCTGTAGCAGCCCGAACCAGAACGGGGCGCCAAGGCCGACGGCGCCGGCGGTGAACAGCCAGCCGAGGCAGGTGAACGCCGTATTCCAACCGCGGAACTGATTGGAGACTGCCCAGCCGATCGGCAGATGTTCGCTTGCCAGCGAGGACCAGGCCTGCTGCAACCCGGTTGTCGGGGTATTGGACGCGGTGGTTGCATCCGTCACGACGGCGGCACGCAGATCGTCGTTCAGCCACAGGGTCCGCGCCAGCCGCGCGCTGTCCACGTTCAGCCCCAGGGCCAGGAGAATGCCCAGAATCAGCATCACGTATTGGCTCATTCGGGAGTAGATGCCGCTCAGCCGGTCCATGGAATCATCGAACCAGGTTTCCAGGCTGGCGCGGAAAATATCCAGGTCGCCGCCGGCGTTCTGCACGAAGAGTGAAAGCGTGCGCTGCAAATCGCCCGGCGGCAGCTTGCTTATGGTCCGCTCCGCCTGGCTGAACAGCGGCGCCTGCGACCCGTCGCGCAATGTTTCCAGGAGCGCCAGGGCGAAGTTGCGCGCCGGCACATAGGATGGCAGTTGCGATGGCGTACCGCGCAGCAGCGGATGGGTTTGCACCGACAGTACCTTGCCCAACGTATCATGCTGCTCCTGCTGCGCGGCGGTCGCTATCGCCGGTACCGGCTTGGCCGCGTGGCGGGCGGCAGCGGTCTCCGGCAGGCTGGTGGTGAAATGGGCACGCAAGAAATCTCCGACACCCGTCCAGCGGAACGTCGTCTTGGCGTCGTTGTCCAGGATCACGTCGATGCCCTTGGACAGGTAGATGCCGCGCCAGGAGAATATGCCGGCAACGACCTCCTGAATCCCGCTGGCGATGATGGACAGCAGGAAATAGGTGAAGACGAGCCCGATGGCGGTGTCGATGACCACGCCCAGGTTCATGCGACGGCTCCGCTGACGGGCGGCGGTGCGAGCAGGCCAAGCAGCACGCGCGCCTGATAATTGTATGAGTTCGGGCCGCTGCCGTTGTAACGGCGGACGGCGTACGGCCAGTCGCACTTGAAGTCGGCGCGGTCCGGCACCCCGGTGTAATGCGGGTCACCATAGGCGGAGGCCTGGCCGTAAGTCTCGGTCGATTGGTAATACACCGGTGTCTCGGGAACGATGTCGAGCTTGCGTGCCTCGCGCGCACAGTCGCGGCAGGCGAGCAGGAACCGAGGGTCGCCCGGCCCGTAGCGGCACTGGCGCAGCGCCAGCAGCGGATGCTCGGAATCGCGGTCGTCGGCGCGGGTTTCCGCCGTGCGGCCCACCAGGAAGCTGTCGAACTTGCCGCGCAGCACGGTGAAGGCGGCGTTGGCGTTGCGCAGCGGGTCGGCCATGAACGCCGCCACCTCGGCCGCGCGGGGCGGATGATGAAACAGGGTGTACTGCCCGATCCCGTACCCGCGGGAATTGACCTGGTCCGGCGTGTCTGGGTGCGCATCCAGGCCGAGCGTGATGAAGCTGTCGGCGTCCCCCGAGGTATCGGGGACTGCGTAATGCTGGCTCTGACTTTCCTGCGTGAAGATCGCCAGCAGATAGGGCGTGGGCGCGACCGCGCTGGCGGTGGTGGCGAGCGTCGCCAGCAGGCTGCGGTTCGCCGCTGCCGGGTCGTTGCTGCGCGGCAAATGCGGGAGATCCGGCTCGTTCAGCAGGGCCTCGATGCTGTCGGCCAAAGCCGGGTCCACGACGCCGGTGGCACTCGTCACGCCGCGGTTGCAGTTGGTCATTGCGACGGGGGCGCGGCCATCATGGGCCGTGGACGCACCCGTGTTGTGCAGCAGATCGTGCTGCAGGCGCCGGACCGCCAGTTGGGTGGCGGCGCCGAACCGGCCGTCGATGGTACGCCGGAGATAGCCAAGGGCACGCAGATCCGTTTGCAGCGCGCGGACCAGCGCGGGATCGGGGTTGGCTGTCGGGCCCAGCGCGGCGTCGCGATAGCTCAGAGCCATGATGGTGCTGCCGTCAGGAGACGCGGAACGGGATGGTGGGGACGATGTCGGGGGACGACCGCTCCGGGCGTGATGGCGCCGCTTTCCGTTCTGTTTCCATGGCTTCCCTTTTTGGTGGGCCAGAGGTTCCGGAACCGGCTTCGTTGCGGCCCAAGGCTGGGACTTTATATCAGCGGCGGGGATAAGTCAGCACCGAAACCGGGTCAGTCGAAAGCGGACCCCGTGGCCGCGTCATTCCCGTTGAGCAAACGGCGACCCCTGGCCGCTGTTGGATTCCCACCTTCGCGGGAATGTGACGGCTCGAGCGGGAAAGACACCGGCCGCGCGGGTGTTATCCGAGCCAGGACCAGATCATCGCGACCACGGTCAGGGCCATGACGGCCGTCGAAATCCAGCCCAGCACGTGCAGCGACACCGGCAAGGTAAATTCGGCCATGATGCTGCGGTGCATGGTGAGACGCATCATCATGCACATCACCGGCACGGCCACGATCCCGTTCAGCACGGCGCTCCAGTACAGCGCCTTCATCGGATCGATGGCGACGCAGTTCAGCACCACGCCGACACCCATGCCCAGCGCGATGGTGGCGTAAAACGCCTTTGCCCGCTCCGGCTTGTTGGCGAGGCCGACGCGCCAATGCATCAATTCGCCGATCGCGTAGGCGGCCGAGCCGGACAGCGCCGGCAGCGCCAGCATCCCGGTGCCGATGATGCCGGCGGCAAACACCACGAAAGTCAGCGGACCGGCAACCGCACGCAATGCCTCGGCGGCCTGCGAGGAGGTCTGGATGTCGGTGTGCCCGCTGGCGTGCAGGGTGGCGGCGGCGGTGATGACGATGAACAGGGCGATCAGGTTGGAAAGCCCCATGCCGAGGATGGTGTCGATGCGGATGCGCGTGAACGCGGCGGGAGCCTGGTCCGGGGCGCTGGTGAGCGGGCTGGCGTCCGGGTCCTCGCGTTCTTCCTCGACTTCCTGCTCGGCCTGCCAGAAGAACAGGTAGGGGCTGATCGTCGTGCCCAGCACCGCGACGATCGCCATCAGGTAATCGGGGTTTGTCGACAGCGGCGGGTGCAGGATGCTGAGTGCGACGTCGGACCAGGCGACATGCACGACGAAGGCGCAGATGACGTAAGCGAACAACGAAATGCAGAGCCATTTCAGCAGGGAGACGTAGCGCGAATACCGGGTGAAGATCTGCAGCCCGGCCGACAGCACGCCGAAGCCGGCGACATAGAGCAGTGCCGGGCCAGTGAGCAGCAGCTTCAGTGCGGCGCCCATGGCGCCGAGGTCCGCGCCCAGGTTGACGACATTGGCGACGACGAGCAGAAGGACAAGGCTTCCGGTCAGCCAGCCCGGGTACAGCCGGCGCAGGTTTGCGGCGATGCCCATTCCGGTCACGCGGCCGATGCGGGCGCTGATTTCCTGAATTCCGACCATCAACGGAAAGCTGGCGACGAGGGTCCAGGACAGGCCGAATCCGAACTGCGCGCCGACCTGCGAATAGGTGGCGATGCCGCTGGGGTCGTCGTCCGAGGCGCCGGTAATCAATCCCGGGCCGACGATCTGTATCAGCGGCGGACGCTCGGGTTGCTTGACCAGAAGCTCGCCGGAGGTTTGTGACATCGGAACCTTTATGGCCGGTGCGCGGGATGGACGGTTCGGCAATGCTTCGTATCGGTTGGGAATGGGCGGAGGACTTGTTTGTGGCAAGGCAAAATTGTGATGGCTGCGGATTCGGATTTCACGAAATCGGGAGCGGCGCTACCTTTCACTGCTGCCGTTCGCGCGGCGTGCTCTAGCTGTCGAATCCAAGAACGTTGTTCAGTTTGGCGAAGGGGGTCATGTGTTTGATGCCGCTGTGGGTCCGTATGGTGTTGTAGGTCTTCAGCCATGGTTCGAGCGTTTCGATCCGCTCGGCCGAGGTGGTGTAGGCTTGCGCATAGGCCCATTCGCGCAGGCTGGTTTGGATGAAGCGCTCGGCCTTGCCGTTGGTGCGCGGGGTGTAGGGTCTGGTTCGCTTATGGCGGATGCCCTCCTCGGCCAACAGGTCACGGAAAGCAAAGCTTTTGTAGGCCGATCCGTTGTCGGTCATGATCCGCTCGACGCGCACGCCGAAGCGCTTGAAGCAGGCCAGCGCCCGCCGGGTGAAAGCGACGGCGCTCTCGGCTTTTTCGTTGGCCAGGACTTCGCTGTGGGCCAGGCGGCAGGCATCGTCGATGGCGACGTGGAGGTATTCCCAGCCGGTGCCACGCTTGTTGCTTTGGCCGGTGCGATCACCGGTGATGCGGTGGCCGATGCCGTCGATGCGGCCGAGCTTCTTGATATCGAGGTGGAGGAGTTCACCGGGTTTCTCGCGCTCATAGCGAACGATCTCGGGTTTGGTCTCGAGTGCACCGAGCCGCCCAAGGCCGAGCCGGCGCAGCACCGCGCCGACGGTCGAGCGCGGCAGACCCAGTTCACGCGCGATCTGCGGGCCGGTGCGCCGTTGGCGACGCAGGCGCTCGATGGCTGTCAGAGTGTCGGCGTCGGTGCGGTGCGGGCATCGGGCGGGCGCCGAACTGCGGTCCTGGAGGGCAAGTTCGCCGCCCGCCCGATGCCGCGCCAGCCAACGAAACGCCTGTCGTTGGGAGAGACCGGCGGCAGCGGCCGCATCTCCCACCCGCCATCCATCGGTGCGGACGCGTTGCACCAGCAAGGCTCGACCTTGCGGCGTCAGGCGCGCATTCTTGTGCAGGTTCATCCGGGGCTCCCTGGGCGTGCGGTTGAAGGTCTGGCAACCACAGCTTCACCCCTTCACCCCGGGTGAACAACCTTCATAGCTTCGACATCTAGCTTCGCGGCAATCGAGCCCCGGCATGGTTCGGAACAGCACGGAGGAATTTGATGGCCGATATCATCGCCGGCGGGGTGGAAACGGAGCCACGGGGCCGGAACTGGCCGGGTGGTCTGTCCCGGGTGCCATTCCGGTTGTATCAGGACCCGGACCTGCTGGCGCGCGAGCAGGAGCGGCTGTTTGCCGGTTCTACCTGGAATTACCTCTGCCTTGAAGCCGACCTGCCCGACCCGGGCGACTGGCGCACGAGCTTTGTCGGCAGCATGCCGGTGGTGGCCGTGCGGGCGGATGACGGCGCGATTTGCGCGTTCGAGAACCGCTGCGCGCATCGCGGTGCGCTGATCTGCCTGGATGAGTGCGGTCATGCCAGTGATTTCACCTGCGTCTACCACGCCTGGCGCTACGATCTGCGCGGCAACCTGACATCGGTCGCGTTCCGGCGGGGGGTGAACGGGAAGGGGGGCATGCCGGAGTCGTTCCGGCTGGAGGAGCACGGTCCGCGCAAGCTGCGCACGACCACGGTGTGCGGGCTGGTGTTCGGAACCTTGTCGGCGGACACGCCGGATTTCGAGACCTATGTCGGGCCGGAGGTGATGGCGAACATACGCCGTATTGCCGGGCGCAAGCTGGAGGTGATCGGGCGGTTCACCGAGGTGCTGCCGAACAACTGGAAGCTGTACGCCGAGAATGTGCGGGATACCTATCACGCCAGCCTGCTGCATGTGTTCTTCGCGACGTTCCGTATCAACCGGCTGAGCCAGGGCGGCGGCGTGATCGTAAGCGCCGATGGCGGCAGCCATGTGTCCACCAGCCTGATGGCGACGGAGACGAAGGATAGCAGCTATGCGGGGATCCGCTCGGTGGATGACGAGTTGCGGCTGAGCGATCCGAGCGTGCTGGACTTCGTCGATGAGCGCGGCGACCGCGTGCAGCAGCAGATATTGAGCGTGTTCCCGAGCTTCGCGATGCAGGCGACGCAGAACGTGATGGCGGTGCGTCAGTTCGTGCCGCGTGGGGTGTCGCGGACCGACCTGAACTGGATTTATCTGGGCTATGCGGATGATTCGCCGGAGATGCGGACGCGGCGGCTGCGGCAGCTCAATCTTGCCGGGCCGGCGGGGTTCGTTTCGATGGAAGATGGCTGCATCGGCGGATTCGTGGAGCGCGGCGTGGCGGCGGCCGGTGAGCAGAGTTCGGTTTTGGAGATGGGCGGGACGGAGGCCGCCAGCCAGCCCACGCGTGCCACGGAGGCTTCGGTGCGCGGGTTCTGGAAGCGCTGGCGGGCGGTGATGGAGGTCTGACACATGGGCGGGGCGGGCGAGACCCTATTCCGCGTTGCCGCGCTGAATGCGGCCTATGCGCGGACGATCGATGCCGACCGGCTGGAGGAATGGCCGGATTTTTTCGTGGAGCGGTGCCTGTACAAGGTGACCTCGGCGGATAATCACCGGCGGGGACTGGCGGCCGGGATCATCTATGCCGATTCGCGCGCGATGCTGGCGGATCGGGTGATGGCGCTGCGGAAGGCCAATGTCTACGAGCGGCAGATGTATCGGCACATCATCGGGATGCCGACGCTGGGGGCAGGGACGGGCGATGTGATCGAGGCGGAGACGCCGTTCCTGGTGGTGCGGACGATGCGGGACGGTGGCATGGATCTGTTTGCCGCGGGGATTTATCTGGATCGGATCGATGCGCAGGCGGACGGGTTGCGGTTCGTGCAGCGCGTCGTGGTGTGCGACAGTTCGCGGTTCGATACGTTGGTGGCGATACCGTTTTAGGGATTGCGGCTTGTGGGATGCGAGGCTCTGCTGGGCGATGAGACGCGTTGCCCGGTCAGGACGTGGCGGGGCCGCTGCCCTATTCCTGTGGCCGCAGCACGATACGCCCCGCCGCGCCGGCCGCCACCTTGTGGTAGGCCGCTTGCGCCTCGCCCAGTCCCCAGGTCTCCGCGATCGGCGCGGCATGGTAGTCACCAGCGACAAACCCCGGGGTCAGCGCATCCAGTACCTGCGCGGACGCCGTGAGATCGCGCTTCAGAGTATCCACGCCGAAGAGCCGGCTTTCGTTGTGATAGAAGTCGGCTAGATCGAAGGTCACTTCGCGCTGGCCGGTGGTGGCGATTTCGACCAGCCTGCCGCGCAGCGCGAGGCTGTTGACGGCGCTGCGGAACATGATGCCGCCGACCAGATCGAACACGACATCCGCGCCCTTGCCATCGGTCGCCGCACGAATTTCTGCCGGCAGGTCCTCCGCACCAATGATCAGCTTTTCCGCGATGGCATGGATCGGCGCGTCCGGGTGTGGCGCGTGCCGGTCCGCCCCGATCACGCGGGCGCCGCGACGTCGGGCAATCTGGGCAGCGGCGCTGCCGACGCCGCCCCCGGCACCGATCAGCAGCACGGTCTCACCGGCCTGGAGGCCGGCCGTTTCGAGGCCGCACCAGGCGGCCATGTAGTTGACGCCCACCGATGCCGCCTGATCGAAGCTGAGTGTGTCCGGCTTGCGGCGCAGGCTTTCCACCGGCACGACGATCAGCTCCGCATGGGTGCCGTCGCGGGTGAAACCGGTATCGCCGCCGGTGCCCCAAACCGCGGCGCCGATCCATTCGGCCGGGCCTGTCTCGACGATGCCGGCGTAATCCCGCCCGGGAATGCGCGGCAGCGTTGTCTGCTTCATCGCCCCGGCGACGTTCTTCACGTCGCTCGGGTTGATGGAGGCCGCGATGACGCGCACCAGTGCAATGCTGTCATCAGCGGTTGGGGCAGGCAACTCCGCCAATTCAAGCACGGAGGGATCCCCGAAGGCTTTGAACCGTATCGCACGCATGTGAGATGCTCCTTCAAAGTTCACCACGGAGACGCGGAGACATAGTTGCGATGGACCTTATTACGGCAACCATGCGAGACGGCGATGTGCGAGCCGACAGCAGGGCACGAGTGCCGTGGTGGAGCTTCACGAAGACAGTGCTGGCCAGTGCGGCGCTCGCTCTGGTGGCGCTTGATCGGATTCAGCTCGACAGCCCATTGAGCGGCAAGCCTTTCACGCTGCGCCAGTTGCTGCAGCACCGTGCCGGGCTGCCGGACTATGGCTCTCTGCGCGCCTATCACGAGGCGGTCGCCGGAGGCGAGCGCCCCTGGCCGGTTGACGATCTGTTGCAAAGGGTGCGGGCGGACACGCTGCTGTTCAAGCCTGGCGAGGGCTGGGCTTACTCCAACGTGGGTTATTTGCTGGTTCGGGAGCTGATCGAGCGAGCTGCCGACGCACCGCTGCCGGAGGCGTTAGAGCGACTGGTGTTTGCACCGCTCGGGATCCGCGACGTTACGGTGGCGCAGGAGCCAGGTGACCTGGATGCCACGGCATGGGGCAATGAGCGCGGCTATCATCCTGGCTGGGTTTATCACGGGTTGCTGATTGGGTCCGCTGAGGGCGCGGTGCTGTGCCTGCATCGGCTGCTGGCGGGGCAACTGCTTCCAGACGGGCTTTTGCAGATGATGTGCATGCCGTATCCGCTGGGCGGCCCGGTTCCGGGGCGGCCGTGGATTACTGCCGGGTATGGAATGGGGCTGATGATTGGCCTCGGCAAGCCGGCGGGGCGCTATATCGGCCATACAGGAGGCGGGCCGGGCAGCACCGCGGCGGTGTTCCAGCACGCGCCCGAAGACGGCGACCTTCAGGCCCGTTGCACTTGTGCCGCGTTCGCGCCACTCGACGATCCAGCGGTGGTCGAGGAACGGGCGATGGCACTCGCGTTCGAGGGTTCGTCTTTGCGCCAGTAGCACGCGACCCGGCACCGTCCTACCATCGCCGCCATGGACGAAGAACACGCACCGCCTCGGGGCCTGGCCCGCAATGCCGCCGGATACGGGGATCGCGAATTCTCGCTGTATTTGCGGCGGTCGTTCGCCAAATCGATGGGATACTCCCAGGCGATGCTCGACCGTCCGGTGGTGGGCATCGTCGATACCGGGTCGGACTATAACAACTGCCACCGCACCGTGCCGGAGCTGGTGGCAGCGGTGAAGCGCGGCGTGCTGGCGGCCGGCGGGCTGCCGCTGGCGTTCCCCACCGTTTCGTTGTGCGAGCCGTCGCTGTTCCCGACCTCCATGCATTACCGCAACCTGGCGGCGCTGGACACGGAGGCGATGCTGGCGGCGCAGCCGATGGATGCCGCGGTGCTGATCGGCGGGTGCGACAAGACGGTGCCGGCGCAACTGATGGCGGCGGCGTCGGCGGATGTCCCGTGCGTGCAACTGGTGACCGGGCCGATGCTGGCGACCTCCTTCCAGGGCGAGCGGCTGGCTGCCTGCACCGATTGCCGGCGCTACTGGGCGCAGTACCGTGCCGGCAAAGTTTCAGACGAACGCATCCGGCAGATCGAGGGGCGGCTGGCGACCACCGCCGGCACCTGCGGCGTGATGGGGACCGCCAGCACCATGGCCTGCATCGTCGAGGCGCTGGGCATGATGCCGACCGGCACCGCCAGCATTCCGGCGGTGCACGCCGAGCGGCTGCGCGCCGCGGAGGAAGCCGGCACCTTGGCGATGCGGCTGGTCAACCAGCCGATCCGGCCTTCGGAGATCATCACCGGGCCGGCGGTGGAGAATGCGCTGCGGGTGCTGCTGGCGCTCGGCGGCTCCACCAACGCGCTGATCCATCTGACGGCGATTGCCGGGCGGCGGGGTATTCGGATCGACCTGCGGCGGCTGAACGAGCTGTCCGATACCACGCCGGTGCTGGTCGATCTGAAGCCTACCGGTGATGGTTACATGGAAGACTTTCATGCCGCCGGGGGAATGCCGGCGCTGCTGTGGGAGCTGCGGGACCTGCTGCATCACGATGCCCGCGACGTGACCGGGGCCACGCTGGGCGAGCGGCTGGTGCAGCCGGAGTTCGTGGATCGGCGGTATATTCGCGCGCGGGCGGAGCCGGTGTCGCCGGTGGGCGGGCTGGTGGCGCTGTTCGGATCGCTGGCGCCGCGCGGGGCGATCCTGAAGCGCAGTGCGGCGACTCCGGGGCTGTTCGAGCAGGAGGCGCGGGCGGTGGTGTTCGATGGGCTGGAGGACCTGGCTCGGCGGATCGATGACCCGACCCTGGAAGTGACCGAGCGCGACGCGCTGGTGCTGAAGAATGCCGGGCCGCTGACCCCGGCGGGGATGCCGGAGGCAGGGTACCTGCCGATCCCGAAGAAGCTGGCGGCGGCCGGGGTAAAGGACATGCTGCGGCTGAGCGATTGCCGGATGTCGGGGACGGCGTTCGGCACGATCGTGCTGCATATCGCGCCGGAGGCGGCGGCCGGCGGGCCGCTGGGGCTGATCGAGACGGGCGACCGCATCCGGTTGTCGGTGCGGGAGCGGCGGATCGATCTGCTGGTGGACGCGGCGGAGCTGGGGCGGCGTCGTGCGGGGTGGCGTGCTCCGGCGCGACCGGCGCGGGGGTGGGACCGGCTCGTCGCGGAGCAGGTGCTGCAGGCGGACGAGGGGTGCGACCTGGCGGTGCTGCGGGGCGACGGGTAAGGCCGCCGCGACCGAGGCGAGGCCGAGTTTTGGATATCCCCCGCAAATGCTCGTCGGAGCAGTGAACCAGATCCCCGGTGATCGCCCACTGTCGGCCTAATGGTTTCATACCAACCCGCGTTGATGCTGACCCTTTCCGTCATGGCCGGCCCCATTCCGTCATTCCGTCATGGCCGACCCCTTTCCGTCACGGCCGACCCCTTTCCGTCATGGCCGGCCCCCTTTCCGTCATGACCGGGCTTGTCCCGGTCATCCATGACTTTGTTGCCCACCGCGCCGCTCGTTCGCTTCACGCTGCTTCGGGCAACACTGGCAGGATGGGTCATCTTCAATGAGGCCCGGTATCACTTCAGCGCAAATTCGTTGCCGACGATAGAACAGACATGTGGTATCGTAACAAATATTGGCATGCTCGTCGGTTGCCTGCTGGTCGGCATGATTCTCCGCGCCACCCATCGGGCGCCGGACAATGCGCATGTCGCGATCAACGCGTTCATCATCCATGTGGCGCCGCCGGCACTGATCCTGGCGCAGATAAACGGGCCTCGACTGACTACGGGTCTGCTGCCGGCGGGCGTCGCCTTTGGCCGTCGCATATTTGCCCGTTCGATGTCGGTTTCTACTACAACCACATCGGAGTAGCCCGCGCGGACTCTGCATCGACACTCAGGCAGTCGCGCCAATCCAATAATCCAAAGCTAATCCTGCGTGGCCGCGCCAGCCCATTGTTCCGGTGTGCGGAACGGTCTAGCGTCTTTCGCCAACCTGCACATCGCATGACCAGGAGCCAGCCCGTGAGCGGCGATCCACACCATCATCATGCCCATGAGCACAACCATGACGGCCAGGAAGTTCCCTCCGCCACGGCCCTGCGGGTCAAGGCGCTGGAGTCTTTGCTGGTGGAAAAAGGCGTGATCGATCCGGCCGCTCTGGATGCCCTCATCGACATCTATGAACACAAAGTCGGCCCCCGCCACGGCGCCCGCGTCGTCGCGCGGGCCTGGACCGATCCGGCGTATAAAGCGAGGCTGCTGGCGGACGGATCGACCGCGATCGCGGAGGTTGGTTTCCCCGGCTCGCAGCGGGCGCATGTGATCGTGGTGGAGAACACGCCCACCGTGCATAACCTCGTCGTTTGCACGCTGTGCTCCTGCTATCCTTCGTCGGTGCTGGGGTTGCCGCCGGTCTGGTACAAATCCTCGGCCTACCGGTCGCGCGCGGTGATCGATCCGCGCGGCGTGCTGCGCGATTTCGGCCTGACCCTGGATGAGGGCGTGGCGGTGCGGGTGTGGGACTCGACCGCCGAACTCCGTTACCTGGTGCTGCCCGAACGACCGGCGGGGACCGCGGGGATGGACGAGGACGCACTGACCGCACTGGTTACGCGCGATGCCATGATCGGTACGGCCAAGGTGGCCGCGCCATGAACGGTGTGCATGACATGGGCGGGATGCACGGGTTCGGACCCGTGCTGCCGGAGGCGAACGAACCGGTCTTCAAGGCGCCGTGGGAAGCCAAGGTCCGCGGCATGATCATGCTGACGGGCGGCTGGCGGCGGTGGAACATCGACATGTTCCGCCATTCGATCGAGCGTCTGCCGCCCGCCGACTATCTGCGCTATTCGTATTTCGAGAAATGGCTGGACGCGATGATCGCCCTGCTGCTCGACGCCAGGCTCATCACGGCGGAAGAACTAGTTAGCGGGCACAAGGCGACCGGGACAGCGGTGGCCTCACCGCCGATCACCGCTGACACGGTCATGAACATCATCACGGCAAGCGGATCGTTTCAGCGCGATGTTGTTACCAAGGCGCGCTTCGCCGGCGGCGATCGGGTGCGCGCGAAGAATCTCAATCCCGAGGGGCATACCAGGCTGCCGCGCTACGTCCGCGGGCATGTGGGGACGGTCGAGCGCGACCATGGCGCGCATGTCTTCCCGGACTCGAACGCGCGGCGCGCCGGGGAGGCGCCGCAATTCCTCTACACGGTGCGCTTCGCGGCGCAGGAACTCTGGGGCGAAGCCGCCAACCCGGCGGATCAAGTGTCGCTCGACATGTGGGAGGAGTATCTTGAGCCGGCGTGAGACCGCCGTGCTGCCCGGCCAGCCGAGCGACGAGACCGGACCGGTGTTCGCCGAACCGTGGGAGGCTCAGGCCTTCGCGCTGGCGGTCCAGTTGAGCGACGCTGGATATTTCACCTGGACGGAATGGGCCGAGACGCTGGGTGCCGAACTGCGGGCGGCGGGAGAGGACGATGGCTCGCATTACTACGCGACCTGGTTGCGAGCACTGGAGCGGCTTTGTCTGTCCACGGGGCTGACGGATAGCGCCGCGCTTGATTCGCGTACGGCGGCCTGGGCCGACGCCTATCGCCGGACCCCGCACGGCCGGCCGGTGGAACTGCGTGGCGCGTAGGCTCGCGGTTTGAGCGCGGCGGACGAGCGCCGCACGCGCATCGCGCAGTTGCTCTGTCGGACGCTGGTGGGATTTGGTGCGTCGGAACTGATGGCCGACCTGTCCGGCGCCGCGCTGATTGCGTTTCTTACCTTGAATTTCGCACTCTCCTATGCCGCGCTGCTGTTTGCCGGGACAACGCCCTCCGCCCTTGGTGCGGGCGTCACCATGATGCTGGTGACCGGTGCTCTGCTCGCCGTGGCCGGGGCCGTGCTGAACTCGCTGCGGTTCATGCTGATCGCGCTGGATGGCACGCTGATCGCCATTCTTGCAGCCGCGTCCGCTGAAATCACCCGGCAGATGCGAGATGCTCCGAGCGCCTCCCTGGCGGCGACCCTGATCATCGGGATCATGCTGGAGTGCTGCCGATCATGATCCTGGTGACGGTTGCCTTGCATCATGCGGTGTTCTGGCAACTGGGATGGAGCCTGGAGGAGCAGCGGCGGACGGGATGGCTGCTCGCCCTGCCACCGCACCTGGCGCTCGCGTGGCCGTGGTCGCGCGAGCACATCCGGCTGGTGGATTGGGACGTTCTGCGCAGCCACGCGGCCACCTTGCTCGCGCTGGTACCGCTGACCGCGATCTCGGCGCTGCTCTCCGTCACCGGTGTGGAAGCGGCGACGGAGCAGGACAGCGATATCGATCGTGATCTGCGGGCGAATGGCGGAGCAGTGATCGTTTCGGCGGCATTTGGCGGGCTGCTGGGCACCGCAAGCCTGAGCCGGTCGGTGCTGCTGTACAATCTCGGGGTGCGCAGTTGGCGGGCTGGCGTTGCCGGCAGCCTGGCTGCCTGTGCGATACCGTTGTGGCACCCTGCCTTGCTCGGCCTCGTGCCGCGGTCGGTGGCCGGCGGCCTGCTGCTGTTCATCGGCGCCGGAATGTTGGTGCAATGGGCGATCCTCTCGCGTCGGCGGCTGACGCGATCCGAATGGTTCACGGTGCTGTTCGTGCTTGCGGTGGCGGCGCGCTTCGGCCTGGTTGCCGGCGTGGTGACCGGGCTGGTCACCGGATGCGTGGTTTTCACCGTCATCTACAGCCGCGCGTCGCCGGTACGCGCGGGTTATCGCGGCGACATCGCGCGCAGCAATGTGGAACGATCTGATTTCGAGCAGGCCATTCTGGACCGGCATGCGGAGTTCATCCTGGTGCTGCATCTGCAGGGGTTCATATTCTTTGGCACGGCCAGCCGGCTGGTGGGGGCGGTGCGGGACGAGATCGCTGTCCTGCCCGGGCGGCTGCGCCACCTGGTGCTGGACTTCGCCAATACTGACGGGATCGACGGATCGGCGCTGTACAGTTTCGAGCGGCTGATCCGGATTGCGGCGCATGAGCGGATCGAGCTGGTGCTGACATCCTTGCCGCCGGAGATCGCCGTCCGGCTTCAATACCTGCCGCCGACGCCGGACGGGCGGATGCGGATTGCTGAAACCGTGGATGAGGCACTGGAGTGGATAGAGGAAACCATCCTGTTCAGCCACGCGCGCGAGGGCAGCATATCGGTGGAAGAGGGGCTGCGGGCGGAATTCCGCGATCCCGACGCGGCGTCCTTGCTATTCGGTGCGCTGCAAGCGGAGGTCGTTGCCGCCGGTACGGTGCTGCTGCGGCAGGGCGAGCTGTCCGACGATCTTCTGCTGATCGAAAGCGGACGCGCCAGCGTCACGGTGCGCCTGGATAGCGGGCGTGACATGCGCGTGCGCAGCTATGGTGCGGGCGCGATGGTGGGAGAGATCGGCTTTACACTCGGGCTTCCGCGCACTGCCACCGTGAAAGCCGACCAGCCGTGCCGGATCCTGCGGCTGACACGCGCGGCCATGAACCGGCTGGAGAACCAACATCCGGCGGTGGCGCGCGAGTTCCAGCACCTGATGATCCGCCGCCTCGGCAAGCGGCTGATCGACCGGGATCAGATGATCTCGGCGCTGGCAATGGGCCGGTCTCGCGGCCGATGATCCTGCCCCGCGCCCCTACCCCAGCAGCCCCCGCCGCGCCAGGTTGCGCATCAGCGCCCCGGCCCCGAAGCGCCACGGCTCGCACGCATCCGTCGGTGCCATCCGGTTCACCAGCCGCCCCAACTTGGGCGCCGAGATCGCAACGATATCCCCCGTCCTGTGCGTGAACCCTTTGCCGGGCGCATCCCGGTCGTCGACTGGCGCGAACATCGTCCCCAGGAACAGCACGGCTCCGTCCGGGTAGCGGTGATGCGCATTCACCATCTGCGCCACCAGGTCAGCCGGATCGCGGCTGATCTGCCCGATCGACGACGAACCCTCCATATGGAATCCGTCCGCTCCCTCCACTCGCAGCGAAACCGTCGTCCGGCGAATATCGTCCAGCCCGAATGCGCCGTCGAAGAAACGCAGGAACGGCCCGACCGCGCAGGACGCGTTGTTGTCCTTCGCCTTCCCCAGCAGCAGCGCCGAGCGTCCTTCCACGTCGCGCAAGTTGACGTCGTTGCCCAGCGTCGCCGCCACGATCCGGCCGGCGGAGGACGCCGCCAGCACCACCTCCGGCTCCGGATTGTTCCACGAAGACGCCGGGTGAATGCCTGCCTCCATCCCGGTCCCGACTGCGGCCATCGGCTGCGCCTTGGTGAAAATCTCGGCGTCCGGCCCGATCCCCACCTCCAGGTACTGGCTCCACGCGCCTTGCTCCATCAGCACCTGCTTGAGCCGCGCCGCCTCGGCCGATCCCGGCTTCAGTCTGGCCAGATCGTCGCCGACCAGCCGGTTCACCTCGGTGCGGATCGCCGCGGCGGCATCCGGGTTGCCGCGCGCGCGCTCCTCGATCACCCGCTCGATCATGGACACGGCGAACGTCACCCCGGCGGCCTTGATCGCTTGCAGGTCGATCGGCGCCAGCAGCCAGGGCCGCTTCGGATCGCGCGCCCAGCCGCGGCGTGTTCGCCAGCACCTCGTTCAGGGATCCGACCGGCTCCCCGGCAGCCGCACGCAGCGCCGTGGCCGGATCGTCCGCCTCGCACAGATCGCGCATGGTCGGAAAAACCGACGTTATATCCAGCAACTCCGCGCCGCGGACCGCGACCACGGATGGCCCCTCCAGCTCCGGCCGCCACACCCGCCCCGCCAAGGCCGCGGTGCCGGCATCCTCGGGCAATACCGGCTGCAACGCATGATCTGGCTCGGCCATCCCGTGTCTCTCCCCCGGCTGTAACGCTCATTGCCTCCCCATATACTACCCGCAGGATCAATCCGAAGGAGGACCCCCAATGAAGCGGTTGTTCGGCGGCGCCTCTCACGAGGCACCCACGGAAGAATATCCAGTGACCTACACCGAGGAAGAATGGCGCCGCCGGCTGGATCCGGCCCAGTTCCGCGTGCTGCGCGAGCACGGCACCGAACGCTCCGGCAGCAGCCCGCTGAATGTCGAAAAACGCCACGGGCAATTCGTTTGCGCCGGCTGTGGCCAGCCCGTGTTCACCTCCGACACCAAGTTCGAGAGCGGCACCGGCTGGCCGAGCTTCTGGCAGCCGATCGAGGGCGCCGTCAGCACCACCGAAGATCGCAACTTCTTCATGACCCGCACCGAAGTGCATTGCAGCCGTTGCGGCGGCCATCTCGGGCACGTGTTCGAGGATGGGCCGAAGCCCACCGGCGAGCGCTATTGCATGAATGGCGCGGCGATGAAATTCGACCCGACGTGACGCTGCCGCCCTTAACAGGCGTCGGCGGCGCTGTTATCGTCCCCGAACGATAACCAGAATAAGCGGGGGTCCGGCCATGCGGACGCGCCTGTCGCGCCGCGATGTGCTTACGATCGGCGTGGCCGGTGCCGCGGCGTACGCGATCCACGGCGCCGGACATGCGCGCGCGGCCGGGGCGAACCTGGTGCTGTTGCGCGCGACCTCGCCGGTACCGGCATTCGACGCCTATTTTACCACCATCCTCGCGCCCTCGTACCAAAAAGCCACCGGCATCAAGGTGGCCTACGAGCTGGTCAGCCCCGACAAGCTTCAGGCGCAGATTGCTGCCGCGGCCAGTGGTGGGAGTGGCCCCGATATCGCCCTGAATCTGTCCGATTGGTCGTTCCGCTATGGCGACGCCCATGCCGACGTGACCGACCTTGCCGCACAGATCGGCAACGAATCCGGCGGCTGGCACGACGCCGCCAAAGAGGTGGCGGTCATCGACGGCAAATGGAAATCGATTCCGTTCAGCAATGTCGGCCAGCTTATGAACTGGCGGCTGGACTGGTTCGGGCAAGCCGGGTTCGAAAAATTCCCCGCCTCCTGGGACGAGTTGCTACAGGCCGGCACGAAGCTGAAGCAGGCCGGCCATCCGTTCGGCTTCGTGCTGGGCGGCGGTTCCCTGGACAGCCAGGGTTGGCTCTATCCGTTGCTGTGGTCCTTTGGCGGGCGCGAAGTGGACCCGGACGGCAAAACGATCGCGCTCGATTCCGATGAAACCGCCCGCGCCGTCGATTTCTGCCGCGCGTTCGTACGGCAGACCATGCCGGAGGATGTGCTCAACTGGACCGACGCCTCCAACGAGGTGGCGCTGTTCACGGAACGGATTTCCTGTACCAGCACGTCCGAAACCACCTTCTACCCGGCCACCAAGGACTCCCTGCGAATTGCCGGGATCACTGGACGGGCGCTCAATCCGCTCGGACCGAAGGGCCGGTTCCATGTGCTGGCCCCCGGCAGCCATTCGGTCTTCACGCACACCGAGAATTTGCAGGCGGGCAAGGATTTCCTGCGCTGGCTGATGCACCCGGACCAGGCCGGCCCGTGGTACGCATCGGCGGGCGGCTATTACGCGCCGTTCCTGAAGAAATACGACGATGCACCGCTGTGGCATGTGGAGCCGCGCAACCTGCCCTATCGCGATTTGCTCGCCACGTCGCACCTGCCGGGCTGGCCGGCACCGATCGGTCGCCCGAAGTCGGAAAGTCTCGCCAAGCACGTCATCGTCGATATGTTCGCCAGAGCCTGCACGGGGGAATCCACCAAGGACGTCATCGCCGCTTCAGTTGCGCAGTTGCGGCAGATCTATCGCTCCGCGTCCTGACCGGCTTCGCGGCGATTGACGGCACGCGCGGAAATCAGCAGCCTTGAGGCGTGCGACTCTCGAAAGGGCGATTGGATGCGAGCCATCTCTGGCACCGGATATACGTTGCTGCTGACTGCCGTCGTCACCGCCGCGGCATCGCTATCCGCCACCGCGGCGCCGTTCCAGTGCGGGCGAAAGGGCGGCGACTTCACCTATGGGCTGGAAGCCAATGTGGCCGGGCTGGACATGCAGGCCTCGTCGGCCGCCTCGACCCGCGACATCGCAATGAACATCTTCGAAACGCTGGTCACCCGGGACGAGCACATGAAGCCGCTACTGCAGCTTGCGCAGTCGGTCGATACCGATCCCGACAACAAGGTGTTCACCTTCCATCTGCGGCCCGGTGTGCATTTCCATAACGGCAACCTGATGACATCGGCCGACGTGCTGGCCTCGTTCCAGCGCTACCAGCGCGTCGGGATAGACCGCTCCATCCTTGCTCCGGTCGATCATTTCGACACCCCGGACCCGGCAACCTTCCGCATCACGCTGAAGGAACCGCATCCCGCTTTTCTCGAGAGCATGTCCTCGATCACCGTACCGATCATCATCATCCCGAAGGAAAGCCTCGATGCCCCGCCGCAGCAATTGCCGGCGATCGGCACTGGACCGTTCCAGCTCGTGCAGTTCGTGCCGGACAGCTACGTCAAGCTGAAGCGGTTCGACGGATACACGCCCGATCCGCGCTACAACGATGCGGACGGGTTCGGCGGCTACAAGGTCGCCTGCCTGGATACGGTCACGTTCCGCATGGTGCCGGAACCGGGTGCCCGCGTCGCCGGGCTGGAGACCGGCGAGCTGCAAGGCGTGGAGGATGTGCCCACGATCGCGCAGAAGCGGCTGGCGGCCAACAAGTCGATCAAGTTGCTCAAGCTGGATGATTTCTGGCTCAACGTGACCTATGCGAACTGGTCACAGCCGCCGACCGACAATCTCAAATTCCGCCAGGCGGTGCAGGCGGCCATCAATAATGCCGATATCATGCAGGCCGCGACCGACGGGTCATGGAAACCCAACCTGTCGCTGCAATATCCCGGCACGACTTATTATACGGAGGTGGGGAAGGAACTGCTGGACCAGCACAACCCGGACAAGGCGAAGGAACTGCTGAAGGAAGCCGGCTACCATAACGAGAAAGTGGTGCTGCTGACCAACAAGGATTACCCGGTGCTGTACAACTCGGCACTGGTCATGGCCGAGCAGCTCAAGGCGGTTGGGATCAACGTACAGCTTCAGGTGCTGGACTGGCCCAGCGCGCTGCAAATGAGCATGAAGGGCAGCGCGCCGTGGAACTTCTTCTTCACCGGCTGGATCACCTACGTGGCGCAGGGCGGGATGCAGACCTTGCGGCCGATGGCGGAGCCGAATCCGGTGTTCACGTCGCCGGGCGGGAAGGTGCCGGAGCAGTTCATGAAGGACTTCAACGAAGTTTCCAACGGGACCACGCTGGCAGATCGCCAGGCGGCGTTCGCCGATGCGCAGAAGATCGCGTTCCAGGACGTCATGGTGATCCCGTTCGGCGTCACGCCAAAGATACAGGGGGTGCGGGCGGACGTGGAGCACTACGTCCCGTTCTATAACCCGCGCATGTACAACGTGTGGTTCAGCAAGTAGCTCGGAATGCCGATGGCCGGCCCCTCGGGTCCACCCGAGGGGCCGGCCATCCGAAAGCTGCCTCAATCTCCGCTGGCAGCCCAGGCATGTGCATGAACCAGGCCGTCGTCGTACCTCTCCGGCCCTGCCGCCATCGTCGCGGCTTCGGCGTGGAACTGCGCCGCCTCCGTACTGCCCGCCAACGCGGTGGTTGAAGACCGCCCGCCGGTGATGGTCATGGCGACGGCGTCGAAATACCCCACGCCAACCTCGCGTTGATGCCGGGTCGCCGTGTAGCCATCGGCCTCCGACGCGAACTCGGCTTGCTGCAGCTCGGAATAGGCCGCCATCCCATAAGCCGCATAATCCCGCGCCAGGGTGAACATCGAGTGGTTCAGGCTGTGGAACCCCGCCAGCGTGACGAACTGGAACCGGTATCCCATCCGCGCAATCTCCCCCTGGAATCCGGCGATTTTCTCCGCCGACAGCTTCTTCTTCCAGTTGAAACTTGGCGAGCAGTTGTAGGCCAGCAGCTTGCCGGGGAAGTCGCGGTGGATCGCGTCCGCGAACCGCTCCGCCTCATGCAGGTCGGGCTCGCTCGTCTCCCACCACAGCAGGTCGGCATAGGGCGCGTAGGCCAGGCTGCGGGCGATCGCGTACTCCACGCCCATTCCGGGCCGGATACGGAAGAACCCCTCTGCGGTCCGGTCACCGCCGATGAACGGCCGGTCCCGTGCGTCGATATCGCTGGTCAATAACTGCGCCGAGTGTGCATCCGTCCGGCACAGCAGCACGGTCGGCACGCCCTCGACGTCCGCCGCCAGCCGCGCGGCGTTCAAGGTGCGGATATGGTGGCTGATCGGCACCAGCACCTTGCCGCCGAGGTGCCCGCATTTCTTCTCGGATGCGAGCTGGTCCTCGAAATGCACGCCCGCCGCACCCGCCTCGATCATCGCGCGCATCAGTTCATAGGCGTTCAGCGGCCCGCCGAAGCCGGCTTCCGCATCGGCGATGATCGGCGCCATCCAGTAGGTGCCGTCGGTGCCCTCGCTGCGGGCGATCTGATCCGCCCGGCGCAGCGCGGCGTTGATCCGCTTCACCACCGCCGGCACCGAGTTCCACCGGATACAGCGACTGGTCCGGATACATCTGTCCGGCCGTATTGGCATCCGCCGCCACCTGCCAGCCCGACAGGTAGATCGCCTGCAACCCGGCCTTCACCTGCTGCAACGCCTGGTTTCCGGTCAACGCGCCCAGGGTTGGCACATAAGGTTCGGTGTGCAGCAGATGCCAGAGCCGCGCCGCCCCCATCTCCGCCAATGTGTGCTGGACCCGGAACGAACCGGCCAGCCGTTCAACGTCCCCGGCGGTGTAGTCGCGGCGGATGCCGGCAAACCGCTCCGGCTCGCCAAGGGGCGCGGCCATGCCGTGCGGCAAATGGGTCGGGATCGAGGTGGGGCGCATCGTGCTGTCTCCTGTTTCGTTTGCGCGGTCGGTCAATAATTCACATTGCATGTGCGAAATTCAGCAGGCATTCAGGAGCTGGTAGCGGAATTGCGTCGTTGGCCTCACCAAAGCGACATAGGATTTGTAAAGGCTGTAAAGAATGGCGCGTGCCCTGATCGGCCGCACGGTGCGGCGCCTGCGGACCGAGCGGGGCCTGTCCCAGCAGGTGCTGGCCGCACGCCTCGGCATTTCGCCCAGCTATCTCAACCTGATCGAGCATGATCAGCGAGGGGTGACCGCGTCGCTGCTGATCAAGCTGACCGAGACGCTGCGGGTCGATCTCGGCGCGCTGTCGGGCACCGCGGAACGGCAGTTGGAAACCGGCCTGCGCGAGGCGTTCGCGGATCCGTTGCTGGGCATCGAGCCGGTGCCGGATGCGGACCTGTCATCCGTCGCCGGATCCCCGGCCGCCGCGCGGGCCGTGCTGGCGCTCTATCGTGCATGGCGGGTCGCGCGCGAGGAGTTGGCCGGCATTTCGCTTCCCTCCGGCCGGAGAATACTGCTTCCCAACGAAGAGGCGCGGGACTTCTTCGATGAGCACGCCAATCACTTTCCCACCCTGGAGATTTCCGCCGAAACCATCAGCGCCAGCCTGGCGGCGTCACCGCATGAGATGAACCACGCCATCGCCGAACGGCTGCGTCAGGTTCACCGGCTGAGCGTGACCGTGCAGCCGCTGGGCGGGGCGCTGCGGCGCTACGACCCGGCGGCACGCAGCCTGACATTGTCGGAGGCGCTGCCGCGCGAAAGCCGGGGCTTTCAGATGGCGTTCCAACTCGCATTGCTGGAGGCGCGCGAACCCGTGGAGACGATGCTGCGCGACGAGACGCCTTCGTCTCCCGAGGCGGCGATGCTGATCCGCGTCGGGCTGTTGAACTACGTCGCCGCGGCGGTGCTGATGCCCTATGCACTCTTCCTCGGTGCCGCCCGCAGCCTGCGTCACGACGTGGAGGCGTTGGCCGCCCGCTTCGGGGTTTCCTATGAGCAGGCCTGTCAGCGTCTGTCTTCGATGCAGCGTTCCGGCGAACGCGGCGTACCGTTCTTCTTCCTGCGCGTCGATCCGGCCGGGAACGTATCCAAGCGATTCTCGGCCGCGGCGTTTCCGTTCGCTCGCTATGGCGGGTCCTGCCCGCGCTGGGTCGTGCATACCGCGTTCCAAAGCCCGGGAGCGGTGCAGGTGCAGGTGGCGGAATTGCCGGAAGGGGACGCCTTTCTGTGTTTCGCCCGCGCCGTCACCCGGCCGATGCAGTGGGGCGAACCGCGACCGATCCATGTGGTGGCGATGGGATGTGCGCTGACCTATGCGCCGGAGATGATCTATGCGGACGGGATCGATCTGGCGCGCGCCCGCGTCGGAATCGGATTGTCATGCCGACTCTGCGACCGCCCCGACTGCCGCAGCCGCGCCTTTCCCCCGCTTGAACATCGCCTCGTGGTGGACCCGCTGACCACCAGCGCAAGCCCGTATCGGTTCGAAGCAACCAATTGAACCCGCCCCATTGTCTCGGCTCCCCGTGGTCGGTTCCCGTTCCGCCTGCCACACTCACCCAGCACAGAGGGAAACTGCCATGAAGATCGCCCGCCTACAGACGGATATCCTCAGCATCCCGGAAGACGATCCGCTGGCCAATGCGACCGAGCGCGAAGGCGCCATGCGCCCGGTCGTCACGCTTCGCCTGTACACCGACGACGACATCGAGGGGATCGGCCTGACTTTCTATGGCGGCGCACTGACCGGAGCCCTGCGTGCGGCCGTCGATGCGCTCGGCGCGTTGACCGTGGGCGAAGACCCGCTGCGTCCCGAAGCCATCGCGCGCAAGCTGCGGACCGCCGCCGCCGGGTGCGAACCGGGTGGGATATTCACGCTCGCCGCCTCGGCGATCGACATGGCGCTATGGGACATCAAGGGCAAGGCGCTCGGCCAGCCGATCTGGAAGCTGCTGGGCGGCGCGCGTGACCGCGTGGCCACCTATGCCTCCGGCTCGTTGCGGCGTGGGCTCACGCACGACAAGGCCGCGGCGGCGGCGGCGCATCTGAAGCAGACGGGCTTCCGCGAAATGAAGACGCAGATGGCGTTGCCCGGCACTCCGACGGTTACCGATGAACTCACCCGCATCCGCGTGGTGCGAGAAGCGATCGGCCCCGACATCAAGCTGATGTGCGACATCAACCAGCGCTGGCGGCCGGAACAGGCGATCGATATCGGCAAGCGGATCGAGCATCTCGGTCTGTTCTGGCTGGAAGACGTCACCGCCGCCGACGATTACGCCGGCCTGGCGCGCGTCACCGCGGCGCTGTCCACCCCTGTCGCCGGCGGGGAATATGTGTGGGGGATCGTGCCGTTCCGCCACATGATGGAGGCGCGCTCGGTCGATATCGTCATGATCGACCTGGTGCGCGTCGGCGGGGTGACGCAATGGATGAAGGTTGCCGGCATGGCGGAGGCATTCAACCTGCCGGTGGTCAGTCACCTGATGCCGGAGTTCCACGCGCATCTGGTCGCGGCGATGCCCAACGGACTGACGGTGGAATACATGCCGTGGATGCTGAAACTATTCCACGAAACCCCGCCGATCGAGAACGGCGAGCTGGTGCTGTCCACCACGCCCGGCTGGGGGCTGGCGTACGATCAGCGTGCGCTGGAGCGGTTCAAGGCGGCATAAGGCGTAACGCCAACCTTCACCCGTCACTCGCGCGAAAGCGGGACCCCACCTACCCGGCGGCTTGAAGTGGACCGCGATCAATCGGCCGCCGAGATTGGCCGGCCGCCGCCCAACGTATATACGGATACCCTCGCACCGCGGAGGACTACGTCCATGGCCCCCCAAAGCATGAAGACGCGCATCACCGAGGCGGCAGGCTTTCTCGCCGCGCTCGATCAGAGCGGCGGATCCACGCCGGGGGCGCTGCGCCTCTACGGCATTCCGGACACCGCCTATGGCAGTGAGGCCGAAATGTTCGCCCGCATGCACGAGATGCGGGTCCGGGTGATAACGGCGCCTGCCTTCACCGGCGACAAGGTGATCGGCGCGATCCTGTTCGAGCGCACGATGGACGGCGAGGTTCAGGGCAAGCCGGTCCCCTCCTACCTTTGGCAGGACCGGAGATGCGTGCCCTTCCTCAAGGTCGACAAGGGACTGGAGGCGGAAAGCGACGGGGTCAGGCTGATGAAGCCGATCCCGGAGCTCGACACGCTGCTCGACCGGGCGGTCAAAGCCGGTGTCTTCGGCACCAAAATGCGCTCCACGATCGACCTGGCATCCGCGAACGGTATCGCCGCGATCGCCCGGCAGCAGTTCGAGATCGGCGCACAGATCGCACGGCGCGGTCTGGTCCCCATTCTCGAGCCGGAGGTGCTCATCAAGAACCCCGAAAAGCCGAAGGCGGAGGCTCTCCTTCGGGATGCGCTGGCCCGGCATCTGGATGCGCTGCCGTCGGACCAGCAGGTGATGCTGAAGCTGACGATCCCGGACGTTCCAGACCTCTACAAGGACCTGATCGCCCATGACCGGGTGGTTCGCGTTGTTGCCTTGTCGGGCGGCTATAGCCGTGCCGATGCCTGCCAGCGCCTGGCCCGGAACCACGGCATGATCGCCAGCTTCTCGCGCGCGCTACTGGAGGAGCTGCGGGTTTCCATGAGCGACGCGGAATTCAACGCGGCCCTGGCACAGGCTATCGACGAGATCTACACGGCATCCACCGTGAAGGTGTGATCGGGCCAACCCCACCGGCTGTAGCCGGCGCGCCTGAAGGGAGACTCATCCCGCCATTCGCGTTCCCCGTCATTCCCGCGACTCCCCGTCACCCCCGCGCTTCCCCGTCATTCCCGCGAAAGCGGGAATCCACCGGTAACGCATGCAACCACCCTCGCGGCGTGGATGACCGCCGGCGCGCTAGGGGATTCGCACATCTTATTTCTGCCTCGATCCGATCAGCCGCCCCTGATGGATCTGATAGAACCGCTCCAATCCGCGCCGCATGGTGATCGGTCCGGGCGGTTTGCCGTAGCAGTTCCAGCATCCGAGGCGGGCGATAACCCAGCTTGCCCGGGCCAGCGTGCCCGGGCGATGGGGATTCTTCTGCTTCTCGGTGTTGCCCTCCAGGCTCGGCACCAACGCCTCGATGGTCTCGATCTCCGGCGCGCTGAACACCGTGCCGGCGGGCAGCTTGTGGCGGCCGTCGCGCTCCTGGGTGAGTTGGATGTCGATGCAGGCCGCCTTGACCGCGATGGCGGTGAGCTTGCGCAGTCCCTCGGCGGTGGCGAGTTGGCTGTCCTCCAGCCGCAGACCCTGCGATTTCATCACCCGGAACAATTGCTCGATGACCCAGCGGGCGCGATACCAGTCGACGATGCGCCACGCCTGCTCGGCATCATCGATCGTGTGGGTGGTAAGCAGCCGCCAATGGATCGGCTCGTCGCCCCGCTTCGCCGCGGCGCCCGGGTCCGGCTCGACGACTTCGATCAAGCGCAGCCGGACGCTTGCCGGCAGCGTGCGGTCGCGCTCCTGCTCCGGGCGGCAGATTTCGACCTCCCCGTAACGCAGTTCGACGACGACGTCGCGCCTGGGCTTGCCGGGATCGCGCGCCGGCAGGGCGAAGCGCCGCGCGCCGGCGGGTGCGAACGCGGCGGCGGCGGCATACAGCCGGCCGCCATCGGCCAGCGCGCGGTCGCGGGTCGCGCGGATCAGCAAATGGCGGTTGTCGGCCGCCCCTCGCGCCCACAGCGCATACATGTCCGCCTCGCGGTCGGCGACGACGGTTACCATCGCCGCCTGTGCCAACACCACGCCGGCCTGGCGCGCGCCGTCCAGCCAGTGCAGCGATTCACGGTCGTCCAGCGCCCGCTGCTTGTTCGACACCGGATTGACGCCGGGACGGTTCCACACCGTGCCGCCGACCAGGCCAAGACAGGCATGACTGTCGGCATCGACCGCCAGCACCGCGTGCACCATCAGCCCGTGGACATTGCCCTGTTTCACCGGGCCGAGGCCACGACGCCGCGCCGTCGTGGTCGGAAACCGGATATGGCTGGCATCCTCGATCGCCAGCACATGACGCCCGGCGCAGGCCGCCGCGGTGCGCTGCGGCCAACTGGCAACGATCTGCTCCGCCGTCACCTTCGGGTTGGCGAGAAACCGGCCGGCCCCCAGTTGCGTGCCCCGACGCTCACCCAGCCGACGCAGGCAGAGCGTCTTGCGCATCACCACTCGTTCGAGCAGTTCGCCCCCTTTTATCGAGACGAACATCCCCGAAGGTCCCCAGAGACCATGTCATCGTCGACCCCGTGCTTATTCAGGTCGAACACAGCAAATCGTAACCGCTCCGCGTCGCGCAACAACAAATCCATCACCCGCACGTTACAAAGTAGATATTACTTGTGCGCTTGCCCTAGCGCCGGCGCGGGCATGAGTAGGGAGAGTCAGCCTTTCGACCAGCCGGTATCAAACCCAACCCGGACTTTATCGCGTTTTGAACGCAAGCTGTTGGTTGCGAAGCGGCCCGTTCACCTCTGACACCCGATCAGCACCATCATCGGCCGCTCCATCTCGTCCGCCAGTGCCGGGCGTGCTGCGATCTGCGCCGCGGTCGGACGCCATTCCTCCACCCCACTTATGGCGAAACCCGACGCGATCAGCGTGTTCAGCGTCGTCCCTAGCGTCCGGTGCTGCTTCACCACCCCCTTGGCGAGCCAATCCGTCGTCCGCGCCCCCTCCACTGCGTAATGATCCACCGGCCAGGTCCGTTCGCCATCCTCCCGCACCACCCAGCCCGGGCGCATGGAGGCCATGTAGATCGGATGCTCGATCGTGAACACGAACCACGCCCCCGGCGTCAGGGCACGGAACAG
Source organism: uncultured Pseudomonadota bacterium (assembly GCA_963777625.1). GTDB lineage: Bacteria > Pseudomonadota > Alphaproteobacteria > Acetobacterales > Acetobacteraceae > DATDIC01. The sequence goes on along the minus strand of CAVZRO010000026.1, from coordinate 175,115 downwards.
CATCCGGGTCAGCCGCGCAAAATCCACGATGTAGTGAAACGTCAACGAACTATACGCACAGTCGAAGCTCGCTGCGGGCAGCTCCAGCGTCTCCAGGTCGGCCCGCGCATACTCCACCCCAGCATCGTTCGTATCCGCTTTCGCCCGCGCCAGCATGTTCTCCGACAGGTCCAGCCCGAGCACATGCGATGCGCCCTGCGTCCGCGCCCAGCGCGCGAACCAGCCGAACCCGCAGCCGAGATCGACCACCCGCTTGCCGCGCAGATCCGGCAGCATCGCCTGGATGGACGGCCACTCGGGCGCCCCATCCAGCCCATGCACAGAGCGGTTCAGCCCGCTATAGCCGGCGAAGAAGTCCGGAGTGTCGTAGATGTTCTGTGCCACTGTCTTGCTCCATCTGTATGCCGATGGACGAGGCACGAATGACAGGCTGGCCTCGTCCGTTTCCGGCGAGGCCAGGGGATGCGCGAGACGCGGTGCTAGCTGCGTATCGCCGGCCCCTGCATCCCGCCTGTCGGGATGCAAGCCAGCCGGGAAACGATCAGGGCCGCCCACTCACGCATGACGTGATGGTAGCGCAGGACGGGGCGGCAGTCCAAGGGTGACAAGGACGTTCCCATTTTCTCCGATGCGGAATGCGATGCGGGTTTCTGCTATAAGAGAGCCATGAATTGAGAGGACATCATCGCCCGCCTGCGGGCCAACGAAGCCGAGTTACGCGCGCGCGGCGTAGCCCATGCCGCGCTGTTCGGCTCGCGCGCGCGTGGCGAGGGCCAGCCCGACAGCGACACCGACATCATGATCGAGATCGATCCCGCGGCACGGATCGGCGTCTATGAGTATGTCGGGCTGAAAGAATACATCGCCAGCCTGTTTGACGGACCGGTCGATGTCATCAACCGCGAGGGCCTGAAGCCTTACGTCCGTCCTGCCGCGACCGCCGACACGATCGATGCCTTCTGACCGCCACGCGACACGCCGTTGGCCTCGATCTTTATTAAGGACGGCCAGACGCCCACCCGTGAACAATAGTACGAAGCCCGCTCAGGGTGATGGCCCATGAACGTGAATATGGTATCGCCGTGAATGCCGTCGAGATCGAGGAAGCCGTATCGGCGCTTGCCGAGGAGCCTTTCGACGCCGAAGCGTTTCCGTTCGCCTTCCTTCAAGCCTTCGGCAACAAGGAGACGACGATCAAGCGCCTGCGCAAAGGAGAGTCGAACAAATCCGACGTGGGCGGGGTCCTTCAGACGAACAACATCCATATTGCTTTCTGTCGCTTCCCCTAGCGAGGTCACGAAGACTCTCGCGGCCCTGAAGGACAGCCCGGCGACCACCAGGGCCAAGGCGAAATTCGTCCTCGCGACGGATGGAGAGACGTTCGAGGCTGAAGATCTGGCGTCGGGCGAGACGGTCGCCTGCACCTATGCCGACTTCCCGGACCATTTCGGCTTCTTCCTACCACTCGCCGGTATCTCGACTGTCAGACAGATCAGCGAGAACGCTTTCGACATCCGGGCCACCAGCCGCCTGAACCGGCTCTATGTCGAGCTGTTGAAAGACAATTCCGAATGGGGCACGGCTGAACGCCGGCCCTACATGAACCACTTCATGGCGCGGCTGATTTTCTGCTTTTTCGCCGAGGACACCGACATCTTCAACGGTACCGGCCTGTTCACGGCCACGATAGAGCAGATGAGCGCGCGGGATTCGTCCAATACCCATGACGTGATCGGCGCGCTGTTTCGTGCCATGAACACGAAGATCGCGGATCGGGCCGCTGCCAAACTGCCCCGCTGGGCCGATGTCTTTCCTTATGTGAACGGCGGACTGTTTTCGGGCCGCATGGACGTACCGCGTTTCAGCCGCATAGCGCGCTCCTACCTGCTTCACATCGGCAATCTAGACTGGACGAAGATCAACCCCGACATCTTCGGCTCGATGATTTAAACGGTCGCGGAGGATGAGGAGCGCGGCGCGCTTGGCATGCACTATACCAGCGTGCCGAACATCCTGAAGGTACTCAATCCGCTCTTCCTCGACGATTTGCGGGCACGGCTTGCGGAAGCGGGCGACAATCCCCGCATGTTGCTGAACCTGCGCAAGCGCATGTCGCGGATTAGAGTCTTCGATCCAGCCTGCGGCAGCGGCAATTTCCTTGTCATCGCCTACAAGGAAATGCGGGCGATCGAGGCGCAGATTAACCGGCGGCGCGGCGAAACGAATTGAGCTTCGGAAATTCCCCTCACAAATTTCCGTGGCATCGAGCTACGGGACTTTCCCGCCGAGATCGCCCGCCTCGCTCTGATCATCGCGGAATTTCAATGCGACGTACTCTGTCGCGGGCAGAAGCTGGCGCTGGCCGAGTTTCTGCCACTCGACGCGCAGAACTGGATCACTCGCGGCAACGCATTGCGGCTTGATTGGCTGACTACCTGTCCGCCGACAGGAACGGGCGTGAAGCTGCACGCCGACGACCTGCTGAACACGCCATTGGATCAGGCGCAGATCGACTTCGAGAACGAAGGCGGGGAGACATACATATGCGGGAATCCGCCCTACCAAGGAAGCGTAAATCAGAAGGAAGACCAGAAGCGCGATCTAGAACACGTTTTCCGTGGCATTACGAAATCCTACAAGGACCTCGACTATGTGTCGGCGTGGTTTGTCAAGTCTGCTCAATATCTCGTGCAAGTTCAAGGCCGGGCGGGTCTTGTTGCTACCAATTCGATCTGCCAGGGCGAACAAGTCGCGATGCTTTGGCCGTATGTCTTTGGACGGGGACTGGATATCGTTTTTGCCACACTTCATTCCCGTGGAGCAATAGCGCTGTGAATAACGCGGGTGTAACATGTGTGATCGTTGGAATTGGCAAGGGCGGTGACAAGGCCATTTACACCGATGAACTGAAGCGACGTGTGCAGTCGATCAGCCCCTACCTTATCGAAGGGCTTCCGATTGTTGTCACCAAGCGGTCTGAACCCATTGGCGAGTTGCCACGAATGGTTACTGGCAACCTTCCCTCGGATGGTGGCCAACTAATAATGACATATGCTTAGCTCGACTTTCCGCATTTTGGCGGGGTGGAACGTTCACGCGATGACCCAGAAGATGTCCTCGTGGGCGATAAAGCGAAGCGCGTCATCGATCGACAGGACAGTGCGTCCGAACGACCCTGTGGAGGCCCATCGATTTTTCCAGAGCGACCAGTAGAGCACTTCGAAACTGCCGTCGGCCCCGGTTGGCCGCAGGCGCGCGACCGGCGCGCCGGATCGGGCACTATGCAGCGTGTAGCCGCGGTTGCGGCGTTCTGCGAGCAAGGCCCCTCTGGGCGAGCGGAAGCCCTCGATGCGCTGGATGATGGGGTCGTCCATCACAGCGGACGATAGGCGGTGCCGTGGTGCGGTGTCGCCGGTCATGGCTGACCGCCCGGCCGACGCATGCCAGGGGTCTTGCGCGACAAGGCCGACTCGATTCTACGGCTGCGATGACACCTGATCGCACCGAATCCATGACCGCCCGGCCAGCCGTGCCGGCGATCCTGGTTTCCTGGCTGGCAGTTTTCCGTCCGTGCTTCACCGCACCGGTCTGGAACCACATCCTGGTGCTGGTCTCCGGCGCCGTCCTGGCCCCCGGCAAGCGCACCGTCACCCAGGCATTGCGCGTCATGGGGTTGGCCGAACAACCTGGCTTCGGCCGCTACCATGAAGCACTCAACCGGGCGCGCTGGGATGCACGCGACGTGGCGCGCAGGTTGCTGCTCCATCTTCTGGCCGTGCTGGCGCCCCGCGGGGAAGTGGTGATTGGAATTGACGATACCATCGAGCGGCGTTGGGGCGGGGAAAATCAAGGCGCGGGGCATCTATCGCGACCCGGTGCGATCGTCACATGGCCAGTTCGTCAAAACCAGCGGCCTGCGCTGGCTGTCGCTGGCGGTGATGCTGCCGGTCCCGTTCGCGGGCCGACGCTGGGCCTGCCATTCCTGACCGTGCTGGCGCCGTCGGCCCGCTGGAGTGAACGGCAAGGCAGGCGGCACAAGGCGCTGACCGACTGGGCGCGTCAGGCAATATTGCAAAGCAAACGCTGGCTGCCGGATCGCCGCGTGGTTGTCGTCGCCGACAGCAGTTTCGCCGCGTTGGAGCTGATCGCCGCGGTGCGCCGGCAGGTCTGCCTGATCACAAGGCTGCGCCTTGATGCCAGCCTGTTCGAACCGGCTCGCGAACGCCGGCCGGGCCAAATCGGCCAGCCGCCACTGAAGGGCAAACGCCGGCCCAAACTCAGCGCCGTGCTGGCCGACCCGAAGACCGTCTGGACATCCGTCATGCTGACCGAGTGGTACGGCGGGCAGACCCGCAAGCTGGAGTATGTCTCCAACACCGCGGTCTGGTACCATAGCGGCTTGCCTCCGGCTGCGATCCGCTGGGTCCTGGTACGCGATCCGTCCGGCCAGCGCGATGCGCAGGCGTTTCTGTGCACCGATCTCGATCTTGAACCCGACGCGATCCTCTCGCTTTGTGTCCCGCTGGCGGATCGAGACAACCTTTCAAGAGGCACGCGAACACCTGGGCGTCGAGACGCAGCGGCAGTGGTCGGACCTGGCCATCCTGCGGACCACCCCAGCGCTGCTCGGACTCTATTCGCTGGTGACCGTCCGGGCGCATGGGCTGATGCAAACACCCAGCACCGTTGTTCGCCCCCATCTCGCCGCCTGGTACAACAAACGCCAACCGACCTTCAGCGACGCGATCGCAGCCGTCCGACGCGTGCTTTGGTCACCAAAGGATTTACCCATGTCCCGGTCCGCGGCGGAAAGCGTGCTAATTCCCGTCGCCTTGCTAAATCGATTCGTGGAGACTCTCTGCCTCGCAGCCTGAATTGCGGAAAGTCGAGCTAAGGAGTTGTTCGGAAACAACCGCGTCATCTCGTCATTCCCGCGCAAGCGGGACGGTGGATTCACATTTGAAGTGCAACAGGTGGCTGAAGAATACCTCGGCGGGAGTTTTGAAGCCAAGGCATTTGCGTGGGGTGTTGTTGTAGCGCTGAGCGATGGCATTGATCTGGCGTGGCGAGCATTGACGCAAGTCTGCGTTGCGCGGCAGCCAGCGGCGCAGCCGGCCATTGGCGTTTTCGATGCCGCCCTTTTGCCAGGGGCTATGAGGGTTGCAGAAGTAAGTGTTGATCCCCAAGGCGTCATGCAGCTTGTGATGGTCGGCGAACTCGGTGCCGTTGTCGTGGGTGAGAGTACGGCGCAGTTGCGGCGCCAGGGGGCCAACCAGCGGTGCAGCTGGTTGGCGGTTGGCGCGGCTTGCGGCTGGCCGGCCTGGCAGCAGAATAAATCGCGAGGCGCGTTCCTAGGCGACCAGGACCGACTGGCCGCAGCGACTGAACAGCAGATGGTCGGTTTCCCAATGCCCTGGCTGCCGCCGGGCGTTGATGTAAAGCGGGCGTTTTTCGATGGATACGCGGTGTTTTATGTGGTGAACGGAGCTGCCTCCCTTGCGGCCGCGATAGCCGCGCTTGAACTTGGCGCGCGGCAGATAGTGTCGTCAATCGTAGTCCTTGCTACGGCGGATCTGGGCGTAGATGAAGCGATAGATGGTTTCATGACTGATGGTGGTTGGCGCCTTCTGCTGACGCAGCCAGCCGGCGACCAGCTCGGGTGACCAACCGCATTGAAGACAGCCGAGGACGACGCCACGGAGCGCCGCGTCGCGTTGCAGTCGTGACCCGCTCCAGCGGCGGGCTCTGGCCTGCTGGTCGGCATAGGCGGGTTGATAGTCGAGCCTGGCGCCGCGATTGCGGGTCAGCTCACGAGCCACCGTCGATGGCGCGCGATCCAGAGCTGCCGCGATTTGGCGGATCGATTGGCCGGCTTCATGAAGGCGGGCAATCGAACAGCGGTCTTCGAGGTCGAGGTGGGAGTAGTTTCCGGCCATTGCAACACCTTAGCCTGGTGTTGCACTTCGTTTGTGAACTTAGCGAATCCACCGCCGCTGCTGGATTTCCGCTTTCGCGGGAATGACGGTCGATTCGGCTATTTCCTGACGGGCACTAAAGCATGATCGCTTCAGCGGTCATGCTTTAGGGTTTTTCGTTTGAGAGCGTGATTTACGCTTTCCGGCAGGTCGCCTCAAGCGATCACGCTCTAATCGAAGCGTCGCATTACGGGCGTCGCTATTCAGCCATCGGCCGATGCCGCCATACCTGCCAGCGCGGTGCGCAACACCGCTCCCGTTGCGGCGTCGAACACGCCACGTCGCAGGAACAGGTCGATCAGCACCAGATTGACATTGAACTTGAATGCATCGGTGTCGCGGACGGCATCCACAACGCGCTGCAATGGCCAAAGCTGGAACCATTCCGTCTCGCCATCGCCCGGCGCCGGCTGGAACCCTTTCGGCAGCACAAGGTCATAGCAGTGCAGCAGGTCGCGGCGCAGTCCCTCCGCCCGTTCCATCACGTAACGAATGACGCCGACATGCACGGACTGGGCTGCCAGCTCAGGCGGAATGGCAGCTTCCTCCCCCGCCTCCTTTATCAGCGTCGCCGCTGGGGTCAGCCCCGCCGGCACGCCGCCGCCGACCAGATGATCGAGCTTGCCGGGATCCAGCGGCCGGTCCGCTGATCGCCGGCCGATCCACAGGCGGAGCCCGTCGGTGTCCTCGACCAGCCCGTTCACATGCACGCCGACCGCCTCGATCCCGAACACCGGCAGCGCCCCGCGGTCGATCACCGCCAGCACCGGGCCGTCCGGCTCGGCGCGTACATCGAACGCCTCGTCGCGCCAGCGGAACACGTGCTGCCGCGACAATGCCTGCGCGATGGCGGGCAGGGCAGGGGCATCCTCCAACCTCACTCCATCAGCGCCGGAGACGACACGCGGGAACCGGGCCAAGGTCGCGGCGACTTCGGCGCGCACCCAGCCGACCTGATCATCCCCCAGCCAAAACCGCAGCCGTCCATCCGGCAGGACCACGTTCCGGCAATTGTTCACGTGGCGCAGGAATCCGCTGATGTCGCGCTGCACGGCCCGGCCCTGCCTTTCCTTCATCGGCCCCAGATGCCACATCCGGGAGCATGGCACGATCCCCTAGCGTTGATCTGGCTCTTGGGCCGCCGCGAGGCACGATCAGCATCATCCGATCCTTGCTGCCTTACCTGTGGCCGAAGAACGAGCCCGCCAGCCGCTGCCGGGTCGTCATCGCGGCGATATTCCTGGTCCTGGCCAAAGGCGCCACCGTCCTGGTGCCGATCGTGTATGGCCGCACGATTGACGTGCTGGCGCCAAAAGGCCACCCGCTGCCGGGCGGCATGCTGGCCATTCCCGCCGCATTGATCGTCGCGTACGGGCTGCTGCGTATCGGTTCCCAGGGATTTGGTGAATTGCGTGACGCCGTCTTCGCTGCGGTGCAGCAACGCTCCGCCCGCAAATTGGCGTTGCAGACCTTCGAGCACCTGCACGCTCTGTCTCTGCGTTTTCATCTCGACCGCCAGACCGGTGGTCTGTCGCGCGTCATCGATCGCGGCACCGCCGGCATTCAGACAGTTCTGCGGCTGGCGATCTTCAACGTCATCCCGACTGTGTTCGAGATGCTGATGGTCACCGCCATCATCTGGGGCCTGTTCGACTGGCGGTTCGCGTTGCTGACGCTGGCGGCGGTCAGTTCCTATCTCGGTTTCACGCTGGGCTTCACCAATGTCCGTGTGCGGATCCGCCGCACGATGAACGACACCGACAACGAGGCACGCACCCGCGCCATCGACAGCCTGCTCAACTACGAGACCGTGAAGTATTTCGGCAACGAGCGGCACGAATCGGCACGTTTCGATGCATCTCTGGCGCGCTATGAAAAGGCCGCAGTGCAGAGCCAGGTGTCGCTGAACATGCTGAACCTGGGTCAGGCGGCGATCATCGCCGTCGGGTTGACGGCGATCATGCTGCTGGCGGCGCAAGGGGTGCGCGCCGGCACGATGACAGTGGGCAAGTTCGTGCTGGTGAACACCTACCTGATGCAACTTTATCAGCCGCTGAACTTCCTGGGGTTCGTGTACCGGGAAATGAAGCAGGGCCTGGTCGATCTGGAGCAGATGTTCCGGTTGCTGGAGGTGAAGCAGGAGGTGGCGGACCGCCCAGGCGCGCGTGCACTGGCGGCGCATCTGTCAGACGGGCCCGCTGGCGAGCTGCGGTTCGAGTCGGTGCAGTTCGGCTACCGCCCGGACCACCTCGATTTTGAAAGGTGTGGACTTCACCGTCCCGGCCGGAACGAAGCTGGCGATCGTCGGCCCGACCGGGGCGGGAAAATCCACCATCAGCCGTCTGCTGTTCCGCTTCTACGATGCGACCGGCGGGCGCATCCTGATCGACGGACAGGACATCCGCGACGTCACGCAGGACAGCCTGCGGGCCGCGATCGGCGTCGTGCCGCAGGACACCGTGCTGTTCAACGACACGATCCGCTACAACATCGCCTACGGCCGGCCGGGCGCCACCCAGGCCGAAATCGAACACGCCGCCCGGCTGGCGCAGGTACACGATTTCGTCATGGCGCTGCCGGACAGGTACGAGACCCGCGTCGGCGAGCGCGGGTTGAAACTGTCCGGCGGCGAAAAGCAGCGCGTGGCGATCGCCCGCACCATTCTGAAGGATCCTCGCATCCTTATTCTGGATGAAGCGACCAGCGCGCTGGATACCCGCACCGAACAGGGCATCCAGGCGGCGCTGCGCGCGGTGGCGCGCCATCGCACGACGCTGGTGATCGCGCACCGGCTGTCCACGGTGATAGATGCGGATGAGATTATCGTGCTGCAGGACGGCCGGGTGGCCGAACGAGGTAGCCACGCCGGGTTGCTGGCGCGGGGCGGCCTCTATGCACGCATGTGGGCCTTGCAGGTCCTGGAACAGGACGAGATCGAAGCCGACCCGGTTCCAGCCGAGTGATGCGGAAGGAGTGTGAAGCGATGCCGATCGATGATCCGACCGAGGAGCCCCCGCCCGCCGAGCTGTCCCACGCCGGAGCGGTGATCGACAAGGCGATCGAGTACATGGCGGGGCAGAACATTGGCGAGCTGGCGATTGCTTCGGCCCTGCTGGGCGGTGCGCTGGCCCTGCTGACAAGCTGCGTCGCAGATGAGGGGATCGTGCGCATCCTGAACAACGCGATTGCCAGCGTGCGTGCCGGCGAGCTGCGGCGGGAGACGGAAGGCGACACTGATTGATTTTGTTTGGGGTTCCCTGCAGGACCTGGGCGTTGCGGCAGAGGGCCTCAATCGAGTTTCATGCCGGCGACGGGGCGCTGTGGTTGGCATGCTCCTCGTCGAACACGGCCAGTGCAAGGGCGGAGTGTGCGTAGGCGCCGCCGGCCCGCATCTCGGCCGCGACCCAGATCGCCTCCATCAGCTCCTCGCGGGTCGCTCCGGCGCGCAGCGCGGCTTTCGTGTGCCCCTTGATGCAGTAGGGACACTGGGTGACGTGCGCGACCGCTACGGCGATGATCTGCTTCGTCTTGGCCGCCAGCGCGCCATCGGCGAACACTTGCCGGCTGAAGGCGTCGAACGCCGCCTGGGTCGCCGGCGCCAGCTCACGGCGGAGCCTGGATGCCTCGGGTGTGGCCGGGGGATACATTGGGTTGGGCATAACATGCTCCTTCCTTGCGGTCGACGATTGCACGTTCAAGTGCCCGGCTTCGGCGAGAACAGCGCCGCCTTGTCGGGCTTGTCCTTCCACTCGTCGGCGTCTGCCGGCGGTTCGCCCTTTCGCGTGATGTTGGGCCAAAGCGCCGCATAGGTGCGGTTCGTCTCGGCCCATGCCGCGGCCTTGTCGTCGCTGTCGGGCACGATGGCCTCGACCGGGCACTCCGGCTCGCACACACCGCAGTCGATGCACTCGTCGGGATGAATCACCAGCATGTTTTCGCCCACGTAAAAGCAGTCCACCGGACAGACTTCCACGCAATCCATGTACTTGCACTTGATGCAACTCTCGGTAACGATATAGGTCACTTGTTGCCAACCTTATGAGTTGCCGCCGCGAAGCCGGGTGCGAACGGACAGTTAGACCAGGAAGCGATCATCGACCTTCGTCCTAGGCCACCGCTGGCAGCTTCAAAAGCTCGGACAGGCGCTGTCCCGGGCCAATGAGGTCCGCCAGTGTCATGCGGTCCAGCACTGCAAGGAACGCCTCGAGCGCAACGCCAAGCGCATCCCGCAATACGCAAGCCGGTTGAATGCAGCAGACCGTGCCGCTCCCGAAGCAAGGCACGATCTCCAGGTCCGCCTCCGTCCGGCGCATCACCTGCCCCACGTTGATCGTCTCCGGCGACCTGGCAAGCCGCAGGCCGCCGCGCTGGCCGCGCACGGTCTGCACCTCTCCGGCCTGAGCTGCCTGATGCACGACTTTGGTCAGGTGGTTGGCCGAAATATCATATGCCGTCGCGATCTCATCGATCGTGCACAACGCGTTCGGGCGCAGCGCCAGATAGATCAGCGTTCGCAGCGTATAATCACTGAAGGTGGTCAGGTGCATGTGCGTGACACCGTCGGTCGGCGGCACAGGTCGTCGGGCCGTCGCCGGTCCGGCCGTAAGACAAGCGTGAGCCTGGGCGTTGGATCGCGCCGAACGCGGGCGTGGAAGGCATCCCCCAGCGCGCTGATCGCCGCCTCCGTGATCTCGTCAAGACGTCCCGTCATAGAAAAATCGCCACGGCTGCGACGACGATCACCAGATTCCAGAACAGCATGTCGATCAGCGTCCGGATCATCATCCGATCGTCGGCTTGCGTCGCCCCCAGCAGATCGCAAACCAGGTTACCGGGCAGAAAGAAGAGCTTGACGGCGAATTTCATGGTCGCACCCAAAGATGCATGTCTGGTACATGTTAGGGCGTGGCGGCTGGAAAGCAACTCCTTGTCGGTGCCAAACGCCCGGCTTCTTCGCAAATCGGCGTGCGGCTGACGGTCGACAGCCCCCGCTATGCTACGCTGCGGCCCATGTGCGGTCGTTACGCCAGTTTCCTGCCGGCTGAAGCCCGCCCCGCATTTTCGGCACGGTCAACCGCTGCCGAACATCGCGGCGGAATAACGGGCCGGACATGTTGCGGCCTATCGAGGAGGGGTGAATGCGCAAATTCCTGCTGGCCACCGTAGCCGCGATAGCTGCCGCGTTGGGGATAGCGCAAGCGGCCGTAATATCGGTGGTCAATCCCGCTCTGCCGACACCGCCTCCGCCAACCATGCAGCCGGCGACACCAGCTCTGTCGCCAGCATTCACACAACACCCGTTTCCCTTCTTGGACCATCCCGCACCGGCCGCTTCATCGCCACCGAACCTCACCGGCGCTGCGCCATCGGCGGGAGTGGCGAAGCAGGATCGCCGGTGACGCCATGCACGCGGTCGCAGATGGTTTCGAGTGCGTGATGCTTGAGATAGATCGAACCGTCACGGCGTGCGGATCGGCGGCGCAGTGGCTTCCGCGATGAGTTTTTGGGGTGTTCTCCGGGAAGGCCGAATGCGCTGGTGGTGTCCTGTTGATGAGGATGCCCTGATGCTCTCGGCAAAAGAAGCAGAAGTTCTGGATGATGCAATCGTGTTGAGACATGCCTTGCTTGAAGAAAAGAGGAGCCCACCAGATGACCAAGAGATTTAGAATTGGCGATCATGTGAGCTGGAATTCTGAGGCTGGTCGGGTGTCGGGGACCGTTATTGCGATCCACACCGGCGATTTCGATTACAAGGGACATGTCCATCACGCCTCGGAGGACGATCCCCAATATGAAATCAAGAGCGACAAGACCGATCATATCGCCGCTCACAAGGGAAGCGCCCTTGAGCGCATGCCGAGGTAAAGGCGAAGTGTGACGCAGCCGTTCTTCACCATCGGTCATTCCAACCGGGGCCTTGAGTTATTCGTGACACTGTTGCGCGAGGCCGATATCGCTCTTGTCGCAGACGTCCGAACGATGCCGCGTTCAAGGACAAACCCGCAATTCAACAAAGCGACGCTTCCGGAAGCGCTGGCGGGCTTCCAGATTTCCTATGAGCATATGGCAGATCTCGGCGGTCTGCGCGGGAAGACGCGAACTATATCGCCGGACGTCAACGGTTTCTGGGTGAACAAGAGTTTCCATAACTATGCCGATTATGCCCTTACCAATGCTTTTCAATCGGGCCTCAAGCACTTACTCGACGAGGGACGCAAACGGCGCTGCACGGTCATGTGTTCAGAAGCTGTCTGGTGGCGGTGCCACCGCCGCATCGTCGCTGATTATCTCATCGCCAACGGGGAGAGCGTTTTCCACATCATGACGGAGGGGCGCGTGGAACCGGCTTGCCTGACTCCAGGTGCGGTCATTCAACCTTGCGGAACGATTGTCTACCCCATTGCGCAACGAACGGGCGCGTAAGCGGCAATTGACCCGGAAGACGAACTGCCCGGAATTTCGCCGGCGCAGTGAGCATCCTCGTTACGGATTGAAAAGGACGGCCCGGGGGGCCGCGGTGTTTTCTCACCGATATAGGGTGCCATCCCATTTGAAGACGTACCGGCTGTCGTCGAAACGAAGATCGTGCATGGTATGTCCGCCTTGCAAAGTGCGGAAATGTGACGAACATGGCATGGCGCGCCCTGCTGGACTCGAACCAGCGACCCACAGCTTAGAAGTAAGGAATCCTCCCTTTCTGCGCCGCAGATAGGCTGTCGGTTTCCCCAGGTATCCTGCGGTTTTCCTGTTTTCTCTGGCATCCGGGAGTCTCCGGCGATAAACCGTAACCGCGCCGGTTTTGGACCCCCATTGGACCCCCGGCGACCCACAGATCAGCGCGCGGGGCCGAAACATGCGGCGAGAATTGACAGACACGTGGTTGCGCGGCGTTAAGCCGCCGGCATCGGGCAGGCTGGAAATCTGGGATACGCGCGTTGCCGGGCTGGTGCTGCGGATCACTTTCGGTGGCACGGCTACATGGTCCGTCAGGGCGCGGACAGCGGACGGTAAGCGCACCCGTCCCAAGCTGGGCACGTGGCCCGCAGTAGGCATTTCCGAAGCGCGTAAGCGGGCGCTGGGCGCGGTGGCGGAGATACAGGATGGTGGCGATCCCGTCGCGACCAAACGGGCATTGCAGGCAGCACGGAAGGCCAGGGCCGGGCTGCCTACAGCTTCCGAGCGGCTAGCCGAGTGGCAGGCGACCAAGGCCGATAAGTGGTCAGACCGCTATCAGGGCGAACTGCTGCGTCTCTGCACAAAGGAGATAGAGCCAAAGCTGGGCAAGCGCCCGCTGGTGGAGACGACGCGAGAGGACTGGACGAGCTGATCGCGGCGAAGCACCGAAACGCGCCCGGCATCGGCAGCATGCTCTATCGCACCGCAGCGGCCTTCCTGAACCACGCCGAGGCACACGGCTGGATTCCGCTGCCACTATGCCGCGCAAAGGGCTGGCGCTGATCGCGCCGCCGGTGGGTGCCAGGAAGCGCACCCTGACCGACGAGGAACTGAAAGCAGTCTGGACCGCGGCCGATCGCCTGAACCGCGCCAAGTCCCGCGTGTTCGTGCATCTGCTGGCGATGACAGCCACAAGGCAGATGAAGTCGCGGACGTCTCCATCGGCGAGATTGATCTGGAAGCCGGGAAATGGGCGATCCCTGGCAGTCGGACCAAGAACGGTTGCGGCATCGTGGTGCCCCTTCATCCGCTGCTGCTGGACGATCTGCGGGCGATCTGGCCGGAACATCTGGCCGGACCTAGTTGGAAGCTGCTGGGCGAGATTGCCGGCAGCGGCTTTCGCGGCTTCTCCAAGCTAAAAGCGCGACTCGACAAGGCGGCTGGCGTGACTGGGTGGCGCTGGCATGTCTGCGCCGCACCGCGCGGACCGGAATGACGCAGCTGGGCATTTCACGTGACCATGCCGAGGCCGCGCTGAACCATATCAGCGGGCGCAGCGCACTGGAGCGTACATACGACCGGCACAACTACGGGCCGGAAGTGCTGGTTGCGCTGAAACGCTGGCAATTGAATGTCGCTGCGCTGGTGACGGGAGCTAAGCCGGCGGAGGTAGTGCCGTTGCGGAGGCAGGCGTGAGCGACGACCAACGCCCCGGCGCCCTCAAGCCGCCGCAAGGCGGATGGCCTACGCGCCCGATCGGCGACGCCGACGATCGGGAACAGATCGCGACTTGGCTGCTGCCGAATGCCGACAACCGAGAGCATAGTATTGTCATCCGGGACAGGAGCGACGCGGCGCAGCATGTCTATAAGGTCGCCTGGGAGCTGCTTCGCGACTTACAATCGAGTGCGAAGTCTCCGACCCTTGTCAATGTGCGGGAGCGGCTAGAAGAAATCCAGCGCCGGGCAAAAGAGCTGGACCGACTAACGGCACCGCTCACCGGCCCTGACGGATTGATGCGCGCAATCGCGATGGAGTGCGGTTTGTTTGTGCGGTCGCACGACCCGAACGGCCCGGAATACAGGCTTGCGAACGAGCACGAAGTCCTGGCGAGTTCCCCTTCGGCTCTTGGCCGAAACCGCTCGTCAGTATCGCGCCGAACTGAGCAACCCGTCCCTGCCGCGGCGGGGGAAACAGTGCCTACATGATCGGCTATTCGGCGACCCGCGGCGGCGGTTCGGATGGAGTTGCACGCTGCTGTTGCGCGAATGCAGGGGCGGAGAAGAAGCGCCGGTCCCGAGTTCCGCAGCAGTGCTTGAGCTGATGAATCGCATTTGGGCGTACGCCGTCGGGGATGATGCGCCGGTTGATTTCCTGAAGCATGAGGCTGAGGCTGGCGCCCGTATGGTCCGGGAAGGAAAGCGCCCTGTGACAGAGGGCCACCGAATGCGCGGGTTAATTCGCCCAAAAAAATCGAATTGACCGTTTGCAGCCACGGGATACGCCTGATTATTGGAAGGCACCTTAAGCAATGTGAGGGTGCTTTGAAGAACCAGCGTGTGACCTCGGCCGCACCAATTCCGGCCGATCCGCCTCTTACCGCCCGACAGGGCGCCGCCGAAGTGGGGCTTTCCCTGCCTGCGTTCTGGCGTGCCGTTGGTAGCGGGCGCCTCCCGAGTTCGGTCTATCCGCTGCCCCGCGCGCCGCGTTGGTTTGGAAGTGAACTGCGCCAAGCCGTGCTGGCGACTTGCGCGTTGCCGGCAGAGCAGAAGGCCGCGCGACAGGCCGCGAAGCAGGCAGCCTAACCCACCACCCGATGCGGCAGTCCCCGCATCGCACGGCGCCTGACTCCTGCCGCCTTGCTGGCGAGGGCGATCGTCCGACCACCATCGCCGTAAACACAGGCGATGTAGTCATAGTGGTCCAGGTGTTGCGACGTGAAGCCGATCGGCTTGAACGGGCCGCCATCGATGCCAGCCCTTGGGCCCGTCGCGAACGAGCGGCGCGGTTGAGATCGCTCGCGACGAGCATCGAGGGCTCGCAATGAGCGTCGCCCTGCCCGCCGACGCCCGCAGCAAGCTGGCGAAGTTGTTGGCGCTGCTTGGATCGGACAAGGCCGGCGAGCGTGATGCTGCTGGGCTTGCTGCACACCGACTGGTGCAGCGGCATGGACTGAGCTGGCCGCAAATCCTTCGCCCCCCGGCAGTCGAGAAACAGCTTCCCGAGCTAGGGACGTGGCGGCAGACGGTGGGCGAGTTGCTTCGGCATCCGCACGCGCTGCGACCGTGGGAATTGGGGTTCTTGCGCGATCTTCCTGGGTTCCGGCGATTGAGCGTGAAGCAACGATATTGCTTGCGGGAAATTGCTGATCGCGTGCTGGGGGGCTCGACGCCATGACCTCGGTTCACGTCGCCGAAATGGTGGAACTGGGGCGAAAGCTCTGGGGCGAACCCAGCGGCGAACATTCGAGCCGCAACGAGATTCGCTTCGGCTCACATGGTTCAAAGAGTATCGATCGCAACAAAGGCACATGGTTCGACCATGAAGCCTATGAGGGCGGCGGCTACGCAGATTTGTACGAGAAGGTGCATTGCAAGCGCCTAGATACGGACAGCGATATAGTTGCGACCTATGACTATCACGATGTCAGCGGACGCCTTGTATTTCAGGTAGTCCGCAAGGTGCCGAAGACATTCCGGCAGCGTCGACCTGACGGTAATGGCGGCTGGATTTGGGATATGAAGGGCATCAAGCGCGTTCCGTATCAGCTGCCCGAGTTGCTGAACGCAGCGGCATACGCGACCATCTTCATCTGCGAAGGCGAGAAAGACGTGGACGCGCTTCGCGCTCGCGATCTGGTCGCGACCACCAACCCCGGCGGCGCTGGCAAGTGGACGCCCAGCATGTCCGCGCACCTTGGCGGACGCAATGTCGTCATCCTGCCCGATAACGATGAAGCCGGCGAAGCGCATGCGCGGGACCTGATCACGAAGCTGGCCGGCGTCGCAGCATCAATTCGTGTTCTGCGGCTCGCCGATCTGCCGCGGAAGGGCGACGTGAGCGATTGGCTGGCGGCTGGTGGAACAGCGGATGAGCTGGAGCGGCTTGCCGCCGAAGCATCGACAGTCACGCCCGAAGCGCCGGCGAACCTGTTGAACCTGTTCTGCGTCCATACGTGGTCCGCCTTGGAGATCCCGCCCGAACCGAAGTTGCTGGGTGATCTCATCACCCCATCGACGCGCGCGTTCCTCGTCGGCCGAACTGGTCTCGGGAAAACGCATCTCGCCTACGGCATGGGCGCTGGCATGGCATCGGGGCGAGGCTTCCTGCATTGGCGATCGGAACGGCCGTCCCGCTGGCTGGTCATCGATGGCGAGATGCCGTCGGCGCTGATCAAAGCCCGTGCGGCTGATCTGATCCGTCGTGCCGGGCCAATCCCGCCAGGTGGTCTGACCATTTACAGCCGAGACCGAGCAGAAGCCTGCGCGAAACTTATTCCTGACCTTGGCGAGATCGAACCGCTCAACACCGAACGCGGCCGGCTGTTCGTGAAAAGGCTTGTCGAGATCATCAACCCGGAAGGAATAATATTCGACAACGTAATGTCATTGATCGAAGGTGACCAGAAGGACGAAGTGCCGTGGTCGCAGACTTTGCCGCTGGTCACCGAACTGACCGCGGCGGCGATCGCACAAGTCTACCTCGACCACACCGGCCACAACAGCGATCGCCAGTATGGCAGCAGCACGAAGGCGTGGCGCTTCGATGCCGTCGGTATCATGACCCCATTGCCGGAAGATCAGCAGCAACGCGGCGAACTGGCGTTCACCTTGTCATTCGATCATCCGGGCAAAGCCCGGCGCCGCACGCCCGACAACTGGCAGGATTTCGAGGCACGCACCGTTCGATTGGTGCGTGATCAGTGGACGTCGGAACCGACGACCAGCAACAGCGGCAAAGCGGCTCTGAAAGTGCCGCCGGCCAGAATGCCGTTCTATGACGCTCTGGTCGGTGCAGTCACCAAAAGCGCGATCGGTCCGGGCCGCACGCTGGTCACAACCTGGGAACTTGAGTGCTTGCACCGCGGCCTAATCGAGAAGGGGCCGAGGGATGGTGCAAAAGAAAACTGGCAGCAGCGCGGCGCGCGATACCGGGACTTCCGTAAGGCAAAGTCAGACCTGATCAGCGCCCGATTGATAGCGGTCGACGATGACGTGGTGACCGATCTGAAGGGCAAATGGGGTGCTTGACGTCCTGTCCCCGGCGTACCTGCGCAGCGCGGGAGCCTATAGGCTCCCTGCGCATGCTGCGCATGTACCTGCGCAGGTGGGCTGCGCATGGCTGCGCATGGCCTGCGCATGGCTGCGCATGCTCGATCTGCGCATGGCCTGCGCATGCCCCCATTTTGCGCAGCCCCGAACCAGTCCTGTGATTTTCGGGTCCTATAGACCGGGCACCCTCCTATGGGGGGAGTGCGCGCCTCGATACTTCGCTAGCGGCAGAAATTTTTTCGAGCGCAACGCAACGCAAGGAGCCTTCAATGAACCAGGCGCAATTCGCCAACGTGATGGGGACTCATCGATCTCAGGTGACGCGGTGGATCGGACGCGGGATGCCGGTTGAACCGGGCGGCAGTATCGACCCGGAGCGCGCTGCGCGATGGGTCCATGCGAACGTCGACCCCACGCAGCGGATTCGCTCGGCGCAGCGAGCGATACGCCAATGGAGTGATGGAGGCCCTGCAAGGCCGCCCGGCACCGAGCATCTCGACAATTCGGTCGATGGGGCGATTACCGCGGCGCTGCCCGTGCTGGCCTACCGGGTTCCTGCTGTGGCGGCAGCTTTGGCCGCTGCCTGCGGCGCGCCGTTGAAGTCGTGCTACGCGCTCGCCTGGGTCCTGAAGCTCGCAGTGATGAACGAGGTTGAAGATGTTTTGGAGAAGCTAAACGTGCCAGCTCCGCCGGGCCAGAACTGGGACTCTGCGTCAATGTGGGACCCCGACGAGTTCGCCGAACCGAACTGGCAGGAGCTCGCGTCTGCCGCGAATGAGCCGGTAGATGTTGCCGCGTGGGAAGAGCACAAGCGCGGGCTGCCGTTCTATGAACGCGCCGACGTCGACGGCGAGCCGTCTGGCGCCCGTGACTGATACCGCGCCGCTCTCCCCCGAAAGCCTGCGTCGCGTCGCAGCAGCGCTGGCCGAATCAGGTGCCGCGCTCCGACGCCTCGCGCCGCAAGCGGCTGGAGAACAGGCCGCGGTTGCCGCACTGCTGAATGCCATCGCGGCAGCGGCTCCGCTCATCGACGCCTCGCCGGCGCCCGCTCCGAAGCCACCGCGGCTCTCCAAGAATGAGCAGGCGGGGCTTGCGCGCTCGTGGTTCCTTCGACGCGAGGATCGATATCATGAGCAGAAGCCGCCCAGCGCGGCACAGGACATGCGGGACGCGCGTCAGGAAATTCCGGGCGTCGCCCGTGCCGTCATTCGACGATATCGCCCGGTTAAATGGTCAACGCCCTCCCTCGCCGAAAACGAAACGGCGAAGTAACGGCGAGGTAGACGGCGAGGTAGCCATCGACCATATCGGCGCCATGAGAAACGTGACCGTTCCACTTTCCCTTGTGCACCTTCTTGGTAGGCCGAAGCCGACCAGCGCGACGCCCCGGGGCAAAGCTTCCGCCACCCTGCGGCCTGCCTCACGCCGCCATGGCGAAAGCAAGCCGGTGTCATACGCGCCTCGCAAGAAGCCGGTGGTGCGCAGCTTTTCGCACTTGCGGCCCGCTGCTGACCTCTGCGACACCGGACAGGCCATCAGCCGTGCCGCACCGACGGCCAGCATCGCGACCGCCTCGGGGATCATCGCAGCAGCCGCGCGGGCCCGGGCGCCGACCGATCGCGAACCGCCGCCGAGAGATTCGCTTGCGGCACAGATCATCAGCGCGGCGCGGCGGGGAATTCGGCTGTGATGGGCGACGATCTGCTGACCCGTTTGCGTCCCGCCGACGGCTCCGTGGCTGCAATCCGGACTGCGCTGGCGGCTGCAAAGGAAGAGCAAACCGTCGCGGCGACACGCATCGCCGAGCTGGCGACCAGGCGCAAGGAAATGCTGTTGACCGCGAGCTCGGCCGAGCTACGCGCGGTCGAGGACGCCGAACGTGATGCAGGCCGGGACGCGGAGCGCCTGGATGCATTCGTCGAGGCGCTCGACGCGGAGCTCGGCGTGGCTTCCGCGGCCGAAGCCACGCAGGACTTCGAACGTCGTTTCGCCTGCGCCGCTGATGCGATCACCCGCTTCAATGTCTGGATGAGCAAGCACTACGAAAAGCATGCTCGAGCTCTGGTGGAAGGCGTTGAGCTCGAAGGGGCCGCCCTCGCGGCGATTAATGGCCTCCGCCGCCACGACCGCACCATACCCGCCGGACTTCCGCCGCGCGCTCTGGCCTATGTCGGGCGGGAAGGCCGGACGCTCTCTGCGCTCCTCCGGTTGCCGGCCGCGACGCCCGGCGAACCTCTGTTTTGGGGATAATAACGCATGGAATCTCTCTTCGTAAGCCGTGGCCGCTCCGTTATCGTCGGCGACATTTCCCACGGGCCCGGTGCCATGCTCACCTTGCCCGCCGACGAAGCGGAGCGGCTTGGTGCGCTGGGGTTTGTCCAGGACGCGCCGCCCGATCTGGCGGCCCCTGCGCCGTTGAATCCGACAGGTATCGGAATTCAGGGCATGCAAGCGCAGGGGCCGAGGTTCACGCGATGAGATTGCGGTGCGTGTCGCGAGCGCGCGCCGCGATGCAGGCCGGCCCGTGGTGCTCCTTCCGCGGGCCGGCCACCTGCGGTCTACAGCTTCACCGGAGGCGGCGCGTGAGATTGTGGGGGCTGGTCGCAGCACTGACACTATTGGTTGGCGTTGGGACGGCCGTCGCGCAGATGGGTTTGCCCGCTGGTATTGCGCAACTGCAACCATCCGCATCAAGCGGCGCGTGTCCCATAACCCTCGGCACCGTCCCCATCCAGGCCGGTACCGTTCCCATCCATGTCAACTGCTAGGACCAGCAATGAAGAAATTCGCTTTTGTGCTGGCGGCGCTCGCCGTTGTCGGCGGTTCCGCGCGCGCGGCCAATTACCTGGGATACGTCCCGAACACGATCACCAGCGGTCAAGTCCCCGCAGCCACGAATGGGACAGGCGGCCTCGGGGCCTCCTCGATCACCGATAGCGGCGGCGGCGTTCAGATCGGCTCGCCCACAGGCGGCGCCGAAGGCGCAGGAACGATCAATGCGGGTGGTCTGTACGTAAACGGCACGGCGGTCGGAAGTCCGGTGCTGCGCGACTATTTCAGCGGCTTGGTGCTGTCAAACGACGCCAGCACGTCAACGATGATCGACGTCTCGGCAGGCGAGGCTGCGGACTCGACCAATACCGTCATGATGACCTCCGCCAGCCCATGCACGGTCGATCTGGCAACCAGCGGCATCGGAGGCCTCGATACCGGGTCGGCCGCGACGAGCACCTGGTACTGGATATTTCCTTGTCAACGGCACCAGTGGGACAGGCTGCATCGCCAGTGCGGCCACGGCGGGCAGCATCGCCGGCAACGGGACATCGACGGGCGGCAGCGTCACTGCCGGGTCCACCACGCTCGCGCTTTCCACGTCGGAAACGCTGAAGGCCGGCACGGTCGTTTACATCGAGGGCGCCGGGCCGACCAACGGTACCAATCACGCGGGCTTTACCTCGCGCATCCTGACGACTGCGACTGGCACCTCCTTCACCATGAAGGACAAGGCGCCGGCAACCTCGGCGTTCGCCAATGTGGCGTGGAACACCTTCGCGAGCGGCGATGGCCCCACACTTCCGGGCGGTTACACCTATTACCGTCTGGTCGGCGAGATGGAGACACAGAGCGGCACCGCGGCGCCTATACTATTCGTGCAACAGTCTGACACTGTGGCGCTGGCAATAGCCATCGAGGATATGTCCGCCGTTGTTGTCGGTAACACGACCGGCGGCCTCGAAACGCTCAGCGTTCCGAGGGGCATCATGGTCTATCCGGTGGCCCGCATCGCGAGCACGTCAAGCGCCGCTTTCGTGTGCACATCCCCGCTCGTTCCATCCCTTGCACCGGGTCTGAACGCGACATCGCCCGGCGCGGATTCCGTCACGGGGACCGGTTCTTTCGGCCTGGGGCCATGTACCAGGGCTGCGACTAACGGATTGGGGCAGATACGTCTCACGGCGTCCGGCGCATCTGTCGCCTTCGCCGAATTTACGACGGGCTGGCAATACACCGAGGGACGGACGCTGCGATGAAGCCATGGCTGCGCCAAGCCAATCGCATCATCGAGCGGGAGCGTCCGCGTGCCCGGTAAATTAGCGATCACGATCAGCGCAGAGGATCGCGCCAGCAATGTGCTGGTCAATCTTAATAAGCGCATCGCGGCGATGTCCGCGCCGGCTGAGCGGACGCGCAAGGAGTTCGGCCGGCTTGCCGAGAGCACAGGGCTTCGCACGGTCGCGCGCGCGACAAACGATCTGGCACACAACAGCGGCCAGATGGTCTTGAATTTCACTCGCGCCGTGCCGATCGTTAGTGCCCTTGCTGGCGCACTATCAGCGGCCGGGGCAGCAGAGGCGTTGCGGCGATTTTCGGATATGGTCGCGGCCTGGAATTGATGGCGCGGCAGGCGAATGTGAGCGTCCCGCAGCTTCAGCAGATGGGCAATCTCACCGCGATGGTGAGCGGCAATTTCCAGGGCGGGGTCGAGGCGGCGGCGAACCTGAACGAACAGCTCATAAGATGCGCACCGGCCAGGGCGATACCAGTTTCATCGCCGCACTCTCGACGAACGCCATGAAGGGCATCGGCGATGTGCAGAACATGCCGGTGGCGAAGGCATATGACGCGATCCTGCATCGCATCGCCGCTGTGAAGGATGCGCAGGCGCAGTTGCAGCTCGGGACGGCGATCTTTGGCAGCTCGTTCCGGACGACGCTTTGGCCGGCGGTGATGGGCGGCACGGAGGCGCTGGACAAATATCTCGCGATCAGTCGGCAGGTTGTGCAGCTCACCCCGAACCGAATTGAATCGCTCGGCTCGCTTTATGTTTCGTTCAACCGGCTCGGGCAGGATGTAGAGGGCCTGGCGGGTTCATCGTCGCCAAACTGGCGCCGGCCATCGGTATGAACGTTGATCAGTTGTCGGCCTGGATCGAGAAGAATGAGGACCTGATCGCATCTGAGATCGGCGACACATTGAGTTTGTGGTACGCTGATTTCCAGCATCGCGTCCGGCGTGAACTCGGTTGTCAATGAGCTGGGCGGCTGGAAACGGTTCTGACCGTGCTGTTCGATCTGATGGCGGCGCGGTTCGCAATTACCTTCATCGCACCGTTCGTCAGCGCGGCGGTCGGGATCGCGAAGGTGACCCGGGCGCTCTATGCGATGCAGGCCGCAGCCCGCGCGGCTCTTGTTGCCGAGACTGCCGCGGAAACCGGCGGGATCAGCGGGATCCGGTTCGGCAGCCGGCGGCGCCGGCTCGCTTTTGGGGGGGATCGGTCTCGGTGCGGTGGGTGCAGTCGGCGGCATCGGCGCGCTGCTGTATGAATTGAGCAAGACGCCGACGACGCCGCAGGAAAGGTCCGATTCGGACTATGCGAGGAAGACGCTCTCGCCGCTTGGGCCGGCATCGTCGCTGAACAAGATCTCGCCTGTCCGGCTCCGATCGCGGCCGAATTCGCCGAGCAGGCCAAAGCGCAAGGGGTTGATCCCCAGCACATGCAAAATCCAGCGCGGGTCGAGGGCGGGAATTATGGCCGGATCAGCCCGGCCGGCGCGATCGGACCGATGCAACTTATGCCTATAGGCGATGGACCTCCGGGTCGATCCGAACGGTTGGCATCAGAACATCCGCGGCGGGGTGAAATCTATCGCCAGCTTCTTGACCGGTACGGTGGCGATTACGAGAAAGCCGATGCCGCATATAATTGGGGAGCGGGCAACCTCGATAAGGACATCGCGCGGCACGGTGACAAATGGCATCACTTCCTGCCGGCGGAGACGCGCCGGTATGTTTCGCTGCTCGATGGTGGTGGGCCGCCGGCTACGCTCAACACGCCGACGCCGGGGACCGACGTAAATCTGAAGGGTGGCGCTCAGCTCACGGTGCGGCTATCCGGCGCCCCGCCAGGAACGCAGACTCGGCCACCACCAGCGGCAACGTGTTCGCCGGGCCGCCGCGGGTCGAACAGATGCCGGAATTGGCGCTGCCGGCGCTGTACCTGATAGCCGGAAACTTGCGACATGCCATTGGTCATCGAGCCGGATGATAAAGACGATCCGCTCGCAGCAGCACGCGGCCTAGCGACGGGAGCCGCGGGTGCGACGCTCCTGTGGGCCGTCATTGGTCTCTGGATTTGGTATTTGTGGTAACGACGGCGATCGGCTGGTGCCGAATAACACTGCGACCAGCCTGTACTCCGCATCATCGCAGCCCCGGCAATGTCGGCTGGCGAACGTCGCGCGCTTGATCCCCACTTCCCGCGCGAGCACTCCACCGGCACAATACGCCCCCACGAATCATTGCGTTGCACATACCGCCGCTGCCGCCGTTCGGGGAAGTCGTAAATCCGGCCGCCCTGATCACCAGTGCCGAACGCCCATTGCTGCAATCGGAACAGCGGCAGGAACAGCGCCGTATCCGCGTCCAGGAAGTGAAAGCCCACCACGTCGGCCCGGCAGGTGATCAGCCATCCCGGCGTTGATCCGCGCTCCACGTGAGATGCCTGACTGTCCAGGTTCTTGTTCGACCATACCTCCAAACAACCGGCCAGTCCACCGGCGCTGCACTTTGATCTCGATGCTCGCCACGCCGCCCGGGCCGGTGGCGATGAGAAGGTCGCCGAAACTGCGCTGGAAGGTGCGTGCCAGCGGGCCCTTGGCGACGTGGATGAGCTGGCCGCGCCAGGCACGCGATTCAAGAAAGGGAGCAGGGCGGCCATCCCGCGCTGCTCCACCAGACACGCATCGGCAAAAGCGTCCATTGGGGCACTCGCACGAAGCCCGGCAACGCCCCTTGCCGCCGGGTCAGTTATCAGACGTTTCTTGTTTTTGCCGCGTGTCAGCGGATCAGGCGTAGGCGCTGAGGCGCTCCAGCAGATCGGGATCGCTGGTGGTCGCCAGGTCGAACTCGGCCACTCTGGCAACCATCACCGTAAGGCCTGCGACAACCCGTTTGACGGTTTCCAGGTCCCTTTCAGCGTGCCCTCTTTCAACTGTTCGGCCAAATCGGAGGCGCTGATATCCCCGATGAAGTCGAAGAGGATGCCCAACTGCGTCGTGGCATCGGCGAGGGTTCGGGGACGGTGGGCCAGCGCCAGACCTTGCCATGCCACGATTTCATTCAGGCTCCACGCATACTGATCTCGGCTGCATGCTTATCCGCACTATCCGAAGCAGCAGCCAGGAATTTGCTGTCATTGTCGTGATGACGCTCGAACGCCGCGCTGAGACGCCGGCGGATCCTGACCAGCGACAGAGGCTGAAGGCAGTTCATTGTGAGCCTCCTGTCGGCTTTGAGGGTGGGGGGTTCTGGCCGGGCTTTGGACGGGGCGCCTCACCTGGGTTGGGACAACGAGCACCTCGTAAGCGCCGGGCTTGCCGTAAATCGGCGACCTGGATCGACCCCGGCGGAGAATGGCAACGGTGGCCAGCGGAACGGATGCGCGGTCATGCTACGCCCCCTGTTGGTTTCGGAGTTGGGGGATCGTCCGCCGAGCTTTTGTTTCCTGCTTTCAACGCCTCGTAAAAATCCTCGGTGGCGTCGGTCGCAAGGCGAGCGGCATGCCTCATCGCATCGAAATCATCTTCCGCTGCCGTAAACTGGTCGCAGAACCAACAGAACCCAATGACGGCGAACTCCAGCGCACGCACCGTGAGGAGTAGGTCGGCGATTGATCGCACGCGCCCAGCAAATCCTTCACGAGGCCTTGGGTGAAGTCGGTGATCACCGGTTCTGCGTCCGGCAGGGCGTCGCGCTTGCTCATGTCTGCGCCTCCCCGACCTGAGCCGCGAGCTGCGCCAATTTGTCAGGCGGCATCGCCAGCGCCTCCAGTGCGTCCCATAGCAATTCATCGACGATGCTTCGGTTGGGCGGCTCGTCGCCATAGAAGGCGACCGCGGCGGCCAATTTGGCACGGTTGCCCGCCTCGGTCAGCGCCGGCGTGTCGGTCACCGTATCGATCAGACCGCGATAGCCCACCGGGTGATCCGGATAGCTTCCATCATCGTTAAAGTCCGCGTTCCGCCATTCGCGCTCCATGGTCAGCAGCGCCGCGCAGCTCCGGATCAGCGCCGCGTCGGCAGAGTCCGAAGTCGCGCCGGCCAGCGAACAGGCCGCGGTCTGGCCATCCGGCGTCGCGAGCACCGATCGGCAGGGTGTGGTAGGGGTGAGGGCAGCCTTGGGCATGTGATTGATCCTCCATGGTCGGGGTGAGGCCGGGCGGGGTGGTTGGACACCCCGCTCGACCGCTCAACGGCATAAAGTATGCCGACAGCATACCGATATGTCAACGGCATTCTTGACATATCGATGCCAAGGCATACGGCATTCGTCCATGCCCGACGACAAAGACCCGCGCATCATCACCCCGATACCTGTCAAGCTGCTTGAGGCCATTGACGATTTCCGGTTCAGCGAGCGCCTTCCCTCGCGCGCAGAGGCTATCCGCCGGCTGATTGAGCTTGGGCTGGGGCAACAGAGAACCCCGTCGCCCCGAGGGCGGGCTCGCGCGAGAAATCTGCCGGTGACAAGTGCGGCAAGTGCGACGGCTCGGGAAGATTTGGCAAAAAGGTGTGCGACGCGTGCGGCGGTACCGGTTTTGATCGAAGCAAGGTTCCGAACTGAATCCGGACCGCTTGTCACGGCGAGGAATCCCTTCCTCCCGCTCGTCCCCTGTTGCGGAAGTCGGATTTGACGCGAGCTGACGATTCCTTGACGCATCCCCCACTTGAACATCGCACATTTATGTGCGATTTATTCGCGTGACTGGCGCAGAACTCCTACGCAAGCTTCGGCGCCTCGCCAAAGAACGGGGGCTGCGGTTCGAGTACGAGCCCCGCGCCGGGAAGGGCAGTCACGGTCAGCTTTTGGTCGGCGACAAGCTGACCACGATCAAAGACCCGAAGAAAGAAATCGGGCCTGGGTTGCTGCACGCCATGCTCAAGCAGCTCGGCCTGAAAGAACAGGACCTTTCCTGAGAAGGAACGGCAAGGAGGTCGCATGCAATTCGTGTATCCCTACACCGCCCGCCAGAGCGAAGATGGCGCGTGGCAAGTCCGTTTCCCCGATGTGCCGGAGGCATTGACCGAGGGCGAGACCGAGGACGAGGCGCATGCGCTTGCGACCGATGCGCTCGTGGCTGCGTTGGGCGGCCTGGCGAAGCTCAAGCGTGCCATTCCCGAACCGTCACCGGGGCGCGGGCGGCGAGTTGTGGTCGTGCCGATGCTCCAATCTGCCAAGCTCGCGCTCTATCAGGCAATGCTGGAACAGGGTTTCAACAAGGTAACTCTTGCTGCGAAACTCGGAAAGCAGGAAGGCGAAGTGCGTCGCATGCTCGATCTCGACCACGACACCAAGATCGGCACGATCGAGAATGCCCTTTGGTTGCTCGGGAAGCAGATGGCGACCGAGACCAGGCAGGCGGCCTGAGCCTGACAGTGCGCGCGATCACCAGAGCAGCGAAAATCATGACAAGGTTGACGGTCGCGGGCGGTGAACGGCAATCCGCCGCTGCGGCGCACTATCTGGCCGGCGGAGCAAAGGAGGCAAATCGATGGCTGAGTCCCGTTGGCTCGATGCAGACGCCGCCTCCCCGCTACCTTTCGGTGCGGCCTGACGCGCTTTCCCGCCTAGTGAAACAGGGGCGCATCCCCGCGCCATCCTATCAGCTTGGCAGCCGGTCCCCCCGCTGGGACCGGGAGGCACTTGACGCGGCTTTCGATGGCGGGTCAGCGTCCAAGAATATGCGAATGGCGGTGGAATCCCTTGCTCAGGAACTCGCGACGGAAGGCCGGCCGCGGCGGCCAAAAACGACCCGAAGGTAAGCCAATGGCCGATCTGCCACCCGCTCCATTCACTCCCGAAATGCTCGCCGAACGCTGGGCATGCAGCGCCGACCAGGTACGACGGCTATGCCGATCGGGCCGGCTGGGCTGTTTCCAGGTCGGCAAGGGGACGACACGACCGTTTTAACGATCATCCTTCGATCGGAAACTCAAATCGACGTTCCACTTGCGCTGAACAGCGGTTCTCTGAGCTCTGCCTTCCGGCGTGAGTTGGACCTCCAGCTTTCCGCCGGCCTGCGGCAAGTTCGGCACCAGTGTCATCCACCCGTCGGACGCAAGGCGCTCAGTGGCCGCTCGCAGCCGCCGTGGCGTACCTGCGAACTCTGGACGTCTCGCGACGGCCGCCAAAACGTCAATGATCGGAAACGGCGCGTCGTTTGGCTCGGCCTCAATGATCGCGAGTAGCAGCCGATCGCGAAACTCTTCTTCCGTCGGTTGCCAAGGCGGCATGGTTTGGACTCCTCTGTAACGACCGATATACGGCAGGCGGCCATTTCCGTTCGCTTGCCGGTCTGGCATGCTCGATAGAACGCTCGTCCGCTACCGGGTCGACGCGTTGGCGAAGTGCATGATTACCGGGAGGTAATCCCACAGGACCGCAGCCCCGGCAGCGATCGCAATCATAAGAAGCACGATCACAGCAATCTTGATGGTCTCGATCTGCCGGTTGAGCGAAGATAGGTGTGCGACAAGGAGAACGATATCCTGGCGTGAGTGGACGATTGCCCGTCGCACCTCGTCGTCGCTGTACTCCGCATTAGCCTCCCGCTCATCAGACTGAACCCCGAATTGCAGCCGTCGGGCGAAGTCGTTCCAATCCGTCACTTTTGCTCTCTTTCGCATACTCGTACTTCGGCTTCCGCCGCCGCCGCGTGCGCCTGCGCGTAAGCTATTTCCCGCTCTTGCCCTATCCGGCGCTGGCATTCGTGCACCCGCCGGAGCGGCGCCCGGCACGGCTCTGGCAGCACCGGTCGCGGCAGCAGTTCGCGTGAGGCGTCAATATGGCAGGAACCGGGCGGCGATTGAGACGCCCGTGTCACCCGTTCAGTGACGCAGGTGCCACACGAATTGCCGGCGAAGAACAGGGTCGAGGCGACGATGCTGAGCGCCAGGATCACTTGCGGCCGGGCGTCCTGTCCGGCGCATCCGCCATGATGACGATAGACGTGTGCTCGCCGAGATTGAGGACGGCCTCCAGGATGGCTTGCCTCACGCGTTCTACGGCCTCTCGATTGAGTGCTGGGGACCAGCCTTTCGACCATCTGGAAGACTGCCGGCGCAAGTTGCGCCAGCAGTGGAGGCCGGCATTGTTCTGGAATGCTTCGTCCAGGATAAGCCGTTCCCCAAGGTTGATCGTCATCCGCAATTCGCCAAAAGATCACCCCTACCCCGGTTCTGGACCCCCATTGGACCCCCATCTGCTGTGGCATGGCGCGCCCTGCTGGACTCGAACCAGCGACCCACAGCTTAGAAGGCTGTTGCTCTATCCAACTGAGCTAAGGGCGCTCACGCATGCCCCGCGGCATCACCGCCGCTAATGCGTCCACATCTCCCGCCGGCCATAGCGGAAATTATCGGCATAGACCTTCGGCTTCACACGCCGGACCTGCGGCAGTTCCTGCTCGAATTCGATGGCGTTCTTCTCCGCATACGCGACCGCTTCCTCGCGCGTCTCGAACGTCAGCCGGACTTGCGTCTGCGTATCGGCGCTGCCGATCCACCCCATCAGCGGGTCCGGTCGCCGGGGCGATGCAGGTTCGAACTCCAACACCCATTGGTCGATGCCGGCGCGTCCCGACTGCATGGCCGTCTTGGCCGGCTGATAGATCCGCGCGCGCATCGATGCAGTCCTTCCGAATCATGGTCGGGGCGGCCGGATTCGAACCGGCGGCCTCGTGTACCCAAAACACGCGCGCTGACCAAGCTGCGCCACGCCCCGTTGGGCCAGCGCCCTACCACATCAGCCCGCGTCGTGGAACATCGGCGCCAGTACCTTATCGCCCACGGTGATGCCCAGCCGCGCCGTGGTTCCCCCGGCCAGCTCCAGTGTCGCCAGCACCGGACCGTGGCTGGGGATGACCCGCAGGCTCTGCGGCACCGTGTTCTCCGCGATCGAATTGATAGTGCCGTCGGCGGCGATGAACACCATGTCCAGCGGCACCAGCGTATTCTTCATCCACATCTCCGACTGGCGCGGACTGCCCCAATCGAACAGCATGCCGCCGTCGGGCGCCACGCTCGTGCGGAACATAAGACCGGTGATCTGCTGGTCCGGCCTGCTCGCCATCTCCACGTTGAAGCTGTGTCGCTGACCCGCCCGGGTCACGATCACGACCGGCTGCTTCGGCAGTTCCGGCTGCGGTTTGGTCGGCTCGTCCGACTGGGCCAGGGCGACGAAGGCCGGAGCGGCCATCAGCAACACAATCAGGGCACGACGCTTCATGCGGACACGCTTTCCCTCAATACAATATCAGCCAGCCGGCAAACCTCGTCTCGCACCGGGCCGGGCCTGGGCGGGTCCCGCACCGTGGTGAACCAGTGTTCCGGCGGGTGCCGGCCGGCCGCCCTATCATAGGTCAGTCCGCGTAGCACGGTTTCCGCCGCCGCCGGCAGTCTGGCCGGAATCGGCAGGGCATTGAGCGACGCCCACACGCCGGCCCAGCAGCGTCCCACCGACCAGGGATTGTAACCCCCGCCGCCCAGCACGACCATCCGCGGCGCCAGCGGCATCAATGCCTCCACCATGGCGAAATACGCGTTGTTCGACAGCGCCAGTCGCGACAGCGGGTCTTCCTCCAGCGCATCGGCCCCGGCCTGCAGCATGATCGCCTCCGGCCGCCGACCGCGGATCAGCGGCACCACCGCATGCTGCATCAGAAATGCAAATTCGCTGTCGTTGAAGCCTGCCGGAACCGGGAAGTTGCGCGCCGCACCGCCCGCCCGGTCATCCGCCGCGCCGGTGAATGGCCAGCGCCCGGTTTCGTGGATGCTGATCGTGAACACCCGGTCGTCGTCATGGAATGCGTCCTGCACGCCGTCGCCATGGTGCGCGTCGATATCCAGATAAACGATGTTGCTGACCCCTTGCTCCAGCCAGGTCAGCAGTCCCAGCACCGGATCATTGAGGAAGCAGAACCCGGATGCTCGATCCGGCCGGCCATGATGCGTCCCTCCGCCGGGACAATGCGCGTGTCCTCCCGCCGCGGTCAGCCGCGCCGCCAGCATGACACCGCCGGCGGAGATGGCCGGCCGACGAAACATTTCACGGTACACCGGATTGCCATCGGCACCGATGCGAAACCGTCGCCGCTCCGTCTCCGAAACATGCTGGTTCGCTTCGGCCCGTTTCAGCGCATCAACATAGTCCGGCGAGTGAAACCGCATCAACTCCGCATCGGCCGCCAACGGCGCTTCATGGTACGCGTCGTTTGACAGCCACCCCATCGCCCGGCACAGATCCGTGCAGGTGGACACGCGCGGGATCGCCAGCGGGTGCTTCGGCCCGTAACTGGAATTGCGATAGACCTCGCTGCCGATATAGACCGGCCGCTTATGCGTCGCCGTCACGCTGCGGCATTCCGTGCGGCACGACTGTACGCACGAGCGACGCGTCCAGTGCCTCATACTCGTGATAACCGATCGTCTCGTACAGCTCTGCCCGTGTCTGCATTCGATCGAGCATGTTCTGCGTGCCGCCGTCGCGACGGATCGCCGCATACAGCTCCGCCTGCGCCTTGTTGGCGACGCGCAGCGAACTTACCGGCCAGATCACCATCTTGTACCCCATCGCCGCGAACTCGGCGGCGGTGAAGAACGGGGTGCGGCCGAACTCGGTCATGTTCGCCAGCAATGGTGCCTGCACGCGCCGGGCGAAGTCGCGAAACATCTCGGCGGTGGTCAGCGCCTCCGGAAAGATCGCGTCGGCCCCGGCCTCGAGATACAGCTTCGCCCGGGCCACGGCGCCATCGATCCCCTCGCTGGCCGCGGCATCGGTGCGGGCGATGATGAACAGGTGCCGCCGCGCCCGCGCCGCCGCCGCGACCTTCGCGGCCATCTCCTGCGCATCGGCCAGCTTCTTGTCGTTCAGGTGACCGCACTTCTTCGGCAGCAACTGGTCCTCGATATGCACGGCAGCGGCGCCCGCATCCTCGAAGCAGCGCACCATGTGCATGACGTTCAGCGCCTCGCCATAACCAGTGTCGCCATCCACCAGCACCGGCAGCGCCGCGGCCCGTGTGACCTGACGGATGAAGAAGCACACTTCGTCGACCGTGATCACCCCCAGGTCAGGCAATCCCATTTGCGCGGTCATCGCGGCGCCGGATAGATAGAGTGCCTCGAACCCGGCCGCTTTCGCCTGCAACGCCGCCATGCCGTTCTGCGCACCCGGCAATTGCAGGATACCGGGGCGTGACAGCAGCGCCCGGAACCGCTCTCCGGCCGGGGTGGTGGGCAGGTCGGCGGCGAGCAGGTATGTCATTCCGCGCGGCTCCGGGTCGGGTCAGCGGTCACGGCAGGCGGCACACGTGGTTACCGCCTGGCGGCATCGTTGGCGGGCTCTCATCGTGCCGGCGAAGCATCAGTCCGGAATCGCCGCGTCCAGCTCGGTCAGCACATGTTCCTCCGCCGGGGAGATTTTCCGGCCGATGCCCAGGAAGCCTCCTGCCGCGCCAGCAACGGCGCGGGTACGATCCAGGAGTTCCCGCTTGAGCGCGCGCCGGGCTTCGTCGCTCAGCGTGGGTGACAATGCGCCGATGTAGGATTTCCAGGCGGCAAGCAATCCGGGGGGCGGCCGATCCGCCAGCCAATGTTCGAACATCTGATACGCCACGTCTTGCTTCCCCAGACCCTGCTCCGCCGCCCGGGAGAACGCCACTTCGCGTTCCTTGTCATCGATGCTGCCATCCGCCCACGCCACCGCCACCAGCGGGACCAGGGACAGCGCGGCCAGTGTGTCGCTGCTGATGCCAAGGGCCGCAAGCTGTTCAAGCACGCTGTCGTCGGTAATGCCGGAAGCCGCGGACAAGGCGTCCTTTTGCGATCTGGCTTGCCGATTTTCCTGCAGGCGCCGGAGCAGCAGTTGATTCTGCTTGGCGAAGAACTCCTCCTCCAATGCGACTCTGCGATCACCCAGGAATTCGTGCCTCATTATCAGACCTCCACACAAAGACGATGCGGGTTCAGCCCATGCTGCGGTGGCGGTCGCGTGTCCGGCCGGCCGGCCGGTTCGGGTGCAGGTCACTCCTCCCGCTCCGGCGCCGCCGTGCCGCCAGTAGATTCAGGCTCTCCACCAGGACCGAGAAGCCCATCGCTGCATATATATAGCCCCGCGGCACGTGCAGTCCGAGCCCGTCTGCGGCCAGCACCATGCCAATCAGCAGCAGAAACGACAATGCCAGCATTTTCACCGAGGCATGGCGCTCGATAAAACCAGCCAACGGACCTGAAGCCGCCAGCATCAGGGCCATCGCGACGACGATCGCTGCAACCATCACCCAGATTTCCTGGGCGATGCCCACTGCCGTGATCACGCTGTCAAGCGAGAAGACCACATCCAGCAGCATGATCTGCATGACCGTGCCGCCGAACCCCGGCGCCGCGTGACCCACCCGCGGCGCGTCATTCCCGTGGTCCACCCGCAGATGAATTTCTCGCGTGCCTTTGTACAGCAGGAAGCCGCCGCCGCTGATCAGGATCAGGTCACGCCACGAGAACGCATGCCCGGCCAGCATGAACAGGGGGGTGGTCAGGTGAACCAGCCAGAAAATGGACCCCAGCAACGCGAGCCGTGTCCCAAGCGCCAGGGCCAGGCCGAGCCGGCGCGCCGCGGCCCGCTGCCCCGGCGGTAGCCGGCCGGCCAGCAGGGCGACAAACACCAGGTTATCAATGCCCAGAACAACTTCGAGCACGGACAGCGTAACAAAGCTCGCCCAGACGTCCGGGTTTGTGACCCAGCCCACCATGACTAAACCCGATGCCTAAGGCATGATTGCCTCAGGAAGCAGCGATCATGCTTTAGGATTCTTCGTTTGAGAGCGTGATTCACGCTTTCCGAGGGTCCCACCTCAAGCGATCACGCTCTAAACCCGCCTCACGGTGTTTCGCTCTCCGACGCACCCGGCTGGCGGCTGGCGGCGCGCGGAAGTCCAACCCAGTGCGGCCGGCGACGCTCGATCCAGATCAGCATACGATCGGTAACCCGCCGCACTGGTTTCACATCCTCCGCCAGCAACAGCAGACCAAGCGGCAGCATCCACAGCCCAAGTACCGGCAGGATGCTGAACAGGCCTCCCAGGATCAGCAACACGCCGGCACAGAGACGCAGCCAGCGCGCCGACGGATGGCGCAGCCTTCGCACGGTCGGTTGCAGCCGCAATGGCAAACGCCGCAGCAGAAACTCGATCCGCCGCTCCCGGTCACGCCTCGCTTTGTCGGGATCGTGCGCCGCTATATCGCGACCGGGGTTCCGGCCAGACATTTTCCGCTCCTTCCTGATAGCACCGTGAGTGCCTCGGCAGGATCGTGCAGCGGGATGGAGGTCACCGGCTCCCCGGATCAACCGCACCCGAACGCGAACCAACGCGGGACACGGCGATCCGACATCACGAGGCAGGATGGCAGCAGCACATCCCGTCTCGCCAGAGGGGCCCGGATCACTGCTGGTGACATTGGGTTGCAGCCCCTGTTATCAAGCCAGGCGCGCGCGCACGTCTTAGCGAAGAGAAACATCAGGAAGGCAAACCCTGGCGAGGTAGGTCATCGCTGCGCGTCCACGGATCGAGTGTTCCGCTCCGTCATCGAGCGCCGCGCCGGCGGACCAGTGCGGCCGGCGAATTGCGCCGGACGCGTCACGCGCCTCCCTGCGGTTTCCACTGCAATCTCCGCACCCCCGGTCGCGTCGCGAAATCACCAAGGAATGGCGGTGGGCTCGTCTCCTCCCGGGTGCCGCGCCAGCGCAGACCGTACTGGATCTCGCTGCGTCGTGCCTGATCGGAGTAGGTGATCGATTGATCGACGACCCGGATACCGGCTGCCTTCAATCGGCTGACCAGTTCCGCCGCTACCGGTCCGTCTGCTTCGTTTTCCAGCACCAGGATGCCTCGCCGGTCCTGGCGGATGTAACGTTCTGCCAGCTTCAGGACCCACAAGATGACCAGACCGATGGCGGTCGCCGCGGCTCCCAGCGCGAGTTGGCCGCCGCCGAAGCACAGGCCGATGACGGTGACGGTCCACAAGGTCGCCGCCGTCGTCACGCCGAGCACGAGGTCAGAGCGCCGCAGGATCGCGCCGCCACCGATAAACCCCATCCCGGTCAGAATGCCGAGCGGCAGGCGCATCAGATCGAGGACGACGAACGAATTGCTCGCCTTCCCAACCGTCGGCAGCAGTACGTTGGCCTGAATCATCGCGACCGAGGCCGCCAAGCATACCAGCATGGTGGTGCGCAGGCCGGCCGGTCGGCCATGTTCGTCCCGATTGAGCCCGATCAGCGCACCGGCAATGCAGGTCAGCACCAGACGCAGCGCGACGTCGTGCCAGCCAACCGTCAGCGGCATTGGCGACATGAAGCCTCCTGATCCATCACTGTCGGAAAAACACCACCGTCAGTGCCGCAAATACCGGTATGAGAACTGTTGCCGCCAGCATCATGAACCCGAAGAAGCCCGGCATCCGCACGCCGCGATGCGCGGCGATCGCGCGCACCATCATGTTCGGCGCATTGCCGATGTAAGTCAGCGCCCCGAAGAACACCGCGCCGGCCGATATTGCCTCCAGCTCTGGGCTGCGCATCGAACTCAGCGTCTCCGGCCGGATCCCCGCCATCTCGAAAAACACGAGATAGCTTGGCGCATTGTCCAGGAACGCCGAAACCCCTCCGGTCACCCAGAAGTATGCTGCCGGCAGTGGCGCGCCGTTGGCGTCCGTCAGCAGCCGCAGCAGGGGAGCGAAGGGCCCCTCCATCCCCGCTTCCAGCAGGTGCAGCACTGGCTCTATCGTGATGAAGATCGCCACGAACAGCAGCGCCACCTCGATCATCGGGTGCCAGGAAAAATCGTTCCCGCGATGAATGGATCGCGGTGTCAGCCATGCCGAGGCGACGGTTATCGCCACGAACACAGCAATGCTGATCAGCCGTCCTGTCCCGATCTCCTGCCCGGCAATGTTCACCACCCCGAAATCCATCCCGCCCAGCACCAGCACTGTCGTACCCACAAGCAGCACCCCCAGCGCGTTCCCCCATCCTCTGATATGCAATCGCTCGCGTGGCGGCGGTGGGCCCTCCCGCCGGGCCAGTGCCGCATCCAGCGGCCAGAAGACCGCCAGCACCATCGCCACCACCAGCGCCAGCGGCAGGCCCAGGTGTCTGAGCGGCCAGAAGAACGGCACGCCCCGCAGATAACCCAGATAGAGCGGCGGATCCCCCAGTGGCGACAGTGCTCCCCCGGCATTCGCCACCAGCAGGATGAACATCAGTGCCAGATGTGTCTTTCGCTGCCGGTGTGCGTTGGCGCGCAGCAACGGATGGATCAGCACCATCGCCGCTCCCGTCGTGCCCATCACCCCGGCCAGCAGCGTGCCGATCGCCAGCAGCGCGGTATTGCCCGCCGGCGTGCCGGACACGCCGCCGCGTACCAGCACGCCACCGCCCGTCGTGAACAGCACCAGCAGCAAAGTCACGAACGGCAGGTATTCCACCAGGATCGCGTGCCATGCGCCGGCCGCCGCGTGGGCCGGACCGAGCACCACGGCTTCGGGCAGCAGCAGTGCCAGGCTCCAGAACGCCACCACCCATCCCAACCGGTGGTGCCAGAAACGCGGCGCAACTGCCGGTAGCAGAGCGATCGAGGCCAGCACGCCAAGGAACGGTGCGGCCCAGATCAGTTCGGGCAGCCGCCCGGCGCCAGCCGCGATCTCGCTTGGTTGCATGCAAGTGACCCTGCAAGTAACGTCCGCCGCGCGCAACAGGACCCCCGATTGATGGACATGACCGGCGAGCGGCGCATTCCGGCACCACGAAAGATGGTGTGGGATGCGCTGAATGATCCCGAAGTGTTGAAAACCTGCATTCCAGGTTGTGAGAAGCTGGAAGCCACTTCGCCGGAGGACATGCTGGCCACCGCGGCCGTGCGCATTGGCCCGATCGCCGCCCGGTTCAACGGCAAGGTGCATCTCTCGGATATCGACGCGCCGAACGGTTATACGATCAGCGGCGAAGGGCAGGGGGGCGTCGCCGGATTCGCGAAGGGTGGCGCCACGGTGCACCTGACGGACGGTGATGCTGCAAGCACGATTTTGAAATACGCAGTCCAGGCCCAGGTCGGCGGCAAGATCGCCCAGCTCGGCGCCCGGCTGATCGATTCTACTTCCAAGTCGCTGGCTGACACTTTCTTCGACAACTTGACCAAGGAGCTGACGCTGAAAATGGGTCCGAGCCCCGAACGTGCCTTCCCCTCCGCCCCATCGGCTGCTGCCATTCCCGTCAGCCCGGCCGCCGTTCCCCGCCCCGCGGTCAACTTGTGGGCAATGATGCCGCGCGAGCCCATGGGCTATCCGCTGGCGGTGTGGATCGGCGGCATCCTATGGATCCTCATTTTCTTCCTGATCGTCGGACCCTTGCTCTGATCGCTCCGTGCACGGCGGCGCTGATGGGTTGACCTGGGCGCGCGGTGCACACACGTCCACCTTTCCCCGCTTAACATTCATCCTACGAAGGTGGCCTTGCCCTCGCTTCCCGGTTCTGTTCCTGAAACCGCCCGCCTGCTCGCCGAGCACGGCTATATCGCCGACCGCGAACTGGCCGCGACGGTGCATCTCGCGCTTTCCATGCAGCGGCCGCTGTTCCTGGAAGGCGAGCCCGGCACCGGCAAGACCGAGATCGCCAAGGTGCTCGCCGCCGGCCTCGGCCGCCGCCTGGTCCGGCTGCAATGCTATGACGGCATGGACCTCGCCGCGGCGGCTTACGAGTGGGACCACGCCCGTCAGCTCATGGCGATTCGTCTTGCCGAAGCCGCCGGCCAGACCGACCGCGACCAGCTCGCCCGCGACATCTACACCCGTGAGTTCCTGCAGGCCCGCCCGCTGCTCTCCGCCATCGATCCCGACCAGCCGCCGGCGGTGCTGCTGATCGACGAACTCGACCGCGCCGACGAGCCATTCGAAGCCTTCCTGCTGGAGTTGCTCGCCGACTTCCAGATCAGCGTGCCCGAGTATGGCACCGTGCGTCCGCTGATCCGCCCCGTGGTCGTGCTGACCTCCAACCGCACGCGCGAAGTGCACGACGCGATCCGCCGCCGTTGCCTCTATCACTGGGTCGATTACCCCGACGCTGCCCGTGAACGCGCCATTCTGCATGTGAAGGCGCCGGACGTTCCGGACCGGCTGGCGGCTCAGGTCGTGGCCTTCGTGCAGCGCCTGCGCAACGAGGATCTGTTCAAGCTGCCCGGCGTCGCCGAGACGATCGACTGGGCGACCGCATTGCGGTACCTGAACCAGACCGAGCTGAAGCCACAGGCTGTCGATGAAACGCTCGGGGTGCTGCTGAAATATCAGGACGATATCGCCAAGGTACGCGGGGCAGAGGCCGCGCGCCTGGTCGGGGAGGCCCGAGAGGTGGAGGCGGCGTAGGGTCTCCCCACCGCGTCAGAAACCGGCGGCCCCGGTCTTCTCCGAGCATTCGGTGCCGACCGCGGGCGCTCATCTTGTATTGCGCTCCGTGACAGCCTCCGGCCGACTCGTTGACCCGGCTCGGCAGCCAAAAGAAGGACCGGGTCGCGTTGTATAACAACTTATTTGTAGTTATATCCTTGCGATGACATTCTCCCGCTTCGAGTGGGACGAAGACAAAAATCAGGCCAATCAGCGGAAGCATGATGTGGGCTTCGAAGAAGCTGCTCAGGTGTTCCTCGACCCGTTGCATCTGTCGGATCAGGATCGCATCGAAGGCGGCGAACAACGCTGGCAGACGTTCGGTCTGAGCACTGGCCTTGTCTTGTTGATGGTCGCCCACACGACCGCCGAAGAAGATGTGGAGGGCGAAATCGTGGAAGT
Source organism: uncultured Pseudomonadota bacterium (assembly GCA_963777625.1). Taxonomy (GTDB): domain Bacteria; phylum Pseudomonadota; class Alphaproteobacteria; order Acetobacterales; family Acetobacteraceae; genus DATDIC01. The sequence goes on along the minus strand of CAVZRO010000026.1, from coordinate 136,583 downwards.
CATCCGCATCATCTCGGCACGACGCGCCAACCGAAAGGAAAGGCAACGCTATGAAAACGAAACTGGTTAGCTATACGCTGGAAACGCTGCCCCCTCTGACCGACAAGCAGCGCGCCAATCTCAAGGCCCTGGCCGCGCGGCCGGATAGCGACATCGACTACAGCGACATCCCGCCGATGACCGATGAGCAGCTCAAGAACGCCGTTCGGGGCCGCTTCTACAAACCGGTCAAACGGCAGATCACGGCGCGCGTGGATGCCGACGTGCTGGAATGGCTCAAGTCGCAAGGGAAGGGTTATCAATCCCGCATCAATGCCATCCTGCGGCGGGAAATGCTGGCCTCGCTCAAGGGGTGAGCGCAACGCCTCCTCCTTCCGCCTATCGTGGCGATGCGCTGCAACGTGCGACGGCTTGGCTCATACGCCCACCGTCCAGCCGCGCCGTCCGACCCCATGCCGGAGAGGCGCCACACTGCTATCATGGGGGTGATAGCGTTCCGGAGGATCCGCCTTGGGCCAGTTGCTTGTCAGAGGTCTCGATGACGGGCTCATCTACGTGCTCAACGAACGCGCCGCGCGCTATGACTGGTCCGTCGAGGCGGAGCATCGCCGATCCTTCAATCGGTATTGCACCCGGAGCAGGAGACCGCTCAGGTCTGTTCCCTCGCTGCCCCTGCTGCCCCTGCTGCCCCTGCTGCCTGAGCAGGCTCTCGATCTGTCGGTCGCCCTACGCGTCACCGTTCATGATTCGCTCCATGTCACCCTGGCTGAAGCGCGCGGCAGTTAAGCTCATCCGCGATCATCGCACGCTGCTGCGGAAGCTGGTGGCGCACCCCGGGTTCGCCGGACGTGCGCAACCGCTGGCAGACCTGGTGCCGCCATGAGCGCCGCGACGGGCGGACTGATCGCCGCCAACGTCATGCACTTCGCCCGTCTGCTGCGGCGCGCCGGCCTGCCGGTCGGTCCGGCTGAAACCGTCGCCGCCCAGCAAGCCCTCACGCGCGTTGACATCGGCAACCGTACCGAAGCGCGCACCGCGCTGCGCACCACCATGATCCACCGCCACGAACATCAGGACGTGTTCGATCAGGCGTTCAGCCTGTTCTGGCGTGATCCCGCCGTGGCCGAGCAGGCTGCCGCCATGGCGCTGCTGGATGCGCAAAAGCAGAAGAAGCCCGAACGCCCGCCGCCCGCTGCCCGCCGCGTCGCCGAGGCCATGGCACCGCCGCGCGAATCCCCGCGTACCGACGAACCGCCGCCGCAACAGGACGTCGCCCTGACCGTCAGCGACCGCGAACGCCTACAGCAGATGGATTTCGAGGCGATGAGCGCCGCCGAGATCGCCGAGGCGAAACGCGAGATCCGCCGCCTGACCTTGCCGCTCGATCTCCGTCGCACCCGCCGCGTGCGGCCCGACCCGCTTGGGCCGGTCGCCGACTTGCGTCGTACCATCCGCGCCAGCCTGCGCAGTGGCGGCGAGATCACCCAGATCGCCCGCAGCCGGCGTGTCTCCCGCCCGCCGCCGCTGGTCGTGCTGTGCGACATCTCCGGTTCGATGGGCCGTTACACGCAGCTCCTGCTGCATTTCCTGCACGCGGTCACCAATGATCGAGACCGCGTCTCGGTGTTTCTGTTCGGCACCAGACTGTCCAACGTCACCCGCCAGCTTCGGCATCGCGATCCGGAAGTCGCCTTTCAGCTCGTCGCCCACATCGTGCCGGACTGGTCCGGCGGCACGCGCATCGGCGAGGCGTTGGCCTGCTTCAACAAGGTGTGGGCGCGCCGCGTGCTCGGTCAGGGCGCGGTCGTGCTGCTGATCACCGACGGGCTGGATCGGGACGGCGGCAGGGGCCTGGCCGAGAGCATGGACCGGCTGCACCGCTCCTGCCGCCGCCTCATCTGGCTCAATCCGCTGTTGCGCTGGTCAGGGTTCGAACCGAAATCACAGGGCATCCGGGCCATGCTGCCGCATGTGGACGAATTTCGCCCGGTGCATAATCTGGCCAGCCTGCGTGCTTTGGTGGAGACTCTCTCCCGCCCGACCCCGCGCCGGCCGCTGTTGGAAAGGACGCCGTCATGATCGAAGTCGAGGATGTGTTGACCCAGGCCGCCCAATGGCGCGCCGCCGGCGAACAAGTCGCCCTTGCCACCGTCACCGAGACCTGGGGTAGTTCGCCCCGCCCCGCCGGCAGCCAGATGGTGGTCACGAAATCGGGCAAGATGGCCGGTTCGGTCTCCGGCGGCTGCATCGAGGGCGCCGTCGCCGACGCCGCCCTGCAAACCATCGCCACCGGCGCTCCACAGCTTCTCGATTTCGGCGTCACCAACGAACGCGCCTGGGAAGTGGGCCTCGCCTGCGGCGGCAAGGTCAAAGTCTTCGTCGAGAAACTCGCATGAGCACCTCCGTACAACTTTACCTCTCCCGCAAGCGGGAGAGGTCGGTTCGCGCAGCGAACCGGGTGAGGGCCGGAGGGGCCCGATGACCCCCGCCCTCCTCGCCGCCCTTACCGCCGCAAAGGAAGCCAAGCGCCCCGTCGTCCTCGCCACCCGCCTGCCTGACGGCGCCCAGACTCTGCTTCCCGACCCAACCCAACCGCCCGACCTGAACCAGGCCGCCGAAACCGCGCTGCGCGACGACCGCAGCGGCACCGTGAAGATCGGCGGCGCCGACTGGTTCCTGCAGGCTCACAACCCGCCGCTGCGCCTTATCGTGGTGGGTGCCGTCCACATCGCCCAGGCGCTCGCACCGTTTGCAACCAATGTCGGTTTCGCCGTCACCGTGGTCGATCCGCGGCGCTCGTTTGCTTCCGACGAACGCTTCCCCGATGTCGTCATCCGCACCGACTGGCCCGATGAGGCGCTCGATGATCTCAGGCCCGATTCCCGCACCGCCGTCATTACGCTCACCCACGACCCGAAGCTCGACGATCCCGCACTGGACCGCGCGCTGAAATCCTCCGCGTTCTATCTTGGCGCCCTCGGCTCGCGCCGGACCCACGCCGCGCGCCTGAAACGCCTGCGCGACCTTGGCCACGCCGACACCGCCCTCAGCCGCATCCACGGCCCCATCGGGCTGAACATCGAAGCCGTTACCGCGCCCGAGATCGCGCTTTCGATCATTGCCGAACTGGTCGCCGTCCGTCGTGGCGCACCGGTGCCGCAGAAGCAGGCGGCATGAAATTCGGCCCCATTCCGCTGGATGATGCAAAGGGAACCATCGCCGCCCATTCGCAGCGGATCGGGGATCGCATGATCCGCAAGGGTTCCGTGCTCGACGACGCGGCGTTGCTGCAACTCCGCGCCGCCGGCCATTCCGAGATCATTGTCGCCCGCCTGGAGCCGGGTGACGTGCCGGAAGATATCGCCGCGGATCGGCTGGCCGAACCGCTCGTCGCACCCCTGCTGTCGCGCTCGCGCGCCGCCACCGGTCGGGTCAATCTCAAGGCCGACGTGCCCGGTCTGCTGCGGGTGAACGCCGCCAAGGTGAACCGCCTCAACGCCGTCGATGAATCGCTCACCCTTGGCACGCTGCCAGACTTTGCGGTGGTGGCGGCAAAAGACCTCGTCGCCACCATCAAGGTTATTCCGTTCGCCGTGCCGGGTGCGATGCTCTCGGTCGCCGAAGCCATCGCCCGGCAGGACGGTTCCGCGCTGAGTCTGCACCCGTTCCGCCCCTACAAGGTCGGCCTGGTCGCCACCGAGTTGCCGGGCCTCAAGGAAACCACCACCGAAAAGACCATCAGCGTCACCGAGGCGCGCATCACCCAGCTTACCGGCACGTTGCTGCCCGCGCTGCGTGTGCCACACCAGGAAGATGCGGTGGCACAGGCTTTGGAATCCCTCATCCGTCAGGGAGCCGACCTGCTGCTGGTGGTCGGCGCCTCTGCCGTGGTTGATCGGCGTGACGTCGGCCCGGCCGGCATCGTGCGTGCCGGCGGCGAGATTCTGCATTTCGGCATGCCGGTGGATCCGGGCAACCTGATCTGCCTCGGCCGCATCGGCGCGCACGCCGCCCTGGTGCTGCCCGGCTGCGCGCGCAGTCCGAAGCTGAACGGCATTGATTTCATCCTGCCACGCATGTTCGCCGGACTGGTGGTGGGACCGGCGGATTTCATGAGCCTTGGTGTCGGCGGCCTGCTGAAGGAAACCGACGCCCGCCCGTTGCCGCGCGAAAAAGCCCCCGCCGTCCCCCGCATCGGTCCGGCGCCGCGCAGTGCGCCGACCATCGCCGCGCTGGTCCTGGGGGCTGGTCGGTCCCGCCGCATGGCCCCGCACAACAAGCTGCTGATCGCCGACCGCACCGGCAAGTCGATGATCGCCCGCGTCGTGGACAACATCCTGTCCAGCAAGGCGCGTCCGATCCTGGTGGTCACCGGCCACCAGGCGGGCGAGATCGAACACGCGCTCGGCGGCCGCCCGGTGCGCTACGTGCACGCCGCCGACTATGCCGAGGGCCTGTCGGCCAGCTTGAAGGCCGGGATCGCCGCGGTGCCGCCCGAGGCCGCCGCGGCGATCGTCTGCCTGGGTGATATGCCGCTGGTCACCGGCCGGATGATCGACCGGTTGCTGGACGCTTATGATCCCGACGAAGGCCGCACGATCGTGCTGCCCACGTTTCGCGGCAAGCAGGGCAACCCGATGCTGTGGGACCGCCGCTACTTCCCCGAAATCCTCCAGGTGACCGGCGACAGCGGCGCGCGTTTCCTGCTCGGGAAGCATCTGGAACAGGTCGCCGAGGTGGAAATGGCCGACGATGCCGTGCTGCGCGACTTCGACACCGCCGACGCCCTGGAAACCCTGCCGCAGCGGCTGCGACCTGGCCCGCTGCCGGCGGTTTGACGCCGATGCCGATCTGCGAGGCCGACCCGTGGCGCATGCAGTATTTCGAGGGCATCGCCTGCCCCCAAGATGTGCGCATCTCCACCGAGGACGCCGATTCCTGGGAATGGTACCCCGGCTATCGCTGGATTTACGACAAGCTCGCGGTTGCCCTCTCGCAAGGGCTTGATGGCGCGCCGCATGGCGTGATGCCGCGCGCATTCCCGGTATTCTCCAAGCCGATCATGAATCTGCGCGGCATGGGCACCGGCAGCCGGGTGATCGAATCGGCGGCGGATTACAAGGCCGCGCTCACGCCGGGTCATTTCTGGTGCACGCTGCTGACCGGACGCCACGTCAGCACCGACGCTGCGCTGGTGAACGGCGAGCCGCGCTGGTGGCGCCATGCGACCGGCGCCACCACCGAGGGCGGCACGTTCGACTACTGGCACATTCATGCCGACCCGATGCCGGAGGTGGAAACCTGGTGCGGCACCTGGGCGCGCACGCACCTCGCCGGCTATACCGGAATGGTAAATTTCGAAACCATCGGCGGCCGCATCATCGAGGCGCATCTGCGCTTCGCGGACCAATGGCCGGACCTGTATGGGACAGGCTGGGTGGAGGCGCTGATCCGGTTGTATTCGACCGGCGAGTGGGTGTTTGCGGACGCGGGCCGCGCCGATGGATTCAGCGTGGTGCTGTTTGGGCCGCACGGACCGCACTATCGGCATCCACCAGCGGAACTGGTCGCGGCCGTGCGTGCGATGCCGGATGTTTCAAGCGTACAGATCACGTTTCACGAGGATCGAGCGCCGGAGCACCACGCGATGCCGCCCGGCGGGTTCCGGCTGGCGATCGTGAATGCACACAAGTTGGAAGCGGGACGGGCCGCGCGGCAGCGACTGGCCGCGGCGTTGCTGGAGGCTGAGGCAGATTAGCTTCAACTTATTCTAGAGGCTACTCGAAACGTGCGCTGAAATCGAGGGCCGACCGCTTAACTGTATTAGTTCCCAGCAGCAAAGCTTGAAAGAACCCCTATGAACAGAATGTTTGCGGTCGGTCTTGTGCTTACCATGATGACTGGTTCGGGCGCCGTGCTTGCCCAGACGACGAGTCCAGTGGCTTCCACTCCCCCCGCCCCGGCCAGCACCAGCACCAGCACCACCAACGGCACGCAGGCCGCCCCGGTCGCCGGAGCGAACAGCTTCACGATGGGGCAGGCTCAGAACCGTCTCGAGAACAACGGTTTCACGCAGGTTTCGCCGTTGACGAAAGACAGCGACTTGATTTGGCGCGGACAAGCAATGAAAGACGGCAAGACTGTGGATGTCGCTGTCGATTACAAGGGCAATATCGTGACTAACTAGAATTCATCCAGCCTCGATACGGCCAATCAGCTACACTCCTTCTTTATAGGGAAATAATATCAATGACCAAAAGAACAATTACCGGCGTGTACGACAGCTACGACGCCGCCACGGATACGGTGCGCGATCTCGAAGCGGCCCACGTGCCCTACGCCGACATAAGCATGGTGGCCCATAGATCCGAAACGCAGGTCGCACCCGGCGAATCCGCCCATGGCGCCACTGTGGGGGCCGAAACCGGCGCCTCGACCGGCGCCGTGCTTGGCGGCGGCGTGGGTTTGCTAGCGGGTCTGGGGATGCTCGCCATCCCTGGCGTTGGCCCGGTGGTCGCAGCCGGTTGGTTGGCTGCGACGGCGGTCGGAGCCGTCGCCGGAGGTGTGGCCGGCGGCGCGACGGGCGGTCTGATAGGGTCGCTGACGTCGGCAGGCGTAAGCAAGGAGCATGCGAGCTTCTACGCGGAAGCCGTCCGACGCGGGGGCGCGCTGGTGACGGCCCGTGTTGACGAAGCGCTGGTCACAACGGCCGAGGCCATCATGCAGCGCCACGCTCGCATCGATCCGACAAAGCGCGAGAAAGCCTACCGGGACAGCGGGTGGAGTAAATTCGACGAAACATCGCCACCGTTCACGTCCGCCGATGTGGCGCGCGAGCACGCGCTGTATCGGGATCGTTGATCGGTCTGATCGCGACCATGACTAAATCGAGAAGCAAACTGGGGAGCACGAGGACCGAACTCGTGCTCCTTTCGGCGGCGGCCACAGTCGGCATAGTGGCGCTGGCCAATGGCTTGTTCGCACGCCGCGCGGAACGCAAGGATCCGCCCGCCGGCAAATTCGTCGAAGTCGATGGAGTCAGGCTGCACTACATCGACCGCGGCAATGGCCGTCCCATCGTTCTGCTGCATGGGAATGGCACTTTCGCCCAGGATTGGCTCATCAGCGGGGTGCTGGATCGGCTGGCCACCGATCACCGGGTCATCGCCTTTGACCGACCTGGCTTCGGTTACAGCGAACGGCCACGCAGCAGGATCTGGACTGCGTCCGCACAAGCGGCATTGATCCACAAGGCACTGCTGAAACTGGATATTCAAAAGCCGGTGGTTGTCGGACACTCCTGGGGGACGCTGGTCGCGCTTGCCTTGGCGTTGGATTACCCACTGGACACAGCGGCTCTGGTGCTGCTGTCGGGATATTATTTCCCCACTGTCCGCACCGACGTTGCGGTACTGAGCGGGCCGGCAATTCCGATCCTGGGCGATGTGATCCGCTACACGATCTCACCGGCTCTCGGCTGGCTGCTCAGCAGGCAAGTAAGTCGGAAATTGTTCGCGCCGGCACCGGTGTCTTCGCGGTTCAGGAGGCGTTTTCCACTTTCGCTATCCCTGCGTCCATCCCAGATCAGAGCCAGCGCTGCCGATACCGCGCTGATGGTCCCGGCAGCGGCGAGTTTTTTGGACCGCCATCATGAGCTTGAAATGCCTGTTGTGATCATGGCGGGCAATGGCGACCGGATCGTGGATATCAGCCTGCAGTCGCGTCGGCTGCACGCGGAACTGCCGAACAGTTCCATGCATGAAGCAGACGGCATCGGCCACATGATCCACTACACTGCACCGGATACGGTGATCGCCGCTATCGCAGCGGCGGCCGACGCCGTGGCAGTGAATGGACGCGCAAATGTTCAGCGCGCGTCTGTCAGAGGTCCGCTCGATTCCCATACCTGAGCTATCCCAGGGAATGTCAGCCTGGACGCAGATCGGAACGGCAACGACCGCCGATGGCGATGTGCTGATCCTGCGCGAGCAGTGCGGCGCGTTCGAACTGCGCATGAACGGGCACGAGCTGATGGCTACCCGGGCGCATGGATCGGAGGAAGCTATGGCGCGGCTCGCCTGCCGGCGGTTGCGCCAGCGCGTCGACGCCCGCGTGCTGATCGGCGGCCTGGGAATGGGTTACACGCTGCGTGCCGCGCTAGACGTATTGCCGCTTGCAGCCCAGGTGCAGGTCGTCGAGTTGGTGCCCGAAGTGGTGGCGTGGAATCGTGCCTCGCTGGGAGGGGCTGCGGGATTTCCGCTGTTGGATAAACGGGTCGATGTGCAGGTGGGTGATGTTAATGACGTGTTGCTCGAAACCAGGGTGAGATTCGATGCCATCCTGCTCGATATCGACAACGGCCCGCAGGCGCCGGTGCGCCTTGGCAACGGGGCGCTGTTCGCACCGGACGGACTGCGGTCTATCAGACGCGCACTGCGTCCGAGCGGCATGCTGGCGGTGTGGTCTGCGGATCTGTGCCCGGTCTTCTTGCAATCGTTGCGCGAGGCAGGATTCCGTGCGCGCAGCGTGCAGGTGCCGGCGCGACAATCTGGCGACCCGATGCATACCATATTTGTGGCAGTCATGCGGCCGGCCCTCACCCGGCGCGCTTCGCACGCCGACCTCTCCCGCAAGCGGGAGAGGTGACACTGCTGCTACTCCGCAGCCAATGGCATCACGGCAACCGCCGCTTTCGCCCATACCGCCGTATCGTGAAATACCGCCCCACCCATCGGCGGCGCGGGATCATCGCTGGTCAGCGCATTGATCCCGATCCCGCCTTCATAATATTCGCTCGGCCAGACACTCTCCACCACCAATACGCCCGGCTGCACGCCGTCGAACAGCTTCGCATGCACCACCACCTCGCCGCGTGCATTCCCGAGCCGTACGCGCCCGCCTTCGACCACGCCCAGGCGCACCGCGTCGTCCGGATGGAGCAGCACCGTCGGTCGCCCTTCGCGGCGCCGCGAACCGGGCGTTTCGGTGAAGCTGGTGTTGAGAAACTGCCGCGCCGGCGCGGTCACCATGCGGAACGGATGTGCCGCGCTGACCTCGTCGATGATGGCGAAATGGTCGGGCAGACGCGGCATCCGCGCATGATCCGGGCCGATCCGCGCCCAGTCCGGCGCGAACCGGAACCGCCCGTCCGGATGTGGAAACCCGTCGAGGAAATGCGAGTCCGCGAAGGACGGTGTCGCGTCGTGCCAGCGGTTCCGCAGCAGCGTTGCCGCGTCCGGCCAACCTGAAGCGCGCAGCGTCGCATCGATCATTTCCCACGCGCTCATGCGGAATCCCGGATGCTCCGCGCCCAGCCGCGCCGCCAGTGCATTGAGCACCTCGTGGTTGGATCGGCATTCGCCGGGGGGATCGATCAGCTTGGGCCCGATCTGGATATGCGTGTGTCCGCCAGCCTGGTACAGGTCGTCGTGCTCCATGAACATGGTTGCCGGCAGTACGATATCGGCCCAGCGCGCCGTCTCGGTCATGAACTGCTCGTGCACGCACACGAACAGGTCGTCACGGCCGAAACCACGCCGCACGCGGTTGCTGTCCGGGCACACGGTCAGCGGGTTCTGGTTCTGGATGAACAGCACCTGCACCGGCGGGCCATCGCCCAGTTCCCGCCGGTCCCCGGTCAGCACGCTGCCGATGCGGCTCATGTCCATCGCGCGCACCGACAGGTCGCGCACGTCCAGCCCCTCGATCAGTGTCTTGTCCCAGTGGTAGATGCCGCGATGGCTCCACAGCGCGCCGCCGCCCTCGTATTGCCACGCGCCGGTCACGCTCGGCAGGCACGACACTGCATGCATGTTCGCCGCACCGTTCCGCGAGCGGGCGAAGCCGTAGCCGGTGCGGATGAAGCTGCGTTGGGTCGATCCGTACAGCCGCGCGAATGCTTCAATCTGCTCCACCGTCAGTCCGGTGATCGCCGCTGCCCAGTCCGGCCCGCGGCTGGCCAGGTGCGCCTCCAGCTCCGCCGGACAATCGGTGTAGCGGGCCATGTAGTCGCGGTCCGCCCAGCCATCGCGGAACGCCACATGCATCACCGCGCAAGCGAGTGCCCCGTCGGTGCCCGGGCCGCAGCATCAGATGCATGTCGGCGACCGCGGCAGTGCCGCCGCGGTACGGGTCCACCACCACCAGCTTCGCCCCGCGCTCCTTCCGCGCGCGGCTGACATGGGTCATGACATTGACCTGCGTGGCGACCGGATTGCCGCCCCACACGACGATCAGGTCGGACTTCGCCATTTCGCGCGTGTCCGGCCCGCGATAGCCGCCCACGCCGGCAAACCATCCAGCCTCGCAAATCGAGGTGCAGATGGTCAGTTTCTGGCGCGAATAGCGCATTGCGTGGCGCAGCCGGTTGATGCCGTCGCGCTGCACCAGCCCCATCGTGCCGGCGTAATAGAACGGCCACACCGCTTCCGCCCCGTGCCGCGCCGTCGCGTCCACCATCGCCGCCACGGTGCGGTCCAGCGCCTCGTCCCAGCCGATCTCGCGGAACTGGCCGGAGCCTTTCGGGCCAGTCCGCAGAAGCGGCCGCGTCAGCCGATCCGGATGATGGATCCGTTCTGCATAACGCGCGACCTTCGCGCAGATCACGCCGGCCGTGTAGCTGTTGTCGGCTGCACCGTGCACCGCCCCGATACGCGCGCCGTCCAGTACCTCCACTTCCAGCGCGCAGGTGGAGGGGCAGTCGTGCGGGCAGACCGAGGCGCGGATCTCGCGGGGCATGGTGCTAGCTGCGATAATCGGGGGTGTCGTTTTCAAGCAGTTGCAACGCCGCGTCCCACATCATCGTGTAATGATCGTCGTTCTCCTGCGCGTGGAACTGCTCGGACGTGTGGCGGCACACGTCCTCCGGCGGGAACACCAGCTCCGCGCCCGCCGGCCAGCGCCGCCACCTGCGCCTGGCAGGCGCGCTCCAGCATGTAGATCATGTGGAACGCCTCGGGGATGGAGGTGCCGCCGACCAGCAGACCATGATTGCGCAGGATCATCGCTTTGTGCGGCCCCAGATCGGCCACCAGCCGGTCGCGTTCATCGAGGTCGAGGGCGATCCCTTCGTAGCCATGATACCCCAGCCGGCCATGGAACTTCAGTGCGTGCTGGCTGATCGGCAGCAGCCCGTGCTTCTGCGCGGAGACCGCAATCCCTGCTGCAGTGTGCGTGTGCACCACGCAGGTCAGGTCCGGCCGCGCCATGTGCACGGCGGAGTGGATGGTGAACCCGGCAGCGTTCACGCGCCGGCTTTGTGCATCGTGCTGAATGACCTGGCCGTCGGTGTCGATCTTCACCAGTTCGGAGGCGCGGATGTGCTGGAAGTTCACCCCGTACGGATTGAGCAGGAAATGGTGTTCGGGGCCGGGCAGGCGGACGCTGATATGGGTGTAGATGAAATCGGTCCAGCGATGATGCGCCACCAACCGATACAGCGCCGCCAGATCGCAGCGGAGCTTCCACTCCACGTCTGATGCCGTGGTACGATGGGCGGTTTCGGTCATCACGTTCATGGCACGCATCCATTCGGGGCAAGAGGCAATGATCGCGGCGGGTCAACGCGGCTGATACGTTGCTGCCGGGTTTGGCCCGCCGTCGCCGAACATGTATTACGCCTCAGCTCACCGCTGCCAGCGAGTCGCCGAGTATCTGCACGATCCGTTCGATCGTCGCTTCCGGCGTCATGAGCGGAGGCGCCAGCATCAGCGTGTCGCCGGTGGTCATGCCGCCCATGGTGCCGCTGCCGCGCTGGCGCATCAGCAAGCCTCGTTGGGCCGCCTGCGCCACGACCTTCGCCCCCAGGCCGGGGGCCGGCTTGCGGCTGCCCCGATCTTCCACCAGCTCCACCGCGCACATCATCCCAAGCCCGCGCACATCGCCCACCACCGGGAAGCTGTTCAGCGTCTCCAGCCCGGCCAGCAGCTTGCGTCCGACCACGGCGGCCCGCTCGACCAGCCCCTCGCGCTCCAGCACCTCGATGTTCGCCAGCCCCACCGCGCAGCAGGTCGGATGCCCGGAATAGGTCGCGGCGTGCATATAGCGTTCGTCCATCGGCGCGTCTTCCAGTGCCCGGTGCACCCGCTGCGACAGGATGATGCCGCCCAGCGGCAGGTAACCGCTGGTCACGCCCTTGGCAAATGAAACGATATCCGGCTCCACCCCCCAATGCCCCAGCGCGAACCACCGCCCGGTGCGGCCGAACCCGGTGATCACTTCATCGGCGATCAGCAGCACGTCGTGCTTGTCACAGATCTCGCGCAGCCGTGGGAAATAGCTCGGCGGCGGCACGATCACGCCGCCCGCGCCTTGCACCGGCTCGCAGATCACCGCCGCGATCGTATCCGCGCCGTGCTCCTGGATCGCCTTTTCCACCGCTTCCGCCGCTTCGATCCCGGCGTCTCCGTTACCGGGCCAGCGATACGCATAGGGCGGCAGCACCTGCAAAAACTCCGGCACCAGCGGCCCGAACATCTTCTGGTAGCCGGGTAGTTGCGTGGCGCTCATCGCCGCCATCGTGACGCCATGGTAGCCGAAGAAGCGCGAGATGATCTTCACCTTTCCCGGCTTGCCCATGCGCTTCCAGTAATAGCGGGCGGTCTTGAACGCGCTCTCGTTTGATTCGGCGCCCCCGGTGGTGAAATACACCGCCGAGGAATGCGGGTACGCCAGCCCCACGATGCGGTCTGCCAGCCGGATGGCCGGCTCGTTGGAAAAGCCGGCGTACGCCGATGCGTAGGCCAGCTTTTCCATCTGGGCCGCCGCGGCCTGCGCCAGCTCCTTGCGCCCATGCCCGGCATTCACATTCCACAACGCCGATAGCCCGTCGATATATTCCTTGCCGTCGGCGGTACGCAGCATCGCGCCGCGCCCTTCCACGAACAGGTGCGCCGATTCATGCTCCTTGGGATGGTGCAGCGGATGCACCAGCCGGCGACGGTCCAGGTCGCGCAGGACCGTGGCGGTCGCGGTCAGATCATCCATGGCGTTACCTCCCGGTTTTACGGACGGGCAGAGTAGTGACAAACTGCCTTCGCCTCAAGCACCGACCGGAACAACGGAGGAAACCGATGCAAGCCGCCGTCCTGCACGAGACCAACACACCGCTGGCGATCGAACAGGTGGAGATCGAGAAGCCGAAGCGGCGAGAGGTGCTGTTGCGCACTGCGTTTGCCGGGCTGTGCCATTCCGACCTGCATTTCATGGAAGGGCTGTACCCGTTCCCGCTGCCCTGCGTTCTGGGGCATGAAGCCGCGGCGGTGGTCGAACAGGTTGGCGAGGATGTCACCTACGTGAAGCCCGGCGATCACGTGATCACCTGTTTGTCCGTGTTTTGCGGCGAATGTCCGCAATGCGTCACCGGCCATCCGAACCTGTGCGAGAACACCGAGGTCAAGCTGATGCCCGGCGCCGCGCGGCGCCTGCGCTGGAAAGGCGACGTGCTGAATCAGGCGTTCAATCTCTCCGCGTTCGCCGACCATATGCTCGTGCATGAACACGCGGTGGTGAAAATCGACAGCGCCATTCCGCTGGACCGCGCCGCTCTGGTGGGCTGTGGCGTAATGACCGGCGTAGGGGCGGTGTTTCACGCCGCGAGGGTGGAACCCGGCAGCACCGTCGTGGTGATCGGTTGTGGTGGCATCGGCCTTTCCGCGGTCAATGGCGCGGCGCTGGCTGGCGCGGAGCGGATCATCGCGATCGACACGGTTGCCTCGAAGCTGGAACTGGCCAGGCAGATGGGGGCGACCGACACGATCAACGCCTCCAACGTCGATCCGGTGGAAGCAGTGAAAGACATGACCGGCGGCGGCGTGCCCTATTCATTCGAGGCGATCGGCACCAAGACCACGGCCGAGCAGGCGTTTGCCATGCTGCGTCCAGGCGGCACCGCCACGATCATCGGCATGGTCCCTTTCGGCACCAAGATCGAGTTGCATGCAGCCGATTTCCTGCGGGACCGGAAGATCCAGGGCACCTCGATGGGCGGCAACCGGTTCCGCGTCGATATGCCGCGCCTGCTGGCGCTCTGGCAGCAGGGCCGGCTGAAGCTGGACCACCTGATCTCCGGCCGCATCAAGCTGAACCAGATCAACGAAGGGTTCGCCCACCTGAAATCGGGCGCGCCGGTTCGCCAACTGATCGATTTCGGTGTAGTCTGATACCATCCTCACCCGTCATGGCCGGCGAAGCCACTCACGTCATGGCCGGGCTTGTCCCGGCCATCCACGCCCTACTGCAACATCACCACGCGCTCAAACGTAACCGAAGATTCCCGAACGCATCGACCGATGCGTCGGCTCCGTGCGGCACCAGGCATGTCGCGTCATATTCCTGCACGATCAGCGGACCGTGTCGTCCAGCCGCCGATAGCGACGCACGGTCCAGCACGGGAATATCCGCCCAGCCGGCTTCCGCGAACCACACAAGGCGGCTGCTCGGAACATCCAGCACCGCCGGTGGGATCGATGCGGGTAGTCGCGGCCGCAACGGCAAGCCGCGTGCCATCACCGACAACGCGACCAGCTCCACGGGCTCATCTGCTGGAGCACGGAAACCGTACGTGCGTTCATGCTCCGCCGCGAACAACTCCGGCAGCGCCTGCAGCAATTCAGCGCCATCGCACGTCCGGCAACACCACCTCTATCTCGCTTGACTGCCCGGCATAGCGCGCCAACGCACTGCGGCGAAACACGCGCTGTGCGGTGGCGAAACCGTCCCGCGCCAGCCGTTCGTCGCCGGACGCGATCAGCGCTGCGAGCACACTGCGCACATGGGCGGGATCGGCGGCATCGACCCGCAGGCGCAGGCTTTGTGTCACGTGATGCCCAGTGTCCGCCACCAGCAGTCCGAACGCGCTGAACACGCCCGGCAGCGGCGGCACGATCACCTGGCTCATGCCAAGCTCGGCGGCAATCGATGCAGCAAACAGCGGCCCGTTGCCGCCGAACGCCAGCAGCGTGAACTGGCGCGCATCCCGCCCGCGCTCCACCGACACCGCGCGGATCGCTCGCATCATGGAGGCGGAGGCCAGCCGCAGCATCCCGGCCGCCGCTTCCTCCACCGAACATCCCATTGGCGCGGCCAACCGCTCCGCCACCGCTGCCCGCGCCGCCTTGGCATCCAGGCGCAGCGAACCACCCACCAGGCCAGCCGGATCGAGGTACCCCAGCACCAGGTTGCAATCGGTAATGGTCGGTTCCGTTCCGCCGGTTCCGTAACAGACGGGACCGGGATCGGCACCCGCGCTCTCCGGTCCTACCTTCGGCGCGCCGGCTGCGTCCAGCCGGCAGATCGACCCGCCGCCGGCTCCCACCTCCGCCAGATCGATGGCCGGCAGCTTCAGCATGTAGCCGGCGCCCACCAGCAGCCGCGACCCGGCCATCACCCCGGCGCCGACCTCCAGCGCCTCCGTGCGCAGCACCTCGGCATTCTCGACCAGCCCCGCCTTCGCCGTCGTGCCGCCCATATCGAACGTGATCAGCCGCGTTTCGCCCAGTCGCGCCGCGAGCGCCGCCCCGCCGACCACGCCTGCCGCCGGGCCGCTTTCGATGATGTGCACTGGTTGCGCATCGGCGAATTCGACTGACGCCAGCCCGCCATTCGATTGCATCAACTGCAACGGCGCCGTCAGTCCGAGTGCCTGCAACCGCGCCGACAACGCCGTGAGATATGCCCGCACCACCGGCTGCACGTACGCATTCACCACGGTCGTACTGGTGCGCGGATATTCCTTGATCTCCGGCAATATCTCATGGCTGACCGACACCGCCAGATCAGGCAGTGCCGCTCTCACGCGCGCCGCCACCATCCGCTCATGCGCCGGGTTGGCGTAGCTGTGCAGCAGGCAGATCGCGACGCTCTGGACTTCGTCCTGGCGCAGCCTCTCGATCGCGGCATCGACACTCGCCACATCCAGCGGCACCGTGACCGACCCGTCCGGCCGGATCTTCTCCGTCACCTCCAGGCGCAACCGGCGTTCCACCAGCGCCGGCGGCTTGGTCCAGCCGATATCGTAAATGCGCGGCATGCGCAGGTCGCGGATATCCAGCACGTCGCGAAAGCCGCGCGTGGTGATCAGCGCGGTCCGGGCGCCGCGTCCTTCCAGGATCGTGTTGGACCCGATCGTCGTGCCGTGCAGCACATCGGTTACGTCGCCGCCGACCTCCGCGAGCAGACCACGCAGCCCGTCGACAATACCCTGCCCGTAATCACGCGGGGTCGAAGCGGATTTGCGCGTCAGCACCCGCCCGTCCGTGTTGATCGCCACCAGATCGGTGAACGTGCCACCGATATCGATCCCGATGCGGACGCTCATGCCGACACGTCCGCTCGTCGATCCGCGCGCAGCCTCGCCCGCAGCTCGATCGTGGCTCGCTCATCGATGACCGGCGGGTCGCCACTTGCCACCACGCCATAATCGCGTGCCGCGCCTTCCCTGGTCACCAGCCCACCGCGCAGATCGTGCGCCACCAGCGCAAGCTCCCGGTCGAGCGGATCGCCCCAGCCGCCCGAACCGGGAAGCTCGTGCCGAAACGTCTCGTTCTTGCGGAACGTCATCGTCAGCTTGGCATGCAGCGCCCGTTCCGTCGCCGTGCCGACGTTCAGTACATTGCGGCCTGGCGATCCTGGCCGTCCGCCCTGCAAACCGTAGGGCCGATGTGTCTGCCGGTCGGCGCGCACTTGCAGGATCGCTTCATCCGCCAGCATCCGCCAGGTCCGTGCCATCGAAACGCCGCCGCGGAATTTCCCCGCCCCGCCGGTATCCGGCACATAGCCGAACTCCAGCACCTCCAGTGGGTTTTCCGCCTCCACCACTTCGATGCTGAAGCTCGCCATGTTGGCGAACATGGTGGTGTTGCCTTCCAGCCCATCCGCCCAGGGCCGCCCGCCCCACCCGCCGGAGAGGAAATCGACATAGATGAATGGCCGCCGTTCCCGGTCGTATCCGCCGATAGTAACCCCGGTATTCCCCCCATCCCCCGCCGCGAAGACACGGTCGGGATAGAGCTGCGCCAGCGCCCCGAACGCGCAATCGCACGCGCCGGAACCCGGTCAGCCCACGCGCGGCGCAAGCGGCCGGCGGCAACGCGTTCATGATGGTGCCGGGCGGCGCGATAACGCTGATCGGGCGGAACACACCGTCGTTATTGGGCATGTTGATGGACAGCACGGACTTCGCCGCCGTGAAGCTGGCCGCCGCCGTGTAGCTCCAGGTGTTGTTGATCGCCCCTTTCACCTGCGGCGCACTTCCGGTCCAGTCGAAAATCATCCGATCGCCCTGCTTGCGCACGGTGCAAACCAGTCGGATCGGTTGCCCGATATCGATCTGATCGTCGTCGATCCAATCGGTGAACGTCGCCTCACCGTCCGCCAGCTCGGTCAGGCAATGACGTGTCAGCCGCTCGCTGTAATCCATCGTCTCGACCATCAGGGCGCGAACGCCATCAGCGCCGTATTGCGCCACCACGTCGGCCATGCCGCGCGCGGCGATCTCGCATGCCGCAAGCTGCGACCGCAGATCGCCCAGCACGCGGTTCGGCACCCGCACGTTCTTCTCGATGATCCGGTGCAGCGTCTCGTTTGGCCGGCCGCGCTCATACAGCTTCAGCGGCGGGATTCGCAGCCCCTCGGCGTAGATTTCGGTGCTGTCGGACGCATTGGAGCCGGGCACTCGCCCGCCGACATCGGTGTGATGGCAGATGGTGGCCGCATAGGCGATGACCCGGTTGTCCACGAATAACGGCCTGAACAGGAAGATATCCGGCAGGTGCATGCCGCCTTCATACGGGTCGTTGGAAACCAGTATGTCGCCTTCGAGGATGTTCTCCCCATAACGCGCCAGCACCGCCTGCAACGCCACCGGGATGCTGCACAGATGCCCGGGCAGGCTCAGCCCCTGCGCCACCAGCCGCCCCTGTGCGTCGCACAGCGCGGCGCTGTAGTCCATGATGTTCTTCAGCACCCCGGAATAGGCAGTGCGGTAGATGGTCAGCACCATCTCGTCGCCGATCGCGGCGATGGCATTGCGGAACAACTCGGCGGTGATCGGGTCCATATGCCGGATCGGACCATCTCTGCGCGGCGGAGGCAATGCCGGCCCGGCAACGGCTCGGTTGCCCGCCCTGGCGGATCCGTGTCTCCATCCGCACCGCAACCCGCGGGTCCGCCAATGCCCGATATCCACCTCCGTTTCCTCGACCGCGCCCAGGTGGAGGCACTCAGCCCCGAACCGGATGAACTGCTTGGCATCATCGAAGCCGGTCTGTCCGCCCATGGCCGGAAGCAGGTGGTGATGCCGCCGAAAGCACATCTGCACCTCGATTCCCGGTTCAACGGACATTTCAACATCCTGTCCGGCTACGTGGCGCCGGTCGGTCGCGCCGGGGTGAAGGTCGTCGGCGACTACGTTGACAACTGGCGCCGCGGTCTTCCGTCCGAGGTCGCGCTGCTGACGCTGTATGATCCTGAAACCGGCGTTCCCTGTTGCATCATGGATGCCACCGTCTTGACCTGGCAGCGCACCGGCGCCGTCACCTGCGTCGGCGCGATGCATCTGGCGCGAGCGGAGTCACGCATCGTCGCCCATCTGGGCGCGCGTGGCACCGCGTTCAGCAATCTCCGTTTGCTGGCGAGCAAATTCCCTTTGACCGAAATTCGTATCGTCAGCAAGCGCCTGGAAACGCGGGAACGCCTGGCCGCGCGTGTGCGATCCGAGCTGGGGATCACCGCCTTCCCCGTGGCATCAGCGGCCGAAGCTGCTGCCGGAGCGGATATCGTCGTTGAAGCCACGCGCCTGACCGAGCCGGAAGCGTTGTTGCACGATGCTGATCTCGGCCCCGGCACGCTGCTGGTCACCTACGGCTGGGTGCGGGCAATCGAGCCCAAACTCGCGCTGTCGATCGACAAGCTGGTGGTGGACGATTGGGAGCAATGCACGAAGGGTGGCCAGCTTCACGATCTCATCCTCAGCGGCGATATCGCCCGGCGGCAAGTGCACGCCGAGATCGGGGAAATCACCGCCGGCATCGTCGCCGGCCGAGAGACGGTGCAGGAGCGCATCCTGTTCTGGCACCGCGGCTTCGCTGTCAGTGACGTGGTGCTGGGCGACTGGCTGTACCGGCGCGCCCTCGCGGAGGGTGTCGGCACCACGTTGAAGATGCTCGAAGCGAAGGACGAATGACCAGCCTGGCCGCTACCCCACGCACATTGTAGAACAGCGGCACGCCTGCACGCACGCAGCGGCCAGACCGCGCAGCCGCTGAGCGACATCGTCGCGGCCGAGGACGTCGCGCTGTTGCAGGCGCTCAACCGTTCGGTCGAAGGCGCCATCGCCAGGCAGCGCAATCCGCACGCCCCCGACGCGTTGGCCTATGCCGCCTGGGTTTGCGGGCGGCTGGGTGGTTGGACCGGATACTATGGCGAGCCAGGTCCGATCGTTCTGCTCCGTGGCTGGCAGAAATTCCAGACCGCACGGCAGGCATTGGTTTTGCTCAGGCATCAAAAATCTGCGAATCTGGTAGCCCGCAAGGGGAGGGGGACACAGTTGGGGCGCGCGCAGCCGCCACGGCAATGCTGCCACGCCGACATCGCCTCGCTGATCACCGGGGCATTTCACTTCATCAGGGCGCTTCAATCACCAGCGGTGCCGCCACTACGCGATCCTGCGCGCGGAACCAGAGCCGTATGGTTCGCCGGACGGATTTGGTTCCGTTTGGTCCGAAGGCCTGCAGTTCGGCCCGGTGGGATCGATTGTTGCCGAATCCGAACCGGCCCAGCGCATCGGTTTGCGTCCGTGCGCGTTCGACCTCGTTGGAGAATTGCAACTGGTACAGGATCACCGTCGCGCCGGCATCCGGATGGCCGGAGGCGTCCACCACCCGGCCGCTGATCCGCCCGTGATCATGCTGTGCGACGTATAGGTTCCACCCGCCGATCAGCAGGACCAGCAGCGTCGGCACGAGGGTGAAGCGGCTGCGTAACGCCGGCTTCAGGCGCATCGGCTCATCCCTTGGCCGCACCGGCCGTCAGGCCGCGGATGAATTCCTTCTGGGCCATGAAGAACACGAACAGTCCCGGCGCCAGCACCATCACCACGAAGGCGTACAGCGCGCCCGTGGTGTCTTCCATGTAGGAGAGAAATCGCGCGAGGCCGAGCGGCAAGGTCTGCATCTCCGGCGTCCGGGTGACGATCAGCGGCCAGAGGAAGGCGTTCCACGACCAGATGAACGACAGGATGATGTTGGTCGCCACCGCCGGCTTGCTGAGCGGCAGCATGATCCGCAGCAGGATGCGCGCGTCGTTCAGCCCGTCCATCCGCGCGGCATCGAGCAGCGAGCGGGGCACCGCCTCGAACGCCGCCTTGAATACGAATATGCAGATGATCGTCGACAGCAGCGGCAGCGCCAGGCCGAGATAGGAATTCAGCAGGCCGAGATGCGCGGTGATCAGATAAGCCGGGATGATGGTCGCCTGGAACGGGATCAGCATGCAGCTCAGCAGCAGCAGGATCACCGCCTGGCGTCCGGCGAAATTCTGCGCCAGGGCGTACCCGGCCATCGCGTTGAGGATAAGGTTTCCCGCCACCGCCAGCAGCGACACCACGACGCTGTTGAGCAGGTAGCGCGGAAACGGAATGAAGTACCAGACATCGACATAGTGGAACAGGTTGGCGCCCACCGGGATAAGATGCGGCGGATAGGCGTAGATGTTCTCTCCGGTCAGCGACGTCTTCAGCACCCAGTAGAACGGCACCAGCATGGCGATCGACACCGCCACCAGCACGGCGTGGCGGACGCCGAGCAGAACGGTCCGGCGCAGCCTCACGCCAATGCTCCGGCGTTGCGCCCGGCTGCGCGGTGTGCCGCCCATGTCAGCACCAGCAGCAGCACGAATTGCACGATCGTGAGGGCGGCGGCGTAATCGAACTGGGTCTGCCCGAAACCGGTACGATAGATGTAAGTGATCAGCAGCTCGGTCGCGTGGTCGGGGCCGCCCTGCGTCATGATGTAGACCAGGTCGAAGGCGGTGAACGAATTCAGCATGCCGATCACCGCGCACAGGAACAGCGACGGACGCAGCAGCGGCAGGGTGATGCGAAGGAAGCGCGCCCAGCCGGGGGCACCGTCGATGCGGGCCGCCTCATAGAGATGCGGCGGAATGCTCTGCAAGCCGGTCAGCAGCACGATCATGTAGAAGCCCAGCACCTGCCAGAAATCGGCCAGGATCACGCCGGGCAGCGCCCAGCCATCGGATTCCAGGAACGCGATCGGGTGGTGGATGACGCCGAGCGACCGCAGCACGTAATTGATCAGTCCGCCGCGCGGATCATACATCCAGCGCCAGATGATACCGACCGCAACCGTCATCAGCGGATACGACAGGAATACGATGGTGCGATAGATCGCCGCGCCCTTGAGGTCGCTGTTCACCAGCAGCGACAGCCCGAGTGCCGCGGCGATGGCGATGGGGGCCGCGGCCATGAAGATCAGCGTGTTCCACAGCGCCTGCCAGAAAACATCGTCGTCCAGCATGTCGATGTAGTGATCGGCCCCGGCCCAGCGAGCCGGATGCAGCGGCGACCAGTGCTCGAACGACAAGTACAGGTTCCAGCCCAGGGGTGCCACGCGGTAGAGCAGGAAGATCGCCAGCGACGGCAGCAGAAAGCAGGCGATCAGCGCGGTGCGGCGCAGTCCGCTTCGGTTGTAGCGCCGCGTCCCCGGCCGCATCGCCGCGTTCGTCTGTGATCAGGCGTTGTTGCGGAGCACGCGTTCGACCTTCCGCTTGGCTTCGGACAACGCTGCCTTTGCATCGCGGTGACCGAGCAGCGCGCCCTGCAGCTCCGGCCAGAACGCATCCTTCACCTGGCTGTCGTTGCCGAGCGGCCAGTTGCCGCACATCCGGTCGGTGAACTGGAGCTGGGTTTCCAGCACCGCCGCGCCCAGCTTGTCCTGCGCGGCCATGTCCTTCAGCAGAACTCTGATCGACCGCGGTATTGCCGGTCAGCACCTTGAAGGCGCGCGCGAACGCCAGCGCCTGGGTCCGATCGGTCAGGAAACTCAGCAGCTCCCACGCCAGCTCGGGATTGCGCGATTGCTTGGAAATGCCCATCCCGTGGCTGTTCGGCGTGGCCCAGTTGCCCGGCATTTGTGCCACGCCGAGCGTGTCCTGGTTGACCCACGGCCCCTGTCCCTTGATGTACAAATAGGCCGGCGAGTGGGCGTGCAGCATGCCGACCCGGCCGGACGAGAAGGCGCCGAGCGGCTCCACCCAGCGTCCGGTCCAGGATATCTTGTCGATCGCCGGGGTCGCCGTGGCCTTGGCGAGCCGATCGGTCACCGCGATCATCTCCGGGGTGTCGAACGCGGCGTGCTTCAGATCCGCGGTCAGCAGCTCGATGTTGTTCATCTTGAACAGCGGCCAGTACAGCCAGTCGAAGTTCAGCGTCAGGAAGCCGCTGTTGTCGCCGGTACCGATCTTTGCGGCCTGCGTCAGGATATCGTCGAAGCTCTGCGGCGGTCCGGCCAGGCCGGCTTTCTCGAACAGCGTCTTGTTGTAGAACAGCAAGGTCTTGGAAACGTAGAACGGCAGCATGTAGTTCTTGCCGTCATACACCCAGTTGTTCAGGTAGTCGGTGTTGAACCGCGCCTTCACGTCCGGGTGCGCTGACAGCATGGGCGTCAGGTCGGCCAATGCTCCCTGGGCGGCATATTCGATCCCCAGGCCGCCTTGCAGATCGATGACGTCCGGGGGCGTGCCCGCCACCAGTTGCGTCTGATAGAAGGCCGGCAGGTCGGGACCCTTCTTGTCGAGCCACTGTACCTCCACACCCGGGCGGGAGGCGGTGAAATCCTTGATCCACTGGTCCATCAGCGGTTGAGCATTGGGAATGTTCCAGGTCAGGATGCTCACCTGCTTGTTCGTCTGCGCGACCGCTGGCCGTGCCAGTGCGGCGAGCCCGGCTCCGGCAATTGCCGCGCGACGAGTGATCTTTTCCATTGTTGTCTCCCTGAACACGGTCACAACCGACGGCCGCTCTGCTGATCGAACAGATGCAGCTTTGCAGACTGCACCGCCAGCGTCACCACTTCGCCGGCCTTGCGAACTGGTTTGGCGGGTATTCGGGCTGCCACGTCCTGTCCGGCAGTGGCGACCGTCACCAGCGCCTCGGGCCCCAGTGGCTCGACGGCCAGCACCTGGCCGCGCAGCACTCCCGCGCCGGCCGTATCGGATGGGGCGATGATCAGATCTTCCGGACGAATGCCGCACCACACTGAAATTTCCCGGTGAATTTCCCCTGGGTGTCGTCCGTTGGTCTCGATACGGGTTCCGTCCGCCAGCAGCAGCGCCGCGCCGTTATTCTGCGTGATGACGCGCGCCGGCAGCAGGTTCATCGGTGGCGAGCCCATGAACCCGGCGACGAAGCTGGAAGCCGGCCGCTCATAGATGTCGTCGGGCGTGCCGATCTGCTCGACGATGCCGTGATTGAGCACCACGATCCGGTCCGCCAGCGTCATTGCCTCGACCTGGTCGTGGGTGACATAGACCGTTGTGGTGGCGACCCGGGCGCGCAGCTTTTTCAGCTCCGTCCGCATCTGTGCGCGCAGCTTGGCATCCAGGTTCGACAGCGGCTCGTCGAACAGGAAGATCTTGGGGTCCCGCACGATGGCGCGTCCCATCGCGACGCGCTGGCGCTGGCCGCCGGACAGTTCGCGCGGCATGCGTTCCAGCAGCGGCTCGATATCCAGGATGCGTGCGGCGGTGGCGACCCGCGCACGGATATCGGCCCGGCGGTGACCCCGGTAACGCAGGCCGAACGCCATGTTGTCGGACACCGTCATGTGCGGATAGAGCGCGTAGTCCTGGAACACCATCGCGATGTCCCGCTCCTTCGGCTCCCGCTCGTTCACCACCTGATCGTCGATCAGGATGGACCCGGCGCTGACATCCTCCAGTCCGGCGATCATGCGCAAGATAGTGCTCTTGCCGCAGCCGCTCGGCCCGACCAGCACGATGAACTCGCGGTCCGCCACCGCCAGGTCGATGCCGTGCACGACCTCCAGCATGCCGAACGACTTGCGCACCAACTCCAGCGCCAGGGTTGCCATGACACCTCCTGCCGGACACGCTAAATGCAGTTCGGGCGACCTGGAATAGCAGGAGGGCGCGATGGTCCGGCTGACGATGGCGCAGGCGCTGGTGCGCTGGCTGGCGGCGCAGGAGACGGAATTCGATGGGCGCCGCACGAAGCTGTTTGCCGGCGTTTGGGCGATCTTCGGGCATGGTAATGTCGCCGGGATGGGCGAGGCACTGGCCGGAGTGCAAGATAGCCTGCCGACTTTTCGAGCTCACAACGAACAGGCGATGGCGCATGCTGCCGTCGCGTTTGCCAAGGCGTCCCGGCGGCGCCGCATGATGGCCTGCACCACGTCCATCGGGCCTGGGGCGACCAACATGATCACCGCCGCCGCAGTGGCGCATCTGAACCGGTTGCCGGTGCTGTTCCTGCCGGGGGATGTGTTCGCCAGCCGCCGCCCCGATCCGGTGTTGCAGCAGGTGGAGGATTTCGCTGACGGCACGGTGTCCGCCAATGATTGTTTCCGCCCGGTTTCCCGGTATTTCGACCGTATTACCCGGCCGGAGCAGATACTGGCGGCGCTGCCGCGCGCGCTGACCGTGCTGACCGACCCGGCGGCGTGCGGCCCGGTGACGCTGGCGCTGTGCCAGGATACGCAGGCGGAAGCGTATGAGTATCCGGAGTCGTTCTTCGCTTCTCGATTGTGGCGTATTCGTCGTCCGGAGCCCGATCCCGCCGAGCTGGCCGAAGCGGTGGCGGCGATCCGCGCGGCGCGGGCGCCGCTGATCATTGCCGGCGGCGGGGTGCATTACGCGGATGCGACGGATGCGCTGGCTGAGCTTTGCCGAACGGCATGGGATGCCGGTGGCGGAGACGCAGGCCGGGAAGGGGGCGCTGGCGGACGGGCACCGGCTGAACCTGGGCGCGGTTGGCGTGACCGGGACTGGCGCCGCGAACCAGATGGCGGAGCGTGCGGACCTGGTTCTGGCGGTGGGTACGCGGCTGTCGGACTTCACCACCGGTTCCTGGGCACTGTTCCAGAATCCGGCCCGGCGGCTGGTCGCGTTGAACGTGCAGTCGTTCGATGCGGCCAAGCATCTCGCGCTGCCGCTGGTGGCGGATGCGCGAGCGGGCCTCGCCGCGCTGACCGGGGCGCTGGGGCGGTTCGCTGCCCCCGCGGAATGGACCCGTGCCGCCGTTGATGCCGAGGCGACATGGCGTCCGCAGGCGGAAGCGGCGACGGCGGCAACCAATGCCGAGCGGCCATCGGACGCGCAGGTGATCGGTGCCGTGCAGCGCGCCGCGGGGCTGGATTCCGTGGTGGTGTGCGCCGCCGGTGGGCTGC
Source organism: uncultured Pseudomonadota bacterium (assembly GCA_963777625.1). Lineage (GTDB taxonomy): Bacteria > Pseudomonadota > Alphaproteobacteria > Acetobacterales > Acetobacteraceae > DATDIC01. The sequence continues at coordinate 111,165 of CAVZRO010000026.1, read as the reverse complement.
CGGGCGAGCTGCACAAGCTATGGCGCAGCGCGCGGCCGGGGTCGTATCACCTCGAGTATGGTTATTCCTGCATGGGATATGAAATTGCCGGCGGGGTGGGGGTGAAGCTGGCGCGGCCCGACGCGGACGTGATCGTCATGGTGGGCGACGGCAGCTATTTGATGATGAACTCGGAAATCGCCACTTCGGTGATGCTGGGGCTGAAGCTGACCATCGTGGTGTTGGACAATGGCGGTTTCGGCTGCATCGACCGGTTGCAGCGGTCCACCGGCAGCGTGTCGTTCAACAATCTGTTGGCGACCGCGCGTCATGTGACGTTGCCGCGGGTTGATTTTCGCGCCCATGCCGAGAGTCTGGGTGCGGTTGCCGAGAAGGTCGCCAGCCTGAGCGAGCTGGATGCCGCGCTGGCCCGCGCGCGTGAGGCTGCGCGCACGTTCGTCGTGGTGATCGATACGGATCCGGCAATCAGCACCGAGGCAGGCGGGCACTGGTGGGATGTGCCGGTGCCGGCGGTGTCGGCACGTGAGCAGGTGGTGACGGCGCATGCCGGCTGGGTGGCGCATCGCGCCGCGCAACGGCAGGGGGATTGAACGCGTGTCCGTGCGGCTTGGTACCAATCCGATCGCCTGGTCCAACGACGATCTGCGCGAGCTCGGCGGCGCGACGCCGCTGGAAACCTGTCTGCGGGAGGCGCACGAAGCCGGCTTCGAGGGAATCGAGATGGGCCATAAGTTCCCGCTCGATGCTGCGGCATTGCATGCCGTGCTGGCGTCGCACGGGCTTGATCTGGTGTCCGGGTGGTACTCCTGCGAGTTGCTGCGGCGCGACGCGGCTGCGGAACGATCGGCGATGCGCCCGCATCTGGAGCTGCTGAAGGCGCTCGGGTGCCGCGTGGTGATTGTGGCTGAAACGTCCAACACGGTGCACGGGGATCGATCGGTGCCGTTGTCGCGGCGGCCAGTTCTGCCGGCTGCGGAATGGGCGCGATTTGGGCAGCGGCTGACCGATCTCGGGAAGGCAGTTGCGGACGAGGGATTGGAGCTTGTCTATCACCACCACATGGGCACGGTCGTGCAGACCGAGGCGGAGATCGACCGGCTGATGGACAGCACCGGATCGGCCGTGCGCCTGCTGCTGGATACCGGGCATGCGGTGTTTGCGGGTGGCGATCCGGTTGCGCTGGCGCGGCGCTGGCGCGAGCGAGTCGGACATGTGCACTGCAAGGATGTGCGTGCGTCGGTGATGCAGGACGTGCAGCAGCGGGGCGAACGGAGCTTTCTCGATGCGGTGATCGCCGGGGTTTTTACGGTGCCGGGCGATGGTGGGATCGATTTCGTGGCGGTGCTGAAGGAACTGCCGGGCTATGATCGCTGGCTGGTGGTGGAGGCTGAGCAGGACCCGGCCAAGGCGGAACCGCTGCACTACGCACGGCTGGGGTGTGCGAATCTGCGCCGATTCGTTGCGGAGGCGGGGCTGGGCTGATGAGCGCGAGGGGATGGTGAAGCGTTGATGGCCGGGACAAGCCCGGACAAGCCCGGCCATGACGGGGGGGCGGCCGTGACGGGTGGGCGGCCGGGACGGGGGAATGATTATTCCACCAGCATGCGCAGTTCGTCGGGGCGACACAGGATCAGGTAACCGCCGTCCAGATCGACAACCCGATCGTCACGCCAGATACGGAGCTGTTTGTTCACGCTCTCGCGCGTAGAGGCGACCAGGTTCGACAGGTCGCGCTGCGACATCTTCACGTCGATGCGAATGCCCTGCTGCGTCTGCCGCCCGTAATCGAGTGCAAGTTTCAGCAGCACGCGAGCCAGCCGCGCGGGCAGATCGAATAGCGCCAACTCCTCCAGCGCCATGCTGGTATTGCGCAGCTTCTCGCACAATACGGCGATCAGCCGCAGATAGAGGCTCTCGTGGCGCTGCAGGAATGGCAGGAAATGCCGCCGTTCCAGCACCAGCAACATGGTTTCCTCGATCGCGGTGCAATCGGCGCTGCGAGGCTTGCCGTCGAGCAAGGCGATCTCGCCGAAGACCTCGCCGGGATCGATGACGTTGAGCGTGATCTCCCTGCCTTCGACCGAAACCGAGCTGACGCGCACGCGGCCGGACAATACCGCCATCATGGAAGAGCCTTCGTCGCCCTTCTGGAAGATCGACGCCCCACGCGTGACGCGACGTTCGGAAGAGAGCCGCAGCACCTCTTCCAGTTCCTCGGGATTCATTGCCTCGAACAGCGGACTGCTGAGCAGTGCCACGCGCTTGGCGTCGCGATCTAGCCTAGCCACCATACCCCCGCCCTTGTTGTCCCGGCCGGTGTGCGTGTCGCAGCGGCGATTGTAGCAGGTGGTCGGGGGGAGGGAAGGGTGCAGATTTCCCGACGTCAGAAAGCCTGGTCCCACGGCTCCGGCAGCAAGGCGAAGCTGTCGCCGTGGCGGACCACATGCGCGAAACCGGGGTAATGGACGTGCATGCCGGCAATCAGCAGCCGATCGCTTGCAACCATGTCGAACGTGCGCCGCCTGGTGGCCGCCGCGGCGGCCGGATCGGTGTCGAACTCGATGGTGACCTCGGGTCGCGGCACCTGGATCTCCGGCACGTGGATGATATCGCCCCAGATCAGCAGAGAATTGTTGCCCGACGCAATCATGTAGCCGGAATGTCCCGGCGTGTGTCCGTTCAGCGGCATCGTGGTGATCCCGGGAAACACGTCCTTGCTGCTGTTGAACGTGCGCAGCCGGTCACGGTACGGCGCGAGCTGCTCGCGCGCGGCCTCGAAATAAAGTTTTTTCGCCCGTTCGCTGGCCTGCGCCATGGCCGCGTCATCGTCCCAATGGCGCGGGTCGTTTTCATGCACGACGAGTTCGGCGTTCGGGAACAGGCGTCGGCCGGTGGCCGGATCCGTCAGGCCGGCGGAGTGGTCCGGATGGATATGCGTGAGCAGCACCAGCTCGATCTCCGCCGGGTCGATCCCGGCGGCGCGCAGATTGGATTGCAGGCGCCCGGCGGTGGGTTGCAGATAATTGCCCGACCCGGTCTCGATCAGTACCAGCCGTCCGCCGGAGCGGATCGCGTAGCAGTTCACGGAGGTCCGCCGCCCGGGGCGGAACGCCTCGGTCAGCATGCGGGTTGCCTCCCGCGGTTCGATGTTGCGCAGCACATCGACCGTGCCGTCGAGATACCCGTCCGACAGCGCGGTGACGACGATATCACCGATGCGGCGGTGATAGACGCCCGGGACCTGATGTTGCGGAACCTGGACCATAGGCGGGCCTCCGATCGTGCGCCCTCAGTCTCGCATGGACCGCTGCCCCCCGCCATGCTAGGCGGCTGCCGATGTCTGAGTCGCTGCGTCCCCTGATCGCGGTCCTGAACGGGCCGAACATGAACATGCTGGGCCTGCGCCAGCCGCATCTTTATGGCCGCGCCACGCTGGACGATGTCGAGCAGCTCTGCGCCGAAGCGGGCGAGCGGCTGGGGCTGGCGATCGACTTCCGGCAGAGCAATATCGAGGGCGAGCTGATTTCCTGGGTGCAGGAGTGCCGCGGGCGCGCTCGGGGGATCGTGATCAATCCGGCCGGCTACACGACCACCTCCGTGGCGCTGATGGATGCGCTGCTGGCGGTCGAGCTGCCGGTGATCGAGGTGCACGTCACCAATATCCATCGCCGGGAGGAATTCCGTCAGCATTCCTACGTGTCGAAGGCCGCGGTGGGGGTGATATGCGGGTTGGGCATCCGAGGCTATTCGCTGGCGCTGGCGGCCCTCGCCGAGCTCCTCGAGGAAGGGGAGGGGGCGTGAGCCGGATTTCCTTGGATACCGAGGCGATCCGCGCGCTGGCGGCCCTGCTGCACGAAACCGGCCTGAGCGAGATCGAGATCGCCGAGAAGGACAGCCGCATCCGTGTGGCGCGCAACGTTACCGCCGAGGTGACTGCCGCGCCGGTTCGGCGGGAGGTGCCGGTTGCCGAAGCGGTCTCGGCTTCGCCGGTCGCTGAACCGGTGCATCCCGGGGCGGTGACCAGCCCGATGGTGGGCGTGGCATATCTGGCGTCCGAGCCCGGCGCGCCGCCGTTTGTTGCGGTTGGCCAGAACGTTGCTGCCGGGCAGACCTTGCTGCTGATCGAGGCGATGAAGACGTTCAACCAGATCAAGGCACCGAAGTCCGGCACGGTGACACGCATTCTTATCGCCAGCGGCATGCCGGTGGAGTATGGCGAAATACTGATGGTTCTGGAGTAGGCGTGGGGTGATTGTCTGGCCCATGACAGCCGAGCCTTGTTTCAGAAAATACTGATCGCCAATCGCGGCGAGATCGCGCTGCGCATCCAGCGCGCCTGCCGCGAATTGGGAATTCCGACCGTGGCCGTGCATTCCACGGCCGACGCCGAGGCGATGCACGTGAGGCTCGCCGATGAAAGCGTCTGCATCGGGCCGCCGGCCGCCAAGGACAGCTACCTGAATATCCCGGCGATTTTGTCAGCGGCCAGCATCACCGGCGCGGACGCGATCCATCCCGGATACGGATTCCTGTCAGAGAACGCGCGGTTCGCGGAAATGGTCGAAGCGCACGGGCTGACCTTCATCGGGCCGGCGCCGGAGCATATCCGGATGATGGGCGACAAGGTGGCGGCGAAAGCGGCGATGGCGCGGCTGGGGGTACCGCTGGTGCCTGGCTCGGACGGCGTTGTGGGCGACGTGCCCGCGGCGCGCGTGGTGGCCGATCGCGTTGGTTATCCTGTGCTGGTCAAGGCGTCCGCCGGGGGCGGCGGGCGCGGCATGAAGCTCGCCGCCAGCCCGAACGAGCTGGAGGATGCGTTCCGCACCGCGCGGGCCGAGGCGCGCGCGGCGTTCGGCAATGATGCGGTCTATCTGGAGAAATATCTCGATCGGCCGCGTCACATCGAGCTTCAGGTGCTGGCGGATGCGCACGGCAATGTGGTGCATCTGGGCGAACGCGATTGCAGCTTGCAGCGCCGCCATCAGAAGCTGCTGGAGGAGGCGGGGTCCCCGGCGCTTTCGGCGCGGCAGCGGGACCGGCTGGGTAGCGACGTGACGGCGGCGCTGGGGCGGATCGGTTATCGCAATGCCGGAACGCTGGAATTCCTCTACCAGGACGGGCAGTTCGCGTTCATTGAAATGAATACACGGTTGCAGGTGGAACATCCGGTGACCGAGATGGTGGTGGGACTCGATCTGGTGCGCGAGCAGATACGCATCGCGGACGGCGCGGCGCTGGGATACGGGCAGGCGGATATCCGGTTCGGCGGTCACGCCATCGAGTGCCGCATCACGGCGGAGGACCCGGACACGTTCGTGCCGTCGCCGGGCCGGGTGACTGCGTTCCATGCGCCGGGCGGGCTGGGCGTTCGTGTCGATTCGGCGCTGTACGCCGGCTATGACGTGCCGTCCTATTACGACAGCATGATCGCCAAGCTGATCGTGCATGCGCCGACGCGTGCGCAGGCGATCGCCCGGCTGCGGCGCGCTTTGGACGAGTTCGCGGTCGTGGGGATCCAGACCACCATTCCGCTGCATCGTCGCATTGTCGATGACGCGTCGTTCCAGGCCGGCGATTACACGATTCACTGGCTGGAACGGTTCGTCGCCGGCTGAACACGGGGGCCGTCATTCCCGCGCCCCCCGTCATGGCCGGGCTTGTCCCGGACAAGCCCGGCCATCCATGACTTTGTCGCCCACCGCCGCCGCTCGTTCGCTCCACGCTACTCCGGGCAACACCGGCAGGATGTGCGGTCCGGTATTATTGCAGCCGGATGACGCGGGACAGGAACTCCTGCGTGCGGGGCTGTTTCGGTGCACTGAGGATGTCGCGCGGATCACCCTGTTCGACGATCAGCCCATCATCGATGAAGACCAACTCGTCGGCGACCTCGCCGGCGAATCCGAGCTCGTGCGTGACGACGATCATGGTCATCCCCGATTGCGCGAGGTCCTTCATGACCTTCAGCACGTCGCCGACCAGCTCGGGGTCCAGTGCGGAGGTCGGCTCGTCGAACAGCATCAGCTTGGGCTGCATGGCGAGTGCCCGGGCGATCGCCACGCGCTGCTGCTCGCCGCCGGAAAGTTGCGCTGGATAGTTGTTTTGCTTGTCGCCGAGCCCGACGCGATCCAGCAGCTCGATTGCGTGCTTGCGGGCCTGGTCGGCGCGGACGCGCTTTACCCGGATCGGCGCTTCGACGATGTTCTGCAGCGCGGTCATGTGCGGGAACAGATTGAACTGCTGGAACACCATGCCGATGTCCTGCCGCATGCGCGCCACATCGCGTTCCGGCAGTTCATAGAGCCGGCCTTTATGTTCCCGGTAGCCGACCAGTTCGCCGTCGACCCGCAATTGCCCGCTGTCGAACGGTTCAAGGCGGTTGATGCAGGCGAGCAGCGTGCTTTTGCCTGACCCGGACGGCCCGATTATGCACAGCACCCGGCCGATTGCCACGTCGAGATCGATGCCGCGCAGCACCTTTCGCGTGCCGTAGGTTTTCCGCAAGCCGCGGATTTCGACCATGTTATCCAATGGCTTGCCCGGCAGGTTTCATCGGGGCGTAAATTTCCGTTCCAGGAAATGCTGGCCGACCGACAGCACCGACACGATCGCCAGGTACCACAGCGATGCGACGATCAGCAGCGGGATCGTCTGATAGGTGCGCGAATAGATAAGCTGCGCCGTGTACAACAGCTCCGCCAACGCCAGCACGCTGACCAGCGAGGTGTTCTTGACCATGGAGATCACCTCGTTGCCGACCGGCGGGATGATCACCTTCATGGCCTGGGGCAGGATGATGCGGCGATAGATCATCATCCGCCGCATGCCGAGTGCCAGGGCAGCCCTGTTCTGCCCGCTGGGGACCGACACGATGCCGGCGCGGATGACCTCCGCCGTGTACGCCGCCTGGCTCAGTCCCAGTCCGGCGAGTGCCGCGAACAGCGGCGTGATCAACGTGTTCGTATCCACGCTGAACAGCGTCTGCCCGAACGGGACATGCAGCGAAATGGTGGAATAGAGCGCGCCGAAATTGTACCAGAAGATCAGTTGCACAAGCACCGGAACGCTGCGGAAGAACCAGATATACACCCAGCTGATGGTTGACAGCAGGCGGTTCCGCGAAAGCCGGAACAGCGCGAGCATGGTGCCCAGTACCAGCCCGATCGCCATCGCGGCGACCGTGAGTTCCAGCGTGCGGCTCAGCCCTGCCAGGATTTGCCGATCGAAGATATACTGGCCGACAACGGGCCATTGAAAGGCGGGGTTGGTGGCAACGCTGTACAGGACCGCGGCCACCACCAGCAGCACGATCGCGGTGGCGATCCAACTGCCCGGATGGCGCAGGGGTATGACCTTCTGCTGCGAGCCCTGATCAGCCGAGAAGGACATATCCCACTCGACGGCGGCGGTCAGCTTGCCGTGCCGGTGGGATTGAGCGGCACCTTCTTGATGGCGCCGCTTTGCAGGCCCCATTTCTCCACGATCTTCTGATAGGTTCCGTCATCTATCAGGTGCTGGATCGCCGCCTGCAATACAGGTGACAGATCGGAGCCCTTCGGCAGCGCGACGCCGATATAACTCAGGTCGGTGTATTTCCCCACCACCTTGGTGCGTCCATCGGATTGCCGCACGAAATAGCTGACCGCGGTGGAGCCGATCCAGAACAGATCGGACCGTTTGCTCATCAGGCTGCCGGCCGCGCTGGCGCCATCGTTGAATGTCATTATGTCGATCGGCGGCTTGCCCAGTTCCTTGCAGCGAGGTTGGTGCGCGGTGGCGAATTCCACCTCGCGGGAACCACGCGTTGTGGCGACCTTAAGTCCACAGATATCGTCCAGGCTGTTCACCTTGATATCCGAATCCGCGCGGGCGGCGAACAGCTCGTTGCCGAGCAGGGCGCCGATCATGTCGACGACTTTTTCGCGCACGACCGTCACGCCCATCTGGCCGACGGCGGCATCGAAGCGCTTCGATTGCAGGCCGGGGATAAGAGAGTCGAAGGTGGTCGGCCGGATCTCCAGCTCCAGCCCCAGACTTTGCGCAGCCGCACGCAGTATGTCGATCTCCCACCCGGCGATGTCGCCCTTGGCGTCGCGGAAATCGTCCGGGGGCGAGCCGAGTGCCACGGCGACGGTCAGCTTCTTCGCCTCCGCGATGCCTGGCGGCAGACGTTTGATCAGGTCCGGCTGCGGCGTTTCGGTTGGCACGGCTGCCGTATCAGAGCTTGCGGCCGATGCGATCCTGACGCCTGCCGCACCGCACGCAAGGGTCGCCAGCAGCGCGAAGCAGGCCAGAAAGGATGTGTTTCGCGGCGTTTTCATTCGCATTTTCCGGACTGTGAGTTGGTTCCGTGCAGCCGCCCCGACCAACGTCGTTTCGATGGCGGGCAGCGGAGAGTGTACGGGATGATCGGCATGGGCTCAAGCAGCCGGGAACGGCACGGCGCTGGACCATCGCCGAATGACCGGCAACAATGCCGATTCCTGGGGATATCCGAGAGGCAATGTCTGTTTCGCTTGGCATCGATGTCGGTGGCACCTTCACCGACCTTGTGGCGCTGGATCACCAGTCAGGCCACGGCACGATCTGGAAGGAAAGCACGACGCCGGACGATCCGGCCCGCGGCGTGGTGGATGGCATACGGCGCCTGCTGGCCGAACACCGCATCGCGCCCGCCGACATCAGCCGCGTGGTGCATGCGACCACGCTGTTCACCAATGCGCTGATCGAGCGCAAGGGCGCGCCCACCGGGCTGCTGACCACCGCCGGATTCGCCGATGTGCTGGAGATCGGGCGCGAACGGAAATACGAGCTGTACGATGTAGCGATCGAGATGCCGCGCCCGTTGGTGCCGCGTCCATGGCGGCGTGAGGCAATGGAACGGCTGGCGCCGGATGGCGGCGTGGAAATCCGCCTCGATATCGACGCCGCGCTGCGCGAGGTGGAATCGCTGGTGGGCCAGGGCGTGCGCAGCCTGGCGATCGTGTTTCTGCACGCCTATGCCAATCCGGCGCACGAACAGCAGGCCGCGGCAGCGATCGCGCAGCGCTTTCCACGGCTTTCGCTGTCGCTGTCCTCGGCGATAGCGCCGGAGATCCGGGAATATCCGCGCACCAGCACCACGGTCGCCAATGCGTACGTGCAGCCGCTGGCGGCAAGCTATCTCGATCGGCTGGAAGCAGCGCTGACCGATCTCGGCATCGGCGGGCAATTGCTGCTGATGCTGTCGAGCGGCGGGCTCGCCCCGATCGCCGAGGCAAGGCGCACGCCGGTGCAGCTTCTGGAAAGCGGTCCGGCGGCGGGGGCGCTGGCGGCGGCGGTGTTCGGCCGCAGCGCCGGTCTCGATCGTGTGCTGGCGTTCGACATGGGCGGCACGACGGCGAAGCTGGCGATCGTGGAGGCCGGCGAGCCTCTGGTCGCGTGGGGTTTCGAAGCGGCGCGCCAGAAGCGCTTCCTGCGCGGCAGCGGACTGCCGATCCAGATCGCCACGGTCGAGCTGATCGAGATTGGTGCTGGCGGTGGCTCGATCGCTCGGCGCGGCGCGCTGGGTACGTTGCAGGTGGGGCCAGAGAGCGCCGGCGCAGTGCCGGGCCCGGCCTGCTATGGCCGCGGTGGCGAGGATGTGACCGTTACCGATGCTGATCTGGCGGTGGGGTGTCTTGATCCGCATTATTTTCTCGGTGGCGCGATGCGGATCGACACCGCGGCGGCGAGCAGCAGCCTGAGCCGGCTGGCGGCCGAGATCGGCTTGCCGGCGCAACGGGTCGCGGCGGGCATCCGGGCACTGGTGGATGAAACGATGACTGGCGCGGCACGGGTGGCGATCGCGGAGCGTGGCGCGGCGCCGCCGGATTACGCGCTGCTGGCCACCGGCGGGGCCGGGCCGCTGCATGCGTGGGAGGTGGCGCGCCGCCTGGGCGTGCAACGCATCCTGTGCCCGCCGGGCGCCGGGGCCGGCAGCGCGTTAGGGATGCTGATGGCGCCGGCGCGCGTGGATCGCGCCGCTTCGGTCAATGCGCTGCTGGACAGAGCGGACTGGCAAGCGGTCGATGCCACGTTCGCGCGGCCTGATCGCGGAGGCGGCGGCGGTGATCCGGGCCGCGGGTGGCGATATGGAGAGGTTGCGGACGCAACGGATGGCGGACCTGCGCTATGTCGGGCAGGGTTTCGAGGTGACCGTCACATTGCCGGACGTGCTGTCGGCGGCGGCCGCGCAGGCGGCGTTCGAAGCGCGGTATCGCGCGCTGTTCAACCGCACCGTGCCGGGTGCGGCGGTGCAACTGGTCACACTGCGTCTGTCGCTGACCGCGCCGATCCAGGGGGCGCAGTGCAGCGTGATGCTGCATCGCCGGACGGGGCAGGAGCAGCCGGTGAAGGGCCGGCGAATGGTTGGCTTCGCCGAGGGCGACATCATGACCGATGTGTACGACCGTTATGCGCTGCGGCCGGGTATGCGGTTCGACGGCCCGGCGGTGATCGAGGAAAGCGAAAGCACTTTCGTTATCGGTCCGGGGGGCCGTGCACAGGTGCTGGCCGATGGCGCGATCCTGGTGGAGCTTCCGGCATGACGGCGCCGTTCGATCCGATCGAGCTGGAACTGCTGTGGCGGCGGCTGATCTCCATCGTCGACGAGGCGGCCGCCGCGCTGGTGCGCACCAGTTTCTCGACCCTGGTGCGGGACAGCTACGATTTCAGTTGCATCGTTACGGATGCGGCGGGCCAGTCCCTGGTGCAGGCGACCGAAAGCATCCCCAGCTTTATCGGCACGCTGCCGGCAACGGTGAAGCATTTCCTGCGCTGCTTTCCGCCGGACCGACTGGCCGAAGGGGATGTGCTGATCACCAACGATATCTGGATGGGAACCGGCCATCTGAACGACATCACGGTGGCAAAGCCGATCTTCGTGGCTGGGCGGCTGGTGGCGTTCAGTGCGTCCACCGCGCATGCGCCCGATATCGGCGGCAAGATACGCAGCCCGGAGCCGCGCGAGGTATTCGAGGAAGGATTGCAGATACCGCCCATGAAGCTGGTGCGGGCGGGCGCGGTGGACGAGACCCTGCTGACCATCCTGCGGCAGAATGTCCGCACCCCCGAACAGACGGTCGGCGATCTGTGGGCGCAACTGGTCGCGCTCGATACGATGGAAGCGCGGCTGCTGGCGCTGATGCAGGGTGTGGGATTGCGGGATCTGACGGCACTCGCCGGCGCGATCCATGGGCGCTGCGAGCACGCCATGCGCAGCGCCATTTCCGCGCTGCCGGACGGGACGTATCGCAGCGAACTGCAGACCGATGGGCTGATGGACACGCCTATCACCATTCGCATGGCGCTGACGATTGCTGGCGATACGATCGAGGTGGATTATGCAGGCACCGATCCACAGGTGGACCGGGCGATCAACTGTGCGCTTTGCTACACCTATGCGATGACGATGTACGGCGTGAAGCTGTGCACCAGCCCGACGCTGCCGAACAATGAGGGGGCGTGGCGGCCGGTCCGCCTGCTGGCGCCGCCGGGCTGCATCGTCAATCCGCAGTTTCCGGCCTCCGGCGGTTCGCGCATGCTGATCGGGCATTACCTGCCGATGCTGGTGCTGGGCTGTCTCGGTCAGGTGGTGCCGGAGCGGGTGATTGCGGCCTGCGGTTCGCCGATGTGGGGGATGAACCAGGCCGGCGTGCATGCGGGCAACAAGCCGTATGCCAACATGTTCTTCTTCAATGGCGGCATGGGGGCAGGGCAGGGGCGGGACGGACAGAGCTGCCTGTCCTGGCCGTCCAACGTCGCTTCCACCAGCATCGAGATCAGCGAGCAGATCGCGCCGCTGCGCTTTCATTACAAGCGCCTTCGACCCGACAGCGGCGGCGCCGGCCGCCGACGCGGCGGGCTGGGGCAGGAGATACTGATCGAAAGCCGCTCGGAAACGCCGATCGCGGTCTCGTTCCTGGCGGAACGAACCGTCATTCCGGCGTTCGGGCTGGCGGGCGGCGAGCCGGGGGCAACCGGGATGCTGTGGGTGAACGGGGCGGCTGTAGACCCGAAGCGGCAATACGTGCTGCGGCACGGGGATACGGTGCTGCTGGCCACGCCCGGCGGCGGCGGGCACGGCGACAAGCGGCGGCGCGATGCGGTGCTGCTCGCCGATGATGCAAAGGCAGGTTACACAACCGTTCGGACCCAAGGAGACGAATAATGATCGTGAAACGGCGCGAGCTGCTGGCGACTGCGTCGGCACTGACGCTGCTGCGCGACGTGCGAGTGCTGCGCGCCGCCGAACCGATCCACATCGGTGCGCTGTTTCCGCTGACCGGCAATTCCGCCGGTGCGGGCCAGGAATGCCGGCAGGCGATCGAGGTCGGGCAGGAGATCGTCAATAACGCGCACCCTGAGCTGGCGCCGCTGCCGCTTGCGGCGACCGCCGGCCTGCCGAACCTGGGCGGCGCGGCGATCGAAACGATCTTCGTCGATCATCGCGGCGATCCGGCGCTGGCGCAGACCGAAACGCTGCGCCTGATCACGCAAGACCATGTGCCGGCGCTGATCGGCAGCTACCAGTCCAACACCGCGCTGACCGCGACGGCCGTGGCGGAGCGCTATGGGGTGCCATTCGTGGTGAGCGACTCGGTCGCCGCCAATATCACCCAGCGCGGCTTCAAATGGACCTTCCGGGTCACGCCGATCGCACCCAATTTCGCCGAGACCTATATGCGCTTCATCCAGCAGATGAAGCAGGGTGGGAAATCGATCGACAAGGTGGCGATCGTCGCCGAGAACACCGACTACGGCACCTCGGTTGGGGACGCGATCGAGGCCGCGGCGAAATCATCCGGCATCCCGGTCGCGGCCCGCGTGCGCTATTCGGCGAACAGCCCCGACATGTCGTCGGAAGTGCTTACGCTGAAGAACGCCGATCCCTCCGTGGTGCTGTTCGTCAGCTACACCTCCGATGCGATTCTGTTCATGAAGACGATGAAGTCGCTGAACTGGCTGCCGCCGATGATCATCGGCGACAGTGCGGGATTTTCCGATCCGTCCTTCGTGACCTCGGTCGGTGATCTGGCGCAGGGCGTGTTGAACCGCAGTGCGTGGTCGCCGGGCAAGCCGGGCAGCGTGACCGAAAAGATCAATGCGCTGTTCAAGACGAAGACCGGGCGCGACATGGATGATGCGAGCGGACGCGTCATGCAGGCGTTTTTCGTGCTGGCCGACGCGATCAACCGGGCGGGTGCGGCGGTTCCGGCAAAAATTCAGGCGGCGCTGCAGGCGACGAACATGACGCCGGATCAGCTTATCGTCGGCTATAGCGGTGTGAAATTCGACGCATCCGGGCAGAACAGTGGAGGCGCCACCTACATTACCCAACTCGACGGCAAGAACTATGTCACTGTCTGGCCGGCGAATGCGGCGGCGGCGTCGCTGGTCTGGCCGATGCGTGGCTGGCGGGCCTGATCCGCAGGTCAGTGCGCGGCGGGCAGTTCCGCCAACTCGATCAGCACGTTGCCGGTGGAGGCAGGATCGATGAACGCGATCTTCGCCCCACCATGTCCGATCCGCGGCACTTCGTCGCGCAACTTCACGCCTTTCGCTTTCAGCTCCGTCAATGCGGCTTCGATATCGTCCACCTCGAAGCAGATATGGAACAGGCCGGTGCCTTTCTCGGCAATCCATTTGCGAACGCTGTTGTCCGCGCCGGTGCCTTCCAGCAGCTCCAGGTAGGTTTCGCCGACCGGCAGCATGGCCAGACGCGTGCTGCCGATCTGCTGCTCGTATTCCAGCGGAATCCCGAACTGATCGCGCAACAGGTCGATCAACTCCCGCAGCGAGTCGACGGCAATGGCGATGTGTTCGATGCGTTTGATCTTCATGGCTTGTTGCTCCCGGTACAATCCCTAGCGACTCAGTTCCCGCGCCATCGCGTCGATCCCGTCCGGTGTCAGCGGAAACATCCGTCCTTCCATAAGCTGGCGGGTCAGCGAAATCGATTGCACATAAGACCAGGACCGTTCCGGAATTGGGTTCAGCCACGCCGCGCGGTGGAACCGCGATGTCAGCCGGTCGAGCCAGATGCGGCCGGACTCCACGTTCCAGTGTTCGACGCTGCCGCCCGGCGTGGTGATTTCGTACGGGCTCATTGATGCGTCGCCGACGAAGATCAGCCGATAATCCGCGCCATACGTGTGCAGCACGTCCCATGTTGCGGTCACGCGATCGTGGCGGCGCCGATTGTCCTTCCAGACGCGCTCGTAGGGGAAGTTGTGGAAGTAGAAATGCTCCAGGTGCTTGAACTCGGTGCGGCAGGCCGAGAACAGTTCCTCGCAGATGCGGACATGCTCGTCCATCGAGCCGCCGATATCCAGGAACAGCAGGATCTTCACCGTGTTGTGCCGCTCCGGCACCAGCTTCAGGTCCAGCATGCCGGCTTTGTCGGCGGTGGCGCGGATGGTGTCGGGAATGTCCAGTTCGGTGGGCGCGCCCTGGCGGGCGAAGCGGCGCAGCCGGCGCAGCGCCAGGCGGAAATTGCGCGTGCCGAGCTCGACGTCGCCATCCAGGTCGCGGAAGTCGCGCCGGTCCCAGACCTTGACGGCGCTGCGGTGACGCGATTCGTGCTGGCCGATGCGCACCCCGGCGGGATTGTAGCCGAACGCGCCGAACGGCGAGGTGCCGGCAGTGCCGATCCATTTGCCACCGCCCTGGTGCCGCGCCTTTTGTTCCTCCAGCAACTGCCGCAGGCGGTCCATCAGCGCCTCGAACCCGCCCAGGGCAGCGATCTGCGACATTTCCTCCGGGGTGAGCAGCTTTTCCGCCAGCTTGCGCAGCCATTCCTCCGGCAGTTCACGTGCATTGACGGCGTCGGCCTGTTCGAGTCCTTTGAAACATTCGCCGAACACGCGGTCGAACCGGTCGAGATGGCGTTCATCCTTCACCAGCGTCGCCCGGCTGAGATAGTAGAAGTCGTCGATGCTGTATTCGGCGATACCGGCGCGCATCGCCCCCATCAAGGTCAGGTACTCGGTGACCGAGACCGGCAGGCCAGCCTGTTTCAGCGACAACAGAAAGGTCGCGAACATGCCGGCGAAGTGCCTATCCGCCGCGCCGCGCCAGGAACGCAATCCGTTCGAACAGGTGCACGTCCTGCTCGTTTTTGAGCAGGGCGCCGTGCAGCGGTGGAATTACGACATGGGTGTCCTTGCTGCGGAGCACCTCGGCGGGCAAGTCTTCAACCATCAGCAGCTTGAGCCAATCGAGCAGCTCCGATGTTGCCGGCTTTTTCTTCAGGCCGGGGACTTCGCGGATCTGGAAGAACACGTTCAATGCCTCCCGCGTCAGATCTCGCCTGATATCCGGATAATGCGCCTGCACGATCCGTTCCATGGTCGGCCGATCGGGAAACCGGATATAGTGAAAGAAGCAACGGCGCAGGAATGCGTCCGGCAGCTCTTTTTCGTTGTTGGAGGTGATGATGACGACAGGTCGGTGCCGCGCCGCCACGGTTCGCCGGGTTTCGTAGACGAAGAACTGCATGCGGTCGAGTTCCAGCAGCAAATCGTTGGGGAACTCGATATCGGCCTTGTCGATCTCGTCGATCAGCACCAGTACCGGCGCCGGTGCCTCGAACGCGTCCCACAGCTTGCCGCGCACGATGTAGTTGCCGATGTCATGCACCCGCGGATCGCCGAGCTGCCCGTCGCGCAGGCGGGACACGGCATCGTATTCGTACAGCCCCTGCTGCGCCTTGGTGGTCGACTTGATGTGCCACTCGATCAGCGGGTGGCCCAGTGCCGCCGCCACCTCGTGCGCCAGCATGGTCTTGCCGGTGCCCGGTTCACCTTTGACCAGCAGCGGCCGCTGCAGCGTCACGGCGGCATTCACCGCGACCTCCAGATCGCGGGAAGCGATATAGGTGCTGGTGCTGGTGAACGTGGGCACGCTTATTGTACCCGGTTGGCAACCAGCTCGGCGACCACCGCGGGGTCGGCCAGCGTGGATATGTCGCCCAGGTTTTCGGTTTCGTTGGCGGCGATCTTGCGCAGGATGCGGCGCATGATCTTGCCGCTGCGGGTCTTGGGCAGGGCAGGGGCCCATTGGATGGCGTCGGGGGCGGCGATCGGGCCGATCTGCGTGCGCACCCAGCCGACCAGTTCCTTTCGCAATGGCTCGCTGGGTTCTTCGCCGAGGTTCAGCGTCACGTAGGCGTAGATGCCCTGGCCCTTGAGGTCGTGCGGGAATCCCACCACCGCCGCCTCGGCCACCTTCGGGTGTGCTACCAGCGCGCTTTCCACCTCCGCGGTGCCCATGCGGTGGCCGGAGACGTTGATCACGTCATCGACGCGGCCGGTGATCCAGTAATAGCCATCGGCGTCGCGCCGGGCGCCGTCGCCGGTGAAGTAGAGATTTTTGTAGGTGGAGAAATAGGTCTGCACGAAACGTTCATGGTCGCCAAACACGGTGCGCATCAGGCCGGGCCAGGCGTCGGCCATGCACAGGTTGCCTTCACAAGGGCCGTGCAGCTCGTGCCCGTCGGCATCTACGATCAACGGCCGCACGCCGGGCAGCGGCAGCGTGGCGGAGCCGGGTTTCAGCGCGGTTGCTCCCGGCAGCGGGCTGATCATGATGCCGCCGGTTTCCGTCTGCCACCAGGTATCGACGATCGGGCAGCGATGCTCGCCCACCACTCGGTCGTACCACAGCCAGGCTTCCGGGTTGATCGGCTCGCCCACCGTGCCGAGGATGCGCAAGGAGCGGCGCGAGGTTTTCTTCACCGGCGCCTCGCCGTCGCGCATCAGCGCGCGGATGGCGGTGGGCGCGGTGTAGAAGATGTTCACCTTGTGCTTGTCCACCACCTGCCAGAAGCGGCTGCTGTCGGGATAGTTCGGAATGCCTTCGAACATCAGCGTGGTCGCGCCGTTCGCCAGCGGGCCGTACACGATATAGGTGTGGCCCGTCACCCAGCCGACATCGGCGGTGCACCAGTAGATTTCGCCAGGCTTGTAGTCGAACACCAGCTCATGCGTGAAGGCGGACCACACCATGTAGCCACCCGTGGTGTGCAGTGCTCCTTTCGGCTTGCCGGTGCTGCCGGAGGTGTACAGAATGAACAGCGGATCTTCGGCATTCATCGGCTCCGGCGGGCAGTCGGGCGAGGCAGCGGCGCACAGCGCGGCGTAATCGTGGTCGCGCCCGCGGACGGTGGGCACGGTTGCACCGGTTACCTTCACCACCACGACGTGCTTCACGCCGGGGCAGGATTTCAGGGCCGCATCGGCGTTCGCCTTCAACGGCACCTTGCGTCCGCCGCGCCGCCCTTCGTCTGCGGTGATCAGGATTTCCGACTCGCAATCCTGAATCCGGTTTGCCAGGCTGTCCGGCGAAAATCCGCCGAACACCACTGAATGGACTGCTCCGATGCGCGCGCAGGCCAGCATTGCGACCGCGGCCTCTGGCACCATCGGCAGATAGATCGTGACACGGTCGCCCTTTTTCACGCCCAATGAGCGCAGACCGTTGGCAAAACGGCACACCTGCTCGTGCAGCTCGCGATAGCTTATCGATTTGCTGACGGCCGGATCGTCGCCTTCCCAGATGATCGCGACACGATCCGCATGCGTCTGAAGATGCCGATCCAGGCAGGATGCCGACGCGTTCAGCACGCCGTCCTCAAACCATTTGATCGACACGGAGCCGGCGAAATTTGCATTCTTGATACGCGTCGGCGGCTTGATCCAGGCAATGCGTTGCGCCTCGTGCTTCCAAAACCCGTCGGGGTCACGCGCCGCGTGCTCGTACATCTCGCGATAGCGGGATTCAGACACATGCGCCTGCGCGGCGATTTCCGGGCGTACCGGAACGACATGATCCGGGCTGTGCGTATCGGGCATTGGACCGGTTCCCTCTGGCTGAGCGGCGCCATCCGCGCCTTATCGGGGCCGATGATACGCCCGCGGCGCGGACGCGGCCAGACGTCAGGTGTCCTTGGTCCGCGTTACGCCGGCCGGCCCCGCGATACGCGACGACCTCTCACGAAAACGGGAGACCCCGCCTCAGAAATCGAGGTCCGCGTAATGCTCCGGCGGGGTCACGCCGGCGACACGATCCGCCAGCAATCCGCGAAAGCTCGGACGTGACTTGATCCTGGCGTACCACTCCTTCGCCGGACCCGAAACCGTCCAGTCGACGTCGCCGATGTAATCCAGCGCCGACAGATGCGCCGCGGCGGCGAAATCGGCCAGCGAGATCGTCGCGCCCGCCAGCCATTTGCGGGTCTCGCTCAGCCAGCCGAGATACTGCATGTGATGCCTGATCGCGGCGTATCCGGTGCGCATCGCGGTGGCGTCCGGGTTGCCGCGTCCCATCAGCCGCTTCATCTGCTTCTCGCCCAGCAGATTTTGCGTCACCTCGGCGGCGAACTTTCCATCGTACCACGCCACCAGCCGGCGAATCTCCACCCGCTCCGCCAGGGTACGGCCCATCAGCGGCGTGTCGGGATAGGCTTCTTCCAGATATTCACAGATCACGCCCGAGTCGGGCACCGCCAGCCCATTATCCTCCAGCAGCGTGGGTACGGTGCAGGCCGGATTCAGCTCCAGATATTCCGGCCGACGTTCCCACACTTTTTCCAGGCGCAGCTCGAATGGCAGCCGCTTTTCAGCGAGCACCAGACGGATCTTGCGGGAAAACGGGGACAACGGCAGATGATACAGGAATCGCATTGCCGGTACTTATCCCACCAAGCCGCGCCTTGCACCAGTGCGCCGAACGATTCCCGTTACAAGGACGATATGACGGCGGGTGCCAATGCGGTGGACCGTGCCGCCGGATGCGCCGGATTACGGAAGCGCAGTTCCCCGTCCGGAGCCGCATCCGGTCCGGTTATTCCGAACAGTTCCATCCGTGACGTGCAGGTTACCGCGACCACGGCGCGGGCTTCGGGAAAGGTGAGGAACTGCCGTGTCTCCCCTTCCAGCTCCAGCCGTTCCCGCAAGCCGCGCCACTCCGCGCGATCCACGTCGTCCACGAACATCGCCAGGATGCCCGGCCGTGTGCCGCTGAGCCGGCTCGGCGCGACCACGGCCAAACGTCGGCGGATGGCAGCGGCGATTGCATCTTCGCGGCCAGCGCGCGCCGCGACGACGAACACACCGCGCTCGTCGGTTACGACAGAAAGCTGCGCTTCCGGTCCGAACTCCCGCCGCAAGTGGGAAACTATGCCGGCGTCGTCGGCCTGCGCCCCGGCAAGCAACAGCGGATCCAGGCGCAGCACCAGCGCTTCATCGTGGTCGGCACGACGGCTTTCTTGCAGAAGGCGCCGGATGCGGGCGTGCAGGTCCGCGAGCGCGACGTCGTTCACGTTGTCGGCACGCAATCCCTCGGGCAAGGTCATCTTCAGCAGGTAGCGCCCCGGATGCGCCCGCAGCCAGGTGTGCAAGTCGGGATCGATCCGATCGGCCAGATGGAACCACGCACTCCGGTGCACGGAGCGTCCTTCCTCGGCGGAGATGATATCGCAGGCCAGCTCGGCTTCGGCGCTATCCCGTCGCAGCAGCAGGTCGAAGTTCGCACCATCCTCCCACCCGGCGAAATGCACCTGAAAGCCGCGCGTGCGATGCATCAGGGCGGTGCGCAGCACATGGAACGGCAGCACCAGCGTGTGATCGTCGTCCAGCGCGTGCCTGAGTTGGGTGATGAAGCGTGCTCGTCCGGCCGCCGACAGGCTCTCCGCCAGCGCGACCGCCTCTATCGCCAGCGTCCCGATATGCCGCTCCGCGGCGGTCGGCGTGCGGGTTCCCCGGCGCAGCCGTTCCAACGCACACTCGACCGCATGTCGTTGCAGAATCGCTTTTCCAGCGCGCGGCCCGATCGTGCCGCGACGCTCGATCGAGCGTACCCGATCGGCCCACCGATCCGCGCCGAGCAGATCGATGAACTCCTGGATCATGGGGCGATCCGGCAGCACCGGCGTGGACGTGGCGATCCGAATGTCCAGCATGGCACTACCGGGTAGCCGGCCCTATTCCCGACCGTCAAGCTCCGAAACATGGACGGCCGGTTGCCCAGCCAGCAGGCGGACGAGGCGGTCGAATTCGCCGATATCCAGCGTCTCGGCACGCCGGCGGCCGTCGATGGCCGCCGCGGCCAGCAAGGCATCGCCACCCAGCGGGCGCAGCGTAGCGCGCAGCATCTTGCGGCGTTGCCCAAAGGCTGCCGCGGTCAGCCGCTCCATCGTCTGGATCAGGTGCGGGCCCGGCTGGACGGCGCGCGGCACCAGGCGGACCACCGCCGACCAGATTTTCGGGGCGGGCACGAAGGCGGCCGGCGGGATGCGCAACTCCAGCCGCGCCTCCGTCAGCCACTGCGAGAGCACGGACAGGCGGCCAAAGGCTGCCGTGCCGGGCGCGGCGCAGATGCGTTCCGCCACTTCCTGCTGAAACATCAGCGTCAGTTGCTCGAATGCGCCGGCCTGGCGCAGCCAGCCGATCAGCAGGGGGGTGGCGATATTGTATGGCAGGTTGGCGACGATCTGCCGGGGCGGCCGGACCAGCGCCGCCAGGTCGAGCGCCAGCGCGTCGCCCCCCACCACGCGCAGCCGGTCGCCGGATTCGCCGGCCAGTTCGTGCATAGCGGCGAGTGCGCGCGGGTCGATTTCCACCGCGGTGACGGTTGCGGCTTCGCTGTCCAGCAGGGCACGGGTCAGGCCGCCAGGACCGGGTCCCACCTCGATGACGTGGCGTCCGCTGAGCGGTCCGGCAACCCGGACAATGCGGGCGGTCAGATTGCCGTCCAGCAGGAAATGCTGGCCCAGCGAGCGGCGGGCGCCCAGGCCGTGCCGCGCGATCACCTCGCGCAGCGGTGCCCGTACGATATTGACCAAGCCTGGCTTAGGGCTCGTCATGGAAGAACCGGATCAACCGTCATTCCCGCGAAAGCGGGAATCTAGCGGGCGGCCGTGGATTCCCGCTTTCGCGGGAATGACGGGGAACGGCAATGACGGGATAACGCAGTTGCTTCTGAACAACTCCTTATGCGTCACGCGTTACCGGTGTTGCGGACTTCGATGCGCGCCTGGCTGCGGAGATCCTGCTGCAACTGGCGCGACAGCAGATCGATCCGCTGGCCCAGTATCTGCTCCTTGATGTCCTTGGCCGACATCTGCGCCATGTTCTTCTGATCGCGCGAACACACCATCATGACGGCGATCCCGTCGTTCGAGACCACCGGCTTGCTGGCGGTCTGCAAGGGAATTTTCGCCAGCATGTCGCGGAATGCCGGTGGGTTCACATTTTCCAGCCGGACCTCGCCCGGATCGGCGGGACGGGGCGATTTATCATCCTTGGCAACCTGTTCCATCTGGTCGCAGCTATGCACGGACGCGCTGACGCTCTTCGCCTTCTCGAGAAGCGCAAGCTGCGCCGGTGTCGGTGCCTGCGGGTTGAGCACGGTCGGGAACGGCAGGAACACCTGCCGCATCGACAGGATCGTCGCCGGATCCTGGCCGATCTGGCGTTTCGCGACGAGGGTAACGATTTCCAGCCCGCCGGGCACTTTCAGCGGATTGCTTACGGCGCCGGCTGGCATTTCGGTGATGACCTGGGCGACCACGGGGTCGAGCTGGTTCGCCTCCACCCAGCCGAGATCGCCGCCCTGCAGCGCATTCTGGCTTTGGCTGAACTGCGCCGCCACGACCGGGAACGGCGCCCCCTTGCGCAGCTCGGCGATCACGGTTTCCGCAAAACGCTCGGCATCGGCGGCGCCGGCCCGCTCCTCGACAGGGATGAGGATTTCGCCCACCCGGAACTCCGTCTTGCCGATCTGCTGGGCCAGCAGTTTCTGGCGTTCAGCGATATCGGCGTCGGTGACCGCCAGCGTGCCGGCCGCGTGCTGACGCAGCACCTGGCCCCAGCCAAGCTGAGTGCGGATTTGATCGATCAAGGTGATAAAGCTGACGCCGTCGGACTGCAGCTTGGCGCGCAAGCCACCCGGCTTCATGCCGTTATGCTGTTCGATTTCCGCGACCGCGGCGGCGATGTCTTTGTCCGGCACGACGATCTTCAGGCGCTTCACTTCCTGCATGCGAAGCCGCTCATCGACCAGTTGGCGGACGATCTGCGGCTTCAGCCGGTCGAGCGAGTCGGGCGAGACGGGCAGGCCGGTCGCCAGGGCGAACAGCCTGGCGCGGTTATCGACATCGGCGTTGGTGATCGGTTCTCCGTTGACCACCGCAACGATGCGAATCGCCTGCACGACCGGCTGCGGGGCCGGGCGTGGCGCCGGTGCCGCAGCGGACGCAAGGACACCGATCACCCCGAGAAGCAGCGCGTGCCGGATCGTGAAGCGGGTCAGCATGGTGGCGGTGGTCCTGGTTCAGAGTGCCTTGAAACCGAATTGGCCGATGGTCTTGAACGTGAGCTGGATCAGCAGCGTGGTCGATCCGCTGTCGCCATTCAACGAGGTATAGCGGCGGTAGAACTTCAAATCCATGATAAAGCACTCGTCTTCGTAGATGGCGTCACCACCGATCGCGATCATCTGATGGTTCGTCAGATCGCGTTGCGCGTACGCATCAAACCGGTAATCGCGCCAGCCGCCGTTGGCAGCCAGGGTGATCTCGTTGCGCGGTATGAAATACTGCGAGCTGGGGGGCAACGGCTGCGCCTGGTCGTAGAAATAATACGGGTCGAAGCTGGTGTACAGATAACCGGCCGTCAGCCGGTAGCGCCCATAGCCGGTGGAAGCGGTCACGTCCGACATCCGCATCGCCAGGTCGTGGTGGTCGAGCCGGAACCGGTACGTGGTGTCCAGCCAATTGCCCGGCGTGAAGTCCAGATGGCCCACCACGTCCGAAACCTTGTCCTGCAGCCCGGAGAACGAGGGCAGCCAGGTCGTGGTGGTGGTATTGTACGACTGCCCGATCAACCCATCCAGCGCGGTGCCGCCCAGGTACCAGGCCGCGTGCATCGCGATGTTGGCACGTGAGCCGCCCTGCAGCCGGTCGATGCCGAAACGATTGAATCCGAACAGGTTGGCGTCGCTGAACTCCAGGTCCAAACTGTCCTCGTTCGGGTACCTGTTGAGCTGGCTGTCGCCCTCGTTGGGGCCGACGATGATCTCCGCCATCGGCTCGATCAACTGGGTGCCCCAGGCACCCGAATTGCGCTCGAACGGCCAGCGCACATCCACTCCCGCCTGCGGCAGCGCGCGGGCGTCATCGACGTGCGACACGGTGGCGAAGTTGGGCTGCTCGTTGAACTGGCTGGCATTGTAGGCGGCGGCGTCGCCGTGCAGCTTGAACGTCCACAGCTCGCCCAGCGAGCCGGTCACCGGCCGGTCCCATTCCACGACCAGGCTGCCGCGGCGGGTGTTCGTGCCGTCGTCGCGCATCACGTTGAACAGCCTGGTATCCAGCGACAGCGTGCCGCCGAGCGCGTCCGGCTGGCCGACATACTCGTACTGGTAGGTCGGCAGCACCACGGGCAGCTTGCTGTCGGTGATGCCGGAGGTCAGCCCCTGGTAGAAGCGGGTCCCCACCCGCGAATAGGCGCCTTCGCCGAATCCCTCCGCATAGATGTTGCTGGTCAGGATGCTCGGGTCCGAGCCGAGGACGTGGCTCAGGTGATAATCGTTGATGAAATCTGCCGACGACGCGCGGTTGACGTCAAAGCCCGCCCGCCAGGTGTCGTTGAGATTGAATAGCCCGTTGGCGAAGATGGTGCCCTGCGGCGAATGCTCGAAATATCCCGCCGAGCCGTTGAGGTTGATGAAACCGGAATTGAACCGGCGGCGGTACTCGACATCAAGCTCGGGACCGGCGTCGGTGGTCAGCATCGGCGTGAATGTCGCATCCGACTGGTCGTCGATGACCCAATAATAGGGCTGGGCAAAGAATCCGCCGATATGAGAGCTGACGCCGAAGCTCGGTACCGAGCAGCCCGCTGGTCCGCTTGGATGACGGCTCGGCGGTCCAGAAATAGGGGAAATACGCCACCGGGACGCCGAACATCTGCATCTCCGCGTCGGTGTATTCGATCCGCTTGTGTTCGGCGTCCTCGGTGGCGTTGGTGGCCCGGATCTGCCACAGCGGCGGCCGTTCCGGATGCTTCTTGCACAGGTTGCAGGTGGAATAGACCACCTTCGACATGGAGTTCAGCACGCCGCCGGTGCGCCGTCCGCCATTGGCGGCAAGCTTGCCGTTCTCCGCCAGCCGCGCCCGGATTGCCGTCAGGATGCCATCGCGCATGCCCTGGTCGAGCTGGGCGGCATCCGCGAACAGCACCTGCCCGCTCGGCTCGATCAGCGTGACGTGGCCGCTGGCGGTAGAGACCCCGGTCTGGCGGTTGAAGGTGACCTCGTCGGCGCGCAGGACGTGACCGTTCTGCCATGCCTCCACATGTCCCTTGGCAATCACCAGCGATTTCTGCTGGTCGTACTCCACCGTATCGGCGGTGAAGGCCACCGGCTGGTTCCGGTTGACAGCGTTTCTGCCGCCGCTGAGTTGGCTAAGCTGCGCGTGGGCCGCCGTTCCGGCGGCAAGCAATGCGCCGCAAGCCAGTGCCAGGACGAGCGCCCGGTTGGGCACGCTATCCGTCCTCCATGTGGAGCAGCAGGGCGACGGCCAGCATCATGCCGGCGGCGGCGGGAACCCAGGCCGCCAGGACCACCGGGATGGCGCCCGACTGGCCGAATTCCTCCGCCAGCTTGGAGATCATGAACAAGGCGAATCCAGCCGCCACGCCGCTGCCGATCATGCGGGCGACGCCACCCCGGCGCGCCGGGCGCATGGAGAAGCCGGCCGCGACCAGCGCCATGGTCGCGCACAGCAGCGGCATCGCCAGCAGCGTCTGGAAATGCAGCCGATGCCGGATCGACGAAAAGCCCGAGCGGTTGAGCAGGCGGATGAAACCCGGCAGTTCCCAGACCGACAAGGTGTCCGGCGAGGCGAAGCTCTCCTGCACGCGCGCCACCGTCAGGTCGGTCGGCAGGATGATCGTCGTCGGCGGCTCCGGCAGGGCGTCCGGCCGGACCGTGCGCGCCCGGTCCAGGGTCCAGTCGCCGCCCGCCAGGCGGCCCTGGGTGGCCTCGATCCGGCTTAGCAACTGGTCGGCGTCGTTCAGCCGAAACACCGTGACCTGGTTCGCGGTCAGCGTGTCGCCGCGCAACGCCACATTGGCGGCATGGACGATCGCAACACCGCGCGGCACCAGGCCGCGATCCGCCTGGCGCAGCCAGAGCTGCCCGTTGGTCAGATCGAGTGGTCCGCCGTCGGCGGTCAGGAAGGTGTTGGCCAGCGTCTCCGCGCGGGCGAACATCACCGATGAAACCGGGCTGATGGCCGCGGTCGCGATGGTCCCCAGCGCCAGCGCGCAAAATACCGGCGCGGCCAGGAACTCCCAGGCCGAGACGCCGGCCGCCCGCGCCACGATAAGCTCCGAGGACCGGGTCAGCCGCCAGAAGCTCAGCATCCCGCCCAGCAGCGCCGCGAATGGCAGCACCTGCATCCCGATATAGGGCAGCCGCAACAATTCGATCTCGGTGACCAGGCCGAAGCTGACCTCGGGATGGCTGGCCGACCGGCGCAGCAATTCGATGAAGTCGAACAACGCGACCAGGCCGGTGAGCGCCGCCAGCATGGCCAGAACCGCGGCGGTGAACTGCCGGGCAATGTAGACAGACAGCGTAACGGCGGGTGTCACGGTCGAATGCCGAGCGACGGCGTTCCCGGCGGCATGGTTCGCCGGGCTGACGCGTCGGGCCCGCGTAATGCCGCCAGCAGGGATGGGCCGAGCAGCAGCCAGGCACACACCGCGCCTGGCACGATCGCCTGGATCCATATCAACGGGATCAGCGCGTTGTTCCGCGCCGCAAGGTCGTCCGACAACAGGCCGAGTGCCAGCAGCGCCACCACCGTCAGCACGCCCCCCAACGGACGCAACAGGCTGCCATGCCGGCGAAACGTCCCGGTCAGCACCGAGATCAAGCCGACCAGCGCGTAAGACAGGGGGGTCAGCGGCGTGGCCAGCCGCTTATGCGCCTCGGCAATCCATTTCGGCGCATCGTGCGGGTTTGCCGGATGCGGGTTCAACAGCGCCGACAGCGACACCTCGCTCATGTCGGGCAGGCGGGCCGCATCGCTGTGCACGGCGTCCGCCAGATCGAGCACGTTCTGCCGGAACGTGAGCATGTCGAGTCGCCCGGTCTTCGGATCGATCTCCTGGCGGGTGCCGTTGAACAGCAGCACTTCCGGCCCGTTCGGGCCGTCGACCAGCCGCCCGCTTTCGGCCAGGATGGTGGCGTGAGCGCGCTTGTCGCGCGCATCGTCGATCAGGATGCCGCGCAGGCCCCCGGCGGGCGTGCGCGAGCGGACATAAACCGTCATGTCGCTGCTGATTTGCGTAAACACGCCTTCCTGCAGCAGGAAGGCGACGACCTTGTTGCGGATCTCCCACTGAAATTCGCGAAAATCCCGCAGGCTTGCGGGGACGATGACAAGATTGAGAATGTAGCAGCTTGCCACCGCGAACAGCGCCAGCGCCAGCGCCGGACGCGACAAGGCGAACGGCGACAGCCCGGCCGCCCGCATCACCGTCAGTTCGCGATCCCCGGCGAGTCGCTGATAGACGAACTGGACCACCACGAAGCTGGTGATCGGCAGGATCACGGCGACGAAGCTGGGGATCAGCAGCCCCGTCAGCTCCACGAAGACGCCGAACGACAGGCCGTGATTGACCACCAGCTCGACGAAGCGCAGCGACTGGGTCAGCCAGATCAGTGCAGTCAGCCCGCCGGTGACCGCGAGCAGCGCCAGAAAGAGCTGGCGGAACACATATCGGTCCAGCCGCGGGATCAATGTGCCGGTGCGCATGCCGTGGGGCGGTCTCCTCGCGCCGGGCAGGCCGAAGCCGCCGGCGTGGTTGGCGCGCGGGGCGCGGGATGTGGAATGCGGTTCTGGGCCAGAACCGCCCGGCGGCGCAAGTCATCGAAGCCGCGACCGTTGTGCTGGGAGCGTGACGTCGGCGGCTGACCGGGCGGTCAGCACTGCCATGTGACAACTCGCAGATTGTTGACTTTCCTGACTGTTGGCATGCAGAACAGAATTGGACGCGGCAATCAGGGATACGTCATGCGCCTCGATGTGATGATTTTTAGCTTCGCACCCATTCAACCGGAGGCTGTGGCGTGACCACGATCATCAACACCGGCACGACGATCACCGAACCGTTCAACGTCAAGCTGCAAGACACGACGATTCAGATCGGCGGCACCGCCGGTCTGATTCCGGCCGTCATATTCAGCGGCGATGCGCTGTTATCGGCGTCGCAGCCGAGTCTCAACTCCGCCAGCGTGATCACCGAGCAGGTGCCGGGTCAGACCACCGCCGAGACAGCTTTGTTGCAAACGCTGGGCGTTTTCGTCAACGCCGGCACGATCGCCGCCGACGGGCCCGCGCTCAGTCAGCTCACCATCGACATCGGGCAGTTTGGCAGTGGCGCGCCGGGGAATTTCATCAACGATGGCCTGATCACCGTGGCGGCCGGCGACACCGCGGTGGTGATGGTGGGAACCAATGCGGCCTTCACCATGGGCGTCGGGCCGCTCGGGGCGGCGGGAACCCTGGCCGTAGCGGGCGGCGGTGCGCTGGATATCGGCGCGCCCGGCTCGGACGCGGCGACTGGCGCGGTGAATGTGGCCGGCGGCCAGTCCGTGGTCGGTACCGGCACGATCGAGGCCGCCGTGTCGAATGATGGTGTGGTTGGTATCTCCAACACCGGTACCATCGCCACTTCGACCGTCGGCTCGCTTGAGATCACCGGCAGCGTGAGCGGAACCGGCACGCTGGTGCTGGGCAGCGGCACCCTGCTTCAACTCGATGCGGCCAGCACCGGCCAAACGCTCCAGTTTACCACCGGGGCCCCGGAAATACTGGTGATCAATACGCCCGGAACCGCATTCAGCGAGGCGATCAGCAATTTCCAGGACCTCGAATTCGATCATCCTCGGCGGTGGTATAACCATCAACAGCGCAGTGATCGTCAACGGCGATACGCTTAGGGTCAACACGACCTCCGGACCATACCAATTTACCGATTTCGGTCTGGCATCGAACTCCGGAACACTGTTTACAGTTACCAACCTGAACACAATTACCCTGGCGAACCGCGTGTTCAACTGGCATCCGCTGTCGGGCAGCACCGACTTCGGGACAGCGACGAACTGGCAGCCACTCAATGGTGCCCCTCCTGGGCCGAACGATCTTGCGCTGTTCGGCACGGCTGCATCAGCCGGCACGATCACCGGCACCGGCACCGTCGGCGAACTGCAGTTCGACGATTCCCAGCTCTGGACGATCAGCGGCGGCGATATCGACTATACGCTCAACGTGCTGGTGGGGCAGCCGGATGGGACCCTTACGCTCAGCAACGGTGCCACACTGGATGGATTGTCGTCCGAAGCCGATTTGATTGGCAGCGCGACGGACGCAGTCGCCGCGGCAACCGTGACCGGACCAGGAACCACCTGGGAGACGCTCGGCACGATTGCGGTCGGCGAGCTAGGTGCGGGGGCCCTGACGGTCAGCAACGACGGGTTGGTGGACGCCGCGTCGGCGATCGTTGTGGGCGGTTCCACGCAGGGCAACGGCGCCATGAGCCTGGAAACCGGAGCGACGGCGATCGCCGGCGGTCAGGTGATTGTGGGAAACCAGTCGGGAACCAATGGCAGTATCGAGATTCTCGCCGACAGCACGTTGGAGACGGGGACTTCCGGCGCCTCGAACGTAGAGATTGGCCTCGCGTCCGGGGCCAATGGCGCGATTGCGGTCAACGGGAGCGGAGCCGCGCTGGATACGTTCGGCAGCCCCATTTCCGTAGGAATTGCCGGCGCTGGTGCAATCCTGGTGGAAAACGGTGCAATCGTCTCCACTGAAAACGG
This sequence comes from uncultured Pseudomonadota bacterium, assembly GCA_963777625.1. Classification (GTDB taxonomy): domain Bacteria; phylum Pseudomonadota; class Alphaproteobacteria; order Acetobacterales; family Acetobacteraceae; genus DATDIC01. Next base: position 82,251 of record CAVZRO010000026.1, on the reverse strand, counting down.
CCTCGCCGGGGCTCCCGGTGGTGTCATGCTGGGGACTTCCAGCGGCGGCGCCGGCGCTGCCACGGTCACCGGCACCGGGTCGGAGCTGGCCAACACCGGCGCATTCATTGTCGGTGGCAACGATACCGGCCAGCCCGGCGGCTTCGGCTCGTTGCTGATCAGCGCCGGCGGCCTGGTCAGCACCAGCCTTCCGGTCGGCGTCGCCGGCCCGGCCGCCGACATCGCCGCCTCGGCGTCGACGGACGGCTCCTCCGCCACCGTAACCGGCCCCGCCTCCACCTGGAGCATCGGCGGCACGCTGATCGTGGGCGACCTCGCGGCCGGCGCGCTGAACGTGTCCGCCGGCGGCTCGGTCAGCGCCACCGCGCTGACGCTCGGCAACAGCGCCGGCGGCGTCGGCAACCTGTCGCTCTCCGGCACCGGCAGCAATGTCACGCTGGCCACCCAGCTCACCGTGGGCGGCTCCGGCATCGCCGACATCTCGATCGCCAACGGTGCCACGCTGTCCGGCACCGACGGCGATATCGGCCTCGGCACCGGTTCCTCCGGCGTGATCGACATCGAAGGTGCCGATAGCCGGCTCGACCTGTCGGACAACCTCAACATCGGCGACGCCGGCACCGGCGTGCTGATCATGGGCGCCAACACCACGCTGTCGGTGGAGAACAACCTCAACATCGGCGCCGCCGGCGCGCTCAACCAGTTCGGCGGCGTGATCGATCCGGCGACCGGCACCATCCAGGCCGGCGGCAGCCTGGGCGGCACCGGCGGCACCGACACGTTCACCAACTTCCTGCTCAACGACGGGGTGTTCTTTGCCTCCAGCGGGCTGCCGGAGACGCTGAACGCCGGCTCGATCACCGGCAGCGGGTCGCTGGTGGTGGAGAACGGCGGCACGCTGGTGATCAACGCCGGGACAGTGCTTCAGACGCAGCTGGTGGAGTTCACCAACAGCAGCAGTTTCGCGCTGCTGAACATCGGCTCGATCAGCGGCTTCAGCGCGACCATCGGCAGCTTCAACGGGATTTCCGAGATCCTGCTGCAAGGCGCCTCGATCGCGGCCACCACGTTCGACACCGGCGACGATGTGCTGAGCCTGTTCAGCGATCTCGGCAAGACCGTGCAGATCGGCACGCTGAACGTGGCGGCGAGCGTGACGGGGGACAACCTGACGTCGCTGGAGACGGCCAACGCGCAGGGCGGGCTGGGGGGTGTGCCGTGCTTTGCGGCGGGCACGCGGATCGTGACCGAGCGCGGGCTGGTGGCGGTGGAGGCGCTGGCGGTGGGCGATCGGGTGCGGCTGGCGCCGGATGGTCCGGACGGCGCCGGGTCGCTGGCGGTGGAGTGGATCGGGCGGCGGGTGGTGGACTGCCGCCATCACCCGAAGCCGCGCGCGGTATGGCCGGTGCGGGTGCGCGCGGGGGCGTTCGGGGCGGGGTGCCCGGGGCGGGACGTTTATCTCTCGCCCGACCACGCGGTGTATGCGGATGGCGTGCTGATCCCGGTGAAGTATCTGGTGGACGGAGAGAGCGTGACGCAGGTGGCGGTGGACCAGGTGGGGTATTTCCACGTGGAACTGGAACGCCACGCGGTGCTGCTGGCCGAGGGGCTGGCGGCGGAGAGCTACCTGGACACCGGCGACCGCAGCAGCTTCATCAATGGCGGCGGCGCGGTGCGGCTGCATGCCGACTTCGCGTCACTGCGCTGGGAGGCACAGGGCTGCGCGCCGCTGGTGGTGACGGGGCCGGAGGTGGAGCGGGTGAAACAGATGCTGGCGCGATCAGCCGCCGCGAGCGAGGCGGCTTGAACGGCGGGTGTTATACCAGCGGCCCGATTGGTTAACTCCCCGCGCTACCCCTCCCCTAGCCCCTCCCGCAAGGGGAGGAGGATAAGCAAGAAAACTTCCCCCTCCCCTCGCGGGCCCCTCGCTGGAGGGGCTAGGGGAGGGGGGCGTACCGATCGGTCAGTAGTTGGGGCCCCTGATACTACACGTTGAACCGGAACAGCATCACGTCCCCGTCCTTCACGACGTAGTCCTTCCCTTCCACTCGCATGCGGCCTGCATCCTTCGCGCCGGACTCCCCCTTCCCGGCCACGTAATCGTCATAGGCGATAGTTTCTGCGGCAATGAAGCCGCGTTCGAAATCGCCGTGGATCACGCCCGCGGCCTGCGGCGCTCGGGTCCCCCGCGCCACCGTCCAGGCGCGCGCCTCCTTGGGTCCGACGGTGAAAAACGTGATCAGCCCCAGCAGGTCGTATCCGGCCCGGATCACGCGATCCAGCCCGCTGTCGTGCAGGCCAAGGCCGGTCAGGAACTCCGCGCGATCGTCCACCGGCAACTGCGCCACCTCCGCCTCGATTGCAGCGGAAACCACCACCGAGCGGGCGCCTTCCGCCACCGCGCGCTCCGCCACGCGAGCGGTATGGGCGTTGCCCGGAAGCCGCCGCGTTTTCTTCCACGTTGCAGACAAAAAGCACCGGCTTGGCGGTCAGCAGTTGCAGGCGCCGGGCCGCCTCCGCCTGGTCAGGGGGAATCGCGGTACGCGCCGGACGCCCAGCCGCCAACGCCGCGACGATCGGTTCTATCAACACGACCTGCGCGGCGCTGTCGCGATCACCCCCACGCGCGCGCTTGGTCAGCCCCACCAGCCGCTTCTCCAGGCTCTCCAGGTCCGCCAGCATCAGCTCGGTCTCGACGATCTCGGCATCGCGGATCGGATCGATCGCGCCTTCGACATGCGTCACGTCCGCATCCTCGAAGCAGCGCAGCACGTGGATGATGGCATCCACCTCGCGGATGTTGGCCAGGAACTGGTTGCCCAACCCCTCGCCGCGCGATGCCCCGCGCACCAGTCCGGCGATATCGACGAACTCGAGCGACGTGGGCACGATCCGCGCCGACTTGCCGATGGTTGCCAACGTATCCAGCCGCTGGTCGGGCACGGGGACGCGGCCGACATTCGGCTCGATCGTGCAGAACGGATAGTTTGCCGCGGCGGCCGCGGCGGTTTCCGTCAGCGCGTTGAACAGGGTCGATTTGCCGACATTCGGCAGCCCGACGATGCCGCAGTTGAAACCCATCGCTATGGCTCGCCAGTACGCGCCAGCAGCGCAACCTTGGTCATGAAATCCTCCTGCTTGCCGTCCACCAGCAGCGGAGCGGCGTCGGCCACCGCGTCCAGGACCGGCAGCAGCCAGTCGCGGTCGGCCGGGCCGAAATCCCCAAGCACATGACCCAGAACGCGCTCCTTGTCGCCCGGGTGTCCGATGCCCAGCCGCACGCGCCAATAGTCCGGCGAGCCCAGCATGCGGTCCATGCTGCGCAACCCGTTATGGCCGGCGGCCCCGCCGCCGCGCTTCACGCGCACCTTGCCCGGGACAAGGTCGAGCTCATCGTGGAAAGCGGTGACTGTTTCCAAGGGAACCTTGTAGAAGGACAGGGCCGCCTGCACGCTTTCGCCGGACGCGTTCATGTAGGTCCGCGGTTTCAGGCCAACGATCTTCTGCCCGGCAATGGCGCCCTCGGCGACCAGGCCCTTGAAGCGCTGTCGCCACGGGCCGAAGCCGTAACGGATGGCGATCGTGTCGAGCGCCATGAAACCGATATTATGGCGGTTCCGGGCCATCCCCGGCTCCGGATTGCCGAGGCCGACCCAAAGGAGCACCGGGGATGGCCGTCAGGCGTGGGGGTGCGGCGTATCGCCGGGAGGGACGAGGCCGGCCGGGACGAAGCGGGGTGTCATTTCTTGCCGCGCCCGCGGTCAGCGGCGGCCTTGGCGGGTGCCGCCGCAGGTACCGCGGCCGGGGTGGGCGCGGCCGCGGCGGCGGCCGGGGTCGCGGCGGTTTCAGCGGCGGCATCACCCATCTTGGTGGGCGGCGCCACGGTGGCCACGACGAAGTCGCGGTCGGTGATCACCGGGCGGGTGCCTTCGGTGCCCCTCAGGTCGTGCCAGCGGACATTGTCGTTGAAGTCCAGGCCGTTCAGGTCAGCCGCGAACTGCTCGGGAATGTGATCGGGGTCGCAATACACTTCGACGGTATGGCGGATCACGTTCAGGACGCCACCACGCTTGAGCCCGGTGGAGAGACCGTCATTCTCGAAATGCACCGGGACCGAAACGCGGATGCGCTCACCGGGGGCGAGGCGCTGGAAATCGATATGCTCGGGCGCGTCGGTGACCGGGTGGTACTGCACGTCGCGGATCAGGGCGCGGACGGGGCTGCCGTTGCCGCCGATCTCGAACACGCGGGATTGCCAGCCGGGACGGTGCAACTCGCGCAGGATGGCGCGCGGCTCGATGGCGATCAGGCTGGCGGGCTGCTTCGCCCCGTAGATGACACCGGGCACCCGGCCGGCGCGCCTTGTGGCGCGGGCGCCGCCTTTGCCGGCGCGTTCGCGCGGCTCCGCCGAAAGGGTGACGACATTGGCCATCGGATGCTGCTCCCGGAACACGGATTGCGCCGGCACCGGGCGGGTCCGGAGCAAGCGGCGCGGAGCGGCGCATGTAGCGGAACCGGCCGCGCAGGGCAAGCGCGGGGCGCTGTCCCGGACCCCGGGCAGGGGCGCTGCCCCTGCACCCCGGCAAAGGCTGTGCCTTTGCGATCCATCCGTTTGGGTTGGGTGTGGGTGTGGGTGCCTACGATGCTGTTGGTAACAGACGTGTAGGCACCCACCCCCACACCCAACCCAAGTAGCGGGTTCCAAGGGCAATGCCCTTGGCGGGAGTCCAGAGGGCAGCGCCCTCTGGCCGGGCTCGGGGCGGAGCCCCGCCGCCAACTCATGCCGGATGGCTTCGGCCTGCATGCAACCCGGCGGTCCGGGAAACCATATAGCAGCACACGATAAGCGAAGATACGAATGTCCGACGCTCCCACCGCTGACGCCATGCGGCCCCGTGCCGACACGCGTACCAATCCGAGGGCCGCTCCTGCCCCCCGACACGAAGCCGACGAGGCGCGCGAGGCCCCCGCTAAGCCATCCCGGCGACGCCCTCGGCCGCGGCTGAAGCTGCGCTTCGTGCTGATCGCGGCCGGGCTGGCGGTGCTGGTCGTCGGCGGCGTGTGGTACTGGCTGAGTGGCGGCCGCTACGTGGACACGGAAGATGCCTACGTGCAGGCCGACGTGCTGGAGGTCTCCACCGACGTCTCCGGGATCGTGACGGATATCCCGGTCCGTGAAGGTCAGCACGTGAAGATCGGGCAGGTGCTGTTGCGGCTCGATCCGACCAAGTTCCAGATCGCGCAAGACCAGGCCAAGGCGAACCTGGCGCAAACGGTGCTGAACCTTGAATCGCTGAAGGCCGACTATCTGCAAGCACAGCGCGAAGTGGCCGCGCGGCAGGCGCAGGTGGCGGCCGACCAGGCGACGTTCGACCGCTATGCCGTCCTGGTAAAAAGCCGCGCGATCACGCCGCAGCAATATGACGACGCCAAATACAAGCTGGCGGCCGATCAGGCGACAGTCGGGACCAGCCAGGCGCAGGTGCAGTCGGCGCTGGCACGGCTGGGCGGCAAGGCGGATATCCCCAGCACCGAGATGCCGGCCTACAAACAGGCCGCCGCGCAGCTCGCCGAGGCGCAGCGTGAGGCTAATCATGCGGTCGTCCGGGCGCCGTTCAACGGCATCGTGACGCAGGTCAGCAAGCTGCAGCTCGGGCAGTTCCTGCCGGCCGGCACGGCGGCATTCGGGCTGGTCTCGACCGACGATGCGTGGGTGGAGGCGGAGCCGAAGGAGACCGATCTGACCTACGCCCGCGCCGGGCAATCGGCTGAGGTGACCATCGACGCGTACCCCAACCATGCGTGGACCGGCACGGTGCAGAGCATAGCGCCGGCAACCGACCAGGAATTCTCCCTGCTGCCGGCGCAGAATTCGTCAGGCAACTGGGTGAAGGTGGTGCAGCGGCTGCCGATCCGGGTGGCGATCAAGGAAGCGCCGAATGATCCGCCGCTGTCGGCCGGCATGAGCGCGGAGGTGTCCATCGACACGCACCACAAGCGCACGTTGGGCGACCTGTTCTGAGGCGGCCATGAGCGGCGCCGGCGAGTCCAGGTTTCAGGCTGCTCCGCATCGCGGGATCATCACGGTCTGCGCGATGGGGGCCACGCTGATGCAGGCGCTGGATTCCACCATCGCCAACGTCGCGCTTCCGTATATGCAGGGCAGCCTGTCGGCGAGCTACGATGAGGTCACCTGGGTGCTGACCTCCTACATCGTCGCGGCGGCCATCATGACCGCGCCGGTCGGGTGGTTGTCCGCGCGGTTCGGGCAGAAGCGGCTGTTCCTGGTTTCCATCATCGGCTTCACGGTGGCGTCGATGCTGTGCGGGATCGCCACGTCGCTGGGCGAGATGGTGCTGTACCGCCTGCTGCAAGGGGTATTCGGAGCCGCGCTGGTCCCGTTGTCACAGGGCACCATGCTCAACATCTACCCGGCCGAGCAGCGCGGCTCGGCGATGGCGATCTGGGGCATGGGCGTGATGGTCGGCCCGATCCTTGGGCCGACACTCGGCGGCTATCTGACCGAGCTGTACAACTGGCGGTACGTGTTCTACGTCAACCTGCCGTTCGGGATCGCCGCAACCGTGGGCCTGTGGCTGTTCCTGCCGAACGAGCAGTCGCGTTCGGGACTGCGGTTCGACTGGTTCGGGTTCTCGGTGCTGGCGTTCGGCATCGGCGGTCTGCAACTGATGCTGGACCGCGGGGAGACGAAGGACTGGTTCGGCTCGACTGAAATCATCATCGAAGCGGTCGTGGCGGTGGCCGGCTTCTATCTATTCCTGGTGCATATGATCACCGGGAAGAAGCCGTTCATCTCGCCGGAGTTGTTCGGAGACAGGAACTTTGTTTCCGGCCTGCTGGTGATGTTCGCGGTCGGGATGGTGCTGCTGGCATCCTCGGCGCTGCTGGCTCCGTGGCTGCAGGTGCTCGGGAATTACCCGGTGGAGACGGCGGGGCTGCTGCTGGCGCCGCGCGGCGCGGGGACCATGTTGGCGATGCTGGTGGCAGGGCGCATCTCCAACAAGATCGATCCGCGGCTCATCATGGCGGTGGGCGTGTGCCTGCTGGTGTGGAGCTTGTACCGGCTGTCCACCTGGACGCCGGCGGTGCAGGAGATGGATCTCATCGTCAACACGATGATCCAGGGCGCCGGAATCGGCCTGGTGTTCGTGCCGCTGAACGTGGTGGCGTTCGGCACGCTGGCGCCGCGACTGCGCTATGAGGGAACGGCGATGCTGAGCCTGCTGCGCAACATCGGCAGCTCCATCGGTATTTCCGTGTTCGAGGCGCTGGTGACGCGGAACACGCAGATCGAGCATTCGGTGCTGGCGGTGTTCGGTTCGCCACTGAACCGGGCGTTGCAGGCGGTGCCGCAGGTGGCGCAGGCATTGTCGCCGGCGACGGCGCATGGGGCGCAGGCGCTGGATCAGATGATCCAGTATCAATCGCAGGTAATTGCGTACGCTAACGATTACTGGCTGATGGCGATCATGTCGGCGCCGATCATGGCGTTGCTGTTCCTGATGCGGAAGCCGAAGCAGGGCCAGGGCGGCGGCGGCGCGGCGATAGATTAATACCAGACCGCATTGATGCTGACCCTCCCGTCATGGCCGCCACCCCCGTCATGGCCGGGCTTGTCCGGCTTGTCCCGGCCATCCACGACTTTGTCGCCCACCGCGCCGCTCGTTCGCTTCACGTTACGCCGGGTAACACCGGCAGGATGACCCACCTTCGTCATTCCCGCGCAAGCGGGAATCCAGCCCAACTCCCCGAATTTCGCAGGCTCGCGCGAATCACCGCGCTACTTCGGCAAGCTCGACAACGACGGCGTCGTCGGATCGGCTTGATCGCTTGAAGGCGTCGTCACCCGATTACACAGGAAACCACTCGGCCGGCCCTGCAGACCACCCCCAAACCCAACCCCCTTGACTTTTTTCCTATCATCATGCTACCCTGAGTTGTCCACCCCACCGCGGCCCGAGGCACCCAATGTCCACCGACCCCACCCCCGACGCGCTCCCTGCCGACCTCCTGGAACACCTCCTGGATACCATCACTGCCGCCATTCCCGCCGCCCCGGACGACACCGACCAGCTCCGCGCCACCCGCCGCCAGGTCGCCCGCCTCGCCCTCCTGGCTCTGCAACCGAAAGACGCATTCCAGGCCATGCTCGCCGCTCAGGCGGTCGCCGCCCATTACGCGGTCATGGACAACCTGAAGCGCGCCGCCCAGCCCGACCTCCCGCCTGCCATGGCCGCTCGCCTGCGCGCCAACGCCGCCAGCGTCGCCCGCATGATGCAGGCCACCATCCGCTCGTTGCAGAAGCAACAGGCCCCCGCCGGCGCGCCCCGCCCCCCGGCGCAACCGCGCCCGCGCAGCCCCGCCGCCGCACCACCCCGCTTGCTGGTTCCCGCCACGCCCCAGCCCGCCCCCATCGCTGACCCGCCGCACGCGCCCCCTTCGCGCCCGTACCGTCGCTTTGAAGACATGACCCTGGCCGAGCGCCGCGCCCATTACGGCTACAAGGGCGATCCCAGCGTCACACCCACCGCCGCCACGACCAACTGACCCGGGTCCTTCCGTTACCTCTCCCGCTTCGCGGGAGAGAGCCTGCCCCCGACCCGATCGGGGGTCGGCGCCCTATGCGCGCCGGGTGAGGGTGGGGGACATGACCCTCGCCAAACGCCCTGCCCATTACGGCTACAACGGCGACCCAAGTTTCAAAACCAACGGTGCCACGCTCGCCGCCACCCTCGCGCATTCCGACCCCGACGCTTCGCAATGAACGTCCCCCGCCGACGCCCCCTCTCGTCGGCTCAAAGAACCGCCGCCAGATCCGGATAGCTCTCGCACAGTTCCTCGAACGCCTGCTTCACCCAAGGCCGGTTCGCCGGTACCGCGGCCTGTGGCGCGCGTTCGAACAGCCTGGTCTTGACGAAGAAGCGCCAGTGCACCGGCAGCAGCGCCAGGATTTCGTTGAGCGCCGCGTAGTTCGCGTCCGTCCACACCGCTTCGTGGCGCTCGCGCTCCGGACCGAAGGCGAAATGCGCGTTGCGCTGCTCGCTTCGCATGGCCCGCCGCCGCCTCTCGGTGGCCACCGCATCCACCGCGCCGTCGCGCAGCACCACGCCGTACTCCGCCTCGGCCGCGCCCACTGAGACATAGCCGCGCGCGACATCTAGCTGCACCCGCGCCGGATCCCGATCCATCGGATTGCCCCGCCCCCCACCGCCCGGCGAGTGGATGTGCAGCACATCGCCGGGATCGCAGGTGACCGTATCGATATTTCCGAGCCGCACCTCGCGTTCGGTGCCGGGATTGAGAATGAAGTCCGAGGGCTTCCCGGCCTGGCCGCCGAGTGTGCCCCAGGGGCGGAAACGGGAGCGGTCGCGATTGCGCACCGTCACGCGCGTATTGGGCGCGAACACCTTGAAATCGAGTGCGGTCGCCAGCCCGCCGCGATGCGCGCCGGCGCCGCCGGAATCCGGCAGCAGCCGGTAGCTGACGATCTGCACCGGCACTTCGGCCTCGGTGATCTCCACCGGCGTGTTCTTCAGATAAGCGCCGTCCGCGCCCGAGCCGTTGGTGCCGTCGCGGTGCGGCATGCCGCCGGCGCCGCCGACGACCGGGTTGATCGCCGCGAGGATGGTGCGGTGCGTGCGGTTGTCGGTCGTCATCACGTTGACGATGGAACTGGATCCCGCCGGCGCCGCCGGCATCCGCTCCGGGATCGCCAGGCTGAAGGCGCCGAAGATCAGACTGCGGATGCGCGCGCAGGTCAGGCTGCGCATCCCCACTGCGGCGGGAAACACCGGATTGAGCACCGTGCCCTCGGGGCAGATGCAGGTGAACGGGCGCGTGAGCCCCGCATTCAGCACCAGCTCCGGGTTCAGCGTGTAGAGCACGTAGTAGATGCCGACCAGCAGCAGCGTGTGCCGCGGGTCTCCGCCGGTCGGCACATTGAGCGCGGACGTCAGCTGCGGGTCGCTGCCGGTGAAGTCGAGCGTCGCGGCGTCCCGCTCGATCACCAGCCGGAGCGCGAGCCGGCAGGGATTGCCGTTGGCGCCGTCCTCGTCGGCGTAATCGGCGAAGACATATTCGCCGTCCGGGATTCCGAGCAGGATTTCACGCGCCTGGTGCTCGGCATAGTCGAGCAGCGCCGCCAGGCCCTGCTTGAAGATCCGCGGACCGAACTTCGCGATCATCGCCCGCGCCTTGCGCTCGCCGGTGTTCAAGGCGCCCACGAAGGCTTTGAGATCACCGAGATTCTGCTCAGGCTTGCGCACATTGAGCAGCATCACCCGGAGAATTTCCTCGTTCAGCACGCCCCGGCGATACAGCTTCATCGGCGGGAAGCGCACACCCTCCTGGTGCACCTCGGTCAAGGCGCGCGACAGGCTCGCCGGTACCGCGCCCCCCATGTCGGTATTGTGGATGTGCCCGCAGGCGAAACAGAGGATCTCGCCCTCGTGGATGATCGGCTTCCACAGGTGCAAGTCCGGAACATGCGTGGCGAGGAACCCGCTGTACGGGTCGTTGGTCATTCCGATATCGCCCGGCTCGTAGGCTGTCGATCATCGCCATGGCGCGGCCGTAATTGATGCCGGGGTACCAGGTGGCGCCGAGGTCCATCGGCACGCCGACCGCGAGGCCCGCCGCGTCGGTGATCTGCGTGGTGAAATCCTCCGTCTCCTTGACGAAGGTGGAATGCGCCGTGCGGTACAGCGTGTAGGCCATGTTCTCGGCCGTGGCGCGCACATGGTTGGCGAGGATCCGCAGCGTTACCTTGTCGATCGGCATTGGGGTCACTCGTGCCAGGTCAGGTGCAGATTGCCGTAGGCATCCACGGTGCCGGTGAAGCCCGCGGGCAGACAGAGCGTCGCATCCTCCTGCACCACGATCGCCGGTCCGGATAGCGCGTGGCCGTGGTGCAGCGCCTCGCGCAGATAGAGCGGCATCGGCCGTGCCGCTCCGTCCTGCCAGACATCCACCCGCTTCTCCGGCCGCGGCGCGCCCTCGCCTGGCGGTTCCATCGGAAACGAGGGCGGCTCCACCACGCCGGTGATGACGAGCCGCAGATTGACGATCTGCACCGCCGCGCCAGTGTCGGAAAAATCGTAGATCTCCGCGTGGCGCCGATGGAACGCCGCTTTGATCGCCGGCAGGTCACCGGCCGTGATCCAGGATTCGTCGAGCCCGACGTCGATCTCGAAGCTCTGGCCGTGGTAGCGCATGTCGGCCGACAGCGCGGTGCGCGCCGGACCGGTGAAACCCTGCTGGTCGCGTAGCCAGCTCTCCGCCTCGGCGCGCAGGCTGGACAGATGTTCGGCGATCGTTGCTACCGCGGCGGGCACCGCATCGACGAACACGGTGCGGATGAAATCACTGCGCACATCGGCGATCAGGCCGCCGAGTGCGGAGACAACGCCGGGCCGACGCGGGATCATCACCCGTTCCATGCCGAGTTCGCGCGCCAGCAGGCAACCCAGCATCGGGCCGGCGCCGCCGAACGGCAGCAGCGTGAAATCGCGCGGATCGACGCCGTAGCGGGCGATCAGCTTGTTGACCTCCACGTACATGTTGGAGATGGCGACCTGGATCACCGCCTCGGCGGTCGCATGCAGCCCGAGCCCGCACTGCGCCGCAAGCTCCGCCACCGCCGCCTCCGCGCGCCGCGCGGTCCATCTCCACCGTGGCATAGGCGAGCGGCGCATGCCCAAGCCAGCCGCACACCGCCATCGCATCGGTGATGGTCGCGCGCGTTCCGCCGCGGCCGTAGCAGGCCGGCCCCGGTGCGGAGCCCGCACTTTCCGGCCCGACCTTGAGCACGCCGAACCCATCCACGGAGGCGATCGAACCGCCGCCATCCCCGATCGATGACACCGACACCGACGGCACATACAGCGGAAAATCGCCGATCGTCTCGCCCATGCCGAACTGCGGCTGGCCGTCCATCACCAGGGCGACATCCGCGCTGGTGCCGCCGATATCGAGCGTCAGCGCATGGTCGATGCCAGCCTGGCGGGCGAGGAACGCGGCGCCCATGACGCCGGATGCGGTGCCGGAGAGCAGCATGTTCACGCACGCGGTCTTGCCGAGTGCCACGTTCATGATCCCGCCGTTGGATTTGGTGACCATCGGCGGCGCCGTGATGCCACGCTCGCGCAGCGCCGTTTCCAGCGAGCCGAGATAGCTCGCCACCCGCGGATGGACATAGCCGTTGAGGATGACCGTCGTGCTCCGCTCATATTCGCGTATCACCGGCCAGACCTCGGACGAGACGAAGACAAACAGGTCCGGCGCTTCACGTTGCAGGATCGCCTTCGCCGCGCGCTCATGCGCGGGGTTGCGGTACGCGTTGATGAAGGCGACGACGATGCCCTGCACGCCCTTCGCCCGCGCCGCCGCCGCCGCCCGGCGAACCGCTTGCGGATCGAGCGGCACCTGCTCGCTGCCGTCGGCGAGGATGCGTCCGGGAATGCCGAAGATCCGGTCGCGCGGAATAAGCTGATCCGGCCGGGCGCAGAACAGGCTGTGCATCTCCGGCATCCGCAGCCGCGCGAGTTCGACCACGTCCTCGAATCCCGCGGTCGCCAGCAAGGCGAGTTCAGCCCCCTTGCGCTGGATCACGGTGTTGATGCCGACCGTGGTGCCGTGCACGAAATCGCTCACCGCGCCGGGCGTCAGGCCATGACGCGCTTCGAGCAGGGCAAGCCCGTTCATCACCTCCTGCCCCGGGTCCTCGGGCGTGGTCAGCACCTTCAGCGTGTGCAGGCGGTTCGCTGCCGTGTCGAAGACGCAGAAATCGATGAAGGTGCCGCCGATATCGACACCGATGCGCCAGGCCATCGCCTAGCAGCCGACCGACATGAGGAATTGCTGCATGGCGTTGGCGACGATCCCTGGCGTCTGCACCGCCATGAAGTGCCCGGTCTCCAGCGCCTGGAACCGCGCGTTCGGCATGCTGCGTGCCAATGGCTCGACCAGCGAAGGCGGGCGCAGCCGGTCGTGCGTGCCGGCCAGCAGCAGCACTGGACAGGCGATTTGCGGCAGTTCCTGCGTCACCGTTGCGTCCGCCAGCATGCGGGAGATCGCGGCGAAACTTTCCGGGTCGTTCGCCAGCCAGCGGGCGCGGAAGCGGCGGTATTGCTCGGCATCCTGGCGCACCTCGGGCGGGTAGGAGGCGGCGAAACTATCCTCCACCAGGCCACGCGGGCCGAGACGTTCCATGCTGTCGGCGCGGGCGAGCGTGGCGGCGCGGCGGTCCGGCGCGACACCGGTGGCCGGCGCCATTGCCACCAATGCCGACACGGATGCGGGGAATCGGGCGGCGAAATGCAGGACGATGCCGGCACCGACCGCGCATCCGGCCAGCGCCACCTTGCCGGTGATGCGCAGCGCCACCAGCAGGGCAGCGAGGTCCTCCGCCATGGTATCGAATGTTACCGGCGCACCGATCTTCTCCGACAGCCCAGCGCCGCGCGTGTCATAGCGCAGGATGCGGCGGCCGGGCGCGAGCACCGGCAGCACGCGGTCCCAGCTTTCCAGCGTGCCGCCCATCTCGTGCACCAGCACCAGCGTGCGGTCGCCGGATCCCGTCAGGTCGTAGCGGAGGCTGGTGCCGTTGACCTCGATCCAGTCCATGACAGTCTCCTTCACCCCACAGCCTGGCACGCGCTCGGTGATCGCTGCCAAACCGCCCGCGAAGGAGACCCGCATGCCCGCCCCGATGACCCTGCACTGGTCACCGCGCTCGCCTTACGTGCGCAAGGTGATGATCACGGCGCATGAACTCGGTCTGGCCGACCGGCTGCAAACCGTGCGCAGCGTGGTCGGCGGCACGGAGCCGCATCGCGCGCTGATGGCGCAGAACCCGCTGGGCAAGATTCCCACGCTGGTGCTGGAGGACGGCACGGTGATCTTCGATTCGCCGGTGATCTGCGCGTATCTGGACACGCTGCACGACGGCGCGAAACTGTTCCCGCCCTGGCCGCGGCGGCTGACCGCGCTGCGCCGGCTGGCGCTGGGCGACGGCATGCTGGATGTCGCGCTGGCTTGGCTCGGCGAGCGGTTGCGTCCGCGCGAACGCCAGTCGGCGCCGCATATCGAGCTGTGGCGCGGCAAGATTCTCGCCTGCCTGGATGCGCTGGAGAACGAGGCCGATCGGCTGGCGGAAGACCCGTTCACGATCGGTCATATCGGGATCGGCGTCGCGCTGGGGTATCTCGATTTCCGTTTCACTTCGATTGCGTGGCGGGAGAATCGGCCTCGGCTGTCGCAATGGCAGGCGGAGTTCGATCAGCGCCCGTCGGTGCGGGCCAACCTGCCGGTGGACGACCGCTGAGGCGTTTGCGCGGGTGGCGGTATGCGTGCCGTCAGCCGCGCCAGCTCGGCGATAAACACCCGCGCGGCGGTTTCCGGCGCCCAGGGCTGCCAGGGCGCCATGCCATCCGGGCGCGGCGTGGGATCGCGGGCCAGCGGCCTGATGGCGATGCCCAGGCTGTTGCGGACTTCCTCCGGCGACCACCCCACCACGTGCACCGCCTCGCTGGCGGCGGCGAGCCGGTCTGCCCGCTTGTGCGTGGCGTGCTCGGCCGGGGTCCAGTCCGGCAATCCATAGCGGCGCCAGATCGCGTCATGCAGCCGGGCGGCGAGGGCGGCGAATCCGTCGCCCAGGAACGGCTTCAACGGCGAGATGGCGTCGAACCCCAGCAAGCCTTCATCGGCGTCGTGCAGCAGTTCGCGCAATTCCCGCCGCGGGTCCATGCGCTGCCGGCCGTGGCGGCAGATCGCCAGCACCGCGAGGCTGTGCTGTGCCACCGACAGCGGCAGCGGCCAGGCGGAATGGCCGCCCCAGCGATAGGTGCGCGCCAGGCCGAGCGCCAGGTCCTGGTCGTCCCAGTCGAACGGCGTGGGGTCCAGCAGATCGAGCCGCTTGCCCGAAGGCAGCAGCACCCAGGCCCGGGGTGACAAGGTCGGTGTCTCCGTGGCAAGCATTATATGGGCGAGGATGCCCGTGCCCGTTGGGGGCTCGTCTAATGGTAGGACAGCGGACTTTGACTCCGCTAATCGTGGTTCGAACCCACGGCCCCCAGCCAAGGCCAACCCAGGGCGTTGACGCGGAAGATGGTCGGCCGTCGCGAGCTTCAATACCAGCCGGCGCGGACGAAGACTCTCAGATCCGTCATGCCCGCGAAAGCGCGCGAAAGCGGGCATGCAGGCGAAAAGCGCGGAATTCCGAGGGTTTGGCTCGGATTCCCGCTTTCGCGGGAATGACGAAAGTCGGTCACCCTCAATGCGGTCTGGTAATAAGGTGTCGTTCGCGGCTCATTCCTCGACCGCGATTCTGCGAACCTCGATCCGGCGTGATGTTGCGGACGTAAGGATCTCGTAGTGATCGGTTTGCAGGACGTCAGTGACGTTGCGCGGACGATGCGCGACGACATTCGAGCCGCCTCGGCGACGAAGGCTGTCGTACGAGGATTCCGGCGCCACCGGCGGCGCGGATGCTTTCGCCGAAGAGTTGCGACGCGTCATAGCGATTGATCGCGTAGATATCGGCGTGCTCGTCCTGCCGGCCTCTGATGTCGAGATAATCGCCAAGCAGTGTTGCGACATAAGCGCGATAAGTCCGGCTCATTGTCTCGACGCCGCGCGCCGAGACCTCCCGCCGCAGGTGGTGGCCGACTTCCGCGGCGGCCGTGCGGATGTCGCCGGCGGCGTACCATGCGCCGAGTTCGGGGCCATTGAAGCGCATCCCCGTCGGTGAGACGTGCAGGAAGGCCGCCATCACGATGCTGGCGTTTGGAACGCCATAGACCCATTCCTCGCGCGGCAGCCGCGCGACACGCTCGGCAATGAGCCGGTCGTTGGTCCAGCCGACGAGTTCCATCACGGCGGTCAGATCGGCGGCCGTCGCAACGGTGTCGAAAAGGCCGATGGGGGGAAAGCGCGACGGGATCGAGGCGATGGGCAGGATGGAGCGCCGGCGCAAGAACGTCGGTCACCGAAAGACGATCTCCGAACTCCTCGTAGGGTCGCAAATCCTCGTCGATGGCATTGGGCGGCATATAGAGACCGCCACGTGCGCCATCGAGGAAGCGCCGCACGGTCAAAAGCGCGTCCTGCGATCCGCTCGTGACCAGCGCGATCGGCGCCTGCCCTCCGAAGACCAAAGCCTTGTGCGCGCCTCGGAGCCACGCAACGCCGGCGTGCTCGTCCGGGAACAGAATGCCAAGCGCCTGGTGAATGCCGAGCACCGCCGAAATCCGGGTGAGCACATCGGCATCCAGAGTGAAGCTTCCGTGCGCGCGGGCCTGACGGCACCAGTTATGATACGTCGAGCGGGAGGGATAACCGAGGGTCAGACGACGCTGCTGCTCCGTCAGCCCCCATAGGTCGGCGATCGCCAGGAAAGTCCGTAATGCCGGTGCACTGAGGCGCCGCCGATTGGCCGGATCGAAACGGCTCGCGTCGAGACGCTGTGGACCGGGCACCGGATCGGAGACGGGTTGGGCAGCACGAGTAGGCACCGCGTACCTCATGTTCAGATTTGGATGTAGTCCAGATCTGGGCGTCTTTCAACCCCAGTGTGGCCGCTTGCGGCTAGCTGCCGATCACGCCGGAACGAGTGTCGCGCGTACTGCCCCTGAAACGAGAAATTTTTGTCTTGTTCAATTGAGAGCGGGGCCGTGTAGTGTCGCCGGCGTAACGGGTCAGAGGGTCGGCATGAACGGCCAGGTGTCTCCACCGATGGAAGGCCGCGGCCGCCAGGGCGGCTTGCTTCCCGAACCGGCGCCGGTCGGCTGGCTGACCCGGCGGGCGCTCCTACCCTTGGCTGGTGGTCTGCGTCACTTGCCTCGGTGCATTCGCCGGACAAGTCGATGCGAGCATCGTGCAACTCGCGCTGCCGACCTTCGAACATGCGTTCGGCACGCCGCTCAATGAAGTGACCTGGGTGGCGGTGGCGTATAGTCTCTCGTTCGCTGCCGTGCTGCCGATCTATGCGCGCCTCGCCGAGATGGCAGGGCGGAAGCTGATGTACATCGTGGGCTTCGCGCTGTTCGGGGTGTTCTCGGCCCTGGCGGGCTTTGCCTGGAGCCTGCCCTGGCTGATTGTATTCCGCGCCCTCCAGGGGATCAGCGGCGCACTGCTCGGCGCGAACAGTGTCGTCATCCTGGTCGCCGCCGCGGGCCCGGCGCGACGTGTGCGGGCGATGGGGATCTTCGCCGGCGCCCAGGCCATCGGCGTGAGTGCCGGACCCGCCATCGGCGGCGTGTTGCTGGGAAGCCTGAGCTGGCATTGGATATTCTGGGTGACGGTGCCGTTCGCGGCACTCGGCGCCGTGCTCGGCTGGCTCCTGGTGCCGGTGAGCGGACGTCCTGCCACCGACACGTCGTTCGATTGGATCGGCGCGCTGCTGCTGGTCCCGGCGCTGACCGCCTTGATGCTGGCGATCGCCAAGCTGAATGTGTGGGGGGCGCTGTCGGTTGGTGTGCTGTGCTGCGCGGCGGTGGCGATCCTGTTGTTTGTCGGTTTCATCCGGCAAGAGAGGCGGACGCCGGCGCCGCTGATCGACCTTGGGCTGTTCCGGTCATGGGCATTCTCCGGCGGCACCGTCGCCGTGCTGCTCTCCTATGCGATGCTGTATGGCATGTTCTTCACCATGTCGTTCGCGCTGGTGCGCGGCTACCACGACGCGCCGCTGGCGGCGGGGCTCCGGTTGGCCATCGTGCCGGTGGCGCTTGGGGCTGTGGCGCCGTTCAGCGGCGGCATCGCGGAGCGCCGGCCGCGCCTGGTGATGCTGGGCGGCATGGCGGTGTGTGTGGCGGCGGTGGTTTGGCTCCGCTGGTGCCTTACCGGGACGGCCGACAGTCTGCCGGCGGTGATGGCTGCATTGGCGGTCTATGGAGCCGGCCTTGGGCTGTTCATCGCGCCGAACAACAGCGCCACGCTGAGTGCCGCGCCGGCCGAGCACGCGGGGCAGGCCGGCGGGCTGCTCAATCTGATGCGGGCGTTCGGCACCGCCACGGGGGTCGCGACGGCATCCGCGCTGCTGGCGTGGCGGCTGGAACTGGCGACGGGGTTGCATGAACGGACGATCGGCGTCAGCGAGCACGCGCTGCTCGGCGCGGCTGGCGACGTGATGCTGCTGCTGGCGGCGTACGCCGCGATGGCGGCGGTGGCGTCCTCGCTGCGGAAGGAGGCGCGGGCCTAGCAGCTACGTCCCGGCGACGCGAAACGGGTTGACGATATGAAGGCCAGCGTCGACCGCCATGCCGTCCTGCATGTCCTCCGACCACAGCGTGTCGCATCCGGCCTGGAGCGCCGAGGCTACAATCATGGCGTCGTAGGTGGAAAATCCATATCGCTCGGCGAGCTCCAATCCGGTTTCGTGGGTCTCGATCGTGAGCGGATGAACCGTCAGCAAGGCACGCAGCATGCTCAGGAAGGCATGCGTATCAGCCCAGGACATCCGCATCTTGCGCCGGGCGACGTTGGCGAGCTCGTTGAGAACCTGGACGCTGATCGCGCCGCCCGCGGCTATGGCCGCCTCGGCCCTGTCCGCCTTCGCCGTGTCGGCCGACGCGATGTAGAGAAGGACATTGGTGTCGAAGAAGCTAGCGGGCATTGGCCTCGCCTCGATCGAACTTGAAGTCGGCGGGGAGTCGACCGCGGAAGGCACGGAGACGGTTCAGCAACTGGTCGCGTCCGGGCTTGCGCGCCACGCCAAGCTGGCGGGCATCGGCGACATGGATTTCGATCTCGTCGCCCTCCTGCAGCTCGAGCGCCTCGACCACGGCGGCAGGAAGGCGAACCGCAAGGCTGTTGCCCCATTTGGCGACCTGCATGCGATCCCCCTGGATATACGCCGACTTGAATGTATATCATGCGCCGGTTCGGTCAAGCCTCGCGAAGCGGCCGCCGCAGGCGGCTTGGGCTTGACGCCACGCTGCCGGACGCAAGCAGAATCACCCATCCGATGGGTGAACGAGGCTTGCGGAAATCCCAGTATCTTTCATTCCCAACGGTCCGAAGGAGTGACGGCTGACCACCGCGCGTGCTTTGCAAAATTGCCGGCTGCTTGACTCCCGGAAGCCCTGCCCCATAGCGTCCACGACGCAGTTCAGGAGCCGCCCATGACCGCATTCCTCTTTACCGGCGGACGCTTCCTCGACCCCCGCCGCGATGAGCTGGCCGAGGGCATCGAACTGCTGGTCGAAGACGGCCTTGTCAAGGAAGTCTCCGACCGCCCGATCCGTTCCGGCTCCGCCACCCGGGTTGCGATCGGCAACCGCACGCTGATGCCGGGACTGATCGACTGCCACATCCATATCGTGCTCACCGAGGTCAACCTGCGGCTGCTGGACGATATGCCGCTGACCCTGCTCGCCGCCAAGGGCTCGGTGGCGATGCACGCGATGCTGATGCGCGGCTTCACCACGCTGCGCGACGCCGGCGGCGCTGACTGGGGCATGAAGGCGGCCGTCGAGCAGGGCCTGTTCGAAGGCCCGCGGCTCTATATCGCCGGACAGCCGCTGAGCCAGACGGGGGGACATGCCGATCACCGGCGCCGCACCCAGTTTGGTTTCGAATGCGCCTGCTGCAACGGGCTGAACTGGACCGCGCGCGTCGCGGACGGCGTGCCCGACGTCATCAAGGCGGTGCGCGACGAGCTGCGCAAAGGCGCCGACCACATCAAGCTGATGGTCTCGGGCGGCGTCGCCTCCCAGGCGGACCCGCTGGAGAGCCTGCAATACCGCATCGACGAGATCGAGGCGGCGGTGGACGAAGCCACGCGCTGGGGCAGCTACGTGTGCGCGCATGCCTATAGCGCGAAGGCCATCGCGCGTGCGGTCACCGCCGGCGTGCGCTGCATCGAGCATGGCAACCTGGTCGATGCGCCGACCGCGAAGCTGATGGCGGATCGTGGCGCTTATGTCGTGCCGACGCTGGTTGCATATGACTCGTTGAAGAAGCGGGGGTCGCAGTTCGGGCTTTCGGAATACAGCCTGGAGAAGAATGACCGTGTGCTGGAAGCGGGCGTCCGGTCGCTGGAGATATTCCGCTCCGCCGGGGTGAAGATCGGCTTCGGCAGTGACCTGCTCGGCCAGTTGCAGACCGACCACTGCACCGAATTCACCATCCGTGCCGAGGCGATGCGGCCGCAGGACGTCATCCGCTCCGCCACGCTGGTCAATGCCGAGATCGTGCGTGCCGAGGGCAAGCTGGGCGAGCTGATCCCCGGCGCCTATGCCGACCTGCTGGTGGTCGACGGCGACCCCTATCGCGACATCGGCGTGTTCCGCAGCGACGGCAGCAGCCTGAGCGCCATCATGTCGCGCGGCCGGTTCGTGAAGAACGCAATGTGATCTCGGTGTCGTTGGTAACAACCCGTATTCAGGCGACGGTCCGGCTGCCGACTCTGCAACGCGCCGCACTCAATCTGCTGGTCGTCATCGGCGCGGCGTTGATCGGGGTGCCGCTGGCGCTGACGCTCTATCTCAGCCTGTTCGACGAGAAGCTGATCCTGTTCCCGCCCCGCGGCTACACGCTGTCCTGGTATCCGGCGATTATCCCGAACTTCGGCGGCCCGCTGCTGACCAGCCTGGAGCTGGCGGTGCTGGCGGTTGCCGGCAGCCTGCTGCTCGGGGTGCCGGCGGGCATCGCGCTGTCACGTTCCCGCACCAAGCTGACCGGCGCGATCGCCGCGCTGCTGCTGGCGCCGATCACCTTTCCCGGCATCGCCCTGGCGCTGGCGATCTACGTCTTCCTGATCCTGATCGAGCAATATAGCGGCATCGAGTTCGTCGGCTTCCTGCGGCCTCGTGCTGTCGCACATCCTGATCACCACGCCCTGGGTCGTGCGGCTGTGCCTCGCCAGCCTCGCCAACCACGACCGCGCGGCGGAGGAAGCGGCCACCAGCCTCGGCGCCGCGCCGTTCAGGGTGATCTGGCGTGTCACGCTGCCGGCCATGCGCACCGGCATCGTCGCGGCGGGGCTGTTCGCCTTCATCATTTCGTTCGACGATCTGCCGATGGCGCTGTTCCTGGCCGCACCCGGCATCACCACCCTGCCGGTCGCGATCCTGCAATACCTGGAATACCACATCGATCCGCTGGTGGCGGCGGTGGCGGTGGCGCAGATGGTCATCATCGGCGCCGCGCTGCTGGTGCTGGACCGGCTGGTGCGCATCGCCAAGGTGGTGCAATGACCGGCGCGCTTACGCTGCAAGGCGTCGGCAAGCGCTTCGCCGGGCACGACGCGGTGGTTGATCTGTCGCTGTCGATCATGCCGGGCGAGCTGGTGGTGCTGCTCGGTCCGTCCGGCTGCGGCAAGACCACCACGCTGCGCATGATCGCCGGATTCGAGCAGCCGACGGCGGGAGATATTTTGCTTGATGGCGACAGCCTGCTGGGCGTGCCGGCGCATCAGCGGGAAATGGGAATCGTGTTCCAGAGCTACGCGCTGTTCCCGCATCTGACGGTGGCGCGCAACGTCGCGTTCGGGCTGGAGATGCGGAAGCTCAGCAAAACTGCCCTGGCCACCCGCGTGGACGAGATGCTGCGCATGGTGAAGCTGGAGGCGTTTGCATCGCGGCTGCCGCGGTCGCTGTCCGGCGGCCAGCAGCAGCGCGTGGCACTGGCGCGCGCGCTGGCGATCCATCCGCGCGTGCTGCTGCTGGACGAGCCGCTGTCCAACCTGGATGCCGCGCTGCGGCTGGAGATGGCGCGCGAAATCCGCCTGCTGCAGCGTGAGCGCGGCATCACCACCGTGATGGTCACGCACGACCAGGCCGAGGCAATGGCGATGGCCGATCGGCTGGTGGTCATGCGCGACGGACGCGCGCAGCAGATCGGCCGCCCGGAGGAGGTGTACGAACGCCCGGCCAATCCGTTCGTTGCCGGCTTCATCGGCGGCAGCAACATCCTGGCTGGGCGGCTGGAAGGCGATCGCCTGACTCTATCCGGGGGCGGCACGATCACGCTGACCCGGCATGCCGGCGAGGGGCCTGCAACGCTCGCGCTGCGGCCGGAGGTGATTGGCGTCGTGTCGCCCGGCGGCATCGCCTGCACCGAAGGCACGGTGGAGCTGTGCACCTATCTCGGCACGATCATCGAGCATGTGGTGCGGATCGATGCCGCTACCGCGCTGGTCACCCGCGGCGCCGCGATCGGAACAGATGCGACACGGCGCCATGAGACGGGAACCCGGGTCGCGCTTTCGTGGAGCACCACGGAAGAGCGGCTGTTCGATCCGGCAGGCCGGCCGATGCCGGCTACAGTTGTTAATGAAACGACACAGGGAGAGCATGAATGGACAAGCTGACCGTCTCGCGCCGGGCCGTGCTCGGTGGGGCCGCGCTGCTGAGCGCCCCCGCCATCATTCGCCCGGCACACGCCGCCGAGCGCTGCGTTGTCGGCACCTGGGGCGGCGACTATGCGCGGCTGCTGCGGGAGAATATCGACGATCCGATCCTGAAGCCGGAAGGCGTGGAGGTGGTGCAGGACATCGGCGACGAGGCGCCTCGATTTGCCAAGCTGAGCGCACAGCGGATGCTGCCGCGCGGCAGCATGGACATCGCCTGCCTGGGTGCGCCGAACGGGTTCCGCGCCGGCCAGGCAGGGTTGGCCGAAAAGCTGGATCCGGCCAAGGCGCCGAACCTGAAGCACGTGCCCGATTTCCTGGCCAGCGACTATTTCGTTCCGCACATCTACAGCGCCCAGGTGATCGCCTATAATCCGCAGACCGTGACCGATCCGCCGAAAAGCTTCGGCGACCTGCTCGACCCGAAATGGAAGGGCAAGGTCGGCGTGGTCACCACCGCGGGCTTCTGGCTGATGATGGCGGCGGGGCTGTACGCCAGCGGCAACTCGGACGATTTCGACAAGGCCAAGCCGTTGATAATGAAACTGAACGACAATGGCCTGCATCTGTATCCGGAAACCGACAATCTCGCCCCCGCCTTCAAGTCGGGCGAGATCGAGGTGGGCATGATCTGGCGCGCACGCACGGTCATGTGGCAGAACGCCGGCTTCCCGGTGGACGGCCGCTATCCCACGGAAGGCGCGATCCTGTATGTTTCGGGCATGACGGTTCCGAAAAACGCGCCGGACAAGGATGCCGCCTGGAAATATGTCAACGCGCTGCTGGACCCATCGGCACAGCGCGGCTTCGCCGAGCATATGGGCTATCTGCCGACCATCGATGATGCCGCGCTGACCGGCAAGGTGGCGGAGCAGCTCGCGTTCCCGGATCCGCGGCCGAAGCTCGTGCAACCGAACTACGCTTACACCACCAAGGTGCAGGCGGAGATGCAGGACTGGTGGGACAAGAACGTCCAGCATGCCTGACCTCAACAGGCGGGACGGCGCGACCGCACTGGTCCTGCTGACGCCGGCCACGCTGCTGATGCTGATCATGCTGCTCGGCCCGCTGGCGCTGCTGGCGCGCTTCAGCCTGAACCGCTTCGACCCCACCGTGATCATGATCGCCGCCCTTACGCCGGCGAATTACGCCCGGTTCTTCACCGATCCTTTCTACCGAGACGTGTTGGTTACCACGGTGCGGGTCGCGGCGATCGTTACCGTAGCCTGCCTGATCTTCGGGGTGCCGATGGCGTGGCGGCTGGCGCGCACCACCAGCCGGTTCAAGTCGGTCTGGCTGACATTGATCATCCTGCCCTTGTTCATCGGTGCGGTCACGCGTACGTCCGGCTGGATGATCCTGTTCGCCCGCGGTGGCATGCTGGACATTGCCGGCCGGCTGTTCCATGCCGGCAATATCGATGTCATGTTTACGGAGAATGCGGTCATCGCCGGAATTGTGTCGATCAACTTGCCATTCACGATACTGACGCTGCAAAGCGTTTTCGAGGGCATCGATCCGCGTTTGCAGGAAGCCGCCGCCAGCATGGGGGCCACGCCGGCGCGCGCGTTCCGGCGGGTGGTGCTGCCGCTCGCCTTGCCCGGCGTGCTGATCGCGGCGGTGCTGTGCTTCATCCTGTGCATGAATGCGTTCGCGACACCGGTCCTGCTGGGCGGCCCGCGATTCCACATGATGGCGCCGCTGATTTACTGGGAATTCACCAACAACAATAACTGGCCGTTCGCGGCGGCCCTGGCTTTCATTCTCATGGCAACGACGCTGGGGCTCGCCGGGCTGGCGAACCTGGTAATCCCGCGGCGGGGCACGTAGCTGATGAACGCCATTTCCACGAGCATTCTGGTCACTTTCGCGGTTTTTGTCGGCTCGTTGATCGGCCTGAACCTGCATCGCGTGCTGCCCAGATCGCATCTGACGAAAGAAACCCAGGACGTGCTGCGGCTGGGCACCGGCATGCTTTCGGTGCTGGCATCGTTGGTGCTTGGGCTGCTGATCGCCACGGCGAAAAACGCATATGACAGCACCGACCAGGCGTTTCGATCCTACGCCGCGGAGATCGCGCTGTTGAACGAGACACTGCGAGACTATGGGGCGGAAGCGGTCCCACCGCGCGATACGTTGCGGCGCTACACCGAGTTCTTGCTGCATGATGTGTGGCCGGACAAGGGAGCGCCGATCGAGCTGTTCGAACACCCCGGCGTTGCCGCGTTGCTGGAGCAGATGCGGGGCGAGATTCGCTCGTTGAAGCCGCGGAACTCGGGCCAAGTGTGGCTACAGCAGCAGGCACTGAATATCACCATCACACTGTTCCAGGAACGCTGGTCGCTGATCGAACAGTCGAGATCAAACCTGCACGGGATGGTGCTGGGGATACTGGTGTCCTGGATTACGGCGATCTTCGTCAGTTTCGGCCTGAATGCACCATTGAACGGGACGGTCGTGGGTGGCTTTCTGATCTGCTCGATGGCGATCGGCGGCGCGGTGTTCCTGATCCTGGAAATGGATCATCCCCTCAGCGGCGTGATGCGCATTTCGAGCTGGCCTATCGAGAACGTGCTGGCCCCGATGAACTGGTAGCTGGCCGATGCATGGTGTCATGTGGCAAAATCGCGGTGACGACTTGCCAGTGGAAGGTGACCCATGTCGGGGGAGACGCGCGCCCAGCGCCTGGAAATGCTGCTGCGGACCGCATTCACGCCCGCGGTCCTGCGTATCGTGGATGACAGTGCCCGCCACGCCGGCCATGCCGGCGCGCGTCCGCAGGGCGAGACCCATTACAGCGTACTGGTCGTTTCCGGATCGTTCCGGGACCTGAGCCGCGTGGCACGATCACGTGCGGTGCATGACGCTCTCAGCGCGGAGTTCGCCAACGGATTGCATGCATTGTCCCTGACCCTGAGAACACCCGAGGAACAAGCATCCTTCGGTTAATATTTCGCTCTTCATAGTCTCCCGGCGCATGCCGCCATGAATGGCGCATGCGCAGGGAGCTTGGCATGGCCACCATCACCTGGACCAACCTGAGCGGCGGCGATTGGCTGAACGCGCAAAACTGGTCATCCGGTACCGTACCGGCCGAAACGGATACCGCCGATATCAACCAGCCGGGAAGTTACACCATCACCGCAGCGGTGTTCATCGGCCGGGTTGGCTCCGTGCTGCTGGATGATCCGAACGCGGTGCTTCAGGTCCAGGGCCTGACGCTGGTGAATGCGCTGACACTTCAGGCCGGCATCCTGGATTTCGGGGAAGGCGGATTAACTGGCACCGTGATCGCGGCGGGCGGTTCCCTGGAAGTCGGCCAGCTTGCAAACTTCACCAACCTGGTTTGGGTGGGTGATTTCGATCTCAACCATGGATTTGTGATCGCCAGCGGACTGACGGTGGAGGCAGCCGGTGGCGGTGCGGGAACGATCGCCGTCAACAACGCCACCTTGCAACTCGCCGGCTCGGTAGGAGGGGGCGCGGAGCCCAGCGCCATCTCCGTTACCGATGCCGCACTGATTGCCGGGGGCGCGGTTGGCGATGTCGATGCCATTACCGCCACTGGATCGAGCGATATCCTGTCAATTGGAACGGTTCCTGCCGGGGCAACGCTTACTGCCATCGCCGGGGGAACAAGCCTGGATCTGGGAACTTCGGCGGGTCTGGACAATCAGGGCGTGATCGACGAGTCCGGATCAGGCGAAACGATCAGCATGATCGGGGACATTTTCAGCAACTCGGGCAGCATCGATATTGCGGACGGTGCCAGCTTCATCGCGGATTTGTCGACGTTCGAGAATACCGGCACTATCACCGTTTCCACCGGCGGCACGCTGGCCATCCAGGCTGATTCGACTTCCTGGAGCGGCTCCGGCCCCATCGTGCTTGATCCGACGGCCACGCTGGAGCTGGACGGATCGATCAGCGCCCTTACCCCGCTGCTCAGCGACGTTTCCGCGAATGGCGGTACGCTGGTGATCGGTGAATATCTGGACAATACCGACAGTACGCTGGTGCTGGGGCCGTCAACCGGGTTCAGCGAACTGGTGCTCGATCAGCCGGGTGCCACCGTCCTGGGCGGCGTCGTCGATATAGATGGCGGCCCGATCCTGTCGGACTACGGCACGTTCGATGGCGTTATCCTGCGGGGTAGCCTGTCGCTTGGCCTCGATGGGGTTTTCACCGATCTTGGATTCGCGGATGGTGTTCTGGTGCAGCCGGCCAGTGGACCGAAGCAGGTCGAGCTTACTGGCAGCAGTACCGAGATCGATGTTGTCGATGCTCAGACGCTGGATGGTTTCCAGATAGACGACAATGCGGCGAGCGCCGCTCTGGTGGGCTTCGCCGATCTTACATTATCCGCCGACACCACGATCACCGTTCTCGGCGGCACGTTCGTGCCGGTTGCCATCGGCGAGACGGGCTCGCCGGTTTCCGACGGGCTGCTGTTGTCCGGCGATACGCTGGTCAACAAGGGCGTGGTCACCGACACGATTGCCGCCGGATACACCCTGACACTGGATGGAAACGAGTTCGACAACGTGGGATCGATCGCGGTCAGCGGCACCGGGAACGCTGTCGTGGTCACCGCATCCGACTTCGACAACACCGGCACGCTGAGTGTTTCCGGCGGTGCGGATCTATACCTCAACGCGCCGTCCATGCTGATCTTTGTGCCCGGTTCGTTCCTCAATTCCGGGCGGATCGATTTCAGCGGTAACGGGACGCTGACGGTCGGCGGTTCCGTGTTGCCGGGCGATATAGCGGGCGTGCTCGCCACGGGATCGCTTGACCTCGTCGGCACGCTCGACAATAGCGGGACCAGGTTGTCGCTCGCGGCGAGAGGGCCGTTCGGGGATCTCACGCTCGGGAGCATGCCGCTCGGTTTGGCGGGAACCATACAAGGCGGCACTGTCGATGTCGGGAACGGGGCCGTATCGTTCCCAACGGCTGTGCTGGATGGGGTTACCTGGGTCGGCGATATTACGCTCGATGCCGCGAACGAGTTGTTGACCGCTATCGACGGGACGGTGCTGGAGGGTCCGGAGGGGGGCCCCGAAACCATCACCCTGACCGGCGATGGCGACAGCATCGGGTTCGATGGCGGTACGCTCGACAACACGGCGCTGCGGCTGGAAGCGGGCAGCGGGACGGTCACCCTGACGGGGCCGACGGATGGCACGCTCACGCTGGACAGTACCACGACGCTGATCGCGAATTCCGGAACCGGCGGAGTGGCCGTGCTCGGCGGCAACATTGCCAACCAGGGCCTGCTGGATATCGGCGCGGGCACGGTCGAGCTTGGCGGGTTCTCCTCGCCCGACAATCCGTCTGGCGGGATGGTGACATTCGACAATACCGGCACGCTGCTGGCAATGAGTGGGTCCGGTTCCACGCTGGTCGTCGGGGACCAGACCGGGTTCAGCAATGAAGGCGTGATCGAGGTCGGCGATGGCGCGGAACTCGACGTTGCTGCGCAGACATTTGCCAATTCGGGAACGCTGAGCGTCAGCGCCGGCGGCACGGCGTACGCCGGCAATCAAATACTGATCGGAACCAATAGTACCGGGCCAGGTGTGCTCAGGATCACGGCAGGTGGAACGGTTATCGTGGCCGATCCACTCAATCTGGTGGATGGTCCGTTGGCCGACATCGCTGCCTCGGCGTCGACGGACGGCTCGTCGGCCACCGTAACCGGCCCCGCCTCCACCTGGAGCATCGGCGGCACGCTGATCGTGGGCGACCTCGCGGCCGGGGCGCTGAACGTGTCCGCCGGCGGCTCGGTCAGCGCCACCGCGCTGACGCTCGGCAACAGCGCCGGCGGCGTCGGCAACCTGTCGCTCTCCGGCACCGGCAGCAACGTCACGCTGGCCACCCAGCTCACCGTGGGCGGCGCCGGCATCGCCGACATCTCGATCGCCAACGGTGCCACGCTGTCCGGCACCGACGGCGATATCGGCCTCGGCACCGGTTCCTCCGGCGTGATCGACATCGAAGGTGCCGCCAGCCGGCTCGACCTGTCGGACAACCTCAACATCGGCGACGCCGGCACCGGCGTGCTGATCATGGGCGCCAACACCACGCTGTCGGTGGAGAACAACCTCAACATCGGCGCCGCCGGCGCGCTCAACCAGTTCGGCGGCGTGATCGATCCGGCGACCGGCACGATCGCCAGCCGGCGGCAGCCTGGGCGGCACCGGCGGCACCGACACGTTCACCAACTTCCTGCTCAACGACGGGGTGTTCTTTGCCTCCAGCGGGCTGCCGGAGACGCTGAACGCCGGCTCGATCACCGGCAGCGGGTCGCTGGTGGTGGAGAACGGCGGCACGCTGGTGATCAACGCCGGGACAGTGCTTCAGACGCAGCTGGTGGAGTTCACCAACAGCAGCAGTTTCGCGCTGCTGAACATCGGCTCGATCAGCGGCTTCAGCGCGACCATCGGCAGCTTCAACGGGATTTCCGAGATCCTGCTGCAAGGCGCCTCGATCGCGGCCACCACGTTCGACACCGGCGACGATGTGCTGAGCCTGTTCAGCGATCTCGGCAAGACCGTGCAGATCGGCACGCTGAACGTGTCGGCGAGCGTGACGGGGGACAACCTGACGTCGCTGGAGACGGCCAACGCGCAGGGCGGGCTGGGGGGTGTGCCGTGCTTTGCGGCGGGCACGCGGATCGTGACCGAGCGCGGGCTGGTGGCGGTGGAGGCGCTGGCGGTGGGCGATCGGGTGCGGCTGGCGCCGGATGGTCCGGACGGCGCCGGGTCGCTGGCGGTGGAGTGGATCGGGCGGCGGGTGGTGGACTGCCGCCATCACCCGAAGCCGCGCGCGGTATGGCCGGTGCGGGTGCGCGCGGGGGCGTTCGGGGCGGGGTGCCCGGGGCGGGACGTTTATCTCTCGCCCGACCACGCGGTGTATGCGGATGGCGTGCTGATCCCGGTGAAGTATCTGGTGGACGGAGAGAGCGTGACGCAGGTGGCGGTGGACCAGGTGGGGTATTTCCACGTGGAACTGGAACGCCACGCGGTGCTGCTGGCCGAGGGGCTGGCGGCGGAGAGCTACCTGGACACCGGCGACCGCAGCAGCTTCATCAATGGCGGCGGCGCGGTGCGGCTGCATGCCGACTTCGCGTCACTGCGCTGGGAGGCACAAGGCTGCGCCCCGCTGGTGGTGACGGGGCCGGAGGTGGAGCGGGTAAGGGAGGGGCTCAGGAACGTCGAGGGCGGTTGCGCGGCGGCCGCGTAACGGTCCACGGATCCGGCATCGGTCCTGCCGGTATCTCGATCACCGCTGGGACGTTCGCGCGCAGCGCCTCGCGCAGGGCGCCCCGCAGCGAATCGGGCGAGGTTGCCCGCAGCGCCATCGCGCCGAAGCTCTCGACGAATTTCTGGAAATCCGGGTTGCGCAGGTCGGAGCCGATCAGCCGGTTGCCGAACTGATCCGCCTGAATCCGCCGTACATTGCCGTAGGCGCCGTCATTGACCAGCACGATCACCACCGGAATGTGAAACTGAACAGCGGTCGCCAGTTCCTGCGCTGTGAACAGGAACCCGCCATCGCCTGAAACTGCCACTACCGGCACGTCCGGCCGTGCAATCTTGACCCCCAGGGTGGTTGCAACCCCCCAGCCGAGGGTTCCCTGGTATCCTGGCGACAGGAATGTCCGTGGTCGGTACGTTGGAAATGTCATTCTGCCGACATAGCCGAGCTGCGTCAGCTCATCGACGAAAATGCCGTTTTCGGGCAGCTCGGCGCGGATGGCCTCCAGATAGCCGATCTGCGGCTGCAGGAACGCCAACTGCTTTGCCACGTTCGCGTGCAACTCCAGCAGCTCATCGCGGCGCGGGTCGCGCCGGCGGTTATGCGCCGGCACCGCGGCAATGATCGCTTGCAGCACGGGGGCGGCATCGCCCACGATTCCCATGGTGGGTCGGGCAATACGGTCGATCTCCTCGGGATCGGCATCGATGCGGATTACCTTTATCTGATCGTCGATGCCCCACTGCAGCAGCGGCACCGCCAGCCGTGTCCCGACGCCGAGCACCACATCGGCATGTTCCCACAAGCGCCAGCCCTCGAGCGTATTCATGGCCAGCGGATTGCGCCGGTCCACCACCCCCTGTCCCATGCGGTGCATCACCACGGGCGCCTGGAGCATCTCCGCCAGCGCGGTGACCTCCGCGCTGGCGTCCTGGGCGCCGCCGCCGACGACGATCAGCGGCCGGACCGCCTCGCCCAGCAGCTTTGCCGCACGCGCGGCGGCATCGGTATCGACTGGAATCTGTTCCGGCTGGGCTGCCGGCTGCGGCATAACCGGCGCCGCGCGCGACCAGACGTCGATGGCACATTCCAGCGCCACCGGCCGGCGACGGCCGGACTGCATGATCCGGAATGCCTCGGTCACCTTGGCCGGAGCTTCGTGTGGCGCGCGAATGCGGTCGGCCCATTTGGTCAGGCCGCGCATGACGGCGAGCTGATCCGGTATCTCGTGCAACTGCCCGTAGCCGCGTCCGATCGATGACGCGGCAATCTGTCCCACGACGGCCAGAACCGGTGCGTTGACGGCGTAGGCAGTGCACAGCGCAGCGGTGGTATTCAGAAATCCCGGGCCTGGCACCACGGCATACGCGGCCGGCCGCCCGCTTGCCATCGCCGCGCCAAGTGCCATGTAGGCGGCGCCTTGCTCGTGGCGGGTATGGATTGGGCGGATGCGGTCCTGCGCTTTGTGCAGCGCATCGAACAGGTAATCGTTCTGCACGCCGGGCAGGCAGAACATGGTGTCGATACCGTTTGTCGCCAGCGATGCAACCGTTGCCTCGCCTGTCGTCATGCGCTGCGTCGCCTGCATTCCGCCACTCCCGGATTATCCCTTTGGGGATTGTGCCTGTTTGGATATTGCCGGTTGCAGGCTAGGCGGCGTCTCGCCGATTGACAATCACGCGCGGCCGCTCGACGGGCGGATGCGGATCGATCATCCTGCACCGACCATGCAAGCGATCATCAGATGACGGTTCTCACCACCCGGATTGGTGGCTTGTCGCTGCCCAACCCGATCATCTGTGGTTCGGGCGAACCGGTCATGACGGAGGCTGGTATTCGCGCGGCTCTCGCTGCCGGCGCGGCGGGTGTGATCGCCAAGTCGGTGAACGAGCAGCCGGCCGCCGCGCGCCAGCTCGATCGGGCCGACTACGCCTTTCTCGGCGCCGATCACCATTTGGCCGCGCCGGGCGTGTCGCTGTTCTGTCGTTCCGGCCTCGCGCAGCGTGATCCGGCGGAGTGGTTTGGCGCGCTTGCCGCGCTTGACCGGCAGGCTGCCGGCAGCGGACGCTTCGTTGCGGCCAGCCTGGTTCTCGGCAATGCCGATGCCGCCGAGCGCATAGCCGGCCTGGTGCGTGCCGCCGGTCTGCGCGTGTTCGAGCTGAACGTTGGCGCGCCACATGCCGCGGAAGCCGCGCCGGGCGTGATTTCACAGGAAACCGATCCGGCCGCGCTCGCGGCGATGGTCAGTCGGGTGCGCGCCGCCGTTCCTGGCATGCAGCTTTGGGTCAAGCTGACGGGTCTATCGACGAATCTGCCGGCGCTGGCGCTCGCCGCGTCACGCGCCGGAGCCGATGCGGTGGTGATGATGGGCCGGTTCATGGCCGTCGTGCCGGACATCGACAGCATGGCGCCGCTGCTGGGCACGTCCGCCGCCTATGGCGGTCCTTGGGCATTGCCGATCGTGTGCCGTTTCCTGGCGCTCAGCCGGCGTGCCGTGGGCACGCACATATCCGCTGCTGGGCACCAATGGCGTACGGAGCGGGGCTGACGTGGCCCGCATGGCACTCGCCGGCGCGTCGGCCACCGAGTTGCTGTCGGTGGTCATGCATGAAGGCTTCGGTGCCCTTACCCGTATCATCGGCGAGCTGGAGGCGTTGCTGACCGCGCGGGGTCTCGATTTTTCCGAGCTGATCGGCCGGGCCGCGGATCGGCTGGCCAGTTACGCCGAGCAGCCAGAGCAGCCAGGCCGTTGGCGCAACTACGTGCCGCCCGAAACGCTCGCCTGAACGGTCGGGTAGGTGTCTTCCCAGCCGCCGCCGAGCGCCTTGTAGAGCGCGACCAGATCGTCTGAAACCGTCGTCGTGCTGTTCGCGAGCTGCTGCTGGGTGGAGAGCAGGTTGGTTTCAGCCGTCAGTACGTCGAGGAAGTTCGCCACCCCTTCCTGGTAGCGGCTCTGCGCCAACGACAGCGCACGCTGGTTCTGCGCAACGGCCTGGGCCAACTGTCCCCGCCGTTCCTGTTCACGCTGATAGGCGTCCAGCGCGTTGTCGACATCGTGCCAGGCTTGCAGCACGGTGCGCTGATAGGCGATTGCCGCCTCCTGCTGTTGGGCGCGTCGCAACAGCACGGTCTGACGGATCTGGCCGCCCTCGAAGATCGGGACGGTGATTCCCGGCCCGAATGCGTATTGCCGCGCCGCGCCAGTCCAGAGATTGCCGAACTGGAGGGCCTGGAACCCGAAACTGCCGTTCAGCGTCACCTGCGGATAGAATGCCGATACCGCGACGCCGATATTGGCGGTTGCGGCGTGCAACTGTTCCTCGGCTTGCCGCACATCCGGCCGCCGGCGCGCCAGTTCGGAGGGAAACCCCACCGGTACGCGTGGCGGCACAGGCGGCACCGGCCGCGGCACGGCCAGTTCTGCCGTCAGTGCGTTCGGCGGCTTGGCCAGGAGGAAACTCAGTGCGTTGATCAACTGGTGTTCCTGCTGCTCCAGCGCGGGGATTTGTGCCGCGGTCGTGCGCACCTGGGCGGAGGCGTTCGCCACGTCGAGATCGGTGGTGACACCCGCTGCCGCGCGCTCCTGGGTCAGGCGCAAGCCCTGCTGAGCTGTGTCCACGTTCTCGCGGGCGATGCGCAACTGGTCCTGGGTGCCGCGCAGGTCCATGTAATCGCGCGCGACCTCCGCCAGTGCGGAAATCAAGGCGGCGCGGCGCGCATCGGCCGAGGCGTTTACGCTTGCGGACGCGGACTCGACGGAGCGGCGCACCTGGCCCCAGAGATCGAGCTCCCATGAGGCGTCAAATCCGTACTGGTACACGTCGAAGGCCGGCAGGTTGGCTGGCGTCGCCACTCCTCCGGCGGTGTTACCGAACGCGCCGTTGGCCAACTGACCCGATGGCGTATTGGAGACATTGCCGGTACTTGAACTGGGTGCCAGAGAGCTGAACACACCGGCATTGCTGGATTTTTCGCGCGTATATGAGGCGTTGGCGCCGACATTCGGGAACTCGGCCGCACGGGTTATCCCAAGCTGCGCGCGCGATTGCGCCAGCCGTGCGGTGGCGGTTTGCACGTCGAAGTTGTTGGCAGCGACCTGCTGTTCCAGCGCGCTGAGGTGCGGGTCGTGAAATACGTTCCACCATGCGACGTTGATGGGCGCGGCAACCGGCTCACTGGGTTCGAGATGCGCCGGTTTCGGTTCGCCGGTGAACCAGGAGACGGGATTCGCCCAATGCGGGGGCGAAAAGTTTGGCCCCACCGTGCATCCGCCCAGCAACAGTGCTGACGCGGTCACGATACCCGGATCGCCGCATTCATGCTCCCCTTTCGGAAGGGCCGAGGCGGCCCGTCGGCAGAATTCGGCGGCATGCAGGCCGGGAACAGGCAAGTCAAGTGATGGAGGAAGCTGGCAGGACCGCAAAACAGGAGGGCGGGATCAAAGGGTGACGAGTCTGCCGCGCGGGACGATCCCGTCACGTCCATCGAGTTGGCGAAATCGGTTCGGGATACCCCTGAATTTTTCTCGTTCGACGATCGATTTATTGAGCGGTTCGTGCCCACCCTGCGAAGCTGCGGTAAATCATCTCTTCCGTTCCGTGATCAGCGAAACCGCCCTGTCGCGATTGTCCCGACACCCGTGAACATAAAACTCCGAGCGTGCCTCCACGAACACAGCCAGCGCCGCATCAAACGCCGCCACCGCTTCCTCCAGCCGCGCCGTCCCGCTCTCCCGCTTGCCCAGTACCCAGAGCGCGTGGCCGAGATTGCTCTGCGTCGTCGCCCAGTCGAGCGGCACCCGCTCGCGCGTCCTCTCCTCCAGCGCCGCGCGATACGCCGCCACCGCCTCCTCCAGCCGCGCCGTCCCGCTCTCTCGCTCGCCCAGCGTCCTCAGCGCGACGCCGAGATTGTTCTGCGTCCCCGCCCAGTCGAGCGGCACCCGCTCGCGCGTCCTCTCCTCCAGCGCCGCGCGATACGCCGCCACCGCCTCCTCCAGCCGCGCCGTCCCGCTCTCCCGCTGGCCCAGCGTCGTCAGCGCGTTGCCGAGATTGTTCTGCGTCCGCCGCCCAGTCGAGCGGCACCCGCTCGCGCGTCCTCTCCTCCAGCGCCGCGCGATACGCCGCCACCGCCTCCTCCAGCCGCGCCGTCCCGCTCTCCCGCTCGCCCAGCGTCGTCAGCGCGTTGCCGAGATTGTTCTGCGTCGTCGCCCAGTCGAGCGGCACCCGCTCGCGCGTCCTCTCCTCCAGCGCCGCGCGATACGCCGCCACCGCCTCCTCCAGCCGCGCCGTGCCGCTCTCCCGCTCGCCCAGCCTCGCCAGCGCGTTGCCGAGATTGTTCTGCGTCGTCGCCCAGTCGAGCGGCACCCGCTCGCGCATCCTCTCCTCCAGCGCCATGCGATACGCCGCCACCGCCTCCTCCAGCCGCGCCGTCCCGCTCTCCCGCTCGCCCAGTACCCAGAGCGCGTTGCCGAGATTGTTCTGCGTCCCCGCCCACTGGAGCGGCACCCGCTCGCGCGTCCTCTCCTCCAGCGCCGCGCGATACGCCGCCACCGCTTCCTCCAGCCGCGCCGTCCCGCTCTCTCGCTCGCCCAGTACCCAGAGCGCGTGGCCGAGATTGCTCTGCGTCGTCGCCCAGTCGAGCGGCACCCGCTCGCGCGTCCTCTCCTCCAGCGCCGCGCGATACGCCGCTACCGCCTCCTCCAGCCGCGCCGTCCCGCTCTCCCGCTCGCCCAGCGTCGTCAGCGCGTTGCCGAGATTGTTCTGCGTCCCCGCCCAGTCGAGCGGCACCCGCTCGCGCGTCGACTCCTCCCGCGCCGCGCGATACGCCGCTACCGCCTCCTCCAGCCGCGCCGTCCCGCTCTCCCGCTGGCCCAGCCTCGTCAGCGCGTTGCCGAGATTGTTCTGCATCGTCGCCCACTCGAGCGGCACCCGCTCGCGCGTCCTCTCCTTCAGCGCCGCGCGATACGCCGCCACCGCCTCCCCCAGCCGTGCCGTCCCGCTCTCCCGCTCGCCCAGTACCCTGAGCGCGTTGCCAGCGAGCCCGCTGGCAAGCGCCCGCTCATTCCTGTTGCGCGCCGACATCGCCATGCGCCGGGCAATCTCGATTGCAACCGAAAGAGAGAAATTGATCCCCCTCTCGTCGCCTTCCTTGTAATAGTGGTCATACCGCTCACGAAACGCCGGTGCCCAGGCGGGGCGCCCGGTCGGTTGCTCGGCGGCGACAGCCGCCTCGATCCGCCGCGCGACCCCGGCGGCGTCGCGCTTCAGCATGGCCTGCTCGACACCAGCCTCGAGCAGGGCAATCCACGAGTGCCAGGCAAGCCGGCGTCGTTCCGCTTCCTGTCTTTCGAATTCGACCAGTGCCTGGTCCACGTCACGCGCCGCACCGTCGAAATCCCCGGCTCTGGTTTTGGCGGCAACGCGGGCCAGCACCCTATCGACGAAATTATCGAAATTGGTGCCGCGGTCTCCCCGCGCCGCGACGTCGATCGCGACCCTGACCAATCTTTCAAGCTCTACGATGGCCTGATCGAAATCCAGCACCCCCTCGGGTCGCAGACGCCCGGCGAGCGCGATGATCGCCCGCCGTTCCAGACCAGCCGCCTCCGCCCTGCGCGTGTTCCCACCTGCATCGAGTGCGGCCAACAGCTTGGCAACGATGGCGTCGGGCAATCTGCCCAGTTCATCACGGATCTCATCCTGACCTTGCAACAGCTCAGCGAGCGTGTGCTGCTGCATCTCCGCAGCGAACTCCGGCTGTGCGAGAACCAGCCGATACGCTTTGCCGATAACCGCCTGAAACAGCTTACGCGCAATCGCATTCTGCTCTGTGTCCGCGAACACGTCGGGTCGCGCCCTGCTCGCACGATCAAGATAGAATGTTATGATACGACTTTTATCAAGACGCGCGGCAACCAGTTCAGCGGCTTTCGGAACAATCAGCGGAACGACATCCCGCAGCGCCGCGATGGCCTCGTCGTGCCTGATCCGCGCCCCCGGCTCGTCGCGGAACTCGGAGTTGATCCAGGAGCCGCTCCCAGCTTCCACTTCCGCAGTGCAGCGGCGCAGGACGGCATCCGCTTTGGCGAAGCGCCGATGCAAGACATAATGGGCGACCGCGGCACCCCCGAGCAGCGACTTAACAAGCGCCAGCAGGCCGGCCGACGGCGCCACAGCCACGGTGGTTCCGCAAATGGCGGTCGCCACCATCAGGTGGGTGAGCTTCTCGCTAACCTCGCGGCCAAATCCCATTGGCTGTCAGACGATCAGTATCAGTTGGACACTGCGCCGAGTGTCGCCCCCTTATCCTGGCGAAACAAGCAGAACCTGTCTGCGCGACCGTCGAGGCTCGTTTCGCCGCGCGGCGGCTATTGCTGATATCCCCGCTGTAACGCCACCCGCGTCGTCACCGCCAAGGGGCGGGGGGATGCCCGCTATGCGGCCGCGTTGTGCGGAACGTCCTTTTCCGTCAGCAAGCTCTCCAGCTCGCCTGACTGGAACATTTCGGTCACGATGTCGCAGCCACCCACGAACTCGCCCTTTACGTAGAGCTGCGGAATCGTCGGCCACTGGCTGAATTGCTTGATGCCCTCGCGCAGTTCCGCATCTTCCAACACGTTGGCGGTCTGGAATGGTACCCCCAGGTGCGACAGGATCTGCACCACGCGGGCGGAGAACCCGCATTGCGGGAACATCGCGGTGCCCTTCATGTACAGCATGACCGGGTGATCGTTCACTTCGCCTTTGATGCGGTCGAAGACGGGCTGGTCGGACATCTTTACTTAGCTCCTATTCCGGCGCCGAGGTCTGCAAAGCGAGCGCGTGCAACTCGCCCCCCATGCGGCCGCGCAACGCCGCATACACGATCTGATGCTGCTTCACCCGCGGTATCCCGCGGAACTGTTCGGAGATGACGGTGGCGGCGTAATGGTCTCCATCGCCCGCCAGGTCCTCGACGGTGACACGCGCGTCGGGCAGCGCCGCCTTGATCAGCGCCTCGATCTCGCCGGCCGCCATCGCCATCAGCGTCCCCCTAGGCTCCGTCCAGCCAGGACGGAAAAAACCGTTCATGCGCCGCGCGCAACGCGCGCACGGATATGGTTCCGCCATCGGGGAGTGTCAAATCCTGTCCGCCAGAGTTGCCAATACGCATAGCTGGAAGGCCAGCCGCTTCTGCCGCTCGGATCACTGGCGCCGCTTCGCCCACCGCCAGCACGTACCTGCCCTGATCCTCGCCGAACCAGAACGCGTGCCCCGGAATATCCCGCGGTCCGGTCGACAGCCGGACACCGACGAGGCCCGCCATCGCCATCTCCGCCACAGCCACCAGCAGCCCGCCATCCGAGACGTCGTGACACGCCCGCACCGCGCCTGCCAGGATCTGCGCGCGGACGAAATCCCCCGCTGCGCGCTCGGCAGTCAGATCGACCGGCGGCGGCGCGCCATCCTCGCGCCCGGCAATCTCTCGCAGCCACAGCGACTGCCCCAGCCAGCCCCGCGTCGCGCCGACCAGCACCAGATCGAGCCACGGCCGCAGTGCGATCCCCACGGCCTGCGCTGCGTCATCGATTACTCCCAGCCCCCCGATTACCGGCGACGGCAGGATCGCGCGTCCCTCCGTCTCGTTGTACAGGCTGACATTGCCGCTCACGACGGGGAATTTCAGCGCCTCGCACGCCGCCGCCATGCCGCGAATGCAGGCGGCGAACTGGCCCATCACCTCCGGGCGCTCCGGATTGCCGAAATTCATGTTGTCGGTGACCGCCAGCGGCCGGGCACCCACCGCGGTCAGGTTGCGCCACGCCTCGGCCACTGCCTGCCGCCCGCCCGCTTCGGGGTCGGCGGCGCAATAGCGCGGCGTGCAATCGGTGGTCAGCGCCAAGGCCATCGCCTGGCCCTCCACCCGTACCACCGCCGCATCCGCGGTCCCGGGCCGCTTCACGGTTTGGCCGCCGATGGTGGAATTGTACTGGTCCCAGATCCACGCCCGCGAGCACAGGTCGGGGCAGGCGATCAGCCGTTCCAGCGCGTGGGTCAGGCCGACCCGGTCCTCGATACGTGCCGCGCTGAGCTGGGTCTGCTTTGCCGTCTCCGTGACGGGGCGATGCAATACCGGTGATTTGCCGGCCAGCGGGGCAAGAGGGATGTCCGCTTCCACGCGCCCCTGATGCCGTACCACGATCCGACCCGAGTCGGTCAGACGCCCGATCACCGCGAAATCCAGCTCCCATTTCTCGAAGATCGCGCGGGCCGCATCCTGCCGGTCCGGGCGCAGCACCATCAGCATGCGCTCCTGGCTTTCCGACAGCATCATTTCGTAGGCGGTCATGCCGGTCTCGCGCTGCGGTACCGCGTCGAGATCCAGCTCGATCCCGACGCCGCCCTTTCCCGCCATCTCCACCGAGGAACTGGTCAACCCGGCGGCGCCCATGTCCTGGATCGCCACGATCGCGTCGGTCGCCATCAGCTCCAGGCAGGCTTCGATCAGCAGCTTCTCGGTGAACGGATCGCCCACCTGCACTGTCGGTCGCTTTTCCTCGGAGTCGGCGCCGAACGCGGCCGAGGCCATGGTCGCCCCGTGGATCCCGTCGCGCCCGGTCTTCGAGCCGACATACACCACCGGGTTGCCGACGCCGGTGGCGGCAGACAGAAAGATGCGGTCCTTCGACGCAATGCCGACGGTCATCGCATTGACCAGCGGATTGCCGTTGTAGGCCGGGTGGAAATTCACCTCGCCGCCCACGGTCGGCACGCCCACGCAATTGCCGTAGCCGCCGATGCCACGCACCACGCCATCGACGATGCGCCTGGTGACCGGATGGGTCGGATCGCCGAATCGCAGCGCGTTCAGGTTGGCCACGGGTCGCGCGCCCATGGTGAAAATGTCGCGCAATATGCCGCCCACGCCGGTTGCCGCGCCCTGATACGGCTCGATGAAACTTGGGTGATTGTGGCTCTCGATCTTGAACACCGCGGCGAGCCCGTTGCCGATGTCCACCACGCCGGCATTCTCGCCTGGCCCATGGATTACCCAGGGCGCGGATGTGGGTAATAGCTTCAAGAACACGCGTGACGATTTGTAGGAGCAGTGCTCGCTCCACATCACGCTGAACACGCCGAGTTCGGTTAGTGTGGGGGTACGGCTCAGGATCTCCAGGATTTTGGCGTATTCCGACGCGGTCAGGCCGAATTCCCGAGCCAGTTCCTGGTTGACGTCAGGTTGCATCCGTTACGATTCGCCGCGCGGGTCGCGAAGTGCGGACTGACGGGGGGTGCGGAGTTGTTCGCGTCGGATGTGCGGCAATTTCTGTCTTGTGCCAGAAGTTCGAGAGGCTGGCTCTTGCCTCGTCGTGCCCGCGCAAGCGGGCATCGATGGGGAGAGCGTGGGTTGCGTGGGCGGTCGCTGGATTCCCGCTTGCG
This sequence comes from uncultured Pseudomonadota bacterium, assembly GCA_963777625.1. Taxonomy (GTDB): domain Bacteria; phylum Pseudomonadota; class Alphaproteobacteria; order Acetobacterales; family Acetobacteraceae; genus DATDIC01. The sequence continues at coordinate 42,204 of CAVZRO010000026.1, read as the reverse complement.
CGGGAATGACGGGGGATAGGTCGGTTGCGTCAGCCACAACTCTCTCCCATCAGGCCGCGAGAGCGGCCAGACCGTCGAACAGCGGCTTGCCGTCCGTGCCGCCGATCAGCGGGTCCACCAGGTCCTCGGGATGTGGCATCAGTCCCAGCACGCGCAGGTTCTCCGCATAGATTCCGGCGATGTTACGCGCGCTGCCGTTGCGGTTGGCTTCATCGGACGCCTCTTTGCCCGGGGTGACGTAGCGGAATCCGACCAGGCCATCGCCTTCCAGCCGGTCCAGCGTCGCATCATCGGCGAAATAATTTCCGTCGCCATGCGCCATCGGTGCGCGGAACACCTGCCCGCGCTGATAGCGGCCGGAAAAGACGGTATCGGTCCGTTCCACCCGCAAATGGCAGTCCGCCGAGATGAAACGCAGTCCCGCATTGCGCAGCAGCGCCCCGGGCAGCAGCCCGGCCTCCACCAGGATCTGGAAACCGTTGCAGACGCCCAGCACATAGCCGCCGCGCCCGGCAAAGTCCCGCACCGCGCGCATCACCGGCGACTGTGCCGCCATGGCGCCGCAACGCAGGTAATCGCCGTAGCTGAACCCGCCGGGCAGCACGACGACATCCAGCCCGCTCAAATCGGTCTCGGTGTGCCACACCATCCGCGGCGCATGACCGGTCGAGCGGCGCAGCGCGAGCGCCATGTCGCGCTCGCGATTGATACCGGGGAACAGCACGATCCCGGCGTTCATGCGGCCTCCACCGACACCCGGTAGCTCTCGATCACCGTGTTGGCGAGCAGCCGGCGCGCCATGTCCTCGGCCGAGGCACGCGCTTTCGCCGGATCCGTCTCGGCCAGTTCCAGTTCGATCAGCTTCCCCGCGCGCACCTCTCCCACGCCGGCGAAACCCAGCCCATGCAACGCGCGCCCGATCGCCTTACCCTGGGGGTCGAGCACGCCCGGTTTCAGCATGACGGTGACCAGGACTTTCACATTTGCTCCCTATCACCGCGTCGCGGGGTGAGGGGCGTGCCTCTCACTGCATCGTCTCCGGTCCCTTCATGTCGCGCGAGCCGGCCTCCGGCAGGATACCCAGTCGCTTGGCGACTTCCTGGTATGCCTCCTCTACCTTGCCGAGGTCGCGGCGGAACCGGTCCTTGTCCATCTTCTCGTTGGTCTTGCTGTCCCACAGCCGGCAATTGTCCGGGCTGATCTCATCGGCCAGCACGATCCGCATCTCGTCGTTTTCCCACAGGCGGCCGTATTCGAGCTTGAAATCCACCAGCGAGATGCCGACGCCCAGGAACAGCCCGGTGAGGAAGTCGTTGACGCGCAGCGTCAACGCCACGATGTCGTCGAGGTCCTGGGTGTTGGCCCAGCCGAAGCAGGTGACGTGCTCCTCGGACACCAGCGGATCGCCCAGCGCGTCGTTCTTGTAGTTGTACTCGATGATCGAGCGCGGCAGGCGGGTGCCCTCCGGAATGCCCAGGCGCTGGCTCAGGCTGCCCGCCGCGATGTTGCGCACGACGACCTCCAGCGGAATGATCTCCACCTCGCGGATCAATTGCTCGCGCATATTCAGCCGGCGAACGAAGTGGGTCGGGATGCCGATTTCGGCGAGCCGCATCATCAGGTACTCGCTGATGCGGTTGTTCAGCACGCCCTTGCCGGTGATGATCCCCTTTTTCTGCGCGTTGAACGCGGTCGCATCGTCCTTGAAATATTGCACAAGCGTGCCGGGTTCCGGTCCCTCGAACAGGATCTTGGCTTTTCCTTCATAGAGCTGTCGGCGGCGGGCCATGGCGATCCCTTGGGTGATCCGGTCAGGCGGCTTGGGGCGGCGGCGGTGGTATAGCAGCAACCCCGGCCCCGCCAAACCGGGGAGGGCTGGGGCGACGACCAGGGGCGGTCTGGCCGCCGGGGCACCGTCAACTGGGGCGGATCGAGGGAGCATAGTCGGGTGCGATGAGACCAGCCGTCGGTTGGTCGAGGAGATGCTGGCAGCGCGGAGATCCGCCCCCGGCTACCCTGCGCCGGCGGTGACGATCGCCGGACTGACGCACCGGCTGTGGCGGGCTGTAGGCCTGAACGGCGGCCACCGTCATGGAAGCGCGAGTCATGACGCTGGATGCCTCGTCATCGCGAGGGGCGAAGCGACGACGCGATCCAGGCCCACAGGACCTGTGCCGCTCGCCTGGATCGCCACGCCGCCAGGCGGCGGCTCGCGATGACAGGGCTAATGTGTCACGCCGCTCTGATTCTGGGTACTAGCTCGGCAAGTTGATCCTGCACCCGCCTATCCGGTGACAGCGCCAGCCACCAGCCCGCGCACCATATAGCGCTGCACCGAGAGCGCGAGGACCAGCACGGGCAGCGTGATCAAGGTGGCGGCGGCCATCAGACTTCCCCACTGAATCGAGTTGTAGCCGATATAGCCCAGCACGGCGACCGGCAGCGTCTTGGTCCGGTCGTTCGACAGTACCAGCGCGAACAGGAAGTTGTTCCACGACGCGATAAACGCGAGGATGGAGGTGGCGGCGATTCCCGGGGCCGTCAGCGGCAACACCATCCGCACCAGCACGCCGGCGATGGAGCACCCGTCGAGCAGCGCGGCCTGCTCGATCTCCGCGGGAACCGCCTCGATGAACCCCACCATCATCCAAACGGTCAGCGGCAATGTGAAAATCAGATGGCTGGCGATCAGGCTGACGTAGCTTCCGACCAGGTGCAGCGACAGGAACATGACGAACAGCGGGATCAGGAACGCGATCCCCGGCGCCATGCGTGCCGCCAGCAACACCACGCCGACCGCCGCGCGGCGGTAGCGCGCCAGCGCGTAGGCGGCGGGGATACCGAGCAGCAGCCCAATCAGCGTAGCGCCGACCGCGACCACCGTGCTGTTCGTCACATAGCGGGGGAACGAATTGTCGGCGAGCACCTGCGCGTAGTTACCGAGTGTCGGATGGAACACCCACACCGGTGGATAGGCGAGGAAGTCCACGGTCGATTTGAACGAGCCGAGCACCATCCAGGCAAGCGGGGCGAGGAAAGCGCCGACGACCGTCCAGCCGGCGGCAATTAGCACGCCCTGGCGCACGCGCTGGCGCCTCATGACGCCACTCGACGCAGCCGGATCAGCCCGAGCGTGCAGATCAGCACCAGCGCGAACAGCACCAGCGCCACCGCCGAGCCATAGCCGATCCGATCGTAGGTGAGCGCCACGAGGTAGTTGTAGACATTCATCGTCTCCGACGCGTGGCCCGGCCCGCCGCCGGTCATCACATAGATGATGTCGATGACCTTCAGCAGGTCCATCACGCGCAGCATCGCCGCGACCAGCAGTGCCGGCATAAGCAGGGGCAGGGTGATAAACCGGAACCGCTGCCAGACGCAGGCGCCGTCGACGCGGGCCGCCTCGAACGGTTCGGGAGGCAGCGCGGCGAGGCCCGCCATGCAGATCAGCGCCACCATCGGTGTCCACATCCAGGCATCGACCATTACCAGCGTGGGAATGACCCAGGCGGGATCGGACAACCAGAGCGGCGGCGAGGAGATGCCGAGCAGGCTGAAAAGCCAGCGCACGATGCCGAGCGAGGGGTCGAGCATTACCACCCAGACGAGGCCCATTGCCACCGGCGTCGCGACCATCGGCAGGATCAGCAGTGCGCGCAGCAGGTCGCGCGTCGGGAATCGCTGGTCCAGCAGCAGCGCAATGCCCAATCCAGCGGGCATGTTCGACGCGAGCCCGAGCGCGGTGAAATAGAGCGTTCGCTCCAGCGCGCCGGTGAAGCGCGCGTCGCCGGCCATCGCGGCGAAGTTGTCGCAGACCGATGAAGCGCGGCGCGGCGAAGCCGATGAGCGACCATCGATGCAGGCTCATGTATCCGAGGTAGAGCGAGCGGAAACCCCATCACCAGCGCGATTGCCACCAGCGCCGGCGCGGTCAGGATGTCCGGGGTCCAGTCGCGTCGGCGGCGCGTGACAGGACGCGCAGCCGCGCGGCCAAGCGCGATCGGCGCCGACGTCAGCCATTCAGGATGCTTACCACCTGTTTCTGCATGGCGTTGGCGGCGTTCCCGGCGTCGCCGCCGCGCAGCACGGTGGTGATCGCTTCGCCGATGGCGGCACGCACTTCCGGGATGGGGACGACCAGCGGATTGGCGCCGTTCGGAACCGCGTTCGGGATCTCCAGCTTGGTCGTCGCGATCATGTCGGGCGGCACCGATTTCGCGAAGACGTCGCTATTATAGATCGACTGGCGCGACGGCGGCAGGTGCGTCGCCTCCGTGGAGGACGCCATCGCCGACTTTGAGGTGAGCTACTGGATCGCGGTCCAGGTCGCTTCCTGTTGCTTCGACGACGCCGCGATCGCCGGCGCCCAGGATATCACCGTGCTGTGACTTCCCCCGGGCCCGGCCGGCAGCGGTGCCACGCCGACCTCGCCGACCACGCGCGACTGTGCGGGGTCCTTGAAGTAGGCGAGGAAGTTGGTCGCATCGATGAACATCGCGGAATGCGCTTGCTGGAACAGGGGATAGGTGGTCTTCCACTGCATCCCCAGGATGTTCGGCGGCCCCGCCGAGCGCAGCAGATCGCCGTAGTATTTCAACGCGCTCACGACCGCGAGGGAAGCCGAGCTCCGGGGCACCCTTCTCATCCTGCCAGCGGCCGCCGAAGGCGAACAGGAACGGCGCGAACGTATAGACGGCCTGCACGCCGTCGCCTCGCGTGACGATGCCGGAGACGTCGCCGGTCGGGTTGTTCAGCGCCCGCGCCGCCGTCATCAGCGCGTCGAGCGTGTCCGGCGCCTGAAGCTGCTTTGCCGCCAGCATACTCTTGTTCATGAACAGCGCCTGGAGCTCGATGGTGATCGGGATGCCGATCTGCTCTCCGCTGAACTGCGCGATCTTCAGGATGTTCGGGAAGAAGTCGGCGAAGTCCCAATCCGGTGCCGTCATGTCGGAGTGGATGAACTTACTCGAGCGGCGCGTACCAGCCCGCGCGCGTGAAGGCAGCGGCGTCCCACGAAGGCAGCGTGAAGAACCCATCGACCGCCCCGGGATCAGCACGCAAGGTCAGTGGCAGCTTCTGACGAAGCTGATCCTCATAGAGGATTTCCCAGCTCACCTTGATGCCGGTGTCGCGCTCCAGCGCGGGAAGCTGGCCCTGTGCCCATTGGGTCCAGGGATGGACCGACACCATGAAGCGAAGCTGCTTGCCGCTGTAGCGCTTCCAATCGAAGCCCGTCGCCGCGCGCGTCGCGGGAGCGATCGCCGTCGCGCCGATCAGACCCAGAGTCGTACGGCGACCGATGAGCATAACTCATTCCTTCCTGATTTCTTGGCACGACTATCGCCGGCCGGAGCAACCGGGGTCAAGCGAATGGCCGCGGTCGAGACGCACGCACAATTACGACGCAACGACAGGACCGATGATCTCGGCCCAGAACTCAAAAGCGCGCATTGGCGTTTTTGGATACTCGACATTGATGACGCGCTCGCGGCGAAAGTGAAATAGATGGTTGACCGGATCGTGGGCGGACAGGAACCGTCACGCTTGGCCACACCTGGGGATTGCATGACGCGACCAAATATGCGGACGTTCGACCTGCAACTCACACGATCGCCGTGCCGGAGAGGGGCACGTCCAATGCCCGTGCTGGAATACAGAGTGGTCGAGTTTGATGCACCCGCCATTTTGCGGGCAATCGTCGCTGTGCCCTCGATCGCCGAGGCTCTGGGACTTTACCGTGCCACAGTCGAGCATATTGAATTCGTGCCCGAGCGAGGCGTGATCGCTGTCACGAAGCGCGGTGACGGGCCAGCGTCCGAGATAGGGGCAAAGGCGCTGGGGGCGCTGCTGGTGGGTTGTTGTGCCTGCATCAAAGTTCCGCTGCCGAGGCGAGGTCAGAAAAGGACAGAGATCACGTCACGGAGCGCACTGCTTCGGATTGCAGTCGCCAATTATCCAGAAACACAGGATCTGCCTCGAAATCCCTAGCCGGAGCCGGCCTCAACCAGCCCATTAGCCGGCGCGATGACGGCGCCGTTCCAGGCTCGCCCGTGCACGGGAGCGGTTCGGAACGCTGGAGCGGTTTCACCCAGGATGAAACCGCTCCTGTTCATATTTTGCGAGCAATTTTATCAGCCTAGAGCGCGATCGGTTCAGGTTGACGCGGTCTGGCAGGCGATCGCGCTCTAAACTCTTTGTTCGAGAGCGTGATTCACGCTTTCCGACCGTCAGCCTCAAGCGATCACGCTCTAAGATCGCTCCGCGAGTCCAGTCGGGCTGATATCGCTTTAGTATCAGCCGCTCAAAGGGCCGAACTTGAAGCGCTCCATCCGCCGTTCTCGCCGCATCGGCTGATGCGAGTTCCCCGCCTATTGTTCAGGTTCTTGTGCCGGCGATGTTCGACACCCGGCTGAGATAAATCTTTCGGGTTGCCCGCCGGTGAGAAATGCGGGCTAAGCCAGCCCGGCGACGAACGCGGCCAGGCCGGCCAGCCGCGCTCGGGCGGTCCGGGCGGCGTGCAGCACGGCGCGGACTTCGGCGACGGTGGTCTCGAATGTCTCGTTGACCAGGACGTGGTCGAACTCACTGCAATGCGCGATCTCGTCGCGTGCCTGGGCCATCCGGCGGCCGATCTCCGCCGGATCGTCCCCGCCGCGCGCGATCAGCCGGGCCTGCAGCACCGGCAGCGAGGGCGGCAGCAGGAATATGCCCACCACGTCGCCGGACAGGGTGGCGCAGAGGCTGCGATAACCCTGCCAGTCAATGTCGAACAGGACGTCGCCGCCATCGGCCAGCGCGGCCTCCACCGGCGCGCGCGGCGTCCCGTACCAGTGCCGCTCGAGCACCAGCGCCCATTCCAGCAGACCGCCTGAGTCGCGCAGGTGTTCGAACTCCGCCGTGGAGCAGAAATGATAATCCACGCCGTCTCGCTCGGTTGGGCGCGGCGGGCGCGTGGTGGCACTGACGGACAGCGTGAGGTCCGGCTCCTGTCGCAGCAGCGCCTGGGCGATCGAGCTCTTGCCCCCGCCGGAAGGTCCGGCCAGTACCAGGCAGAGGCCGCGGCGGGCGATCGGGGTCATTCGATATTCTGCACCTGCTCGCGCAACTGCTCGATGGCGGCTTTCAGACGCAGCCCGGTGGCGGTCAGCGCCGTGGAGGCGGATTTGCTGCACAGCGTGTTGGCTTCGCGGTTGAATTCCTGCACCAGGAAGTCGAAGCGGCGGCCGATGGCGGTGCCCTCGGCCAGCAGGGCGCGGGCCGCGGCGATGTGGCTGGCGAGCCGGTCGAGTTCCTCGCGCACGTCGGAGCGCGCGGCCAGGAGAGCGACTTCCTGGGCGACGCGTTCCTCTGGAAGGCCGGGGGAGTCGCGCAGTAGTGCCCGAAGGTTGTCCATCAGGCGCAGACGCTGCTGGGCGGGCTGGTCGGCGGCTTCGGTTCGCGACTGCGCGTGCAGTGCGTCGATTTCGTCCAGCAGCCGGTGCAGCACGCTGCCCAGCCGTTCGCCTTCGGCGGCCCGGGCGGTGATGAGAGCCGCGAGGGCTTGCTCGAAGCCGGATTGCAGGGAGGGCGCCAATTCGAGGGCCGGACCGTTCTGGTCGGGAGTTGCCGGGCGCATGACGCCCGGGAGAGCCAATAGTGCCTCCGGCCGTGGCGGCGCGCTGCCGGGAATGCGGCCGCCCAGCTCAAGGGCGAATTGCAGAGCTTGCTCCAGCGCGGCTGGGTCGAGCACCAGATGTGGCTCGTGCTCGCGCCGGATGGTGAGGTTGGCGGTCACGTTTCCGCGCCTGAGGCGCTTGGTGGCCAGGTCGCGCAAGACGGGTTCCAGCGAGTCCCAGCCGGGGGGCAGGCGGAACCGCAGGTCGAGCCCGCGTCCGTTCACGCTGCGCAGTTCCCAGGCCCAGGTTATCCCTCCGGCGATCCCTTTGGGGGTGCCTTCGGCGCGGGCGAAGCCGGTCATCGAGGCGAGCTGGGTCATGGGGCGCGTTTCTACAGCGGGTCGGCGGAGACGCAATAACCGATGAACGCGGGCGGGAGTGCCGCATGCGGGGGTCGCTTGAGCGCCAGCCCCACGCGCTGTCCGCCGTACCATCCGCGCTGGCGTCGTTGACGAAGGGCGGCCTGAATGCGGCGACGAAATCGCTCGCGATCGAGTATGCCAAGTGTGGTATTCGAGTGAACGCGGTCGCGCCGGGCGTCATCAAGTCGCCGATGAACTCCGTCGAGACGTACGCCCAGTTGGACACCTTGCACCCGGTCGGCCACATGGGCGAGATCGCCGATGTGGTTGACGCTATCCTGTTTCCGGAGTCGGCCGGATTCGTGACTGGTGAAATCCTTCATGTCGATGGCGGCCAGAGCGCCGGCCACTGATACTGCCCTGAGACCAATGTCGCGAGGAGAGTCGCTGATGCCCATGACCGAGTTGTTTGAAGCGATCAATCATCAGCGCCGCCGCTTCCTTGCTGCCGTGGCGATGACAATCAGTGCCGGCCAGCTCAGCGTGAACCGGGCTGCGAACGCGCAAACCGGCAAGACGACCGCGGCGCATCTGCCGGCGATCAGGCCCGGGACGAACACCTCGTTTCCGGTCATGAAACAGGTCGAAGCCGGCGTGCTCAATATCGGATACGCCGAAGCGGGTCCTGCCGATGGGCCTGCTGTCATTCTTCTGCATGGCTGGCCCTATGACATTCACAGCTATGTCGATGTCGCGCCGTTGCTGGCATCGGCTGGCTACCGGGTGATTGTGCCGTATGTGCGTGGCTGCGGCTCGACGCGCTTCCTTGCAAGCTCGACGTTCCGGAACGGCCAGCAGGCGGCGGTCGCGGTCGATACCATCGCCATGATGGATGCTCTCAAGATCGATAAGGCGATCCTCGCCGGCTATGACTGGGGAGCCAGGACGGCTGATGTCATCGCGGCACTGTGGCCAGAGCGCTGCAAGGCATTGGTCGCCGTGAGCGGTTATCTGATCGGCAGCCCCGAGGCCAACAAGGCGCCGTTGCCGCCAAAGGCCGAATACCAGTGGTGGTATCAATATTATTTTGCGACGGATCGTGGTGCGCTCGGCTACGACAAATACCGGCACGATTTTGGCAAGCTTATCTGGCAGATCGCCTCGCCGCGATGGAAGTTCGACGATGCCACGTTCGATCGTACCGCGGCATCGTTCGATAATCCTGACTATGTGGCGATCGTCATTCATAACTACCGCTGGCGGCTCGGCCTGGCCAAGGGTGATCCGCAGTATGACGATCTGGAAAGCAAGCTTGCCCAAAGTCCGGTGATCACCGTACCAACGATTACCCTTGAAGGTGATGCCAACGGAGCGCCCCACCCGCCCGCCGAGGCTTATCGCAAGAAGTTCTCGGGGAAATATGTGCATCGGGTCATTGGCGGCGGCATCGGTCACAATCTGCCGCAAGAAGCTCCACGGGCTTTTGCCCAGGCTGTGGTCGACGTCAACGGATACTGATGGCGAACCAACAATCCCGGACCGGGCGATCGGTCAGCGCCGCAACTTATCCAGCGTGATCGGCAGATCGCGCACGCGCTTGCCGGTCGCGTGGTAAGTCGCGTTAGCGATGGCCGCCGCGACGCCGACGATGCCGATCTCGCCCAGCCCCTTGATACCGAGTGGATTGACGGTGTTATCCGGCTCATCAACGAAGATGACATCGATATCGCGCACGTCGGCGTTCACCGGGACATGGTATTCGGCGAAATCCGCATTCATGATACGGCCGAATTTGTGGTCGATCAGCGTTTCCTCGTGCAGCGCCATACCGATGCCCCACACCACGCCGCCCATGATCTGACTGCGCGCGGTCTTGGTGTTCAGGATGCGGCCAGCCGCAACCGCGCTGACCACGCGGGTGACGCGGATGACGCCGAGTTGCTCATCCACCTTCACTTCGGCGAACACCGCCGAGTGCGTGTTGTGCGCATATGCTCCGCTATCGGCGAAGGTCGTGGTTTCCTCCGCCTCGACGCTGTTCAGGCCGGCATGCCGCATTGCATCCAGGATCGACACCCCGCGCGACGCATCCCGCCTGCTCACCAGCTTGCCGTCGGTAAGTGCGACCGCGTCGGCCGTCATGTCTCGCGAGCGGCGAATTCGGCATTTGCTTCGCGAGCCGCAACAGTTTCTCACGGATCGCATCCGCTGTCGTCACGATTCCATTGGATACCGAGGCTGCTATCCATGATCCACCTTCGACCGGCGATTGCGGCAGCGTCGAATCGCCGAGGTTGATCGTGACGCCGTCGAGCGGCAACCCGAGCATCTCGGCGGCGACCTGCGTCATGATCGTATAGGTGCCGGTACCAATGTCGGAGGTCGCGCAGGAAACCTCTGCGTGGCCGTTGGCCGTGAGCACGATGCGCACCGCGATCGGCACCTGCAGCGCTTCCCAGACGCCCGTTGCCATGCCCCAGCCCACCAGCTCCGTGCCATCGCGCATGGAGCACGGCGCATGGTTGCGCCTGTCCCAACCAAAAGCCTCCGCGCCCTGTCGGTAGCAATCGCGCAGGCTCTTGCTGCCGTATGGCCGGTCACCGTGCTGGTCGCGATCCGAATAACACCGCAGGCGCAGTTCAAGCGGATCGAGGTTGAGAGCGACCGCAAGTTCGTCTATTGCGCATTCGAGTGCATAAACGGCAGTCGCGGCGCTGGGAGCGCGCATGTCACAGGGGGTAGATAGATCGAGCCGCGCCAGCTTGTGCGTGTATTTCGCGTGGGGACTCTTGTAGAGCAGGCCGGACCAGCCGGTCTCCTGCCGATAATAGTTCTCGTATTGCGACGTTACCGTAATCGCTTCATGGGTAATTGCGTCGAGCATTCCGCTGCTGTTTGCACCCAGCTCGATCTGCTGGATCATCGCGGGCCGGTAGCCGAGCCCATACATCTGCTGCCGGGACAGGACGAGGCGAACGGAGCGCTTCAGCGCGCGTGCCGCAAGTGCCGCCAAAACAACCTGATATTGCGGGCGCAGGCCGGAACCGAACGCGCCGCCGACGAAGGGCGACATGACGCGCACGTCGTCGGGTTGCATGTCGAGCACGCTGCACATGTAGCGCTGAACGTTCTGCACGCCCTGGGTCTTATCGTATATCGTCAGCTTGCCGCCGGCGTCGAAGATCACTGTCGAGGCATAGAGTTCCATCGGGTTGTGATGCTCGATCGGGACATAATACTCGCCGCGGTGGCGCGTCTCGGCCGCGGCGAGCGCCTGGTCGGCCGCGCCGCGGGGCCGTGGCGGGGCAAACGGGGTCTCTGCCGGATTTGCCGGAGGTGTCAGCGCGACCGCCGCGTGAGCCTGGCGATGCACGTCGGTGACGTGCGCTTCCTGGTCATATTCGACGCGGACCAGCGACGCCGCGAAGCGGGCGATCTCCGGCTCGTCGGCGACCACCAGCGCGACCGGCTGACCGCTGAACCAAACCCGCTCGTCATACAGCGGCCGGTACGGAGAACCCTCCGGAGCGACATCGTCTTTGTAGGCGCTATCGGCACTCGGCATCGGCGGCCGGTGCTGATGGGTCAGCACATCGATCACGCCTTCGACCGCGAGTGCGTAGCGTACGTCCATGCGGGCAATGCGGCCCTTGGCGATGGTGGATGCAACGACGCTGGCGTGCGCGAGGCCGGCCTTGTTGAACTCGCCGGCGTATTTCGCGGCGCCGGTGACCTTGGCGCGACCATCGACGCGGGATGTGGCGGTGCCAATGTAAGTGGTCATGGGCATGCTCGCTTTCTGCTCACACGATTTTCTTGTTGGACTGCACCTGCGGAGTGCCTGCCGCCGCCTGCATCAACGCACGGACGACGACACGACGAGCGAGATCGATCTTGAACGAATTGTGCGCAAATCCCTTCGCGTCGCGCAGCAAGACATCCGCCGCACGGCTGAACGCCTTCTGGTCGGCAGCCTGTCCGCGCAACACCGCTTCGGCTGACGGGTCGCGCCAAGGCTTGTGCGCTACACCTCCGAGCGCCAGACGCGCCTCCTTGATCGTGTGTCCGGCGAGTTCCAGCCCGGCCGCAGCGGACACGAGCGCGAACGCATAGGACAGGCGATCTCGGATTTTCAGGTACGTGTAATTGGAGGCAAAGCCCCGCGCTGGGAGCTCGACCGCCGTGATGATTTCGTCTGGTCGCAAATTTGTGTCATGCTGCGGGGTGTTCTGTGGTAGCCGATGAAACTCCTCGAACGCAATCGCTCTCGCGCCTGTCGGGCCGGCCACATGGACGGTGGCGTCGAGCGCGGCCAGAGCCACGCACATGTCAGATGGGTGCGTCGCGATGCAGGCGTCGCTGGTGCCAAGGATAGCATGCATGCGGTTGAGGCCATCAATGGCGGAGCAGCCGCTTCCAGGCTCGCGTTTATTGCAGGGCGTCGCGGTGTCGTAGAAGTAGTAGCAGCGTGTGCGCTGCAGAAGATTGCCACCGGTTGAGGCCATATTGCGCAGTTGCGCCGACGCACCCGCCAGGATTGCACTCGCAAGCAACGGATAACGTTGCGCGATCAGCGGGTGATATGCGAGGTCGGAATTCGGCACGAGCGCCCCGATCCGCAGTCCGCCGGCAGCGGTCTCGTCCACGGTTTTCAGCGGCAGCCGGGAAATGTCGATCAGCCGTGAGGGGCGTTCGACATGCTGTTTCATCAGATCGACCAGGTTGGTGCCGCCAGCGATGAATTTCGCCCCTGGATCGCCGGCGATCTGGGACACCGCGTCGGCGACGTCGTTGGCCCGCGCGTATCCGAAATCGATCATTGCTGCCCCATCGCCTGCTGGATCGCGGCCACGATGTTGGGATAGGCGCCGCAGCGGCAGATGTTGCCGCTCATGAGTTCCCGAATCTCGTCCGCGCTCGTCGCCTTGGCCTCGGCGATCAGACCCGCAGCAGAACAGATCTGCCCGGGCGTACAGTAGCCGCATTGGAACGCATCGTGATCGATGAACGCCTGCTGTAGCGCATGCAGTGCGCCATCCGTCGCCAATCCTTCGATGGTAGTCACGTTGGCACCGTCCTGCATGACGGCGAGTGCGAGGCAGGAATTGATCCGCCGCCGATCGACCAGCACCGTGCACGCGCCGCATTGGCCGTGATCGCATCCCTTCTTGGTGCCGGTCAGGTCCAGATGGTCGCGCAGTGCATCGAGCAAAGTCGTCCACGGCGCCACGTTAAGCTCCGTCCTGACGCCGTTTACGATCAACGACACCGGAAGCTTCTCTGGCGTGCTGGTTCGCGTCATTCGTGTCTCCATATCGTCTGTGCTTCCGATCGGATGGGCGCGATCTTGACCTTCGGGGGCGCGCGCGGGTAACCCTATAACTCTCGGGCGCCGTCACTTTGTTGTGTACGCGCGCCCGACAGGCGTTAGGTGATTGCTGACCCACCGATTCGCAGCAGAGATATCATGACATTTGTACCGGTGCGCATGGCGGAACTGCTCGGCGTGATTCAGGAGCGCTTGCTTCGCGGATCGTCGCTGACGTTTTCGTATTCAAGGCCAAGCGGGCCGATCGTACCTCGGAGGGATGATCGACCATGACGGCCGCGCGGACCGATGGCAGGAACGCCGGGAACGGCTTCCAGTCGATATCTTCAGCCAGGACAGACCTGAAAACCGCTTGGCCCGGCTGGCGTGCGCGAACCATTTTTTGCGCTCCTCCTTATCGGGTGTGTCGGCGTTCTATCGCGTCATCGCCAGAGATTGCTGCGAGCCAGGTCGAGTATCTCGTTGGCGTGGCCGCTCATGACGGCCTTGACCATATAGAGCGTGAAGCCCTTCGCCATCTCGGCGGTGACCTTGGGTGGCATGGCAAGTTCTTGTCGGTTCACCACGGCATCGATGAGCACCGGGCCGTCGTGAGCGAAAGCTGCCTTGATTCCCGGCTCTACGTCGGCCGCGTCCTCCAGCCGGATGCCGTGGATGCCGACCGCTTCCGCCATCGCTGCGAAATTCGGATTCTTGAAATCGGTACCAAAGTCCAGGAACCCGGTTGACTTCTGCTCCAACTCGATGAACCCGAGTGCGCCATTGTTGAAGACCACGACCTTCACCGGCAGGCCGAGTTGGACGAGGCTGAGGAAATCGCCCATCAACATCTGAAAGCCGCCGTCACCAGAGAGTGAGATCACCTGCCGCTTCGGGAAGGCAGCCTGGGCACCGATCGCCTGCGCCATCGCGTTTGCCATCGAGCCATGCCAGAACGAGCCCACCAGCCGGCGCTTGCCGTTCATCGCCAGATAGCGTGCGGCCCAGACCGTCGGCAGGCCGACGTCGCAGGTGAACACGGCGTCGTCGGTGGCGAGGTCGCTGACGGTCCTGGCGACCTGCTGCGGGTGGATGAGTTTTCTTCCCGGACTACCGACTGCGAGCTCGTCCAGGTCGTTGCGCGCCTTGCGATAGTGCTCGACGGCGTGGTCGAGGAAGCGTCGATCGGTTTTATTCCGCAGCAGCGGCAGCAATGCGTCGAGCGTGGCGGCGATGTCGCCGACCAGTCCATGAGTAATCGACGCACGCCGGCCAAGTTGTTCCGGCCGGATGTCGATCTGCACTATGCGGGCATTACCCTGCGGGTAGAACTGCCGATAGGGGAAGTCGGTGCCGAGCATCAGCAACAGGTCGCAATCGTTCATGGCATAGTAGCCGGAGGAAAACCCGATCAGACCGGTCATGCCGACGCTGTAGGGATTGTCCCATTCGACATGTTCCTTGCCTCGCAGCGCGTGGATCATTGGGCTTTTGAGCTTCTCGCCGAGGGCAAGGAGTTGATCATGAGCACCTGCGCAGCCGGAGCCGCAAAGCAGCGTTATGCGACTGGCGTTGTTCAGCAAATCGGCGAGGATTTTCAGGTCGGCAGGGCGCGGCACGACGATCGGGGTTGCAGGCAGCAGGCTGACGGAGGCTGGCGGCGGCGCATCGAGGGCTTGCTGCAGCGCTACATCGCCGGGAAGGACGATCACCGACACACCGCGCTTGCCCACTGCCTCCCGGATGGCGATCTGCACGGCGCGCGGCATCTGACTGGGCTGCGAGACAAGTTCGCAATAATGGCTGCATTCCTTGAAGAGGCTCTCAGGATGGGTCTCCTGAAAGTAGCCCGAGCCGACCTCCGCGGACGGGATATGCGCCGCGATCGCAAGCACCGGCACGCGCGAACGATGGCAATCGAACAGGCCGTTAATGAGATGCAGATTGCCCGGGCCGCAGCTTCCGGCGCACACGGTGAGGGAGCCGGTTAGATGGGCTTCGGCACCTGCGGCGAAGGCGGCGACTTCCTCGTGGCGGACATGCATCCACGCGATCTTGTTCTGCTTGCGAACGGCGTCGGTCAGGCCGTTCAGGCTGTCTCCAACAACACCGTACATCCGCTTCACCCCGGCGGCGGCGAGAAGTTCGGTGAATTGTTCTGCAACGGTGGTCATGACTTCGCTCCTTTGTAGAACCACGATTTACGGGGGCATGGGTGGGTGGTGTTGCAGCGTCGGAGTTCGAAGGCGGACGACGAAGTCGCCATAACGTCGTAGTCTTTCGCGTTGGCATCGTGGCAGGTACGCGAAACTCGAAAGTCGGACATCATTCAACGTCGTCGATACGAACCGCGTGGTCCGGTTCGGTCGGCGGGCAGATCGTGGTTACGGTGTCCCATCGCAAGCCTTGCCGCAAGCTGCCGATGTTTGCGCGCATAGGGGAATATTTGCCGCCATTAATACCGGACCGCATTGAGGATGACCCATCCTGCGGGTGTTGCCCGGAGTAACGTGAAGCGAACGAGCGGCGCGGTGGGCGACAAAGTCGTGGATGGCCGGGACAAGCCAGGACGAAGCCCGGCCATGACGGAAAGGGGCCGGTCCTGACGGAAAGGGTCAGCATCAACGTGGGTTGGCATAAAAAGAGGCGTTTGCTTCAACGCGCGGCGCTGCGAAGTGAGGGATTTTTTTCTGGGTAGAAGTTCGCGGAAATCAACGGCATAAGTTTTTGGCGGCCTGATGATGAGGGCATCAACACGCAGTCAAGAGTTGCTATCTTTTCAAGATGTTATATGCTCGGAAAACGAGCGAGTGAGAATGAGGAGCGATCCAGGATCATGAGTGCGACGCAATCGAAGGTGCTTCGTGGCCGCCAGTTCTTCGCCAATCCGGGGCCGACGAACATTCCGGACTCGGGTACTGCGGGCGATCGACCGGCCGACGATCGACTTTCATGATCCGGATTTCATGCAGGTGTATGATGAGACGTTTGCCGGCCTGAAGCGTGTGCTGGGCACGCGGCATGAGTTGTTCATGTACACCGGCTCGGGCCACGCTGCGTGGGAGGCGACGCTGACCAATTTGCTGTCGCCGGGCGATACGATCCTGCTGGCGGAGTCGGGGTATTTTTCTGACGAGTGGGGACGGATGGCAGCGGCGCACGGGGTGGAGGTGCGCACCGTGGGTGCCGACTGGCGGCACGGCGTGGATGTCGGGGCGATCAAGGCGGCGCTGACGGAGGACAGCAAGCATGTCATCCGCGCGGTGTGCGTGGTGCACAACGAGACGGCCAGCGGGATGTCGATTCCGCTGCCGGAGGTGCGGGCAGCGATCGACGCTACCGGGCATCCGGCATTGTTTCTGGTCGATACGATTTCCTCGCTCGCCAGCCTGGAATTCCGGATGGACGAATGGAAGATCGACGGCGTGGTCGGCGGCAGCCAGAAGGGGTTGATGTGCCCGACCGGCGTGAGCTTCACGGGCGTGTCGGACAAGGGGATGGCGGCGCACAAGCAGGCGAAGCTCGGGCGCTACTATTTCGACTGGTCGGTGATGCTGAACCGGCCGCAGAAGAGCTTTGTCGGGACGGTGCCGGTCAATGCGTTCTATGGGCTGCGGGAGTCCGTGCGGCTGCTGGAAGAGGAAGGGATGGAGAACGTGGTGGCGCGGCATCGGTTTCTGGCCGAGGGGGTGCGGCGCTGCGTGAAGGCGTGGGCGGGGAATAACGGGCCGCAACTGTTCTGCACCAATCCGACCCGGTACTCGGATTCGGTGACCGCGGTGCTGATGCCGGAAGGGCACAACGCGGACGAGCTGCGGCGGACGGCGCGGAGCCGCTACAATGTCTCGCTGGGTGGAGGGCTGGGGAAGTTGAACGGTCGGGTGTTTCGGATCGGACACATGGGAGACCTAAACGAGGCGATGGTACTGGGAGCGTTGACCGCGGTGGAGATGAGCCTGCGGCGGAACAGCGTGCCGCATGGGAAGGGAGGCGTGGAAGCGGCGATGGAGTGGTACGCGGCGTAGTGCGGTCGGAGATGAGGGCGTGACCCTCACCCGGTCCGCTTCGCGAACCGACCTCTCCCGCGTAGCGGGAGAGGTGGAGGCCCATCGGGAGATGGCGGCCGCGCTGTTTCAGCAGCTGCGCGCGGACGGGCTGGACGAGCCGGGCATTACACGCGATCCGTACGGCGCGGGGGAGCAGCGGGCGCATGCCTCGGTGCAGCTTGTGGCCGCGGAATTGGGACTGGAGATTACGCGGGACGCAGCGGCGAATTTGTACGCGACGTGGCCGGGGAGGGATCGCGGGGCGCCGCGCATCGTGCTGGGTTCGCATCTCGACTCGGTGCCGCATGGCGGAAATTTCGATGGTGCGGCGGGCGTGGTGGCCGGCCTGGTCGCGGTGGCGGCGCTGCAGCGGGTGGGCGTGTCGCCGGACTGCGACGTGACGGTGATGGGGATCCGGGCGGAGGAGAGCATCTGGTTTCAGGTGTCTTATATCGGCAGCCGGGGTGCGCTGGGCGGACTGCCGGATGGCGCGCTGGATGTGCGACGGATCGATACCGGGCGGACATTGGCCGAGCACATTGCGGAATGCGGCGGCGATCCGGACGCATTACGTGCCGGCGCGGTGCAGCTCGATCCGCGGCAGGTGCGCGCGTACCTGGAA
Source organism: uncultured Pseudomonadota bacterium (assembly GCA_963777625.1). Classification (GTDB taxonomy): domain Bacteria; phylum Pseudomonadota; class Alphaproteobacteria; order Acetobacterales; family Acetobacteraceae; genus DATDIC01. The sequence goes on along the minus strand of CAVZRO010000026.1, from coordinate 24,271 downwards.
CTGCATATCGAGCAGGCGCCGAGCCTGGTGGAGGCAGGCCAGCCGGTGGCCATTTGCACGGGTATTCCGGGTAACTTCCGCTATCCCGATGCGCGGATAGAGGGCAGCCACGAGCATGTCGGGTTGCCGCGGCGGTTCCGGCGTGACGCGGCGATGGCCGGGGCGGATTTTGCCATGCGGCTCGATCGGCTGTGGGCGGATATGGAACGGCGCGGCGTGCCGATGGCGTGCACGATCGGGCGCTTTCATACCGACCCGACGATGCACGGGCTGACGATCGTGCCGGGGTCGTTTCAGTTCAGCCTGGATGTGCGCGCGTATGAGGAGGCGGTGCTGGCCGAGCTGGATCGGGCGGTGACGGAGATGGTTGCCGACATCGAGCGGGAGCGGCGCGTGCGGTTCCAGCTCGGCGCCAAGGCGCGGGCGGCGGTGGGGCCGATGGATGCGGCGATCCGCCAGGGATTGCGCTCGTCGGCGGATGCGTTGGGTATTCCGGCGATGGAGCTGGGCAGTCCGGCCTCGCATGATGCCGCGGCGTTCGCAGCGGCGGGTGTGCCGTCCGGGATGATTTTCGTTCGCAACGAGAACGGCAGCCACAATCCGCGCGAGGCGATGGCGATCGAGGATTTCCTTGCCGGGACGGCGGTGATGGCGGGCTGGCTGGCGGAGGCAGTGCGAACCGTGAGTGGATGAGCTCGGCCAGGATTCACCACTGAGACGCGGAGGCGCCAGTGGGAGATTGCCAGTCTGGATAGACTCCCTGCTTTAGCGGCCCCGCTCAGCCGACGCCTCTATCCGCACGTCGGCAGGGACATGGTCGGCGTGGGCGCGGAAGAAGCGGAGCAACGGGGTGCAGTAGAACACATTGCACAGGTTGGCGCGCAGTTCGCGTGGTAGCACGCAGCCATCCGAACGATGGAACACGCAGGATCCATCCAGGCTTTCGGCGGGCAGACGATCGAAATAAAGGGCGGCCAGCCCGCGGGCACGCAGCGTCGGATGCGCTTGCGCGACACGGCGGATGGAGTTGTGATCCAGATAGGCGTGCACGCCGCCACGCGAGCAGCAATGGCCGCCGCAGGCGGCGCAGCCGGCGGCAGCGATCTGCCGCAGGGCGGGCGAAGGGTTGATCGGTTTGGCGCGCGATGGGCGGCCGGGCGGTTCGTTGAGGGCCTCGTGGATCAGGCGTCGGAGGTAGCGGGCGAAGGCGCGGCGGCGTTGGCCCGGCAACGGCGTCGGATGTGCGCGGTACTGGGGTACGGTCAGCAGCGGCGGGTCGGGAGCGGTCATCGCCGGTGGTGGACCTGGGACGTCAAACGGGGTCTATTCGCGCTGCAACGCACACACGAGACCGCATGAGCCGACACCCCGATAGACCTCCCTTGGGCCGTCGTGCCGATTACTGCTGGTTCCATGAACTGACGACACGCTGGATGGATAACGACGTGTTCCGGCATGTCAACAACGTGGTGTATTTCTCCTGGTTCGACACCGCGGTGACCTACTGGGAGAGCAGCACCGGCGCGGTCGATCTGCTGGAGGGCGCGGTGCATTGCGTGGTGGCGGAGGTGATGTGCCGCTATCACAGCTCGGTGGCGTGGCCGGACCGGATCAGCATCGGGCTGCGGGTGGCGCGGATCGGCGGCAGCTCCGTGCGGTATGAGATCGGCGTGTTCCGCGAGGGCGACGACGCGGCCGCGGCGGAGGGGTATTTTGTGCACGTGTTCGTCGCCCGCGGGAAGCAGACTCCGGTGCCGATTCCGGAGCACGCACGGGCGTTGCTGCAAAATCTGGTGGTATGAGGGAGGACTCGCATGGATCTTGGGATCAGGGGCCGCAAGGCGATCGTTTGCGCCGCCAGCAAGGGGCTCGGGCGGGCCTGCGCGATGTCGCTGGCGCGCGAAGGGGTGGAGCTGGTGATCACCGCGCGCACGGCGGACGCGCTGGAGGCGACAGCGGCGGAGATTCGCAAGAGCACGGGGGTGAAGGTCACCGCGGTGCCGGGCGATATCAGCACGGAGGCGGGCCGTGCGGCGGCGCTTGCCGCCTGCCCGGCGCCCGATATCGTTGTCAACAATGCTGGCGGCCCGCCGCCTGGCGATTTTCGCGAATGGGACCGCGAGGCGTGGATCAAGGCGGTCGACGCCAACATGCTGGCGCCGATCTTCATGATCAAGGCGGTGGTCGATGGCATGATCGAGCGGAAGTTCGGGCGCATCGTGAATATCACGTCGGCCTCGGTGAAATCGCCGATCCCGCAGCTTGGCATGAGCAACGGGGCGCGGGCGGGGCTGACCGGGTTCGTCGCCGGGCTGGCGCGGCAGGTGGCGAAACATAATGTCACCATCAACAACCTGCTGCCCGGCCCGTTCCTGACCGATCGGCTGCGCAGCGGCGCGGCGCATCTTGCGAAACGCAACAATCGCACGGTGGAGCAGGAGCTGGAATTGCGGGGACGCGAAAACCCGACCGGGCGGGTGGGGGATCCGGCGGAGTTCGGGGAAGCGTGCGCGTTCCTGTGCGCGGCGAGCTCGGGTTATATCGTCGGCCACAACCTGCTGCTGGATGGCGGAGCGTTCAACTCGTCGATTGCGTGAGAGGGTGGCCGGGGCACAACGTGGCGGCCATGCCGGACGAATGCTTCCCGCCTGACGGGGCGGGGCCATATGTGCCGCCATGGACGCCATTTCGCCCGGCAAGGTGCCTGCCAGCCCGCTCGTGTGTGTGCGAGACCTGCAATTCACGGTACCCGCCGCCGCCGGGCCGGTGAACATCCTGCGTGGCATCTCCCTGGATATCGAGGCGGGCGAAGCGGTGGCGCTGCTCGGTCCATCGGGTTCAGGCAAGACCAGCCTGCTGATGCTGCTGGCCGGCCTTGAGCAGGCGTCCGCCGGCAGCATCCGGTTTGCCGGGCGGGAGATCACCGGGCTCGACGAGGATTTGTTGGCGCGCTGGCGCCGTGATGCCATCGGCATCGTGTTCCAGGCGTTTCACCTGATTCCCACCATGACCGCGCTGGAAAACGTGGCCGTGCCGCTGGAACTCGCCGGCCGGAGGGACGCCGGGCGGCAGGCCGCGGCGGCACTGGTGGCGGTCGGTCTTGGCCATCGGCTGACCCATCTACCCGGCCAGTTGTCCGGCGGGGAGCAGCAGCGCGTGGCGCTGGCCCGCGCGCTCGCGCCCGATCCGCTGCTGCTGCTGGCCGACGAGCCCACCGGCAACCTGGATCAGGAAACCGGCGCAACGGTCATGGACCTGCTGTTCGGCCGCTGCGCCGAAACTGGTGCGGCCCTGCTGCTGATCACCCACGACGCGGAGCTGGCAGCCCGCTGCGCCCGCCAGGTGCACATAGCGGACGGCCGCGTGCTCGATAGCGTGGCGGCCTGATGCTCGCATTTCGGCTGGCGCGGCGAGAGCTGCGCGGCGGGGTGCGCGGTCTGTGGATCGTGCTGCTGTGCCTGGCTCTCGGGGTCGCGGTGATCGCCGCGATCGGCTCGCTGCGCGCCGCGACTGATGCCGGTCTGGATGCCAATGGTCGGCAGATTCTCGGCGGCGATCTGGAGATCGGCACCGGTGCCCAGCCGCCCCCGGCCGCGTTGCGCGCGTGGCTTTCGGCGCGCGGCGCCCGCGTGTCCGAAATCGTGCAGATGCGGTCCCTGCTGGTTGCTCCGTCCGGGGAGCGCCAACTGGTCGAATTGCGTGCGGTGGATCACGCCTGGCCGCTGGTCGGGTCGCCCAGGCTCGACCCCGATCAGCCGATCGCCAGCGCCCTGGCGCCGCGCGACGGCCGTTATGGCGTGGTCGCCGATCCGATCGTGCTCGACCGCCTCGGTCTGCATCCGGGTGATACCGCCCGGCTCGGCAATGCCAGCTTTACCGTCCGGGCGGCGTTGATCGCGGCACCCGATCGGGTGGCGAGCCCCGTCATCCTGGGCTCGCCGGTACTGATCGATGCGGCGGCGTTACCGCAGACCGGCCTGGTGGTCCCGGGTTCGCTGGTCAGCTACGCGCTGCGTGTCCTGTTGCCGGACCCGTCGGCCGGTCCGGCTACCGCCAAATCGCTCCAGCACGCTTTTCCGAATGAGGGCTGGCGCATCCGGGGGCCGAACGACGCCGCTCCGGGTGTCGGGCGCTTCATCGACCAGACCAGCCAGTTTCTGACGCTGGTCGGGCTGACCGCGCTGCTGGTCGGCGGGATCGGCGTGGCGAATGGGGTGCGGGCGTGGCTGGCCGCGCGGACCCGCAGCATCGCCACGCTGCGCTGCCTCGGCGCTTCCTCCGGGCTGATACTGGCGGTGTGCCTGATCCAGGTGATGGCGCTGGCGGTGGCCGGAATTGTTGTGGGGCTGGTGGCCGGCGCCGCCGCGCCGATCGCCGCGATGGGTTGGCTGCGCAACGTGCTACCGGTGCCGCCGGTCTCCGGCGTGTATCCGGTTCCGCTGGCGCTGGCGGCCGGCTTCGGCGTGCTCACCGCGATCAGCTTCGCGCTGTGGCCGCTGGGACGCGCGGCCCGTATCCCCGGCGCGGCACTGTTCCGCGATGCGCTGCTGCCGGAACGGGTGCGGCCGGAGCGCCGGGTGATCGCTGCGAACGTTCTGCTTGCCGCAGCGCTTGTCGCACTGGCGGTGATTACCGCCGAGGATCGCCGGTTCGCGCTATGGTTCTGCGCGGCGGCATTGGTGACGCTGGTCGTGTATCGCCTGGGCGGGCTGGCGCTGATGCGCGGGGCTGGTCTGCTTCGCCCCCGTTTGCTTGCTTTGGGCAGCCCGTCCGCGCGGCTGGGGCTCGGCAACCTGCACCGGCCCGGCGCGGCCACGCCGCTGATGCTGGTTTCGGTGGGACTCGGGCTGTCCACGCTGGCCGCCGTCGCGCTGATCCAGGGCAACGTGCAGCAGGACATATTGCGCGAGATCCCGGCCGACGCGCCCAGCTTCTACTTCGTCGATATCCAGCCGGCGCAGCTCGACCGGTTCGATGCGCTGGTGCGAGCCAGCCCCGGCGTGGAATTGGTCGAGCAGGTGCCGACCCTGCGCGCCCGTATCGTCGCGGTGAACGGGGTGCCGGCCAACCAGGTGAAAGCGGCCCCGGATACACGCTGGGCGCTGCGCGGCGATCGCGGGCTGACCTATGCCGCCACCCCGCCGCCGGGGACGCATCTGGTTGCGGGCCAGTGGTGGCCGGCAAATTATCACGGCAAGCCGCTGGTCTCGCTGGATGCGGCGCTGGCCAAGGGCTGGGGCGTGGGCATCGGCGGGACGGTGAGCGTGAATGTGCTCGGCCGCGACATCGAGCTGACGGTGGCCAGCCTGCGCGATATCGCGTGGCAGCGGCTGGGCCTGAATTTCGTGCTGGTGGCGAGTCCGGGCCTGCTGGAACAGGCGCCGCACACGCACATCGCCACGGTCCGCATCGCACCCGCCCAGCAGGGCGCGCTGCTGCGCCGGGTCAGCGACGCGCTGCCCAACGTGACCGGGATCGCGGTGCAAAGCGTGTTGCAGGCGGTTGCCGCGTTGCTGGACCAGCTTGCGGCGGTGCTGACCGCCACCGGCTCGCTGACCTTGCTGGCCGGTGCCCTTGTGCTGGTCGGCGCCGTCGCCGCCGGGCAGCAGCGGCGGACGCGCGAGGCGGTCATTCTGAAGACGCTGGGTGCCACACGATCGCAGCTTCGAGCGGTCTGGCTCACGGAGTTCGGGGTGCTGGGGTTGACGGCTGGGCTGATTGCGGCCCTGGTCGGCACTCTGGCCAGTTGGGGCGTGCTGCATTATGTTATGCATGCGGGCTGGCGTTTCCTGCCGGGCCGGCTGGCGGGCACGCTTATCGTCGGGCTCGCCATGATGCTGGCGTTCGGCTATGCTGGCACGGCGGCGGCGCTGCGCGCCAAGGCGGCGCCGTGGCTACGGAACGAATGAAACGGCCGTCATTTCGTGCCGCTTGAAGAAGAAAGGCCGCCAGCCAATGTTGCGTGAGCGGGCTATCACCCGCCTGAGAGGAACCTGAGACCCATGGCTTACAGTCCTGACTCCCGGACGTATCCCACCTCCCGCAGTGCCACCGCTGCCTCCGCTGCCTTGGACACGGGGCTGCGGGCCTACATGCTGCGGGTGTACAACTGGATGGCTTCCGGCCTCCTGCTGACGGGCATCGTCGCCTACCTGATTGCCAACACGTCGGCGATCGACAGTTTCTACCCGATGGTGCCCGGGGTCGGCCGCACGATCTCGCCGTTGGCGATGATCTCGATGTTCCTGCCGCTGGCTTTCGTGCTGGTGCTCAGCCTCGGCGTGAACCGGCTGTCGCGGCAGATGGCGCAGGCACTCTATTGGCTGTTCTGCGCGGCGATGGGCCTGAGCCTGACGAACATCTTCCTGGTGTATACCAGCACCTCGATCGTGCGGGTCTTCTTCATCACCGCCGGCACGTTCGCGGCGATGAGCCTGTATGGCTATACCACGCGCAGCGATCTCAGCCGCTGGGGCAGCTTCCTGATGATGGGGCTGATCGGCGTTATCCTCGCCAGCGTGGTGAACATGTTCATGCACAGCACCGAGCTGCAGTTTCTGGTCAGCATCGTCGGCGTGCTCGTGTTCACCGGCCTCACTGCCTACGACACGCAGCGCATCAAGGCCAGCTACGTGCAGTATGCGTATGCCGAGGGCACCGATCAGGCCGCCAAGCGCAGCGTGTACGATGCGTTGAGCCTGTATTTGAACTTCATCAACCTGTTCATGCTGCTGCTGCAGTTGCTGGGTAATCGCAACAACAGCTAGCGTCCGCGTGGCGGGAGGGCCTTTCCGCCACAGGACTTTCCGAGCTGGTGAGGGGCTTCGGGACCACGGTCCGAAGCCCCTTTTGTTTCAGTCGCTCTGGTTTATACCGGACCGCGATGGAGAATGACTCATCCTGCCGGTGTTGCCCGGAGTAACGTGAAGCGAACGAGCGGCGCGATGGGCGACAAAGTCATGGATGGCCGGGACAAGCCAGGACAAGCCCGGCCATGACGGAAAGGGGCCGGCCATGACGGAAAGGGTCAGCATCACCGCGGGTTGGTATTATTTCGATCACTTTGGGCGGTCGCATCCAGGACTGGCGCGCTGCTTCGCGCTATGCTTGCGGCATGCGCGGACTTTCAGGCAGGCGGATCATTCTCACCGGCGGGGCCAGCGGCATCGGCCGCGCGACTGCCCTTCGTCTGGCGGAGGAAGGCTGCACGCTCGGCATCTTCGACCTGAACGGACCGGGGGCGGCGGAGACGGCGCAAAGTTGCGGGCCACGGGCCTCGTCCTGGCAGGTGGATATTGCCGACCGCGACCAGGTCGAACGTGCGGCGGCCGAATTCGAGAAGGAAGTCGGCCCCGCCGATGGGCTGGCCAACATTGCCGGATGGGATGTGGCGCGCAATTTCCTCGATACAGATCCGACGCTGTGGGACCGGGTGATCCGCATCAACCTGTATGGCCCGCTGATCATGCACCACGTGGTGGTGCGCGGCATGGCGGCGCGCGGCTCAGGCCGGGTGGTCAACGTCGCTTCCGATGCCGGGCGCGTCGGTTCTTCGGGCGAGGCCGTGTATGCCGCCTGCAAGGGCGGCATCATTGCGTTCACCAAGACACTCGCGCGGGAGCTTGCCCGGCAGGGGGTTACGCTGAACGTGGTCTGTCCGGGCCCGACCGACACGCCGCTCTTCCGGGACTTCCAGGCGGGGTTCCCGGAAGGAACCAAGATCGGTGATGCGCTGGCTCGCGCCATCCCGCTGCGACGGCTCGGGCAGCCGGACGATTATCCGGGGATCATCGCGTTCCTGCTCTCCGACGATGCCGCCTACATGACCGGGCAGACCATCAGCGTGTCCGGCGGCCTGACCATGGCGTGAGGGGAACCACTCGCCGGGCGTTTCTGGGTGGTTGGGAGTGAAGCCTTCGATGCCGTGCTCTTTTGACTTTGCGCCCCACCGCATACAATCCGCCCCGATCAGCCATCAGCCGGAGACATGTTCGTCATGACGAAGTTCGGCCTCGCTCAATCCGTCCGTCGCGTCGAGGATCCGCGGTTGCTGATCGGTGCCGGCCGCTACACCGACGATATCCAGTTGCCCGGCACGCTGCGCGGCATCGTGCTGCGCAGCCCGCATGCGGCGGCCACGATCCGTGGCATCGATGCCAGTGCCGCGCGTGCCATGCCCGGCGTCGCCGCCATCTACACCGCGGCCGAGCTGAAGGCAGACGGAATTGGCCCGCAGCCCTGCGCCGTGAGCCTGAACAATCGCGATGGTTCCGCGATGGCGAGCCCGCCGCATCCGGTGCTGGCCGACGGTGCCGTCCGGCATGTTGGCGATCCGGTCGCCTTCATCGTTGCCGAGAGCGCCGAGGCGGCGCACGATGCGGCGGAAGCGATCAGCGTCGAGTACGACGTGCATCCGTCCATCACCGACCTGTCGCGGGCGACCGACGAAACCAGCCCGCTGGTCTGGCCGGAGGTGAAGCGCAACGTCGCATTCGACTGGGAGATCGGCGACCGTGCGGCGACCGAGGCATTGTTCGCCAAGGCGGCGCGGGTCACCAGGCTGACCGTGGTGAACAACCGCATCGTCGTCTCCTCCATGGAGGCGCGCGCCGCGATCGCGGACTACGATGCGGGGTCCGGCCGCTGGACGCTGTACGCCAACACGCAGGGCGGCTGGCTGGTCAAGGACCTGATCAAGACGGTGTTCGGGGTGGAGGCGGACAGGTTCCGCGTCGTCACGCCGGATGTCGGCGGCGGCTTCGGCATGAAGCTGTTCCTGTATGCCGAACACGTGCTGACCTGTTACGCCGCGCGCAAGCTCGGGCATCCGGTGAAATGGACGTCCGACCGGGCGGAAGCCTTCCTGTGCGACACCCAGGGCCGCGACAACATCACCACCGGCGAGATCGCCACCGACAAGGATGGCAAGTTCCTCGCGCTGCGCACGCGCAACATCTCCAACATGGGGGCGTATCTGTCGACGTTTGCCCCGTACATCCCGACTTTCGCTGGTACCAGCGTGCTGGCCAGCGTGTATGGGTTCCAACAGGTCTATGCGAATGTGGTCGGTGTATTCACGAATACTGTGCCGGTGGATGCCTATCGCGGTGCCGGCCGTCCGGAGGCGAACTACCTGGTCGAGCGGCTGGTCGACGCCACGGCGCGGGAGCTGAACATCGATCGGACCGAGCTGCGCCGCCGCAACATGGTTCCGCCCTCGGCGATGCCGCACCAGACGCCGGTGGGCAAGACGTACGACAGCGGCGATTTCCGCATGGTACTGGAGGCGGGACTGGCGCGGATCGGCTGGGACGGGTTCGCGGCTCGCCGCGCCGAGTTGGCGGCGCGGGGCCGGCTGCGCGGGCTGGGCCTAGCCTATTACCTGGAAGCGACCGGCGGCGATCCTACGGAGCGGGCGGAGATACGCTTCGCCGAGGATGGTTACGTGGACGTGTATGTCGGCACTCAATCGACCGGGCAAGGACATGAGACCGCCTATGTGCAGCTCACTTCGAACCGGCTCGGGGTTGATGGCGAGAAGATTCGTATTCGCCAGGGGGATACCGACAGCATTCCGGTGGGCGGCGGCACCGGGGGCGCGCGGAGCCTTTATTCGGAGGGGCAGGCGATCCTGGTTACGACCGATACCGTCATCGGGAAGGGCAAGCAGGCTGCCGCCGAGGTGCTGGAGGCGGCGGTCGCGGATATTGGGTTCAGCGAGGGCCGGTTCAGCATCGTGGGGACCGATCGCGGCATCGACATCATGCAGTTGGCCGAGACTCAGCGGGGCAGGATGGCACGCGGCGAAGTCGGCCACGACGCTGGACGCTGCGGAGGTGGCGAACATCGATTTCCACACGTTCCCCAATGGCTGCCATCTGGCCGAGGTGGAGGTGGATCCGGACACCGGGCACGTGGATGTGCTGCGCTACGTGGTTTGCGACGATTTCGGCAAGGCAGTGAACCCGCTGATCGTGCGGGGCCAGGTGCAGGGTGGGGTTGCGCAGGGCTTCGGCCAGGCGGTGATGGAGCGGACGGCTTACGATCCGGAGTCCGGACAGCTTCTGTCCGGCACGTTCATGGATTACGCCTTGCCGCGCGCGGACAACCTGCCACCGATCGAAGTGGAGCTGCTGGAAATTCCGTGCGCCACCAATCCGCTCGGCGTCAAGGGTGCGGGCGAGGCGGGAGCCGTCGGCAGCCCGCCGGCCATGATGAACGCGATCATCGACGCGCTCTCCGTAGAAGGCGTGCAGCACTTGGACATGCCGGCAACCCCCGAGACGGTCTGGAAGGCGCTGTCGGCCGCGAGCAGGGCGGTTTCAGACTGATTGGAGATGTTCGAGCCAGTGGGAGAGGGGCGGTACGCTCGGTGGGTACGCCGTACTCAAGCGGGCTGACGGCTTTTTTGGCGTGCGGAAGCGACTCCGGCTCTGGGGGGCGGGGCTTTTATACCGGACCGCGTTGAGAGTGACCTTCGTTCGTCATTCCCGCGGAAAGCGGGAATCCAGGCAAATCCAGGGGATTTCGTGGGCTCTCGGCTGGATGCCCGCCTTCGCGGGCATGACGGATGTTTTGCGGGCATGACGGATCGTTCGCGGACATGACGGATCAGGAGATTCCCTTGGATCGCGCGCACCGGACAGTGGCGCTACAATTGCCCATGCGTCGATTGGTAGCGGATTCAGCCGTTGCGGTTAACGTGACCCTAACGACTGTATCGCCGGCCTCGGCGAGGCTGGAGGGCACTGCGGGTGCTCCGGTTCAAGAAAACGTGATCGGGTGGGTTTACCGGTTCGTTACGGGTCGGGCTGGGTTTTTGCTGTGTTTCTCGGGCGATGGGCGCCGTGAGACGGATCATCCGGCGCCTTTCCGGATTTTTACTCCACCTACGCGCGTAATCTTTCGCTTGCCTTTCGGAAACTTAATGCTATTGTCCGTTTGGGTCTGCACGGGGCGGATCGGTTTACAAAGGCAAAGGGCCATTACAATGCGGTCTTCGGTTTGGACTCGCCGAACAATTCTGGGCGCGGGAGTTGCGCTCGGGTTGGTTGCTGGCTCCGCTGCGGCGAACGCTACTCTAATCGCCGGAACGTTTGGCTTTTCGCCGACCGGAACCGTTACGGCGGTTCCAGGCGGGATTGTGGGGCCGACGACCACAGCGGTCACGCTACCCAGTTCATCCATTGTCAACACTGCGGTGACCGGTAACTTCGCCCCTCAAGTGGCGACCGGCGATGCCGTTACCATTGCCCCGCTGACCGTTCCGATCGGGCCACTTCACACGCTGGTCTCCATTCCTAGCGAGACGGTGACTGTGGATAACTTCGTCTTTACCTTCACACAGGAAGAGACCACGGTCGCCAGTCGTGGCGGTTCCGGCCCAACCGGAACAATCGGGTTCGAGTTGCTGGGCATGGTCACGGACACCTCGGGTGTGCTGGGCACGAACACGGCGTCGATGCAGATTTCCATGGGCCAGATTGGTAGCGGCGTTATCAATCTATCCGGGACGCTCGTTGCGCCGGCGGTGCCTGTCCAGGCGCCTGAGCCCGCTTCCCTGGCCCTGCTCGGTGCCGGCCTCGTTGCGCTGGGTGTGACACGGCGTCGGAAAGCCTGATCCAACATTAAGGATAAAAAAGGGAGCATTGTCCGGTAAGGACAGTGCTCCCTCCCCGTTGTACGGGTCGGGTTTAGCGTTCGCGTTTTGCAGGAGTTTTCGCAGCTCATTTGTGGTGGGCTGCGATTTATTTATTCACGCAGGAAGCTATCGCATGGGCTGGAGTGGTTTCACCCCGGGGTGAAGCCGCTCCAGCCCATGTTTTGTGGGCAAGTTCACCAGGTTATGCCGGACTGCATTGAGGATGACCCATCCGGCCGGTGTTGCCCGGAGTAATGTGAATCGAACGAGCGGCGCGGCTGGCGACAAAGTCGTGGATGGCCGGGGCGGGTGCGTTGATGGCCGGGACAAGCCGAAGAACAGCTCGATGGCCCATCGGCGCTTGTAAAGCTCGGCAATGACCTCGGCCGGCGAGCTGAGATCGTTGGTGACGATGCGCAGAACCTTGCCGCTATCGATGCGTACCTGAACCTCCCGCACCGCGTCGGAGAACGGGTTGTGGCGGTTGTTCGCTTGCCGCTGCGGCAGCTTGCCGATGCGATCCGACAGGATCGGGCCGCCCGGCCGCACGTCGCGCAATTCGCTCACCGCGAGCGGGGTGTTCCGCTTGAGCCGCGTCACGATCCGGCACCCCGCGCCGTGCAGCTTTGCCCACCAGGCGTAGTCATAGTATCCGAGGTCGAAGACGTAAGTGGCGCCCTTCACGATCGGCATCGCCTGGGCCGCGGTGATGTCGTTGACGTTGGCCGCGCTGAAGCTGGCATATATCGGGCAATCAGCGTCCGGATCATAAATGATGTGCAGCTTGGCGCCGCACACCGAGGCCGAGAACCGGGCCCAGTCGGCGCTGCGCTCATTCAGCGTGCCAGACCGGTGCTGTCGATCAGTGACGCCATCCATGGTCGCGCCCGCAGCCGCCGGTGCACGCTTTCCGCGGGCATGACGGGCCGCTGGCGGGCATGGCGGGTGATGCGGGGCTGGATGATAGAGCACGGTGGCTGCGCAGCCGGTCATCGATCTCGTGGGTCTACGGGCTGCCGCCGCGGGGGTGGGGCCGTTGGCGAGGCTGACTCTTCCGCATCATGCGCACGGTGGCGGGCGTGACGCGGTCGCGGTTGCATGCACAGGCGCTGGATTCCCGCTTTCGCGGGAATGACGGAAGGGGGCGGGAATGATGGAAGGGGGCGGGAATGACGGGGAACCGGAATGTCAGGTGCGCGCGAAACTTGCGAGTGCCGACTCGGTCTGCCGAAGCACCTCGGTCAAAGCCGCGAGCAACGCATCAGCGACGCCGGTCGGCGTATCGGCCGTCATCCGTGCATCGCTGCTGATCGTCCTTTGCAGTAACACCTTGGCTGGGGAGGGGTGTGCATCGACGAGGACCAAGGCCAGGGCGGCGTGCGCGGTCAGGGTGCGTGGGTCGGCGATGAACGTCGTCAATTCCCCCTCCAGGCTGAGATCGGGAAGCAACCCGCTGTCCGGCGCCACGACCGCCGCGAACAGGCCGGACGCCGCCAACCAGCGCCGGAGATCATCCGTCGCCCCCTGCGCCGGCGGCACCGCCCATTGATTGTAGAAATCCACATGCACGCTGCCATTCGGCAGCAGCCATTGCAGGCCGCGCTGATCCAGGCCCGGCGCCGGCAAGAGCGAGCGCACCACCAGCACTCGGCCCCTGGTCCGGGGCGGCACCGACTGCGGCCGGCGTATCACCAGCGGCCATTGCGTCTGCTGAACGTAAGACGGCTGCGGCAACACGCTGCACCCGGCCAGGGTGCACCCGGCGAGGGCGCCGAGGCTCAGCAGCACGAGGCGGCGAGGTGGTGGCGGCAATCGTGGACCGAAGCTCATCTTAAAGACCGCGTGGGTGGTGGAGGGGCACTGAGCACCTGGGCCGGATATTGGCGCAGTGATTCCGCGAGCTCCCGCAGGTTCTGCGATGCCGAGGATAAATTCGTCAGGATCGGCTGCAATCCCGCCTGAAGGTTTGCCGCCCCCGCCTGAGCCTGGCGGACGGTGGCTTCCAGGGCGGTGATCAGCGCACCCATCCGCCCGGTCAGCTCCGCGAGGTGATCGGTCGCGAGCGCCCCGCCTTTCAGCAACTTCGCCAGGTCCGGGTTTTTGGCCAATGCCTGCAACGAATCGGAGGTCTGCTGAAGGTTGGCGGACAGCGCCGGCAGGTTCGCGCCCTTGACTGCCTGGTTCGACGTCGCCAGCAGTTCCTGTGCCGCCGCCAGCGTCTTATGCAGATCGCCGCTGTCCATCTCGGTCCGCAAATCCTTCGTCAGCTCGGTCACCGAGGTGACCAGCGCTCCGAAGTCGATTTGGTCGAGCTTCGCCAGCACCTCCTGGCCAGCATTCTGCACTTGGGTGAACGCGCTCGGGATCGACGGAACAAATGCGGCCAGGGGCTGCCAGGGAAGCGTCGGCAGGGGATGCGAGGCCGGATTCACGAAATCCAGGTCGATATAGCTCAGTCCGGTGAGCAGCCGGGTGCCCAGGCGCGCGCGGAGGCCCCCCTGGACGGCATCCGAGACGCTGGCGAAGTGGCCGATCTTCGCGGTGTCCACCAGATAGCGGACATACACCGCGCGATACAGCGGCGCGGCGCTGCCGCGGCCGCCCCCGTATTCGGCACTGACCACGCCCAGCGCCGTGACCCGCCCGACCGGCACGCCGCGATACTGCACGTCCGAGCCGACCTGCAGACCTTGTACCGACTCGTCGAAATAGGTCTCGAACAGGGTCCCGCGGCTGATCTGCCCGCCGCGCAGGAACCAGACCAGCGCCAGGACCACGATGATCCCGCCGAGGATCAGGAGTCCGACCCGGACCTGGGTGACGCGCGTCTCCATCAGGCGGCTCCGGCCGGTAGCGGTTCGCGGTGAAAGAAGGCGTGGACGGTGGGATCCTGGCTCTCGCGAGCGAGCTGGCGCGGGTCGCCGAGCGCGATGACGCCGCCGGCGTCGGGAAACGCGTGCCGGTCCAGCATCAGGCAACGGTCGGCGATGGTGAGGATGGAGGTCAGCTCGTGGGTGACCACGACGAAGGTGGTACCGAGATCCGCGCGCAGGCCCAGGATAAGCCGGTCGAGGCCGGCAGCGGTAATGGGATCGAGCCCGGCCGCCGGCTCATCGAGGAACAGCAGCGGCGGATCGACCGCCAAGGCCCGCGCGATTGCCGCGCGCTTGACCATGCCGCCGGAAATCTCCGCCGGATACAGCGTCGCGGCGTCGGCCAGCCCGACGAGGCCGAGCTTGACCCGCGCAATCGCCGCCCGGGCGTCCGGCGGCAGGTCGGTGAACATCTCCAACGGCAGCATCACGTTCTCCAGCAAGGACATGGACCCGAACAACGCGCCCGCCTGGAACATCACACCGATTTGCCGTTGGACACTGGCCCAGGCCGCTGCCGCTCCGGGGCCGGTGACCTCCCGCCCGGTAATCTCGATCCGGCCGGCCGTCGGGCGGAGCAAGCCGATAAGCTGCTTCATCAGGGTGGATTTCCCCGAGCCGGAGCCGCCGAGAATGACGAATATCTCGCCCTTGGCGACGGTGAAACTGACGTCGCGGAAGATGGTGCGCCGACCGAATCGCTGGGTCAGGCCGGTTGCGCGGATGATCGGGTCGGGCTGCGGAGCCGGGGCAGTCATTGACGCGTCCATCACAGCCCCAGCCGGTTGAAGAACACCGCGAAGATGCCGTCCAGGACGATGGTCGCCACGATCCCGCCGACCACTGCCGCCGTGGCGGACACCCCGACCGCGCGCGGACCGATGCCGGTGGTCAGGCCGGAACGGCACCCGACGGCCGCGATCACCGCACCGAAACAGACGGCCTTGAACAGACCACCCAGCAGGTCTGCCGGTGTGGTCCAGGTCTGTACCTGGGCTTCGATTATCGCCAGCGGATAACCGAAGCCACGCATCACCACCGCCATTCCCAGCAGGCCGGCAAGGTCCAGCGCCACCGCCATGACCGGCATGGCCAGCACCGCCGCAATCAGGCGCGGCAGCACCAGCATGGTGACCGGGTCGATGCCCATCGTGGTCAGTGCGTCGACCTCTTCGTTCACCTTCATGGTGCCGATCTCGGCGGCAAACGCTGATGCGGTGCGGCCGGCCAGGATCACTGCCGCCAGCAGGGGCCCCAGTTCGCGCGTCAGGCTGACCGAGACGAGATTGGCGACGAACAGCTCGGCGCCGAATTCCCGCATGGGAACGGCGGACTGGAATGCCAGGATCAGCCCCATCAGAAAGCCCAGCATGACGACCAGCGGAAGCGCCCGGACGCCGGCCTGGTCGGCGTAGCGGAACAGGTCCGAGAACCGCATCATCCGCCGATGTGCCGGCAGGCGAAGTGCCGCGAGGGCGACCTGGCCCAGGAAGGCGAACCCGTCGCCGGCGGCGATCAGGCCCGCTCGCAGCAGCTCTCTGTAAGTCTGCTGCGGCGGCGCCGGTGCGGCCGGCGGAACGCTGGCAGCCGCGCGGGCGCGTGCCACCATCGCCTGAACATGCTCGCTGCCGCCGGCCAGGGTCGCCGGAGCGCCATGTGCCTGCTCGGTCGCCACCAGCAACGTGGCGCCCGCCATGTCACAGGATTCCACGGCGGACAGGTCGATCGTCAGGCTACGTCCGCGGACCCGCCGCGCCGAGTCCAGCGCCTGTCGCCAGAGACGGGCGACCTGGGCCACATCCAGCCGGCCGGCAAATGCCAGCACGGCCATGGATCCGGCGTCGGCGAGAGTTACCTGTGCGGCTGGGGCTGCCATGCCATGAGTGCGCGGCGTGCCGCCGCCGGTTCTTGGCCCGTCAGACGTTCAATGCGCGAGCCATGCATCGAACCGTTGGCGCAGCTTGGCCAGATTGTCGTGCCAGAACCCGGCGTCGATCTGCAGCCCCGATTTGAGGTTCGCCGGACTGGTCGGAGAAGCAGCGAGCAGGCTGGGCGGCAATCCGTCATTGGCTCCTTTCGCCAGCCCGCCGAGCCCGAACCGCTCCACGAGCCGGCCCTCGATGGCCGGGGTTCCGGCAAGATACAGGAACTCCTCGGCTTCCCGCAGGTTCGGCGTGCCCTTCACGATTGCCCAGCTCAGCACATCATAGAGGCTGTCGGTCCACTGCAGGCCGAAATTGTGATGGCTCGCCTGCGTCTCCTGGACAATTTCCGACGATGGCGCGCTGGTCATCAGCACGTCGCCGGTACTGAGGATTTTCCCGGCGTCCGCATCGGTGTCCCACCAGACGATATAGGGCTTGAGCTGGTCGAGCTTGCGGAATGCTCGATCGACGCCTTCGCTGGTGCCGAGCACCTTATAGACGTCGGCCGGCGCGACGCCGTCCGCCATCAGGGCGATCTCCAGGTTGCCGACCACGTCGCGATGCAACCCGCGCTTGGCGGGCAGCTTGGCAACGTCCCAGAAATCAACCCAGGTGGGATTGCCGGGGAATTTGTCGCGATTCCAGGCGAGAACGAGGTTGGTCAGCGTCGCACCCACGCCACAGTCCGATACTGCCTGCGGCAGGTAATGATCCTTGCCGCCGATCCGCGACCAGTCGAGCTTTTCGAAATTTCCCGCGGCGCATCCGGTCTGCAGTTCGCCGGCGCTCACCTGAACCAGGTCCCAACTGCTGGGCTGTTTCAACCCGGCGGCCAGCGCATCGGGAGTTCCGTTCCAGCTCTGGACCGATACCGGAATGCCGGTCGCGCTGGTGAACGGCGCAACAAGCCCCTGCTGGATCGCGGTGCTGTCTGACGCTCCATGCACGACCACCGTGAGATCGCGTCCGAACGCGGCCGGCGTCGGCATGCCCGCGATGCCCGGCGTGAATACCGCCACGGCCACCAGGAGGTTGCGGGCAAGCATTATGATGAGTTCCCCGTTGTTGATCCGGGAGACGCTACAGTCCGGTCGGCAGATGGGCAACGCGGTGACGGGCCTGTATAGCGGGTTTGACGCAGGAGGTAAGGGCATGCAGGGCGAAGCGAGCGTGATCGCGTCCCGCGACGGACGAATTGGACGCCTTCTGCTGAACCGTCCGAAGGCGCTGAACGCGCTGGATCTGGAGATGATTCGCGCCTGTGATCGGGCGCTGCGGGAGTGGCTGGATGATCCGCACGTTCATGCAGTGGTGATCGAAGGTAGCGGCGATCGGGCGTTTTGCGCTGGCGGTGACATCCGCGCGGTGCGGCAATTCCATGTGGAAGGACGCCCGCAGGATGCGGAGGCGTTTTTCAGCGAGGAATATGCGCTGAACTATCTGATCGCGACTTATCCGAAGCCGTATGTTGCGTTGGTCGATGGCATCTGCATGGGCGGTGGAATTGGCGTGTCCGTGCACGGCGCGTATCGGGTTGCCACGGAGCACGCGCTGTTCGCGATGCCGGAGACGGCGATCGGCTTCCTGCCGGACATCGGCGCCACTTATCTGATGCCGAGGCTGCCCGGGCGCCTGGGGATCTATCTGGCGCTGACCGGCGCACGCATGCAGGGTGCCGACGCCGTGCATGCGGGTTTGGCGACACATTTCGTACCGCGATCGGAGCTGGCGGCGCTATCCGCCGACCTGCCGGCGGAGGGCGTGGCGGCGCTGGCACGCCATGCGGCGCCGTTACCGACTTTTTCGCTGGCGAACGAGCGGGAGATGATCGACCGCTGTTTCGCTGCGGACGAGATGGTGGAGATTATGCGACGGCTCGAGCACACCGAGGGGGCGTTCGCGCGTCGCACCGCGGAGACGCTGCGGCAGATGTCGCCCGCTTCGCTGGTCTGGTCACGGCGGCTGCTGCGGGAGGGCGAGGATCGCAGCTTGCTCCAATGCCTGGATGCCGAGCTGCGTGCGTCGCGGACCATCACGCCGTACCACGAATTCATCGAAGGCGTGCGGGCGATGGTGGTGGAAAAGGACCGCCAACCCCGTTGGCAACCGGCGCGGCTCGAGGATGTGGATGCGGGTGAAATCGACCGGTTGCTGGCATAGATGATCGGGCCGCGCGCCGGTGTTTGCCTTGACACTGCGCGCGAACGTTTTGTATAGGCAATTCCGGCGTTGAGCGTGAGACGCGCCCGGTTGGCGTGACCAACTCGATCCGTTGAAGCGGCGCCAGCGATGGGGAGTTGTGAATGCCACAGGTCCCGGTGATCGATTTTGCTCCCTTCCTGGGCGGGACCGTCGACGGAAAGACGCTGATCGCCGCGGGAATACGTGACGCGTGCGAAGGCACCGGGTTCTTTTATCTCGCCGGCCATGCGGTACCGCAATCCGAGATCGAGGCTATCTTCGCGGCGTCGCGCCGGTTCTTTGCACTGCCGCTCGATGAGCGGCTGAAGATCAAGCTGACGCCGAAGCAGAATTGCGGTTATCAGCCGTTGGGCTCGCGGATGTATCCCGACCAGGCCGACGCACCCGATCTGAATGAAAGCTTCAAATATCAGCACGAGCTTTCGGCGGACGATCCGGATATCACGGACGGAACCCGGGTTCATGCGCTGAACCAATGGCCGGAAAAGCTGCCCGGATGGCGGGAGGTTCTGACCGGCTATTACGACCGGATGGAACGATTGACCGGCGAGTTGCTGCGCGCGTTCGCGCTGGCGCTCGATCTTGCCGAGGATTATTTCGCTGCATTTTACACCAAGCCGCTGACGCAGATCAACCTGCTGCACTATCCGCCGCACCCGTCGGTGACACCGGGACGTCAGTTCGGGCTTCGCCCACACTCGGACACCACGGCCTTTACAATTCTGGTGCAGGACAATGTCGGCGGCTTGCAGGTGCAGCGGGGAGACCAATGGATCGAGGTGCCGCCGATCAGCGGGACATTCGTCATCAACATCGGCGACATGATGGCGCGCTGGACCAATGACCGGTTTGCGTCCACCCCGCACCGGGTGATCAACCGGTCGGGGCTGGAACGCTTCTCGGTTCCGTTCTTCGCCATTCCGGACTTCGACGCCTTGGTGGCATGCCTGCCGAGTTGCACCGGACCCAGCCGGCCGCCGAAATACCCGCCGCTGCGCGTCGGCGAATTCATGCTGGGAAGCAACGCGCGGGATTGGAACAAGGATGGGCCCGTCGGATAGAAAGCCGGCGGAAATTGCGCTCACGGAAATCGTGTTCACTCGGGGAGGAAAACAGAATGTTGGGTGGATCACTTATGGCTGCCTCGGCGGCCTCGCTAGGGCGCTACATGTTGCTGGCGCTGTCGTTCACGGTCGGCGTCGCGGTGCCGGCGGTTGCGGCCGGCTACGGAGATTGCCAGGTCACCGGGGAGAAGGGCGCGTACCACATTACCCCGGCAACGCCCGGGCAGTTGACGGTAGAGGTCAGCCTGCCGGCGCCCGGCTGGTGGAACGGCGATACGCCGGACACGATCAAGGACGGCTATGAATATTGCATGGCTGCGGAGATCGCCTATCGCGCCGGACTGGATAAGGTTGCGGTTGTCAATGTATCCTGGGCGCAGCTTATTGGGGGGCACACGACGAATTACGATCTGGCGCTGTCGGAGGCATCGATTACCGAGCCGCGGAAGAAAGTGGTCGACTTCTCGACGCCTTACTTCAGCTCCGATATCGGCATCCTGGTGAAAAAAGGCACCAAAACCGATAGCGCCTCGGTCAAGGCGATGCGTATCGGCGTGCATCAGGGCACCACGGGTGCCGATTTCATCACCAACGTGGTGAAGCCGTCGTCGCCGCCAAGAGAGTATCCCAACGTACCGGCCATGATGGCGGCACTGAATGCCGGGCAGATCGATGCGGCCGCGGATGATACCGCCTACATGCTGGGTTATGCCGCAGCGTCCAAGGGCACGCTGGAGGTTGGGGGCCAGGTACAAGACCGGCGAGAGTTACGGGGCGGTCTATCCGAAGGGATCGGTGAACGAAGCGACGTTCGACAAGATGATCCAGTCGTTGCAGGACGACGGCACGCTGCAGAAGCTGGCCACCAAATACCTGGCCGAGGCGTGGGGGGCCGATCCGACGAAGGTTCCCTATATGACGCCGTGACAGGCCGACGATAGCCGCACCGGAGCGGCGGCAAACCATGAGTCCCAGCGATGCTCGGCCGGCGCAGGAGACGCTCCGGCCGGGTGGCGGCGCACTGCCGGAAAGTGAGCGGCATTTTCGTGCCAGCGCGCCGCCGCCGAGTGCGACAACGGCGGCCACCGCCGCGGTGGCAGTGACAGCGCTCGTCGTGCTGTGTACCCGGGGCACGCTGCGCAGCGTCCATGGCGCGCTTGTCAGCCTGGGACAGGCGGGGCGAGTTGCCGATAGTCTTCTTGTGCTGATCGGCGTGGCGGCGGTCTTCCTGCTGTGGCCAGCGGTCCGCAGCATGCAACTGGCCACTCAGGCGAACGAGGTTCTGGCCAAAGGCGATATCGTCGAGGCGAGAGTGGCGGCCGCATCGGCCCGTCATTTCATCTGGATCAGCTTCGGTTACGGGGCAGCACAGTTTCTGGTGCTGCTGATCGCGCAATTCTTCATTGCCAATAATCTGGCGGTCAGCCGTACGTTCTTCTTTCTGCCGCTGATTGGCAGCACGTTCTTCCTGATTCTGAAAGCGTTCTGGATCAACGTCTATATTTTCATGATCGCTGAAGTGCTGGTGCTGATCTGGGGCCTTGTGGTCGCGCTCGCCCGGCTGGCGCCTGGTGCGGCCGGCAAGCCGATCCGGATGATTGCGACATTCTACGTAGACGTGTTTCGCAGCCTGCCGGCGATCATCAATATCTACCTGATCGGCTTCGGCATCCCGTTGACCGGCCTGCCGATCGTAAAGGATTTCTCGCAGAATTCCTTCGCCATTCTTGCCCTTACGCTGACCTCCGGCGCGTATGTCGCCGAGGTGTATCGCGCCGGCATCGAGAGCATTCACTGGAGTCAGACGGCCGCGGCCCGATCGCTGGGCCTGTCCTATATGCAGACGCTGCGCTTCGTGATCATTCCGCAGGGTGTGCGGCATATCATCCCGCCGCTGCTCAACAGCTTCATCGGCCTGCAGAAGGATACGGCGCTGGTCAACGTGATCGGCAGCATAGACGCGTTCAACCAGTCGATCATTATCGCCAGCAACCGGTTCAATCTGTCGCCGGTGACGACGGTGGCGATCCTGTTCATCGTGATCACAATTCCGCAGGCACGGCTGGTTGACCGGCTGATTGAACGGGACCGGCGGCGCATGCGCGTCGGCGGCGGTTGAGTAGCGGCGATAGCCAATGGCACTCATCGAGATCCGCGATATCCACAAGCGTTTCGGAAGTCACCCGGTGTTCAGCGGTCTGAGCCTGGAGGTGGAAGAGCATCAGGTGGTCTGCCTGATCGGCCCCTCCGGCTGCGGCAAATCGACGTTGCTGCGTTGCATGAATGGGCTGGAGACGATCGATTCAGGCGAAATCCGCATCCACGGCAACCGGGTGAGCGGCCCGGGGATCGACGTCAACGCGTTGCGCCGGGACGTCGGCATCGTGTTCCAGAGCTTCAACCTGTTCCCGCACATGACGGTGCTGCAGAACGTCATGCTCGCCCCGGTGCGGGTGCTGCGACAGTCGCGTGCGGAGGCGGAGGAGCGGGCGATGGCGCTGCTGACGCGCATTGGACTCGAGAGCAAAGCCAGGGAGTATCCGGACCGGCTGTCGGGCGGCCAGCAGCAGCGCGCCGCCATTGTGCGGGCCCTGGCGATGGATCCGATGGTGCTGCTGCTGGACGAGGTCACGTCCGCGCTGGATCCCGAGCTGGTTGCCGAGGTGCTCAACATCGTCCGCGACCTGGCGGCCGAGGGCATGACCATGCTGCTGGCGACCCATGAGATGGGATTTGCCCGCGAGGTGGCGGCCAAGGTCTGTTTCCTGTGCAACGGCGTGGTGCATGAGGAAGGTCCGCCGGCAAGGATTTTCGACTCTCCCACCGAGGAGCGCACCCGCAGCTTCCTGAAGCGGATCATCGACGCGCGGCGGCTGTAAGGGCGTCGCGGGGACGCGTGATTATGCCAGCCGCCGTGGACATTCGGGCGCCCGTCTCGTCATGCCAGCGCAGGCGGTCATCCACGCCGAGGTCGGCGTTGTACGGGCGGTCGCTGGATTCCCGCTTGCGCGGGAATGACGAACGTGGGTCATACTCAATGCCGTTTGGTATTATACCGGACCGCATTGAGGATGACCCATCCCGCCGGTGTTGCCCGGAGCAACGTGAAGCGAACGAGCGGCGGGGTGGGCGACGAAGTCATGGATGGCCGGGACAAGCCCACGGCTGTCCGGCACGGAATTCGCTTGTACCGAGCGCACGACATTGATTCTACTCGCATCCGACGTTTGGCGACGCCACCGGACGCGAGGAGGTCAACGCCGTGCCGCACCAGAATAGCGTGTTCCATGCGATGCTGAAGCTGCTTCCGTGGGGCGAGTTCGATCAGGCGGTCGAACGGCATGGCGCAACGACGGATGTGCGCGGCTTCAGCTTCAAGAGCCAGCTCGCTGCCATGCTGTATGCCCAGCTCTCGGGCGCAGCCAGCCTGCGCGAGATCGAGACCGGGCTGCGCAGCCATGCCGACCGGCTCTATCATCTGGGGGTCAGCCTGCCGCATCGCTCCACCCTGGCCGATGCCAACCGCCAGCGGCCGGTCGGCGTCTTCACGGCGCTGCTCGGCGGCATGATCCAAAGCGCGCACCGGCGGCTGCGGCGCACCATGGATGGCGTCAGCTACCTGATCGACAGCACCGGCCTGGCGCTGAACGAGCGCAGCGCCGACTGGGCGCGGTTCTCGGCCTCGGCGTGCGGCGCCAAGCTGCACATCATTTATGATCCGGACGCTGATTGCCCGATATATGCCAGCTTCAGCGCGGCCAACGTCAACGACATCACCGCGGCCCAGGCGATGCCGATCGTGAAGGGCGCCACTTACGTCTTCGATCTCGGATATTATGACTATGCCTGGTGGGCAAAGCTGCACGGCGCGGGGTGCCGGATCGTGACGCGGCTCAAGCGCAACACCCCGCTCGCGGTGAGCGAATTGCGCGACGTGCGGCCGGGCGGCCCGATCCTGTCGGATCGCATCGGCAAGCTGCCGCAGCGGCAAGCGAACAACCGCCACAACCCGTTCTCCGACGCGGTGCGGGAGGTTCAGGTGCGCATCGATACCGGCAAGGTTCTGCGCATCGTCACCAACGATCTCAGCTCGCCGGCCGAGGTCATTGCGGAGCTTTACAAGCGCCGATGGGCCATCGAGCTGTTCTTCCGCTGGGTCAAACAGACCCTGCGCATCCGCAAGTTCATCGGTAGCTCTGAAAATGCGGTTCGCATCCAGATCGCCATCGCCTTGATTGCCTTCCTGCTGCTTCGCCTGGCTCAGAAGGCGCAGCATGCCGTCCACAGCCCCCTGGCGTTCGCCCGGCTCGTCCGGGTGAACCTCATGCACCGACGCAGCCTCACTCAACTGCATCGGCCCGCCGAACGGCCCCCGCCAATCGCTGGCCAAGGGCAGCTCATATGACACAAGCGACACAAGCAAGAACCCTGCCGGACAGTCGTGGGCTTGTCCCGGCCATGACGGAAAGGGGCCGGCCATGACGGAAAGGGTCAGCATCAACGCTGGTTGGTATTATACCGACCGTGCGAGATTGCTGACTCTTCCCTCCCCGCGGTCTGCACCGA
>CAVZRO010000025.1:0-4203 GCA_963777625.1 uncultured Pseudomonadota bacterium | reverse complement strand
ATGCAAGCCGCTTCTGCCGCGTCAGGAGAGCCAGCGGGTCGGGTGGATCGGTAACCACCAGCAGCACGGCGCCCGGCGCCGCATCGACAATGAGCGGCACGACCCCGCGATAAATCTCGGCATTCTTCTCCAGCAGCCGCGGCCTGCCCGCTTGTCGTTTCGATCGATGGCGCCACCGCTCTTCTCGTTCAGGCCGACCGTGATCATCACCTGCCCGACGTCGCGCCCGGTTGCGGCCGCTCAGCCCTCCAGCAATCCCGAGAGCGTTTCGTTGAACGCGTCCGCCGCCTCATAGGCCACCCAATGGCCGGCGCCCTGGATCACGCGGAATCGCAGCGTCGGCTGCAGGGTGCGCATCGCCGCCTCACGCGCGCCTATATCCGGCAATGACGGCGCATCCAGACTGCCCCAGATCCCGTTCACCTGGCAGCGCAGCACCGCCAGCGCGTCGCGCAGATAGGTGCCGCGCGAAACCAGCGGGCTCTTCAGCCGCGCGTGGCGCGTGTTCCAATCCTGAATCAACAGGGCGAGCGCGTCGATCCTGGCCGGATCGGCGATCATCAGCCGGGACAAATTCGTCTTGTGCGCCGCCTCCCGCTCGGGTCCGGCGAGGTGCCGCACCTTCACCAGTTCCGTCGTGCCGCGTACCAGCCCCAACCCGCCGGACCCGACGATCGTCAGCGAGCGCACCCGATCACCGTCATGCTCCGCCAGGCACCCGGCAATCACGCCGCCATAGGAAAATCCTGCAAGGTCGTACGCCGCCCCATGCGCCAGGACCGTATCCAGCCCACGCACCAAAATCTCCGCCGTATCGTACGGATCCTGCGGATTGGACGGCATGTCCAATTCGCCGAACCCCGGCAGGTCGGGCGCTATCACGCGACGGTGCTCGGCGAAGAATGGGATATTGCGCACCCAGTGGCGCCACGACCCCGAGCCCCCATGTAGCAGCACCAGCACCGGGCCGCTGCCCCAACAGTGCCAGGCCATGCGCCCCGCTCCGCATGGCGTTTCGATCCGCTCGGCCGCAGCGCCGATCCGACCCAGAATGGCTTCGGGCGTATCGCTCATCGCCAGTGCCGCAGCCGCTCGGCCGCCTCCGCCATGTCCGCTTCGGGCCCGCAATAGCTGAACCGGATGAACCGGTTGCCCCGGAGGCGGTCGAAATCCACACCCGGCGTCGCGGCAATTCCCGCCTCGGCCAGCATGCGGGCGCAGAACGCCACACTGTCGTTGGAACGCTCGGTGACATCCGCGAACAGGTAGAACGCCCCTTCCGCCGGACTCAGCCGGTCGAACCCGGCGCCCGGCAACTCGCGCAGCAGCAAGTCGCGCGAGCGGCGATAGCGCGCCACGTTGGCGGCCAGCTCCTCATGGCAGTCGAACGCCGCTTCAGCGGCGAGCTGCGAAATATGCGGCGCGCTGATGAACAGGTTCTGCGCCAGGCACTCCACCGGCCGCACCAGGTCCTCGGGCAGCAGCAACCAGCCCACCCGCCAGCCGGTCATGCTGAAATATTTGGAGAAGCTGTTGACCACCACGGCATGCGGGCTGAACGACGCAGCGGTGGCAATCGCGCTATCGTAATGCAGCCCGTGATAGATCTCGTCGCTGACCAGCCGCACCCCATTCCGGTCGCACCATCCGGCGATGGCGGCCAGTTCGTCCGGGTGCAGCATGGTGCCCGCCGGGTTGCACGGACTGGCCACGATCAAGCCGTCTGGCGGCGGATCGAGCCGCTCCAGGCTTGCAATGTCCGGTTGAAACCGCGTCTGCGGCCCCGCTTCCAGGATCACCGGCCTGATTCCCAGCGCCGTCAGGATATTCACATAGGGCGGGTAGAACGGCGCGGTCAGCGCAACCCGATCGCCAGGATCGAACGCCGCCAGGAAGGCCAGCGGAAACCCGCCCGACGCACCGACCGTGACCGCAACCCGCTCCGGTGAGACGACCAGTCCGTACCAGTCCCGGTAATGCGTCGCGATCCGTTCGCGCAGGCTGCGGCGGCCGAGCGCCTCGGTGTAGCCGAGCGGATCGCCGGATCCGAGCGCGGCGGCCGCGGCCCTCAGCGCACCCGCCGGAGCGCCGGTGCCGGGCTGGCCGACCTCCATCCGGATCACCTTCGGCCCGTGCGGCGACAGCGCCGCCTGGCGCGCATTGGCTGCGGCGATCACGTCCATCACCAGGAATGGTGGTGCCGCGGCGGCGCGGCCGGTTTTGAGAGCCATGACCTTTCTTCGGCAAAGCCCGCGGCCGATGCAAGGGGCGCGGAGCTGGGCTGCTTTTCCAAATCGTGACCGGCCGTCCGGTAGCATCGTTGCACAGGCGCCTCACATCGGTACGCGGAGACAGCCCAGGAGATGCTGCTATGCACCAGCAGAACACGAAGGAAACCGCTCGGGCGATGATCAGGCGGCACGGGTTGCAGGCACAGGCCGTGGCTCTGGACCGTGTCCAGGAAAAGCGCTTGCAGGGCGATGCGGAGGGGCTGGATCGCTGGCAGGCGATCTACGCGGCCATCTGCGAGCTGCGGCGCAGAACCTCGCAGAAGATCGGTCCGGAGGAGGTATTCGACTACCGCTCCTGATGCGCTGAGTGAACCTGACCCGTGGCCATAATCATCCGCTAGACGTTCGATACGCTCCTCTCCGGGCAGCCGCCGCGCCGGACTTCGATGAAGACCGGTTCGGCTGGGCCGGGACTTGTCGATCGTGTGGGGTGAGGGTGCGCCGCGCGCTGATTCCAGGGCGCCGCCGAGGCTACAAGACCCGGGGCTCGCTGCGTGGAGCCGTGGATTGCGACGCTGCGCGCGACCGCTTAGCCGAGGCCAGCGCCGACCGGTAGGATGCGCCACCATCGTGGTCGCAATGTCGTCGCTTCGTGTCGGCCGGTGTCACGCCGTAAACGTGAAGCTGCTGCCAGTCGCGCATAGAACCAGTTTCTCTGGCATCTCCTGCTTCGCGAGCGCGACGAAATTCTCGCCACTGCAATGCATCGGAAACACGTGCTCAAGGTCGAACTTCTTCAGTTCAGCCATCACTTGGCGCAAGTAATCATCGGGTGCCGGCGCCAGATGGAAGCCGCCGACCAACGCGTAGATCTTATCAACCCCGGAAACCTGCTGCGCGCGGTGCAGCGTATTGATGATACCACCGTGGCCACATGACGTGATCACCACCAGACCGCGATCACCCAGCCGGAAGCAGGTGGCATGCTCGTGCCAATGCTGATCGGGCATCGGCTTTCCGGCGAGTTCCTCGGCGGTGAAATGGTGGTTCATATAGGCGTTCGTGTCACATCCAACGCCGTCCTGAACACCGTATTCCACCAAGGTGTTCGGCAATACATGCTCCATGCTGGTACGTGGCACCACCCCCGTCGTGAAGGCCTGACCTTCGATGACGATGGGCACCTCCGATAGGATAGGCTCCACGCCGAGGGCTCGCAGCCGGCGGCGGTCGAGCGGAACGCCGAATTGCACCAGGCTGCCGTCCGGATTGAGATTGTAGCGACGGCAGAAATCGTCCTCGCCGCCAGTGTACAAGCGGAGATCTTTGCGCATCTGGGGCCGTTGCGCCTCCAGAAAGCCCATCAGGCCGCCAACGTGATCGTAGTGTCCGTGGCTGATGATCAGCGCGTCCACTTGCGCGACATCGATCTTCAGGATTTCAATATTGTTGATATAGACATCTGGCGTGAAGCCGAAGTCGAGCAGGTAGCGGCGCGTCTCCTGGCCTTTATGGGATTCGATGTGAAGCGCCAGCCCCCACTCGCTCGCCAGGGTCTTGCCCTGGCCCGCTTGGGGGAATCCTGTGCGGCTGACGGCGAGACCGGGTGCTTTCGCACCACGCAGGAAGATGTCATGCGTGTTATCGGTGATTTCTCTCACAACGACCTGGTCAACCACCGGAGCATCAACCCGCAGCGGAGCCGCCTGGCTGGATCGGTCCAGCGGAATGCCGCAGGTCAGCAGCGAACCACCGAGCACAGCGGAACTCTGGAGAAATCTACGCCGACCAACCGGGGATTGCATGAATCACCCTTGCATCTACTTTATTATCGCTAACCGATGATCTGCTCCAATGCAAGGGAGGAAACATTACCGGCTCTTTCGCCTGACAGATCGATTTGCGGAGCGCCCCGGATGTCGGCCGCCCCATTGCGCTCGCGACTTACAAATGAGATTGTTTCTTCACCCCA
>CAVZRO010000024.1:0-172132 GCA_963777625.1 uncultured Pseudomonadota bacterium | reverse complement strand
TCCCGTACGGGACGCCAATATTTTTCAAATTCAGGCAGACAAGCGCCCTATCAGTTGAGGAGTGCCACCATTCTGCCGACGGATCAGTCCCGTCACATCCATATTACTTGTGGTTTAGGCCGGCCGCGAATATATTCGCCGCCCGCTCGTAAGCCACGGAGGAAACATGCGATGAAGGTTCCACCGTTTGCTATCGTGGGCATGTTAAGTGTTGTCCCAGCCTCGGCCGCGACGATAAATCACACCTATCACTTCTCCGGAAATGGTGACCTTGTCTTTGGAGCTTACAGCGATGTTGATGTTCCGGCGTTTAACACCGCACTGGGCACTCTCCTCCAGGTGACACTCAGCGTCTCAGCGCGGACGGAGTGGACTGAGCCTATGATCAATTACGGCGATTCGAGCGAGCCCGTGATCGCGCTCACGGTCACAGACCTTTACAGTTATGGCACCCCGGCCGACCTGAATGATCTTAAGACACTCGGGGGCGTGGCGCTCTCCGGTCCTACTTATTCTATAGTGGAGGCACATGTCACCGCGACGCTGGCCGGGTCCGCTGCTGATAACCCTGCGGACTACGCGAACGCGCAAGATTTCACCTTCAATCTCGGCGGCGAAGTGCTGCAGTCAGACGGCTGGGGGGCGTTCGACGACGCGTTCGGCGGCTACCATGGGAAGCTGGTGGTCACGTATGAATATGATCGGAATGCCGTGCCAGAGCCACCCTCTTTGGCGGTGTTCGCGCTGGGTGCTCTCGGGCTAGTGGCATTCCGGCGCCAGCGTTGAGGGCCTGGCAGCCTCAGTTGAGGCGCGCATGACGGGCTTCGTCACCTCGAAAGAAGTGCCGTCCGGTTGGAAACCATCACGGAATGCGCAGAAACTCATGACGGGAAACTGCGCCGACCAGTCAAGCACCGGATGAGGTCCGTAACTTTCAGTTTCGCCGGGTCCAGGCAGCCATATCGGCGGCACATTGCAAATAACAAAGAACTATGAGGCAGAATTCGGTTCGAGGAATCTGCTTTGTCCATGGGTGGGTCGCCCCCACATGAACAGTTCGACGCCACCCGGCCGGTAATGGAAGCATTGAAAGCGCCCTTGCGTCACGCTGCGGGCTTCGACTTTGCCTGCCGAGATCCAAGCATCGCCCATCGGCATGGACTGCAAGCCCAGCGGAAAGGCTTCATAGGGCCATCGCATAGACATAGTGCTCATCATCGTCGGTCCCCGCACGCCAGCGGAGATGCCTGCTTCAGAGCAGAGCATTTCCGCGTAGGCGCCATACACGGGACCTTGCCATTCGGGAGTATGGCTTTGCATAGCAATGAACGGCCTTTCATTGAGTTGAATTGCATGTTCTCCCAGGTGTTTCTCAACAGGCCTCACTCTATTCTTAAGCCAAACACCTATCTCGAAATCGGCGCTCTGAATGGCAATACGCTGAAGATTGCGGAATGCGCTGCCATTTCGACTGATCCCGCATTTCAGATCTCATCGGACGTGCCGGGCAGACATGATCGTCGGTGCGGCCGAAACGGTGCCGCACCGGTTCTTCGCGTACCTGAATCTGTCCGGCTTCCGGCGACGTGAAATGCAGTATCAGTGAACCCAGAGCGCAGGATCAGGACTGGAGCGTGCCCCATAAGGGCTTTCACCGCAAACGTGGATACCGCGATGGCCCGTGTCAGCGACCTTTGACGGAAAGCGTTCCCGACCCTGAACGCACCTGCTATGCCTGTCTTCGTTTCACCTACTTACGATCAGGAAAAAACTGCCTGTCCCATGCCCAACAATGAGCTCTCGAGCACTTTGACGACGATGCCAGGGGGCGCTTTGGTCGAAGCGCTCATCTCGCCGGATCTCGAAAGCATTTTCTGGATTCCGTCCAGAATCGGCGCGATGAGCGCATGGTGGGGACATGTGCCATTCGCGCACTGGTTTGTGAGCGCCATACGCCCCACCATGGTCGTGGAACTCGGCACCCATAACGGCGTGTCGTACGGGGCGTTCTGCGAGGCGATGCAACGACGCGGCATCGCCGGCCGCTGTTATGCGATCGACACGTGGAAGGGTGACGAGCACGCGGGCATCTACGACGAGAGTGTCTATCGCGGACTCAGCGTCTTCAACCAGGAACGCTACGGCGCATTTTCCGAACTCCTGCGCCTCAGCTTTGACGAGGCGGTGCCCTACTTCCCTGATGGCTCGATTGACCTGCTGCATATCGACGGTCTGCATACGTACGATGCAGTGAGACACGATTTCGAGCAATGGCTGCCGAAGCTGTCGAATCGGGCGATCGTTCTGCTGCACGATATCAATGTGCGGGAGCGAGAATTCGGTGTCTGGAGGCTCTGGACTGAACTGGTGGCGCGGTATCCGTCATTTGAATTTCTGCACGGACACGGGCTTGGGATTTTGGCCGTTGGAAACTCCGTCCCACCACTTGCCGCCGCGCTGTGCGACCTGAATCCGGCCGCCGCCAACCTGCTGCGAGAGCGGTTTGCGCAATTCGGAGCACACTGGATTGCCGCCGGCCGTGCCGAGCGCATCGAGCAGCAAACAGTTGCCCTTGCCGGCGAGCGAGAGCGGCTGGAAACCGCAGTTGCAGAGTACGCACGGCAGGATGCGCATCACCGGACGCGCATTGCCGAAGCCGAGGAACGCGCAAAGGCCGCCACGGCGGAGGCCACGGCAGCGGCTCAACAGGCTCCGCTGCTCCGCTCCAGGATCAGCAGGCAGGTCGAGCAGATCGCCGGGCGCGATTTGGAGATCGAGCGCCTCCAGGCGGAAATCGAACGTTTGCGCCAGGAGATTGCCGCCGCCGCGGTTGGCGCGCGACAATCCATCGCCAGCAGTCAGCAGCTCGTGCGTGCCCTTCAGATACAACTCGCCGGGGTATTGGAGTCGACTTCATGGCGTGTCACGGCGCCGTTGCGCAACGTCGCCACCGCGGTTCGCGCCAGGAAGTTGGCACCCCAGCCTGCCCAAATTGCTCCCGGACATGCACCGACCGATGTCGAGCTGATCGCCGCAAGCGGATTGTTCGACGAAAATCATTACGCCGGAACGCAGCACGCCCGAGCTATCGGTGTCGATCCGATCCTGCATTATCTTCGCGAGGGCGAGGCGGCCGGACTCGAACCGTCGGCGCTGTTCGACCCGGTATTCTATCGGGAACGCCACACCGATCTGAACGGCAGCGACTACAGCAGCCTCGTCCATTACATCCTGTTCGGCAGGAAAGAAGGGCGAAGCGTGCGGTCGGCGGCTGACAGCCTGGTTTACCCGACCGACGGCATTTCGCCTGGCCGGGAGACGGTGATTGTTGCCGTGCATGAGGCAACACGCACCGGCGCCGCGATCCTGGCGTGGAACATCGTCGGCGAGCTGGAGAAGCGGTACAACGTGGTGGTCCTGCTCAAGGAAGGCGGACCGATCGAGCAGGCATTTTCCGCCTCGGCATCCGCGGTCGTCGCGTTGCCTAAAGAATTCGTGGTTCACGGCGGCGAGACCGATGCGCTCGTGCGCAAGATCGTGCAGCACTACGCACCCAAATACGCCATCGCCAACAGCGTGGAGACGCGGTACTTCGTTCCTTCGTTCGAACGTGCCAACATTCCGACCGTGACCCTTATCCACGAGTTCTCGACCAGCGTCCGACCGCTCGGGACGCTTCATGAGCTGTTCCAGACCGCATCGCATGTCGTGTTCTCGGCGCAAGTCGTCGCCAATTCGGCGCTGAAGGACTATCGAAGCCTGGAGGCTCGGCACTTCGATATATTGGCGCAAGGCGTCTGCCGGCTGCCGCCAGACAACGCAGCGGCCACGGCGAACGGCGGCAGTGCCCAGGGCGATCTTTCGCGGTTGCCCGACAATGACGGTTCCGTGCTCGTGATCGGCATCGGCACGATCACTATCCGCAAGGGTGTTGAATTCTTCATTGCCGCGGCCGCCAGCGTGCGGCGCCGCCACCCCACCAGCAAGATCGCCTTCGCATGGGTCGGCAAGTGCTACTGGTTCGATGAGCCATATCGCGACTACCTCAATGAGCAGATCAAGCGAGCCGATGTCGGGGCGAGCTTCACGTTCCTGGGGGAATTCGAGGATCTTGAGCCGGTCTATGCCCGGGCAGACATCTGCTTCCTGTCCTCGCGGCTCGATCCGCTGCCGAACATCGCCATCGATTCTGCGGTGCGGGGAATCCCGGTGATCTGCTTCGATCAGGCAAGCGGCTTTGCCGACATCCTCAAATCGTCCGGCGACACCCAGGATCTGGTCGTGCCCTACCTTGATGCAGACGCCGCCGCGCGCCTGATCGTCGAATTGGCCGATGACCCAGGCCGCCGCGCCGCCTTGTCCGAGGCAATGCGGATCATGGCCGCTGCCCGCTTCGATATGGCGCGGTACGTCGAGGCTATCGATGCGCGCGGAAGCAAGTCGGCGCAGGCCACCGCACAGGAACGCCGCGATCACCAGTTGATCTTGCGGTCTCAGAGCTTCAACGCGCACCTGTATCTTGGCCCGCTTGCCGTGACGACACCGATCGAGCGCGCGATCTCCAGATATCTGCACGCCTCCAGGCTGGTGGCGCCGCGCGGCCGGCCGCGGACGGGCATGCTGGTCCGCAGACCGATGGAGGGTTTCCACCCGCTGATCTATGCATCCGAAAGTCCCGATTACGACGAAACGAAGGGCGAGGATCCGCTGACCCATTATCTCCGCACGGAACGCCCACAAGGCCGCTGGCAGCACGAGATCATTCGTCCGCATGCAGGCCCGTTCCTCAATGGCAGCGCTCTACGGATCGCCGTACATGGACATTTCCATTATCCAGACCTGCTTGAGGATTTTCTGCTCCGCTTGCGGCGCAATATCACGCCTGTCGAACTCCTGCTGACGACCAGCAGTGACGATCGTGCGCAGGTGATTTCGGATGTTCTCTCCCGCCTCGACGTTCAGGGCGCGACAGTCACGGTCATGCCGAACCGTGGGCGCAACATCGGCCCGCTGTTTACCGGCTTCAGCCAGAAAATGCTGGCGCGCTTCGACGTGATCGGGCACTTCCACGGCAAGCGCAGCCCCCATGTCGACGCCTCGATCGGCGATACTTGGCGCGACTTTCTGTGGGAGCACCTTCTCGGCAGTGAACATCCGATGCTGGACGTCATTGTGGACGCGTTCGCCTCGCAGCCGACGCTCGGGCTCGTGTTCCCCGAGGACCCGCATCTGAATGATTGGGACGACGATCGGGCGCTCGCCGACGATCTGGCCGCCCGCATGGGACTGGCATTGCCGCTGCCGAACCATTTCGATTTTCCGCAGGGAACCATGTTCTGGGCCCGCCCCCAGGCCCTGAAGCCGCTCATGGATCTAGGGCTGACCTGGGATGACTATCCCGCCGAACCGGTGCCGCCTGACGGCACGTCGCTGCACGCCCTGGAGCGCCTCATTCCATTCTCCGCCATGCATACCGGCCACCGCTACGCGACGACATACCTCGAGGCTCGGGTGCGGTGATGCCGGTGGCGCCGCAAGGCAGCCGCCGTGTCATGTGCAATGACAACCGCAGTCGCGTGCCCTGTTGTGCTGATGTTTCTCGGGCCTGGAGCAGCGCCCAACCTGGACCTATGCGGCAAGTCGCCGCCCACTGAGGCGGGCCGGCACCCACCTCAAGGGTGCGGGCAGCCAGCCGCCTGAGGCGTTGCGTGGCAGTCAGGCCCCGCCGAATGCCGAGGCGGCGAAGGCTTGGAAACGCGGACCACCGTACCGTCCTTCGTAACGCCGTGCGATGTGCACTGGCAGTATCCATCGATGGGCATGCCCGTTGGGCAGGTCAGTCCCCCAGCCTGGCACGTGTTCGCGGACGCCGGGCCACCGGCGAGCGCCGCAACGCCAAGAAGCATGCATGCCACTAAGCCCGTCAATCTCATGATACGCGGCCTTTCATGTCAGGAGCAGACGTGGCCCGGTCGCCCGCGGGACGCCATCAACGGCTGGCGACGAAACGGCACGTTTGATACCACACTTCATCGCACCAGATCAAACGCCGCACCCGTTCCGGACTTCGATGTTCTGATCGGTGATTGGAATTTGCTCGGCCACTAATCGGAAGCGGCAGCCATTTGATGATGGCTGCCGCTCCAACCCGGACTCCTTCTTAAATCAGCGGTTAACTGCGCCGACGCCGGAACACTGCGCCGATCCCGACAATCCCGCCGGCCAAAAGAGCCAGGCTGCCCGGTTCAGGCACTCCGGCCGCCGCAGTGCGCACATAGAGCTGCTCCGCGAAACCGTCCGAGCCAGGAGTTCCAGCCCAATCCCCGTTCGCGCCGTCATTCCAGTCGCACCACGTCGCTGCGGTGTTGAAATAGGGCGTTGCGCAGGCCGCGGTCCCAGGCACAGCTCCTGTAAAGGTGGCACCACTGACCGGATCGGTGCCGCCCAGTGGCACGTTGGCGCCCGGAAACACGAAGTCTGAGGCGAAATTTGCCGGGATTTCCGCCAGTTCGGCGGCATTCGGCAGGCTCCAGCCCTGGGTGGACTGATAGGTAAGATCGCCCGTGGCGAAGCACCCGCCGGAGTACGGGCATGGTCCGCCCCAGGCCCAGTCAAGCCCGCCGAACACGATATAAGCGTTGGACGGGATCGGCGAATTGATCGGCAAGGCATACGCCGGCGCCGCCAGCGCCAAACCAAACAAAGCAAACAAAAGTTTTTTCATTGGAAAAAGGCCCTCCTCCCGTTAAGAGAGGGTTAATCTATCGGACATATTACGTTTCGTCAATCCATATCTCCCCCGGTTCGACCCGGCAGTGTATCTGATGCCCCCCTCATGCCGGCAGCGGCAGTGGCACCCAGTGCAATCCCTGTTGGTCCTCGATCAGAACCAGGATGAACCCTCGCCGCTCGTTTCGCGCGGCGTCGATCCGTTGCCGCAGGTCGGACGATGATGCCACTGGCTGGCGATCGACATTCAGAATGAGCGACCCCGGCACAATCCCCCGATCGGCGGCGACGCTGTCGGCCGCCACCTCGTTCACGGCAACGCCTGCATGCGGGGGCGCCGTCAGGCCAAGCTTGCGCCAGATATCCTCCGTGATGGGACCGACCACCAGTCCGAGGTCCCCGCGCATCGGGGGCCGCTGCCGCGGGCCCTGCGGGAGCGCGATCTTCGTCGCCCCCTGATCAGGCAGTGCCTGGCCAACAACGACCGGCATCGCCTGCAGCGCCCCGTCACGCCAGACGGCGAGGACAATCGTGCTGCCGACGCCACTCTCGGCGATATCCCGGTTCAGGATACGTGGTTCATCGGCCGCCTTATCGCCGATCTTGAGGATGACATCGCCAACACTCAATCCGGCATGCGCCGCCGGCGTGTCGTTGCTGATCGCAACCACGATGGAACCCGCGGGCCGCGCCAAGCCGACAGCCGCGGCAATGTCCGCGCTGACCGGTTGCACGTAAGCACCGATCCAGCCTTGGCTGAAATGGCCGTCGGCGCGCAACCGGTCGACGACGAACCGCACATCATTGGCCGGAATGGCATAACCGAGCCCGACCGATCCGCTATTCGCGGTGGCGCTCAGCAGCGCCGTGCCGACCGCGATCACCTCGCCCTCCGCGTTGAACACCGGGCCGCCGGAGTTGCCGCGGTTGAGGGGAGCATCGATCTGCATGAACGAGGCGGATCCGCTCTGCGTTGTATTGCGGTCAACCGCGCTGACAATGCCCGACGTGACAGTGCTCTCAAGGCCGAACGGATTGCCGATCAGAAACACCGGATCGCCGGGGCGCATCTTGTCGCTGTCGCCGAACTTCGCCGCCGGCAGGGGACGATCGGCATGCACCTGCAGCAAGGCGATGTCGCTCTGCGTGGCCGCCGCCAGCACCGTGGCGCCCAGCCGTGTCCCGTCATGCAGGATGACCGTGATATCCGCCGCATCCGCCACGGCGTGCCGGTTCGTAACGATAAGGCCGGACGGATCGATGATGAAACCGGCAGCCTCCGCCGTCTCCTGCTTGACCGAGGGATGGCTTGCCATGTTGCCGGCCACCACGGGCGTTGTCTCGATGTTGATGACCGAGATGTTGACGGCTTCCGGCAGCACGGTAGCGATCAGGTCGGCCGCCGAAGCCGCGGGTTGAGCAATCGCCGGTGATAGTCCCATGCAAACGGCAACAATGAGCACGATGCCCGAGCGGCTTGGGCGCAAATGCGATTCAAGCATGCAAGCTCCCTTCCTATGAGTTGTTCCATGGCGTTGCATCCGTTGCGACGTGAATAATGCCAGACCGCAATGAGGTGACCCATCCCCGTCATTCCCGCGAACGCGGGAATCCAGGCAAACCCTCGGAATTTCGTGTACTCTCGCCTGGATGCCCGCTTTCGCGCTAGGGCAAGCGCACAAGTAATATCTACTTTGTAACGTGCGGGTGATGGATTTGTTGTTGCGCGACGCGGAGCGGTTACGATTTGCTGTGTTCGACCTGAATAAGCACGGGGTCGACGATGACATGGTCTCTGGGGACCTTCGGGGATGTTCGTCTCGATAAAAGGGGGCGAACTGCTCGAACGAGTGGTGATGCGCAAGACGCTCTGCCTGCGTCGGCTGGGTGAGCGTCGGGGCACGCAACTGGGGGCCGGCCGGTTTCTCGCCAACCCGAAGGTGACGGCGGAGCAGATCGTTGCCAGTTGGCCGCAGCGCACCGCGGCGGCCTGCGCCGGGCGTCATGTGCTGGCGATCGAGGATGCCAGCCATATCCGGTTTCCGACCACGGCGGCGCGGCGTCGCGGCCTCGGTCCGGTGAAACAGGGCAACGTCCACGGGCTGATGGTGCACGCGGTGCAGGCGGTCGATGCCGACAGTCATGCCTGTCTTGGCCTGGTCGGCGGCACGGTGTGGAACCGTCCCGGCGTCAATCCGGTCTCCAACAAGCAGCGGGCGCTGGACGACCGCGAATCGCTGCACTGGCTGGACGGCGCGCGCCAGGCCGGCGTGGTGTTGGCACAGGCGGCGATGGTAACCGTCGTCGCCGACCGCGAGGCGGACATGTATGCGCTGTGGGCGCGAGGGGCGGCCGACAACCGCCATTTGCTGATCCGCGCGACCCGCGACCGCGCGCTGGCCGATGGCGGCCGGCTGTATGCCGCCGCCGCCGCGTTCGCACCCGCCGGCGCGCGGCGCTTCGCCCTGCCGGCGCGCGATCCCGGCAAGCCCAGGCGCGACGTCGTCGTCGAACTGCGTTACGGGGAGGTCGAAATCCGCCGTCCGGAGCAGGAGCGCGACCGCACGCTGCCGGCAAGCGTCCGGCTGCGCTTGATCGAAGTCGTCGAGCCGGACCCGGGCGCCGCGGCGAAGCGGGGCGACGAGCCGATCCATTGGCGGCTGCTTACCACCCACACGATCGATGATGCCGAGCAGGCGTGGCGCATCGTCGACTGGTATCGCGCCCGCTGGGTCATCGAGCAATTGTTCCGGGTGATGAAATCGCAGGGTCTGCGGCTGGAGGACAGCCAACTCGCCACCGCCGAGGGACTGCGCAAGCTCACCGCCATCGCGGTCAAGGCGGCCTGCATCGACATCCAACTCACCCAGGAGCGCGACGGCCGCCACAAGCTGCCCGCCGGCACGGTGTTCAGCGCGCCGGAGATCGAGACCATCGAGGCGTTGGTGCCGAGCCTGGAGGGCAACACCGAGAAGCAGAAGAATCCCCATCGCCCGGGCACGCTGGCCCGGGCAAGCTGGGTTATCGCCCGCCTCGGATGCTGGAACTGCTACGGCAAACCGCCCGGACCGATCACCATGCGGCGCGGATTGGAGCGGTTCTATCAGATCCATCAGGGGCGGCTGATCGGATCGAGGCAGAAATAAGATGTGCGAATCCCCTAGCGCGATAGCGCGGGCATGACGGATCGAGAGTCTTCATCCATGCGAACGGACCGCGTCAAAAACGCTATTGCTTTCATACGTTACGCTTTCGGCTCCTGGCGTGCCAGACCATGGGTCTTCAGCAAGTGCCGGAGCTGGTCGGTACGTAAGACCGAGGGCATCGGCGGCGCGCCGGCGGTTGAAGCGCGCCTCCGCCAGCGCCTTGCGCAGAAGCCCCACCTCGAACCCGCGCACCGCATCCCGATAATCCGTGGCGACCGAATTCGGCCCTGCGGCGGCAGACGGCCCAGACACCAAGGGTGGAGACACCAAGGCCGCGGACGGCCTGCCGAACGGATCCAGCACAAGCTCTTGCAGCGGCTGATCCGGCTGCCCAAGCCGGCACACGCTGCGTTCGATCGCGTTGCGCAACTCGCGCACGTTGCCGGGCCAGGGATGGGTCGCCAGGGCCACCCTCGCCCCTGCCGTAAATCCGGCGAAATACGGACGCTTCAATTCCGCCGTCATGCGGGTCGCAAAATGGTCGGCGAGCAGGTCGATGTCCTCGCGTCGCTCCCGCAACGGCGGCAGCAGCGCCACATCGAACGCCAGCCGGTCGAGCAGATCGGGGCGGAACCGCCCCGCGGCCGCCAGCGCCGGCAGATCGGCATTGGTGGCGGCGATGACCCGCACATCGACGGACAAGGTTTCGTTGCCGCCAACCCGTTCGAAGGCGCCGTACTCGATTGCACGCAGGATTTTCTCCTGCACGGCAAGCGAGGCGGTGGCGATTTCGTCAAGGAACAAGGTGCCGCCGTCAGCCGCCTCAAACCGCCCGGCACGGCGGCGAGCAGCGCCGGTGAAAGCGCCGGCCTCATGCCCGAACAGC
Organism: uncultured Pseudomonadota bacterium; assembly: GCA_963777625.1. Taxonomy (GTDB): domain Bacteria; phylum Pseudomonadota; class Alphaproteobacteria; order Acetobacterales; family Acetobacteraceae; genus DATDIC01. Next base: position 161,371 of record CAVZRO010000024.1, on the reverse strand, counting down.
TCGGAATCCAGCAGCGCTTCCGGCAGCGCCGCACAGTTCAGCTTGATGAAGGGGCGATCCCAGCGCGGGGAGAGATAGGCAAGACGATTGGCAATCAGTTCCTTGCCGGTGCCGCGCTCCCCGACGATCAGAACCGGACGATCGAGCGGAGCAAGGCGGGAGACGTGGGCCAGCATCTCCAAAAAAATTGGGCTCTGGCCAACCGGGGTTGGCGGGGTGGTGGGAATAGCCATGTTCTCTTGGTGAGACTCACCATATTGTGGAATATCCCACCACATACTGGGCTTCGTGCCGCCCGAAAACAATGACTTCCCCACCGAACCCCCACTGGCACGCCCCATGCACCACCAGCCGCCAATCGCAAGGGAACCGACGCCATGGGCATCTTTTCGCGCCTCTCCGACATCGTGAATTCCAACATCAACTCGATCCTGGCGCGCGCTGAGGATCCGGAGAAAATCATCCGCCTCATCATCCAGGAGATGGAGGACACGCTGGTCGAAGTCCGCTCCAGCGCGGTGCGGAGCATCGCCGAACGCAAGGAGCTGGAGCGGCGCGTCGCCGGGCTGAAACGCGAGCAGGAGGAGTGGGAGCGCAAGGCCGAACTGGCGGTCACCCGCGGACGCGACGACCTGGCGAAGGGCGCGCTGCACGCCAAGGCACGCGTGACCCAGACTTTGACTGAGCTGGAGGTGCAACTGACCCAGCTTGTCGAGGCATTGAACCGGCAGAACGAAGATATCAGCAAGCTGCAGACCAAGCTCAACGACGCCAGGACCCGCCAGCGCGCGCTCATTGCGCGGCACAAGACCGCCACGAACCGGCTGAAGCTGAAGACCAGGCTCTATGACGAGCGGATCACCGACGCGTTCGCCCGGTTCGAGCAGGTAGAGCGGGCACTCGACGAAGCCGAGGGCAAGGTGGAGGCGTTCGATATCGGCCGCCAACCCGAACTGCATGAGGAATTCGCCCGGATGGAGGCTGACTCCTCGGTGCAGGAGGCCCTGGACAAGCTGAAGGCCCGGCTGGGAAACCGCATTCCCCCGACCACCGCGCCGCAACCCGCGCGGGCCTGAGATGCATATCATGGGCACGCTGCTGGGCATCCTGTTCCTGGTCGTCGTCGCGCCGATCTGGATCGTCGCGCACTACGCGACGCGCTGGCGCACCGCCCGCATGCTGTCCGGTGACCAGGAGCGGGTGCTGGCCGATCTGTATGAAACCGCCCGGCGGATGGAGCAGCGCGTGGACAGCCTGGAACGGATCCTGGATTCCGAAGCACCGGGGTGGCGCGGCAAAGCCACCGCCGAGCCCTGGACGGGAGCAGCGCGATGAGCGCGCCAGGCTGGAATTCGCGGAGGCTGGAATCGCGGCCCCTGGGGCAATCCCAGCGGCGATCCGGGCGGCAATCCCGGCGGCGCATTGGGCGGGCGCTCGCCGTGGGATCGCACCCGGGTGTTCCGCGACAAAGACCGAGCCTGGATCGCCGGCGTCTGCGCCGGGATCGCCGACTACATGGGCACCGAGCCGATGCTGGTGCGGCTCGTTGCCGTGGTGTTCCTGATCTTCTTCTTCGTTCCGGCGATCGTTGCCTACGTTGCCTTCGCGCTGGTGCTGAAACCGAAGCCGCCGACGCTGTTTGCCAACGCGACCGAGGAATTGTTCTGGCGCGGCATGCGCGGCGATCCGGGCGGCACGCTGCACGGGCTGCGCGACCGGTTCGGCACGCTGGAACGGCGGCTGGCAAACGCCGAAGCCCTGGTGACGTCGGACGAATTCGAGCTGCGCCGCGGCTTCCGCGACCTCGGCGACGACCGGACGCGATAAGGGGGCGGCAATGTCGCTGATTCGCCTGCTGCTGAACCTGTTGTGGATCATCACCGGCGGCCTGTGGATGGCGCTGGCGTGGGTGGTCGCGGCGCTGATCATGGTCGTCACGATCATCGGCATCCCGTGGGCGCGCGCGGCATTCAACATTGCGCTCTACACGCTGCTGCCGTTCGGGCACCGCGCGGTGCGGCGCGAGTTGGTGACCGGCTACGACGATATCGGCACCGGCCCACTGGGAATGATCGGCAACATCATCTGGTTCGTGCTCGCCGGCTGGTGGCTGGCGCTGGGTCACCTGGTGGCGGCGGTGCTGCTGGCGGTCACCATCATCGGCATCCCGTTCGCCTGGGCGCACCTGAAGCTGACGGCGCTGGCACTATGGCCGATCGGCAAAGTGATAGTGCCGGACGAAGTCCCGGCCCGCCGTATATGGTAGCTGCAAAAAAGACGCCGACGCGCTGCTGCGGCCTTACGTCGAGCAGACGGCGCTGAAATTGCCGACCTGGCGGCAGGACCAGGGAGGCACACAGCCTCCCTGGCCGCTACTCGTCACGTCGTGTGAGATTGATCGCAGGCGGCGGCCGACTGCGCGGTAACGCCGGCGATGGCCAGCGTGGCGCCCGAAATGCCGCAAAGTATCGCCAGAGCGAGTACCGATGTGTTTGATCATCTGCCTCTCCTTCAAGGACTGGCACCGTCAGGGTAGCACGGCCCGATGGCAGCCACCAAGAGTGGTTTGGTTTCATGCCAGCCGGCCTCGATGCCACCCTCGTTCGCGGCCCCGGATCATGCCCGCGAGGTAGGCTGTTTCACTTGCTTCGCCTCATCCGACGCGCGCCACAGGTACCACGCCGCGAACGAACGAAATGGCGCCCACGCCTCGCCGATCGCCGCCAGATCCCGTGGTTTCGGCTGCTCGTCCAGCGAATAGAGCGCGCGATACCCGTCGCGCACGCCGAAATCATCCACCGGAAGCACGTCCGGCCGGCCGAGGGTGAAGATCAGCAGCATCTCCACCGTCCAGCGGCCGACGCCGCGGATACTGGTCAGCCGCTCGATCAACTCGGCGTCAGACAGCCGAGCCGCCTGCCGCCGCGTGGGCACCGTGCCATCCAGGGCGTGGGCGCTGATGTCGCGCAGGCAGCCGATCTTGGACCCGGAAAAGCCGCAGCCGCGCAGCGCCGCCTCCGGCGTTGCCAGCACCTGCTCGGGTTGCGGAAACATCCCGCCGGGATACAGCGCATCGAACCGCGCCAGAATCGCGCGCGCCGCGGTGCCATGAAGCTGCTGGTGGGCGATGGCCCGCATCAGCGCCTCATAGGGACTGCGACCGCGCTCGATCTCCAGGCGCGGGCGGCCGACCCGCTTGATCAGTGCTTTCCAGGCAACATCCTGGGACAGATGCTGTGTGGCCTGGCGAGACATCACCGAGCCGTGAGTTGTCCTGGCCCGGGGAAGCGCAATTGCGCTTTGTCCCGCATCATGGGGTGGACTAGGCTCCGCGTATGCGCGGCTTCGAGGACATCCACTGGGTTGATGAGCGGCAGGAAGAGGCGGATCGCCAGACCGCCAGCCTGGGCGCCGTCGCCATCACGCTGCTGCTGATCATCATCGGGCTGTTCCTGGTGCGGGAGCTGCACGCCAAGGCGGCGCTGGAGGATTGCCTGCTCGCCGGCCGCACCAACTGCCAGATGATTCAGGCGCCGTAGGCTCACGCCGCCACCTTTTCAGCGACCCGCGGGACCTGCTGCGCACCCTGCTTCACCATGTCGGCACCCTTTTCGGCGATCATGATCACCGCCGCATTGGTATTGCCTGAAACCAGCGTGGGCATGATCGACGCGTCGATGACACGCAGGCCGCCGATGCCATGGACGCGCAGCTCGTCATCCACCACCGCCATCCGGTCCTGGCCCATCTTGCAGGTGCCGACCACGTGATAGGTGGTCTGGCCGTTGCGGCGGGCGAAATCGAGCAACTGGTCGTCGGTCTGCACCTCGGGCCCCGGGTTCATTTCATAAGCACGATAGCGGTCCATGACGGGATTTTCGATGATCCGCCGGCCAATCTTCATGGCCGCGACAACCGTCTGCCGGTCCAGCTCTTCGCCCAGGAAGTTCGGCCGGATCACCGGGTTGGCCAGCGGGTCGGAAGAACGGGCATGGATCGTGCCGCGCGATTCCGGGCGGCACTGATAGACGCCGAAGGTCATGCCCGGCTCGTGGTCCAGGATGCGCGTGGCGGCGGTGGGATAGCTGGCGTGCGCGAAGTGAAATTGCGCGTCGGGCTCTTCCAGTTCCGGCCGGGTGCGGACGAAACCATACACGATGCCGGCGGTGTAGGTCAGGATGCCGCGGTGGAACAGGAAGTATCTGGCGATTTCCTTGGCGAAATTCAGGCCGCGCGTCTGCTCGTTGAGCGTGATCGGCAGCTTGACCCGCCAGTTCATCCGCGGCGCAAAATGGTCGCGGTAATTCTCGCCCACGCCGGGCAGCTCGTGCTTCACCGCGATGCCGAGCGAGGCGAGCAGGTCCGGCTGGCCGATGCCGGACAATTCCAGCAGTTGCGGTGACTTGACCGCCCCGGTCGCGACCAACACCTCGGCGCCGCAGCGCGCCTCCTGCGGCTGGCCGTGCTGCACATAGCGCACCCCGACCGCGCGCTTTCCGTCCAGAATGATGCCGGTGGCGTGGGCCTCGGTTTCCACCCGCAGGTTGGGCCGGTGACGCGCGGGGTCCAGGAAGGCGCGCGCGGTGGACCAGCGCCGGCCGTTCTTCTGCGTCACCTGGTAGTAGCCGAAACCCTCCTGATGGCCGTTATTGTAGTCCGCGTTGCGCGGATAGCCCTCCCGCGTCGCGGCTTCGATAACCGCGTCGCAGATCTCATGATTTTCGATCATGTGAGCGACGTTCAGCGGCCCGTTCTTGCCGCGCGTCGCGTCCCCGTTGCCCTCGAAATGCTCCGACTTGCGGAAATAAGGCAGCACGGATTCGTACGACCAGCCGCGATTGCCGAATTGCGACCACGTATTGTAGTCGAGCGGGTTGCCGCGCACGTACAGCATCCCGTTGATGGAGCTGGAGCCCCCCAGCGTCTTGCCGCGCGGGATCGGGATGGAGCGGCCGAGCACGTTGTCTTCCGGTTCGGTCGCGAAACACCAGTTGTAGCGCGTGTGGTTGAGCAGCTTGTTGAAGCCGACCGGGATCGGGATCCAGAAATTATCGTCCTTCGGGCCGGCCTCCAGCAGCAGCACCTTGGTTGCCGGGTTCTCGGTCAGCCGATTGGCCAGCACGCAGCCAGAGGAGCCGGCACCGACGATAATGTAGTCCCATTCCATCCCGGTTCCCCCCAGTGCTCGTTGGCGACAAGCCATCTTGCCTCAGGAGCGATCACGTGGACAATGGCGCGATGCGCTTCTCCGCTTTCTCATTGCTGCGGCATGCGGTGCTGGGCGGGCGCTGGCCCGCGCAGTGGCGCGATCCAGAGCCGCGCGCCAGTTACGACGTCGTGATCGTCGGGGCCGGCGGGCACGGCCTGGCGACCGCCTATTACCTGGCGACGCAGCACGGCATCCGCAATGTCGCGGTGCTGGAACGCGGCTGGCTCGGCGGCGGCAATACCGGGCGCAACACCACCGTGATCCGGTCCAACTATCTGCAGGACGCCAGCGCCGCGATTTACGAACATGCGCTGAAGCTGTGGCATGGGCTGGCCGCCGAACTGAACTACAACGTCATGTATTCCGCGCGCGGCGTGCTCATGCTGGCGCATAACGAGCATGACATACGGGTGGGGCGGCGGCACGTGCATGCGAACCGGCTGAACGGCATCGACAACGAATGGTTGTCGCCGGAACAGGCCAAGGCATTCTGCCCGCCGCTCAATATCGGCCGCGATTTACGTTACCCGGTGCTGGGTGCGGCGCTGCAACGGCGCGGCGGCGTCGCGCGGCACGATGCGGTGGCGTGGGGCTATGCGCGCGCCGCCAGCGACCTGGGCGTCGATATCGTGCAGAATTGCGAGGTGACCGCAATCCGCCGCAACACCGCCGGACGGGTGATCGCGGTGGAAACCTCCCGCGGACGGATCGCCGCACGCAAGGTGGCGGTGGTGGCAGCCGGCCATACCAGCGTGCTGATGGCGATGGCGGGCGTGCGCATGCCGATCGAAAGCTTCCCGCTGCAGGCGCTGGTGTCGGAGCCGGTGAAGCCGGTGATGCCGTGCGTGGTGATGTCGAACACCATCCACGCCTATCTGTCGCAGTCGGACAAGGGGGAGCTGGTGATCGGCGCCGGCACCGACGCCTACACCTCCTACAGTCAGGCCGGTGGGCTGCACGTGCCGGCGCACACCCTGGAAGCCATCTGCGAGTTGTTCCCCGCATTCCGGCGATTGCGCATGCTGCGCAACTGGGGCGGCATCGTCGATGTCACGCCGGACCGTTCGCCGATTATCGGGCAAACGCCGGTGCCGGGGCTGTACGTGAATTGCGGCTGGGGCACCGGCGGCTTCAAGGCCACGCCCGGATCCGGGCACGTGTTCGCCGCCACCATCGCCGGCGACGAGCCCCACCCGATTGCCGCGCCGTTCAGCCTGGACCGTTTCGCCGCCGGCCGCATGATCGACGAGGCGGCGGCGGCGGCGGTGGCGCACTGATGCTGCTGATCCCCTGCCCCTGGTGCGGACCGCGCCCGGAGAACGAATTCCACTACGGCGGCGAGGCGCATATCGCCCGCCCGGCCGATCCGTCCGTGTTGGACGACGCGGCGTGGGCGGAATTTCTTTACATGCGCTCCAATCCGAAAGGTCTGCACGCGGAACGCTGGCGCCATCTGCATGGCTGCGGGCGGTTCTTCAATTGCTTGCGGGACACGGTGTCCGACCGTATCGCCGCAACCTATAAGCCGGGCGAGCCTCGCCCGGCGATACCATGACCGGCAGCTTCCGCATCCCCGAAGGCGGCCGGATCGATCGCGCCGCGCCTGTGCGGTTTGGTTTCGACGGCAACGAATACAACGGATGCACGGGAGACACCCTGGCCTCCGCCCTGCTGGCCAACGGCGTGCACCTGGTCGGGCGCTCGTTCAAATATCATCGCCCACGCGGCATCATGTCCGCCGGGGCGGAGGAGCCGAACGCCCTGGTCACCGCGGTGCGGGACCCCGGACGTACCACGCCCAACCTGCGCGCGACGCAAATCGAACTCTATCCCGGCCTGAACACCCATAGCCAGAACCGGTTTCCCTCGCTGCGGTTCGACCTGGGCGCATTCGCAACCATCGCGTCGCCGCTGCTGGGCGCCGGCTTCTACTACAAGACATTCATGTGGCCGCCCGGCTTCTGGCGCCATGTCTACGAGCCCGCCATCCGCCGCGCGGCCGGACTTGGACGCGCACCCCGCCAGCCCGACCCCGACCGCTACCTGCACCGCTACGCCCATTGCGAGGTGCTCGTCATCGGCGGCGGCGCCGCCGGACTGGCGGCCGCCCGTGCCGCCGCGCAATCCGGCGGGCGGGTGATCCTGTGCGATGAACAGCCGGAGTTCGGCGGCGCCCTGCTGCATGAAACCGGCCGCGTGGAAAATTCGGCTGCACCCGCCTGGGTGGAAGCAACCGTGGCAGCGCTCCGGGCACAGGGCGTACGGCTGCTGCCGCGCACCACGGCGTTCGGCTGGTTCCCGGACAACCTGATCGGGCTCGCTGAACGCCTCACGGACCATCTCGCCGCACCACCGCCGGAGCTTCCGCGCGAACGCCTGTGGCAGGTACGGGCCAGGGAAGTTGTCATCGCCGCCGGCGCGGTGGAGCGCCCGTTGGTGTTCCCCGGTAACGACCGTCCGGGCATCATGCTCGCCGACGCCGCGCGCTGTTATCTGCACCGTTTCGGCGTGAAGGTCGGCGCCCGGGCGGTGGTCGCCACCGCCGATGACAGCGCCTACCGCGCCGCCGTGGAGCTGCATCGCGGCGGCGTTCCGGTGGCAATGATCGTCGATGCACGCGCCGATGCGGACCCGGCGCTGGCAGCCGAAGCACAGGCCGCCGGAATCGAGGTCCGTCCGGCGACAATCCTATCCGCCACGACCGGTCGTTCGCGCGTGCAAGGCGTTCACCTGCGGGGTCCACGCGGAACCGAGTTCGTGCACTGCGACGCATTGTTGATGTCGGGTGGATGGACACCTTCTGTGCATCTGTTCTCGCAGTCGCGCGGGAAGCTCCGGTTCGACGACTTGCTTGGTGCATTCGTGCCGGACCGGTCGGCGGCCCACGAACGCAGCGCCGGCGGCTGCGCCGGCGTGTTCGGGCTTGACGACTGCATCGCCCAGGGCACCGCGGCGGGCGAGCAGGCGGCACGCGGCCTGCGCACCGCACCGACGCGGACGCCTGGCGCCAAAAAGCGCCGCGCCCGCCGCCCCGAGTCCGGCACACGGCAAGGCATTCGTCGACTTCCAGAACGACGTCACCGTGAAGGACCTGATCCAGGCGGCACAGGAGGGATTCCGCTCCATCGAGCACGTCAAGCGCTACACCACCACCGGCATGGCGACCGACCAGGGCAAGACCTCGAATCTCAACGCGCTCGCGCTGGTCGCATCAACCCTGCACCGCCCGATTCCCGCAGTGGGGCTCACGACCTTCCGCATGCCCTACACGCCGGTGACGTTCGGTACGTTCTCCGGTAGCGCGCGCGGCGACCTGTTCGACCCGGTGCGCCACACGCCGACGCATGAACGCGCCGTGGCGCGCCAAGCGGTGTTCGAGGATGTCGGCGCCTGGAAGCGCGCACGTTATTTCCCGCAGCCCGGCGAAGACATGCACGCCGCCGTCGCCCGCGAATGCCGCACCGTGCGAACCGCCGTGGGCGTGTTTGACGGCAGCACGCTAGGCAAGATCGAAGTGGTCGGCCCGGATGCCGCCGCCTTCCTGGACCGCATCTACACCGGCAGCTTCGCGCGCCTCGCGGTCGGCCGCTGTCGCTACGGGCTGATGCTGACGGAAGCCGGCTTCGTGATGGACGATGGCGTGGTGGCGCGGCTCGCGCCCGACCGGTTTCATCTGACCACCACGACCGGCGGCGCCGCCGCCGTGCTGCAGCACATGGAAGACTATCTGCAAACCGAGTTCGCCGACCTGCGTGTCTGGCTCACCTCGATCACCGAGCAATGGGCAGTGGTCGCGGTACAAGGCCCGCGCGCGCGGGCCGTGATAGCCCCGCTGACACAGGGGATCGATCTCGACACGATGCCGCACATGAGCGTGCGTGAAGGCGCCATTGCCGGCCTGCCGTCGCGCCTGTTCCGCGTCAGCTTCACCGGCGAATTTGGTTACGAAATAAACGTACCGGCGCGGCACGGCACCGCCATCTGGGACGCCGTGCTCGCGGCCGGCGCGACGCTCGGGGCCGCGCCATACGGCACCGAGGCAATGCATGTGCTGCGCGCGGAGAAAGGCTACATCGTCGTCGGACAGGAGACAGACGGCACGGTAACCGCGGATGATGTCGGGCTGGGCTGGACGATCGGTCGAACGAAAGGCGATTTCGTCGGCAAACGTTCGCTGCGGCGGCCCGAAATGCTGCGACCAGATCGGCGGCATCTGGTGGGGCTGCTGGCGGACCAACCGATTGAAGAAGGCGCGCAACTTATCGACCCGCACGGCGGACCATCGCTCGGGCACATAACGTCGGCATATTACAGCGGTGCGCTGAACCGCTGGATCGCCCTGGCGCTGGTAACCGCCGGCCGCGAACGTCGCAATCAGACGCTGCTGATACCGATGGAGGGCCGTAACATCTCGGTGCAGGTGACCGACCCGGTTTTTTACGATCCGGCGGGAACCCGGTTGCATGGCTGACATCGCCGTAACGGTCCACGACGCGGCGACACGGTTGTCGGTCCGTGCCGCCCCGCCGGCAGCCCTGGCGATCGGCACCGCCGCCGGCGTACCGCTCGAACCAACGCCATGCCGCGCCAGCGTCTCCGGACAGCTTGCCGCTCTGTGGCTCGGCCCCGACGAATGGCTGCTGGTCGCCCCCGCGGACGAAGCACCCGCCCTGACCGCGGCGGCGATCACCGCCACAGCCGATTACCCCGCCAGTATCGTGGACGTGTCGCATCGAAGCGTTACGCTCGAAGTCAGCGGACCCCGCGCCACCGACGCGCTGAATGCGTTCTGCGCGCTCGACCTGGACGCGCGCGCCTTCCCGCCGGGCATGTGCACGCGCACGCTGTTCGGCAAAGCGGAGATCGTGCTGTGGCGCACCGGACCCGACACGTTCCGGTTGGATGTCGCGCGCTCCTTCGCGTCCTATGTGCAAGCGTGCCTTGCCGAAGCGGCGCGGGAATTCGCGGCCTGACGGCACGCCCCTTTACGCACTTCCCTCCCCCCGCCTACGCTCCCCTCTATCGAATGCTGGAGGAAACACGATGGACTTCACCGGCAAGGTGGCGCTGATCACCGGTGGCGGCAACGGCATCGGGCGGGCCAGTTCGGTGGCGTTCGCCAAACACGGCGCCAAGGTGGTGGTCGTCGATTGCGACAAGGACGGCGGCGAAAGCACCGCCGGCATCATCCGCCAGCAAGGCGGTCAGGCCCTGTTCGTCGCCGCCGACGTGACGCGTTCCGCTGACGTGCGGAATTACGTCAAAGCCGCCCTGGACGCATTCGGCTCGATCGACTGCTTCCACAACAATGCCGGCATCGAAGGCAAGGTCGCACCCACCGCCGAGTACGACGAAGACACCTTCGACGCCGTGATCGGCGTAAACGTGAAAGGTGTGTTCCTCGGCATGCGCCACGTCTTGCCGGTCATGCTGCGGCAGAACAGCGGAGCCATCGTGAACACCGCCTCGGTCGCCGGCCTGATGGGATCGCCGGGCATGTCCGCCTACGCGGCGTCGAAACACGCGGTGCTCGGCCTCACCAAGGTCGCGGCCGGCGAGGTGGCGCGCGCCGGCGTCCGGGTGAACGCGGTCTGCCCAGGACCGATCGACACGCGCATGATCCATTCGTTGCATTCGATGGTAAATCCTGACGATCCGGCGGCAGTCGGGGAGCGGTACCAGGCGGCCATCCCGATCGGCCGCTACGGCACGGTGGACGAGATCGCCAACGTGGTGATGTTCCTGTGCTCCGATCTGGCGTCCAACGTGACCGGCGCGCACTACGTGGTCGATGGCGGCCGAACCGCGACGCCCGGCGCCGTCACCTCCACGATGCAGCGCTGAGCCATGCCGGGATTGCTGGACGGGCGGATCGCCCTGGTCACCGGTGGCGGATCCGGCATCGGCGAAGGCATCGCGCACGCCATGGCAGCGGCGGGTGCGCGCGTGCTGGTGGTGGACGTGAACGGATCGGCGGCGCAGCACGTTGCGACCGATATCGGCGGCAATACGGCGGCCTACACCCTGAATGTCATCGACCGGGATGCCTGTGACGGGCTTGCGGCGTCCGTGCATCGGGATGTCGGACCGGTATCGGTGCTGGTGAACAATGCCGGCATCATCCGCCGCGGCAAGATCAAGGACACGCGTGCACGTTCGGACTGGGACGCGACGCTGGCGGTCAATCTCGATGGTGTGTTCAACGTGACCACCGCCTTTCGCGCGCACCTGATCGAGACGAAGGGTTCGATCATCAATATCGGCTCCGTTCAGTCGTTCGTGGCACTCCCCAACTCGGCCGCCTACACCACGTCCAAGGGCGGGGTGCGCGCGCTGACCAAGGCGCTGGCCATCGAGCTGTCGCCGGACGGCGTGCGGGTCAACGCGATCGCACCGGGCCTGATCGCCACGCCGCTGAACGAACAGGCGCGCCAGAATGCCGATTACATGCGCAACTTTCAGACCCGCATCCCGCTCGGCCGTCTCGGTGAGCCGGCGGATATCGCCGGACCGGCGGTGTTCCTGGCATCCGACATGGCACGCTACATCACCGGCGTGACGCTGCCGGCCGACGGCGGATTCCTGGCGTATTAGACCGTGCGCATCGAAATCCTGTGTACCGGCGATGAGGTCCTGACCGGCAAGATCATCAATTCCAACTTCAGCTACATGAGCCAGAAGCTGGAGGATGTCGGCCTGTCGGTGATCTGGGGCACCACTGTCGGCGACGACCGGGAGCGTCTGCTGGAAGCATTCCGCCTCGCCGCCGGGCGCGCGGAGGCGGTGATCGTCAATGGCGGCCTGGGTCCCACGATCGACGACCTGTCGCAGGAGATCGCGGCACAGGCCGCCGGCGTGGAACTGGTACTGAACGAGGATTGGCTCGCCCGCATGGAGTCCTTCTTCGCCCGGCGAAGCCGCGTCATGCCGCCTAACAACCGCAAGCAAGCGATGCTGCCCACCGGGTCGGAGCTACTGGACAATCCGGTCGGCACCGCCTGCGGCTTCGCGATGGACATCGACAAGGCACGATTCTTCTTCACCCCAGGCGTGCCGCGCGAGCTGCGGCGGATGCTGGAAGAGCAGATCATCCCGCGTTTGCTGGCTCGTAGCGGGGTGTCGCAAACGATCTTCCTCAAGCGGTTCCATTCGTACGGGCTGGGAGAATTGCATGTCGATTTACTGCTGACAGGAGTCGAGGCGTTGGCGCCGGATGGCAGCGTCAAGCTGGGGTTCCGGGCGCATTACCCGCAGCTCGAAACGAAGCTGGCCGTGCGCGGCACCGACCTGGATGATGTCCGCCGCAAGCTGGCGCCGGTGGAGGCGGAGGTGCGCAAGCGCATCGGCAACTTCATTCTGGGGGAAGACGACCAGACGCTGGAAGGCGTGGTGCTGGCCGAACTGATCGCCGCGGAGGCATCCCTCGCCGTGGTCGAAACCTTCACCGCCGGCCAGATTGCCGGGCGGATCGCGCACCTGCCGGGGGCCGAGCGCATATTCCGCCGCGGCACCGTGGTGCGTGACCTGGCTCAGCTCGTGCCGCACTGGACCGGCGGCGAGCTGACGCAGGAAATCACCGAACAGGTGGCTGACGCAGCCCGCCGGCACGCCGGCGCCACCCACGCCCTGGCGGTACTGATTGACCTGGACGAAGGCGCCGATCGCATCGATTTCGGCGGCAGCATCCATATCGCCATTGCCACCGAAACCGGCACGGCATTCCGCCGCTCCCGCATTCTTGGCGGGCGCGACTGGGTGCGGCTGGGCGCCGTCGAGCTGGGCCTGGACTGCCTGCGCCGCCATCTCCAGCATCTACCCGTCGTGGAGCGCATCGACTTCGAGAAGACCTGATGCCCGGCCGCACACTGACATTTACCCACGCATCCGCGCCTGACCGAAGCAGGCGCGCTGGCCGGAAAAATATGGGACGCCAACATCCTTACCAAGGTGTTGCAGAAGATACTGGTTGACCGCATGCCGGTCGATGATGCAGTGAACTGGGGTCAGCAGCAGATCGAGGCACTCGCAGCCGGGGGCTGAACAGCAAAGGACGCAAACAATGATCCACCATGTTTCCATTTCCGCCCGCCAGCCGCAGCACGTCGCGGAAGTCCTGGCGGAGATCATGCACGGGCACTGCCATCCGTTCCCCGGCCAGATCGCCGATTCCTTCATGGCGGTCAGCGGCGACGAGCACGGCACCATGGTGGAGGTTTATCCCGAAGATACCACGCTGAAGCCGGGCGTCACCGATAATGAGCAGGTGACCGGCCTGCGCAGCCAGCCCGTGCCGGCCACCGTCCCGTTCCATTTCCTGCTGTCGGTGCCCGCCTCCGCCGACGAGATCGAGCGTATCGGCGCGCGCGAAGGTTGGCGCACCCGGCTGTTCGGCCGCGGGCCGCGCGGCCAGAAGCCGTTCTTCCACGTCATCGAGTTCTGGGTGGAAAACCGGCTGATGATCGAACTGGCGCCCGACACGATGATCGCGGAGTACACCGACGTAATGGGTTCCCGTGCTAATGAAAGTCGCCTCGGACGCGCGACGGCGGACTGACGGTCATGCAGCGGAGCATCGGTACCGCCGCACTCGACGTCGCCTACCATGAAACCGGCCCTGCAACCGGCACGCCGGTCATCCTGCTGCACGGTTTTCCCGATGATCCGCATTGCTACGATGACGTCGCGCCCCCGCTCGCCGCGGCCGGATACCGCGTGCTCGTGCCGTGGCTGCGCGGCTACGGACCGACGCGGTTCCTGCATGCGGACACGCCGCGCTCCGGCCAGCAGGCCGCGCTCGGATGCGATCTGCGCGACTTCATGCAGGCGCTTGGCATCGAACCCGCCGTCCTGGCCGGTTACGACTGGGGCGGACGGGCGGCCTGCATCGTCGCCGCGCTATGGCCGCAGCTTGTGCGCGGGCTGGTCTCGATCACCGGCTACAACATCCAGTCGATCGCCACCGCGAACCGGCCCGCCTCCGCCGCGCAGGAACAACGCTATTGGTACCAGTGGTATTTCCACACCGAGCGCGGTCGTGCCGGGCTTCAGCAGAACCGCCGCGAGATCTGCCGCCTGCTCTGGCAGTTATGGTCACCTAACTACCGCTTCGACGACGCGACCTATGAGCGCACCGCCGTCAGCTTCGATAATCCCGATTTCGTCGACGTGGTGATCCAATCCTACCGCCATCGCTACGGCAACGCGTCCGGCGATCCGGCGCTCGAATTTGTCGAACAGCAACTGGCGGCACACCCGCCCATCACGATACCGACCATCAATCTGCACGGTGAGGCCGATGGCGTCACGCCGCCCGCAACCACCGATCGCGACGCCAGCAGCTTCACCGCGCAATATCAGCGCCGCGTGCTTCCGCACGCCGGACATTTCCTGCCGCGTGAGGCGCCGCAGTCCGTCGTCCAGGCGATCATGGAGCTTGCCGCTCCGCGATGATTGAACGCGGCTCGGTTGACAGGCGCAACCAGCCGGCATCCACTCTGGTCAATACATCGGGAGGAAATGCGATGACCTTGTCCCGCCGCGGCGTGTTGACCGGCGCTGCTGCCCTGGTTCCGACTCTGGCCTTCGCTCAGGAAGCCAAACCACAGTTCGGAAGCCCCCCGACCGTCATCTCGCAGCCGCCGCGCCAATGGGGGCGCTTTGCTCCGCCGGAGTTGTTCCCCGATCCCGACGTGATCGTGATCGACAATGAGTTCAAGCAGTACCTCGTCGGCTTGGCCGCCATTCATCGGCTGGCAACCGGCTTTCAATGGGCGGAAGGCCCTGCATGGTCCAGCGAGGGACAGTACGCAGTATTCAGTGACGTAAAAGGCGATACCCAGCACCGCTACCTGTGGGACACCGGGCGGGTCAGCGTATTCCGCAAGCCGTCGTACAACGGCAACGGGAACAGTTTCGATTTCCAGGGGCGGCAGCTTTCCTGCCAGGACTTCTTTCGTCGCGTCGTGCGGTGGGAACAGGACGGATCAATGACGGTGCTGGCCAACTCCTTCGACAACGCACCGCTGAACTCCCCGAACGATATCGTCCCGCATCCCGACGGCAGCGTCTGGTTCACCGACCCGCCCTACGGCGACCAACTCTCCGAGGGCCACCCCGACGTCGCCGGCGGTCCGGCAAACCCGAACGGACTCTATCAGCCCCTGATCGGCGATACCGTCCGGCCGATGGGCGGCATCCGTCGCGTGTTGCGAACCAATACCTATCGCTGGGACCCGAGCGGCCGGCTGGATGCGGTCGTGACCGGGGCGCAGGTGCCGGACCCGAACGGTCTTTGCTTCTCGCCGGACTACAAGACGTTTTACCTGATCAGCACCGGCGCCGGACCTGGCGATGTCGCCGGGCAAGGCGGCAAGGGCGTCATCTACGCGTTCGACGTGCAGGGCCACACGCTGAGCAACATGCGTCTATTTTCCGACTGCATGGTGGATGGTGTGCATTGCGGACCGGACGGCATGCGTGCCGATCGCGCCGGCAATCTTTGGGTCGGATCGAGTGCGCCCCTCGGCTACTGCGGCGTCACGGTGTGGAACTCATCAGGCAAAGTGATCGGGCGTATCCGGCTGCCGGAAATCTGCGCCAATGTGTGCTTTGCCGGGCCGAAGCGGGATTTCCTGTTCATGACCGCCAGCCAGTCGATCTACATGCTGCGGGTCAACATCCAGGGCGCCGCTCCGGGATAATATAACGGCCCACAGAGGCGCGGAGTTGAGGTTTGGCGTTTCACGCGGCCAACGAACCGCGGCGCTCGGCACAAAACGCAGACCGCCTTCTCCGTGCCTCCGCGTCTCTGTGGCTAGAGTTTCTTGTTGCTTCGAGTACACCGCCCCCTGGAAGGCAATCCCGGCACGGAGCTACGACCGAAAGAACGTCTGGAACGTCGCCAGCATTGCCTCCGGTGCTTCCTCGGGAATGTAGTGCCCTGACTCCACCGCGTGTCCGCCCACCTCTGCGGAGCAATAGTTGCGCCACACCGAAAGCGGATCGTACCACTCGGCGATCCGCCCGCGCGCGCCCCACAGGACCAGCAGCGGGCACTGGATCGTCTCTCGCCTTGCCCGGCTCGCCCTGTCGTGCTCCAGGTCGATGCTCGCGGCGGCCCGGTAATCCTCGCACATGCCAACGATCGTGTCGGGACGGCGTGCCGCATCCAGATAATCGGCCAGCGCCTCTGGATCGAACAGGTCCGCGGGACGCGACGACCGGCTTGTATGCGCGTGAAACCATATCTCCGGCGCGGCGCTGATCAGCGATTCCGGAAACGGGTGCGGCTGGGCAAACCAGAACCAATGATAATAGCCCAGCGCGAACGTCATGTCGGTCCGCTCGAAATGCTCGATCGTCGGGATGATGTCGAGCACCGCCATCGCCTCCACGCACTGCGGATGATCGAGCGCGAGCCGCTGCGCCACGCGCGCGCCCCGATCGTGCCCGGCCAGCCGGAACCGCGCGTGACCGAGCTGCTGCATCACCGCGACCATGTCCGCCGCCATGACACGCTTCGCATAGGCGGCGTGATCCGCGCTCGCCGCCGGCTTGAACGATCCGCCATAGCCCCGCAGGTCGGGACAGACCACCGAGAAGCGTTCGGCCAGTGCCGGCGCGGTGCGGTGCCACATCGCGTGCGTCTGCGGGTTGCCATGCAGCATCAGCAAAGGCGGACCGGACCCGCCATGCCGCAGCCGGATGCGGCCGCCGGGCACCTGGATTTCGGTCAGTGTGAATCCCGGGAACAACATGGTGAATCTCTCACGCACACACGATCGTACGCGACCACGTTGAACCCTTCAGCCACAGCCCGCCAGCATGGATTGGCGAACGCCGCCCGCATTTCCTGTACCTCTGCGCGGCTGTCGGCGTCCGGTTCCTCCAGGGCGAGCACGACGCGCGGAACACCTTCGACCGCGGCATCGATCCGATCCACGCTGGTGCCTCGCCCGATCAGCAGCACGCGCAACCACGAAGGTGACTCCGCCAGGAAAGGGCCGACCACGCCGACACCGTCATTGCCGCGCGACAACAGCACCAGGCCGTGCGGACCGACCAACGCGCTGGCTGCCCTCGCCGTGGCGCGCGCCGGCTGCATCGTTTCCGCCCGAGTCAACAGCCCGGCAATCGCCAGTGCCTGCGCGCCAAGCAGCACGGCGGTACCGACCCGGCCCAGCCAACGCGGCAAAGTCGCAAGCGCGCCGGCACTCAACAGGGCCAGGAACGGGACCGAGAAGGAAAGATACCGCAATTCGATCGGTGTCGTGTCAAACACCAGCCCCAGCACGATCAGTCCTGCCGGCGGCGCCGCTGCCGCCAGCGCGAACAGCAGCCTGGGCTCCGGCAGAGCGATGTGCCGCCATCGCCACGCGATCAGCGTGAGCAGCGCCGCCAATCCGGCGGCGAGCATCGCGCCCACCGCTGCCCGCTCTGCTCCGGTCACGTAAAGCGGCAACCCGCCGAGCACCGCCCCCGCCGCGTAGCGCATCAGCCGCGCCAGCCCGGACGCCCATTCAAACGCCGGGAACTGTCCGCCGCGGCTGTTCCGCTGCGCGACAAAGAACCACAGATCGGCCGGCACGAACGCCAGCAGTCCGACGGCCGCGCCGACCCACAGGCGCCACTGTCGCAGCCGCACGAGAAACAGCCACAGCACGGTGGCCACGCCGATGAAACATCCCAGGTAGTTGGCGAAGCTGGCCGCCCCGAGCAGCAGTCCCGCACAGAGCGACGCCCGGGCCGAGCGAAGCTGCGCCGCCGCCAGCGCGAGCAGCACACCGCCAAGCGCCAACAACTGAGCGAGTGCGAAGCCCCGGGCGATGGCGTTGGTGTACGCAAATCCGTAGCAGCCCAGCGTCAACAGCATCGCCAGCGAAGCTGGGATGGCGGCCCGACGCGCGATCCGGCCGACCAGCGCCAGCGAACCGACGCCAAGCAGAACCGAGAGCAGCCGCGCGGCGAACAGCGAGTCGCCGGCGACCGCTCGCCAGATATGCAGCATCCAGAAATACAGCGGCGGGTGCACGTCGGTTTGCCGCAACGCCCGCGCGATCGAAACCAGCGACGCGGTCCCGGTATAGGCCCACCGTGTGGACGCGGCGGTGAAGGGCACCGACGGCCAGATCGGTCGGGGAACGCCGGAGGTGACAAAGATGCTGTAGGCTTCATCATATTCGAAACTGCGCAACAGCGCCGCGGCAGCCAGCACGACGCCAGCCAAGGCCAGCACGAGCGCCGGACGGAACCACTGCCTCCCCTGCCCTTCTATGCGGACAAACGATATCCGCCGACTTCGATGCTGATTCGTCGACGCGAACCCAGGCCGGAAGCGGCCGGACGGGTCTCCCCGCGGCGACCCGCATGTCCCCGGAATCACCCGTTCCGATTCACCCACGCTCAAGCTTTCGCTGCTTCGCTGCGCCCGAACAGTCCGAGACAAAGATTGACAATCCGCTTCATCCGTATCGGCGGCGTCCTGCTAGCCGCCCTGCTGCTGTCATCGGGCCACGCCTTCGGCGGCGGCACCGGCCGCCCGGATGAGACACCCAGCCCGGATGCGCATGGGCTGCCGGCCGGGCGGTTGGCGGTGCTCCGCCACGGCATCAACCTCACCAACTGGTTCAGATTTCCACCGCGCACCGACCCCGCCTCGATACGCGACTATCTGAGCGATGCGGCGATCGACGATCTGACCCGTGTCGGCTTCACCTTCGTCAGACTTGCTGTGGAACCAGCGTTCGCCGACACGGCCGCGGCCCGGACGCTGCTTCACGTGCAAATCGCTCGGCTTGAGCGACACGGGCTTGCGGTGGTGATCGCATTGCATCCGCGCGACTGGCATCTCGAATCCAGCAACGCGGACCGCACCGCCCTGTTCCGCTTCTGGGACAGGATGGCACCGGCGCTGCGCGGGCTGGACCCGCGGCTGACCTTTCCGGAACTGCTGAACGAGCCCGTCTTCCCGAACGACGCCGATGGATGGGCGGCGCTTCAGGACCGGCTGCGCCAGCAGCTACGCGCGGCCCTGCCGCACGACACGATCGTGCTGACCGGAAGTGACTGGGGCAGCATCAGCGGGCTTCAGAAACTCATACCAGGCCGCATTGAGGGCGCCCCACGTCCGTCATTCCCGCGCAAGCGGGAATCCAGCCAACCCCTCGGAACCTCGCGGGCTCTCGCCGGGATGCCCGCCTTCGCCGGCATGACGGATGTCATGACGGATGTAGAGCCTGCGCCCTCCCGGGTTGGTACAATACCAGCAACCCAAACCACCGATCCGAACGTGATCTACAGCTTCCACTTCTACGACCCGGTGGAACTGACTTCGCTCGCCGCGTGGCGTTCGGGACTCGACCGGTCCGCCCTCGCCCGGCTGCCGTTTCCCGCGCCCGACCCGCTTGCGTGTGACTCCGCATTCGGTCCCACGGACCCGGTCACGACCGGTGTCGCCCGTTTCTATTGCGCCCAGAGATGGACCGCTGCCTCGCTCGAAAACCGGATCGCCGCCGCGGCAGCGTGGGCCAGGCAACACCATGTCGCGCTGCTGGCGGGCGAGTTCGGCGCCACCACCCAGCTCAATCGGCCGGCTCGGCTGGCGTGGCTGGAAGCAGTCCGGCAGAGCCTGCGAAGCAGCGGGCATCGGCTGGGCATTGTGGGGCTACGACGACGCGATGGGCTTCGATCTGCCGCGCCCACCACCATCGCGCCCACCCCTGGATAAAGCGGTCCTGCGAGCGCTCGGCCTCGCGCCCATCAAGTTACGAACCGGCCTGAACCAAGTAACCGACCACGCCGGCTCAATGTCACCCGACGCGTCAATAACTCGTTATAAATAAAAAGCCCTCGGCCGTTAGGCCGAGGGCAAGTAACAGGGAGGCTTCACGTCTGGGAGACGCAGGGGTCTCTCGACCCCTTTCCGGCCAAACGACCGGAAGACTGGCGGAAGGACCCGCCGTAACCAGTGGCAATAAACTAATTCCTGGATTAGAGAATTTCCACCTACAAAAAGTCGGATGCCGCCATGCCGTTCGCGCATGCCGCAAACCACTTCACGGTCGAACGATCCTCAGTGGATCTCCGCCAGCCGGGCCAGCAGGAAATCGCGGAACACGGCGACCCGCTTGGAATTCCGCAGCTCTTCCGGGTAGACGAAATACACATCGACCACCGGTGACTTCAGCTCGCTCAGAAGGTGCACGAGGTCCGGATTCTCGCTCATCAGGTAATCCGGCAAGGCACCGATGCCGATGCCAGAGCGGACCGCCAGTAGCATCGCCTGCGTGCTGTTCACCGCCAACAACGCACGGCGCGGATTGCCAGGACGCCGCCCGACCTCCGCCAGCCAGTTGATGTCCGGCACCGGCGGATGATACTCGCCGAACAGAATCAGCCTGTGTGCATCCAGGTCCTCGGCCCGCTGCGGCACGCCGTGCCGCTTCAGGTAGTCCGGCGCGGCGCACACGATCCAGTGCATCGACAGCAGGTGGCGTTGCACCAGGTCCGGCTGCTTGGGCGGATGCATGCGGATGGCAACGTCCGCCTCGCGCATCGCCAGATCGAGCTCCAGATCGTCCAGCAGCAGCGAAATTGACACGTCCGGATAGGCTTCCAGGAACTGCGCCAGCCGCGGCGTCAGCCAGGTCGCGCCGAAGCCCACCGTGGTGGTCACCTTCAGCCGCCCGGCGGGCTTCTCCTTGCTTTCCGTCAGCAGGGCCTCGGTCATCGCCAACTTGGCGAACACCTCCCGCACCGTACGGTTCAACGCCTCGCCCTGCTCCGTCAGGATCAGGCCCCGCGCATGGCGGTGGAACAGCGGCACCGACAGCGATTCCTCAAGCGCCGAGATCTGGCGGGAAACCGCGGACTGGCTCAGGTTCAGCGTATCCCCCGCATGCGTGAAGCTGCCAGCCTCCGCCACCGCATGGAAAACGCGCAACTTGTCCCAATCGATCACTCAGCCACCCCCTGCCACCGAGACCCGCCCGGCGGCGCGCTCAGCCTGCCTGTGCCGACAAACTACCTATGCGTAGCGCGCATACAACCCGGTTGTAATCCTAAACCATCCGAGTCGCGAGCCTCCCCGGCTCAATCGGGGCTCAATCGGCCGCCAACGCGGCGGCAACATGCAGCCCGGACAGGAACTTTTCCGCCTCCAGAGCCGCCATGCACCCCGTCCCCGCGGCGGTAACCGCCTGACGGAACACCTTGTCCTGCACGTCGCCGGCCGCGAACACGCCAGGAATTGAAGTCTGCGTGCTGCCGGGCACGACGCGGATATACCCCTCAGCATCCATTGGCACCTGACCGGCGAAAATCGCGGTATTGGGCACGTGCCCGATGGCGATAAACACGCCGTCCACCGCCAGGTCGGAGACAACGTCTGTCCTGACGTTCTTCAGCCGCACACCGGTCACGCTCTCCGGTTGGCCGCCGCCAAGGATTTCCTCGACGATGCTGTCCCATACCACGCTGATCTTCGGCTCCGAGAACAGCCGCGTCTGCAGGATCTTCTCCGCCCGCAGCTCGTTGCGCCGATGGATCAGCGTGACGTGCTCGGCGTGATGGGTCAGATAGAGCGCCTCCTCCACCGCGGTATTGCCGCCGCCGACCACCGCCACCGATTTCCCCCGGAAAAAGAACCCGTCGCAGGTGGCGCACGCCGAGACGCCACGACCTTGCAGGCGCTCCTCGGACGCAATGCCCAACCACCGCGCCTGCGCGCCGGTGGCGATGATCACCGCATCCGCCAGGAACACGTCACCCAAATCGCCGCGACAGCGCAGTGGTCGGGTGGAGAAATCCACATCGACGATCAGGTCCTGCACGATGCGCGTGCCGACCTGCTCAGCCTGGCGCGCCATCTGCTCCATCAGCCATGGCCCCTGGATGATGTCGGCGAAGCCTGGATAATTCTCGACATCCGTGGTGATCATGAGCTGACCGCCCGGCTGCAGCCCCGCCACCAGAACCGGTGCCAGGTTCGCCCGCGCGGCATAGATTGCCGCCGTATAGCCCGCCGGGCCGGCGCCGATGATCAGCACGCGCGTTTGATAAGTTTGGGTCATGCGAATCGGTTCCGCATCATGTCGGCCAGGATATCGGACCGAAATTGCCTGCAACAACGGCTTGCGTCACGCGTCATCCGCCGAGCCAGCCTGCGCGTCGTCCTCTTGATCCCATTGCCCGGCGGCAGTGCACCCGATCGACCCAGCTTCAATCGGCAACCGCGATCCGCCGTGACGCCAGGACATGCAGTGGCAGCAGGCACAGCAGCGCCAGCACCGCCGCGATCCCCAGTGCCGCAAAGATGCGCGTTGCCGGCCAGGCCAGCACCAGCGGTGTGATGAGTGTCGGCGCGGCGGCCTGCGCAAGCAGCGCCGGCAAAGCCAGCCGCCCCAGCCGGATCGCGTAGCCTCGGGCGCCGAACAGATGCATCGGTAGGGTGCCCCGGCTGATGGTCAGGATCCCGTTGCTCATGCCGTAGCCGACGGCGAAGGCGACCGGCGGCGCGCCCGCCAGCAACGCCGCCGCACCGGCCGGCAGCAGCACCGCACCCATGACCGACGTGGCGAACGGATCGAACCGCCGCGCCACGCTCCATTCCAGCACCCGCCCGAACACCTGCGACGGCCCGAACAAGGCTGCCACGCCCACCGCGGCACCCGCCGACAAGCCCACCCCTTGCAGCAGCCGCAGCGCGTGGACCGACACCACGGCGCTGATGCCCGCACGCACGCTGAAGAACGCAGCAAGCAGGATCAGCACCACCGTCCCTGCCTGGGATGCAGATCCGGTCGGCGAAACCGGCGGACTCGTTGCAGCGACAGTGCGCGGCGCGCGGGACCAGCCACAGGATCAGCGGCAGGTTCACGCCGAACTGGATCGCGGCATAAACCACCAAGGTCCCGCGCCAGCCAAGCAGGTGCACGAGCCCGACCCCCATCGGCCAGCCCACGGTTGACGCGAACCCCGCCATCAGCGTGACCCCGACGATCACCGGCCGCGCCTGCTGGCCCAGCAATCGTCCGATGGTTGCAAAGGTCGCGTCATACAGCCCGAGCGCCATGCCGGCACCGATCACCGTCCAGCCAATCCACCACCCGGCCAGGTTGGGCGACGCCGCCATGATGGCGAGCCCGACCGCCATCACCACACTGCTGCAAGCAAGCACACCGCGTCCGCCATGCCGGTCGATGCGTCGCCCGACCCGCGGCGAGGCCAGTCCGGCGATCAGCAGCGACCACGAAAAGCCGCCCAGCAACAGCGTCGGCAACTCCCCCAGACCGCCCGATGCCGGCCCGACGACCACGGTGGGCATGTAAAACGTCGTCGCCCAGGCAAGCGTCTGCGTGAACCCCAGCACCAACGCGAGTCGGCGTCCCAGCGTCATGCGGCGACAAACTCGGGCGCCGCTGGCGGGGCCGTGTCCGCATCGCCCAGGGCCCGCTGCAACAGCACGCTGTCGAGCCATCGGCCCTGCTTGTAGCCAACCGCGTGCAGCACGCCGACCAGCCGGAAACCCGATCGCTCATGCAGGCGGATGGAGGCGAGATTCCCGCTGTCGCCTACCACCGCGATCATCTGGCGCAGCCCGAGTGCGGCGCACCGGACCACCAGTTCGCTCAGCAGCAACCGGCCAATCCCTTGTCCGACCGCATCCGGCCGCAAATACACCGTGTCCTCGACCGTGTTCCAGTATGCGGGGCGCGGCCGGTACGGCCCCGCATAAGCATATCCGACGATCCGGCCCTCCTGTTCGGCGACCAGGTACGGAAGCGCACGCGCCAGCAAGCCGGCCCGGCGCGACTGCATCTCGACCGCGGGCGGCGGCTCCGTCTCGAACGATGCGCTGCCGTGCAGCACGTGATGCGCGTAGATGTCGGTGATCGACGCTATATCCGCCTCGACACTGGGCCGTACAGATTGCGGCGGTAGCATTTCGCTGCATGGTGGCGAACTTTCCGGCGGAGGGATGATCAGGTCAGATTTATTGCCGTGCCAGTTCACCCTGCCGGCCGCACGGCGGAAAGAAAAACTTTTGATTGCACGGCATTCGAATAAGTTTGGGTTATGGCCGTGCCGACCCTGCGTCAGCTCCGGATGTTTCTCGCCGGTACTCGACAGCGGCAGCGTATCCGCTGCGGCGCGGCGGCTCAATTTGACGCAGCCCGCCGCCAGCCAGCAGCTTCGCCAGCTCGAGCGGGCACTTGGCGTCCGCCTGCTGGAGCGGGCCGCTGGACGGTTGGTGGCCACCGCGGCGGGCAGCGCGATCCTGCCGGCCGCACGCCGGGCACAGGCCGCCGTGGCGGACGCGGTGGCAGCCGCCGCCGAGCATCGCACCGGCGCGACGGCCGAAGTGCGGATGGGAACCGGCGCCACCGCCTGCATCCATTTGCTGCCGCCGGTGCTGGCGGCGCTGCGGCAGCGCATGCCCGGACTGGGAGTCACGATCACGACCGGCAACACCCCCGATATCCTGCGCCGGCTGGAAGCTGGCGAGCTGGACATCGCACTGATTACGCTGGGCTCTGCCCTGAGCCGCTCGCTGACATCGGTGCGGCTGTTCGCCGATCCACTGATGGCGATCCTGCCGGCCACGATGGTGCCGGACACCGCGCGGTTATCGCCGCCCCAATTGGCGCACGTGCCGTTGGTGCTCTACGAGTCGGGCGGAGCCACTCGCGCGCTGATCGAGGCCTGGTTCCGGCGCGCCAGCGTCACGCCCCGTCCGGTGATGGAGCTTGGCAGCGTCGAGGCGATCAAGGCGATTGTTGCCGGCGGGCTGGGCGCCTCCATTCTGCCCCGCCTGGCGTTGCGCGATCCCATGCCGGCAACGGTGATACGGCCACTTCGCCCGGCGCTGACGCGGCAGCTTGGCTACGTACTGCGCCGGGAAAAGATCATGGACCGCGGGATGCGCGCGATGGTCGAGACGCTCGACTGCCTGCGAACCCACTCCAGCACCTGACGTCATCCGCCATCCCACCGGGGACCGCACGCGCATCGCCACGGACCGGCCACGCTGCAATCCTCGCCGGCTATTTTGCCCTGCTGCCGGCATTCGCCGGCTGCCCGATCGGCGGCACCTCGCCGCTCATGCCCGCCAGCACCTCCGCGACATGCCGCACCGCGCCCGGCTTCCCTTCCCGCGTCATCCGCCCGGCAATATTCAGCAGACATCCCAGATCGCCCGCCAGCACCGTGCCAGCGCCGGTGGCCGCAATGTCATGCACCTTGTCGGCGGCCATGCGCACCGAGATGTCCGGATATTTCACGCAGAACGTCCCGCCGAACCCACAGCAAATTTCCGGCTCCGCCATTTCGCGAATGTCGATGCCGGCAGACCTCAGCAGCATGCGTGGCTGCTGCTTGATGCCGAGTTCACGCAGGCCGGCGCAACTGTCGTGGTATGTCACCGTCCCGTCCACCTGTGCGCTGGCCAGCGTCGTCAGCTTCAGCACATCGACCAGGAAGCTCACCAGCTCGTAGGTGCGGGCGGCGAGCGCGTCGGCCCGGCCACGCAGGTTCGGATCGTCCTCGAACAAATGCGGCATGTGGGTGCGCAGCATGCCGGCGCAGGAGCCGGACGGAACCACGACGTAGTCGTAGCCACCGAACGTATCGAGGATGCCGCGGGCCAGATCGCGCGTGGTGACGCGGTCGCCGGAGTTGTAGGCAGGCTGACCGCAACACGTCTGCGCGCGCGGCACCTCCACCAGGCAGCCGGCGTCTTCCAGCAATCTGATCGCCGCGAACCCGACGGTGGGACGATACAGATCGACCAGGCAGGTCACAAAAAGCGCGACGCGCGGTTTGGCGGGCATGCCGGTTTCTTAGCAGCCGGTGGGCCGGGTTGAAATCGGGCCGCGTCCTTTCGCCGGCCCGCGCAGTGACCTGCCTCACACGCGCAAGGCGTCGGCCGTGCCAATTGAGCGGAATGTCTGACACACGGGACAAAAAATGTACGACGCGTGCTCCGGGTTGCTGACCGCACTGCTCCCCCGGCTATGGGTGGCCCCACCCGTGCTCGCCGGCGTTGCCGTGCTGTCATGGGGCCTCCAAACCGGTCGGGTGGTGCTGCCAAGCCCCGGAGCGGACCAGCAGCGGGCAATCGAGCTGCAACTCGACACCGAGGATGCCGAATTCTGTGACCGGTTCGGTTTTGCGCCGGGATCGCCTCGTCATCTTGGTTGCAAACGCGACCTGCTGGCGATGCGCCATCGTGACGAGGCGCTGCAAAGCCCGACCGATTTCTGACCGTGCCCCGCAGTCCTGCATACAATGGCACTATTTTCTGGACTTGTCTAAAAATCACTGCCGGATTCATTAACAACCTGCTACTATCCCCGGGCTGAAGAATTATACCAACCC
The DNA here is from genome assembly GCA_963777625.1 of uncultured Pseudomonadota bacterium. Lineage (GTDB taxonomy): Bacteria > Pseudomonadota > Alphaproteobacteria > Acetobacterales > Acetobacteraceae > DATDIC01. The sequence continues at coordinate 134,787 of CAVZRO010000024.1, read as the reverse complement.
GCACGGACGAAGACCCTAGGTTCCGTCATGCTCGAGCAAGCGCCATCCAGGCGAGAGCCCACGAAATTCCGAGGGTTTGCCTGGAGTCCCGCATGCGCGGGAATGACGAACCTGGGCCACCCCTCACTGCGGTCTGGTATTGCGCAGACCAATGAACTGCACGCACGAGGGTAGCCATGACACGACCGATTTCAGCCGGACCCAAGATCATTGCCGCCGCCATGGTCGCCCTCAGCCTGACCCTGTGCGGCCACGCCGACGCGATGGAATACCTCTTTGGTTTCAGTTACGACGATGGCAACGAATCGCTGGCTGTAAGTCTCGCCAGTGGGGGCAGTGCGGTGCTGACCACCGATGACAACCAGGGCTGGTGGAGCGCCACGATGCCCAACTCCGTCGGCAACGACGATTATTTTGTCGGCAATCCGCTCGGTGACAGCAGCCCGCAATCGCTGCGCGACTTCTTCACCTTCGACATTTCCGGCCTGCGCGGACAGACCGTCACCGGCGCCAGCCTGACCCTGACCAATTTCATGAGCATGTCGGATTCAGGACAACCCAGTCTGCAATACACGCTCTACGACGTTTCCACGCCTGCCGCCGTGCTCGATGCAGTCGGTGGAACGAGCGCGGCGATCTATGACGACCTGGGCTCCGGCCTCAGCTATGGCAGCTACAGCCTGCCGGTGACCGGGCTGAACCTTGGCACCTCGCAGCTCGCGCTGAACGCCAACGCAGTCGATGACCTCAACGCCGCCATCGCCGGCGACACCCCCAACTTCTCCATCGGAGGAACCTTGCCCAGTCTCGCGGTTCCCGAACCGCCTTCCCTCCTGCTGCTGAGCACCGGCCTGCTGGCGGCCGCGGCGATACGTCGGCAGGGGCCCAGGCGCCCGGCTCGGGCCGCCGGCTAAACCAAACCCGCGCGGGCCGGACGTGGCGTTGCGACCCGCGCCGCCAGCCAATCGGACAACCGAGTTCGTCTCGCCAGTATCCATCCGCAGCCCGAGCTTGCTGCGCCGCCATATAATGTCCGGCGCCGTCCGCGCCCATTCGGTACGGCACAGCCACTCCACCTCACGTTCGCTCAGATCGGCACCGAAGTTGCCTCCGAGATCCCTCGCCGCACGCGCATCACCCAGCATGTCGGCGGCCAGCGTACCATAGCTGTGGATCAGGCGGCACGCCGTCCGTTCCGTCAGGAACGGATACCGGCTTTGCAGGCCAGCCTGCAAAGCAACGATATCGTTCCACACGAAATCACCCCCCGGCAACGGTGCCTCCGCCGTCCAGCCACGCGGCAGACCAGGAAAGAACGGCGCCAGCCGAATCATCACCGCCTCCGCCAGCCGGCGGAACGTGGTGATCTTGCCGCCGAACACAGTCAGCAGCGGCGGCAGCCCGTCCGGCGCATCGAGCTCCAGCACGTAGTCCCGCGTCGCGTCCTGCGCCTTGCTCGTGCCGTCGTCCCGCAGCGGACGCACACCCGCATACCGCCACACGATGTCCGCCGACGTCACCGGCTGGCGGAGATACTCGCTGACCGCTGCAAGCAGGTATGCTTGCTCGGCGGCCGTGATCGCCACGTCGGCGGGATCGCCGGAATAGTCTTCGTCGGTGGTGCCGATCAGGGTGAAATCGGATTGATAGGGGATCGCGAAGCAGATGCGGCCATCGGCATTCTGGAAGATGTAAGCACGGTCGTGCTGGTACAGGCGTCGCACCACGATGTGGCTGCCCTTCACCAGCCGCACGCGGGACCGGGCATGATGCCCGACCGCTTCGTTCGGCACCCGAGAAACCCAGGGGCCAGCGGCATTCACCAGCGCGCGCGCGGTAATCTCCTGCAAACCGCCGCCGGATTGCAGCGTCAGGCGCCACGATCCATCGATCCGTCGCACTGCCGTGCAGCGCGTTCGCGTGCGAATGTCGGCGCCGCGCGCGGCCGCGTCACGCGCGCACAGTACCACCAGCCGCGCATCATCCACCGAGCAATCGGAATACTCGAACGCCCTCGCGTACCGAGGTTGCAGGGGTTCCCCCACCGGATCGCGTCGCAGATCGATGCTGCGCGTGCCCGGCAGGATTCGCCGGCCGCCGAGATGGTCATAGAGGAACAGGCCCAGCCGCAGCTCCCACCAGGGCCGCAGGCCGGCATGATGCGGCAGCACGAAGCGCAACGGGCGAATGATGTGCGGCGCCGAGCGCAGCAGCACCTCGCGTTCCGCCAGCGCCTCGCGCACCAGCCGGAACTCATACCGCTCCAGATATCGCAGGCCGCCATGAATCAGCTTGGTGGAGGCCGAGGATGTCCCGCTCGCAAGATCGTCCTGCTCCACCAGCAGCACGGACAGACCGCGCCCGGCGGCATCGCGCGCGATGCCGGTCCCGTTCACGCCGCCGCCGATCACGGCAACGTCGAACAGATCAGGGCTCATTGGGCGCTGGCGATCCGGTCGAGCCGGAGCCGCTGGCGGTCGTCGGTCAGCCGCATGGCGGCCAAATACACCACGGCGACGGCCGCCAGGCCACTGCCGCCGGCCAGCAGGAACATCAACAATATCTGGTATTTGGCCGCCTGAAGCGGGTCCATTCCGGCGATGATCTGGCCGGTCATGATGCCGGGCAGCGTCACCACGCCCGCCGCGGCCATCTGGTTGATCGTCGGCAGCAGGGCGCGCCGGACCGCCGCCCGGATCAGCTCGCGCATGGCCGCCCAGAACGTCGCCCCGATGGCGAGTTGCGCCTCGATGGCCGCGCGTTCGCGCACCACGCTGCCCAGCAAGCCGTCCAGGCCCAGGCTGGCGCTGTTCAGGACATTGCCGAGAATGATCCCGGCCAACGGGATGGCATAGCGCGGATCGTACCACGGCGTCGGCCGTATCGCCGTGGTCAGTGCCAGAATCACCGTCAGGAACGTCGCAAACGCAACCGCCGACGCCCCGACCGCCAGATTGCCGAAATGCAGCAGGCGCTTTTCCGGGCGCGCCGCGACTTCCCGTGCAGCGATCAGCAACATCACCAGCACGACGCAGAACGTGACAAAAGGCGACGCCAGCGCAAACACCGCACGCAGGATCAGGCCAACCGCGACCAGTTGCACCACCATGCGCCCGGCAGCCCAGGCGAGCTGGCCATGCAGCCGCAATTTCAGCCACACCGACAGTCCGCCATCGACCAGCAGCAGCACTGCGCCGATGCCCAGATCCGGCCAGCGGAGCAGGATCGGTGTCACGCGGCGACCAGCCGCCGTCCCGCCATGCGCAGATGCCGCGTGCCGATCCGTTGCACCTGATTGAGATCGTGCGTCGCCATCAGCACCGCGGTGTCGCTGGCCAGCCGGTCCGCCAACAGCTCTTCCACCAGCAACACGGAATTCTGATCCAGCGAGCCGGTCGGCTCGTCCAGCAACAGCACCGGCGGCTCCGCGATCACGGCCCGAATCAGTGCCATGCGCTGGCGTTCGCCGGTGGAGAGCCGAGCCACCGGCGCGCCGAGCAGATCAAGCGACAGATCGAGCAAGGGGGCCAACTCGCGCGCCCGCGACAGGGCGGCGGCAGGGAAGTGATCGGCGACGCGTTCCGCCCACCAGCCGGGCTCGGCGGCGTTGTAGAGCACCTGCCGGCGCCACTGCGGTGCCGGCCAGCTTCGCCGGTCGCGCCCGTTCAGTGTTACTTCGCCGTCGTTCGGGTCCAGGTCGGCGATCATGCGCAGGAACAGGCTCTTGCCAGCCCCGGAAGGACCGGTGATCGCGATGCACTCGCCGCGGTCGAGCACCAGGTCGAACGGTCCGGCAAGGCCGCTTCGCAGCGACCGGACCTCCAGCAGCGCGGTCGCGCGCGGATTGGTGCCACTATCCAACGTCAAGAGCCGCTAGTTCCCATCATTACCAGTGTTTCTTGCAGAAGCCGCACCGGTTTCCAAGGCCGCCGCGAGACGCCGCCCCCAACGTCGCCCCCCAACATCGCCCGACACCCGCCAACACCGTCATGGCCGCGCCCACCAACACTGTCATGGCCGGGCCCCGTCCCGGCCATCCATGACACGCGGCAACACCCGTCTCCGCAAGCACCGCGAACAGCCTCCGCGGATCAGCCCTCAGAGCCCGAACGCATCGCGGATTCGGCAGGCATTCTCCATCGCGCTGGTCCGCGCGGTGTCGATCGTCAGGTCGTATGCCACCCCGCGATGAACGCGCTCATACTGCCACCGCGCCAGACCGATCTTCCGATCCCCACGCAGCCGCTCCCGCGCCTCCAGCACGTCGAGCGGAGCGAACAACCCCACGAAGCGAACATCACATCCTGACAGCAGCAAGCGGTACTCGCGATCCTGACCCTCCCTGGTCATGACATCATCGACCACAAGATCGTTCCCTTGCGCTGCCATCGCGGCAACCGCGTGGCGCATGCCCAGCATGGCGCGCGCCACCACCGGGCCGCTCCGGATCGCGATGGACGGCTTCCCCTCATCCTGCAACGTCTCGAAGCTCAGTCCATCCGGATGATCGAACATCGCCGCCGGCAGCATATGCAGGAACGCGTCCATCGCAACGTGCAGCAATGGCCTGGCGCTGATCGCCTGAAGCGCGCGGGCGGTCGAGCTCTTGCCCACGCTGCCGACCCCGTTGAGTATGATGACGTACGGGCGCCGCTCCAATCATGCCCCTCCACTCGCGCCCGGCTGTCACCGCCCGCCGGCGAACTTCGCCAGCAGCCGCGCGTGCGAGCGGATGCCGCGGTGGAAGCAGCGCTGCTCGAACTTCTCGTTCGGGCTGTGCACCTGATCGTCATCCAGTGCGAATCCCATCAGCAGGCTGTCGATCCCCAGCACCTTCCGCAGCGACGACACCACCGGGATCGAGCCGCCGCTGCCGATCAGCACGGCCGGCTTGCCGAATTCCTCGGCCAACGCATCCTGCGCCGCCTTCACCCAGGGCGAGTCGGTGGCAATCTCGATGCCCGGTGACCCGGAGAACGCCTCCACCTCGACTTTCGCGTCCTCCGGAACCCGGGCGGCGAGGAACGCACGAAACCCCTCCACCACTTTCTTCGGATCCTGTCCGGGAACCAGCCGGAACGAAACCTTGGCGAACGCCTCCGACGCGATCACCGTCTTCGATCCCGGCCCGCTATAGCCGCCCCAGATGCCGTTGATATCGGCGGTCGGCCGCGCCCACAGCCGTTGCAGCGCCGGCCGTCCTCGTTCGCCCACCGGAATGCGCAACCCGATATTGCCCAGGAACCCGGCTTCGTCGAAACCCAGCGAATCCCACTGCGCCACCTGCGCATTCGTCGGTTCCTTCACCCCGTCATAGAAGCCAGGCACCTGGACGCGGCCGTCCGCGTCGTGCAGCTCGCCAAGCGCGCGGCAGAGCGCGTTGATCGGGTTCAGCGCCGAGCCGCCGTACAGGCCCGAATGCAGGTCCCGGTCCGCCGCCCGCAGCGTCACTTGCGTATACGCCATGCCGCGCAGCCGGGTGGTCAGGGCCGGCGTGTCGATGTCCCACATGCCGGTATCGCTGATCAGCGCCAGGTCGGTGCGCAGCTCGTCGCGATTGGCAACCAGGAACGGCTCCAGGTTGCGGCTGCCCACCTCCTCCTCGCCTTCGATCAGCGCCGTGATGCGCGCGGGAACGCCACCGCCCACCTGATGCCAGGCACGCAATGCCTCGATAAACATCATCGTCTGGCCCTTGTCGTCCACCGCGCCACGGGCCACGAACCGCTTGCCGCGCGGCCCGTCCACGAGCTGCGGCTCGAACGGCGGGCTGCTCCATAGCTCGACCGGATCGACCGGCTGCACGTCGTAGTGCCCATAAAACAGCACGTGCGGGCCGCGGTAGCCCTCCGGACCCGGATGATGCGCAACCACCACCGGATGCCCGGCGGTATCTCGCAGATTGGCCGTGAACCCCAGCCCGGCAAGCTGCTCTCGCACCCACTCGCCGGCCCGGCGGCAGTCCTCGGCGTGGGCGGGCTGGGCGCTGATGCTGGGGATGCGCAACAGGGCGAACAGGTTCTCGCGCGCCTGATCGAGCCCGGCATCCACCTGGCGCAGCACGGCTTCGACGGTCTTGGACGGCGGCGCGGGCATCGGCATCTCCTGTTGGGCGCGAAGCGGAAGTGTCGCTGGTGAGCCGACGGGATTCAAGGTCGCGGCGCGGTCGTCCCCCAGAGAGGAGCGGATACAAGAGCCGGCCCGCAACTTCTCCTTGATCACGACAGGTGTGCGGCCACCGCGTTGGCCCCGCGTTTAAGCAGCCTTGCTGGCGGCCACATCCGGAACGAACGCCGCCAGCCCCCGGGTATCAACTTCGGCTACGCGACATGACGCCCGCAACATTGTCCTGCCTTCCCGACCCGCGGGATCAGCGAACGAGATGGCTTCCGACGGTGTCGCGTTCCCATATCCGCCCGCCGGATCACCTTCGTCGCCTATGCGCGACGGCCATGAATCCGGATCGAATGCCAGCCACGAGAGATCACAGAGAATATCAGTGCGCCAGTCCCAAGATAATGCGCCCAAACCAGAGATGCCCGATGTTCGTTCGAAGGCTCCAAAAGTAAATCAGGAACCAGAATACAAGCGTTTTGGTATTCCATCCGGAAGCTATCCCCAGGACCCCAAGCTCAACTGCAACACCAGGAATTGCCAGCAATGCCGACAAGAGCAGCCGCTCCGAAATCGATCTGCGGCTGCTCCCTCCGTCCGAGAACCTCATGCCCTCCTTTGCCTTTCCTTGGCTCGCCCTTCAGCCCTCGTGCCTTGCGACCTGATCGAACTCTGTGCGCCCACTGGCCAGGTGCGCTCCGCCCAGACTTTTCGTATCCGCGGCCTACGTGGATATGTCATCTGAACCGTTGCCGGATTAGCCTGAGTTCTTCATTCGTTCCAACATGGTATAGATGGCATGCATTTTCGTGTTCGCCCGCCGTCAGCCAGGTCGCTGATGCGGTTACGTGGAATACAGGCCCAAACAGCCGACCTGATCGCCCGCTCAGCGCCCGGCCGCCGCCCTCTTCGGCATCCGCGGCAGGAAGATCGCCGCCGGCCAGACACACAGGGCGAACAGGTTCTCGCGCGCCTGATCGAGCCTGGCATCCGCCTGGCGCAGCACGGCTTCGACGGTCTTGGGCGGCGGCGCGGGCATCGGCATCTCCTGCTAGCGAAACAGCGCGATTGTCGCCGCCCGCCCGGCTGGGTTCAAGGCCTGACGCGCTTTGTGCCCACGGTCACGTTGGCGCTCCCGATCGCCGTCTATTGGCTCTGCGTCGAAAACATCCAGGTTGGAGAACACCATGCCCAAGGACATCCCGATCAACGACCTGATCAAGGAAGCGGAAGATCAGCGTAAGCAGGTGGCCGGCTTTGCCGAGGAAGCGCCGAAATCCGCTGTCCGGCTCGAAAACGGCTTCAAGAAGGACAAGCCCGATCTCGATTGGATCACGCAGGAGATCGCGCGCGACGAGAAATGGCTGGGCGAGATCGAAAGCGACCTGAAGCAGGCGGAAAAGACACTCAAGCAGCTCACCAAGTCGAAAGAAGCCACCGCCAAGAAGCCCGCCAAACAACTGGAGGACGCGCTGGAGGATGCCGGCAAGGAAATCGAGAAGCTGCGCGGAACCATCGGCATCGCGGAAAAGATCGCCGACAAGGCAGAGGTGGAAGACAAGCGTCTGACACCCGTCATGAAGCAGGCGCTGCAGATCGCCGAACAGCGCCGCAAGGAACTCGGCGCCGACCTCGTCAACTGTCCGCGGATCGTCCAGCATCTCGGCGATATCGTCCAGAAGGTGCAGACCGGTCCCATGCCGATCGACCTATATGAAAGCGTGTTGCGCGTGTTCGTCCGCGACATGAAGCAGATCGGCGGCCACATCACCTCCGCCGAAAGCGTATCCTCATCGCTCGGCACTCTGGCCGACAAGGGCGCCAAGGCGTTCGTCCCGGAACTGCGGCAATGCACCGAGGACTGCGTCTCGATCAAGAAGGAGATCGATGTGCTCATAACCAAGGTGCGCGCGGAGCATGCGAAGGGACTGAAGTCGGCCAAGGAGTGGCATGACAGCCTGGCGGACAAGCTCAAGAAGGCCGCATAAGCGCGTCATCTCGTCATTTCCGCGAACCCCCACGTCATTCCCGCGAACCCCCACGTCATTCCCGCGAACCCCCACGTCATTCCCGCGAAAGCGGGAATCCAGGCCGCCGCTGCTGGATCGCGGGAATGACGGTTGATTCCGTTACTTCATGACGACCACTAAGCGGCGTCAGTCGCGGCACATCCTGCTCGATTGCGAACAACAGCCGGGTCGGCACCTCTTCGTCACGGCCGCGCAGCCGAGCGGCATGAAACGGCAGCGCATCGCCCGACAGTCCGGCGATGCGCAACACGTCCTCCGCGACGATCGCCTCGCAGCCAAGCTCCTTGGACAGGCCCTGAAGCCGGGACGCCACGTTGGGCGGATCGCCCAGACCGGTGACGGTGACGTGGTCGCGGAAACCGATCTCGCCCACCAATGTCATCCCGCACTGCACCCCGATGCCGAACTTCAATTCCGTTTCCAGCCCACCCTGCAAAACAGCGCGCAGATGGCGCACGTTGCGGGCCACCGTGGCCAGCGCGGCAGTCGCCTGTTTGCACGCCGTATGCGCATCAACGCCGAAGCCGAACATCGCCAGGATGCCGTCGCCGAGAAATTGATTGGGTTGGCCGCCCACCTCCAGCACTGCCGCCGAAACACCGGCTATGAACCGGCCGAGAATGAATACGCTGTCGTACGGCAGACGGGTCGCCGCGAAGCGCGTCGAATCGCGCATGTCGATGAACATGTGCACCAGGAACCGCTCTTGCGGTGCGTACCCCATCTGCCGCCGGTGCAGGAACGCTCTCGCCGCCTCCGACGGGATCAGCGGAATCACGGAAATATCGCCGGCCGGGTATAACTGGCAGGCAAGGCGGGTGGTCGTTGCATCGAGTCCCAGCCGGTCCAGTATCCGTCGTTCCGACTCCCTGACGGATGGCAGCGGCAAGCTGGACAGCACCCGCACGCGGCACAGCGAACAACGCCCTCGTCCGCCACATGGGCTGGCATGATCGATGCCGGCAAGACGGCTTGCTTCGAGCACGTTGAATCCAAGTGGCACGACCGATCGACGCCCGTCGGGATATGTGATGCCGATACGGCCGGTGCGCCGGTCGTGCAGCGCGCGCCCCATCCGCGCCAGCACGATCACGCCAAGCGCAACGCCGTCGAACAGCAGGAATCCGTTGCGCAGATTGGCCAGCCAGATGTTCTCGGGCGGCGTTCCAACCGTGCCGGGCTTGATCGCGGCGGCGCGCCAGACCGGATCCTGAGCCAGCGCCACGACTTCCCGCCCCGCCTGATAATAGCCCAGCAACGCCAGCACAGGCAGCAGCACCGCGGCGGCGAGCAGCCAGCTCTTCGCCCGCGTGTACCAAGGCCACAACCGCAACCAGAAATGCAGTCCGAGACACCCGTGCGTCCAGGCGACAACCAGCAGCGTCAACTGGACGCGACCAAAAAACGGCGAGGCGATCCAGAACGAGTAAAGCTCCTGCGCATAACCCTTGTTCAGGCCGAACGTGGCGAACGCAATGCGCGTGCCGGCAAGATGGTTGGCCAGCAGCGGCGGTATCGACAGCCCTAGCAGAAGCTGCGCCAGCTCCGGCACGGTCCAGTGCAGGCGTCGCCGTTCATACAGCGCCCACAGACCGAGGGTGAAATGTATTGTCAATGCGGTGTACAGCGCCGCCGTGCCGATCATCCCCTGCCAGATGAATTTCTGCACCAGCAGCGCACGCTCCATCCAGGCGAGCGAGACATTGCCGAGCGCATGATTGGCCAGATGCAGCGCCACGTACGTAAACAGCACGAGCCCGCTGCACAGTCGCACCGAGCGAACGCCCGACGGGGTGATGCGACGAAGCTGAACCAGGGATGACGCGGTGGGGCGCATTGGCGATGTTTTATACCAAACGGCATTGAGTATGACCCACCTTCGTCATTTCTGCGAAAGCGGGAATCCAGCGACCGCCCGCGCAACCGCGAATCTCCACGGCGGCTGCTATTGCCCGTCGCGGGCGCCGGGTACGAGGGCCTCCGGCTGGCGGATCAGCATGTAGCCGCGCTCGTGCACCAGGACCCCATTTTGTTCCCAAAGCCGGATCTGCCGATTCACCTTCTCCCGCGAGGCTCCCACCAGAGTGCCGAGATCTTTCTGCGATAATCGCAGCTCGAGTCGCAGCTCGTTCTCCTGTCGGGTGCCGTAGCTGTTGGCCAGCCGCAGCAGCAGGCGCCCGAGCCGCTCCGACAACGCAAGGGTTGCGATTTCCTCGACCGCCCGATTGGTATCGCGCAACCGATCACACAGCACATGCATCAGGCGCAGACACAGCCCGGCGCTCGCCTGCAGCAAAGGCAGAAAATCGCCGCGCTGGATCAGCAACAGCACGCCGTCATCGAGTGCCGTCACGTCGGCGCTGCGCTCGCCGCCATCGAGCAGCGCCATCTCGCCGACCACTTCACCTTTCCCGAGCACGCCGAGCGAGGTCTCCTGCCCCTCCGCCGAGGTGATGCTGATCCGCACACGGCCTTGCAGGATCACCACCATGCCCAGTGCCGGATCGCCGCGATGCATGATCGTGTCACCACGGGCAAATCGCTGTAGTGCGGCGCGGGCGAGCACCGCTTCGATCTCATCCGGCGTCAGCGAGCGAAACAGCGGACAGCCGCGCAGCGCCTCTCGCCGCGCGGACAGATCGACGCTCCATCTGCGCGGAGGGTCCGACATCAGCTTGGCTCCCGTTTTCGCCAGCATTCGCCCAGATCGAGCATAGGGCAACCTGCCATCGGAAGCGTCCCCCTCCCCTTGCGGGAGGGGCCAGGGGAGGGGTCCCCGCCCGCTCTAATGTGCCGGCGCCGCCCCCTTCGGCATCCGTGGCAGAAACAGCGCCGCCGGCCACACACACAGCGCGATCACCCCGAGCAGCCAGAATATGTCGAGATAGCTCATGACGCTCGCCTGCTGCTCCACCGCCCGGGCAATCTGCGTCAGCGAGTGACCGAACCCATACCCGTTATACGGCGTCACGGATTCCGCCAGCCGCGCATGATGGAACTGCGTCCGCCAGTCCAGCCAGCTATTCACGAACGACACGCCCACGCTGCCGCCCAGGTTCCGCATCAGGTTGATCATCGCCGAGGCCTGGTTGTTCTGGTCCGGCGGCACGCCGACATAGGAAACCGCGCTCATCGGGATGAACAGGAACGGCAGCCAGATCACCTGCAGCACGCGCATCCGCGACACCGTCCAGAACGACATGTCGAGATCCAGCCCCGAGGCCCATATCAGCGACCACCCGGTGCCGATGAATGCCACCAGAATTAGCCATTTCGGCTGGATCAGCCGCCCGGTCACAATTCCGGCGATTGGCATCGTCACGAACGTCACCACCCCACCCATGGCGAGCGTCAGCCCCGACTGATAGGCGTCATAATTCAGCAGTGTCTGCGTAAGCTGCGGCAGCAATTGCGTGGTGCTGATCAGCAGAAACCCGACCAGGAACATCAGCCCGCAGGAGATGGCAAAGCCGCGCGATCGCGCGAACAGGCGGATATCGACAATGGGCCGATCTATCACCAGTTCCCATATCACCATCGTGATCAGGCTGATGGCGGAAACCAGCGCCAGATCGGTGACCATGCCGGATGCAAAGCCGTCCTCGATATCGAACCGGTCGAGCACCACCTGCAACGCGCCGAACCCCAGCGCCACCAGCGCGAACCCGAAGTAATCGATTTTCAGCCCGCCCCGCAGCAACCGTTGCCGGTCTTCCTGCAGTGCCGGCGGCTCGACCATCAGGAAATACACCAGCGTCAGCGACAGCAGGCCCACTGGCAGATTGATCAGGAAAACCCAGTGCCAGGACAGATTGTCCGTCAGCCATCCCCCCACCACCGGACCGATCGCCGGAGCCGTGACCACGGTCAATCCATATACGGCGAAGGCCTGCGCCCGCTTTTCCACCGGAAACGTGTCGGCAAAGATGGCCTGCTCGGTGGGAGCCAGCCCGCCGCCACCGATGCCCTGGGCAAGTCGGGCGACCACCATCCAGGTCAACGATGTGGCGGCGGCACAGGCCAGCGAGGCAGCGGTGAACGCCGCCACGCATCCCATGTAGTATCGCTTGCGCCCGATCACCGTCGCCAGCCATCCGCTGATGGGCAAGACGATTGCATTGGAAATCAGGTAGCTGGTCAGAATCCACGTGCTCTCGTCCAGGCTGATCGCCAGGCTGCCGGCGATATGCCGAAGCGCCACATTCACGATGGTGGTGTCCAGCACCTCCATGAACGTAGCGATCGAAACGACGATCGCGACCAGCCACGGGCTGCGGTCGCCAGCCGCCGAACGGGGAAGCGTCTGCGCCACGTGCCTTCAGCGAACCTTGACGCTGGCCTCGACAGACATGCCGGGAGCAAGGAAATATTTCTGTGACGAATCATCATCGAAGACGATCTTGACCGGCACGCGCTGCACCACCTTCACCCAGTTGCCGGTCGCATTCTCGGCCGGCAGCGCACTGAATTGCGCGCCGGTGCCGGACTGGAAACTGTCCACCCGGCCGTGGAACGTAACCCCCGGCACCCCGTCCACGGAGATCGTCACCGGCTGACCCGGTCGCATATGCGCCAGCTCCGTCTCCTTGAAGTCCGCCTGCACCCAGGGGCCGTCCTGAACCAGCGCGAACAGCGCCTGACCTGATTGGATGTAATCACCGACATTGACCGTGCGATGCGTCACCCGACCGGCGCGGGGCGCCACGATCGTCGCGTAGGAAAGTTGCAGCTTCGCCGTCGACACACCGGCCAGCGCCTGCTGCTCCGCCGCCTTCGCCGCCGTCACCTGCGCTTGCGCTGCGGAAACCTGCGCCCTGGCGCCCTCGACCGCCTGCTTCGCCGCCGCCAGCTTCGCCGTCTGCGATCGAAACGCCGCGTCGGCCTGGTCGATCTGCTGCTGCGCGACAGCACGCGGATTGATCCGGTGAAATCGCTCATAATCCTGTCGCGCCTGCGTCAGGTCGGCCTGCGCCACCACCACATTTGCCCCGGCCTGATCCAGCGACGCCTGCTGCACCCCGAGCTGCGCCACCGCTTGCGTCACCTGCGCCGCGGCGCTCTGCTGTTGCGCGACCGCCTGGTCCAGCCTGGCCTGATAGTCGCGCGGGTCGATCTTCAGCAGCACCTCCCCGCTATTCACGTGCTGGTTGTCGCTGAACTGGATGTCCGTGACCCGCCCGGCAACTTGCGACGCCATCTGCGTCACGTTCGCGTCGATCTGCGCATCGGTCGTGGACTGATAATCTCGCGTCGCCAGCCAATAGGCCACGCCGCCGGCGATCACCAAAAGGGCCAGCACGACGCCCGCGACAACCACCAGCCATCGCCGCGACCGGCGAGGCGGCGGCACCCCGACGCCCTCAGTTTCGCGCGGCTGATCCCGCTGCGGAACATCGGCATAGACCTGATCCATCGAGGTCTCTTCCTTCCGGACACGTGAAGATGACCAAACCTGTCGGTCGCCCCTTCGATACCTAGGCGCCACCGCCCGGAGTCAACCTAAACGCCAGTCAACCTAAACACCCGCATGCCACACGGGTCGTAGCCGTAATGCCGCCGCCAAACACGAGCTCGTGATGCCGGCCCAGAATTTGCGTGACGCAGGCCCGCGAACCCAAGGGGTTGCGTCGCCTCCCGCTCTGCGCTGCCAATGGGCTGAAAAATGCCGGAGACCACGATGCCCTTGATGGAGCCGAAATCGCTGCCACGTCGCGAAGACCGACGCCTGTTGACCGGCCGCGGCCGCTACACCGGCGATGCGCACCCGGCGGGTCTGCTGCATGCGGTGCTCGTCCGTTCACCCCATGCGCACGCCGATATCGTCGCGATCGATGCAAGCGAGGCTCGCTCCATGCGCGGCGTGATCGCGGTGGTGATCGGGACCGACCTGGTGGCGGACGGGATCGCCCCGATCCCAGGCGGCATCGGCTTTCCCCGGCCAGACGGGTCCCCGGCGCCAAAGACCGATCGCGCGATCCTCGCGCAGGACCGCGTCCGCTTCGTCGGCGAGCCGGTCGCGGCGGTGATCGCCGAAACCCGCGAGATCGCGCAGGAAGCCGCCGACACCGTGGTCGTGGAGTACTCGGCACGACAGCCCGTGGTGACATCCGCCGACGCGTTGCGCGCGGGCGCGCCGCCGCTCTGGGACATCGCGCCCGGCAACATCGCGTTCCTGTGGCGTGGCGGAAAAGCCGACGCGACCGAGGCCGCGCTGCGCGGCTCCACCCACGTCACGACGCTCGATTTCACCATTTCGCGTGTCACCGCCAACCCAATGGAGCCGCGCAACGCGCTGGCGTCGATCGGCTCCGACGGACGGCTGATCGTCACCGCAAGCCACCAGGGTCCGCACTCACTGCGCGGGGGCATAGCCCAGGTGCTGCACGAAGATCCGAGCCGCGTGCGCGTGACCCTGGGTGACGTCGGCGGGTCATTCGGGATGAAATCGGGTGTGCACCAGGAGACCGTGCTGGTCGCCTGGGCGGCGCGGAAGTTCCAACGCCCCGTGCTGTGGGAATCCGATCGCACCGAAGGCTTCCTGACCGATGAGCAGGCACGGGAGATCGACATCCGTGCCGAACTCGGCTTCGACGCACGCAACCGGATCACCGCGTTCCGGCTGCGCTGGGACGTCAATCTGGGCGCCTACGTATCCGGGCGGTCGGGCTGGGCCGTGGGCAATATCGGTGGCACCGCCGGCGTGTACCTGATCCCGCAGATGGCGGCTGAGGTCTGCGGCGTGCTCACCAACACGGTGCCGACCGCCGCCTATCGCGGCGCCGGCCGGCCCGAGGCGACCTACACCATCGAACGCATGATGGATGTGGCAGCGACGGAGCTGGGCATCGACCCGTTCGAGCTGCGGCGGATCAACCTCATCCCGCCCGACGCCATGCCATACAAGACCGCCTTGACCTTCACCTATGACTGCGGCGAGTTCGAAGGCGGCATGCGCATGGCGGCTGAACTGGCGGATTATGCCGGATTCCCGGCACGCCAGAAAGAATCGGTCCGTGCCGGCAAGCTGCGCGGCATCGGCATTTGCAACTGCATCGAAGTGGCCGGGGGACCGTTCCTGCGACCGGGACGCGATAATTCCAGCATCGCGGTCGAACCCGATGGGCGGGTGATCCTGCGCACCGGCACGATGTCGGTCGGGCAAGGGCTGGAGACCTCGTTCGCGCAGCTCGTCGCGCAACGCCTCGGCGTCCCGCTGGATCACATCGAATACCGCCAGGGCGATACCGACGACCTGCCGTTCGGGCGCGGCAGCGGCGGGTCGGGCGCCATGCCGATCGGCGCCTCGGCGATTTCCGTCGCCGCCGACAAGGTGATCGCAAAGGCCAGCCGCATTGCCGCGGACATGCTGGAGGCGTCGGTTGCCGATATCACCTTCGACTCCGGCCGCTTCCGCATTGCCGGCACCGACCGGCTGGTCGATCTTGCCGACGTGGCGCGCGCCGCGCACGATCCTGCCCGGCTCCCGCCCGGCGAGACGCCAGGCCTCGACGAGCTGGGCGAATTCCAGGCAACCGCGGTCACCTTCCCGAACGGCACCCATATCTGCGAGGTGGAAATCGATATCGACACCGGCGTTACTGAGATCGTCCGCTACACCGCGATCGAGGACCTCGGCCGCATCATCAATCCGCTGCTGGTCGCCGGACAGATCCATGGCGGGGTGGTGCAAGGGCTCGGCCAGGGACTGGGCGAGCAGATCGTGCACGATTCCGGCTCCGGCCAGATGCTGACCGCATCCTTCATGGACTATCAGATGCCGCGCGCGGCCGACATTCCGCACTTCCGTATCGCCACGCGGGAGGTGCCGACCCAGGTCAACCCGGTCGGTGCGAAAGGCGTGGGCGAAGCGGGAACCGTCGGTGCGCTGGCCGCGGTGATGAACGCCGTGAACAACGCGCTGGCGCCGGCAGGCGTGCGGCACTTCGACATGCCCGCCACGCCGCATCGCGTCTGGTCGGCGATCCGGGAAGCCCGTTCCTCCGCTGCGGAGTGATGAGGAAACCACAGCAAAAACGCTGACACGGAGAGCCACGGAGAAGACGGCACGGAGAACCACGGAGAGATCACATCACCACGCGTCGCAACCCGTCTTTCAGCCGCAGCGCGTTGAAGTTCAGCAGCAGCCCGATTCTGTAGCCGCTAAGCCGCAGATAGGTCAGGATTTGCGCGTCATGCAGTGGTGAAAGCATCTCCACCGACTTGATCTCCACGATCAGCGTCCGCGCGACCACCAGATCGGCGCGGAAGCCGATATTCAGCCGCATGTCTCGATAAACCAGCGGAATGCCGGTCTGACGCTCAAACGCGATCCCGGCCCGCTCCAGCTCGTAACAAAGACACGCCTCGTACACTGACTCGAGCAACCCCGGACCGAGTTGCCGGTGAACCTCGATCGCCCGTCCGATCACCTGCTGGGTCAAGGCGCCATCCACCAGCATAATGAACCTCCGTGGCTCTCCGTGTGTCCTCCGTGGTTCTCCGTGTGAACCCTTTCCAAACCCTCAACCCACGCCGTCCAACCCCCAGCCTTCATCTCGCCGCCGTCATCCTCTACCCTCCCCGCCCGCAACACGCTGGGAGTACCCATGGACTTCGACCTGTTCGTGATCGGCGGCGGCTCCGGCGGGGTGCGATGCGCGCGTATTGCCGCCGGCCACGGCGCCCGCGTCGGCATCGCGGAGGACCGGTTCTGGGGCGGCACCTGCGTCAACATCGGCTGCGTGCCGAAGAAGCTGCTGGTCCAGGCCGGCGAATATGGCGGCTGGGCCGAAGACGCGGCCGGTTTCGGCTGGCGCATCCGCAAAGGCCCACACGAGTGGTCGAAGCTGATCGCCGCAAAGGACAAGGAAATCGGACGCCTGCAGGCGATCTACCGTCGCCTGCTGGACAGCGCCGGCGCCACGATCTTCGACGCCCGCGCACATCTCGTCGATGCGCACACGCTGGATGTCGGCGGCCAGCGCGTGACCGCGGAGCGTATCGTCATCGCCACCGGCGGCCATCCGGAGCGGCTGGCGATCCCGGGCGCGGAGCTAGGGATCATTTCCGACGATGCGTTCTATCTGCCGCAGATGCCCAGGCGCATTGCAGTGCTTGGCAGCGGCTACATCGCGGTCGAATTTGCTGGCATCTTCGCGGCACTGGGCGCGGAAGTAGACTTGGTGTTCCGCCAACCGCTACCCCTGCGCGGTTTCGACCACGATCTGCGCGAGGCACTGGCCGAGGCACTCGCCGCCCAGGGGATCGCGCTGCACCCCGCCTGCACGCCGCAGCGCCTGGAGGCCGACGGTGAGCGCCGGCGGCTCATCCTGAGCAACGGGCACGCGATCCACACCGACCTCGTGTTCTTTGCCACCGGTCGGCGGCCGGCGACGAAAGACCTGGGACTGGATGCGGCCGGCGTGGCCACCAATAGCTCCGGCGCAGTGCTCGTCGATGAGCATCTGCGCACCTCGCAGCCGCATATCTTCGCGATCGGCGACGTTACCGATCGGATGAACCTGACCCCGGTCGCGACGGCCGAAGGACACGCCCTTGCCGATTCACTGTTCGGCGGCCGGCCGCGCCAGATTTCGTTGCACAACGTGCCGACCGCCGTGTTCTCCACGCCGCCGATCGCCACGGTTGGCGTGACCGAGGAACAGGCCGCCGCGCACGGCCCGGTCGATGTGTATGTCACCAAGTTCACCCCGATGCGGCACACGCTGTCGGGACGCACCCGCAAGTCGCTGATGAAACTGGTGGTCGATCAGGCGTCGCAGCGCGTACTGGGCGCCCACATGCTGGGCGAGGACGCGCCGGAGATCATGCAGGGGCTCGCCATCGCGCTGGTCATGGGCGCGACCAAGGCGGACTTCGACCGCACCATCGGCATTCATCCCACCGCAGCGGAGGAGTTCGTCACCATGCGCACGCGGACGCGGGTGGCCGGGGTAGCGCAAGCGGCTGAGTAGCATCGGCTGCATCGCGGGCCACCGCCCGTCATGCGCGGGCCGATAGCCGTCATGCGCGGGCTTGGCCCGCGCACCCACGTCTTTCTTCCGCAGCGCCAGAACTCACCCCGAGGCCACTTCGTCCAGATCGGCGCCCCACATCTTTTCCAGCGCGTACATCGCCCGCGCCTCCGGCTTGAACAGATGCACCACGATATCGCCGGCATCGATCAGCACCCAGTCGGAGCCACCGGCACCCTCAATCTGCACGCGCTTCACCCCGGCCTCGTGCAGCTTGCGCAGCAGGTGCTCGGCCATCGCCGAGATCTGCCGATCCGCCAGGCCGGTCGCGACGATCATGCGATCGCAGAAGGTGGCGCGTCCGACCAGATCGAGATCCACGACGTTCTCGGCCTTGTCGTCCTCCAGGCTGGTCACGATCACGCGTTGCAACTGCTCCAGCGCCGATCGCTCCGCGGTGCGTGGACGCCGAGGAAGCGCCGGCCGCGGACCGGCGACCACGGCTTTCTTGCGCGCGGTCCCGGGTGTCTTGTCGGCCAGGGGCAATGGCTTGGGCACTTTGCGCGGGGCTGGCTTCTTGCGCGGCCCGGGCATCGTCGGAACCTTGGCTATGACACCGCTCCTTTACCGGCACGAATGGCGCTGGCTGACGCGGCGCTCTGCCGCGTCGTCAAAAACGTCCAGGCTGGCGGCGTAAGTCGCGCCAGCAGCGCCGCCGCATGATCCGCCCGGCGAGCCCCATGCAGGCGCCGCGCCGCCCTGCCGGACAGCGCCCGCAGCGTGTAGCCGGGCCGTGGCACCACGGCGATCGGAACCAACGAGGCAAATTTCACCCAACACCGCCAGCGCGGCAGTTCTTCGAGAATGTCGGCTCCCATCACCCAAACGAACTCCACGCGTGGAAAGTGTTGCCGCAGCCGGCGCATCGTATCGATGCTGTAGCGGGTGCGCCATGTGTTTTCAATTCCGGTCGCCACGATACGCCTGTTGTCGGCGAGAACGCGCGAGGATGCCAGCCGATCCCTCAGCGACGCCATTCCTTTTCGCGGCTTCAGCACATTGCCGGGTGAAACCAGCAGCCACACCTGATCCAGCCGGAGCCGCCGCAGCGCCAGTTGGGCAACCTGCCGATGGCCGGCATGCGCCGGATTGAACGATCCCCCCAGCAGCCCGACGCGCATCCGCCTGCGATCGCCGAAGCGCGGCAGAGGGTCAGCCGTCAGGGTCGCACCTGCCCGGTTCCCACGACGAGATAGCGATAAATGGTCAGTTGCTCCAGCGCGACCGGCCCGCGCGCATGAACGCGGCCGGTGGCGATGCCGATCTCGGCGCCGAACCCGAATTCCCCACCATCGCAGAACTGCGTGGAGGCGTTCCAGAGCGCGACCGCGCTGTCCAATCCGTGCAGGAACTGCTCCGCGGCGGCGGCGTCTTCGGTGATGATGGCATCAGTGTGCGAACTCCCATGGCGGGCAATATGCGCCAGCGCCAATTCGACACCATCCACCACGGCAATCGACAGCACCGCGTCCAGCCATTCCGTGTCGAAGTCGCTCTCGGTCGCGGCCGGAAGTGCGGGCACGATCGCCCGCGCCGCGACATCGGCGCGGAAATCGCAGCCCAGCGCACGCAGGTCGGCCACCAGCGGCGGCAGCAGACCGGGGGCCACGGCCGCATCGATCAACAGCGTCTCGGTGGCACCGCAGATACCGGTGCGGCGCATCTTCGCGTTGGCGACGATCGCCCGCGCCATCGCCGGATCCGCGGCGGCATGAACATAGGTGTGGCAAAGCCCCTCGGCGTGCGCCAGCACAGGCACCCGCGCCTCGCGCTGGACTCGTTCCACCAGCGACTTGCCGCCGCGCGGAATGATCAGGTCGAGCAGCCCCGAGCCAGCCAGCATCGCCGCGACATAGGCGCGGTCCGCGCTGGGCGCGATCTGCACCGATGCCTCCGGCAGATTTGCCGCGCGCAAGCCTCGGGTGAGCGCGTCGTTGATGGCAACGGCGCTGCGCTGGCTTTCGGAGCCGCCACGCAGGATGACCGCGTTCCCCGACTTCAGGCACAGCCCGGCGGCATCGGCGCCGACATTCGGACGGCTTTCATAGATCATGCCGATCACGCCGATCGGTGTGGCGATCCGCCGGATGAGCAATCCGTTCGGCCGCGTCCATTCCGCCAGCGTGCGGCCGAGCGGATCGGGCAGCGCAGCAATCGATTCGAGTCCCCCGCCATCGC
Organism: uncultured Pseudomonadota bacterium; assembly: GCA_963777625.1. Classification (GTDB taxonomy): domain Bacteria; phylum Pseudomonadota; class Alphaproteobacteria; order Acetobacterales; family Acetobacteraceae; genus DATDIC01. The sequence continues at coordinate 114,431 of CAVZRO010000024.1, read as the reverse complement.
CTCGAGCCGCGCGGAGTTCAGCGCCAGCCGGTCGCGGAACGCGGCAGTGCCGGCAGAGCCGGCAGAGCCGGCAATATCGGCTGCATTGGCCGCGAGGATATCGGCAGCCCCGGCGCGTAGCGCCCGCGCCATCTCCTTCAGGCCGGCGTCGCGCTGCTCCGCGCTGCTGCGGGCGAGCTGGCGCGATGCGGCACGGGCCGCCTGCGCCGCGCCTTGCAGATGCCGGGTAGCCTCGGTGTCGATATGCATGGCAACTGTCCTTTGCTCGCAGTGTGCCGCTCCACCGCCGACCTTTCCAGGGCCTCCTCGGCGATTTTCGTCAACCCGCCGTGCGCGCACCTATCGTCATTCCCGCGATCAATCCGTCATTCCCGCGATCAATCCGTCATTCCCGCGATCAATCCGTCATTCCCGCGAAAGCGGGAAGGTGGACTCACGTTCGAAGTGCAACACCCTCTGACGGGGCTTTCTGCCGTGGATAAGTGGCTCCGTGGAACGGGGACGCTGCAAGCCGCTTCGCACGGCCACTTATCCACAGCACCGCTTCCACCCCAGGAAAAGGGCCATCTTCCGCGGTTCCAGGGGTGTTGCACTTGGTGTGTGAACTCAAGGAATCCACGCGAGAGCCCCGGTACCTCCGAGGGTCTGTCTGGATTCCCACCTACCGCAGAAATAACGAACAAAGGTCACCCTCAATCCGGTCTGCTATCATCTAGTCACGTATCGAACGAATCCGCTTCGCGATCACAGCAATACCAGATCGTCCCGGTGGATCATCTCATCGCGTCCGCGCCATCCCAGGATCGTCTCGATCTCGTCCGACCGGTGCCCGGCAATGCGCGTTGCGTCCTCGCTGGCATAGGCCGACAGCCCGCGTGCCAGCGGCACCCCGTCAATCCCGCGCACCACCACCGGATCGCCCCGTTCGAACGCGCCCTCGATCGTCCGCACCCCCGCCGGCAGCAGAGACCGGCCTTTCGACAAGGCCCGCGCCGCCCCGGCATCCACCACCACCACCCCCAGCGGTGCCAGGCTGCCGGCAATCCACCGCTTGCGCGCCGAGCGTCCCTCCGGCGCCGGCAGGAACCAGGTGCAGCGCGCGTCTTGCTGCAGCGCCCGCAGCGGGCGATCGGCGTGACCATAGGCGATCGCCATCGCGCAGCCAGCCTGAGTGGCGATCCGCGCCGCCGCCAGCTTGGTGCGCATCCCGCCGGACGAATAACCCGGCGGTGGCTCGCCCCCCATCGCCTCGATCTCCGGCGTCAGCGCCGCCACCATCGGAATATGCCGGGCTTCCCCATCGCGCCGCGGATCGGCCGTATAGAGCCCGTCGATGTCGGACAGCAGCACAAGCTGATCGGCCTCGATCATCTCCGCCACGCGGGCCGCCAGCCGATCGTTGTCGCCGAACCTGATCTCCGCCGTGGCGATGGTGTCGTTCTCGTTGATCACCGGGATGCAGCCAAGGCCCAGCAACGTGTTCAACGTGGCGCGCGCGTTCAGATACCGGCGGCGATCCTCGGTATCCTCCAGGGTCAGCAGAAGCTGGGCGGCGGTCAGACCGGTGGCCGACAATGCCTCGGTCCAGGCCTGCGCCAGCCGGATCTGCCCCACCGCGGCGGCCGCCTGCTGTTCCTCCAGCCGCAACCGCCGCGCGTGCAGCCCCAGCGCCTCGCGAGCCAGCGCAATCGCCCCTGAAGACACCACGATCACGTCGGCGCCGCGTTCGCGCAGCATGGCAATATCGGCGGCGATCCCCGACAGCCAGGAACGCCGGGGCGCCGCCTGCTCCGCATCCACCACCAGCGCGCTGCCGATCTTCACCACCAGCCGCCGCGCCGTCCCGACATGCGGCAGCGGGCTCATGCGGCGTTATCCCGCCGCGCCGCGGCGATCATGTCGGCCAGCGCACGCAACAGCTCCGGCACGCCCTGGCTGGTGGCGCCGGACAGCAGCATCACGCGCTCGCCGGAGGCGCGCGCGAGCGCCGAGCGCCGAGCAGCGGCCTCGCGCGGCGTCATCGCATCGGTCTTGTTCAGCCCAATCAATTCCGGTTTGCCGGCCAGTCCGCCGCCATAAGCCGCCAGTTCCGCGCGCACCGTACGCCAGGCGCGCACCACGTCGCCGGCCGCGCCGTCAATCAGATGCAGCAGGACGGCGCAGCGCTCCACATGGCCCAGGAACCGGTCGCCCAGGCCCACCCCTTCGTGCGCGCCTTCGATCAGACCCGGAATGTCAGCGAGGACGAACTCCTCCATCGCCGAAAGACGCACCACCCCGAGCTGCGGGACAAGTGTGGTGAACGGATAATCCGCGATCTTCGGCCGTGCCGCGGAGACGGCGGCGAGCAGTGTGGACTTGCCGGCATTCGGCAATCCCACCAGCCCGGCATCCGCGATCAGCTTCAGCCGCAGCCAGACCCAGCGCTCCTGTCCGGGCCAGCCTTTATCGGCCCGCCGCGGCGCCCGATTGGTCGATGACTTGAAGTGGGTGTTGCCGAACCCGCCGTCGCCGCCGCGCAGCAATGTCACGCGCTGGCCTGGGGCGATCAGGTCGGCCAGCAAGGTCTCGCGGTCGTCATCCATGATCTGGGTGCCGAGCGGCACGTTGATGGTCACGTCGGGCGCGTTGGCGCCCGTGCGGTCGGAGCCGGCTCCGTTGCCGCCCTTTTTGGCCCGGAAATGCTGGGTGTAGCGGAAATCGAGCAATGTGTTCAGGTTGGATACCGCCTGGAACACGATATCGCCGCCCTTGCCGCCGTTGCCGCCATCCGGGCCGCCGAACTCGATGAACTTCTCGCGCCGGAACGCGACCACGCCATCGCCGCCGTCACCCGAACGAAGATAGATCTTGGCCTGATCAAGGAATTTCATGACCGGTGCGAAGGTCGGGGCGCCGCCCCGAACCCCGGCAGGGGCCCTGCCCCTGCACCCCGGCAAAGGCTGTGCCTTTGCAATCCATCCGTTTTGGTTGGGTGTGGGGGTGGGTGCCTACGGTGCTGTTGGTGAGGGACGTGTAGGCACCCACCCCCACACCCAACCCAAGTGAAGGGTCCCAAGGGCAATGCCCTTGGCGGGAGCCCAGAGGGCAGCGCCCTCTGGCGGGGTCCAGGGGCAGAGCCCCTGGTCTTACTCAGCCGCGGCCGGCAGCGGTCGCACGGAAACATGCACCCGCCCCTCCGCCTTGCGGGCGAACTCCACATTTCCGTCGATCAACGCAAAAATCGTATGATCGCGCCCCAGCCCGACATTCTGGCCCGGCTTCCATTTGGTACCACGCTGCCGGAGGATGATGTTGCCGGCCACGACGGCCTCACCGCCGAACTTCTTGATGCCGAGCCGCCGCCCTTCCGTGTCGCGCCCATTGCGCGAAGAGCCGCCGGCTTTCTTGTGTGCCATGTCAGTTCGCTCCTTCGGTCGGCGCCGCCCCGGCCTCGTCGGCGGTCTCGCCGCTCGGCGCGGGCTCGGCCTCGGTCGGCGTCTGGTCGGCGACCGAAACAGTCTCCGCGGCCACAGCGCCCGATTCGTCGGCCGTCTCGGCGTCCGCACTCACAGCACCCGGCACGCCGCTGATATCCGCCACGCGCAGCACCGTAACATGCTGGCGATGTCCGTTCTTGCGGCGGCTGTTCTGCCGCCGACGCTTCTTGAACACGATGATCTTGTCCAGCCGGTCCTGCGCCACCACCGTCGCCGTCACCGACGCCCCGGCCACCACGGGCGCCCCCAGCGTCATCGCGCCGGCATCGCCGACCGCCAGCACGTCGGTGAAGGTGATGGTCGTGCCCGGCTCCGCCACGAGCTTTTCCACCTTCAGCACCGCATTCGGCGTAACTCGGTATTGTTTTCCGCCGGTGCGGATGACTGCGAACATCGGTACCGCCTTGCCAATAGGTCGCGCCCGGACACCTGTGCGGCGCCGGCCGGAAGGCGCGGGTTATAGCGCGCGTTCGGAGACTGTCAAATCACGCCAGGCGATATGTCACCGGCTCAGCCGCCGCCGGTTCGCCTTCACCCGCCGGCTATACAACGCCAGCAACCGCTTGCTCGCCCGGTCGACATTGCCGGTACTGCACGCATGCAGCATCAGCGCCTGAGCTTCAGCCAGCGCCCCGATCTTCTCGGTGACCATCAACGCCGCCTCCCGCTGCGCCGATGCCCCTCCCCCGGCGATCCTGGCCAACCGCAGCGCCACCACCTGCTGCATCTCCCAACCGAGCCTGGCACTTTGCCAACCCAGGCTGAACCACGGCCACACGCTCGAACTTGCTTGTTTCATCGCCGGTAAATTGGGACCGGCGTTCCAGGCTTAAAGCCCCTCGCCTACTCCGCCGCCGCCTTGAACCGGCGCGCATGCTCCAGCAACGCATCGTCCGCCACCGGCTCGATCGGGGCAAAATCGCGATGCGCGATCCAGTCCGCACGAGTCGGTGTGCGGATGTAGTTGGAAACCGCGTTCAGCGTCAGATAGACGATCTTGCGCGGATAAGGGGTGATGTTCCCAGCCGATCCGTGCACCAGGTTGCCGTGGAACATCAGCACCCCGCCCGGCTTCCCGGTGGGGCTGACAATGCCGCCTTCATCCACCAGGCGCTGCACGGTCGCATGGTCCAGCGTCCACAGCGGATAGGACGTGGTCGACGTATCGTGCCCAGCCGGCAGCGTGCCATGCCGATGGCTGCGCGGCACCAGCATCAGCGGGCCGTTGATCGGCATCACCTCATCGAGGAACACCGAGATGTTCATCGCCCGCGGCTCCGGCATCCCGTCGTCGCGCGCCCAGGTGCCGTAATCCTGGTGCCATTGCCACACCTCGCCATCGAACGCCGCCTTCGCGTTGATCTTGAACTGGTGCATGTAGACCTGCTCGCCGAACACCTGCTCCACCGGCCGGATCAGCCTGGGATGCGCACCAAGCAGCCGGAACGATTCGTTATAGGTATGAGCGGCGAAGGCCGTGCGCGGAGCGCCGGATTTCTCACGCCAGATCTCCTGGCGCGTCTGATGGAAGATCGCCTCCGCCTCGTCGCGCAGCGCCGCGATTTCCTCCCCCGAGAACAGGTCCGACAGAAACAGCCAACCTTCGGTTTCGAATTGCTGGAGGTGATGGTTCGTCAGCCGCATCGTTCTGTCTCCCTAACCGGCCAGGTAGCCGCCATCCACATGCAACTCGCTGCCCGTCATGTAGGACGACTCCTCGGACGCCAGGAACAGCGCCACATTGGCCACGTCATCCACCTCCCCGAACCGGCCCAGCGGCACGCGGCGCAGCCAGCGCTGCCGCAGCACCGGGTCGGCGGTGGCGCCGGAGGTACGCATCGGCGGCATCAATCCCGGATGGATCGAGTTCACCCGGATCCCCTCCGGGCCGAACTGCACCGCGGCGGCCTTGGTCATGATCCGCACCGCACCCTTCGATGCGTTGTAGCCGAGATGGATGTTGGTCTGCCCCACATTCCCTGAAATCGACGAGATATTGACAATCGATCCGCCGCCCGCCTTGCGCATCGCCGGAATTTCGAACTTCATGCCGAGAAACACGCCGGTCGCATTGACCGACATCAGCCGGTGCCACGCCTCGGTTTCCATCGTATCGTTCACCGCGCTGCCGCTGATCCCGGCATTGTTGACCGCGACATCCAGCCGCCCATACCGCGCCACCGCGGCATCCACCACCGCCTGCCAGTTCGCCTCATCGGCGACATCCAGGTGCATGAACAGCGCCTCGCCCCCGGCGGCACGGATCGTCTCTGTCGCCTGCTCGCCTTCATCGTCCAGCAGATCGCCCAGCACGACCTTCGCACCCTCGCCGGCAAATCGCCGCGCTGTGGCCGCTCCCATGCCGGACGCCGCACCTGAAACGATCGCCACCTTGCCGGCCAGCCGCATCGTCCCCCTCCCCCGTCACTAATGCCTGCCATGCCGGCCCGCGGCTTGGCGATCGACCGCGACCGTAGCACGATGGCCGAAACACAGGAGCCCCCCGGCATGGCCCATCGCGGCATGAATTTCGGCATCTTCCTCGCACCCTTCCACCGCCTGGGCGAGAACCCGACGCTGGCGATGAACCGCGACGTGGAGTTGCTGGAGTGGCTCGACTGGCTCGGCTACGACGAAGCCTGGATCGGCGAGCACCATTCCGCCGGCTGGGAACTGATCGCTTCACCCGAACTGGTCATCGCCGCCGCGGCCGAACGCACGAAGCACATCCGGCTCGGCTCCGGCGTGACCTCCCTGCCCTACCATAATCCGCTGCTGGTCGCGCAGCGCTTCGTCCAGCTCGATCACATGACGCGCGGACGCTCCATGCTCGGCTGCGGACCCGGCGCGCTGACCTCCGACGCCTACATGCTCGGCATCGAGCCGACGCGCCTGCGCCCGCGCATGATCGAATCGCTGGAAGCGATCACCCGCCTGCTCCGCTGCGAGGAGCCGGTCACCATGAAGACCGACTGGTTCGAGCTGAACGAGGCGCGCCTGCACCTCGCCCCCTACAGCGATCCCTGCTTCGAAATCGCGGTGGCCAGCACCATCACGCCGTTCGGCATGATCGCCGCCGGCCAGTTCGGTATCGGCGTGTTGTCGATCGGTGCCGGCCTGCCCGGCGGCCCCGAAGCACTGGCCGGCCAGTGGAAGATTGCTGAGGAAACCGCCGCCAGGCACGGCAAGTCCGTGCACCGCAAGAACTGGCGCGTGGTCGTCACCGCCCATATCGCCGAGGACGACGAGCAGCGCCCTCTCGCGACATCCAGGCCGGCGAGCGCGTCGAAACCGTCACCTACTTCGAGGATACGCTCGGCCGCCCGCCCGGCCGTTCCGACGATCCGCTGCGCGAAGGCGTGAAGATGGGCACCACCCTGGTCGGATCACCGGAAACCGTCACCAAGGGCATTCACCGGCTGCTGGAACTCAGCCGCGGCGGCTTCGGCGGCATCCTGTTCCGCGCCCACGAATGGGCCAACCGCGAGCAGACGCTGCGCAGCTACGAACTGTTCGCCCGCTACGTGATGCCGCAGTTCCAGGGATCGCTGGAAACCATCGTCGGCTCCAACCAATTCGTGCGCGACAACCGCCAGCGGGTGGTCGGCGGCACCGTGGAAGCGGTGCGGCGCGCCTTCACCGACCACGGCCGCGAAGTGCCCGAAGGCTTCCGCGAGCGCACCATCGGCGCCCGCGACGCGTAGCACCAATGGTTGCTCACGCAACGACTAATCCCCCTCCCGCTTGCGGGAGGGGTTAGGGGAGGGATCTGGCACATGACATAACAAACTAAACCGATCTCGAGCGAGGCATACGACAGTGTGCGGTCACTGGTTTCCCCGCCGTTGATGCTGACCCTTTCCGTCACAGCCGGCCCCTTCCCGTCATGGCCGGGCCCCTTTCCGTCACGGCCGGCTTTTTGTCTCGGCCATCCATGACGTTGTCGCCACCGCGCCGCTCGTTCGCTTCACGTTGCTCCGGGCAACACCGGCAGGATGAGTCATTCTCAATGCGGTCCGGTATCAGGCGGCAGGCAATCGGCAGGCCGCCGAAATCCCCGTGCAGTGGATCGCGCCGGAACACCACGCACCTCCAGCGGAGACCTCCGCGCGCCGCCGTTTCCGGTCGGCCACAATTAGTCCTACTGCGTCACTCATTCCGCACGACGGCCTTCTGACGCATCTGTCCGCAACAGGGACATCGCGGCAGTGCGTGGGCCAAAGCTCGCGCGAGGCGGATACGCAACGTGGCGATTGAGTGCGGCATGTGGCGTTGCGAACGCAGTGGCAGATCCTCTGGGTCGATAACCATCGGGAAGGCAAGATTGCGCGCCTCGCCAGGAGCGGGCTGGTCCTGAGGGGGGAATCGTCTCCTTCTCGGAAATCAGGAAACCGTAGGCAGCGACACAGAGAGTTGCGTGATGATGGAAGCCACGCCAACCACGGCCTTCGTAGTGACCCAGGCCGACTTCCTGTTTGAGTTCGAGATAGTCGCGCTCGATGCGCCAGCGCATCTTGGCCTGATCGACCATGCGCTCGAGCGAGATGTCGGCCGCCAGCGTGCAGAGCCAGTAGTGATCCGGTTCGGCCTCGCCCTCCGGCCACTCGATCAGCAGCCACTCCTCTGGCGCCGGTTCATTCCGCCTGGCGTTCTTTTTTTTTTTTTTTTTTTACGTCATGCGCCGGACGCACCCGCCATCGGGCGAACCGCGAGCTCAGCGGCGTGTTGCTGCCGTCCCGCCATTTGATCTGTTGCCAGGCAGCGGCGTCGAGCTCCAGAGCCAGCGTCTTGGCCGACACGGGACGATGCGTCGCGTCACGGCGCAGCCGCTTGCCGGGCCGGCCGCGGCCTGAGTGGGACGCCGGTGGCAACGCTGCCTCGCCGGGCCGCCACACCATCGTGGCGGGCAGGATGCCGGCCACATAGGTCAGCCCAAGTTCGCTGATCCCGGCTCGCAGTTTGCTGTCGTTGCCATAGGCCGGGTCCATCAGCACCGGCGCCGATGGCACACCATCCGCCAGCGCCTCGCGCAGCTGCTGCAACGCGATCTCCGGCTTGGTCTGGAAGCGAACATCATCGGGCACGCCGGCGATCTTTCGGCGGGCCGCATCGTCGGCCCACTCCTTCGGTAAATACAGCCGGTAGGCAACCGGCAAGCTTCCCTGATGGGTCGCCACTGACAAACTCACTGCCACCTGGCAGTTGTCTTGCTTGCCCAACTGGCCGCAATACTGCCGCGCCACCCCGACCGAATGGCCTGCCTCTTCTTCTGGGGAACCCGGTGTCGTCGATGATCCACGCCTCGACCGGTTCGTCCGCGTGATCGGATGGCAGCACACAGTCGCGCACACGGCGCAGCATCGCCCGATCCGACCACGGCGCCTGCGCCACAAAGCTGCAGCAGCGACTGGTGTTGCGCCGCAGTTCGCTCCGGCGCGTCACCTGCCGGACAGCGTGGGCTCGTCCTGGCTTGTCTCGGCCATCCACGACGTTGTCGCCCACCGCGCCGCTCGTTCGCTTCACGTTGCTCCGGGCCAACACCGGCAGGACTGTGTGTCATTCTCAATGCGGTCCGGTATCAGGCGGCAGGCAATCGGCAGGCCGCCGAAACTCCCCGTGCAGCTGGATCGCCGCCTTAGCAACACCACGCACGCTCCAGCGGAGACCTCCGTCGCGCCGCCGTTTCCGGTTGCGGCCACAATTAGTAGTCTGGTAAAACCTCGCTCGCTTCACTGAAAAAGCGGAGTATCAACTCATGATGAACGAACTCATCGCGAAGATTGCCGCGCAGACGGGTCAGCCCGTAGAGACCGTCACACCGATTGTCGGTGCGCTTCTCGCTCATCTTGGGGACGTCCTTCCCGCGCCACTCGCCCATCAACTAGCCGTTATGCTCGGCATTCATCCGGACGACGCAACGTCCGACCCGAATGCACAACAGGACGACGGGGCGTCCGACCCGAACGCACAACTTGCCGGCGGCTCCGGTGGCGCGTCTTCCCTGATGAACGTCGCACAGTCGCTGTTGGGCGGTTTCATGGCCGGAAAACGGTAATTCGAGTTTACCCGCTCACCGCGTCGTTCACACATTTTTTCGTAAAGCTGGTCTTGGCGGCCCCGGCGAGCTTTTTGCTGGCTGCGGTGGCGTCGCACGTGGTCGTGGCATCAGTCGTACATTTCTTCATGAAACTGGTCTGTGCGGCTCCGGCCAGCTTCTTGGACGTCGCCTGAGCCTTGCAGGACGAACTATCCGCCCAGGCTGCGCCCCCCAGCATGGGCGCCACCGACAGGGTCACGATAGTGGCAAATAGAAGCTTTTTCATGTGGACCTCGTTGCGTTGTGACCTACGTTCGTCCAGCCAAACCCTCCGAACCGCGCGGACCCTCGCCTGGATGCCCGCTTTCGCGTGCATGACGGATCTACGGATCTAGCGTCTTCATCCTCGCGGGTCGGTATAATACCAACCCGGGTTGATGCTGACCCTTTCCGTCATGGCCGGCCCCATTCCGTCATGGCCGGCCCCATTCCGTGATGGCCGGGCTTGTCCCGGCCATCAACGCACCCGTCCCGGCCATCCACGACTTTGCCGCCCACCGCGCCGCTCGTTCGCTTCACGTTACTCCGGGCAACACCGGCAGGATGAGTCATTCTCAATGCGGTCTGGTATCACAGCCAGCATTATAAGACACGAAATCGATTCGAGTGTGTCCCCAGATTTCGCCCTGCGTCAAGCAGCCCCCGGAAGCCCGTGGCAAACACGAGCCTGATCGGCTCGATCGGCACGGATCATACTTCAGGGAATCGGAACGGCCCCCGTCGAGACCATCCTCAGCTTCCAGTCCGCGGCGGCGGTACCCTCCAATTTCAGATGACTGGTCAGAAACGACAGCCGGTGCGTATCCAGGCTGTTCGACGTGCAAAACCGGTCCTGCAGGAAATAAGGCGGCGTCGCCTGATAAAACAGCGTCGCTTCCACCGCCACCGGCCGGTCTGCAAGCACTCCAACCGGAATACTGTAGGTCACCTGATCGCCCCCGCCCGTCCGGTAATCCGGATCGGACCCCACCGCAACCGGGCTCGTGTCATCGGCCAGATCAGCACCGGCCCCCAGCGCGGCGGCGATCTTCACCCGCTGGTCCAGCGGCAGGAATCCCTTCGGCAACAGCCTGTTGTCCTTCAGCGTGGCGCAGATCGACAGAAAGCTCGTGGTCAGCTTCCCGGCGGTCGGCGCCGTGCGCCCGCATTGGGCCGGACCGCTGCCGGACGGCGGTGCGGTGACGAGTTCCTCGTAAATCTGCGCCTGGTCCTGCTGATCGATCACCTGGTAATGCGGCTGGTGCGGATGATCGGCCGCATCGGGTCGCGCGGTACAGTCGTCGTTCCACCACAACTCACCAGCAATCGGCTTGCCGGTCTGATCGACAATGACGCCCGAAGGATCCGTCCGCCCGGATTCCCACATCACGTGACCGCCCGCGTCCAACAGCCGGAAATCCAGGAACGCGCGCCGAAACGCGACGCCGGATGGAAATTTGTGACCCGTCAGATTGGCCACCGCCACCGTCACGTTCAGCGACGCCGGCGAGGTCTCGATCTTGTCGATCGCGATCGACGCCGACTTCTGCACGGCAAACTCCAGCATGCGCCGCCGCGTCAGTATCAGCGGATCGACCCCGTCATCCCCCATCATCGGATCCTGCGTGCGAATACCCAGCACCTGTGGAAACTGCGCCGCCATGTCGACCAGGAACACGTTCAGTCCCACCAGCGTGTGCTGCGCAAATCCGTCACGTAGCGGCAGGTCGATATCCTCCGCGCCAAGCCCGTTCTCCACCGCCGGAAAGCTGCTATGTTCCTGTATTGCGGCGATTTTGCTGCGGAACGCCGCCCCGTGCGCATCGGTGCTGGGCATGTGGCATCCCTGGCAAGACAGGGCCAGCGCGCCCGGCCCGAATGGCAACGGACCGTCCGGCGTCGTCCCCACCCGATAGGCGCTGAACGCCCACTCCGCGTAGGTTGCCTGCTCATACGAATAGCCGACGATCTTCGCCCGATCCATGATCGGCAGATGGATCGTGTGGCAGGTGCCGCACATCTCCGAGCTCGTAACGTCAGAGCGTTGCGCCGGCGTCAGCCCGAGCGCATTGACCATCGGCTTGGTCTTGGGATCATCGAACGGACCGAACACCGTATCAGGCGCTCCGACAACAAAGCTGCCGGTAAACGTGCTGGCCAATCCGCTCATGCCCGGATTCAGGAAATCCTGCCGCTGCTGCACGCAGCGGTTCTGCGGCTGGTCGATGTTCTTCGCGATGTCTGCCTTCGTCAGCACCATGTGGTGGCACGCCGTGCAGGCGATCCCGTCGCGCCCCAGCGCCCCGTAATCGGCCAGCGCCGCGTCCGGGTTGTCGGGCGGATACGGCACGGCATCCAGCATCGACCGCAGAAACGGCGCGCAGTTCGCCGCTGCGTCGGCGTGATCGATGTGGAATTGCCGCTCGCCCATCACGCCGTGGCACCCCAGACATGTCTCCTGGGCGGCCGCGGAAAATTCCGGGTGGAACGTATCGGCTTCGCTGGCGAGCTGAGCAAAAAACACCGGATCACGCCCGGCAAGGCCCATCGGGCTGGTCCGCCAGGTGCCATAGGGCGACAGGTTCAGCATCTTGTCGCCGGCCGGAACCGTCATCGGATATTGCAGGCCGGTGCCGCCCGACGTATGGCACCCGAGACACTGGTCGGATGTAACGAAAGCGCTTGCCGCGGTCGGTCCGCCGGGCTTCACCCAAACACTGTCATAGGTCTGGGACGGCATCTCCAGCATGGCATCCGCGGCAGTCTGCACCGCATGCAGGTGCAGACTGGTCAGCGCCTCCGCATCGACCGGCAGCTTCCGCAGCGCCGGCAGTGCGGACGCGGCCCGGTTCTCCGCGGCCAGCCGGGCGTGCAACTGCAGCATCGGCGCGAAATGCACGTGCACCTGGTCGGACTGCGTGCGGAAGAAATCCTGGCTGAGAAAAGACAGGAACGTGCCAGGCTCGCCCTTGATGTTGTTCAGCGCCGCAAACGTATCGTTGTCCCGCGCGGAGGCATGGCAGTTGGTGCAATATTGGCCGAAACCCATCATCGTCAGCGGGCTGCCGGGTTGCGCCGGCCAGTCGGGCTGCCAGTCGGACCAGCCGAACCAGCCCCAGAACCACCCGTCACGCGATCCCGCGCTGTCGCGCACCATCACGGCGACGCCCTGGGTTTCCGGTTTCAGATACAACGGATCGATGCCGCGGCACGACGATGCCGGGGCCAGGCTGTACATCTCCTTCACCATCACGGCGCCGTCCGGCACCGGTACCGGCGACGCCGGCGGCGGCCGGTCAATCGGACGATTGGCCTGCAACCACCGATACATTTCAGGCGAGTACCACACGATCACCGGTGCATGCGTGCCGTAATACGTGCCGCTCCATTTGCCATTCGCCAGCGTCGCGATGAACGGCCCGGTGTCGCGCACGGTCTTGTCGGTTTTCCAGCCGCTGGCCGGATCGCGATAGCAGAATCCCCGCAGATAATCGCCAAGCTTCTGTTCATAGACATTCAGCGGCAGCGAATGCGGCGAGCGCACCGCCGGCAGCAGGCGCGCACACGCCTCCGGATCGGTCGGAAGCTGCGGCTGCGCCATCTCGTCCGGGCACAGCTCCGATGCCGCGACGGTCAAAGGCCCCACCACCACGCCAGCCAGCATCATGCATGCGCCGAGAAGCCCGTGAAACCGCATCCCGTTCCTCCGCTGCCCCGATCCTGTCAGCACGGGCTCAGGATGATTTCGGCGGACCAACCGACCAGCCGGTCATCGGTGGCGATCTTCATGCGTTTCCCCCGTCTGCTCGCTGGCAGCGTGAACGCTTGCGGCCGACTCGTCGGACAGCGTCACTGAACGCTCTCTACCTCAAGGTCGCGTCCGTTTGAAGCGCTCCGCTAAGCGCGGGCGTCGGCGCGCTGCCCCCGCAGCAAGGCCCTGGGATTGCGGGTGATTCGCCGCACCAGCGCGATGGCGCCGATGGCGAGCGTCGCGATCAGCACCCAATGCGCCGGCCGCAGCCCGTAGCGCAGCGTCTCGCTGGCGGCCAGCACGCGCCACGGACTGATATGGGTGGCCACCGCGTACCAGGCGAATTCCACGCCGGCCGCGAGCAGCGCGGCGACGATCGCCAGCACCGGATAGACCGCGATACGCCGCCGCCATCCCACCGGCAGCAGGCGCCACATCATCAGCCACAGGAACAGCCCGGCAAACACCACCGGCTCGCTGACATTGGCCTTCGACTGGATGAAATAATGCAGCAGCGCCAGCACGCCGATGCCATACACGCACCGGTGCAGCCGTTTCCAGCCACGCCCCATGCGCCGCATCATCGCGTCGGTGGAGGTTATCGCCAGCGCCGTCAGCCCCAGCAGCGCGACGAACCCGATGGTCAGGTAGAATCGCCGGACGATTTCAGATGCAACCGTCAGCAGGTGGAAATTCTCGTCCGCCACATACAGCGAAAAATGCGACACCACATACACGCAGGCAGTCACCCCGACCATCCGCCGCACCAGCAGGATTTTCGGCCAGTCCAGCACGGTCGCCGACGGGGTGATCGCCAGAGCGATCAGGATGAACCGCACCGTCCACAGCCCGATCCATTGCAGTGCGGTATGGATGGGCCGCGCGCTGAACGCGTCGGTCGCGAGCCAAAACGCCACCACGGCGCCAGGCGCGATGCAACCTGCCAAGGTGACGGCTTTCAACCAGGAAAACCGCCCCTGCCGATCGCGCCAGGGTGCCAGAACGCGACGTCGCGTCCGCTGTCTCCGTTCCATCCGATCCGCGTCCCGTGCCTCTCTTACGATCAGTCCCGCCCGCCGATAAACGGTTACAAGCGCCAATCCCCGGCCCCGACAGCGCCCCGACATAACGCGCCGGAAAATCCGCGGACGCACGGAAGAAACCAGGGCCGAGAGCGTATGCAGGTCAAGTTATGGTATCCATGAGCGAAAAGCATCGGACAAAACGTGGCCCTTCCTGGCAAGCTTTGCCAGCAGATCACCGCGGAGGCAAACCATGAATCCTGGGCGTCGCGACCTCGGACGCGCCTCGCTGCTGGCGGTCGCCGTCAGTGGGCTTGCCGCCTCGGCGCATGCGGATCCCAGCACCGCCCCGAACGTCGTCGTCTATTGCGACAAGGCCCTGCGCGGTGCCGTCCGCCGAACTGGAGAGTTGTTCACCGCCCGCAGCCAGGCGCCGATAAATCTGTTCTGCGCCGCGCCGACCCTCATGCTGGCGCAGATCGAGCGCATCACCCAGAACGACGTGCTGATCACCCAGTCCGCGGCGATGGACGCGGCCGCGCGGCGCGGCTTGATCCGCCCGGACACGCGTATCCCGCTGGGGCGGGACAGGCTGGTGTTCGCCACCCTGGAAGGCGGCGCGCAACGATTATCGGACCCGCTGCACCTGCTGCGCCGGATCGGCACCGGTCCGGTCGCCTTGCCGGACCCGACAACCGGCACCACCATCGACAGCGCGGCGGTGCTGGCCGCGCTCGGGCTGACGCCGCCGTTCCCGTTTAAGCTGGCCGGCGCGATCGACACCGAGGAAGTGGGATTTCTGCTGCGCACCCGCGCCGCACCTATCGGGCTGCTCTATCGGACCGAGGCGCAGCCAGGCTCCGGCCTTTCCATCCTGGCCGAACTGCCGGACCAGACCATCAGCTACAGCGCGGCCATCAGCGTGGTGACCCGCAGCCGCAATGCACAAAGCTTCATGGCGTTCCTGCGCGACCCGGATGCCGCCGCGCGACTGCACGCCTGCGGGCTGGAGCCGATGGCATGAACGCATCCGATATCGCCACCGCAGTCCGCCCGGCTCCCGTCATCGAGCGCGATGAGATCCGCCATCCGCTGATCCTGCGCATCGCGCACTGGCTGCTCGCCATCGCCGTGCTGATACTGATCGGCAGCGGCTGGCGCATCTACAACGCCTCGCCGATCTTCCCGTTCCGTTTTCCGCAATGGGCAACGCTCGGCGGCAATGTCGATGTCGCGCTCGCGCGCCACAACGATCCCGGCGTCGCCACCGCCATCGCGTGGCATCTCGCGGCCATCTGGCTGTTCTTCGGCGCGCTGCTGCTGCTCGCCTGCTACGGCCTGTTCTCCGGTCATTTCAGCCGCGACTGGCTGCCGCTGACGCCCCGTTCCTTCCGGCGAGATTTCATCGCCGCCGCCCGCTTCCGCCTCGCCCATTCGCTCGGCACCTACAACGCCGTCCAGAAGGCGTTCTACTGGGGCGTGCTGTTCGCCCTCGTCATGATGCTGCTGTCGGGACTGGCGATCTGGAAGCCGGTGCAGCTTGCGCCGCTGACCGCGCTGTTCGGCGGTTTCCAGGGCGCGCGGCTGGTGCATTTCATCTTCATGTCGGCGCTCGCCCTGTTCGTCGTCGTGCATCTGACATTGGTCGCTCTGGTCCCGAAGACGCTGCTGGCAATGCTGGTGGGACACGCCTCCGCGCCCATTCATCACGGAGATCACACATGATCCGCCTGCAACGGCGCGGCCTCGTGCGCAACGGCTTCAGCCTCGGCGCATTGTCGCTGCTGACCGGCTGCGATGTCAGTGACAGCGACCCGGTGCAGAGCATGCTGGCCGCCTTCTCCCGCTGGAACGACAAGGTGCAGGCGGCGTTGTTCAGCCCCACGCGCCTCGCGCCGACCTTCCCCGAACGGCTTGCAGTCAAGGATTTCCGCTACAACGCCTGGTACTCGCCGACCCAGGCGCCACGGCTTGATGCCGCCACATACCGTTTGCAACTTGCCGGCCTGATTGCCGACAAGCGGCCCTGGACGGTTGAACAGCTTCATGCGCTGCCGCAGGAATCCCAGGTCACGCGCCATGTCTGCGTGGAAGGATGGAGCATGATCGGCAAATGGAGCGGAACGCCGTTGCGCACGTTCCTGGAACGCATCGGCGCGGACACCACAGCGAAATATGTCGGTTTCGAATGCGCCGACGGCTATTACGAGGGGATGGATATGCCCAGTGCGTTGCACCCGCAGACGCTCATGGCGTTCAGGCTCGCGGACGAAATCCTGCCGATTACCCACGGCTACCCTTTCAAAATCCGCGTCCCCACCAAGTTGGGCTTCAAGAACCCGAAATTCGTCACCACGCTATACGTGACGAACCAGCAGCCACGCGGGTTCTGGACCGATCGCGGATATAACTGGTTCAGCGGGAGCTGACGGGTGCGGAATGTCGGACGCCAGGGCATCGCCGCCATCGCCGTGATGGCGAAGGCACCGCGGCCCGGCCGCACCAAGACACGCCTGGTGCCGCCGCTGGACGCCGCGAGTGCCGCCGCCCTCAGCGCCGCCTTTCTGCGCGACACCACCGAAAACATCGCCCTGGCCGCGCGGCGTGCGCCCGTCGCCGGGGCGATTGCCTATGCTCCGGCGGGATCCGAGGCGCTGTTCGACGGCATGCTGGCATCCGGAACCAGCTTGGTGCTCGCCGATGGAACGCTCGCCGGGACGCCGCGGGTCACCGGCATCGGGCGATCGCTGCTGCACGCGGCGCAATCGCTGTTCGCCTCCGGATACGGGTCGGTCTGTCTGCTCAACTCGGACAGTCCGACGCTGCCGACCGATTATCTGTGCCGTGCCGCTGCCGCTTGCGCGGCAACCCCCGGATGCGTCGTGCTCGGCCCGGCGGAGGATGGCGGCTATTACCTCCTCGGCATGACGGCGCCGCACACGGCACTGTTCGAGGATATTGCCTGGAGCACCGGTCAGGTCGCCGCGCAGACGCGCGACCGCGCACGCGCGATGGGGCTGAACATCATCGAACTGCCATCGTGGTACGATGTGGACGATCGAGATTCGCTTGACCGGTTGCGCCAGGAATTGCGCTCGCCGCCGCCTGGCGCCTTCCACGCGCCCGCCACCGCCGCGTGCCTCGCGCGACTGGATGTCGCCCGGATCGCAGCGGAGTGGTGATGGCGGCATCACCGGACGCATCCTTGCCGGAACTGCGCGCGGACAAGGTCGCGGAACGGGACGCCGCCCGGTCCGATAGCGGACTGTTGCAACTGTCCTGCCTCGGGGCCGCCCTGATCGTGCTGACCGCGGCAGCGCTGGCCCTCCACGAGCCCGGCGAAATCACCTTGCCGTCACCACGCGCCACCCTGCTGTTCGTCGGCCTGATGGGCGTCGCGGCGCTGGTCTATTTCGCCGCGGTGGCGCTGCTGCTGCGGCGCCGGCTGCGGCGCGGCGCGGTGTGGCTGGTGCTCGGCGTGGCGGTGGTGCTGCGCGCCATCCCGCTGCCAACGCCGCCGTTCCTGTCCAGCGACGTCTTCCGTTACGTCTGGGACGGCAAAGTTCAGAACGCCGGCATCAACCCGTACCGCTACCTGCCAGCCGACCCGGTCCTGGCGCCGTTGCGCGACGCCGCGATCTACCCTCACGTCAACCGCGCCACCTACGCCCGGACCATCTATCCGCCGATGGCGCAACTCATCTTCCGCGCGGTGGCCGCGATCAGCCCGACGATCCTCGCGATGAAGCTGGCCGCCGTCGGGTTCGAGCTGCTGGCGATCGGCTGCATCATCGTCCTGCTGGCAGGCGCCGGCCTGCCGACCGAGCGCGTGCTGATCTACGCCTGGAACCCGCTGGCCGTGTGGGCCTTTGCCGGCAACGGCCATGTCGACGCGTTCGCCGTCGGCCTGATCGCCGCCGCGCTGCTGGCGCAATCTCGCCGGCGAGACACGCTAGCCGGCGCGCTGCTGGGCGCCGCCATCCTGGTGAAATTCCTGCCCGCGGCGATGGCGCCGGCGCTGTGGCGGCGCCGCGACTGGCGGATGCCGGTGGCGTGCGCCGCCACCATGCTGCTGCTCTACGCCTGCTACATCGGCGTAGGCCGCGACGTGCTCGGCTTCCTTCCCGGCTACGCGTCGGAGGAAGGCATGAACCAGGGCACCGGCCTGTGGCTGCTGGCGGGGCTCGGCCACTTGCTGCCGCTCCCGGCCGTCGCTTCGCAGCTTTACCTGCTGGTGGGCGCCGGCCTGTTGGTGGCGGCCGCGGCATGGGTGGCATTCGGCTCGCCGCCGCAAGCCGATCCACATCGCGATATCGTGCGCGTGGCCGGCAACGCCGCCGCGCTCGCTGCGGCGACCCTCATCGTGCTCAGCCCGCACTATGCGTGGTATTATCCGTGGCTCGCACTGCCCTGCTGCATCTGCCCGCTGCGCAGCGTGATTTACCTGTCCGGCGCCGCGTTGCTGCTCTATCTCAATCCGCTGGACGAGCATTTTTTCTGGCCGAGCCTGGTCTTCATCCCGTGCATCGCCCTCGCCGTGATCGACTGGCGCCGGCCACTCGCCGCGCCCTGGGGCACCTAGCGGTACGACTGATCAACGGCGCGATCGAAAGGAGCGTCTGATGTCCGCCTCCACGGTCACCGACCCACGCCGCTATTTCGAGGCGATCCCCGACGCGCGCGCCGACCTGGCGGAGACACCGCCGCTCTGCGTCTATCTGGAGGTGACCAACCGCTGCAACCTGTTGTGCGAGACCTGTCCGCGCACGTTCGAAACGCTCGAACCCCCGGCGGACATGGACTGGGACCTGTTCACCCGCATCGTCGATCAGCTTCCCGGCCTGGTCCGCGCGGTGCTGCACGGTGTCGGCGAGCCGATGATGGTGCACGACCTGCCGCGCATGATCCGCTACCTGAAGGCGCGCAACGTCTATGTGCTGTTCAACACCAACGGCACCTTGATGACGCCGAAGAAGTTCGACTGGCTGGTGGACTCCGGGCTGGATGAACTGCGCGTCTCTCTGGATGCCGCCGATCGCGCCAGTTATCACCGCGTGCGCGGCAAGGATTTCTTCCACCGCATCGTGCGCGACGTGGGCAGGTTTACCGCCTTCCAGCGCGAGCACGGCTATCCGCACCCGCGCGTCTCCCTCTGGCTGACCGGCCTGAAGGAAACCGTGCAGCAATTGCCGGAGTTCGTCCGCCTGGCCGCGTCGATCGGCGTGCGCGAGGTGCATTTGCAACGACTGGTGTTCGACGATGCGGGCTTCGGCATGGCCCGGCCCGATTCCTCCTTGTTCGAGCAGACCCGCGCCGAGGAACAGGCGGCCATCGACGACGCCCAGGCGATCGGTGCCGAGCTTGGCGTCGCGCTGGACGCGTCCGGCGCCACCGAACCGGGACTGAGCCTGAAGCGCACGCAGGACGACAAGCCCTGGTCCACCTGCCGGCGCCCCTGGTCGCTGATGTATTTCACCGCGCACGGACGCGCTTTGCCCTGCTGCATCGCGCCGTTCTCCGCGCGCGGCTACGACAGCTACACGCTCGGCGACGCCACCCAGCAGAGCTTGCAGGACATCTGGAACAGCCCGGCCTATCGCGGCTTTCGCACCGCGCTGCTGAGCGACGCGCCGCCCAGGCCCTGCCAGGGATGCGGGTTGCGCTGGAGCCTGTGAGTGGCGCCACGCGTCGCTGCAATCATCCCCGTTCTCAACGAAGCCGGCGCCATCGGCCCCACCGTGGCAGCGTTGCCGCGCGACATCGTCGATGCGGTGATCGTGGTGGATGGCGGCAGCCGTGACGGCACGGTGCGGGAGGCGCAGGCCGCCGGCGCCGAGGTGCTGGTCGAACCCCGCTCCGGCTATGGTCGTGCCTGCGCCCTGGGTGCGGCGCGCGCGGCTGCGCTGGGTGCCGAAATTGTGCTGTTCCTGGATGGGGACGGCGCCGATCCAGCCGAGCTGGCCGGGCGCCTCGTCGCGCCGGTGCTCGCCGGACAGGCGGATTTTGTCGTGGCCAGCCGCACCCGCGGCCCGCGTGAGCCGGGCAGCATGGGCCCGCATCAGGTGCTGGCCGGGCGACTGATCGGCGCCGCCGTCGGCCTGGTCAGCGGCGTCCGCTACACCGACATGAGCGCATTCCGCGCGATCCGCCTCGATTGCCTGGCGGCGCTGCCGATGCGGGAGCTGACCTACGGCTGGAATCTGGAGATGCAGATGCGCGCCGCCCGCGCCCGGCTGCGCATCCTGGAGGTGCCCCTACCTTATCGGCGCCGCATCGCCGGAAATTCAAAAGTGGCGGGAACTGTACGGGGCACACTCAAGGCCGCACTCCGCATCGCCGCCACCTTCGTGCGGGTTTCGTTACACCCGTAACTGCCGCCATCCCGTCATGCCCGCTCCCCCGTCATGCCCGCTCCCCCGTCATTGCCCGGGCTTGTCCCGGGCATCCAACGCGCGACACATGCAGCACCACTTTCGCCCCCGTACCCGCCGCCACTACCCATGAAACACCAGCGTGCGCAGCTCGATGCTTTCGCGCGGCAGCTTGTCCGCCGGGGCCGTCGGGTCCTCGAACGCCGAATGCGGCGCCATCCGCGCCCGGCCATCACGCGCCGAATCGAAGCATTTCAGCAGCAGCGCCTCGCTCGGCATCATGTCGGGCACGTACCACCAATGATGCGCCGGATTGAAATGAATGGCGTACGTCTCCCCCCTTCGGTCGGGATAGATCAGCGCCGAGGCAACCCAGTCCGCCGGATCGACCGTGCGGGCATCGCACACCGCCAGCGGCGCGTCGCGCAACGGCCCGGTGATGGGACGCCACACATTGACGATCTCGAACCGACGCCGCAACAACTCGTCAGCTTCAGCGCCCATCAGGTCGCGCACCCGCTGCGGCGCGGACTTCTCGGTGTAATCATTATGCACGCGCCCGACCGGCTGCCGTGGCGTACCCGCGCTCCGGTCCTCCGCACCCCAGATCCGCCGCCGCACGGTATGATCGAACACGATCACCCGCGCCGCGCCCGTGGCCTCGGCAACCAGCCGCGCCGCTTCGGGATAATAAGTCTCCCGCAGCTCGTCCTCGTTATAGAAATCCTTCACCGCGCTGTCCTGGTGAACCAGTGCGAACCCTTCGCGGTCCAGCGAGGCGTGCGCCGCGACCGGCCGTGCATTGCGCACGAACAGACGGTGCGGCTCGTACACCGTGTTGGTGCGCGGCACGCCGGGCGGCGGATCATAGGTGTAATTGTGCGGCTCCTCCGCCATCGCGGCGAGATAGTTGAACTCGCCTTCCACGCCGGTCAGCGTCGTCTCTACGATATTCGTATCCATTGTAACCTCCTCCTGTGCGTTCAGGACTTGTCCAGCAGTGACAAGGCGGGGCGGACCACCCCCTCAAGCAGCTTGCGGTCCGGCCGGGCGCGCGCCAGCACGCGCAGCCCCATCAAGGTACCCAGCAGATGTCGCGCCAGCTCCTCCGCCGGCACGTCATCGGCGATGCTGCCATCGCGCTGGCCGGCCTGGATGCAGCGGCGGAAGAATGTTTCCTGAATATCGAGCTGGCGGCAGATCAGGTCGCGCACCTCATCGTCCTGCGGCGCGAGTTCCAGCGTGCAGTTCACCATCATGCAGCCGCGCCGTTCCCGATCGGCCAGCGAGCGGTCGATCGCGCCCTCCAGATAGCGCGCGATCGCCGCCTTCGGCGCCAGCGTGCGTTCCAGCACCGCCATCCGCTCGCGCGATTCGGCCAGATAGGTTTCCAGTGCGCGCCGAAACAGCGCCCGCTTGTCGCCGAATGCGTTGTACAGGCTGGCGCAGGTCAGGCCCATCCGCTCAGCCAGCACGCGCACGGAGGTCGCTTCGTAGCCGTGCGACCAGAAGCACTGGACCGCAGCCTCCAGCACCTCGGCTTCATCGAATTCGCGCGGCCTCGCCATGGCCGGACCATTTTGGAACGGCCGCTCAAGAATCAACCCGCGCATGCCTGCTATGATGACCACCCACCTGTCCGGGCGGCCCGCGCACATGAGCACCCACCACGATCTCATCCTCGACCAGTTCACCCGCCAGGCGGTGCCGTTCAGCAGCGCCGCCACCATCACCGACGAGAACGCACTGCAGCTCATCGTCGCGGCCGCGCGCCCCACTCCGGATCAGGCGATGCTGGATGTCGCCTGCGGCGGCGGCATCATTGTCTGCGCGTTCGCGCCGCATGTCCGCCACGCCACCGGCATCGACATGACCCCGGCGATGCTCGAACGCGCCGCCGGTCTGGCCACCAGCAAATCGCTCGCCAACGTCACCTTCCGGCACGGCGACGCCGCGTCCTTGCCCTATCCCGACGCCAGCTTCGGCATCGTCACCACCCGCTTCTCCTTCCACCATTTTCCCGACCCGCTCGCCGTGTTGCGGGAAATGCGCCGTGTCTGCGCGCCTGGCGGCCGCATCGTCGTGGTCGACATGTACGCGTCGGAGGATCCGGCGAAGGCCGCCGAATGGAACCGCCTGGAAAAGCTGCGCGACCCCTCGCACATGCGCTGCCTCAGCCTGACGGAACTGCGGGGGCTGTTCCACACGGCCGACCTGCCGGCCCCGGACGCCGCGTTCTACGAGCTGGGTGATCTGGTTTCCAACCTTCTCGCGCGCTCATTCCCCAATCCCGGCGACGACGCCCGCATCATCGAGATGTTCGCCGCCTCGATCGCGGATGACCGGCTCGGCGTCCCGGTCTCCCGCGAAGACGCTGGCCTGCGCTATGCCTATCGGGTCGCGATTCTCGCCGCACAGCGCCCGTAAGGACTTCGTCACGCAGCAGGATTACCCCGTCACGCAGCAGGATCACCCTGTCACGCAGCAGGATCACACCCTGTCACGCAGCACGATCACCCCGTCATTCCCGCCCCCCTCCCGTCATTCCCGCGAAGGCGGGAATCCAGCAGCCGCCGCCTCGCTCGTAGCAACACCCGAGCTCAACCCGGCCAATTAGTATCATACCCCACGAACTGGTGCGGGATGCGGCTTATGTCCGCCAGCAGCTCCCGCTGCAACCCGGCCGGCGCCCCGGCGGGAAAATCGAGCGTGATGGAATCCGCCACACCGCCAAAGCGCACCTCGATCGCCCGCGCGATCTCCTGGTACGTGCCCACCGCCGCAAACACGCGGACAACATCGTCCGGCACTTCCGCCGGCATATCCTGCCAGCGTCCCTCGACCGACATGCGGTGCAGCTTCAGGTTCAGATCCTCCAGCCCGTGCAGCGCCAGAATCGGCAGATAGGTGCGGGTGGAAGCATAAAACGCGATCCGCGTGCGCACCGCCCGCAGCGCGGCCTCGACTGCGGCGCCATCACCACCGGTTGCAACGAACCCGCCGCCATGCACGTCGAAGTTGGACCGGCGCCGGCCGGCCACCGCCATGCCTTCGAGCAGTTTGGGCAGGCACACCTGTTCCAGATAGCGGCGCGAGCAAAGCGGGTGCAGCCGCACGCCGTCGCAGCTCTGCCCCGCCACCCGCAGCATCGCACCACCCACCGCCGCCAGCGCCACCGGGACCATCGGCAGGCCGGTCGGCTCGGGCGAAAAATCCGGCGTCATCAGCGTCAGCGTGTAGGTCGCGCTATGATAATCCAGCCGGCCGCCTGTCTCCCACGCTCGCCAGATCGCCCGCAGCGCGCCGATATAGTCGCGCAACCGCGGCGCCGGCGGGCTCCATGGCACGCCGAAGCGGCGCTCGTTGTGGCCGCGCACCTGGCTGCCCAGCCCAAGCACGAACCGACCGCCGGAATTGGCGTGCAGGTCCCAGGCCTGGCTTGCCATCACCGTCGGGCTGCGCGGAAACGCCACCGCGATCGAGGGGGTCAGCTCCACCCGCTGCGTGGCCAGGGCCGCGAAGCCCAGCGGGGCGAACACGTCATGCCCCAGCTCGATCGTCATCACCGCGTCGAACCCGGCCACCTCCGCCGCGCGGGCCGCCGCGCCGACCTCCCGCCAGTGCCGCATTGGAAGCTGAGTGAAAACGCGCACGCCGACGACGCTCCTGCTGGCCTGTCCCACCCGCCGGTTTATCAGGCCGGCGGAATTGCGCTGGAATGGCCCCGCGACGCGATGTTCCGCAAGCGGTTGGGGGCAAGAATTTTTAGGAACGGCATGAACTCGACCTGATCGATGGACAGTTGTTGTTCGATGGACTGCGTTTTGTGACGGCTGATTTAACACAAACCCGCGTTGATGCTGACCCTTTCCGTCATGGCCGGCCCCATTCCGTCATGGCCGGGACAAGCCAGGCTTGTCCCGGCTATCCCCGACTTTGCCGCCCACAGCGCCGCTCGTTCGCTTCACGTTGCTCCGGGCAACACCGGCAGGATGGGCCATCCTCAATGCGGTCCGGTCTAATCAGGACGAAATTCTACGCCGTGGTCTGGACCGGGCGTGGCCACGCCATACGGTTGATTTCGTTCAGGAGAGCAAGGGATGCCGAGGAACGAACGTATCGTGCGCGCTACGGCTGACGAGATCGAGGCGATGCGCGCCCGCAACGAAAGCCGTAGCGATTGGAGGGCCGCCGAGGCAATGCCGCAGGCTAAAGTGGAGCGGCTGGCGGATGAAGATGAAGGCCCGCTTGCCGACGGCTGGGAAACCACCGTTGAGATCGGTGTGCCCGAGCCGCGGCAGTCAATCCATATCCGGATCGATGCATCTGTACTGCGCTGGTTCAAGTCGCATGGGCCGGGCTACCAGACCCGGATGAACGCTGTGCTGCGGGCGTTTGTGCATGCCCGCGAGCGCGAGAAAACGCCCGCGCCCCGACGGAAATAAAGCGGGGCGGAAATAAAGCGGGGCGGAAATAAAGCGGGCGCGGCAAATACCGGTTCTCCGCTCGCAACGCGGCCGCGTCCACCGTTCGGACCTCTCACGCAAGCCCCGCCACACGGGCCGGACGGCACGGAAATATCATGGAAAAGGATCTTCTGTTCTCCCCCTTCGCTGTGGTATGTTTCCCTCCGTATATAGGCCACCGGAGCATGACCATGTTCGATCTCGACCGGTTCTTCGAGGACTGCGAGCACGCCGTCGCCAGGGACTCCAGCCATCTGGAGGTTCGTGAGGTGGTCGCCCAGGTCGTGCGTGACCCGAACAGCGTCATCCGCACGCTCGGGGAACCGCGGCGTGCCGGGCTCAACATCCTGTACCGCTCGCCCCGCGTCACGATCGTCAACGTGATCTGGGGCGCGAGCATGACCATCATGCCGCACGACCACCGGATGTGGGCGGTCATCGGCGTCTATACCGGACGCGAGGACAATATCTTCTGGCGCCGCCTGCCGGCCGACTCCGAACGCCAGATCGAGGCAGCGGGCGCGCGTTCCCTGTGCAGCGGCGACTGCACGCCGCTCGGAGCCGATATCATTCACTCCGTAACAAACCCGATCCCGCGGCTGACCGGCGCAATCCACGTGTACGGCGGCGATTTCGTCGCCCAGGAACGCAGCGAGTGGGATGTCGAGACGTTGCGCGAACAGCCATACGACACCGACAAGGCGCGGCGGCTGTTCGAGGACTCCAATCGGGCCTTGCTGCACGCCTGACCGACAGCAGCACCTCCCGGCGTACGTGGCACCGCGAACCCCGGCATGATAAAGGGCGCCAATCCTTGGATTGCTCTGCCCTTGGATTGCGCCGCGCCATGCCGCCACCACCGCCGGAGGAGCTGAATGTCCCACGCCTTGGATGGCGGTTGCGCCTGCGGTGCCGTGCGCTATCGGCTCGGCTCCCCCCCGATGTTCGTGCATTGCTGCCACTGTCGCGACTGCCAGCGCCAGACCGGCAGCGCCTTCGTGCTGAACGCGCTGATAGAAACCGACCGGATCGCCCTGCTGTCCGGCAGCCCGCTGCCGGTCTCCGTGCCCACCGACAGCGGCCGCCCGCACGATATTCACCGCTGTCCCACCTGCCAGACCGCGCTCTGGAGCGATTATGGCGGGCGCCCGAAATTGCGCTTCGTGCGCGTCGGCACGCTCGACCGGCCGGAGCAGATGCCGCCCGACGTGCATATCTTCACGCGTTCGAAATTGCCCTGGATCAGCCTGCCGGAAGGCGTGCCCGCGTTCGCCGAATATTACGACGCCAAGGTCCTGTGGCCGGCCGAAAGCCAGCAGCGGCGGCGTGCGATCAGGAGCTGAGCAATGAACCAGTTCGACAATGTCGTCGTGCAGCTTCTCGACGCCATCAAAGCCTTCGTCGATCTGATACTCGCCGGACTGGCGTGGATCGAGATGTGGGTGCGAACGCAACTTATTCATCTTGGCGTGCCGCCGGGCATCGCCGTGGTCATCCTCATCCTCCTGGCTTTGGTCCTGATCGTCGGTGCGCTGCGCCTGTTCGGCGGCATCGCCCAGATCATCGTGGTGCTGTTCCTGCTGCTGCTCGCGGTGCACGCACTGCTGCCGATCGCCACCAGCCCCTAAGGGCAAGCCACAACGGCTAGCCACAACTGTAAGCCGACCTGTTGCGCCCGCCGCCTGCTTCGCGCATAATCCGATAGTTCGATGGCGGATCGGTTCCGCGCTGTCCCGGCACATCCGGAACAGTCAGGCTGGCCCCGCCCGACGCTCAATTTGATCGACGAGGAGCTTTCCATGCTCCCGGGGCCGGAGGAGGCTTGGCGATGCGCTTGGTCAGGACATTCATCGGTACTCGTGCTGGCCGGGTTGACCGGCACCGCCACCTCGCTCGCGCAAACCAGCAACACGCAGGGCATCACCGACACCACCATCAAGATCGGCTCGCTCGGACCGTTTTCCGGTGAAAGCTCGGTGTTCGATCCGCTGAATTACGGACCCGAAGCCTATTTGCGCTACATCAACGCGCAGGGCGGCGTGAACGGCCGCAAGTTCGTCACCGTGTTCGCCGATTCCGCCTGCAACGAGGCAAAGGGCATCGCCGCCGCCAAGAAGCTCATCTACGAAGACAAGGTCTTCATGATCATGGGCAGTCCCTGCAGCGGCGTCGCCATGGCGATCAAGCCGATGCTGGAAAAGGAAGGCATCCCCTGGATCGGCATTTCCGCCAACCCGAAGATCACCACCCCGCCCGTTCCCGGCATGTTCCATACCACTTACACCGGCGTGCAGTCCGGCCACGCGATGGCCAGCTTCGCCATGAGCAAGCCCGGCGTGACCAAGATCGCGCTGGTCGAGCACAGCAACGACTGGGCCCACGGCTACTGCGATCCGGCGACTGACTACATCAAGCAGCATGGCGGCACCGTGGTTGCCACCACGGTCATGGAGCGCGGCTCCACCGACGCCACGGCGCAGGCACTGCAGATCAAGGCGTCGGGCGCCCAGGCCGTCATGGGCTGCCTCTATCAGCAGGAACTGGTCATCTTCCTGCGCGCGATGCAGACCTACGGCGTGAACGCAATCACCGTCGGCGCGCTGGGCGCCGATTTCGAGCAGACAGTCCGTGATGTCGGCGACCCGGCCGCCGTGCGCGGAAAGTTCTTCCAGCCCTATCAGTTCAAGGCAAAACTCGGCGAAGGGCCGCTCAAGGAATTCCACGATATCTTCGTCAAATACCTGACGAAAAGCGAGTTGCCGAAGCAAGGCGAGCCGACCAATTTCTACTATTTCGGCGTCCCCGCGGCGATCGTTACCGTCGAAGGATTCCGCCGCGCCGGCCCGCATCCGACACGCGACTCATGGGAAGCCGCGATCGAATCCATCAAGGATTTCGACACCGGCGTGATGGCCGACACCGAGACGTTCGCCGCCAACAACCATGTCGGGGTTGAGAAGATGTACGCCGTCGGACTCGACGCCAACGGCAACGAGGTGGTGTACAAGGCCTGGGGCCAGCCGCTCGGCGGCGGCTCATAGCACCGCCCAGGCAACAGCGGCTTCCCACCCGTGCTTGGCATGCTGCCGCAGCTTGTCGTCAGCGGCATCACCTCGGGCATGCTCTACGCCCTGATCGCCCTGTCGATGACGGTGGTGTACCGCGCCACCACGGTGGTGAATTTCGGCCATGGCGACATGGTCGCGGCCGGCGCCTACGCCGCCTTCGTCGGCTCGCTCGCCTTCGGCCTGCCGTTCGTCGCCGCACTGGCGATGTCGATCGCCGTGCTGTTTGTCGGCGGCGTCCTCATGCAGCGGCTGCTGCTGCAACCGATCATGGCGCGGCCGCATCTCTCGCTGGCGATGATGGCGCTGGCGGTCGGCTTCGCCATCCGCGGCGCCGAGCGCATCGAATGGGGCAACGACGTCCTCAACCTGGCGCGGCCCTATCCGCGCGGCGTGTTCATGCTGGGCTCGGTCGTCGTCACCACCGATGATGTGGCGATCACCGGCTTCGTCCTGCTGTTGTTGCTGGTGCTGTTCGCGGTGTTCTACGCAACGCCGATCGGGCGCGTCACCCAGGCAGTCTTCCAAAGCGAACGCGGGGCGGCACTGGTCGGCATCAATGTGCGCGCATTCCACGCCATCGCCTGGGGCGTCGGCGCGGCGCTGGGCGCCGTTGGCGGCGTGCTGATCGCCTTGATCGTCCCGTTGACTCCCGACATGGGCCAATGGGTGCTGATCCAGGGCTTCGCCGCGATGACGCTGGGCGGCTTCGGCTCGCTCTACGGCGCGGTGATTGGCGGCGTGCTGCTCGGCGTTTTGCAGAAAGTGCTCGGTTTCTATGTCGGCACCGTCTTCATCGATATCACCGCTTACCTGACCGCCATCCTGGTGCTGCTGGTACGCCCCAGCGGTCTGTTCGGCCGCCAATCCACCGTGCGCGTGTGACACCAGTCCCCCGTCACGCCGGCGTCCCCCGTCACGCCCGCCTCCCCCGTCACGCCCGGCCCCCACCCGTCATGCCCGGGCTTGTCCAGGCTTGTCCCGGGCACCCACGTCTTTGTCTCGCGGTATGAACACATGAGTGGCCGCGACAAGCGCAGCCATGGCGGAGGGCGGCCACGACGGGAAAACGCCGGGCCGTGACGGGACGGCGCCCATGATGCCGTCGCCTCGCCCGCGAATGGCGCGCGCGGGGGCAGTACCGCTGCGCCTGGTGTTCTGGCTCCTCCCGATCGTGCTCCTGCCCCTCCCGCTATTCCTCAACCAGTACCAGCAATACGTCATCGACATGATGCTGATGTACGTGCCCGTGGGGGTCGGCTTCAACCTGGTGGTCGGCAATCTCGGATTGCTGGCCTTCTCCAACGTCGCGCTGTTCGGCATCGGCGCCTACACCACCGGCATATTGATGCTGCAAGCCGGCTGGCCCTGGTGGGCCACGATCATCCCCGCCGGCATCATGGGCGGGCTTGCCGGTTGCGCCGCCAGCGTGCCGGCCCTGCGCGGCGTGCGCGCGTTCTACCTCGCCATCATGACGCTCGCGTTCGGCGAGTTGATGCGCTGGATCTACATCCGCTGGGAACCCCTCACCGGCGGATCGATGGGCATGGCGGTGCCACCGGCCAACCTGTTCGGCTGGGACCTGAGCACCGCCGGGCGCCAGTTCTACGTGTTCCTGGCGCTCGTCGTCCTGGTGGTCATCGCCACCGACCGGCTGCTGCGCTCGCGCTTCGGCCGCGCCTTCCTCGCCATCAAGGGAAACGAGGCCGCCGCCGCCGCCATGGGCATCCCCACCAACCGCTACATCGTGCTGTGCTTCGGCTATAGCGGCTTCGTCGTCGGCATCGGCGGGGCGATGTTCGCCGCGCTGGTCGGCCATCTGACCCCGATCTCATTCGACCTGACCGAGCTGATCCTGGAGTTCGCCATCATCATGGTGGGCGGCCTCGGCAGCCTGCTCGGCTCGGTCCTCGGCGCCGTCGTGATTACCGCGCTGCCGCAGGTCTTCGCCAATTTCCCCGGCTCTCAGGAACTGGTGTTCGGCGTCCTGATCATCCTGGTGATTCTGTTCCTGCCAAACGGGATCGCCAGCCTGCTGGCACGGTTGCATCCCGTGTTCCACGACCGCTACCACCGCGACTGAGATGGCGAAGCTGCTCGAAGTCACCGATCTCAGTGTCCGCTTCGGCGGCCTGACCGCCGTCGACCAGGTATCCCTGCAAGTCGATTCCGGCGAGATCTGCGCGCTGATCGGTCCGAACGGCGCCGGCAAGACCAGCCTGTTCAATGCCATCGCCGGCTATGTGCCGGTGGTGTCGGGACAGGTGCTGCTGCGCGGCGCGCCGATCCAGGGCCTGACGCCGCACGAAATCGCCGCCCGCGGCGTGCGCCGCACCTTCCAGAATGGCGGCTTGTTCAACGAGCTGACGGCGCTCGAAAACGTGCTGGTCGGGCTGCACAGCCACATCGGCAGCGGCTTCTGCGGCATCACGCTGGGCAGCAGGCGCTCGGCGCGCAAGGAATCCGACGCCACCGCGAAAGCCCGCGAGCTGCTCGCGCTGATGGACATCGCGCATCTGGCGGACCAGCCGGCCGGCTCCTTGTCCGGCGGCCAGCAGCGCATGGTGGAGATCGTGCGCGCGCTGGCCACCGATCCGCCGCTGCTGCTGCTGGACGAACCCGCCGTCGGCCTGGCCCCGCCGATGCGCCAACAGCTCGGCACCATCATCCGGGATCTCGCGCGCAATCGCCGGATCGGCATTCTGCTCATCGAACACGCGATCGAGCTGGTGATGGGCATCTCCGACCGCGTGGCGGTGCTGAACTACGGCCACAAGGTCGCCGACGGCACGCCGCAGCAAGTGCGTACCGACCGCAACGTCCTGGAGGCCTATCTCGGCCATGCCTGACGCCCTGCTCTCGGTCAGCGGTGTCACCGCCGGTTACACCCGCAAGCAGATCCTGTTCGGCGTCGATTTCACCATCGGCGGCGGCGAGGTCGTCGCCCTGCTCGGCGCCAACGGCAGCGGCAAATCCACCTGCCTGAACGCCGTCAGCGGCTTCGTGCGCCCGTGGTCCGGCTCCATTCGGTTTGCCGGGAAGGAGCTTGCCGGGCGCCTGCCGCACCAGATGTTCCGCCACGGCATCGTGCAGGTCTCGCAGGCCCGCGACCTGTTCCCGGACATGTCGGTCGAGGAAAATCTGCGTCTCGGCCGCTGGGTGCGCGGCGGCCCGGCGGCGCCGTTGCTGGAACGCGTCTATGCCTCCTTCCCGCGCCTGGCCGAACGCCGCCAGCAGATCGTGCGGCTGATGTCCGGCGGCGAGCAGCAGATGGTCGCGATCGGGCGCGCCCTGATGGGCCAGCCGCGCATCCTGTTGCTGGACGAACCCTCCGGCGGACTCGCGCCCGTGTTCGTGGAGGAAATCGCCACCATCATGCGCGCGCTGAAGCAGCTCGGCGTGACCATGATGATCGTCGAGCAGAATATCAGGCTGGCGCTGGCGGTGGCGGACCGCTTCCTGATCCTGCGCGACGGCCGCGTATCGCAGCGCCACGACATCAGCGCCGCGATCTCGGAAGATGAGATCGTGCGCAGCATCTATCTGTAAAGGAGTTTGGTGTGGGAGTTCGGATCGGCGTCGATATCGGCGGGTCGTTCACCGATTTCGTGGCCTTCGATGAAGGCAGCGGGCGGCTCGCCCCGATGAAGGTGTTCTCGCGTCCCGATCAGCCCGGCCAGGAGGTGATCGAGGGCATGCGCCTGCTCAACCAGGTGCACGCCATCCGGCCACAGGACGTCACCTATTTCACCCACGGCACCACCGTGGGCGTGAACACGGTCATCCAGCGCAAGGGGCCACGGCTGGCCCTGTTCACCACGCGCAATTTCGAAGACGTGCTGGAAATGGCGCGGCTGAAGATCGCCGACATGTACAATCTGCTGTCGCGCCGCCCGCCGGTGCTGATCCCGCGCGAGCACGTGTTCGGCGTCGCCGAACGCATCGGCGCGGACGGCACGGTGCTGGAAGCGCTCGACGAGCCCGCGGCGGAACAGGCGATCCGGCGCGCGCTAGCGGCCGGCTGCGAGGGCGCGGTGATCGGCTTCCTGCACGCCTGGCGCAATGCCGCCCATGAGCAGCGCATGCGCGAGATCGTGCAGCGCGTGGCACCCGACCTTCCGGTGTTCTGCTCCGCCGAGGTCTGGCCGATCATCCGCGAATATGAACGCACCATCACCGCCGTCGTCAGCGCCTACGTGCAGCCGCGCATCTCGCATTACCTGGACTCCCTGCAAACCGCCCTGCACTCCATCGGCGTGCAGCCGGAACTGCTGGTCACCAAGTCGAATGGCGGCGTGATGAGTGCGCGCCAGGCCAGGAACGACTGCATCCAGATGGTCTTCTCCGGCACCGCTTCCGGCGTCATCGGCGCCAGCCACGTCGCGCGGCTGGCCGGACTGAAGGATTGCGTCAGCCTGGACATCGGCGGCACCAGCGCCGATCTGGCGCTGATCGTGGACGGCGCGCCGCAGTTCGGCACGGGCGAGTTCATCGGCGACTTCCAGGTCTTCATCCCCTCCGTCTCGGTCACCTCGATCGGCGATGGCGGCGGCTCGATCGCCTGGGTAGATGAGCACGGCGTGCTGAAAATCGGGCCGGAGAGCGCCGGCTCGTCACCCGGCCCGGCCTGCTACGGACGCGGCGGCGATCGCCCCACCGTCACCGACGCGTTCGCGGTCAATGGCTGGATCGGCCACGCGCCGCTCGGCTACGACGCGGTAAAGGTGGACCGCGAGGCGGCGCATCGCGCCGTCGGCACGCTGGCGAAACAGCTCGGACAGGACGTGCAGCAGACCGCGGCGGCCATCATCGATGTCGCCGTCTCCGGCATGTACGCCGGCGTCAGCGGCGTCGTCTCCCGCCACGGCATCGACCTGCGCAGCTTCTCCTTGCTGCCGTTCGGCGGCGCCGGACCGATGATGGCCTGCTTCATCGCCAACGAGCTGGGCATGCGGGATGTCGTGGTGCCGACCACGCCAGGCGTGCTGAGCGCGCTCGGCGGCCTGATCGCGGACCTGAAGAACGATTTCGTGCGCACCGTCTATCTCGACCTGCGCCCCGACGCGCTGCCCGACCTCGCCGCCGCCCTGCGTGAACTGCGTGCACGCGGCGAACAATGGCTGCAAACGGAACAAGGCTACCGCGGACCGGTAACGATCGAGGTCTCGGCGGAGCTGCGCTACAAAGGCCAATCCTTCGAGATCGAGACCCCGCTCGAAGAAAGCTGGTTCGCCGACAAACGGATCGAACCCATCGCCGCCGCCTTCCATGCGCGGCACGAGCAGGTCTATGGCTACGCCGATCCGGCCGGAGTGGTGCAGGTGGTCGCCTTGCGGGTGGTTGCCGCCGGTACCATCGCCAAACCGCAACTCGCACCCATCGCCCGTGGTGACGCCCCTCCGGTGCCCTTCGCCCAGGCGCAGGTCTGGCTCGGCGGCGGCTGGCATCCCGTTCCGCTCTACGACCGCGCCACCCTCCGCGCCGGCCCCGGCTTCCCCGGCCCGGCAATCGTCACCCAGTCCGACTGCACCACCTGCGTGCTGCCCGGCTTCACCACCGATATCGACACCTACGGCAACCTGCACATCCACGCCGCGAACTGAAGGGCCGACCTGATGACCGCCGACGGAGCCGCACTGCAGATCTTCGCCAACTATTGCGCCGCCGCCGCGGAAGCGATGGCCTACACGCTGATGCGCACCGCCCACTCCACCTTCGTGAAGGAAACCGAGGACTTCTCCTGCGGCCTGCTGACGCCCGAGGGCCTTACCTTCGCCTCGCCGAAAACCCTAGGCGCCACCTGGTATGTCGGCCTCGACTACGGCCCCGCGATCGCCCGTATCGACGACTACCGCGAAGGCGATATCTGCATCACCAACGACGTCTATAGCGGCTTCGTCGCCACCCACACGCCCGACATCCACATCTGGAAACCTGTCTTCCACCAGGGCCGCATCGTCTGCTTCGTCGCCGGCCACATCCACAACACCGACATGGGCGGCGCGGTGCCCGCCAGCCTGTCGCGCACGCTGACCGAAATCCACCAGGAAGGCATCCGCATCCCGCCCTCCAAGCTGATGGACCAAGGCAAGCTGGATGAAAAACTGCTGAACCTGCTGCGCCTGAATGTCCGCGCGCCGGAGCAGAACATGGGCGATCTCTTCGCCCAGATCGCCTCCGTCAACACCGGCGAGCGCAAAATCCACGAAATGATCGCCCGCCTCGGCGTCGATGCCCTGACCCACGGCATGCAAGCACTGATGGACTACGCCGAGGCACAGGCCCGCGCCATCGTCCGCGCCATCCCCGACGGTGATTACTTCTTCGACGAATACGCCGACGAGGACTCCGCCGGCGGCTACCCGCTGCGCATCGCCCTCACCGTGCGCGTACGCGGCGACTCTCTGGTGATGGACTACACCGGCACCGATCCGCAGGTGCACTCGTCGCTGAACATCCCGACCGGCGGGCGCGAACGCCACGTGCTGGCGACAGTCGGGCTCGTTTACGTGCTCTACACGCTCGATCCGCGCCTGATCCTCAATGCCGGCATCCTGCGCATCTGCCGCTGCATCCTGCCCGAAGGCACCATGCTGAACCCGCAACACCCCGCCGCGGTCGGCATGCGCAGCCTCACCTGCCTGACGCTGATGCAAGTCACCTTCGGCGCATTCTCCCTGGCGGTGCCGGAGCGGCTCGCCGCCAGCCCCGCCGGCGGCCTGGCGATCATCAACGTCAACACGCGCACGCGCGACAATCGCGGCGTGATCGCCTCGATCGGCCCGGTGGGCGGCGGCGCCGGCGGCAGCGCCACGGTGGACGGCACGGAAGGATCCGGCGCCAACACTTGTTTCTTACGCAACACCCCGGTGGAAATCATCGAGTCGGAAGTGCCGATCCATATGCGCCGCTACGGGCTGGTACCGGACTCCGGCGGCCCCGGCCGCTTGCGCGGCGGCTGCGGCACGCTGATGGAATTCCAGGTATTCGCCCCCAACACCGTGGTCACCGCGCGCAACCGAGATCGCAGCCGCTTCGCCGCCTGGGGCATCCGTGGCGGAGACGCCGGCGCCAGCTCTCGTTTCACCCGCAACCCGGACACGAACAACGCGCAAGAACTCGGCAACACCGACGTCGTCACCCTCGATCCCGGCGACATCCTGCGCGTGCACGGCCCCGGCGGCGGCGGCTACGGCCCCGCCTGGGACCGCGAGCCCGATCGCGTGCTCCGCGACGTGCGCGGCGGCTTCGTCTCCGCCGCCGCGGCCCGCGAACGCTACGGCGTCGCCATCCACGAAGGCGGCATCGACACCGAGGCCACCGCCTCGCTTCGCGCCCGCCTCCGCCAGCAGCCGAACGGGCACCATTTCACCCCAGGCCCCGGCCGCGCCGCCTACGAACAGCTCATGACCGCCGACCGCTACGACGCCCTGACCCGCATCCTGTCCCAGACCCCGGTGCAATGGCGCTTCTACCTGAAGCACCGCCTGCTCGACGCCGTGTTCAACGCATCCTCCGATCTCCCCGACGGCCCCCGCGCCATCGAACAGGCCTACCAGGCAATCCAGGAACGCTTCCCCGAGCTTCCATCCATGGATCAGCAAAGTGCGTGACCAAAGCAACGCCGTCATGGCCGGCGAACCCGGCCACCGTGACGCCCGGCGAAAGCAGCGAAAGCCGGCCACCCATCCTCCACGTCATGGCCGGGCTTGTCCCGGCCATCAACGCACCCGTCCCGCCCATCCACGACTTTACACACCACCAACGAGAGCCCCGGACACCCGGCCCGAACAGCCTCTTGACCGTAAAATCGCCGAACGCCCCTCGAACGAACTGCGCCGCCTGGTGCAGGAGGGGATGGACAGCGGGCCGGGCCTGGATGCCGAAGCGGTGTTGGCCCGGCTGCACACCCGCTTCGGCCTGCCATCGGAAATAGTTTAATTGGGACGCCTGCCCTCTAGGGCCGCTCCCGACCCAAGCCAGAGGCTCGACGTTCGGTCTTCGATCCCGACTGCGGACACTCCGCGACAGTCGCCATGGGCCGGTTTGTGTCCACTCCGGACACGCCGGCGGCTTACTTGGTGTCTTGAAAATGGGTCCGGAAATGATTCGCAATCACGTCGCGAAATCCAGGACTGACATCGGCACGACTCGCATCTACGATCACCTCCGAACCACGCCGCAAGACAATCCGACATTCAAAGCGAGTTAGTGAGCCCTCACACCAGGTGCGATCGGAGGATTCGAAAAGGGGCGTTCTCCTGTGTCCAGTTACGAATGGCCGCGTAAATCGTCATCGCTTTGAACTCAGATTCGTCGCATGCTAAACGTAGGTGCACTTCAACTTCTTTTCCCCAAGTTTGGGCTGGAGCGCGTGAGCCTAATACATTTTGAAGGCACGCCCCGAGGGCACAATAGAAATCGTGACCGTTGGTTAGCTGCCAGAGGTCATATGTTCTGCTCAGATTGGAAACTATCTTTGACTTTAAATCATCTCTCTTCTTTTGGGGAACAACGCGCCCCTCGAAGACAAGCGCGACATACTGATCGATATCTACGCAAAAATCTTTCAAGCACCTGGCCGCATTTACACCAGACAACTTAAGGTTTATTTGCCCTCTATGATTGAGGAAGCGCGCAATGGAAATAGGCTTCAGGCCCGTCATAATTTTCTCGATTATATCTGATGCCGAACCGTGAGCTGAATATTTCGATTTGTCGCCCACCTCTGACAGGTATCGACCAACGATGGCCGGTTTAGACCAATCCAAATCGAGGTCGTGCTTTTCGGAGTAGGCGATGCCTTCGTGCTCTTTTAGGCTGCCGGCAATCCGGTCGAAATCTGCATCGACAACAGCGAGTGTTCCGGCGAACCCATCCTCATAGAGCAGTTCAGTCGCTTCAATCGCGTTCCCTCGTCCGTAGCAATTGACGAGAGAGCACGCACCCTCATCCACGTAGCGCTCGAACCTCTTTATGTCCGTGTCGCCTTCCAAAAGCAAAAACGAGACCCTCTTGAGGGCTTGGCGTTCCATTCTGATCTGCTGTGCAATGTCGTGGCCATCCATCAAGCTTGTGACGGTGATCATGCCCGGCCAACCTCGCCATCCAAATCGTCATCGTCGTAAATATTCCCGAGCTCAACCACCAGGTCGGTCCAGCGGCTAATCAATTGGGGCGAATGCGTGGCGAGTATTACATCGAATTTGTTGAGATCGATAATTTTCATTAGATCGCCAACAAACTTCTTCTGCCATGCGACGTGAAGAGAAAGTTCTGGTTCATCAATTAAGAT
Organism: uncultured Pseudomonadota bacterium; assembly: GCA_963777625.1. Lineage (GTDB taxonomy): Bacteria > Pseudomonadota > Alphaproteobacteria > Acetobacterales > Acetobacteraceae > DATDIC01. The sequence goes on along the minus strand of CAVZRO010000024.1, from coordinate 76,906 downwards.
TAGTGCATTCTCTTTTATCTCGAACAGGAGCTCGAAAAAGAGCACCAACTGATGTTGCTCGCCGGAAGAGAGTGCCTCAATAGGAACTTTTCGATTCTGATATGTGACCTCAATACCATTCGCCCGGTTCGTTCTGACGTCTTTTGTAGTAAATCGTTCGTCAATCAACTCCTTAAACAACGTAATTCTTCTCAAGAGACTAGACAGAGATGATAGTTTACGATCGTTATCGTCAGCATAAATGCTGAGGATTTGAGCCATTGACTTATCGAGTTCACCTCCCTCGGGAAGGGCGACTGGCTCCTCCGTTTCCGTGTCTAAGATACCAGCGTTCATCAGTTCGGTGCGTCTGCGGTCCAGGTCCTGAAGCCGCTCTTCAAGATCGTCGTATGGTTCCCTACTTGCATTGTTAATTACGCGCCGAGGGAAAGATCGGTCGAGCGACTGCGAAAGCGTAGCGTAATTGCCAAAATCCGAAGCGATGATGTCCTTAAGCTTTTGCGCCTTGCGCGAGATCGCGAGCGTCGAGGAAGGTCGTCGTGGCGATGGAGTGTAGTAAGCAAGATCTCTTGCTTGATCTCGAAGAATAAGAAGGCGCTGAATTCTGATCAAATGACAGTCAATCTCACCGACTAGCGCCTTGAGGCGGTCGGGTATCGCTCTGTACCACTGATCCTTGAATGGCTCAGGCAGCCGACCTCCGAAATCATCAAGAACCTCTTGCAGAGAATATGTTTCGCCGGTCAAGTCGTGCGTCCAAACCTCTGGCCCTCTTCTGGTCAAGAAGGGCAGATAGCGATCAACAGCTACTGGCACACGCCGAGGATCAATCGCTTTTATCGTCCAATCTTCCGCAGGACCGTAGGTGTCGTTAATGGTCAAGATGATTTTCGGCCGTTGCTTCTCGCTACGATCCGCGCCCGCCGGCTGAGCCTGAGCTACCTTCACTTCTGTTCCGTCGGTAAATCTGTATATGAGATGAGCAAATCTTTGGCTGGAGAAAGTGCTCCACTTTTGTTCAAACAGAGCGCTAATCAGCCTAAGGCACAGTGTCTTTCCTGCACCGTTGGGAGCGGTGATAGCTGTGACCCGATGATTTAGGCACATCGGTATGGAATAGGTGAACTCGTCGAAGAGACGTTCGACTTCGAAATGGACTAGGCGCACCCCTTTATAGCGACCTTTGTCTTCTGCTGCGGATATCTCAGACATAGCGCTCTCCCTGGGTGCAGTGCCACATGATATCGAGATGTCCAAATTTGTGTAGTGTGCGCCGCGGGGGATGACAGCCGGCGCCGTGCACGGTGACTTCGCTCGGGATGCTGGATGGAAGCGGCCGCGGGTGCCACTCTTTTGAGCCTCCGGTTTCCACCGCGTTTCGACTCGAACCCGCGAGACCGTCATCGGCCAGACCCGGACAAACCCCAGTGTCCGCGTGCCATGTCTCCCTCTCATAAACGGACCGCCTGAAATCCACCCATTGCGGCCCTAAACTAGCTCTCGAGTGACACGGTCGCGTTCCCGGGTACGCGCGACGAACCGTGCTATCCTATGGTGTACCTCCTCGTGCTCTATCGCGACCTGCCAGACGAGAACACCGTCGGTCGAGCGGGTGTCGCGCAGCGCCCGCAACCCGCCACGGCTGATTTAGCACGCTCCCGTCCCTGGCGGCATACCCGCCGGTCGGGCATGATCGGCCGCCAGACGCTGGCCCGGGGCAGAGCGCCGACCCCCACTCACCCCCGCTCCGCTCTCGCCCGCGTGGGAGGAAACAGATGCCCGACGATTTGCGGCCGCTTCATGCCGGGCCAGCCGCCATGCGCCCCGCAGCATCGAGGGCCGCGCCTCCTGGCTCGCCGCCAGCATCACCCTGGCCATCCTCTCCATCTCCTACGGCGCCCCGCTGATCGTGATAGTCGGCCTCAAAACGATGCAGGCCGACCTTGGCACCGACCGCTCGGTGCTCGCCCTCGCCGGAGCCTTCGTCTGGGTCGGCACCGGCCTGGGCGGAATCATCATGGGCCGCCTCGCCGACCGCATCGGCATGCGGCTCACCGCCCTGATCGGCGCCACCATGATGGCCGCCGGCCTCGCGCTGTCCGCCACCGGATCGATCCTGGCGATCTTCATCGGCCACGGGCTGCTGATCGGGCTCATCGGCAATGGCGCGCTCTATCCGCCGCTGGTCACCTATGTCAGCCGCTGGTTCGACCGCCGTCGCGGCACCGCGATCGCGCTGATCTCCTCCGGCCAGTACATTGCCGGCGTGATCTGGCCCTTCCTGTTCGAGCGGATGATGGCCTCCGTCGGCTGGCAGGCGACCATGCTCGCCTACGCCGGCGTGGTCCTGGTGGTGATCCTGCCGCTCGCCTTCTGGTTCCTGCCACCCCCGCCGGAACCGGTGCTGCGCGGCCCCGTGCAAACCCGCATCACCCGCCACCGCCGACGCGTGCTGGGCCTGCCGCCCAACGCCGTGCAGGCACTGCTGTGCCTGGCCAGCTTCCTGTGCTGCGTTCCCATGGCCATGCCAAACTCGCATCTGGTGGCATTCTGCGGCGATCTCGGCATTTCCTCCGGCGACGGCGCGGCGATGCTGTCCGTGCTCCTGGGCGCCGCCTTCGTCAGCCGCCAGTTTTGGGGCGCCTTCGCCGACCGCTTCGGCGGCCTGCGCACGGTCTTCGCCGGCTCGGCTTGCCAGGCGCTGGCAATCGCCGCCTTCATGACGACGCAGAACGAGGCCGCGTTGTTCGCCATCGCCGCCGCCTTCGGGCTGGGCTTCTCCGGCATCATCCCGGCCTATGTGGTAGCCACCCGCGACCTGTTCCCATCCGCCGAGGCATCCTGGCGCGTGCCACTGTTCCTGTTCACCGGCATGAGCGGCATGGCCTTCGGAAGCTGGTTCGCCGGCATGCTGTACGATCGCTTCGGCTACTACACGCCCGCCTTCGGCGCCGGTGTGCTGTTCAACCTGGCAAACCTGACCGTGATCGGCTTCCTCATCGCGCGCCAATGGGGACTAAGAAGACACCGCGTCGCAGCCGCCTGACCAGCGCCTAATTGCGCGACGGGGAACCGCCACTGTCACCGCCGGCAAAGCCCGCGAAAACTTCGCCCGTTCGGCCAATCACCCACCCACCCCGGAGATTGCGGAACCTCTCCGTGAATCTCTGCGCCTCTGCGTTGAATTCCTGCCGCATGCCAGCCCAAGGCCCACCCTGACGGCGCGCCCGGCCGCGTAGTATCAAACGGAACCCCTCGGACCACAAACACTTCGTCCGTCGCCGAAACACCCCCCGCGCCGAACCTGCTATGCCGCCGCCGCACCCTTTCAGGAGACACCGGCATGATCACTCTCTGCATCCGCTACACGATCGACCCCAGCAAGCTCGCCGCGTTCGAAACCTATGCGCGTGCGCTCCGCGCCCCGATCGAGCGCTGCGGCGGCACCGCTGTCACCTATCATCTGCCGACGAAACTGGCCGGCCCGACCAACCAGGCGCTCGGCCTGATCGATTTCCCCGACCTCGGCGCCTATGAAACCTATCGCGCCAGGCTGGCGGCCGACCCGGGCGGCGTCGAGGCCGCGCGCCGCGTGGAAGAAAGCGGCGCCATCCTGGTCGAGGACCGTGCCTTCATGCGCCGCGTAACCGAGGCCTGATCAACCCGCCGACCGGCCGCCAGTTCTCCGCCACGAAACCATACGTATCAGCGTGCAGCGGATGGCCGGCGACCACCGCGTGCCCGCCGTGGCACCGCCACGCGTATATCGTCTCGTGTCCGGCCACGTAGGCCGGCACGGACTCCGCGTCACCGTGCTCGCGGCACCACGCCATCGCGCCTTGATTAACCCGGCTCACCTCCGCCCTGCCGCAATTGAGGTTGGCGCCCACCAGGCACGCCATCACCCGCCCCTGCTCGCAGCGGATCACGCCGTTCCGCATCACCTCATCGGCGTTCATGTGCACGCCGAACGTGGCGATCACCGCCGGCGCCAGCGAGCGCGGTACCGGCCGCGTCGCATCGTCGGTCTGACCCGGCCGGCACACCTGCGCCCAGGCACTCCCCGACCCCAACGTCAGCCCCAGTAAGACAAGCGCTCCGGCAATCCGATAACCCATGACAGAAACCACCGGTCAGGACGCCCGGCTCTCCCGCGCCCGCCGAGATTCGTAGGCACAAAGCTGCGCGTACGCAATGCGCAGCAGCGATCGTGGACCCGCCAGTTCTCCACCGCGCCGCAGCAGGTCGCCCAGCACGTGATCCGCCTCCGTCCGCGCGCCACGCTCGACGTCCCGCAGCATCGACGCGGTCAACCCCGAGCCGGCGGCGGTAAACACAGTCCGGCTGCGCTGCAACGCCGCCTCGCGCGGCGGATAGCCGGCACGCGCCGCCACCGCCGCGCACTCATCCAGCAGCCCGGTCGCCAGGTCCCCCGCCCCCGCCGCGACGATATCGCCGACCGCCGCCCGCATCAGGCAGGTAATCCCCGCGCCGGTCGCGATGAACACCCATTTCTCCCACATCTCCTGCACGATCTCGCGGCTTGCCCGCGCCTCGAACCGCGCGCCCGACAGAGCCGCCGCGATTGCCCGCACCCGCTCCGAAATCCGCCCCATCGCGCTCGCCAAACGAAACGCTGTGGCTGTCGTTCAGATGCAGCACGCGCCCATCCGCATCCAGCGTAACGGAGATCAGGCATTGCCCGCCCAGCACCGCGCCACGGTCGAATTGCTGTTCCAGCAGATCGAGATGCCGCATGCCATTCAGCAGCGGCAGGATCGCGGTGTCCGCGCCCACCGCCGGCGCGAACGACTCCATCGCGCCCTCCAGGTCGTATGCCTTGCAACTCAACAGCACCAGGTCGAACGGCGCGTGCAGTGCGTCGGCCGTCATCGTCGGGGCCGGCAGATCGACATCCCCGAGCCGGGACCGGATCGACAACCCCGTCTCCTTCAGCCGCCGCGCCCGCTCCGGGCGTACCAGGAACGTCACGTCGCGCCCCGCTTCCAGCAACCGTCCGCCGAAGTAACCGCCGATCGCACCGGCGCCCACCACCAGAATACGCATGAAACCTCCAACCGCCGCGGGTGAAGCAAGAAGACGCGGGGCTCCGCCCCTGCACCCCGCCAAGGGCAATGCCCTTGGAACCCGCTACTTGGGTTGGGTGTGGGGGTGGGTGCCTACCTCGCTGCTGGTAACGCCCGCGTAGGCACCCACCCCCACACCCAACCCAAACGGATGGATTGCAAAGGCACAGCCTTTGCCGGGGTCCAGGGGCAGAGCCCCTGGCCTTTCCCGCTACGCCTGATATCGCGCCGCCGCGTGCTGCTGGCGGAAGTTCGGCAGCATCGCCTTCCGCGCGGCGGCAAACGCCTCCCACTGCCCCACATCCGGCAGTGACGGAATGGTAACCGGCTCGCGGCGATCGAACCCGACCAGTGCGGCATCGACCAGTTCGCCCACCTCCATCATGCCCGGTATCGCGTTCGCATCGCGGCCCGAGCGCTCCCAGATCTCGGTCCGCGTCGCGCTCGGCAGCACCGCCTGCACGTAAATGCCGCGCGGCCCCAGTTCGGTCTGCAACGACTGCGAGAACACCAGCACGAACGCCTTGGTGGCCGGATAGATGCCAGGAAACACCTCCGGCGCCACCGCCAGCACCGAAGTGATGTTGATGATCGCGCCCTGCCCGCGCGCAAGGAAGCGTGGCACCACGGCGCCGGCCAGCCGCGTCACCGCGGTCACGTTCAGCCGGATCAGCCGCTCCTGCGCATCGAGATCAGGCTCCGTGAACCCCCCTGCCCCCGCCGCCCCTGCATTGTTCACCAGCACGCCGATCCGCTCGTCCTGCCGCAGCCGTGCCTCCACGCGCGCCAGCTCCGCCGCATCGGTCAGATCAGCCGGCAGCACGTCCACCGCCACCCCGGTCTGCGCACGCAACCGGGTGGCCAGCGCCTCCAGCCGCTGCCTGTCGCGCGCCACCAGCACAAGGTCGTGGCCGCGCCGGGCCAGCCGGTCCGCATAGGTCGCGCCGATGCCCGACGACGCACCGGTGATCAGAGCTGTTTCCATCGTTGCTACACTCCGCCATTAGATGACGACCATCATCTTATTGCCGACTTTAATGATGCACGTCATATATCCTGTCAAGCCCATATCCTCCGACAGGATGCATCCCCCATGCGCGTCACCCGGGAAAAAGCCGCCGAGAACCGCGAACGCATCATCGACGCCGCCTCCCAGCTATTCCGCGAAAACGGCTTCGACGGTGTCGGCATCGACGCCATCATGCAGGAAGCCGGCCTGACCCATGGCGGATTCTACGGCCACTTCGCCTCCAAGGACGATCTCGCCGCCCAGGCCCTCACGCACGCGCTGCAACGCGGCGACGAACGCCAAAGCCGCTGCGCAAACCTGCGCGACCTGGTGGCCGACTACCTCTCCCCCCGCCATCGCGACCGCTGTGCGAAAGGCTGCGCCGTCGCCGCCCTTGGCGCCGACCTGGCGCGCCAGGGCCCCAGCGTGCGCCATGTCCTCACGGCGCACGTGCGCGCCCGGCTCGACGGGCTCAGCCGTTTGATCACATCCGGATCGACCAACACCCGGCGAAAACGCGCGATCGCCACGCTGGCCGCGCTGATCGGCGCCATGACCCTTGCCCGCGCGGTCGACGACCCCGCCTTGTCGGACGAGATACTCGCCGCCACGCGGGACGTATTTGGCCGCGACCAGCCTTGACGCGACCGCCCAGCCTTCGCACCCTGCCCGTCAGCCGCGAAGCGGCCCAACGGAACACAGCCTCGAACACAGGCTAAAGAAGCGGCAGGAAAAAAGGGAGTTTCACCATGCGACGCAGAAGCCTGGGCGGCTTCGGCCTGGCGGCCGGGATCACGCTGATCGCAGGGCCGCTCGCGGCCGCGCCGTTCAAATGCCCGCACACGGGCGGCGATTTCGTGTTCGGCCAGGAAGCCAACGTCAACAGCCTCGACCAGATGACGTCGGCAACGATCTCGACGCGCAACATCGCCATGAACATCTACGAAGCCTTGATGACGCGCGACGAGAACAACCACCCCATCCCCGATCTTGCCGATTCCGTAACGGAATCGCCGGACCACATGACGTACACGTTCAAGCTGCGCCAGGGCGTGCATTTCCAGAACGGCAAGCCGATGACCTCGGCCGATGTCGTCGCGTCGTTCGACCGCTACAACAAAGTCGGCCTGGAGCGCAGCACCTTCCAGAATGTCGATCACTGGGACGCGCCGGACCCCGATACCTTCGTGGTCCACATGAAGAAGGTGCAGCCGACCTTCCTCACCCTGCTGAGTTCCTTCAGCGTCCCGATCGTGATCATCCCCGCCGAGGACAAGGACGTACCGGCGATGCAGCTCAAGCCGGTCGGCACCGGCCCCTACGAGCTGGTGCAGTCGGTCCCGGGCAGCTACGTGAAGCTGAAACGTTTCGACGGCTACGTCCCTAACACGCATTTCGAGCAGAAGACCGGCTTCGGCGGCTACAAGCAGGCCTGCTTCGATACCGTGACCTTCCGCATCGTGACCGAGCCGGGCGCGCGCGTCGCCGGACTGCGCACGGGCGAGCTGCAGGGCGTGGAAGATGTGCCGACAAAATCCGTGGACGAGCTGAAGAAGGACAAGAACATCAAGCTGCTGCCGCTGAAGAATTGGTGGATCCAGATCGCCACGCCGAATACCGGCGCGCCGCCGACCGACAACCTGATGTTCCGCAAGGCGGTGCAGGCGGCGCTGAACATGGACGATATCATGCAGGCGGCGAGCGACGGCAATTACAGCCTGAACGTCGGCTATCAGTATCCGAACCAGCCCGACTACAGCGACGCCGGCAAGGACACCTACAACCTGCATGACCCGGCCCTGGCAAAGAAATATCTGGCGCAGTCCGGCTACAAGAACGAGCCAGTGGTGCTGCTGACCGACAAGGACTACCCGCCGATGTACAACTCGGCGCTGGTCATGGCGGAGCAGTTGAAGGCGGTCGGCATCAATGCGCAGTTGAAGGTCACGGACTGGCCGACCTCGGTACAGATCTCCAACAACGACAGCACCGGCTGGAACTTCTTCTTCACCGGCTGGGGCACGCAACCGGCGCTCGGCGCGCTCGCCACCATGGTGTTCTTCGCGCAGCCGGTCCCGGTGTATCGGCCGCCGGGCAACAAGGGCGATCCAGAAATCTTGAAGCTATGGAACGAAATGAACTCCGTGCCCACCGATCAGGAGCGCGACAAGGTGTTCGGCGAGATGCAGAAATATACGCTGGACCAGGTCTACGCCTTGCCGTTCGGGTCGCTGACCAAGGTGCAGGCGGTGCGCGCCAACGTCGATGGGTTCGTGCCGTTCCGTATTCCGCGGCTCTACAACGTGTGGTTCGCGAAGTGATGCGGCGATGAGCGGCAGCGCGCTTCCCGCGGCTACCTCCCGCCAACCACCGGTAAGCCGCGGATGATCCTGGTCCTGATCCGTCGCCTGGGAAGTGCGGTTCCCATCCTGCTGATCGTGACCCTCATCACCTTCGGCATGATCCACATGATTCCCGGCGATCCCGCCGCGGCGATTGCCGGCATTACCGCCACGCCGGACCAGATCGCTCAGATCCGTCACAATCTCGGCCTCGACAAGCCGCTGGCCAGCCAGCTTGTGCATTGGTACGCCAACCTGCTGCATGGCGACCTCGGCACCTCGTTGCTGCTCGGCCAGCCGGTGCTGTACGCCGTTGCCGTCCGCCTGCCGGTCACCATCGGACTGTCGGCCTACGCCCTCGTCATCACCCTCATACTCGGCCTCGCGTCCGGCATCATCGCCGCCCTTAAGCAGAACACCTGGATCGACCAGGCGGCGATGGTGTTCGCCATGTTCGGCATCTCGGTGCCGAATTTCTATCTCGGCCTGCTGATGATCATCGTCTTTGCCGTCGATCTCGGCTGGGTGCCGACCGGTGGCTACGTCGCGCTTCGCCGACGACCCATGGGGCTGGTTCGTCTGCATGACGCTGCCGGCCGTCTCGCTCGCGCTGCTGTTGATCGGTCTGCTGGCCCGCATCACCCGCTCCACCATGCTGGAGGTGCTGCGCCAGGATTATATCCGCACCGCGAAGGCCAAGGGCCTCCCGCGCCGCAAGATCGTCATCAAGCACGCACTCAGCAACGCGCTGATCCCCATCGTAACCGTCATCGGCATCATCGTCAGCCTGCTGATCTCCGGCTCGGTCGTCACCGAGACGCTGTTCTCCATCCCCGGCATGGGCCAGTTGCTGACCCAGGCGGTGCTCAACCGCGACTACCCGATGGTGCAGGGAGGACTGCTGATCGTCACCGCGCTGCTGGTGCTGGTGAATATCGGCGTCGATGTGCTGTACGCGTTTCTTGATCCGCGAGTGCGCTACGATGCCGCCTGATATCGCCATCGCCGCCACCGTCCTTGCGGAATCGCCGGATCCGGCCCGCCGCCATCCCGCCGCCGTCGCCCTGCAACGCCTGTTGCATCACCGGCTATTCGTGACCGGCCTGGCGCTGTTCGCAATCATCCTGCTGGCCGCCGTGCTGGCGCCCTGGATCGCGCCGATCGATCCCAATAAACTGTCGATGCGCCAGACCTTCCAGCCGCCGAGCTGGGCGCATCCGTTCGGCACCGATAATTTCGGTCGCAGCCTGTGGTCGCGCGTCATCTACGGCGCGCAGCTCTCCATGCTGATCGGCATCAGCGTGGTGGCGATCAACGCCACCCTCGGCACCGCGATCGGCGCCGCCTCCGGCTATTTCCGCCGCATCGACAACGTCGTGATGCGAGTGAACGACGCCTTGATGGCATTCCCCGCCATCCTGCTGGCGATCGCCATCACCGCCGTGCTCGGTCCCTCGATCGGCGACGTGATCATCGCGCTTGGCATCGTCTACACGCCGCGCACCGCCCGCATCGTGCGCTCCTCGGTGATCGTGCTGCGCGAAATGGAATATGTGCAGGCAGCCGTCGCCGCCGGCGCCGGCCATTGGCGCATCCTGCGCCGTCACATCCTGCCCAACGCCATGGCACCGCTCATCGTGCAGCTCAGTTTCCTGTTCGCCTATGCGGTGCTCACCGAGGCCACGCTCAGCTTCCTCGGCGTCGGCGCGGTGCCGCCGACCCCCACCTGGGGCAACATCATGGCGGACGGCCGCCAGTACATGACCGACGCGCCCTGGATCATCGCCATCCCCGGCGCCGCCCTGATGATCACCGTCCTCGGCCTCAACATGCTCGGCGACGGCCTGCGCGACGTGCTCGACCCAAGGCTGCGCATCCAGCAATGATCCAAGAACCTCACCACGCAGACACCGAGGCACGCACGCACGCCGCCAACAACCTCAACACCCCTCTGCGTCTCTGCGCCTCTGCGGTGCAGCTTCCTTTCCACCCACCACGCGAACCCGCCGCATGAGTCTTCTCGAAGTCACCAACCTCACCACCGCCTTCGCCACCGGCAGCGGTGAGATCAACGCCATCGAGGACATCACCTTCTCGGTGAACGAAGGCGAGATCCTCGGCATCGTCGGCGAATCCGGCAGCGGCAAAAGCGTCACCGCCCTCACCGTCATGGGCCTGCTCCCCCGTCCCCCCGCCCGCGTCGTCGCCGGCGATATCCGCTTCCGTGGCGATTCCATCACCCGGCTCTCCGACGCGAAAATGCAGCGCCTGCGCGGCCCCGGCATGGCGATGATCTTCCAGGAGCCGATGACCTCGCTCAATCCGGTCTTCACCATCGGCAACCAGATCACCGAGACCATCCGCGCACACGAACGCCTCGGCCCCGCCGCCCTCCGCGCCCGCGCCCTGGAAATGCTGGAGAAGGTCGGCATCCCCTCCGCCGCCCGTCGCATGGACGATTATCCGCACCAGCTCTCCGGCGGCCAGCGCCAGCGGGTGATGATCGCCATGGCGCTGGCCTGCCGCCCGCGCCTGCTGATCGCCGACGAGCCCACCACCGCGCTCGACGTCACCATCCAGGCGCAGATTCTCGACCTGCTGCTCGATCTGCGCGACGAGCTCGGCATGGCCATCATCATCATCACCCACAACATGGGCGTGGTGGCGGAAACCGCCGACCGCGTGCTGGTGATGTACGCCGGCCGCATCGTCGAACACTCCCCCGTCAGCCTGCTGTTCGACCGCCCGCTGCATCCCTACACCCGCGGGCTGCTCGCCTGCGTGCCCTCCATGGCCGATGCGCGCGAGCGGCTTCTCGCCATCCCGGGCACCTTGCCCGATCCGCACCACCGCCCGCCCGGCTGCCGTTTTGCGCCGCGCTGCCCGCACGCCATCCCGGCCTGCAGCGCCGCAATCCCCACGCTCGAATCAGGCGGCCCAAACCATGCAGCCGCCTGCATCCGCCTGCCGGAACTGATCGGCGCATGACGCCGCTGGTCGAGGCCACGCGCATCTCCAAGCATTACCCGGTGCAGGCCGGCTCGCTGCTGCGGCCGCCACCACCTCGCATTGCGCGCGGTCGATGAGGTTTCAATCGCCATCACCCGTGGCGAAACGCTGGCACTGGTCGGCGAATCAGGCTGCGGCAAATCCACTCTCGGCCGGCTCCTGATCCGGCTGATCGAACTCACCGCCGGCGCCATCCGCTTCGACGGCGAAGACATCACCACGCTCGGCGGCAAGGCGCTGCGCGAAAAACGTCGCGCCATGCAGATCATCTTCCAGGACCCCTATGGCGCCCTGAACCCGCGCATGTCGGTGGAGCAGATCATCGCCGAGCCGCTGCAAATCCACGGTGCCGGCGGCGCCGATGCACGGCAGACGGTCGCCCGCATGCTGGACCTGGTCGGACTGCCGGTGCGTGTGCGAGAACGCTACCCGCACGAATTTTCCGGCGGTCAGCGTCAGCGCATCGGCATCGGCCGCGCGCTCGCGCTGCATCCGCAGCTTCGTCGTCTGCGACGAGCCGGTCTCGGCGCTCGATGTGTCGGTGCAGGCGCAGATCGTCAACCTGCTGGTCGATCTGCAGCATGAGCTCGGCCTGACCTATCTTTTCATTGCCCACGATCTCGGCGTGGTGAAGCACATCGCCACCCGGGTCGCGGTGATGTATCTCGGCAAGATCGTCGAGACCGCCGACAAGCACATGCTCTATGCAACGCCGCTGCATCCGTACACGCAGGCGCTGATCGCCGCCGTGCCGGCAATGCACCCGGCCGATCGCGTGCAGCGGCGCGCCGCCCGCGCCCGCCTGTCCGGCGACATCCCCAGCGCGCTGCACCCACCCCCCGGCTGCCGGTTCCACACCCGCTGCCCGTACGTGATGCCGGTCTGCCGCGAGCAGGAACCCCTGCTGACCGAGCCCGCGCCCGGTCACCACGTGGCCTGCCATTTGGTGAATCCGCCGGGGTGAATCCGCCGGGTTGACGCACGCTGCCATATGCTTACCGTCGCGATCGAACAATCACGGAGGACGCGCCGATGATCATTGAAATGCGCAGCTACGACCTGCGGCCAGGAACTCTGCCAGAGGTGGAGAAGCGCTTCGGCGAGGCGCTGCCCGCGCGTGCGAAGCTTTCCCCGCTCGCCGCCTTCTGGCACACCGAGGTCGGGCCGCTTAATCGTGTCATTCATGTCTGGCCGTACGAAACCTTTGAAGAGCGCACGCGCATTCGCGCCGAGGCCACCAAATCCGGCCAGTGGGCGCCGAAGATCGGTGAATTCTGCGTGTCGCTGCAAAGCGAGATCTACATCCCCGCGCCGTTCTCGCCGCCGCTTGAACCGCGCCAACTGGGCGGGCTGTATGAGATCCGCAGCTACACGCTCGTCCCCGGCGCGATTCCCGGCCAGATCGAGCGCTGGAGCGCCGCGATCGAGGGACGCGTGAAACTGTCACCGCTGGTGGGCTGCTGGTATTCCGAGTTCGGTGCCCTGAACAAGTGGGTGCACATCTGGGCCTACAAGGACGCCGCCGAACGCGCGCGCATCCGCGCCCACGCCGTGGAAAGCGGCGTCTGGCCGCCGAAAGGCTCGCCGCCCGGCCTCATGGTGAAGCAGGAGAACATGCTGGTCGTCCCAGCCGCCTTCTCGCCGCTGCGCTAGCGGCTCCCACCGGGGAGGGCTGAGCGCAATCCCGGCCGCCGCGCTGCTCCGGCGGCCGCAACATCGCTGAAATCTCCATGTGGATGTTCGCCCAAACAGTATATATCGTCAGCCTGCTGACGAGCCTCGCCTGCATGGCGCTGTTGATCCGCGGCTATCACCGGTCGCGGCGGCTGTTGCTGCTCTGCGGCGCGCTCTGCTTCGTGTTCCTCAGCCTGAACAATCTGCTGCTGTTCGTTGACGTGGTGATGCTGCCAAACGTCGACCTGCGCCTCTATCGCGGTATCGTGGCCCTGGCCGGCGTGGCGGTCATGCTGTACGGTTTCATATGGGAACCGGAATAGTGTTCGAAAACGTGTTGCTGTTCATGTCAGGCGCAATCGCATTCGGGTTTGCCCTGTGCGGAGTTGGCTTCCTGCGCCTGTGGATACGCTCGAGGGATCGGCTGTTCCTCGCCTTTGCCGGTGCCTTCTGGCTATTGATGTTGCCGCCGTTCAGCGCGCTGGTGGATATCTCCGAGGAATCGAGATCCTGGGTCTATCTTGCCCGCATCGCCGCCTATCTTCTGATCAGCGCATCGATCGTCGCGAGAAATCGCAACCGGCTGGTACGCTCACGCTAGCGTCCGCGCGGCGCCCCCCCGTCCCCATTCCCCTCTTCCCGCGCCCCCCCGTCATGGCCGGGCTTGTCCGGCTTGTCCCGGCCATCCATGACTTTGTCGCCCACCGCGCCGCGCGTGCGCTTCACGTTGCTCCCGGCAACATCGCACGATAAGTCATCCTCAACGCGGTCCGATATTAGACTAATGAAATTGCTCGCCAAATATGAGCCCCAGCCGGTCCACCCAGAGTGAAACCGCTCCAGCAATTGTGTTCCGGCGTCTCCCGCGCTACAAGCGTACCGGTCGCAACAGAACCACCTCGATCAACGTGGGGCCCGGGTTACCAAAATGCAGCTCTATGACTGGCTGATTGCCATCTTCCCGGGCATCGAGTCTCTCGATCGCACTCTTCTCGCGCAAGTCGCCGGGATTAGTCGCGTTGTCGAACTGACCGCCGATACGATCTTCTGCCGCCAGGGCGTCACACCGGAGCTGGTGCATTGGCTCCTGCACGGACAGGTCGCGCTGAGCCAGGCAGGACCGCAGGGCGATCCGGCCATCATCGACATCGTCGAACCGATCGCCGGAATCACGCTCGCCAGCGCCATCCTGGGCCAGACCTGCCCGATCAGCGCACAAACCCTGACCCAATCCGACGTCATGGCGATCCAGGCCGCGCCGCTGCGTGCCCTTACGGCGACCTATCCGGCCCTGGCGGGCACCTTCCTGCGGGCCGCCTCGGCGGATATCGCCGCCGCCAACCGGCAGATCGTGGACCTCAAGGTCCGCAAGATCGCCCAGCGCCTAGGCTGCTACCTGCTGTCGCTGGCCGAGGGCACCAACGCCGACACGGTCGATGTCCACCTGCCGTTCCGCAAGGGTCTGCTAGCCGGAAAGCTGGGCTGCGGGCAAGAAAGTTTGTCGCGCGCCCTCGCCTCGTTGCGGGAGCTGGGCGTGGAGACACACGGCTACAAACTCACTCTGCACAACGTCCCGCTGCTGCGCGCCTTTTCCTCCCCCGACGGCCCGGCACCCTGGAAGCACCCATCCGCCGCCGACGCATTCAGCCGCGCCTTCGACCTGTAATCCCCCCGTATCCCCCTCCCCTTGCGGGAGGGGCCAGGGGAGGGGTTGCACACACGGATCGGCCAGTACGCACGCCGCCATCACCCCACCCCCCGGGAGTGCGGGCGCGCGGCCCGGATCACCGCCCCCAGCGCAGCACCACCGGGTCCAGCCGCCGCGCGATCTCGATCAGCCCCGCCCGCGCCTCCGGATGCAGCGGCACCAGCGGGGCCCGCGGCGCATCGCAGGCGATCACCCCACCCTCTTTCATCAGTGCCTTGCACGCCAGCAAGCCGCACTGCCGGTTCTCGTAATTGATCAGCGGCAGCCAGCGCTCATACAAGGCCACCGCCGCCTCGCGCCGCCCCGCCGCGTGATCGTCCAGGATGCGCCGGAACGCATCCGGGTAACCGCCGCCGGTCATGCTGCCATTCGCGCCCGCATCCAGGTCGGCCATCAGCGTGATGCCTTCCTCGCCGTCCCACGGCCCCTCCACCGCCTCGCCACCCAGCCGGATCAGCTCGCGCAGCTTGGCCGCCGCGCCCGCCGATTCGATCTTGAAATACCCCACCTGGGCGATCTCCCGCGCCATCCGCGCCAGCAGCGCGGCCGACAGCGGTGTCCCGCTCACCGGCGCGTCCTGGATCATGATGGGCACGGTAATCGCATCTGAAACCGCCCGGAAGAATGCGAAAATCGCCGGCTCGGTGACGCGAATGGTGGCGCCGTGATACGGCGGCATCGCCATCACCATCGCCGCGCCCAGGTCTTGCGCCCGCCGGCTCCGCTCGGCGCACACGCGAGAGCTGAAATGCGTCGTCGTCACGATCACCGGCACCCGTCCGCCAACATGCCGCAGGATATCGCCGGTCAGCAACTCGCGCTCCTCGTCGGAAAGCACGAACTGCTCCGAATAATTCGCCAGGATCGCCAGCCCGTTCGATCCGGCGTCGATCATGAAATCGACCGCCCGCCGCTGCCCCGCCAAATCGAGCCCACCCTGCTCGTGGAAAATGGTGGGAACGACCGGAAACACCCCCCGATAGCGAGGACCACCACCAGAACCGCTCATTTGTCTCACTCCCTCGGCGTCTCACTCCCTCGGCATGAAGCTGACGCCGCTCAGCTCGTGTGCCACCCGAACTGCTGCGGCTTGCGCCCCGCCGCATGATGCAGCCTCACATTGACCAGCGCCGGCCCGTCGAATTCCATCGCCTCGGCCAACGCCCGGCGCAGGTCGCGCGGGTCCTCCACGTAGAACCCGCGGCCGCCGAACGCCTCCATCACCAGGTCATAGCGCGCGCCGATCGTCAGCACCCGCGGCGGCAGCGGCGCGTCTTTCGGAAACTCCGCGATGCCACTGCCGATGCCGCCATTGTTCAGCACCACCACCTTGATCGGCAGCCGGTGCCGGCATGCCGTCTCCATCTCCATCCCGGAAAATCCGATCGCGGAATCGCCGCACACGGAGATCACCGGCCGATCCGGATGCACCACCGCGGCGGCGATGGCGAAGCCCATCCCGACCCCCATCGTGCCATAGCTGCCGGCATCCAGCCGCAACCGCGGATGCGCATTGGGAAGTTGCGTCCGCCCGATATCCATCGTGTTGGCGCCCTCACCCACGATCACCGCGTTGTCCGGCACCCATGCGCGGATATCCTTCAGCGCCCGGTAGTAATTCGTCGGTGCCGATTTATCCTCGATCATCGGCTGGATCTGCCGCGCGTTCGCCGCTGCCTTCTCCGCGATCGCCCCGCGCCACGCGGTATCCGCCGGATAGAACCATTGCCGGCTCTCCAGCGCCTTGTTCAGTTGCCCGACGATCGCCTTCCCGTCACCCACCAGCGCAACCTCCGCCGGCACGTTGTTGCCGATCGCCTCCGCCGCGATATCAAGCTGCACGATCCGCACGTGCTTCCCGAACCGCGGCGGCAGCCCGAAATGCATGATCCAGTTCAGCCGCGCGCCCATCAGCAGGATCACATCGGCATGCTGCAGCGCGTGGCTGCGTGCCGCACCCACCGACAACGCGTGCGTGTCGTCCAGCACGCCCTTGCCCATCGGCGACGCCAGGAACGGCAGTTGCGTGCGCTCGATGAACGCGCGCACCTCATCCTCCGCGCGCGACCACGCCATGCCCTTGCCCACGATCACCAGCGGCCGTTCCGCCGATTCCAGCGCGTTCAGCGCGCTATCGATATCCGCCGGCATCGCCTGCATGCGCGGCGGGTCCTTCACCGTTGCCGCCGCAACGACCTTCTCCTCCTCCACTTCGCCCAGGATGATATCATCCGGCATATCCAGATAGCAGGCCCCGGGACGCCCGTAGATCGATTGCCGCACCGCCAGCTCCACATAGAACGGAATGCGATGCACATGCTCCACCGCATGCGCGAACTTGCAGAACGGCGACGCGATCTGCACCTGCCGCTCCTCCTGGAACGCCCCCATCGCGTTCTGCTGCGTGGCCGAGGCACCGCCGATCAAGATCATCGGCCAGCAATTCTGCTGCGCGTTCGCCAGTCCGGCGAGACCATGCACCACGCCCGGGCCTGAAACCACCAGGCACGCGCCCGGACGTCCGGTCAGATACCCCGCCGCCTGCGCGGCATACGAAGCCGACTGCTCGTTGCGCATGCCGATATAGGTGATCCCGGCTTCCTGCGCCGCCACCGCGATCGGGCCCACCGGAAACCCGACAATCCCGAACATGTATTGTACGCCCTGCTGCTTCAGGCTGCGCGCCATCAGAGTGGCACCATTGATCTTGCTCACACGCTCCTCCCGCCCCGCCGCAAGCGCCGACGCGTCACCGGCGCCCATGCCGACAAGCTACCCGCAAACCTGTCCCGCCGGATAGCTTGCCCCCACCGGTCATGGTATCCGTCTGCCACGCCGCGAACACAGGGGGGAGCCGGACATGATCGAACAGGACGTGATCGTCACGACCAAGCACGGCCGGATGCCCAGCTTCCTGGCCAGGCCGGACGGCTCCGGCAGTCACCCCGGCATCATCTTCTACATGGACGCCCCCGGCACCCGCGAAGAGCTCCGCAACATGTGCCGGCGAATTGCCAAACACGGCTACGCCTGCCTGCTCCCCGACATGTATTACCGCCTCGGCACCGTCCGCTTCGACATCCCCCGCCGCGACGATGCCATGTCCGCCGTCATCCGCGCCTCGATGAACAGCCTCTCCATCGAGCACGTCAACGACGACACCGCCGCGATGCTCGGCTTCCTCGATGCGCAGGACGGCGTAAAACCCGGCCCGGTCGGCTGCGTCGGCCATTGCATGAGCGGCCGCTACATCACCGCCGTCGCCGCGAAATTCCCGCACCGCATGCGCGCCGCCGCCTCGCTGTACGGCGTCGGCGTCGTCACCGAGGAAGACGACTCACCCCACAAGCTGCTCAAGGACGTGCAGGGCGAGCTCTATTACGCCTTCGCCGAGCATGACCAGTCGGTCCCGGCGAACGTCATCCCCACGCTCAAATCGGCATTGGCAGCCGCCGGCACCACGCACACGCTGGAAATCTATCCCGGCACGCATCACGGCTTCTGCTTCGCGGAACGGCAGACCTACGATCCGCTGGCCGCCGAGGCGACATGGGACAAGATCTTCGCGCTCTGGGCGCGGCATCTGCACTGACGCGCAGCGCACCCGCCATGACCTACCCCACGCACCTGCTGCCCACCACCGTCGTCGGCAGCTATCCGCAGCCCGACTGGCTGGTCGATCGTTCCACCCTGCACGCGCATGGCGTGCCGCGCACCCACGCGCACGATATCTGGCGCATCCCGGAGCCAGTGGCTGGAAGCCGCCCAGGACGACGCCACCATCCTCGCCATCCGCGACATGGAGCGTGCCGGCATCGACATCGTTACCGATGGCGAGATACGGCGCGAAAGCTACTCCAACCGCTTCGCCCTGGCGCTGGACGGTGTCGATTCCGACCATCCCGGTGAGGTCCGCCGCGGCGACCGAGTCACCGCGGTTCCCCGCGTCACCGGACGCATCCGCCGCACCGGCCCGGTGGAAGTCCGCGACGCCGAATTTCTGCTGCGCAACACCGATCGCCCGACCAAGATCACCCTGCCCGGCCCGTTCACCTTGTCGCAGCAGGCGCAGAACGCGTTCTACCGCGACGAGGCGGAGCTGGCGATGGACTACGCCGTCGCCGTCAACGCCGAGCTGCGCGACCTGAAAGCCGCCGGCGTGGATGTCGTGCAGCTCGACGAGCCCTGGGTGCGCACCGCGCCGGAAAAAGCCACCGACTGGGGCCTCGCCGCAATCAACCGCGCGCTCGAAGGGATCGAGGGCCCGACCATCGTGCATCTCTGCTTCGGCTACGCCGCCGTCGTGCAGGAAAAGCCGACCGCGTACAGCTTCCTGCCGCAGCTCGCCGATTGCGCGGCCCGCCAGATCTCGATCGAGGCCGCCCAACCCCGGCTCGATCTCGGCGTGCTGCGCGATCTCTCTGGCAAAACGATCCTGCTGGGCGTGCTGGATCTCGGCAGCACCGATGTGGAAACCGATGAAACCATCGCCGACCGCATCCGCGCCGGCCTGCGCTACGTCTCGCCGGATCGGCTGGTTCCCGCCCCCGACTGTGGCATGAAATACCTGCCGCGTGCCGTCGCCTTCGGCAAGCTGAAAGCCCTCGCCGCCGGCGCCGCCCTCGTCCGCCGCGAACTGACCTGACCCTTGCCCACCCCCGTCACGGCCGCCAACCCCGTCACGGCCGGCCAAACCCGTCATGGCCGGGCTTGTCCAGGCTTGTCCCGGCCATCAACGCACCCCTCCAGCCCCCCCGACAGGCCCCCTCGCCAACCCCACAGCCCGAACCAGTACCCCCCGAAACCACCCCCAATCCATTCCCCAACACCCGATCCCCACAAACGAAAAGACCCCCCAGGGAGACCTCCATCATGACCAACGAAACACCCGACCCCAACATCGACCTAATCAAACGCCAGTTCGCCGAAGGCCGCATCGATCGCCGCGAATTCCTGCGCTACGCTACCCTGTTGGGACTATCCGCGCCCGCCGCCTATGCGTTCGCCGGCGGCACTGCCCCGACCCGCAGCGCCCGCGCCGACACCATGCCCAAGGGCGGCACTCTACGCGTCGGCAACCGCGTCAAGGACATCAAGACCCCCCACACCTATTCATGGGGCGCCTACGACAGCAACGTCAGCCGCCAGGTCGTCGAGTACCTCACCCTCACCGACGAGCATAACGTCACCCATCCCTATCTCCTCGACTCCTGGTCCGTCAGCCCCGACCTCAAGACCTGGACCCTGTCGGTCCGCAAGGGCGTCAAGTGGCACAACGGCCAGGACTTCACCGCCGATCATGTCGTCTGGAACCTCAAGAACCTGTGCGACCCGGCAACCGGCTCGTCCTTCGCCGGCCTGGTCGCCGGCTATTTGTTGCAGGAAAAACCGGATGGCGTAGACGCCAAAGGCAAGCCCAAGACCACGCTGGTCCTGTGGGACGCCAACGCCATCGAGAAAGTCGATGACCACACCGTCCGGCTGAACTGCAAATCGCCGCAGGTCTCCGTGCCCGAGCACCTGTTCCACTACCCCGCCGCCATGCTGTACCCGGAAGAAAACGGCGTCTTCGCCGTCGGCGCCCAGGGCACCGGCCCGTTCGAGCTGACCGGCTTCGACATGGGCAAATCCGCCCGCCTGAAATCACATCCCGGCTATTGGGGCAATCCCGCCTACCTCGACCAACTCGAATTCGTCGACATGGGCGACGATCCCGCCGCCTCGATCGCCGCCCTCGCCTCGCACCAGGTCCACGGTCTCGTCAGCGCCGATCCGCTGCAATACGCCGCGCTGAAAGCCCTGCCCGGCCTCAAGCTGTACCAGATTCCCACCGCCGAAACCGCCGTCCTGCGCATGAAGGTCACCGAGAAGCCGTTCGACGATCCCCGCATCCGCAAGGCGATGCGTCTCGCCATCAACAGCCCCCAGGTGATGGAAGTCGCCCTCCGCGGTCTCGGCCAGCCCGGCGATCACACCCATGTCTCCCCGGCGCAGCCCGACTACGGCCAGGTCGCGCCGATGGGACAGGACGTCGCCGCCGCGAAGCAACTGCTCGCCGACGCCGGCCACCCCAACGGCTTCACCACCACCCTCTATGTCCCCGCCGACCCGCAATGGAACGCCGCCGAGTGCCAGGCCGCCATCGAGCAATGGAAAGCCATCGGCGTCGACGTGAAACTGAACGTCATGCCCGGCGCCGAATATTGGGACGTGTGGACCAAGGTGCCGTTCGGTTGTACCATCTGGTACCATCGCCCGCTCGGCCTCATGGTGCTCGAACTCGGCTACCGCACCGGTGCCGCCTGGAACGAAAGCAGTTACTCCAACAAGGAATTCGACGATCTGCTGGTGCAGGCCGGCGGCACGCTGGATCTCGACAAGCGCCGGCAGGTGATGTCGCGCCTGGAGCAGATCATGCACGAAGACGGCCCGATCGCCCAACCGCTCTGGCGCAACAACTTCACCTTCTTCAGCGACAAGGTGCTCGGCTTCTCCATGCACCCGAGCAGCTACCTGTTCGGCAACCGCCTCGCCCTCCAGTCGTAAAGAAGGAAACCGGCATGCCCCTGCGCTGTGACCTGATCATCCGCGACGCCACCGTCTTCGACGGCACCGGCGCCCCGCGCTTCACCGCGGATCTCGCCGTCACCGGAGATCGCATCAGCGCGGTCGGCGACCTCGGCGCCACCACCGCCGACCGCGAGGTCATCGCCACCGGCCACGCCGTCGCGCCCGGCTTCATCGACGCCCACACCCACGACGACCGTGCCGTGCTGTGCGGTCCCGAATGCATGCTGTGCAAGATGTCGCAGGGCGTCACCACCGTGGTGGTCGGCAACTGCGGCATCAGCCTCTCCCCAGTGCGCATGCGCTCCCGCCCGATCCCGCCGCTCGATCTGCTCGGCGACGAAAGCTGGTGGACCTTCGACAGTTTCGGCGAATACGCCGACCGCCTCGCCCGCGACCCGTCCCCGGTGAACACCGTGGCGCTGATCGGCCATATGTCGTTGCGTGTGGAAGCAATGCACGGCGACACCCAGCGCCCCGCCACCGACAGGGAATCGGAACACATGCGCCGCCGCCTGGCCGAGGCGCTGGCGCAAGGCGCGTCCGGCTTTTCCACCGGGCTCTATTACCCGCCCAACATGATGGCCCCCACCGAGGAGGTCATCGCCGTCGCCGAAGCCCTGCGCGCCGCCGGCGGCCTGTACGTCACCCACATGCGCAACGAGGCTGATGACGTCCTCGACTCCATCGAGGAAACCCTGAAGATCGGCCGCGCCGTCAACACCCCGGTGGTGATCAGCCACCACAAATGCGCCATGCCCGAAAATTACGGCCGCTCGACTGAAACCTTGCCGCGCATCGAATCAGCCGCCCGCACGCAACGCGTGGACTTCGACATCTACCCCTACGCCGCCGGCTCTACCGTGCTGATGCCATCCAGGCTCCGCCCCGACGTTCCGGTGCAAATCACCTGGTCCGTCCCGCATCCGGAACACGCCGGCCGCATGCTGGACGACATCGCCGCCGAATGGAAACTGTCCGCGCACGACGCCGCCGAGCGCCTGCTCCCCGCCGGCGCCATCTTCTTTCAGATGGACGAAGCCGACGTCCGCCGCATCATGTCTCATCCGTTATCAATGATCGGCAGCGACGGCCTGCCGCACGACGCCTTCCCGCACCCGCGCCTGTGGGGCACCTTCCCCCGCGTCCTCGGCCACTACGCCCGCGATCTCAAACTATTCAGCCTGGAACAGGCCGTTCACAAAATGACCGGCCGCACCGCCGACGTCTTCGGCTTGGCCGATCGCGGCGTAATCCGCCCCGGCGCCCATGCCGACCTCGTCCTGTTCGATCCCGCCACCGTCCGCGACGCCGCCGACTTCACCAACCCGACCAAGCCCGCCGAAGGCATCCTGGAAACCTGGATCAACGGCCAATCAGCTTTCATCCGCAACCACGGCGCCACCCCCGCCCGCGCCGGCCGCCTCCTAACCCGCCAGGCGAAGAGGAACGAGTAAGGGCGCGCCCACCATCAACCATCAACCCCCAACCCCCTCTCCCCCTCGAGGAGAAACCCCCTCTCCCCCTCTCGGGGGAGAGGGAGGGGTGAGGGGGGCCTCACCACATTGCCAGAACCCGCCCGCCCGACAACAGAAACGCCTAGTTCCCGTACCCCTGCATCTTATTCATATCACTCTGGATCGAGTTATTGATCTGATCCACCGGACTCGCCCCAAACACCGAAGACGAAGCCGACCCGCCGGACGACGAAGAGTACTTCCCCTGCCCCGTCTTCTTATCCCACGCATCCTGATCGGCCCGATCTTTCGCCGCCTGTTGTGCCGCCTGCGCACGCTGATTGGCCGCATCGCGGTCCGCCGCGGCTCGCCGGTCGGCGGCATCCTGCGCCTCGCGCTGCTGCGTCACCGTCATCATGCAGTTGGCATACGGCAGGCTGCCCGGCGCATATCCGAACCCGTAACATTTCTGCTGATCCATCGCCCGCTGCTCCTGCGGCGTCGGCCCGCACCCCGCCAGCAGCACCACGGCGCAGAACGTCACAAACAAAATCGCTTTCATGCCGCCCTCTCGTTCAACTGATCCGTCATCGAGCTCATCCAGTGCGCGCAAGCCCGGCCGCCCGCTTCGACCGGCGGGCGCCGCCCGTCAGTTGTGGCAGTTCGTGTGCGACGTCGAGGTCATGTTGTTGAGGCTTCCCGACGAACTGCTCGATGTCGCGCAGTTCATTCCTGCCGTCGGCGATGGACCGAGGCCGGCCTTGGCGGCCTCCTCGTTTTCGACATCCTCCCCTCGCTTGATATTGCGCTGGGTTTCCTCATCCTGCTGCTCGCTGGCACTTGGCCCGCTGGTCATGACCGGGCCGGCATTCATGCCGCCCATCCCGTTTTGCTGATTCCACTGATTCTGCTTTGCAACGAAATCGCTGACGCCGCAACCGGCCAACAGCCCAAACGACGCGATCAGCAGAAACGCCAGTTTCATCGGACATCCCCGTTACAAGGTAGCATTACCAACCATTCCCCGCCCCGTCATTCCCGTCCGCCCCGTCATTCCCGCGAAAGCGGGAATCCAACCACACTCCGTCCAACCGCGTCCACGTCATCCCCGCCCGCGCAAGCACAACGACGAACAGTCACCCTCTCGAACCGCTACAGTATAGGAATTCCCCCCGGGCAACCCTTCGGGCTGTGTTGCATAAGACAAATGGTCCGCCCTTGCAACACCATCTTTCCGCCGCTCCGACCACTCCGCGGACCCTCGACCAAACCCGGCGCCCGGGCCAATTTTGCCACCCTGAACCCCCGGGGCCACTATGCGGGGCCACTATGCGGCGCCACCATGAAGGAGCAGCATCCCCATGCCCGTCGGCGCCGAATTCCGCGCCTTCATCCTCGATCTGCTGCACCCGCTGCACCCCACGTCGCGTCGCATGTTCGGCGGTATCGGCATCATGCGCGATGGGCTCATGTTCGCACTACTTTCCAACGATACCATGTATTTCCGCGTCGACGAGCAAACCCGCCCGCGCTTCACCGAAGCCGGCTGCCGCTCGTTTCGCTATCACCGCTCCGGACGAGAGGTCTCGATCGAAACCTACTACACCGTCCCCGACAGCCTCTACGACCAGCAAGACGCGCTGCTCGACTGGGCCAGACAGGCAATCGAAGCGGCGCACCGCAATCCGCGCAAACCACGCCGCCGCCCCTCTCCGCCGTCTGGCATCTGACGGCGTCCGCGAACCGCCCCGGCCCGCGCTGACTACCGCGTCACCAAATTCGTCAGAATCTCGTTCGCTGCCCCCGCCATCGCGAAGAACATCGCGAAATTCACCCGATCCACCGCCACGAACACGCCCGCCCCGCGCCCCGGCGCAAACACCACATAAGTCATGAAACCACCGCCGCCGCCGCTCTTTTCCAGCATCATCGGGGCCGGCCCGTGCGCCGTCTGCATCACCCACGGCAGCCCAAGCCCGGCCATCGGCCCCGCCTCGTCGAACCCGATCGCCGCCGGCATCTCCTGCCGCATCCGGTAAATCGCCTGATCGATCGCCAGTACCGGCGACCCGCCGGCCAGCAGGTGCCGCAACCACAGCACCATGTCATCGCCCGTCGAATATAACCCGCCCGAGGCCTGCTCCGCCTCCGTATTCGTGCACACCGGCCCCGCTGGCGCCCCCAACCCCGTCCCCAGCATCATCCGCGCGCACTGCCCGGGATCCGGCGACAATGTCGTATCGTTCATCCCCAGCGGCCCGGTGATCCGGTCATGCAGCAACGTTGCATACGAAACCCCGGCCGCCCCCTCCAGCGCGTCGCCCAGCAAATCGAACCCGATATTCGAATAAGACGCCACCGTCCCCGGCGCCCAGCCCAGCGTCTGCTTGCTCAGCCACGCCGCCCGGTCCGCCCGCGTGGGCCAGGTGAACGGAGCCACGCCTTCCGCCGCATACCCCATCTCCCGCGGCAATCCCGCCGAATGCGTCGCCAGGTCCAGCAGCGTGATCTCCCGCCCGCCAACCGCCGGCACCGTCACCCCCGGCAGATATTGCGCCAGCTTGTCGGTCAGCCGCACTCGCCCATCCACCACCAGGCTGGCCAGCAACTCGCCCGCGAATGCCTTGGAAATCGAGCCCAGCCGGATCAACGAGCGCCCGTCCGGCTCCGGGTTCGCCAGTTCCGGATGATCCCCCTTCGGCCGCACATTGCCAAATCCGACGACCAGACTCTGGTCATCGCGCACCACCCCCAGCACCATCCCCGGCGCGCCGGAATCGACCCACATCACCGTTCCGGCGAGTCCGACCGCCTCCTCCAGCAAAGGACTCGCCGCCCGAGCCCCCGGCCCAGCCACAACCAGGCACAGCACCAGCCCGACGCAACGCCACCACATACCGCTCTCCCGGCGAATTATTTCCGCAACCCTAACGCTATTACCCCGCCCGATCCAACCGACCCTTTCCGTCATGGCCGGCCCCTTTCCGTCATGGCCGGGCTTGGCCTGGCTTGGCCCGGCCATCCACGACTTTGTCGCCCACCGCGCCGCTCGTTCCCCTCACGTTACTCCGCGCAACACCGGCAGGATGAGTCATTCTCAATGCGGTCCGGTATAACGGCACCCCAACCCGCCCCCATGTACATCTAACGGCGCCCCGAACCGCCCCGATGTACATCTAACGGCACCCCAAACCGCCCAGATGTACATCTCACGCCGCCCCAAACGACCCCGATGTACATCTGGCGCCGCCCCAAACACCCCCGATGTACACCCGCGCTACGCCTGCTTCAGCTCGATCAGGCTCCGCCGGATCTTCCGCCCGCGCTCCACCTTGTCCTCGATATAGCTCGCATCCCCCCACCGCACCGCCCGAGCCATCGCCTGGGCGTCCTCCATGAAGCGCGCCAGCATCTCCAGCAGCGCCTCCCGGTTGTTCAGGAAGATGTCTCGCCACATCGTCGGGTCCGACGCCGCGATCCGGGTAAAGTCCCGGAACCCCGAGGCCGCGAACCGCAGCACCTCCGACCGGCTCTCATCCGCCAGGTCGTCCGCCGTCCCGCAAATGGTGAACGCCAGCAGATGCGGCAAATGCGAAACGATCGCCAGCACCTTGTCGTGGTGCCCCGGCTCCATCCGCTCCACCATGGACCCGCAGCGCCGCCACAACTCCGCAACCTTTTCAATCGCCTCCTCGTCGGTCCCGACAGGCGGTACCAACAACGTCCAGCGCCCCAGGAACAGCTCGGCAAACCCCGCGTCCGGCCCCGAATACTCGGTTCCCGCCACCGGATGCGCCGGCACGAAATGCACCCCCGCCGGCACCAGCGGCCCCACGTCCCGGATCACCGACTGCTTCGTGGACCCCACATCCGTCAGCACGCATCCGGGGCTCAAATAGGGCGCGATCACGCCCGCCAGCTCGGCAAATGCGCCCACCGGCGCGCACAGCATCACGCAATCGGCGCCTGCCACCGCCCGCGCCGGATCCCGCTCCACCCGGTCCGCCAGACCCAGCTCCATCACCCGATCCAGCGTCGCGACAGTCCGCGCGTTCGCCACCACCTCGCCCGCCAGATCGCCCCGAGCCCGCGCCACGCGCGCCACCGAGCTGCCGATCAGCCCCACGCCGATCAGCGCCAGCCGACGAAACAGCGGCTCAGCCATGCGACGCGAAGTCCCGTGCCGCCTCGACCACCGCGCCGACCTCCTCCGCGGTCCCCACGGTAATCCGCAGGCACTGCGGCAACCCGTACGCACCCACCTTCCGCGCAATGATCCCGCGCCGACGAAAAAACGCGTCCGCCGCGTTCGCCCGCTCCGTCGTCCCGAAATCAGCCAGCACGAAATTCCCCTCGCTCGGCCAGACCTTTATGCCGGCCGCCTCCAACCCCGCCTTAAGCCTCGGCCGATACTCGGCGTTATGCGCCCGACCCTTCTCCACCCACCCCGGTTCCGCCAGAGCCGCGATCGCCGCCGCCTGCGAAGCCAGAGTCACCGCGAACGGCGCCCGCACCCGGTTCAGCACATCCACCACGGACCCCGGCCCATACGCCCAGCCGATCCGCATCCCGCCCAGCCCGAAAATCTTGCTGAACGTCCGCGTCATCACCGTATTGTCCCCGGCCTTCACCAGCTTCGCGCCAGGGTCGTAATCCGGCCGATCGACATACTCGGCATAAGCCGCATCCAGCACCAGCAGCACATCCTCCGGCAGCCCGGCCCGCAACCGCGCCACCTGCTCATACGCCAGCATGCTGCCAGTCGGATTGTTCGGATTAGCCAGAAACATCAGCCGAGTCGCCGGCGATACCGCCGCCAGCATGGCATCCACGTCCGCCGTCAGCTCCCGCTCCGGAGTCTTCACCACCCGGCTGCCCGCGAACGTCCCGGCAATCTCGTAAATCGCGAACCCATGCGCGGACATGACGATGTCGCGCCCAGGCCCGCCATAAGCCAGGCAAAGCTGATAGATCAGGTCATCCGACCCCGCCCCGCAGACGATCTTCTCCGGCTCCAGCCCGAACCGCGCCCCGATCGCCCGCCGCAGCTCCAGCGCATCCCCGTCCGGATACCGATAGATCTCGGCCGCCGCCTTCGCATACGCAGCCTGCGCCCCTGGCGGCACCCCGAACGCCCCCTCGTTGGACGACAGCTTGAACACCCGGTTGACGCCGGGCACCGAGAATTCCCCGCCCACATACGGCGAAATCCCCAATATCTCCGGCCGCGGCCTGCGGCCCTGTCATGCTTCGGCCCCCACCGGCACCGCATAGGCACCGATCACCACCGGGGTTCGCAACACCGCCCCCAATCTCGCCAGACGCGGATCGTCATCGGCGACAAATCCAGCCACCTCCACCAACGCATGCGCCACCCCCGCATCCCGGCGAAGAATCACCTCGCCCGGCTCCAACCCTGCCGCCGCCAGCGCCGAGCCCAACCGCGCCCGGCTCAGGTCCGGGTCCAGTTCCAGCCCCAGCAGCGACCGGTCATTGCCGCTCGGGTCCGGAGCAATCGCCGCCACCGCGAACGCCCGCGCCATCGGCGCCCCCTCGGGCCGCCGGGTCAAGAACGGCAGCCGTCCCACCACGTGAATCCGCGGCTCATCCTTCTGCAATAGCGCCGTCCACCACGCGTCCCGCGGCGCATCCGTCTCCGACGGGATCGGCAACACCGCCACCGAGGCCCGCCCGGCGCTCACCTCCGCGATCGCTTGCGCGGCGCTTCCATGCACGCGCATCGGCGTCAGCGCACCGAACTGCTCCCGCGCCACCGCCACGAACCCGCTTCCCGGATCGGTCTCCCGCACGGCCACCACGAAGCCGCCCTGCATCGCCGTCGTTCCGGCCAGCAGTTCCCGCCAGATGCGCACCACCGCCTGCCCCGGCAACCCGCCTTTGTGCCGCGCCAGCAGCCGCCGGAGGATTGCCGCCTCCCGTCCCGGCCGCAGCGCCACCCCGTTCTTGGTCGCCGCCACACGCCCGACCACCTCCGCCCGGCGCATCAACAGGTCATGGAGCTCGCTGTCGATCCGATCGATCTCGGCGCGCAGTGCACCGAGATCGCCCGGCCAGTGATCCTGTGTTGGGGAATCTTCGGCGGTCGTGACGGATTGGGGCATGAGGCCGGAACAGATAGCCGAACCAGGCTGACCTGCAAACCCGGCTTTGCCGGCCACTGTCGCGTACGAAGGCTCTAGCTCCGTCATGCCCGCGAACGCTCCGTCATGCCCGCGAAGGCGCGCGAAAGCGGGAATCCACCCGAGCGCCCCCGCAATTCCGAGGCATTCTGCCTGAATTCCCGCACACGCGCGGGAATGACGAACCTGGATCACCCTCAGTGCGCCATACGCAATCCGTGCAGTCTCCCCTCCGTCTTCTGTGGGTTGCAGCCTGCCCTCTGCTGCGCCTAACTGCGCCGGTAATGGACCAGACTGCCCTGCTCACCGACATCCCGCACCTGCACGTCACCTTCGACGACGGCATGATGCTCGATTGCGGCGTGATGCTGCCACACCTCACCGTCGCCTACCGCACCTACGGCACGCTGAACGCCGCCCGCTCCAACGCCATCCTCGTCTGCCACGCCCTCACCGGCGACCAGTACGTGGCCGAAACGCACCCCGTCACCGGCAAGGAAGGCTGGTGGGACCAGGTGGTCGGCCCTGGCCGCCCGGTGGACACCACACGCTTCTTCGTCATCTGTGCCAACGTCCTCGGCGGCTGCATGGGATCCACTGGCCCCCGCAGCGCCCGTGAAGACGGCACAATTTGGGGCACCGAGTTCCCCCCCGTCACCGTCCGCGACATGGTTCGCGCCCAGAAGCGCCTGATCGACCATCTCGGCATCGATCGCCTGTTCGCCGTCATGGGTGGTTCGATGGGCGGCATGCAGGTGCTGCAATGGGCCGCCGACTATCCAGACGCGGTGTTCGCCGCCCTGCCGATCGCCTGTGCGGCGTATCACTCCGCCCAGAACATCGCGTTCCACGAGGTCGGACGGCAGGCCATCTTCGCCGACCCGGACTGGCAGGGCGGCCGTTACTGGCAGGCCGGCACCATCCCGGCGCGCGGCCTCGCGGTCGCCCGCATGTGCGCGCACATCACCTACCTGTCCGAGCAGGCGCTCACCCGCAAGTTCGGACGCCGCTTGCAGAACGCGCCTAAACGCCCTGATGAAGCAATCTCCCTGTTCGGGGAAATGTTCGAAGTCGAAAGCTATCTGCACCACCAGGGCAGCACCTTCGTGACCCGCTTCGACGCCAACTCCTACGTCACCATCACCCGGGCGATGGATTATTTCGACCTCGCCACCGAGCACGGCGACGATCTCGCCAATGCCTTCCGCGGCATCAAGACACGTTTCCTGCTGATCTCGTTCACCTCCGACTGGCTGTTCCCTACGCCTGAAAGCCGAGCCGTCGCCCGCGCCCTGAACCGGGCCGGTGCCAATGTCAGCTTCGTCGAGATCAAGTCCGACAAGGGCCACGACGCCTTCCTGCTGGACGAGCCCGACCTGCACCGCACGATCGCCGGCTTCCTGACCGGCTGCGCCGCGCACGCCCGGTTGTGAGGAGCGTGTCTCGCAAGGCTGGGGGACGCTGTCCCCCAGACCCCCTGCCAGGGGACAAGTCCCCTGGACCCCTCAGACTGGTTTCGGAGGAAGAGGGCGCAACGAGGTATTGCCAACGTCCGTGTTGCGCCCTCTTCCTCCGAAACCAAACGGATGGGTTCCAAGGGCTCGCCCTTGGCGGGGGTCCAGGGGGCAGCGCCCCCTGGCCTTCCGGGGCACCCTCCCCATGAACGAGGTGCGTTTCGTTGCCAAGAACATGCGGGTCGATCTTGCGCTGATTGCCGAGATGATCGAGCCCGGCACGCGTGTCCTCGACATCGGCTGCGGCGACGGCACGCTGATCGATCATCTGTTCACCACCAAAAGCTGCGACGCCCGCGGCATCGAGATTGACATGGCGCTGGTGACCCGCGCCATTGCGCATGGCCTGCCGGTGATGCACGGCGACGCCGATACCGACCTGGCGCATTACCCGGACAGCGGCTTCGACTACGTCGTGCTGTCGCGTACCCTGCAAGCGGTGGAACGCCCGCAGGAGGTATTGCGTCAGATGCTGCGCATCGCCACGCGCGCGGTGGTCAGTTTCCCCAATTTCGGCCATTGGTTGGTGCGTTGGCAGTTGCTGTCGACCGGCCGCATGCCGGTCACCCCGACCTGGGACCGCACCTGGTTCGAGACCCCCAACATCCACCCTTGCACGATCCGCGACTTCTTCGACCTCTGCGCCGCCGAGGGCTACACCGTGGAGCGCTGGCTCGCCGCGGACGAAGACGGCCGCCGTGCCCCCTGGCGACGTTTCCCTCGGCTGGCGAACCTGTTCGGGGAGCAGGCTTTGTTCCTGTTACGGCGGCACACTTGACCTGGGACTAGCGACGACCAACCCGCGTTGGTGCTGACCCATTCCGTCATGGCCGGCCCCATTCCGTCATGGCCGGGCTTGTCCTGGCTTGTCCCGGCCATCAACGCACCCCTCCCGGCCATCCATGACTTTGTCGCCCACCGCGCCGCTCGTTCGCTTCACATTACTCCGGGCAACACCGGCCGGATGACTTACCCTCAATGCGGTCTGGCACAAGAGGCCGCTCTATTGAAGAAACTCACCATCACCATCGACGCCGAGGTCTACGAGGGCTTGCACCGCACCATCGGGCGTCGGCGGATCAGCCGCTTCCTGAACGATCTCGCCCGCCCGCACGTCGTCGGCCACGACCTCTCCGCCGGCTATGCGGCTATGGCCGCCGACGAGGCGCGCAACTCCGCAGCCGAAACCTGGACGGAGGGCCTGATCGGGGACGTCGCCGGCGAACCATCCCGCCGTGAGGCTTGAGCCCTCACCGCATCGCGATGATCTCCGGCTGGTGTCCTTTGACCCCGCTCTCGAAGGAGAGGTCAGGAAAACCCGTCCAGCGGTCATACTGAGCAACGACCTGGCGAGCGGTCTTCTCAACCGGGTTCAGGTGGTGCCAATCTCCAGCCAGGTCGGACGCATTTACCCTGCCGAGGCTCTCGTCACTTTCAATGGCGAACGCCGCAAAGCCATGGCTGACCAGCTCACCACCGCAAGCAAGCGCCGGCTGTCCTGGCGATTGGGATCGCTCGCGCCAGACGATATAGGAGGCCGTATGTCGCGTCGTCCGCGTGCAACTCGGGCTTTGACCCGTCTCGCGTCCCCATCAGGCACCGCATCCTCGGGACCGCGAAAGATCCGTCATGCCCGCGAAAGCTCCGTCATGCCCGCGAAAGCGGGCATCCACCCGAGAGCAACGATATTCCAATGGTTTACCTGGATTCCCGCATGCGCGGGAATAACGAACGTAGGCCACCCTCAATGCAGTCTGGTATAACCCGTGCCCGCACCAGCAACTGACCTCCTGCTCCGAAACGTCCGCCCCCTCGGCGGTCCCCGCACCGACGTGCTGGTCCGGAACGGCCGGATCGCCGCAATCGAACCCAACATCACCGCCACCCCCGAACCGCCCACCATCGACGGCGCCGGCGACCTGCTCCTGCCCGGCCTGATCGAGGGGCACACCCATCTCGACAAAACCCTGTGGGGAATGCCCTGGCGCCGCAACGACGTCGGACCCACCCTGCAGGACAAGATCGACAACGAGCGCCACTGGCGCGCCGCATCCGGTCATGATGCCGCCGCCCAGTCACTGCGTCTCGCCCGCGCGTTTCTGGCCCACGGTACAACGCGCATCCGAACCCATGTGGATATCGACACCGATGCCGGCCTGAAGCACCTGCACGGCACCCTCGCCACCCGCGCCGCCCTTGCCGACACGCTGGACATCCAGATCGTCGCCTTCCCGCAATCCGGCCTGCTGGTCCGTCCCGGCACCGACCGCCTGCTGGATCAGGCATTGCAAGCCGGGGCCGATATCGTCGGCGGCCTCGATCCCTGCGCGATCGACCGCGACCCGGCCGGCCATCTGAACATCGTGTTCGGCCTCGCCCAGCGTCACGCCAAGCCGATCGACATCCATCTGCACGAGCCCGCCGAAATGGGCGCCTTCTCCCTCGAACTCATCCTGGAGCGCACCGCGGCGCTCGGAATGCAGGGCAAGGTCGTGGTCAGCCACGCATTCTGCCTCGGCGGCATCGCCGACCACGCCCGCGCCGCACTGCTCGACCGCATGGCTAACCTCAAGGTCGCCATCGCGACCACCGCCCCCGCATCACGACCGGTTCCGATGGTCGCCGACTGCCGCGCCGCCGGGGTCACCATCTTCGGCGGCAACGACGGCATCCGCGACACCTGGACTCCCTACGGCGTGCCGGACATGCTGCACCGGGCCATGCAGATCGGTTTGCGCAACAATTTCCGTCGCGATGAGGAACTCGCCTGGGCGCTCTCCTGCGTCACCGACGCCGCTGCCGCCGGCTGTGGCTTCTCGGAGTACGGCCTGGCGCCCGGCAACCGCGCGGACCTCGTGCTGCTCCGCGCCAGCGGCATCGCGGAGGCCATCGTCACCGCGCCGCCGCGCCGACTGGTGGTCTCCGGCGGGCGCATCGTGGCACGCGACGGACAACTGGAAACGGAGGAAACAAGATGAAACCACGCATCGCCATCATGGGAACCGGCGCGGTCGGCGGCTACGCCGGCGCGCACATGGCTCAGGCCGGTGAAGACGTGACCTTCATCGACCCCTGGCCCGAGCACGTCGAGCGCATGCGCGCCGCTGGCCTTCGCATCAGCCACGTCACCGGCGAGGAGTTCACCACCCCGGTCCGCGCCCTGCATCTGACCGACGCGCAGCACCTGGCGAAGGAATCGCCGATCGACATCGCCTTCGTCTGCATGAAGTCCTACGACACGCGCTGGGCCACTCAACTGATCTCACAGTATTTGGCACCAAACGGTTACGTGGTGTCCTTGCAAAACTGCATGAACGAGGAAACCGTCGCCGGCGTGGTCGGCTGGGGCAAGACGCTCGGCTGCATCGCCTCCTCCATCACGGTCGATCTCTGTGAGCCAGGCCATGTCCGCCGGGCCGCCGGCAAAAGCCGCGGCAAGGGCCACACAGTGTTCCGCGTCGGCGAGGTGCATGGCCGCACCACCGATCGCGCCCAGGAGGTCTGCCGCCTCGTGGATTACGCCGACGGCGCCATGGTCACGTCCAATTTGTGGGGCGAGCGCTGGTCCAAGCTGGTGACCAACGTCATGGGCAACGGCCTCTCCGCCTGCACCGGCATGATCAGCCGCGATGTGCTGAGCAACGACGTGATCCGCCGTTTCGGTGCCCGGCTGGGCAGCGAGGCGATCCGCGTCGGCCAGGCGCTCGGCTACCAACTGGAGGAAATCAGTCACCTCCCGCCCGAGATCATCGCCAAGGCCGGCGAAGGCGACCCGGCTGCCACCCACGAATACGACGAGCACCGGCTGGCCGAGGCCCGACGTCCCGGCGGCGGCGCCCACCGCCCGTCAATGGGCCAGGACATGATGAAAGGCCGCCGCACCGAGATCGAATTCCTCAACGGCCTGGTCGTCCGCAAGGGCCAGGAGATCGGCATCCCCACCCCTGCCAACGCCGCCCTCACCGACATCGTCACCCGCGTCGAACGCGGCGAGCTGCAACCAGACCCGAAACACATCATCGACCTGCGTCTGAACTGACCCGCGGCGATTTACCCGTCGTGCCCGGCGATCTACCCGTCGCGCCCGGCGATTTAGCCGTCATGCCCGGCGATCTAACCGTCATGCCCGGGCTTGTCGCGGGCATCCAGGTTCTACTGCAACATCAAAGACATAAGCGCCGCCAACAACCCAGCCCCGATGGGGCGACCCCGTCACTGACCAGCCACGCGTCCCTCACCCCCTGCGTTCCAGCCCCTCCTCCCGCAACTGCGGATTGTCAAACACCGGATGACGCATCCGGTCCAGCGCATCCCGCAACGCCACGGCGAGATCCCGCTTCTCTCCCTCCCCCAGCCACGCGGCAATCTCGCGCTGCTGCTGGCGGGCAACCAGCAGGAGCCGGGGAATCCGGCCCGCCGGTTCCTGCAACACCACATTCAGCCAGCCGTTCGGCAGCCGTTCTGATTGCTTCCGCCCGGCGGTATCGGTCCGCACGATCTCGAGTTCCGTCTCGGTCAGCAGGATGATCTCGCTCTGGCGGCCCCGCCGCAGGTTGAACCAGAGCAGCCCGACCGCGAGCCCCACCTCGACCACGCTGAACCCGATCACCGGCCAGGCGCGGATCAGCAGGAAGCGCAACGTCGTCAGCGCGCACAACCCGCAGATCACGCCTGTCAGGATGCGCAGCCCCCGTGGCGACAGGCTGCGATACGGCACGATCACCGCCTCGAACAGGACCGGTTCCATCAGGCTTGCATAAGACACCCCAGCCCGCATGCACGCAATCTGGGCAGCCCGTTATCGCGCCTGCCGGGGATCAATGAGCAAAACATCCGTAAGCTCCACATCGCGCGTCTTGAAGGGTCACCAGCGTGAGGCCGTAGCTGATCGCCATGGCCGCGATCAGCGCATTGATCACCGGCAGCGTCCGATCGGCCGACCATCCGCCCCAGACCGCCGGCCCCGATACGCCAGGATCACCGCTTGCGATCCCATCGGCGGCACGCCACAAACCCGGCAATGACCAAAGCGCCGCGCCGAGTCATGAACCTCGCTGAAGTCCGCCAGTTCCTGGAAGCGCTGGCCCGCGCCACGCCCGATCCGCGCAGCGAGCTTCATTTCGCCGACCCCTACACACTGCTGATCGCCGTTGTGCTCTCGGCCCAAACCACGGACGTCGCGGTCAACCGCGCCACCGAGGGACTGTTCCGCGACGCGCCCACACCCGACGCCATGGTCCGCCTCGGCGTGGAGGGCGTCGCCAACCACATCCGCAGCCTGGGGTTCTGGCAAACGAAGTCCCGCAACGTCATGGAGCTGTCACGGCAGTTGCTGGAACGCTTCGGCGGCCAGGTGCCGCATGACCGAGAGGCGCTGGAATCGCTCCCCGGCGTCGGCCGCAAGACCGCCAACGTGGTGCTGAACGTCGCCTTCGGCGAACCCACCATGGCAGTCGATACCCATGTCTTCCGCCTCGGCAACCGCACCGGCATCGCCCCCGGCAAGGCCCCGCTGGATGTCGAGCAAGCGCTGCTGAAGCGCATCCCGCCCGAGTTGTTGCACAACGCGCATCACTGGCTCATTTTGCACGGCCGTTACGTGTGCAAGGCGCGCGTCCCGGAATGCTGGCGCTGCGTCGCCGCCGAATGGTGCCGCTATCCGGACAAAACCCCCGCGCCAAGGGAATCGACCGCCCGACGATGACCGAGACCGGCCCGATCGACTGTGACCTGCACCCCACCGTTCCGGGGCTGAAGACCCTGCTGCCGTTCCTGGACGACCACTGGCGCGAAACGGTCGTTCGGCGCGGTTTCGACGAGCTGGTCTCGATCTCCTACCCACGCGTCAATCCGCTCAGCGCGCGCGCCGACTGGCGTGACGCGCAAGGCCAGGGCGCCACCACGCCCGACCGGCTGGCCGCCGAGGCACTTGCCCCGTTCGGCACCCGGCTCGGCATCCTGAACTGCCTCTACAGCGCGCAGGTGCCGTTCAGCGACGACATCGCCGCGGTCTTCTGCCGCGCCGTCAACGACTGGATCGCGCG
The DNA here is from genome assembly GCA_963777625.1 of uncultured Pseudomonadota bacterium. GTDB lineage: Bacteria > Pseudomonadota > Alphaproteobacteria > Acetobacterales > Acetobacteraceae > DATDIC01. The sequence goes on along the minus strand of CAVZRO010000024.1, from coordinate 40,355 downwards.
CGAATGGCTGGACCGCGACGACCGGCTGCGCGCCTCCATCGTCGTGCCGATGCTGAATGCCGATCTGGCCGCGGCCGAGATCGAACGGGTCGCCCCCGACCGCCGCTTCGTGCAGGTGCTGCTGCTGGTCGGCGGCGAGCTGCCGCTCGGACGCCGCCAGAACTGGCCGATCTATGCCGCCGCCGAGCGCCACGGGTTGCCGGTCGGCATCCACGCCGGCAGCACCTATCGCCATCCGGTCACGCCGGTCGGCTGGCCGAGCTACTTCACCGAGGACTACGTCAACCAGGCGCCCGGCTTCCAGTCGCAGCTCACCAGCCTGATCGCCGAGGGCGTGTTCGCCAGGTTCCCGGCGCTGACCGTGGTGCTGCTGGAATCCGGCGTCACCTGGCTGCCCGCCTATCTCTGGCGCGTTGACCAAGTTCTGGAAGGGGCTGCGCAGCGAGATCCCCTGGGTGTCCGACCCGCCCGCCAGCATCGTGCGCGACCGCGTGCGGCTGACCTTGCAGCCGTTCGACGCCCCGCCGGACCCGGCCGCGGTGATGCGCGTGATCGACCATATCGGCTCGGACGTAGACGCTGCTGTTCTCCACCGACTACCCGCACTGGCAGTTCGAGGGCACCGAGGCGATCCCGGCCGGGCTTGACCCCGGACTGGCGCGGAAGATCATGGTGGAGAACCCGCTTCGCACCTATGTTCGGCTGCAGGAGACCGTGTCATGAACGTGGACGTCCTGAACCGCTCCGGCGCACCAGCCGGCCGCTTCGACAAAACTCGCCATCGCCGATTGCGACGTGCATCCGCGCGCCCGCGGGACCGGGATCGGCGGCGTCAGCCCCGACCTCCACCCATACCTGTCGCGCCGCTGGCGGGAACACGTGGCGGCATTCGGGGTCAGCTATCGCCAGCCCTGGGAAAAGGGCTCGGCCTACCCGAAAGGCCAGCCGCTCGCCTGCCGGCGGGACGCCTGGCCGCCCGGCGAATCCCCCGGCAGCAGTTTGAGCTTCATGGCCGAGCAGCACCTGGACCCGAACAACGTGGCGCTCGGCATCCTGAACCCGCTGAGCAGCGGTCAGGGCGCCCAGAATGCCGAGCTGTCCGCCGCCCTCACCCACGCCACCAACGAATGGCAGGTGGCGGAATGGACCTCGCGCGACGCGCGGCTGAAGGCCTCCGTGCTGGTCCCCTACGAAGACGCCGTCGCCTCGGTCCGCGAGATCGAGCTGCGGGCGGGCGATCCCAACTTCGCCCAGGTGCTGCTGCTGAGCCGCACCGCCGACCCGCTGGGCAACCGGCGCTACTGGCCGATCTATGAGGCCGCCGCAGCCGCCGGGCTGCCGGTCGGCGTGCACGCGTTCGGCTATGGCGGCTGGCCGATCACCGCCGGCGGCTGGGGATCCTTCTATCTCGAAGAAATGGTCGGTCACGCCCAGGCCCAGCAGGCGCTGCTGGTCAGCATGATCTTCGAGGGCGTGTTCGAGCGGCTGCCGACACTGAAGGTCGTGCTGATCGAGGCCGGGCCTGGCCTGGGGCGCGGCGCTGGCCTGGCGGATGGACCGGCAATGGGCCAAGCTGCGGAACGAAATGCCGCACCTGAAACGCCCGCCCTCCGAATACCTCCGCAGCAACGTCTGGTTCACCACCCAGCCGATCGAGGAGCCGGAGCCGCGCGAGCACCTGGCCGAAACCATCGAATGGCTCGGCTGGGACCGCGTGCTGTTCGCCACCGACTACCCGCACTGGGACTTCGACGATCCGGCGCACGCACTGCCGATCCGCATGACGGAGCAGCAGCGCCGGATGGTGTTCCGGGACAACGCGCGGGCGGTGTACGGGGTGTGATCGTTTGAAAACCTTTACACAGAGATCCACGGAGGACCACGGAGAGCCACTGAGAAGAATTCCCTCCGTGGCTCTCCGTGGTCCTCAGTGGCTCTCCGTGTGAACCCGCCCGTGCTACCCTCCGACGCGCGCCTGGCGCAGACCCCCAACATCGACCCGATCACCGTCGAAGTGATCGGCAGCGCCCTCTCCTCCATCGTCGAGGAAATGGGCGAGGCGCTGATCCGCGCCAGCTTCTCCACCAACATCAAAGAACGACGCGACTGCTCCACCGCGCTATTCGACACCGAGGGCAACACGCTCTGCCAGGCCGAGCACATCCCCATGCATCTGGGCAGCTTCATCGGCCTGCTGCCGCATATCATGAAGCGCCACCCGATCGCCGACATGCGTCCAGGCGACGTGTTCGTCGGCAACGACGCCTATGAAGGCGGCGGCACCCACCTGCCCGACATCGTGCTGGCCGAGCCGATCTTCGTCGACGAAACGATCGTCGCCTGGGCCGTCAACCTGGCGCACCACGCCGATTTCGCCGATCGCGGCCACGCCCACATCTACCAGGAAGGCCTGCGCATCCCGCCCATCCGCCTCTACCGGGCCGGCGAATTGCAGACCGACGTGCAGGAACTCATCCTGCTCAACTGCCAGGTCCCGCGTGAGCGCCTGTCGGACCTGCGCGCCCAGATGGCCGCCAATCGCCTCGGCGTCCAGCGCATGACGGCACTCTGCGCCCGCTACGGCCGCGACACCGTGCTCGCCGCCGGCGACGCCTTGCAGGACTACGCCGAGCGCAAGATGCGCGCCGGCATCGCCCGCATCCCGGACGGCACCTACCGCTTCGCCGACCGCTACGACTGTCCGGAGATCGACGGCGAGCTGGCCATGTCCTGCGCCATCACCGTCCGCGGCGACGAGATGCACCTGCATTTCGACGCCGATCCGCAGGTGCGCGCCGGGCTGAACATGACCTGGACCGCGCTGCTCTCCACCGTTTACTACGCGGTGAAGACGGTGGTGGATCCCACCATCCTGCCCAACGCCGGCCTGGCGCGTCCACTGCACGTCACCGCGCCGGAGGGCACCATCGTCAACTGCCTGCATCCAGCGGCGGTGAACGGGCGGCTCGGCGCCTGCCAGCGGGTGGTCGATCTGATCCACGGCGCCCTGGCCGAGGCGGTGCCGGAGCGAGTGACCGCGGCCAGCAACGGCGCCTGCACCTCCGTCACCTTTGCCGGGCAGATGCCGGACAGCAACCGCTTATGGGTATATCTGGAAACGATCGGCGGCGGCTCCGGTGCACGGGCGAACAAGGACGGACTGGACGGTGTCCACGTGCACATGACCAACACCTCCAACCTGCCGGTGGAGGCGCTGGAAGTGGAGTACCCGCTGACCTTGCTGCGCTACGAGCTGGTGGACGGATCAGGCGGTCGTGGGCGGCAGCGCGGCGGCATGGGGCTGCGACGCGTCTATCGGGCGGAGGCGGATTGCCGCGTGCGCGTGGATATCGCCCGCGTGCTGAACGCGCCCTGGGGGCTGCGAGGCGGCGCGCCCGGCGGACGGGCCGCGGTGCACACGACCGGCGCGGTGCTGGACCACGGCAACGGCGCGATGCGGGCGGGTGATGTGCTGGAGATCGTCACCGCGGGCGCTGGCGGATATGGTCCGCCAGCGGAGCGTGACCAGGAGGCGAGAGTTCAGGACAGCGCGGAACAACGCTACTGAAGTTGTTGAGATTTGCACAAATGTCGGCTTTGGGCCGCGGGTATAATACCAGACCGTATTGAGGGCGACGCTATCGTTCCGTCATTCCCGTTCCCCGTCCTTCCCCGTCATTCCCGTTCCCCGTCATTCCCGCGAAAGCGGGAATCGCAGCCAAACCCTCGGAATTCCGCGCTTTTCGCCTGGATGCCCGCTTTGCGCGCTTTCGCGGGCATGACGGATCTGAGCGTCTTCGTCCGCACGGGTTGGTTTACTGCTCGCGCTTGCCGCCGAGGCCGCAGCGCCCCCGCCACCTCGCCGCGATCGCCCCGAGGTGCCAGACTATCCGAAGGAAGGTGACCACGCCTGCCCGCGGCCATGATCATGACCGCAGTGCTCTCGAGCACCAAAGGCGCGGAAGCCGATCCGCCGCGTGGCGGCCAGCCGCATCGGAAGGAGATCATCATGGCTCCGCATACCTCCGCCAACAGCGCATCCGTTGTCCTGACGAACCTGGGCAAGCTGCTCCCCGATCTCGAACCGCTCTATAAGGACATTCACGCCCATCCCGAACTGTCGATGCACGAAACGCGAACCGCGGGCATCGCCGCCGACCGGCTCAGGAAGGCCGGCTACGAGGTGACGACCGGAGTGGGCAAGACCGGTGTCGTGGGACTGCTCCGCAACGGCCAGGGGCCGACGGTGATGCTGCGCGCCGACATGGATGCACTGCCGATCGCCGAGAACACCGGCCTCGCCTACGCCAGCAAGGCCACGGCGAAGGATGCCGAAGGGAACGTAGTGCCGGTGGGCCATATGTGCGGCCACGACATGCATGTGACCTGGCTGGTCGGGGCGGCGACATTGCTGTCGCAGGCGCGCGACACCTGGAAGGGCACCTTGATGGCTGTCTTCCAACCGGGTGAGGAAACCGCGCAAGGCGCCCAGGCCATGATCGATGACGGCCTGCTCAAGCGCTTCCCCACACCCGATGTCGTGCTTGGCCAGCACGTCATGGTCGGTCCGGCCGGCACCGTCGCCGGCAGCGCCGGGCCGATTACCGCCGCGGCGGACAGCCTGCAAATCCGTCTGTTCGGGCGCGGCGCGCATGGCTCGATGCCGCAGGCCAGCATCGATCCCGTCGTCATGGCGGCATCCGTCGTCCTGCGGCTCCAGACCGTCGTGTCCCGCGAGGTTGCCGCAAATGACGCAGCGGTGCTCACGGTCGGCGTGTTGCAGGCCGGCACGAAGGAGAACGTCATTCCCGACGACGCCCTTATCAAGCTCAATGTGCGGACCTTCGATGCCGGCGTGCGCAAGCATGTGCTTGCCGCGATCGAGCGGATCGTCAATGCCGAGGCCGAAGCCTCGGGCGCCCCGCGCAAGCCGGAGATCACGCCGCTCGACCGCTACCCGCTCAACGTGAATGATGAAACCGCGAGCAACCGCATCGCCGAGGCGTTTCGCGGCTACTTTCCCCCCGACCGCGTCAGGCACACCGGCCCCGCGCCGGCGAGTGAGGATTTCGGCTGCTTCGGCACCGCATGGCAGGTGCCTTCGGTGTTTTGGTTCGTTGGCGGCAACGATCCCGAGATCTACGCCAAGGCCAAGGCCGCGGGCAAGCTGAATGAGTTGCCGGTCAATCACAGCCCGAAATTCGCACCGGTTTTGCATCCGACCTTGGAAACCGGTGTCGAGACGCTGGTCGTCGGCGCGCTGGCCTGGCTCGGCGCAAGCTGACGTCGTTTCGGGGCGACGGCCACGGGCGCCGGAGCGTGATTGCGTCTGCGAATGACTACCCGCGCGGATGACGAGATTACGAATCGGATGTGTCCCAGCGCTCTTAGGCTTTCATTCGAAACGATCAGCTTGTCGCGGGTGAGCGTTCATGATCGCCATTGAAACGTTCGTGCATATACTCGACTTGGGGGGCACCTTCGTTTTCGCGATCAGCGGAGCAGTTGCCGCGGTCAATCGACGGCTCGACATGTTCGGCATTCTTGTCCTGTCCTTCGTGACAGGAAACGTTGGCGGGATCACCCGAGATCTGCTGATCGGCGCGGTACCGCCGGCCGCTCTGACCGATGGACTGTATTTGCTGGTTTCGGTCCTGGCCGGAATTTTAACCTTCTTCTGGTATGCCGGCATCGACCGGCTGCGCAGTCCGGTGCTTCTGTTCGACGCGGTGGGACTGTCGTTCTTCGCCGTCGCCGGTACGGAAAAGGCGATCACGTTCGGGTTGAGCCCGGTAATGTCTGCTCTTCTGGGCATGTTGACCGGCATCGGCGGCGGCATGATGCGCGATGTTCTGCTTGCTGAAATTCCGCAGGTGCTGCGTTCCGATCTATATGCCGTTGCAGCACTGGCTGGTGCGTCCATCGTCGTCATCGGGAACGCCCTTGGTGTTTCCTATGGCGTCTCAGCTCTGGCCGGAGGCGCTCTGTGCTTCGGCCTTCGCTTCATGGCGATCAGACACGGCTGGCATTTACCGGTCGCTCATCTGTCCGCGCAAGGACGCGCGGGCGTGGACTTTTCCAAGGAAGAGAAACCGCACTGACGTCGTTCGCCGGCAATAATACCAACCTGCGAGGACGACGACACTCGATCCGTCATGGCCGCTTTCGCGTCGCGAAAGCGGCCATGACGAGACGGGCTTGCCGTGCATCGAACCGGGAGCACCCGATCATCCCACCTGTCCGAGCCACTCCCGCAATATCTCCCATGGCCCGTGGCGGGCACCCATTCCGGCCACCATTCCGATGTGACCCGTGGGCGGTTCGCGCAGTATCGCCCCGTCGATCAGCGCGGCCAGGGCGCGCGCCGACTCCGGCGGCACGATCCTGTCCCGCCCGGGTGCCATCACCAGCGCCGGCATCCGCAACTGCCGCGGATCCACCGCCAGCCCGGCAATCCGCCATGCTCCGCTCGCCGGTGAGTTTTCCCCGTACCACCCGGCCAGGCATTCCCGCGCGACCGGTGCCGCCAACGGGACGCCATCGTTCAACCAATCCTCCAATGCCACGAACAGCCGTGCCCGCTCGGTGTCCTGATCCAACCGTGCAAAGGCGCGGAACTTCTCTGCCACACCTCCAGGGTCGAGCATCGCGAACAGCGTCTGCAGCCCGTCCACCGGGAGTGCGCCACCCATTCGCATGGCCGGCTCCAGCATCGGCAGGAGCCGCGATGCAAGCCGCGCCTGCGGCGCGTTGACGGCATGAAAATCCCATGGAGTCGCCAGCAGCGCCAACGCCCGCACCAGTTCAGGGCGTCGCTCCGCCGCAGCCACCGCCAATGTGCCACCCATGCAGTAGCCGGCCAGCACCACCGGTCCGCCGGCAAGGCCGGCCGCCGCCACCAGCGCCCGTTCCAGCCGTCCGGCGACATAATCCGTCAACGTGAACGGCCGTTCCAGTTCACCGGGCCAGCCCCAGTCCAGCAGCAATGGCCGGACCCCATGTGCCGCGAGCCACCGCAGCATCGAGTGCCCAGGCATCAGGTCGAGCACATAGGCACGGTTCACCAGGCTCGGCACGACCAGCATGGTCGCGCCGGCCCCGCCATAATCCAGCATCCGGCTGCCGCCTTCGTGCCAGACCTCCGGCGGGTCGGGCAGATCGCGCACCCAGGAATGCCGCCGGTAGGCCGCGATGCCCGCCAGGAGCATGGTTTCCTGCTGCATTTGCCGAGAGACGACGCGATTGTCGGAGGGCGCGAATCCCTCACCCGCGCCCCGCAGCAGCGCTGCGACGCACTCTGCGCCGGGCGCGAGGTTCCAGCTCGGCAATTCGCCGCTCGAGTTCAGCCACTCGCTCCGACAACCGCTCGATCTCAGCATCGCGAGGGTCAGGTGCAGCAGCAGCGGCCGAGGACCGCGGCGTTTCAGTGGGCCGGGCGCGTCGGTTCGCTCGGTCATTCCTCCAGTCATTCCCCCCTGCCTGCTCCAGCATCGTTCCGGCCGCGTTCGCCCACAGCGCCACAAGCCCCTGCCAGGCTTCGTGCGCTTCCCGGTCCGTCGCCAGGGCTGCCAGCTCGCTTTGCCACACTGTAATCCAGTCGCGTGCAATCTGCGTCGGGTCGAATGCCTGCTCCGGCCCATCCGGATCGGTTGTCTCGGTCATGCGCTATCCGCCTTCTCGCCGACCCGACCATATGGGCCGCGGCAGGCGCGCGAAAACCCGGATTTCGCGACCGGCGGGTTTCCCTGGTATACCAAGGTTCCGCAGGAACCCCGGTATACCGCGCGCCGGGTTGGCGGGCGGCGGCGCGCGAATCAATACGATACCCGGATTCCGCAGGAAGACGGGTATATGATACGCTGCGGTGCGACAACCGAGGCAAGCATGGCAGATATCGTAGGCGGCGACGCAGGGGGGCAGCAGCCACCGGAGATGCCACCCGTGGTGGTTAAAAAATATGCCAACCGGCGTCTCTATAACACCGAAAGCTCCAGTTACATCACGCTGGACAATCTTGCCGCGATGGTGCGTCAGGGCCGGGATTTCGTCGTCTATGATGCGAAAAGCGGAGACGACATCACCCGCGGCGTGCTCACCCAGATCATCGTCGAGGAAGAGGGCAAGGGGCACAACCTGTTGCCGACCGGCTTCCTGCGGCAGCTCATCGGCTTCTACGGCGACCAGATGCAGGCGCTCGTGCCGCGTTATCTGGAACAGTCGATGGCCGCCTTCGCCCAGCAGCAGGACCAGATGCGCGCGGCCATGCAGAAGACCATGGGGTCGCTGTTCCCGTTCGGCAACACCACCATCGAGGAGGTCGGGCGGCAGAACATGGCGATGATGGAACGCGCGCTCAGTCTGTTCACGCCGTTCTACCGGCCGACCCAGCCGGACCCCAACGCCCCTGCCGCCAGCCCCGCCGATCCGGAGATTGCCGCCTTGCGCGCGGAAATCGAGAGCCTGAAACGTCAGCTCGCCGCGCAAAAGCCGGCAAAACCGGCCAAGGTGCGCGAATCGGACCTCTGATCGTAATTCGGGGCTTGGTTACTTCCCGGCCGAGACGGCGCGATAAATCGCCGGATTTTCCGGCCCGTCCACCCGCAGCACGCCGACCAGGCCGCGCTCCATCCGCGCCAGGGCGTGATCCACGAGCAAATACTGGCCCGGGACTTCCGGCTTGAACTCGACCACCGTACTGCCGCCTGGCGGCACCGTCACGGTTTGCAGTCCATGCACGGGCGGGTTCTCCAGAGAGCCGCCCTGATACACATTCTCGAAGATTTCTCCGATCACGTGGAAGGACGAGGTCAGATTCGGTCCGCCATCGGCGAAGAATATCCGCACGGTCTCGCCCACGTTCGCGTGCAGCGGATGCAGCTTGCTCAGGGCGCCGACAGCACCGTTGAACACGATATAATCGGGCCGTTCGTCCAGCAGCTTTTCGACGTTGAACTGCTGGCTGCCCTGCTGGCCATACGGACCCTCGGTGTACAGCTCGCCCTGCATCACGTAAAACTCATGGTCGACGCGCGGCAGTCCGCCCTCCGGTTCCACCAGGATGGCGCCGTACATGCCGTTGGCGATATGCTCGGCCACCATCGGCGTGGCGCAGTGATAGACGAACAGGCCGGGGACCAGCGCCTTGAACGCCAGCACCTTTTCCTCGCCGGGCGACACCTGAAGCACGGCCGACCCGCCGCCCGGCCCGGTGGCGGCATGGAAATCGACCGAATGCATCATCGCGCTGTCGGGTGCGTTGCGAAGATGCACCTCCACCGTGTCGCCGACCCTGACGCGGATGAAAGGACCGGGGACGGTGCGGTTGAACGTCCAGAACGTGAAGCTCGTTCCGTCCGCCAGGCGTGCTTCCAGTTCCACGGTTTCAAGATCGATCCGCACCGTCGCCGGCGGCCGTGCGCCGATCGGTGGGGGCACATTGGCCGGGTCGTGGGAAATATCCGCCTGCGCCAGGGGGGTCGGCGGCGCCTGTGGGGTGACCACGAACCGGCCCTCCATCCCCGCCTCGCGATGCCCGGGCAGATCGCAGAAATAGACGAAGTCGCCGGCCGCGCCGGCGGCGAATGCGACGGTGGCGCTGGCGCCCCGCCCGGTTACGCGCGCCGATCGTATATTCTGCGAGGGAAAGACGATGTCGTGCTCGGCGCCTTCCCCGTTCAGGAGGGTTAACTGCACCGTTTCGCCGGAGGCGGCCGTCAATGTCGGATTGACCTGTCCGTCGATCGGGCCACCCACGCCGATGAATACCATTCGACCGTCGGCGATGCCGCTGCGCAGCATGTAGTGCACCTCTGGCGTCATCCCCGCCGGGGCAGCGGCGGACGGCGCGGCTGCTGGCGGCCGTGCGGCGGGAGCGGTGTCGGCGGCGCGACGGGTCGCATTGGCCGTCCGGGGCGGCGCGGCAGGAGGATTCGCCCCTTGGGATGGCGCCGGCGGCTGACCGCCCTGCGCGCTCAGGAACGCGATCACGTCGGCCCGATCGGTCGCCGAGTTCAGCCCAGGGAACGGCATGCGGTTCCCCGGCACGTCCTTCTGAGGTGACATCAGGTACACGTCCAGCGTCTGCGCGTCCCAGACGATGTTCGCGTTTTTCATTGCCGCCGAGTACGGGAAGCCAGCCACGCTGCCGGCGTGGCGGCCGATCACTCCGGCGAGGCTAGGGCCGATCAGGGTGCGGCCCGGATCCAGCGAGTGGCAGGCCTGGCACTTGCGATAGACGACCCGCCCCTCCTGGACCGCTTGCTGCCCCGACGCGGCAGCCGGCGCCGTGGCCTGGACCAGTACCGATCGGCGCCGGCATGCCGGCCCGCAGCTCCGCGATCCGGGTGAGGCGCGCGGGTGAACGCAGCGAGGGATTGGTGCAAAGCGGGGATCGCGGGGTTGTCGGCGCCGGCGCGAGGGACATGGTGACCGCGGCCATGGCGCAGAGTGCAAAAGCCCGGGCAATCGACAGCATTCCCATCACCGCTTGTCGTCTTGTTTCGGCAATTAAAACCCACCGGGCCACGGGTCATCAAGCCCGAAAGCCGGTTCTCGATGAATCGTCTCCCCGGAGTCAGGCGGCGGCGTGCGCCGCCGCTGCGAAGGCGCGGATCAGCGTCGGGTCCTTGAACCCGGGCGCCCGCTCGACCCCTGAGGACACATCTACCGCCGTCGCCCCAGTGGCCCGGATCGCCTCCGCCACGTTGTCCGGCGACAACCCTCCTGCCAGCGTCCACGGCACCGGCGCGCGCCAGCCGCGCAGCACCGACCAGTCGAAGCGCGCCGCATTCCCACCGGGGCGTGTGGCACGGTCCGGCGGCTTCGCTTCAATCACCAGCCGCTCGGCCAGCCCTGCCTGTTCCGGCAGGTCGATCGCCGAGCCAATACCCACCGCCCGCCATACCGGCAGCCCGAACCGGGTCCGCAAGGCGTCGGCCCGCTCCGGCGTGACATAGAGCTGCAAGGCGCCCAGCCGTACGTCGGCCAGCACCTCCGCCACCTCCGCATCGGTCGGTTCCACGAACAGGCCGACGCGTCCGGGCCCTCCAGCCATGCGGCCGGATAGCGCCGCCGCGCCCTCCGGCGAGACCCACCGTGGCGAGGGCCGGAAAAACACGAACCCGACCCAGTCCGCCCCTGCTTCGATCGCGGCATCGAAGCCGGCGGCGTCGTTGATCCCGCAGATTTTGACCCGCACGCTCATGCGATCGAAGCCGCGATGGCGGCGGCCGCCGCGGTCCAGGCCGCCGCCGACAGGTCACCAGCATCCAGTGCAACGATCAGCCGTTCCGACATTCAGGACACCGGCGGTGGCAATGGTGCCGCGCCAAGTCGCGCCTGCAAGCCGCGCACCTGCTCCTCCAGCATCTGGACAGTCGCCTCCGCCCGCCGTGCCCGCCGACGCTGCCCCAGCTCCGAGATCCAAACCAGTAGCGCCCCGAGCAGGAAGGCCAGGCCCGCCGCGATCAGCATGGCGATCGATAACGGCACCTGCCAGGTCAGATCGGTCGGCCACAAGCCGATCGCGACCGGCTGCCGGTTGGACAGCGCGAACAGCACCAGCAGCAACAGGAACGGAGTGGCGATGAGCAAGCGCATTTGCGGCTCAGGCGGTGGCGCGTCGAGCGGGGCCGCGTGAGGCCGGCTGGCCATGATTGACCCGCTCCCGCAGCTCCTTGCCGGCTTTGAAGAACGGCACCGCCTTCTCGTCGACCGGAACCGCCTCTCCGGTGCGCGGATTGCGTCCGGTCCGGGCGCTGCGCCGCTTCACCGTGAAGGCGCCGAAGCCACGCAGCTCCACCCGTTCGCCACGGGCGAGGGCGCGGCTGATCTCATCGAAGATCGTCGCCACGATCACCTCGACATCGGCGGCACGCAAATGCGGATTGGCCTCGGCCAGCTCGCCGATCAGCTCGGATTTCGTCATCCTGCGCGCCGGGGTAGCAGCCCGGCTCCTTTTCCCGACAGTTCAACCGCCGGAACGTTGCCAGAGAGCCTGTGGAAGGTCAACAGTAACCCATTGTGAAACAACGGTTTTCCAAAAACCATCAAGCATCCGGCCAAGACTGCCGTAAATCGCCCGCGCGGCGAACCCTTCGGTGGAGACATCCCGCACCGGCAGATTGGCGGAAACGTTCTTCGCCGACGCCAGCCACGCCCGCGCTTCGCGCTCGCCGCCGATCGCATCGATCAGCCCGAGCTGCAACGCCTGCTGTCCCGTGTACGGCCGCCCGTCGGCCAACTGGCGCACCTTGGCGGGATCCATGTGCCGTCCGCTGGCCACCATCGCGACGAACTGGTCATACAGATTCATCACCAGCCCCTGCAGCATGTCCCGCCCCTCCGGTGACAGCGGCGCCACGATGCTCGGCTCGTCTTTCAGCGGGCCGGACTTGATCACCTCGGCCGTAATGCCGAGCTTGCCCAGCAGCCCCGAAACATCGGCGGATTGCAGGAACACGCCGATGGAGCCGGTCAGCGTGCCCTGCCGGGCGAAAATCCGGGTGGCCGGCACGGCGATCATGTACCCCGCCGAGGCGGCGAGCCCGCCCATCACCGCGACCACCGGCTTTTTCGCTGCGACGGCGACAATCGCGTCGTGCAGTGCCTCGCCGCCGCCCACGCTGCCGCCGGGACTGTCGATCGCCAGCAGCACCGCACGCACGGACCGCTGATCGCCGAGCTTGCGGACGACTTCGACCAGCTTCGGGTCGTCCGTGATGATGCCGTTCACCGACACGCGGGCAACGTAGGCACCGCCGCCGAGCAGGCCGTGGCCGCGCAGGCCCACCAGAACGGCGACCACCACGACCAGAACGGTCAACACGCGCCAGAACACCAGGTGGCGCTTGAGGCGGCGCCGATCGATCAGCAGGTCGGTTTCCAGCGACAGCTATCAGTGACCGATGATCAGGATCGGTGGCGCGCGCCACCGATCCCGCCGTCGATCCCTCCGCTCGATCACTGCTCTGTCTGCGCCTGCTGATTGCGCCGCCGGATCGCCGCGCCAAGGATGTCGCCCAGCGATGCGCCGGAATCGGACGAGCCGTATTCCGCCATCGCCTGCTTCTCTTCCTCGACCTCCTTGCCCTTGATCGTGAGCTGGAGCTTGCGTGCCGAGCGGTCCACCGCGGTGATCTTCGCGTCCACCTTCTCGCCCACCGCGAACCGGTCCGGCCGCTGGTCCGACTTGTCGCGCGCCAGTTCCGACCGGCGGATGAACCCGGTCAGCACGTCGCCGATCTTCACCTCGATGCCGTTCGACTGCACCGCGGTGACGACGCAGGTGACGACGGTGCCCTTGTGGATGCCTTCCAGTGCAGCCGCCGCCGGATCGTCCTTGAGCTGCTTGATGCCGAGGCTGATGCGTTCCTTCTCCACATCGACGTCGAGCACCTTGGCCTTCACCACGTCGCCCTTGTTGTATTTGGCGATTGCCAGTTCCCCTGGCTCGTCCCAGGAGATGTCGGACATGTGGATCATGCCGTCGATATCTATCGACAGGCCGATGAACAGGCCGAATTCCGTGATGTTGCGGATCTCACCCTCGACCACGGAGCCGATCGGGTGCTCGTCCACAAACTGCTCCCACGGATTGCGCTGCACCTGCTTGAGCCCGAGCGAGATGCGCCGCTTGCCGGCATCCACGTCCAGCACCATGACCTCCACCTCCTGGCTGGTGGAGACGATCTTGCCGGGATGAACGTTCTTCTTGGTCCAGGACATTTCGGAGACGTGCACGAGGCCTTCGACCCCGGGCTCCAGCTCCACGAAGGCGCCGTAGTCGGTGATGTTGGTGACGCGGCCGGTATATTTGGCTCCCGGCGGGTATTTCGCCGCCACGCCTTCCCACGGATCGGCTTCGAGCTGTTTCATGCCCAGGCTGATGCGCTGCGTCTCCGGGTTGAACCGGATCACCTGCACCTTGACCTGCTGGCCGATCTGCAACGCCTCGGACGGGTGGTTGATGCGCCGCCAGGCGATGTCGGTGACGTGCAACAACCCATCGACGCCGCCGAGATCGACGAACGCGCCGTAATCGGTGATGTTCTTCACCACGCCATCGAGGATCTGGCCTTCCTTGAGGCCCTGGATCAGCTCGCTGCGCTGCTCGGCACGGGTTTCTTCCAGCACCGCTCGGCGCGACACCACGATATTGCCACGCGCGCGGTCCATCTTGAGGATCTGGAACGGCTGCGGCGTGTTCATCAGCGGCGTTACGTCACGCACCGGGCGGATATCGACCTGGCTGCCCGGCAGGAATGCGACCGCGCCGCCCAGATCGACGGTGAAGCCGCCCTTCACCCGGCCATAGATGGTACCGGTGACGCGCTGACTGGTCTCGAACGCCTTTTCCAGGCTGGTCCAGGCTTCCTCGCGGCGTGCCTTTTCGCGCGACAGGACGATCGAGCCGTCGCGGTCCTCGTACCGTTCGACGTACAGATCGATCAGGTCACCGGGCTGTAGTTCGGGTTTGCTGCCGGGAGGGCCGAATTCCTTCAGCGCAACGCGACCTTCGGATTTCAGCCCGACATCGACGACGACGAATTCGGGATCGAGCCGGAGCACTCGGCCGGTGACGACCGAGCCGTCGAAGCTGGAATCTCGCCCGAGAGTTTCATCCAGCAGAGCGGCGAATGTATCGCCTTGGAAGTGGTCGCTGGGTTCCAGTGTCCGGGCGGTGGCGGATGCTGCCATGTGGTTGCTACGTTCCGTTACGGCCATCCGGTTCATTGCCGGAGAGGTCCGTTCGATGTGCGCGTTTCGGTCCTGAAACACGACTTGCCCGCGGCGTGCCGCGGGCCGATTGCGGGATTGCTACGAATGCGCGCCTAGCACGCTGCGGTGAGAGATACGCCCCGACGAGGCGAAGTCAAGTATAAGGCCCCGTTGCGGTCAACCGTCTGATCACGGCCACGTTACCGTCGGCGACCGGGGCGCGAATGCTTCGACGTCCAGTCTATATTTTTGCTGGTGAAGTCCCCCGGATTTCAGTAGGACCCGTTGTGACCGGCGCAAACCGCCTTCGCCCAGCAGGCTGACGTCAGCCTTTTGCATCCCATGAGCTGATCGGAAATGGGCCTGCCGCAACACTCGCCGCCACCTCGATCCCGCAGCCGGGACTGAACCTCCGCATGCGCGTCCTTTCTGTCTTCGGCACCCGCCCCGAGGCGATCAAGATGGCGCCCATCGTGCGCCGGCTGGCGCAGGCGCCAGGTATCACGTCGCTGGTCTGCGTTACCGCGCAGCACCGGCAGATGCTGGACCAGGTCCTCAGCTTGTTCGCTATCGCGCCGGACCGCGACCTGGATCTCATGCGCGATGGCCAAGGTCTCACTTACGTGACCACTGCCGTGCTGGAACGGCTGCATGACGTGTATCAGGAGCTCAAACCGGACCGTGTGCTGGTGCAGGGCGACACCACGACCACCTTCGCGGCCGCGCTGGCGGCATTCTATGCCAAGATCCCGGTCGCCCACGTGGAGGCCGGCCTGCGCACCGGCAATGTCCACTCCCCCTGGCCGGAGGAGATGAACCGCCGCCTGACCACTCATATCGCCGACCTGCATTTCCCGCCGACCGAAACCGCGAGACAGAACCTGCTGCGTGAGGGAATCGACCCGGCTCGCGCCGTGATCACCGGCAACACGGTAATCGACGCGCTGCTGGACGCGCTGGCGATCCTGGATGCCGACCCTGCGCGCGCCGCCGACATCGATGCACACCTGCCGCGCACCGACCCGGCGCACCGGCTGATCCTGGTCACCGGCCACCGGCGGGAGAATTTCGACGGTGGCCTCGAACGGGTCGCCCAGGGCCTGCTCCGCCTGGCGGCGCGCGGCGACGTGGAGATCGTTTATCCGGTGCATCTCAACCCGAACGTGCGCCAGGTTGCCGACACCGTCCTGCGCGCCAATTCGGCGATCCATCTGATCCCGCCGCTGGACTATCTGCCCTTCATCCGCCTGATGCGCCGCGCCGATCTGATCATCACCGATTCCGGGGGCGTGCAGGAGGAAGCGCCCTCCCTCGGCAAGCCGGTCCTGGTCACCCGTGATACCACCGAACGGCCGGAGGCGGTCGAGGCGGGCACGGTGGAACTGGTCGGCACCGACACCGACCGGCTGGTGGCGCGCGCAAACCGTTTGTTAGACGACCGCGCCGCTTATGATGCCATGAGCTTCGCGCACAACCCCTATGGCGATGGCCAGGCCGCCGCCCGCATTCTGGAGAGCCTGCTGCATGGATAGTTTCGCGCGCATTGCCGTCGTCGGGTTGGGCTATATTGGCCTGCCCACCGCTGCGATCTTCGCGGAGAACGGCGTCGAGGTCGTCGGCATCGACGTGAATGCCCAGGTGGTCGAAACCATCAACGCCGGCCGGCCGCATTTCGGCGAGCCGAACCTGGACGCGCTGGTCCGCCGCGTCGTGGAGGCCGGCAAGCTCCGCGCCGCCGCGCAGATCGAACCGGCCGAGGCGTTCATCATCGCCGTTCCCACGCCGCTGCGGGGCCACGGGGAGCGGGCGCAGCCGGATGTTTCCTACGTGGAACAGGCTGCGGGCGCGGTTGCCCCGGTGCTGCGGCCCGGCAACTTAGTGATCCTGGAATCCACTTCGCCGGTCGGCACCACGGAGCGGATGGCTGCGATCATGGCCGAGCTTCGCCCGGACCTTACGTTCCCGCACCAGCGTGGGGAGATGGCCGAAATCCAGGTGGCGCACTGCCCCGAACGCGTGCTGCCCGGCCGCATCCTGGAAGAGGTGGTGAACAACCCTCGCGTGATCGGCGGCATGACGCGCAAATGCGCCCAGCGCGCCCTCGGTCTTTACCGGATCGTGGTGCGTGGCGAATGTCGGGTCACCAGCGCGCGCACCGCCGAACTGGCGAAGCTGACCGAGAACGCGTATCGCGACGTCAACATCGCCTTCGCCAACGAGCTGTCCTTCATCTGCGATCGGCTGAAGATCAATGTCTGGGACCTGATCGCGATGGCCAACCTGCATCCGCGGGTCAACATCCTCAGTCCCGGCCCCGGCGTCGGCGGCCACTGCATCGCGGTCGATCCCTGGTTCATCGTCGCCACCAATCCGAATGAGGCGAAGCTGATCCGGACGGCACGACTGATCAATGACAGCAAGCCCGATTTCGTGGTCGCCAAGGTGAAGGAGCGGGCGGAGGCCCTGAAGCACCCGGTCGTTGCGTGTCTCGGGCTGGCGTACAAGAAAGACGTGGATGATTTGCGCGAAAGCCCGGCGGTGGAGATCGTGCGCAAGCTGGCCGAGGCGCAGGTGGGCGAGTTGCTGGTCGTGGAACCCTACATCAACCGGCTGCCGGTGGAGCTGGCGGAGCTGGGGCTGGAGCTGCACGATTTTGACGAGGCGCTGGAGCGCGCCAATCTGGTGCTGCTGCTGGTCGATCACATGAGCTTCCTGCAGGTCGATCGCGACGTGCTGAAAGACAAGTTCGTGATCGATACACGGGGAGTTTGGTGAGCGAAGGGAAGACGAAAATTCAACGCAGAGACGCGGAGGCGCAGAGAGGAATTATACCAGACCGCATTGAGGGCGAGGTTCTTTCGCAGGCATGACGGAGCGAGAGTTCGTCTTCGTCCGCGCGGGTCGGTATTATACGTCTCGGCGCCTCTGCGTCGCGGCGGTGAATCTTTCCTGTCTTCCCGCCATGAAAATCCTTCACGTACTCGACCACTCCCTCCCCCTGCACAGCGGCTACGTGTTTCGCTCGCTCGGCATCCTGGCCGCGCAGCGCGGGTTCGGGTGGGACACGGTGCAGGTCACCACGCCGCGTCATAACGAATGGCTCGGTCCGGTCGAAACCGTGGATGGGTGGACCTTCCATCGCACGCAGAAGCCGGGCGGGCGTCTTGCCGCCGCTCCCGTCGCGGCCGAGGTGCTGGAAATGCGCGCGCTGGAACGCCGCATCACCGAGGTGATCCGCGCCGAACGCCCGGACATCGTGCATGCGCATTCCCCCGTGCTGGCCGGCTGGCCGGCATATCGTGCCGCTCGCAAGGCCGGTCTGCCGATGGTTTATGAAGTCCGGGGATTGTGGGAAGATGCCGCCGTCGATCTCGGCCATTCCCGCGAGGGCGACCTGCGCTACCGCGCCACCCGCGCATTTGAAACGCACCTGCTGCGCCGTGCCGACGCCGTTATAACGTTGTGCCAGGCGATGCGTCGCGAACTCGCCGCACGCGGCGTGGCCGAAAACCGCATCACCGTCGTGCCCAACGCGGTCGAGCCCTCGCTGTTCCGTACACCGCAGCCGAAAGATCCGGCTTTGCTCGCGCAGCTCGGGCTGGCCGGTCACATCGTGCTCGGCTTCATCGGCTCGTTTTATCATTACGAGGGCCTCGATCTGCTGATCGACGCGTTGCCGGCCATCCGCGAACGCGAGCCGCGAGCGATGCTGCTGCTGGTGGGCGGCGGCCCGATGGCCGACAAGTTGCGCCAACATGCCGCCGAACGCGGCCTGACTGACCTGGTACGCTTCACCGGGCGGGTGCCGCACGATCAGGTGCAACATTACTACGACCTGGTCGATATGCTGGTGTTCCCGCGCCGCCGCATGCGCCTGACCGAGCTTGTCACGCCGCTCAAGCCGGTCGAGGCGATGGCTGAGGGACGGCTGGTGATCGCTTCCGATGTCGGCGGGCATCGTGAGTTGATTGAAGATGGAACCACCGGATTTCTGTTCCCGGCGGACGACGTCACGGCGCTGGCGCAGCGCGTGCTGGACGCGATCGGCGCAACCGACCAGCACGAACCGATGCGGCAGGCCGCACGGCGCTTTGTTGCGGCCGAACGGGTTTGGCCGGTAAGCGCGGCCAATTATCGGCCTGTTTATGAGCGTCTTTCCGGCGACCGCCACCCTGGACTTCGCACCGAGCGGCCTTGAATGCATAATCGATTGTCCCTCGCCGGAGGGCTCGAACCGCCGACGCCGGAAAAGGCAGTATGATGGCCAGCGCCGATACCCAGGATCTCGCCGGGCTTCGTATCCTCCTGGTGGAGGACATGTTGCTGGTCGCCGATGTCATTGTGGACGAGCTGACCGAGCTGGGATGCAGCGTTGTCGGCCCGGCGTCACGTCTGCAAGAAGGCCTGGCGCTGGCTAAGGGCGAACAGTTCGATGGCGCGTTGCTCGACGTGAATCTCGCCGGCGAGTGCTGCTTCCCGATCGCCGATGCGCTGACGGAACGCGGTATTCCGTTCGCTTTTCTGACCGGTTACAGCGATGCCGGTATCCCACCGCAGTACGGCTCCGCTCCCCGGCTCGCGAAGCCGTTCCGTTCCGGTGACCTGGAGCGCATGATCACGCGGTCTTTCAGGCGCCAGAACTGAGCCGGCCCGGCGGATTGTCGCCGCATTGGTATCGTATCACACCACGTCGTGCGGACGAAGCCGGCATGCCTCCGCCTCGGATGCCGATTCGATCTGCACTGTCACGTGACCGATACCAAAGCGCTCCGCGAGCGCATGCGTCACGTCGGGCAAGCAGCACGCACCGGCCGCGTCATCCCACACCAGATGAGCGGTCAGGGCCGTATCCGTCGTGCTCAGGCCCCAGATATGCAGGTCGTGAACCTCCCGCACGCCCGGCCATTCGGCCAGGAACTGGTTCACCTCGTCGCGTGACACGCCTTCCGGCACCGAGTCCATGGCCAGGCCGATCGCCTCCCGCAGCAGGCTCCAGGTGGCCAAGGTGATCACAACGGCGATGACCAGGCTGACCGCCGGATCGAGTCGCAGCCACCCAGTGGCGCCGATCACGATCGCCGCGACCACCACCCCGGCCGAAAGCCCCGCGTCGGCCGCCATGTGCATGAACGCGGCGCGCAGGTTCAGGTCATGCTCCCGCCCGCGGGCGAACAGCCAGGCAGTTATCCCGTTGACCGCGATCCCGGCCGCGGCGATGGCCGCCACGGGCATGACGTCAATCGGTTCCGGTGTCAGCAGCCGCCGGATCCCCTCCACCCCGATCGCGCCCACGCTGATCAACAGCACCACGGCATTGATCAGCGCCGCATAGATCGTGCCGCGCCCCCAGCCATAGGTGCGACGCCGGCTGGGTGGCTGGCGCGCAAGCACGGCCGCGCCCCAAGCCAGCAACAGCCCCAGCACGTCCCCCAGATTGTGCGCGGCATCGGCCAGCAGCGCGACGGAGTTGGCAGTCAACCCGCCGATTACCTCGGCGGCCACGAAGCCGGTGTTCAGGGTGACGCCGATGGCGAACTGCCAGCCACGGCCGCCTTCGGCGTGGTGATGGGCGTGATCATGGGCGTGATCATGAACGTGATCGTGGGGCATGGGTAACGACCATAGCACGATCCGGCGCGCTCTTGCCGAACCAGGCCGCTGGGGGCAAAACCTCGCTCCCAGCACGGCCGAGAGAGAAGAAATGACCAGCGCGACCTCCGGGCGGACAAGAGGTTTTGCTTCCCCGGTGGAGCTGATCGACACCTCTCCCCGCGTCGCCGACGAGGTGAAGACCACCACCTGCTACATGTGCGCCTGCCGTTGCGGCATCCGCGTGCACCTGAAGGACGGGCGTATTCGCTGGATTCAGGGCAACCCCGACCATCCGGTCAACCGCGGCGTGCTGTGCGCCAAGGGCTCGGCCGGGATCATGCAGCACTACTCTCCCGCGCGGCTGTCGAAGCCGCTGCTGCGGGTTGGCGAGCGCGGCAGCGGCGAGTTCAAGGAGATCGAGTGGGACGAGGCGCTGGGCATCGCCACCGAGTGGCTGGGCGACATCCGGGCCACCGAGCCGCGCAAGCTCGCCTTCTTCACCGGGCGCGACCAGAGCCAGTCCTTCACCGGCTGGTGGGGCAAACAGTTCGGGACGCCGAATTTCGCCGCGCATGGCGGGTTCTGCTCGGTCAACATGGCGGCCGCCGGGCTTTACTCGGTCGGCGGCAGCTTCTGGGAGTTCGGCGACCCGGACTGGGATCGCACGAAGTATTTCATGATGTTCGGCGTCGCCGAGGACCACGACTCGAATCCGATCAAAACCGGGCTGGCGAAGCTGAAGGAGCGCGGGGCGAAATACGTCTCGGTGAACCCGGTCAGGACCGGCTATTCGGCCATCGCGGACGAGTGGATCGGCATCCGCCCGGGCACCGACGGACTGTTCGTGCTGGCGCTGGTGCACGAACTGCTGCGCACAGACCGGATCGATCTCGATTTTCTGGTTCGCTACACCAATGCCGCGTGGCTGGTGGTCCGCAATCCCGGCGCGGCGGATGACGGACTGTTCGCACGCGACCAGGATCGGCGTCCGCTGGCCTGGGACCGCGTGAAGGAACTGGCCTTGGATGCCGGAACAGCCGGCATGCAGCCGCGGATCGTGGGCGAGGTAACGCTCGCGGACGGCCGCAGCGCGGTTCCGGTGTTTCATTTGCTCGCCGAGCGCTACCTGGACGGCCGCTACGCGCCGGAGGCGGTCGCCGACCGCTGCGGCGTGCCGGCGGACACGATTCGGCGGATCGCGCGCGAGATAGCGGCGACGGCGTTCGACGAGCAGATCGTGCTCGACCAGCCTTGGACCGATACGTCAGGCCGGCGGCACGAGACCATGATCGGGCGGCCGGTCGCGATGCACGCGATGCGCGGGATTTCGGCCCATTCGAACGGATTCCACACCTGCCGGGCGATCCACCTGCTGCAGATGCTGTTGGGCGCGGTCGATACGCCGGGGTCGTGGCGCTACAAGTCGCCGTATCCGCGGCCGATCCCGCCTGGACCGCCGCCGAACGGCAAGGGTTCGAAGCCACTGGCGATGATGCCTGGCATGGCGCTTGGCAACCCGCTCGGGCCGGAGCACCTGCTGCTGGAAGACGACGGCACGGCGGTACGCATCGACAAGGCATTCACCTGGGACGCGCCGATCGGCGCGCACGGGCTGATGCACACGCTGATCGCCAACGCCCATGCGGGCGATCCCTATAAGATCGACACGCTGTTCATGTACATGGCCAACATGGCGTGGAACTCCTCCATGAATCCGGTGGAGTCCGCACGCATGATGACCGACAAGGATCCGGCCACCGGCAAGTACCGCATCCCGCACATCATCTATTCCGACGCCTATTACAGTGAGATGGTGGCGCACGCCGATCTGGTTCTGCCGGATACTACGTACCTGGAACGGTGGGACTGCATCTCGTTGCTGGATCGGCCGATCGGCAGCCCCGAAGGCCCGGCCGATGCGATCCGCCAGCCGGTGCTGGCCCCGGACCGTGACGTGCGTCCGTTCCAGGACGTGCTGATCGAGCTGGGCGTGCGGCTGAAGTTGCCGGGCTTCGTGAAGGACGACGGCAGCGCGCTGTATCGGGACTACGCCGATTACATCGTGAACCACCAGCGCCGACCAGGCATCGGGCCGCTCGGCGGCTGGCGCGGGGCCGACGGCAACTCGCCGGGCATGGGGGCGCCGAATCCAGGGCAGCTTGAGCGCTATGTCGCCAACGGCTGCTTCTGGTCGCACCACCATCCGCCCGAGGCGCTCTATTACAAGCACGCCAACGCCGCCTATCTGGCGGATGCCAAGCGGCTGGGCCTGATCGACGGCACGGCGCAGATCGTGCTGCAACTCTATTGCGAGCCGTTGCAGAAATTCCGGCTGGCGGCCGAGGGACACGGGGCGGTGCAGCCGCCCGACACGCATCGGGAGCGCATCCAGCGGTATTTTGATCCGCTGCCGATCTGGTATCCGCCGCTGGAGCAGGCGGCCATCGAGCAAGCTGCCTATCCACTGCACGCCATCACCCAGCGTCCGCCGGCAATGTACCATTCATGGCACTCACAGAACGCCTGGCTGCGGCAGATCTACAGCCAGAACCGGCTGTTCATGCATCACCGCACCGCCGCGGCCCTGGGAATTGAGGATGACGGCTGGGTCTGGGCGATCAGCCGCACCGCACGGGTGAAGTGCCAGGTGAAGCTGATGGATGGGGTCAATCCGGACACGGTATGGACCTGGAATGCGATCGGGAAGCGCAGCGGAGCGTGGGGCCTGGCAGCGGATGCGCCTGAAATCGCAGAAGGGTTTCCTGTTGAACCACGTCATCGCTGAATTCCTGCCGCCGGATGGCGGCCTGCGTCACGCCAATGCCGATCCAGTCACCGGCCAGGCAGCCTGGTACGATCTGCGCGTACGTATCGAACGCGCCGAGGCTCCGGCCGAAACCGCGCCGCGTCCGGCGACCCTGCATCACCCGAAGCTGCCGCCCGCGCCGCGCATCCTGCGCTATGCCGCTGGCGTGGAAGGAAACTAGGTGTGCGTGCACGGGAATGCCGCATGCAGCTCCGCCGCGTCTGCCGGGCGGAGAGGTTGCTTTGTCACTCTGTCAATAATGCTGGGTGTTAACTCATGACCAGTGTGCCCCGGCAAACCGCCGGTCAGAAGAAGCTCGGCCTCGTGATCGATCTCGACACCTGCGTCGGCTGTCACGCCTGCGCGGTGAACTGCAAGGAATGGAACACGTCCGGCCATTTCGCGCCGCTGACCGATTTCGATCCTTACCAGGAACATCCTCAAGGCGTGTGGCTGAACCGAGTGCACAGCTACGAAGCGGGCATCGGGCAGAACAGCCGCACCGTGCACTTCCCCCGCTCCTGCCTGCACTGCGAGGAGCCGGCCTGCGTCACCGTGTGCCCCACCGGCGCCAGCTACAAGCGCGCCGAAGACGGCATCGTGCTGGTCAACACGGAGATCTGTATCGGCTGCAAGCTGTGCTCGTGGGCCTGCCCGTACGGCGCCCGCGAGTTCGACGAAGATCAGGGGGTGATGAAGAAGTGCACGCTCTGTATCGACCGCATCTATAACGAGAATATTCCCGAAGCCGAACGCGTGCCTGCCTGCGTCTCCACTTGCCCGGCACATGCGCGGCATTTCGGCGACCTCGGCGATCCCGACAGCGCGGTGTCCCAACTGGTCGCGGAGCGCGGCGGCTACGACCTGATGCCGGAGATGGGCTACAAGCCGGTGAACAAATACCTGCCGCCGCGCCGACGCCCACCGGTTGCCGAGCCGCCGCCGGCCGAAGAAGCCGCGACCGCGGGCACCGGCGTGCTGCGCTGGATCGACCGCGTGCTGAGCCGATGAACCCTGCCTTTTCCGTCGTCCTGCTCACCACCGCCAGCGGCGCCGGCTACGGCATGCTGTTCTGGCTGGGCGTGCTGCACGCCGCCGGGGTGATGCCGCCGCAGCGCGCGTTCGGCATTCCGGCGATTTTCATTGCCCTGGTGCTGGTGACCATCGGGCTGCTGGCGTCCACGCTGCATCTCGGCCATCCGGAGCGGGCCTGGCGCTCCATCTCGCAATGGCGAAGTTCCTGGTTGTCGCGCGAGGGCGTGGTGTCGTTATTCACCTATCTACCGGCGCTCGCGTTCGCCGCCGCGTGGGGCGTCGCCGGACCGCGCGCCGTCGCCACGATCGTGGCGGGACTGGTTGCGGCGTTGTGCGGCATGCTGACGGTGTTCTGCCAGGCGATGATCTACGCCTCGCTCCCGCCGGTGCGGCAATGGCACAACCGGTTCGTGCCACCGAACCTGCTGCTGCTGTCGCTGGTCAGCGGCGCCGCCTGTCTGGCCGCGATGGCCACGTTCTGGCTGAGCGGGTCCGGCCGTATCGCCGCTGCGATCGCCTTGGTGCTGGCCCTCGGCTGCATCGCGGCCAAAATCGCCTACTGGCGATGGATCGACCGGGTGCCGCCTTCCTCCACGATCGAAAGCGCGACGGGGCTCGGCACGATCGGGCCCGTCCGCCAGTTGGAGGCGCCCCATATCGAGGAAAACTTCCTGCTGCGCGAGATGGGATTTCGTATCGGTCGCAAGCACGGGGACCGGCTGCGCGCGATCGCCATCTGCGTCGGCTTCATTGTGCCAGCAGTCCTGCTGATCATCGGTGTTATTCTCGGCAATCCGGCGGCCACGGTGCTGTTCCCGATCGCGGCGGCGATGACCCTGCTGGGGGTCTACGTCGAACGCTGGCTGTTCTTCGCCCAGGCCACTCACACCGTGACGCTGTTTTACGGGCGAGTCGCCTAGCTCGGGCCGCTGATCGTCGGCCGCGGCACGCTGTGCTACGCCCGCACCTGAACAGCGGAAGGACTGGCTCATGCGCGTGCTGGTGGTGGGATCGGGGGGGCGAGAGCACGCGCTTTGCTGGGCGATCGGCGCCAGCCCGCTGCTGACGAAGCTGTGGTGCGCGCCGGGCAATCCGGGCATCGCCACCGAGGCGGAGTGCGTGCCGATCGGTGCGACCGATCTTGCGGCACTGACAACGTTCGCCTGCGATAACGGGGTTGACCTTGTGATGCCGGGGCCGGAGGCGCCGCTGGTCGCCGGGATTGCCGACGTCATGCGAACGGCCGGGATCGCCTGTTGCGGACCGGGCGCGCTGGCTGCGCGGCTGGAGGGAAGCAAGAGCTTCACCAAGGAAATCTGCGATGGCGCGGGCATTCCGACGGCGCGCTGGGAGCGGTTCGACGACCCCACCGCCGCCCGCGAGTTCGTCCGCCGGCGCGGTGCGCCGATCGTGGTGAAGGCGGATGGACTGGCCGCCGGCAAAGGCGTGGTGGTGGCGCCGACGGAAGCGATGGCGCTCGCGGCGATCGAACAGATGATGGAGGCGCAGGCGTTCGGGCCGGCCGGCGCCTCGCTGGTGATCGAGGAGTGCCTGAGCGGCCAGGAGGTGTCGTTCTTCGCGTTGTGCGATGGCGCACATGCGATCCCGCTAGGCTCGGCGCAGGACTACAAGCGGGTGGGCGATGGCGACACCGGCCCGAACACGGGCGGGATGGGGGCCATTTCGCCGGCCCCGAATTTTGCGCCGGCGCTGGAGCAGGCGGTGATGGACCGGGTCATCCGGCCAGCGCTGGCGGAGATGATCAGGCGCGGGGCGCCGTTCCGT
This sequence comes from uncultured Pseudomonadota bacterium, assembly GCA_963777625.1. Taxonomy (GTDB): domain Bacteria; phylum Pseudomonadota; class Alphaproteobacteria; order Acetobacterales; family Acetobacteraceae; genus DATDIC01. The sequence goes on along the minus strand of CAVZRO010000024.1, from coordinate 14,419 downwards.
GGCGTGCTGTACGCGGGGCTGATGCTGACGGCGGACGGGCCGAAGGTTATCGAGTTCAATGTCCGGTTCGGCGACCCCGAATGCCAGGTGCTGCTGCCGCGGTTGAAATCCGACCTGCTGCCGGCCCTGATGGCGGTTTGCGATGGAGAACTCGGGCAGTTCGATCTGCGCTGGCACGATGAACTGGCTTCCATCGGGGTGGTGATGGCCGCGCGCGGCTATCCGGGCGCGCCGGAGCGTGGGTCGGAAATAAAGGGGTTGGAGCGCGCGGCCGCGGTGCCGGATGCGATCCTGTTTCACGCCGGCACGGCAACCGATGCGTCAGGGCGGCTGCTGGCGGCGGGCGGGCGTGTGCTGACGGTGTGCGGGACCGGTCGGAACCTTCGGGCAGCACATGCGGCGGCGTACGGCGCGGTGGCGCGCATCGACTGGCCGGAGGGGTTCTATCGGCGGGATATCGGATTGGCGGCGATGAAGGACGTTTGAGGTGTACAAGTCTCTATTTGATCTGACAGGCGGGATCATTTGGCATTGACGCTCATGCAGCATGTGAGAGCGGTGTGTCACCTCCGATCTGTTTGTCGCGTGCGAGCTGGGCAGCGTCAATGAAGGTCTGCATTGGAGTTCTTCCGAAGCAGTATCGGCCCTGATGGGTTCGGTTCTCATTGTAGTCGGCGAGCCAGACATCAAGGTCGCTCTGCAACTCGTTGATCGAGCTGTATAGTTTCTTTCGGAACGCCACACGATAGAACTCGTCGAGCATGGTTTTGTGGAACCGCTCGACGATGCCATTGGTCTGCGGGCTCCTGGTCTTGGTCCGCGTATGGTCGATGTTCTCGACCGCCAGGTAGAGCTCGTATTCGTGCCGATCGTGGGCGCCGCAGAACTCGGTGCCGCGGTCGGTCAGCACGCGCTGCAGCGGCACGTGGTGTTCCTCGAAGAACGGGATGACGCGATCATTGAGCAGATCGGCGGCGGTGATCGGGGTCTTGCGGTCATAGAGCTTGGCGAAGCCGAGCTTGCAGTAGGTATCGATGAAGGTCTGCTGGTAGATGCGTCCGACGCCCTTGAGGGTTCCGACATAGAACGTATCCTGCGCGCCGCAATAGCCGGGGCATTCGGTATCGAACTCGCCGTGAGCTTCTTTGTCGGCCTTGGCTTTTTCCAGGGCGGCGAGCTGGCTTTCGGTGAGGATCAGCTGCTCCTGGGCCATTTTGGCTTCGAGGGCTTTGAGGCGGAGCTTCATGGTTGCGAGGTCGTGGCGCAGCCAGACGCAGCGGACGCCGAAGGGCGAGATGGAGATGCCGCGTTTGAGCAACTCGTTGGAGGCGCGGGCCTGGCCCCAGGCGGGCTGCTCGATGGCGATGGCGAGCACGGCCTGCTCGACCTCGGGGGCGACGCGGTTTTTGAGGATCGGCTTGCGACGGGAGAGCTCCTGAAGGGCGAGTTCACCGCCTTTGTCGTAGAGTTCCTGGAAGCGGTAGAAGCTGTCGCGCGAGTACCCCATGATTTTGCAGGCTTGTGAGACGTTGCCGAGCTGTTTGGCGAGCTCGAGCAGGCCGGACTTGGCACGGATGATCTTCTGGTCCTTAGTCATGGTGATGTCCTCTGGTTGAGGCCAGCCGACACCGCCTGTCAGATTAAGTCAAGACTTATGCATTTTTTGAGGCCAAGGGTTCGTCGTGAAATAATGGAAGTAACCGTCAGTCCCGCGAACGCGGGAACCCGGCAGCGACGGCGTGGAATCCCGCTTTCGAGCCTGTGAGGAAATCGGTTTGCCCCGTTCGGAAACCGTTCCGAGCAGCCGAAAAGAATTTGAAGGCCGCGTACGCTTTGCACGATATTGCCCTGGGTCAGCGCCATCGCGACAGAATAGAATCCAGCACTGCGACGGCGGCATTGCATTCTAATTCTTTCACAAACTCTTTCGCGGGAATGACAAGACTTGCGCGGGAATGACGAACGCAGGCCGCCCTCAATGCGATTTGGTATCAGGCGTAGAGCAGGACCGGAGGAGATCCCGGCGGATGGGCGTGGTCGAATACCACCCAGGCATGGTGGTGCTGCGCATTGTTGGTGCGCTCACCCATGTCGAACCACCGAATGCGCCGCGTCAGTATCACGGTGGCCGCAAATGGACCGCTGGACAGCACGGCAGCGGCATGCCGCCCGGCAATCCACTGCAGGCGTACCAGCAACGCGAGTTGACCCTGCACTGACGCAGTCAGAGCCAGGGCATGGCGCATGAAGTGCAGCATCGCGAGAGACGATTTCGCTTGCCCCTTGTGCGAACCGGTGTCGCCATACGGGGGGTTGGTTACGATACTGCGGCAATCCTTGGGCATGCTGCGGCAGGTAAGAAAGTCAATTCCCGGTGTGCCGAAGCCGCGCTCGGCGATATCCGTGGCCATCACCTCGTAGCCATGTGCCGCGAGGACGGTGGCCATGGCACCGTCGCCGCAGCAAGGCTCCCAGACCGGGCCACGGAAGCTGACGTGCTGCAGCAATGCGGCAGTGACCCAGCTCGGCGTCGCGTAGAAATCCCGCCCTTCGCGCTCGTAGCCCGAGACATGGATAGCGCGATGCTCGGCGACTCGGGCGAGTGCCGTCGGCGGCATGATCATCTGTCCCTCAGGGTCGGGGAGCGGCAGGCCCTGCTGATGCGGGCTCATCTGAATGGAGAGTGCGGATCGGTTCATGATTGTCCCAAGACTTACACTGGCACAGGAAGACAACACGGATGCTGCGCCGTGATTATGCGATTCTCCAATAATGGAATGGCTGCGCCTCAGCGGCGGGTGGCAAAGAATGCGCGCAGCAGCGCAGCGGCTTCGGATTCACGCACGCCCCCGATGATTGCCGGTCGATGATGGCAGGACGGCGCATCGAAGATGCGGGCGCCATGCTCCACGCCGCCGCCCTTGGGGTCGTAGGTGCCGAATATCAGACGGCGGATCCGGAAGAAGCTGATCGCCTGGGCGCACATCGGGCATGGCTCCAGCGTGACGATCAGATCGCAGTCCGGCAGCCGTGGAGCGCCGCGCAATGCCGCTGCGGCGCGCAGCGCGAGCAGCTCGGCATGCGCGGTCGGATCGCGCCGCGCCTCGACCTCATTGCCGGCGCGAGCCAGGACCATGCCATCCGCGCTGATCACGGCCGCACCCACCGGTACCTCGCCGCGAGCCCCGGCGAGGCGGGCCTGTTGCAGCGCGATCTCCATCGGAACGGCGTCCGGTTCTTGCCCGGTGGCGGATGCGGGGTCTAGATCGCGTTCCATTCAGCCCTCGAGCGAATCAACAGCGACATGACACAGAACGCACGTCCGGTGATCGGCGTCACCCTGGATTCCGAGCAGCCGGGTGGCTACTCCAAATATCCCTGGTATGCACTGCGGCAAAATTACAGCGCCGCGATCGCGGCGGCCGGCGGGCTGCCGCTGGCGTTGCCGCACCACCCGGAGCTGGCGGCGGCGTATCTCGACCGGATCGACGCGCTGGTGGTGACGGGCGGCGCCTTCGATGTCGATCCGGCGCTGTACGGGGATAACGCCCGGCATGCGACGGTGACGCTGAAGGAAATGCGCACCGCGGCCGAGTTGGCGCTGACCAAAGGCGCGATCGAGCGCGGCATGCCCGTGCTGGGCATCTGCGGCGGCGAGCAGCTTCTGGCGGTGGCGCTCGGCGGCACGCTGATCCAGCACATACCGGATGCGGTGCCCGACGCGCTGGAGCACGAACAGCCGAACCCGCGGCACCAGCCGGGGCACGCGGTGAGCATCCGTCCGGGGACGCTGCTGCACCGGATCGTGGGCGCGAACGAGATGCTGGTGAATTCGGCGCATCACCAGGCGGTTGCGGATCCGGGGCCGCGGGCGGTGGTCAACGCGATAGCACCCGATTTGGTGATAGAGGGTCTGGAGGCGACAGGCGCGCGGTTCTGCCTGGGTGTGCAATGGCACCCGGAGTATTTCATCGACGCGGGTGACCGCCGCATCTTCGATGCGCTGGTCGCCGCCAGTTCCGCGTGAGCGATCCGGAGCGCGGCGAGCGGATCGCGAAATGGCTGGCACGCGCCGGAGTTGCCAGCCGGCGCGACTCGGAAAAGCTGATCGCCGCCGGTCGCGTGCGGCTTAACAACGTCGTCGTCGCCGGCCCGGCAACGTTCGTGGGATCCGGTGATCTGGTGCAGCTCGACGGGGCGCTCGTCGAACCGCCCGGGCGGACACGTCTGTGGCGCTATCACAAGCCAGCCGGTCTTGTGACGACGCATCGCGATCCCGAGGGACGGCCGACCGTGTTCGAGAAGCTTCCCCCTGCCCTGCCCCGCGTGGTCAGCGTCGGCCGGCTTGATCTGACCAGCGAGGGGCTGCTGCTGTTGACGAATGACGGGGCGCTGGCGCGGCAACTGGAGCTGCCGGCAACCGGCTGGATCCGCCGGTATCGGGTGCGCGTGTTCGGCGTACCGGACGATCGGATGCTGGCGGCCCTGAGTTGCGGGGTGACCATCGAGGGTGTGCGCTATGGCGCGATCGAAGCCGGGCTGGATGCGCGCAAAGGCGACAACGCATGGCTTTCGGTGAGCCTGCGGGAGGGGCGGAACCGGGAGGTTCGGCGGGTGATGGCGCATCTGGGGCTGACGGTGACGCGCCTGATCCGGATCGCGTACGGGCCGTTCCAGCTCGGCCTGTTGCCCCGCGGTGCGGTTGAGGAAGTACCGGCGCGCGTGCTGCGCGATCAGTTATCAGCGAAACGATAACGCCGCCTGCTATTACCTCTCCCGCTCTTCGGGGAGAGGTCGTCGCGCAAAGCGCCGCGGGTGAGGGTGCGGCGGGCAACACCCTCACCCGGCTTGCTTCGCAAGCCGACCTCTCCCGCAAGCGGGCGAGGTTGACTTGTATCGCCAGCGCGCGATCAATTCCGGTAAGAGTGAAACCGCCTGCTATTACCTCTCCCGCTCTTCGCGGGAGAGGTCGTCGCGCAAAGCGCGGCGGGTGAGGGTGCGGCGGGCAACACCCTCACCCGGCTTGCTTCGCAAGCCGACCTCTCCCGCAAGCGGGCGAGGTTGACTTGTATCGCCGGCGCGCGAATCAATTCCGGTAAGAGTGAAACCGCTTTAGACCCGCACTTCCTTCATCGCCCGCAATCCGTGCTCCAGATCCGCGATCAGATCTGCCGTATCCTCCAGCCCGATATGCAGCCGCACGACGGGCCCCTCGAACCGGCCGGATCCGGCCGTTCGGGTCACGAAACCTGTTGTCGGCAACGCCAGACTTTCATACCCGCCCCATGATGCGCCGATCCCGAACAGCTCCAGCGCCTCGGCGAACCGGTGCGTCGCCTCAACGCTGAACGACGGCTGAAACTCCACCCCGAACAGGCTGCAAGCGCCGGAAAAATCCCGCTTCCACAACGCATGCCCCGGCGCGTCGGGCAGCGCCGGATGCAACACCTGCTTCACCTCCGGCCGCCGGCTCAACCAGTGCGCGATCTCGATCCCGGCCTCCATCTGCGCCTTCAGCCGCACCGCCAGGGTTCGCACGCCGCGCAGACACAGCCAGCAATCGTCAGGGCTCGCATATTGCCCCAGCGCACTGGCGGTCCCGCGCACCCGCTCCCACTCCGCATCCGCGTTCACAGTAATGCTGCCGATCAGCAGGTCCGAATGTCCCCCGGCATATTTCGTGAGCGCCTGGATCGACACATCGACGCCATGAGCGAACGGCTGAAAGAAGTGGAAGCCCCAGGTATTGTCCATCAGCACCTTCAGCCCGCGTGCGTGCGCGACCCGCGCCAGCGCCGGGATGTCCTGCACCTCGAACGTGTGACTGCCGGGACTTTCAGTATACAGCACCGTCGTATTCCGCCGCATTAGCGCGGAGATGCTATCGGCATCGATGGTCGGATCATAGAACGTCGTCTCGATCCCGAACCGCGGCAGCGTCTTTTCGGCGAAGTTTCGTGCGGGGCCATAGACGCTGTCCGGCATCAGGAAATGATCGCCGGCATTCAGGTAGGCAAGCAGCGGAACGGTGACGGCGGCCAGGCCGGAGCCGACGATCTGGCAACGGGTGCCGCCCTCGATCGCCGCGATGGCGTCTTCCAGCGCCCAATGCGTCTCGCTGCCGCCCAGCCCGTAGGTCAGCACCTGCTCGAAGCGTCGGGCGGCCAGCGCCTTGCGCTCCGCCACGGTGGGGTAGAGCACCGTGGAGCCGCGCTGCAACGGCGGATTGACGAAGCCGTGCACGCGTTTGCCGGCTCGGCCGATATGCGACAGTTTCGTCTGAAACCGAAGCTGCGTCGTGTCGGCCATGTCAGTTCGTCTCCACTTGTGTGTCGGGGCGGCCGCCCCATTCGGTCCAGGAGCCGTCATACACGGCTCCTTCGGGCAGCCCGGCGAGTCGCAGGCCGAGCGTCAGGATGCAAGCGGTCACGCCACTGCCGCAGCTCGTCACCACCGGGCGGGTGTTATCGACGCCGGCGGCGGCGAAGCGCGCACGCAGCGCAGCCTGATCGCGGAATGTTCCGTCCGGTGTCAGCAGATCGGTGTACGGCAGGCTGGCCGAACCAGGGATATGGCCGCTGCGCATGCCGGCGCGAGGCTCCGGTATCTGGCCGGAAAACCGGCCGGCCGCGCGGGCATCGAGCACCAGCTCCGCGCGCCCGCGCAGATTGCCGAGTATATCGCCAATACCGCGCAGGCGACCGGCGCGGAAATCCGGGCGGAATGTGACGGGCCTGGGCGATGCGGAAGCGCCGGTTTCCACCGGGCGGCCTTCACGGCGCCATTTCGGCAGCCCGCCATCAAGCACCGCCGCCTGATCATGGCCGAACAATCCCATCAGCCACCAGCCACGCGCCGCCGAAGCGAGGCCCTTCTGGTCGTAGAACACGACACGGGACTCGTTGCCGACACCCAGCGCGCCCATCAGCTTCGCGAAGCGGCCCGCCGCCGGCACCATGTGCGGCAGGTCGGTGTCCGGATCGGCGACCTCGTCGATGTCGAAAAACCGTGCACCCGGGATGTGCCCGGCCAGGAACTCGGTGGGTCCGTCCTTGTTCTCGTTGGGGAGGTATTTGGTGGCGTCGAATATAATCAGGTCGGGCCTGCCCAGCTCGGCGGCGAGCCTGTCGGTGCTGACCAGCGGTTGCATCTCGGGTTCCTATTCGGCCGGGGCGATGATGATGCGGCGGTTCTGCTTGCCCTTGCTCTCCATCTTCACCACGCGGATCGGACCGATTTCGCCGGTACGGGCGACATGGGTGCCGCCGCAGGGTTGCAGATCGACCGGCGGGTCGCCCGCGCCGATACGTACCAGCCGTACGCGCCCCGTTCCGCGCGGCGGCTTCACCGACAAGGTGCGAACCAGGCCGGGATCGGTATCCAGCACCGACTCGTCCACCCACTCCGTTGTCACCGGATGATCCGCTTCGATCAGCGCGTTGATGCCGGCCTCGATCTGCTCCTTCGGCGGCGGAGTTGGCAGGTCGAAATCCAGCCGCGATCGATCCAGGCCGACCGATCCGCCGGTCACCGCCGCGCCACGCAACAGCGCGGACAGGAGATGCATGGACGTGTGCGCCCGCATCAGCCGATGGCGTCGGGGCCAATCGATGGACATCTGCACCACCGTGCCAACCGGCGGCAAAGCGGCGCCCTCAGCCGGGACATGCAGGATCGCCTCCGCCTCGCCTTTCAGCGTGTCGGTTATTGCGGTTTCTCCGCCGGACCAGCGCAACACGCCGATATCGCCCGGCTGCCCGCCGGAACGTGCATAGAAGATCGTGCGGTCCAGCACGATGCCCTGGGGCGTGCTCGCCAGCACGGCTCCGGCGGCAGTGGCGCATCTTGTATCGTCCAGAAAAAGCCGTTCGGTCATGGTGTCATCCACTCCGTGCGCAGCCGGTCGCGGCACGCATGCAGCCAGAGCAGCGCGATCGCGGCGACCGAGTTGGGTATCCTGCCTTGCAGGGCGGCGTCGATAGCCTCTGTTGCAGGCCAGACGCGCACGCGGATGTCTTCGTGCTCCGCGGCGCTGCCGTGGTGACCCAGCAGTCCGTCCGGGCCGGCATCGGGGATGCGGAGGCGGCCGGCAAACAGCGTGCATAGCTCGTCCGCTCCACCGGGCGTCAGGATGAACTCCCCGATCAGCTCCAGCCGGTCCGGCACGAGACCCATCTCCTCCTCGGCTTCGCGGCGGATGGTCTGTTCGGGGGTCTCGGTACCGTCGCAAAGGCCGGCCGGCACTTCCACCACCACCGGGTCAAGGCCGGCCGCGAGGGCGGGAAGTCGGAATTGCTCGATCAGCACGATGCAATCTCGGTACGGATCGTACGGCAGCACGGCGGCGGCGCGGCCCCGGTGCCACAGCTCCCAGGTCCTGATGGCGGACATCGCTCCGTCGAAGCGGCGATGGCGGAAGCGAACGACATCGAGCGGGAACCGGCCGTCCCAGACCCGTTGATTCGAATCGACCTGCACGTCGGGGTGGACTGGTAACGAATTGGCAGCCATTAGCGCAGCATAGAGGCGGCACGGGATGGTGCCCAGCCTCGGGCACGGTCACAAATAGCGTTGTCGGCGTGCATGTCGTGCAGCGGCAATGAATGCACCATCCGGAAGTCCGGAACCTGACATGCAATTATGTGTTACACCCAGGCAAGTACTCATGGGCCGCTCGTAACGAGAACGACTTATCGACATACTTTTATTTCATCAACGCTGCCGCAAAATACACTTGGCGCGCCCCGGTCGGTGGCTCTAATCCGGTCGGGCCGCAAAAAGCGGAGTCCGGTGGAATGCCAAGGAACCGGAGGAGGAGCCGATGCCAGTTGCCGATCCGCAGCCATTCCCGCGCACGGAAGCGGTTCGCCGCGCCCTGCTCGCATCGCGCGACCTGCCGACCGCATCGGACCTTCTATTCCTGGAGATGTGGTCGGCACAGCCGGCCACCGACATTGCAGCAATGCTGCGAGCGGCCCAGATCCGGCGCGCCAATCCAGCTCTGGCCGCCGAAATCCGGGCCGAGTTGGTGCGTGGCCGCCCGTTGTCGGAGCATGAACGCGCCGTCCTGACGGGGTCCGATTGAACGGCGAAGACACCTTGCAGCGGCCGCCCGACGCCCGGGCCGGATTTGTTGACCCTCGAACGACGCTGGCCTAAGCGGTGCCGGCAATAGTTCGGGACCAATCTGCGTGGCCATTAAACTGCTGCTGACCGGCGGATGCGGGTTCATCGGCTCGGCGGTGGTACGGCACCTGCTGAGCCGGACCGACCACACGGTGGTCAATATCGACAAGCTGACCTACGCGGCGTCCGAGCAGGCGCTGGAGCAGGCGCGCGGGTGCCAGCAATACGTGCTGGTGCGCGCGGACGTGGCGGATGCCTCCGCGATGCGGGCCGCATTCGCAACGCATCAGCCGGATGCCGTGATGCATCTGGCGGCGGAGAGCCACGTGGACCGCTCGATCGACGGGCCGGCCGAGTTCATCCGCACCAACCTCGTCGGCACCTTCACCCTGCTGGAAGCGGCCCGCGAATACTACACCGGCCTGACCGGGACGCGGCGCGCGCGGTTCCGCTTCCACCATGTTTCCACCGACGAGGTGTTCGGCGCGCTGAGCGTCGATGATGCGGCGTTCACCGAGACCACGCCATACGATCCACGCAGCCCCTACTCCGCCAGCAAGGCAGGATCGGACCATCTGGTGAGAGCGTGGTTCCACACTTACGGCTTGCCGACGCTGGTCAGTAACACCTGCAACAATTACGGCCCGTGGCAATTCCCGGAAAAGCTGATCCCGCTGGTCACGCTGAACGCGTTGCAGGGCCGGGACCTGCCGGTCTATGGCGACGGCTCGCACCGGCGGGACTGGATCCACGTCGAGGATCACGCCGAGGCTCTGGTGCGCGTGCTGGAACAGGGCCGCCCGGGTACCACCTATGCCATCGGGGCGCGACAGCCACGGAGCAACCTGGAGGTGGTGCGGGCCATCTGCGGATGGCTCGACCAGCGGGTACCCGATCCGGCGGGACCACGCGAGCGATTGATCCGCTTCGTGACCGACCGGCCAGGACACGATTTCCGCTACGAAATCGATCCGTCGCGGACGGAAGCCGAGCTCGGGTGGACGGCTCGGCATGATTTTGAAACCGGGCTGGGGCACACCATCGACTGGTACCTGGAGCATCAGACCTGGTGGGAAGCGTTGCGGGGCGCGCGCTATGGCGGCGAACGCCTGGGTCTTGGCGGGCCCACGAGTGCCGCGCCCGGCAATGACACGGCAGCCGGTCACGGCATGGCGGCAACAAGTCGATGAAGGGGGTCATCCTGGCCGGCGGCTCAGGCACCCGGCTGCATCCGGCGACGATAGCGGTTTCGAAGCAGTTGCTGCCGGTGTACGACAAGCCGATGGTGTATTATCCGCTGTCGTCGCTGATGCTGGCGGGGATCCGTGAGATCCTGGTGATCTCCACGCCGGAGGACCTGCCGCAGTTTCGTCGGCTGCTGGGGGATGGGGCGCGATTGGGCGTGCGGTTCGAGTACGCCGAGCAACCGCGCCCTGAAGGCCTGGCGCAGGCGTTCCTGATCGGGCGCGATTTCATCAGCGGCGAAGCCTGTGCGCTGGCGCTAGGCGACAACCTGATCCACGCCGACCACCTGTCTACCGTGCTGCGGGCCGCCACCGCGCGCAGCCACGGCGCGACGGTATTCGCCTATCAGGTACGCGACCCCGAGCGGTATGGCGTGGTCAGTTTCGACGCCGCCGGACGGGCCGTGGAGGTGGTGGAGAAACCGACCGCTCCGGCCTCCAACTGGGCGGTCACCGGTTTGTATTTCTATGATCGCCAGGTGACCGAGCTGGCGGCGACGATCCGTCCGTCGGCCCGCGGCGAGCTGGAGATCACCGATCTCAACCACATCTACCTCAAGTCCGGGTCGTTGAACGTGGAATGCCTGTCGCGCGGCTGCGCGTGGCTGGACGCAGGCACGCCGGACAGCCTGCTGCAAGCCTCGACCTTCGTGCAGACCATTCAGTCGCGCACCGGGATGCTGGTCGGCTGCCCGGAGGAGGTGGCGTTCCGCATGGGCTTCATAGACGCGGCCATGCTGCGTGAGGCAGCACTGCGGCTGGGCAAGACCGAGCTTGGGCGCGTGCTGCTGGAGTTGGCCGACGGAGCACACGCGTGAAAGCCGAGCGGCTTGCCATTCCCGACGTGATGCTGATCACGCCGCCCCGCCACCTCGACCCGCGCGGGTTCTTCTCGGAAACCTGGAACGACCGGCGCTATGCCGAGCTGGGCATCGGACCCTTCGTGCAGGACAACCACGCGAAGTCCGCACAACGCGGCGTGCTGCGCGGGCTGCATCTGCAGATCGCGCCGAATGTGCAGGGCAAGTTGATGCGCGTGGTGCGCGGCGCGATCTGGGACGTGGCGGTGGATGTGCGGCACGGCTCGCCGCATTTCGGACGGCACATAGCCGCCGTGCTGAGCGCGGAGAACTGGCAGCAGCTTTGGGTCCCTGGTGGGTTCCTGCACGGGTACTGCACGCTCGAACCGGACACCGAGGTGATCTACAAAGTGACCGCCGATTACGATCGGGCCGCCGAGCGTGGCGTGATCTGGGACGATCCGGACCTGGCGGTCGAGTGGCCGCTGCGGGCGGACGCGCTGCTGTCGGACAAGGACCGGCAATTGCCGCGGCTGGCGGACTGTCCGGTCTGGTTCCGGATATGACGATCCTGGTCACCGGCGGCACCGGCCAGTTGGCGACGGCGCTGGCGCAACGGGGCGGCGACCGAGTTCGGGTCGTGGGACGGCCGGCATTCGATTTCGACCGGCCCGAGAGCATCGGGCAGATCTTGCAGGCCATCGAGCCGGAACTGGTCGTGAACGCCGCCGCCTTCACCGCGGTCGATGCAGCGGAAACCGATGCCGACGCGGCGTATCGCGCCAACCGCGACGGCCCGGCGCTGCTGGCACGGCTGTGCCAGACCGCCGAGATTCCGCTTATCCATGTCTCGACCGACTACGTGTTCGACGGCACCAAAGGGGCGCCGTACGTTGAAACCGATCCGACCGCACCGACGGGCGTGTATGGCGCCAGCAAACTCGCCGGCGAAACCGCGGTGCTGGAGGCGTGCAGTCAGGCGGTGGTGCTGCGGACCGCGTGGCTTTATGCCGCGACCGGACGAAATTTCGTGCGCACGATGCTGAATGCGGCCCGCAAGACCAGCAAGTTGAGGGTGGTGGCGGACCAGATCGGATGCCCAACGACGGCCACGGACCTGGCAGCGGCGATCCTGGCGATCGTCACGCGGATTTCCGCCGAGCGGTGGCAATCCGCGTTCGGCGGCGTTTTTCATGCGGCTGGATCGGGCTGGACGAGCTGGCACGGGCTGGCCTGTGCGGTGTTCGAGGACGCCGCTCGGCACGGAATGGCGATGCCGGAAGTGACACCGATCTCTACCGCGGACTGGCCCACTCCGGCGCGGCGTCCGGCGGATTCGCGGCTGGACTGCGAGAAGCTGGCGACGGTGTACGGATATCGGATGCCGGTGTGGCGCGACGGGCTGGCACGCACGATCGACGAGATATTCGCGGCGGCGTAAGGCGCGCCCATCCGCACACTCCGGCGATCCGATCAGGCATCAATCAGCGCGAACCGGTCCACATCGACAAGCCCGCGGTCGGTGATCTTGAGGTGCGGGATGACGGGCAGCGGCAGAAACGCAAGCTGAAGAAAGGGCTCAGGCAGCCGGCAACCCATCTCGTGAACGATCTGACGGAGCGTCTCGAGCTGCCGGCGTACCGTTTCGAACGGCTGCAGGCTCATCAGACCGGCAAACGGCAGGGCAAGTTCCGCCAGCACGCGCCCGCCCGCGGCGGCGACAAACCCGCCGCCAAGCTCGATCAGCCGGTTGACGGCGACGGCCATGTCCTGGTCGTCAGTGCCCACCACGCACAGGTTATGGCTGTCATGACCGACGGACGAGGCGAGCGCGCCGGCGTGCAGGCCGAAGCCCTTCACGAACCCACGGCCAATATTACCGTTCCGGCCATGCCGTTCCAGGACGCACACTTTCAGCAGATCGCGGCCTGGATCGGCGTGCCGCTGCCCATCGCGGAATGGCAGATCCGCCTGCAACCGTTCAGTCAGGATCTTGCCTGGCATGATCCCGATCACCGGGGTCGACGGGCCGGAGCCAGGCGCCACGAACCGATCGGCCGTGACCGGTGGCAGCCTGACACTGTTGCCGCCCGGCGGTGTCGGCAGGTCGCGCCGTAAAAACATCTCTTCGGTGACAGGATTTCCGGCGCGGACCACCGAATGGACTGCGCAGGTCTCCAGATCGTCGAGCAGAACGATGTCCGCGAGGTAGCCGGGCGCTATCAGCCCGCGATCGCGCAGTCCGAAACCGCGCGCCGCCGACCAGCTCGCGGCGCGGTAAACCGCGACCGGCGCCGCGCCGAGCGCGATCGCACGGCGGATCAGGTGATCGAGATGTCCCTCCTCACTAATATCGAGCGGATTGCGATCGTCCGTGCAGAGGCCAAGAAACGGCGACTGCAACGCATCGATGAGCGGGACGAGCGCGGCGAGATCCTTGGACACCGAACCTTCCCGGATCAGCACCTGCATGCCCTTGCGAAGCTTTTCCCGCGCCTCCACCAGATTGGTGGTCTCGTGGCAGTTCCGTATGCCGCAGGCGAGATAGGCATTGAGGGAAGCACCGGAGAGCAGCGGCGCATGGCCGTCGATGTGGCGGCCGGCAAATGCGGCCAACTTCTCGAGGCAATCGGGATCTTTGCGCAGGACGCCGGGGAAGTTCATGAACTCCGCGAGACCGATGACTTTCGGGTGGTCTGCGAGTGGAACCAGGTCGGCCGCCGTGAGGCGCGCGCCCGACGTTTCCAGCTCGGTTGCCGGGACGCAGGAGGAAAGCTGCACGCGCAAATCCATGCGTGTCACCAGCGCGCTGTCCAGGAAATAGCGCAGCCCAGCTTCGCCGAGCACGTTGGAGATTTCGTGCGGGTCGCAGATGGCGGTCGTGGTGCCGCGCGGGAGCACGCAGCGGTCGAATTCATCGGGCGTGACGAGCGTGCTCTCGCAATGGACGTGGCTGTCGATGAAGCCGGGGACGGCGATTTGTCCCGTGGCGTCGATTTCGCGGGTGCCGCGATAGGATTCGCAGGTTCCGACGATGGTGTCGCCGCAGATGGCGATGTCACCGGCCAGCAGATCGCCGGAAACGAGGTCGAGGATACGGGAATTGCGGATGACGAGATCCGCCGGACCCTGGCCGAGGGCCTGATCGATCCGGCGTTCAAGGAGCTGCCGCATCACCGGAGCGTTCGTTCGCGCGGTGCTGTGTGTCAAGCAGAATCGGATAGCCCGGGTCGCCGGCGAGGCAACCGG
>CAVZRO010000023.1:0-108688 GCA_963777625.1 uncultured Pseudomonadota bacterium | reverse complement strand
CGCCAGGATCAACACACCGGTGGAGAACTCCAGCCTGCTGAACCCGGCCAGATAACTGAACAGCACGAACGGGTCATGGAACCAGTCGGCCGAGGTATTGAGATTGCCCCAATCCGGGCGGCTGGCGGCATTCACGCCCAGCACATGATCCGCCGCGGCGAGGTAATCGTATCCAAACCGCTCTGCTGCCCCCACGAACTCTCGCACGGTGGCCGGCGAACCGCCGAAATCGACCTGCGGGAACAGGGTGCCAAGTTTCATGTGTATCCTTCCTTCCGCCGAGCCGACTGGCTCAGCGTGCTTGCTGGATGGCCGACAATATCCAGCGGCCGCCGGCTGCCCGCACGAAGGTCCATAGCTCGGTCGCGGTCACATGCTCGGTCGGGCTGCCGTCCACAACTCGCCCGCTGGCGTCGTGGGTCACGTCGATCATGGAAAACCGCATCGCCAGGGTGGCGTAGTCCCGGCCTTGCTCGGTCCACGCCTGCGAGAGGTCGCCTTGCAGCAGCCGCACGTCGCTGACGCTGTTGCGCACGCCGCGGCTTGCCTGATCGGCAAGCTGCTCGGCGAAATAGCCCACCATTTCCGGGGTGGTGAGCGCGCGCATCGCCTCCAGGTCCTGGCGCGTCCAGGCCGCCTGCACGTCCTGCAGCGCCCGTTCGAATGCCTGGTAATCGCCTGGCGAGACCGCCATGGTCTGCGCGGGTGCCGTGGCCACGCCGCCGCCGGTAAACGATCCGCCGGGCGAAAGGCCGAACTGGTTGCGATTGAACCATCCGCCGCCGCCGGCAAACGCCGGCGAGCCGCCCCGGAACAGCCGGATCAGCCAGCGCACGATCCATACGATCAGCAGGATGCGGAACAACAGGCCGAACAGCCCGAAGAACCCGCCGAAGCCGAACCCGTGGCCGAACAGCATGCTGCCCAATCCCACCCCGAGCAGTCCGCCGAGGAAGCCGGACCCAATCCGCCGAACCCGTATCCCGGCCGGTAGCCTTGCGCGCCACTGCCATAGCTCGGCGACGGCGCGGATGGGGTCATGCTGCGCTGCATCGGCTGAGCGGAGTACGGCGCGGTGCGCGTCGCCGGTGGCGCGGAATAGGTGAAGCCACCGCGGCTGCCGAACGACCCGCCCCCGCCGGCACGCGCATCCGCCAAGCCGGGCGTCAGGGCCAGCGATAATGCGACGACGACGGCAACCAGCGCGGAGCTGCGCATTCGATGCCTCTCTTTCGTGTGACCTCGTCGCGAATATGGGGATTGCCCTGCAACGCCGACAGGGCGCGCCTCAGCCCCCCGCGATCGTCATTCCCTCCACCCGGACGGTGGGCAAATCCGTCCCGCGCCGGAACACCAGGTCATTGGCGGGGTCAGATGTGCGAACATCTCGATCAGGTTGCCGGCGATGGTGATCTCCGCCACAGGCTCGGCGATTGCGCCATCGCGGATCATGAATCCGGCCGCCCCGCGGCTGTAATCGCCGGTGATGCCGTTCACCCCCATACCCATGAGCTCGGTCACGTACAGGCCCAGCTTCATGTCAGCCATCAGCTCCGCCGAGGTCAGCGAACCCGCCGCCAGATAAAAATTGCTCGCGGACGGGGAAGGCGGCCCGCTGGTGCCGCGCGCCGCATGGCCGGTGGAGGTCAGCCCGAGCTGGCGCGCCGACCGGCTATCCAGCAACCACGTCGTCAGAACACCATCCTCGATCACGGAGCGCGCCGCGGTCGGCGTTCCCTCGCCGTCGAACAGGCGAGAGCGCAGCCCGCGCACCCGCCGCGGATCGTCCCGCACGGTGATGCCGGGTGCGAACACACGCTGCCCCCGCTTATCCTTCAGAAACGACGTGCCGCGGGCAATCGAGGCGCCGTTGATCGCCCCCGCCAGGTGCCCGAGCAGCCCGCCTGCAATGCGCGGATCGTAGAAGACGGGCAGTTTCGCGGTTTTCGCCTGGACCGGGTTCAGCCGAGCCACCGCACGCTCCCCGGCGGTGTGGCCGATCTTTGCCGGATCGTCCAAATCGGCCAAGTGCACCGTGGAATGGTGATCGAAGTCGCGTTGCATGGCGGTGCCGCTACCGGCCAGCGCGCTGGCGGATACCGAATGGCCCGTGCGCACGGCGCGGCCGGCAAACCCGGCCGACGTGACCAGCACAGCTTCGTTGCGCGCGTAGCTGGCGTCCGCCCCTTCCGAATTGGTCACCCCGGCCACAGCCAGTGCGGCGTCTTCGGCCGCGGCTGCCCGCTCGGTCAGTGCCGCCACGTCGGGCTCGGCCGGATCGTCCAGGTCCAGGGTCGCCGGCTCGGGCGGCCGGGCGGTGTCGGCGAGGCCGGAATAGGGATCGTCCGGCACCACGCGCGCCATCGCCACGGCGCGATCGGCGAGCTGCGCGAAGCTGGCCGGGTCGATCGGTCCTGGAGGAAACGATCGCCGATTTCAGGCCGACGAACACGCGCAGCCCGAGATCGCGGCCCTCGGATCGTTCCACGTGTTCGGTCTTGCCGAGACGGCGTTGGACCGACAGCGACGTGCCACTGATGAACACGGCATCGGCGGCATCGGCGCCGGCGGCACGGGCGCGGGCGATAAGGTCATGCAGCAGATCGGTATAGCTGGCGTGGGTCATTGGTCTGCCCGGTGCGCGTATCGGAGGAGGATGTGATGCCGCGAACGAGACGACGCCGCGATCGCACCGGCGCAGCGTTCCGCGTCCGAGAGTTCGATCAGCACGGCAAATTCGATCAGCACGGGCGCGGAGCTACACACTCAGCGCCCCAGCGATATCGGCCAATCCAGGAACCCGATCGTCCGGTCCCAGCACCGCCAGTGTCGGCGCCGCCCGGAAATGCCGTGCCGCCGCGCGCTGTACGTCGTCCACGGTGACAGCGTTGATCTTCGTCACAGTTTCGTTGACCGGGATAATTCGCCCGAACACCTGAAGCTGGCGCGCCAGTTGTTCGCATCGGCTGCCGGTGCTTTCCAGAGACATCAGCAGGCTGGCTTTCACTTGCGCGCGTGCGCGCGCCAGCTCGGTCTCCGACACGTCCTGCTGAACCTTGCGCAATTCCTCCAACGTGACCGGCATCAGCTCCTCGGCCTCGCTTTCGCCGGTACCGGCGTAGATGCCGAACAGTCCACTATCCATGAAGGGGGAACTGAACGAGTAGATCGAGTACACCAGCCCGCGCTTCTCCCGCACCTCCTGGAACAGCCGGGACGACATGCCGCCGCCGAGCAGCGTGGCCAGCAGCAGCGTCGGGTAATAGTCCGGGTCGCCATAAGCCACAGAGGGAAAGCCGAGCACGATATGCACCTGGTCCAGGTCGCGCGCCTCGCGGAACTCGCTACCCTGGTAGCGCCCGACGGAGGCGGCCGGTCCCGCGTCGGGGGCGAGGTCGGCAAAGTGCGTCTGTACCAGATCCAGCACCTGCTCATGGTGCAACGCACCTGCCGCGGCGACCACCACGCTGGGTGCGGCGTAATGCTGGCGCATATAACCTGTCAGCACGCTGCGCGGCATCTCGCGTATGCCCTGTTCGGTGCCCAGCACCGGGCGTCCCAGCGGCTGGGAGGGAAAGGCGGCCTCCTGGAAGCGGTCGAACACGATGTCGTCTGGCGTATCGTTCGCCTGCCCGATCTCCTGCAGGATCACGCCGCGCTCGCGCTCAAGCTCCTCCGGCTCGAAGGTGGAGTGGGTCAGGATGTCACCGATGATGTCGGCGGCCAGCGCGGTATCTTCCTTCAGTACCTTGGCGTAATAGGCGGTCTGTTCGCGGGCCGTGTAGGCGTTCAGATGGCCGCCCACCGCCTCGATTTCCTCGGCGATCTGCGCCGCCGTGCGGCGTTCGGTGCCTTTGAACGCCATATGCTCCAGGAAATGCGAGACGCCATTCTCCACCTCGGCTTCGTGGCGGGAGCCGGTGGCGACATAGGCGCCCAGCGAGACGGTCTCGACCCGCTCCATCCGTTCAGTCACGACCGTGAGGCCGGAGGGCAGTCGGGTCAGGCGAATTGCTTCGGACACGTGCGACAGATTCCTTTCAGCGGGCCGGAAGGCGGGAATAGCCCAATATTGGTGCGGCGCCCGCAAAGGGCGAGATCCGGGGTTACGTCCAGGGTTACGTCCCTTGCGCATCCTGGAACGTCAGCGCCGCGGCGGCCAGATCCTCGATCGCGCTGCCGACAGACTTGAAGAGCGTGATCTCGTCATCGGAACGGCGACCCTGCACAGTTCCCCGGCACAGTCCTGCCAGATCGCCGGCAATGTCCTCGCGCCGGAGCGCGCCGCTGGCAAGAGGGGCGATCAGGTCGCCCGCTTCGGCCAGCGCCGCCTCGGTGTCGATAAATACCCGCGAGCGGCGCACCGCCGCGTCGTCGGTCTCGCGCATGGCAGGGGTGAAGCCGCCGATCAGGTCGAGATGTGTGCCGGGCCGGAGCCAGCCACCTTGGATCAGCGGATCCCGTGCCAGCGTGGCGCAGGAGACGATATCCGCCCGGCTCGCGGCATCCGCCAGATCGGCCGCAACGGTCGCATCGATACCTTCGGCCCATAAACGTGCGACCAGCCGTTCGGCACCGTCCAGGTGCCGGTTCCATACCATGACACGGGTGATGGGCCGCACCGCCGCCCAGGCGGCCGGGAGCAAGCTGCCGATATGCCCCGATCCCACGATCAGCAGCGAGGTGGCGTCGGATCGGGCCAGATACGACCCTGCCAGTGCCGAGGCTGCCACGGTTCGCCGGCCGGTGATTTCCGTCCCGTCGATCAGCGCCAGGTGTCGCCCTGTCTCGCCGTCGCACAACAGGTAGCTGGAGGATACGGCCGGCAACCCGCGTGCTCCGTTGCCCGGAAACACGGATACCAGCTTGACGCCCATGAAGCTGCCGATCCGCCAGGCCGGCATCAGCAGCAGCGCGGCATTCGTAGCGTCCGCCTGGGGCAGATCATGACGATAGCGCAGCGGAGCCTCCGCCCCGGCGACGAAGGCGGCGCGCAGGGCGGGGATCAGCCGCGCGAATGCCAGGCTGGCCCGCGTCCGGGCGGCATCGATGACCAGCAGGTCGGGTGGCGTGTGCATGCGAGAATGGCACTGACCCCCAGCCGGTCTGTCAATACCCGCGCGTGGGGTTCGAATCCCGACCGCACATGGTGCTGTGACATCTTGGGCCTACTTACGCCGGCAGGGTCGCCGTTGCCTTCGCCCCGCCATTAGGCCGATTCCCCAGCGTCACATCGCCCCCATGCGCCCGCATGATATTCCGGGCGATCGGCAGCCCCAGTCCCACCCCGCCCGTCTCCCGCGAACAACTCGGTTCCCCGCGGTGGAACGGCTCGAACACCCGTTCCAGCTCGGCTGCCGGAATTCCTGGGCCATCATCCTCCACCTCGATGGTCAGCACGCCCTCCCGCGGCGGGCGCAATCGCACCAGTGCGCTGCCCCCATAGTTCACCGCATTGGACACCAGGTTGGCGAATGCCCGCTTCAAACTCAGCGGCCGCGCCCGCACGGTCAGATGCGGCGGTCCTTCGTAGGCCAGCCGCTCCGCCGAGTCCGGCTGGGCGTCTCCCGCCTCGTCCAGCACGGTGCGCAGCATCTCGACCAGGTCGACGGAGGAGACCGGCTCGGTCGTCTTGGCGTCCCGCCCGAACGCCAGCGTCGCCGATACCATGGACTCCAGCTCCTCCAGGTCGGCCAGCATCTTCCGCCGCTGCTCGTCATCCTCGATGAACTCGACGCGCAATTTCAGCCGCGTGATCGGGGTCCGCAGATCGTGGCCGATCGCAGTCAACATTTCCGTCCGATCCTGCACGAAGCGTCGGATGCGCGCCGCCATCAGGTTGAATGCGGCGGCGGCGGTGGCGACCTCGGTCGGTCCCTCCTCAGGGAGTGGGGGCGCATTCACATCACGCCCCAGCGCCTCCGCGGCACGGGCCAGCGTGCTCACCGGCGCGGTCAGTCGGCGCACTGCCCACAGCGTCAGCACCGCCGCTGCCAGGGTCATAAGTGCGAACGCCCACAGGAATGCGGGGGAATGCCAGGGCCGGAGCGGCGGCAAATTCGCCGACAGGTTCAGCCACTCCCCGTCCGGCATGCGCAGGCCGATGGTCAACTGCCGCATGTCGGGATCGCCCAGCACGATCATCTGCGTCGGGCGCAGCTTTCCCGGCATGGGTACCAGGTCGAGGTTCACGCGGATCAGGCGCTGAACCGGGAAGGGTGCCTCCGGGAAGGGCCCGATCGGCGGCGTCCTGCTTAGTTCCGCGCTCAGCCCCGGCGATTGGCGTACTTCCCGCAGCACCACGTCGCGCTCGTCCGGCGCGGTCATGACCACGCTGCGGTATAGCGCCATCACCCGCACGGTCAGGTTGCGCGCCTGCGCCAGCCGCTGCACGTCAAGCCGGTCGAACGCATGAATGGTCAGACCCGCCGCCTGGACCAGCACCAGCCCGACGAGAAGCAGCGCCGCCGTGCGGGCGGCCAGGCTACGAGGCCAAAGTCGAAGTTTCATGTGCTTACGCGAAGTGGCCCTGGCTGGCGGCAATTCAGGACGAAAGTACAGGCCCCTATGCTACGCCAGTTACGCGTAATCCGAATCACAAAGTCAGACCCGCTCAACCGTGGCCGCCAGCACATAGCCGCCGCCGCGTACGGTCTTGATAAGCTGAGCGTTGCGTCCGTCGTCTTCCAACTTGCGGCGCAGCCGGCTGACGGCGACGTCGATCGCGCGGTCGAACGGACCGGCCTGGCGGCCGCGCAACAGATCCAGCAGCATGTCGCGCGTGAGCACCCGGTTGGCGCGCTCCACCAGCGCCAGCAGCAGGTCGTATTCTCCGCCGGTCAGGGTAATCTCCGCCCCCTCGCCGTTGAGCAGCCGTCGGCGCGCCGGCTCCAGCGTCCAACCGGCAAAGCGCAACGCGCGGGGCCCGGGTTCATTGCGTTGGCCGCCATCGCCGGCGCGCCGCAGCACGGCGCGAATGCGTGCCAACAGCTCGCGGGGATTGAACGGCTTGGGCACATAATCGTCGGCCCCAAGTTCCAGCCCGATGATACGGTCAGTCTCTTCACCCATCGCCGTGAGCATCACGATCGGCACGTCGGATTGCGATCGCATCCAGCGCGCCAAGTCTAGCCCGCTCTCACCCGGAAGCATCAGGTCGAGTACAGACGAGATGATAGTGGCCCGTGGTCCAGGCGCGCCGCGCTTCCCTGCCGTCGCGCACAACCGTGACCCGGAGCTGGTGGCGCTCCAGGAACCGGGCAAGCAGTTCCCGGATTTCCCGATCATCGTCCACCACCAGGATATGCGGCATCTGTTCCATCTCTGGATCATAGGAACTGTAGGGCGGTCGGAGCAGGGCGTGTTGCATTCGGTTGCAATTCGTCGCCACCCCGGCGTTGGCCGGTAATCTGCGGGACTTATCTTCCAGCGGCTCGCATGACAGGAGATATTAGAATGCGAAAGAGCTTTCTGGCCGTGGTGACGGCTGCCGCACTTGCCGGGGCAGCCGGTGGCGGGGCGTTTCTAGCCCAGGCGCAGCAGGCGCCGCCGCCCGGAGGGCCGGCCGGGGCGCCACCCGCGCCCATGGCGGCTCCTCCGGCACCTCCCGCTCCACAAGCGCGTTGGATGCACCGACGCGACGGCAGGATGGAAGCCTGGCGCCGACGCCCGTTTGCGTTCGGGACGTTTGCCCTGTTCCACCATCCGGCTGACCGGCAGTTGACGACGTCCGACGTCCAGACGATCGCGCAGGCGTTACTGGCATGGAACGGGAACCATACCTGGAAGGTCACCGATGTCGCGGCCGGCCCCGATGGACAGATCGGCTTTACCTATGCCGCGCCTGACAACACGGTCATCGCCCGGTTCTCGGTCGACCCGCATACTGGCCGACTGACACGCATCGGCTGATACGACAACGGTCGGATGTGGATCCTCCGCATCCGTCCGTCGGGCTTCGCGCCGGACTGGATCAGGCAGCGCTGTTGGTCGCATCTGTCGGCTTTACGGGGGTCGCTGTTTTGCCTGCGGCGAAGAGGCTGGCGCGGCGAGCTAAGGGCTCGTCATGAAATAACAGAATCAACCGTCATTCCCGCGAAAGAGTTTGTGAAAGAATTAGAATGCAATGCCGCCGTCGCAGTGCTGGATTTTATTCTGTCTCGATGGCGCTGACCCAGGGCAATATCGTGCAAAGCGTACGCGGCCTTCAGATTCTTTTCGGCTGCTCGGAACGGTTTCCGAACGGGGCAAACCGATTTCCTCACAGGCTCGAAAGCGGGAATCCAGCAGCGGCGGCCTGGATTCCCGCTTTCGCGGGAATGACGAGATGACGCGGTTGTTTCCGAACAACTCCTAATCCTACTGAGTCGCAAAACTGCGATGTGATCTGGCATTTTCCGCTTGGTGCGACGCGAGAGTGATTGGTTAGAGGTGGAGATTCAAGCCGTCCAGGGAGGGTGGGATGGGTCTCGACGATGCAACCGGCACGCAAGCGCGGTTCGAGGATTACACAGCAAGTTTGGCATCGGTGCTCGGCCATGCCGACCGGGTCAGGCCATTCGCGGACTACTGTATCGGACTGCTGTCGGCGGAGGGTCGCAAGAGTGTCGAACCGCTGGCGGCGGTGACCGCGCCGGAGCGCACCGCGGCGCAACACCAGTCGCTGCTGCACTTTGTGGCGCAGGCGCCGTGGTCGGATCGGGCGATGCTGCGCCGTGTGCGCGACTGTGTGCTGCCATCCATCACGCGGGACGAACCGGTCCAGGCGTGGATCATCGACGACACCGGGTTCCCCAAGAAGGGCAGCCATTCGGTCGGGGTGGCGCGGCAGTATTGCGGTCAGTTGGGCAAGCGGGACAACTGCCAGGTGGCAGTGAGTTTGTCAGTGGCGACCCATCAGGGAAGCTTGCCGGTTGCCTACCGGCTGTATCTACCGAAGGAGTGGGCCGACGATGCGGCCCGCCGAAAGATCGCCGGCGTGCCGGACGACGTTGGTTTCCAGACCAAGCCGGAGATCGCGTTGCAGCAGCTGCGCGAGGCGCTGGCGGATGGTGTGCCATCGGCGCCGGTGCTGATGGACCCGGCCTATGGCAACGACAGCAAACTGCGAGCCGGGATCAGCGAACTTGGGCTGACCTATGTGGCCGGCATCCTGCCCGCCACGATGGTGTGGCGGCCCGGCGAGGCAGCGTTGCCACCGGCGTCCCACTCAGGCCGCGGCCGGCCCGGCAAGCGGTTGCGCCGTGACGCGACGCATCGTCCCGTGTCGGCCAAGACGCTGGCTCTGGAGCTCGACGCCGCTGCCTGGCAACAGATCAAATGGCGGGACGGCAGCAACACGCCGCTGAGCTCGCGGTTCGCCCGATGGCGGGTGCGTCCGGCACATGAAGCCTGTCCTCGGGCGGGCCTTCGGCCCGGCCCGGGGAACGCCAGGCGGAATGAACCGGCGCCAGAGGAGTGGCTGTTGGTCGAGTGGCCGCAGGGCGAGGCCGAACCGGATCACTACTGGCTCTGCACGCTGGCGGCCGACATCTCGCTCGAGCGCATGGTCGATCAGGCCAAGATGCGCTGGCGCATCGAGCGCGACTATCTCGAACTAAAACAGGAAGTCGGCCTCGGTCACTACGAAGGCCGTAGTTGGCGTGGCTTCCATCATCACGCAACTCTCTGTGTCGCTGCCTACGGTTTCCTGATTTCCGAGAAGGAGACGATTCCCCCCTCAGGACCAGCCCGCTCCTGGCGAGGCGCGCAATCTTGCCTTCCCGATGGTTATCGACCCAGAGGATCTGCCACTGCGTTCGCAACGCCACATGCCGCACTCAATCGCCACGTTGCGTATCCGCCTCGCGCGAGCTTTGGCCCACGCACTGCCGCGATGTCCCTGTTGCGGACAGATGCGTCAGAAGGCCGTCGTGCGGAATGAGTGACGCAGTAGGAGTACGGCCCGATCGAGATTACGGGCAGCGAGGGAAATCTGTCGATGACGCAGGGGCCGGGGCCAAACAGGTTCCAGCTTCGACATTTCGATCGGGACGTTTTCACCTATCAGCCGATTGGCGAGAATGCCGAGGGCGCGAGTGCCGTGTCGTTTGCGGTCGGGGCGGACCAGAAGGCTGTTTCGGTCACGGTCGAGAACCTGGACGTGGATCACCAGGGCAGTTTCGTTCGCCGAAAGGGAACGCAATGAAACGTTACGCTCGTTGGCGACTGCGTGCGGGCGCGATCCTGCTGCTGGTGAGCTGCATCGGTGCGACGGCGGCACGTGCCGCGCCGGTGGGCATCAGACAGATCGAGTTCATCGATGCGCGCGGCGGCGGGCGGCATCTGGCGCTGTCGATGTTCTATCCGACCGGCGCCGACCTGCATGGCGCCGAGCGGTTCGTGATGCCGCTGTTCACCAACCTGGAGCTGTACCGCAACGCGCCTTTCGCCGCCGGCGGCGAGCGTTACCCGTTGGTGATGTTTTCGCACGGTCGCGGCAGCAACGGGCTCTATTATGCCTGGTTCGCCGCCTATCTGGCGTCGCATGGGTTCATTGTCGCGGCGCTCGATCATTATCGTGCCAATACGTACGATTCCACGATCGCGTATCTGGCGAACAAGCTGTGGCAGCGGCCGGTCGATTTGAGTTTGTGCATTACCTTCCTGCTGCACGACCCGGTCTGGAGCAGGCATATCGATGCTGGCCGGATCGGGGTCGCCGGGCATTCCCAGGGCGGCTTCACGGCGCTGTGGATTGGTGGGGCACAGGTCAATCCGGAGAAGTATCTGGCGTTCCAACGTATCTGGCGCAACAACCTGATGGTGCCCGCGTATTTGCGCAACCAATTGCCGCTCGACCCCAGGCCGGCGATGCATGTGCACGACCCGAGGGTCACGGCCGTGTTCGCAATGGCGCCCGGCGTGATCCAGGATTTCGGCATGGACCCGGCCGGGCTGCGCCAATTGACCGTGCCGACCTACATCATCGTCGGGGCCAGCGATACCCAGACGCCGCCCGCAGAGAATGCGGAATTTGCCGCTGCCAACATTCCGCATGCGGAGTTGAACGTGTTGCCCGGGCGTGTCGGTCACGAAATCTTCGTCAATGAGTGCAGCCAGATCGGACGGGACGAGTTGCCGGAAGCCTGCATCGACGCCCCGGGGATCGATCGGGCTCGGCTGCATGCGGAGATCGGTGCGGCAGCGGTGGATTTCTTCGGTGCCAATCTGCATGCGGCAGGCGGGGCGGGGACGCCTGGGCGGAAGGGCGGGAAATGACGCAGTTGGAACCGTGATGGATATCCGGCATTCGGTAAGCCATTCCCGCCCCTCCCGTCATTCCCGTCATTCCCGCGAAAAGCGGGAATCCATGCAAACCCTCGGAATTTCGCCGGCTGTCGCTGGCTTCCCGCTTTTCGCGGGAATGAGTGCGTCCGCGAGGACGCTTTGTCAGCACGGTGCGAGTCCGTGCGAGAGCCTGTCGCAGGCTCTGTATTCGAAGGTAACTGCGTCGCCGCAAGGCGGGGTGGAGAGCAACCGGAGGGGAACCGACAGTCCGTAGGATAACGAACCTGATTCGGCGTGAAGCTGCGGCGAGCCTGCTCATTTGTGGCGAAGCCTGGAAGCAACCGCTGGCGCTGAGGCGACTGATAAAGCGACCGGAGGGCAGCCCGCGTGGTTGAGGACGGAATGTTGGGACGGCAAGGCGGAGTAAGCGGAGAGACCTGTCGATCGGGGTGAGATGGACAGGAGTCAGAGCCTTCATAGTACCGAGGCTGCGAACAGCGGCGAAGGAACGGGAAGCAAAACCGCTCCGAGGGAAGGGAGGCAGGAAGTTGGATGTGCGAGGTCTGGGATGGAGCAAGGAACAGTCTCGGCAGTGCCCGATCGGACTAAGCAAGGGACAGAGACCCACGAGCGCCAATGGTGGTGGGTGGAAGCTTCGATCTGGACAGAGCGCATGGTGTCGGCGCTGGACAACGGCGTCACAGGAGGCAAATGGTTCAGCCTGGTGGACAAGGTCATCCGACCGACAACTCTCGACGGCGCATGGCGGAAAGTCGCGCGGAACAAGGGGGCGTCGGGGGTGGATGGCCAGAGCATCGAGCGGTTCGCGGCGCAGGCGGAACGGTATCTGCACGAGCTTCATGACGATCTGAAGGACGGCAGCTACCGGCCGAGCCCGGTCAAGCGGGTGGAGATTCCCAAGGGCGATGGACGAACTCGGCCGCTGGGGATACCGACGATCAAGGACCGTATCGTGCAGACGGCTCTGAAGATGGTCATTGAGCCAATCTTTGAGGTGCAGTTCCGGCCGGGTAGCTACGGCTTCCGTCCGGGACGGCATTGCAAGGAGGCGCTGCGGGAAGTCGATCGGCTGGTGAAAGAGGGGTTCACCTTCGTGGTGGACGCCGACCTCGCGAGCTACTTCGACACGATCCCGCACGAACGGCTGATGACCCTGGTGGAAGCATCGATCAGCGATGGCCGCGTGCTGGCGCTGATCGAGAGCTTCCTGCGGCAGGACATCATGAAGGGCATGGAACGGTGGCAACCGACGAGTGGCACGCCGCAAGGCGCGGTGATCTCGCCGCTGCTGGCCAACCTGTATCTGCATCCGCTGGATTGTCTGATGCAGCGGAGCGGACGACGGATGGTGCGCTATGCCGATGACTTCGTGATCCTGTGCCGCACGCAAGCGGAGGCCGAGGCTGCCCTGCACGACGTGCAGGCATGGGTGGCGGAGAACGGGCTTACGCTGCACCCGGACAAGACGCGGATCGGTGACTGCCAACAACCGGGGCGGGGGTTCGACTTCCTCGGCTACCGGTTCGAGGCAGGCCGACGGCTGGTTCGCAAGAAGAGCCTGAAGGCGCTGAAGGACAAGGTGAGGGCGCGAACGCTCCGTAGCCGAGGCGACAGCCTCGGGCGGATCATTCACGACCTCAACCCGATACTTCGGGGATGGTTTGGCTACTTCAAGCATGCCACGCCAGCTTTGTACGGCGTCCTCGACGGCTTCGTGCGCCGACGCCTCCGCGCCATCCTGCGCAAGCAGGAGAAGCGCCCCGGCATCGGGCGATGCGCGGCCGATCACCAACGCTGGCCCAATGCCTTCTTCGCTGCTCATGGGCTGCTCACCCTTCGCACCGCCTTCGAGCAGGCGAGACACTCCCGATGAGGAAACCAACAACTGGAGAGCCGTGTGCGGGAAAACCGCACGCACGGTTCGGAGGGCGGGGAGGCAAGCCTTCCCGACCCCTATCGGACCTTTCGCGGGCATGACGAATCCTTCGCGGCCGTGATGGATCTAAACTCCTAGTCCACGCCGACCGGTCTCAGTGCGGGTGGAATGTCATCAGGTCCGACGCGACGTGCCCGCCGGCAGCACCGGCGACCCAAACGCCCGCGTGCCCGCCACCTCCCAGCCCAGAATTGGCTTGCCACATCGAGCTGTCCAGTACCTGATCGGGCAGGCTCCAGTAACCCGAGGCGGCGAGATTTCCTGCGCCGTGTCCCTGATCCCAGCCCTGTGTGCCCTCGGCCGAAACCGGGAACTGATGACCCACGATTGCTGCGCTCTGGCTCAGAAACGCCAGGCCGGGGGGACTCAGCCCGCTGCCCGCGCCGATGGTATCACCGGAAAACGCCGGCGAGGGCGACGGTGCGGTTGCTATCTGATTGCCATAGATCAGGTTGAATTTGCTCCCGTCCACGGCAATCGGCAGACCGGAGTTCAGCAGCACCGGTTGACCAGCCTGGTTGAAACCGATCGAATTGTTGAGAATTCGGCTGGAGCGGCTGTCAGCCTGCAGCGTGATGCCATTGCCGTCATTGCCACTGATCAGGTTCGTTACGGGCCTGCTCGGGCTTAACGGAAGAAAGCCGCCGATCGTGTTGCCGGTCGCCTCGCCGCCGATGAGGATGCCGCCCATCAAGTTGGGCTCTGCCTCCGTCCCGGCGGTATTGGTGCCAATGACGCTGTTGAACACCTGGTTGGAATAGGCATGTCCGAGGATGGCGACGCCATACCCGTCATTGCCGGAAAACGCATTGCGCGGAACGCCGCCGTTGGCGATCGTGGTGTAGCCGCCGATCGCGTTGTCATGGGCGGAGCCGTCGATCAGCAGGCCATCCCCGCCATTTGGCACCTCGGCAGTGCCTGTGATGTTCAGGCCGACGACGTTCGGGTCTACCGTTACCCCAGACGCGTTCCCGCCGATCTCGATGCCATTATTGTC
Source organism: uncultured Pseudomonadota bacterium (assembly GCA_963777625.1). Lineage (GTDB taxonomy): Bacteria > Pseudomonadota > Alphaproteobacteria > Acetobacterales > Acetobacteraceae > DATDIC01. Next base: position 94,466 of record CAVZRO010000023.1, on the reverse strand, counting down.
GTTACCAGAGAAAGCGTTCACCTCGATCGTCTGATGGCCGCCGGTCGCGGTGATCAGGAGCCCGTCATTCCCGTTCGGAGCGGCACCGCCGAAGGCAAACAGCCCGCCGAAGCTGTTGAAGCTGGTGAACCCGGCGGCGGCGCCCGTCACCTCGATGCCGTTCGCGCCATTCCCGGCCTCCACGTTCCCCAACGGGATGATGCCCCCGACCACCGTGTTCTGAGAGTGGCCATCGACCAGGATCCCATTCAGCCCGTTCGGCACCACCGTCGCGTTGTTGGCACCGGTGCCGAAGAAGTCCGCCTGCACGACCACGTTGTTCGAGTTGTTGACCTCCAGTCCGTTGGCGCCGTTGCCGCTGACCACATTGTAGTAGACAAACGGCTCGTTGGTGACCGCGCATCCGATCAGCGCGTTATTGTCCGCATTGTTGATGTCCACGCCGTCGAGCGTGTTCCCGAGGGCCGCGTTCCCGTCCGCCGTGGTGCCGATGAAATTGCCGTTCAGCACGTTGTTCTGCGATTGGCCGTCAATCAGGACGCCGTTGCCGCCGTTGCCCGACACCAGGTTCCCGAGCGGCGGAACGACGAAGACCGGTGTGGTGGTGCCTTTGTCGCCGGTCGGGTTGTTCTGGGCACCCGTACCTGGGTCCGTAAAGGCGGTTCCGCCTATCTCGTTGAAGTTGGCCCCGTCGGTGAGCACGATGCCGTTGCCACCGTTCGCGACGGAATACGTGCCGGTGGGATCTGTGCCGATGTAGTTATCCACCAGCGTGTTGTGTTGGGCGCCACTGAGCACGATGCCATTGTTCGCGTTCCCCGAGATGACGTTGGAGATCACGCCCACTGCGGCCCCCGGATTGGAGCCGATCTGGTCGTTCGAGGAGCTGGCGGCGATAAAGACGCCATTGCCGGAATTTCCGGCCGCCTGGCCATTGAGATCGAGGCCGATATAGTCCCCAGCCAGAGTGACCGATCCGGATTTCAACGTCACGCCGTTTCCGCTGGCCTCGCAGACGGAGACACCGAGCAACTGCGAGCCCTCTGCTCCCGCCGCAAAGGTGAGGCCTGAATGGTGGTTGAAATTCACCTCCACCACCGGCGGTCCACCCGCGGTGTGGGTCGGAGCCGAGTTGCCATCAATCGTCACCGGGGCGGTGATGACCGGCAAAGCGCTGGCCAGGTTGATCACGCCCTCGACGGAGAAATTGATGGTTGAGGGCACGCCGGCCGCGTTCGCCGCCTGAATTGCCGCGCGCAGCGAGCCCACCCCCGAGTTGTCGAGGTTGGTTACATTGTAAACCGCCATGACGCTCCACCCCTCGGTTTATTTGTTAACAGAATGGCACGGAGCGCGATTGGGGACAATGGGAGTATCGGCGCCGTTTCAAAGGCGGACTGATACCGGCGGCCTCATCGGGGGATGCTGCAGTGGAAAGACGTGGATGACCGCGTTGGCAGGCATGACGGAGTAATACCAACGTTCGTCATTCCCGCGAAAAGCGGGAATCCAGACAACCCTCGGAATTTCGCGGTCGCGGCCGGTCACGCCTGTCGGCGGATGAACCGCCAATAAAGCGGGGTGCGGCCGGCACGCAGCGCCTTCGCTTCGTAGCGGGTGGGCGGCCATTCGCGAGGGCGAATCTGCGCGGGCGATGGCGCGTCGAACAGATCCTGATCCCCCATCACGTCCGATATCCAGGCTTGCAGAGTCGGATCGTCGGTGGCGACGCGCCATTCGGCACCAGGGCGGAGCACGCGGGCCAGCTCCGGCAGCGAACCGGGATGGACGAACCGGCGCCTTGCGTGCCGTGTCTTTGGCCAGGGATCGGGGAACAACAGGAACAGCCGATCCAGGGATCGATCCGGGAGCGCACGCAGCAATTGCCGAGCGTCGGCGGTCCAGAGGCGGAGATTGGCGGGTAGCGGGCCGGTTGCTTCCTGCCCTTCCGGCACCAGGCGCGACAACAGCGAGCAGATGCCGTTCTCGAACACTTCGCAGCCGATCAGTGCTGTGCGCGGGTTGGCCTCAGCCTGCGCCAGCGTGTGCTCGCCGCCACCGAAGCCGACCTCGAGCCAAATTGCATCGAGTGGGACGGGGAACGCCGCCAGCGGCTTGGCTGCCGCCTGCGCCGGGAACGCGATCCGGGGCAGCGTTTCGGCGAGCAGCCGAAGCTGGCGCGGACGCAGCTTGTGGCCGCGGCCCCTGCCATACAGCCGGTCAGAGGGCGGTTTTATGCCGGGCAGCCCCGTAAGCGTTGCGGAGCCGGCGATGCCTCCGCCTGTGCCATGCGTCGATGATGCAGGGAAGACATGGGTGCCCCGGGGACAAGCCTCGACAAGCCCGGGCATGACGGTGGCCGCCTCGGGCATTACTTGGCCGCGTGGCCAATTCTGCTTAGCGGCCGAATGCCGAACGCAAAGCGGGGACCAGGTCCGTCTTCTCCCACGAGAACGCGCCGGTTTCCTGGTCCGGCTCGCGTCCGAAATGCCCGTAGGCCGAGGTCGCGGAATAGATGGGGCGACTGAGCTGCAGATGTTCGCGGATGCCGCGCGGCGAGAGGTCCACCAGCTCGCGCAGCACACGTTCCAGCTTCGCCTCGTTCACGTCCTTGCCGGTGCCGTGCAGTTCCACGTACAGCGACAACGGATGCGAGACGCCGATCGCGTAGCTGATCTGCAACGTGCAGCGGTCGGCCAGGCCGGCGGCGACCACGTTCTTCGCCAGGTAACGGCAGGCATAGGCGGCGGAGCGATCGACCTTGGTGGGATCCTTGCCGCTGAACGCGCCGCCGCCGTGCGGGGCCGCGCCGCCGTAGGTATCGACGATGATCTTGCGTCCGGTCAGGCCGCAATCGCCGTCCGGGCCGCCGATCACGAACTTGCCGGTGGGATTGACGTAGAAGTCCCGCTCGGGCGGCATCCAGCCGCGCGGCAACGTGCTTTCGACCAGCGGCCAGACCAGGGCCTTGACGCCTTCCTGGCTGAGCGATTCCTCGTGCTGGGTAGAGACCACGATGCTGGTCGCCTGCACCGGCTTGCCGTCGATGTAGCGCAGGGTGAACTGGCTTTTCGCGTCGGGCAGCAGGCCGCCGACCGACTTGTCGCGGCTGCGCCGCAGCTCGCTGATCCGGCGCAGGACCAGGTGCGCGTAATAAAGCGGCGCCGGCATCAGCCCTTCGCTTTCGCGGCAGGCGTACCCGAACATGATGCCCTGGTCGCCGGCGCCTTCGTCCTTGTTGCCGGCGGCGTCCACGCCCTGGGCGATGTCGCCGGACTGGGCGTGCAGGTGACATTCGATGCGGGCGTGCTTCCAACTGAAGCCCGGCTGGTCGTAGCCGATATCGTGGATCGCCATGCGGCAGAGATGCGCGAGGTGCTCGGGCGTGACGGTGTCCGGGCCGCGGGTTTCGCCCGCCAGGACCACGCGGTTGGTGGTGACCAGCGTTTCACAGGCGACGCGCGCATAGGGATCGGCGGTCAGGAAGGCATCCAGCACGGTGTCGCTGAGCCGGTCCGCGACCTTGTCGGGATGGCCCTCCGAGACCGACTCGGAGGTGAACAGGAACTCGCCGGTGTCGCGCATGGAATTCTCCTCTTGTCGCGGCCGGCGGCGGGCGCATTACGCCGACCGCCGAACCGGCAAAATGCCGGGCGCGGGGGTGAATGACGTAAAGCCGAAGGGGAATCAAGCGGGGCGCATGCGGCGGCGCCTGATCACATGCCCAGCACGTCCATCATGGAATAGAGTCCGGGCGGCTGGCCGTTGACCCACAGCGCCGCGCGCACGGCGCCGGCGGCGAAGCTGCGCCGGTCGAAGGCGCGATGGGTCAGCGCGATGTGCTCGGTGGCGGCGGCGAAGATTAAGGTATGCTCGCCGACCACCTGGCCGCCGCGGAGCGCGGCGAAGCCGATGGCTCCTGGCTTGCGAGCACCGGTATGGCCGTGGCGACCGCTTTCCATCACCTCCGACAGGTCCTGGCCACGGCCTTTCGCGACCGCGCGGCCGATCCCGACAGCAGTGCCGGACGGGGCGTCCACTTTCTGGCGGTGGTGCATCTCGACGATCTCGGCGTCGTAGCTGTCGGGTGGCAGGGCGGCGGCCATGCGTTCCGCCAGCGCCAGAACAAGGTTCACGCCCGGGGCGAAGTTTGCCGCATAGACCACCGGGATGCGGCGGGCTGCTTCGGCAACGGCGGCTTCATCGGCGGCGGAGAGGCCGGAGGTGCCGAGAACCCAGGCGGTTCCGGCGGCTGCCAGGGCGCCGGCGTGTGGTTGCGCGGCGGCGGCGTGGGTGAAGTCGATCACCACATCCGCTTCCTGCGCCAGCGCGGCGATATCGGGGAAGCGGCGCACGCCGGGCGGAAACGGCTTGTCGCGCGCGATGCCGCCGGCCAGCACGAGGCCTGCCGTGCCGATTTCCTGGACCAGCAGCGCGCCCATGCGCCCGGTGGTACCAGCGATGCCGATGCGGGTTGTGCTCGTCACGCGTTGTCTCCCGGCGTGTTGGGGTGAGGTTTCGCCGCCACGGTCAATCGGTGGCCCAGCCAAACGAGCGTTCCACGGCTTTTCTCCAGGACCTGGTGAGCGCGGCGCGGCGTTCGGGCGACATTTTCGGCGACCAGAGGCGGGTGACGCCCCAATGATGCAGCAGATCCTCGGTGCTCTGCCACAGGCCCACAGCCAGCCCGGCGGCGTAGGCGGCGCCGAGGGCGGTGGTTTCAATCGTGCGCGGCCGGGCCACCGGCACACCGAGCAGATCCGCCTGGAACTGCATCAGCAGCTCGTTGGTTACCATGCCGCCATCGACACGCAGCGTCTTGATTGGGAATCCGCAATCGCGCTGCATTGCCTCGACCACATCCAGGACCTGAAAGGCGCTGGCTTCCAGGGCGGCGCGGGCGATGTGGCCGGCGGTCGCGAACCGCGTCAGTCCGGCGATGACGCCGCGGGCGTCGCCGCGCCACCACGGCGCGTAAAGGCCCGAGAAAGCCGGCACGAAATAGACGTCGCCATTGTCGGGGACCTGCGCGGCGAGCGCCTCTATCTCGTCGCCGCTACGGATCAGGCCCAGATTGTCGCGCAGCCATTGCACCAGGGCGCCGGTGATGGCGATCGAACCTTCCAGTGCGTAGGAGGCAGGACGGTCGCCGAACTTGTAGGCGACGGTGGTGATCAGGCCGCAGGTGGAAGGTACCGGGGCGAGACCGGTGTTCATCAGCAGAAAACTGCCGGTGCCGTAGGTGTTCTTGGCCTCGCCGGGATGAAAACAGGTCTGACCAACAAGCGCCGCCTGCTGATCGCCCAGGATTCCGGCGACCGGCACGCCGGCCAGCTCACCCAGGGCGGTGCCGTAAATCTGCGCGGAAGGAACGATGCGGGGCAGCACCGCGGCCGGGATACCGAACGCCTGCAACAGACCCAGGTCCCATTCGAGCGAGCTGATATCCATCAGCAGCGTGCGGCTGGCATTGGTTACGTCCGTTACGTGCAGCCCGGTCAGGTTCCACATGAGCCAGGAGTCCATCGTGCCGAAGGCAAGATCCCCGGCCTCGGCGCGGCGGCGAATGTCCGGGACGTTGTCCAGCAGCCAGCGCAGTTTCAGCGCGCTGAAATAGCCGGCGAGCGGCAGGCCGGTGGCGGCACGGAACCGATCCTGTCCGCCGGCGGCGGTGTACTCCGCGACCAGCGGATCGACCCGCGTGTCGTGCCAGACGATCGCGTTGTAGGCGGGCGCACCTGAGCTGCGATCCCACAGCAGTGTTGTCTCGCGCTGGTTGGTGATGCCGACCGCCGCCAGGTCGGCAGGCGACAAATTGCCGGCGCGCATAGCCTCGGCGATCACCGCGCGGGTGTTGGCCCAAATCTCGGCGGGGTCATGTTCGACCCACCCCGGCTGCGGGAATATCTGCCGATGCTCGCGCTGCGCCGCGGTAACGATTGTGCCGGCCTGGTCGAAGACGATGAATCGCGTGCTGGTGGTACCCTGGTCGATGGCGCCGATGTACCGGGTCATGCGTGGCCTCCCGCCATTACCTTATTCTAACAGATCGCGTGGCGCGCGAGGACTCCGGTCTGACTTGCGGTGTGCGCCCGGATTGGGTTCGATGCGGGCTGGCGAACGCAGGGTGGGCGAACAGGATGGACACCGAGGAACTGGGCTTCACGCCGGCAACCAGGCTGGCGGAGATGGTGCGAACGAAACAACTGTCTCCGGTCGAACTGATGCGCGGCTTGCTGGAGCGCATTGAGGCGGTGGAACCGCGGGTGAACGCATTTGCATTCCTGGCCGCCGACCAGGCGATGGAGGCAGCCCGGCGGGCCGAGACGGCGTTGATGAAGGCCGAGCATGTCGGTCCGCTGCACGGCATTCCGGTGACGATCAAGGATCTGGCGATCACCAGGGACATGCCGACGCAGATGGGCAGCCTGATCTTCAAGGGGAATCAGCCGGCGGAGGACACACCCATCGTTCCTCGCCTGAAAGATCAGGGCGCGATCATTCTGGGCAAGACGACCACCTCGGAATTCGGCTGGACGGGCGTGAGTCATTCCCCGCTGACAGGCATCACGCATAACCCGTGGAAGCACGGCTACAACGCGGGTGCGTCGTCGGCCGGGGCGGGCGCGGCGGCGGCGGCCGGGTTTGGGCCGCTGCATCAGGGCAGCGACGGGGCCGGCTCGATCCGCATGCCGGCGCATTTCTGCGGCGTGTTCGGGCTGAAGCCGACGTTCGGGCGTATTCCGTATTATCCGGTGGGGGTGGGCGACAACACGTCGCATCTGGGGCCGATGACACGCACGGTTGCCGACGGCGCCCTGTTCCTGGGTGCGATGGCCGGCCCGCATCCGCTGGACTTCACCACATGCGAGGCGGGGCCGGCGGATTATCTCGGGCGCCTGCACGAGGGCGTGCGCGGCAAGCGCATCGCGTTCAGCCCTGATCTGGGCCATGCCCGGGTCGATCCGGAGATTGCCTCACTGGTGAAGGCGGCGGCTGACCGGTTCAGCGAGCTGGGGGCGACGGTGGAGCAGGTGGCAACGCCGTGGGGGCCGCAAGGGGCGGAGCTGACCGGGCCGTTCTGGGCCGCGCACATGGCGCGACTGGCGGTGCATCTGCCGAAATGGGAGGCGCGGATGGACCCTGGACTGGTGGCCTGCATCAAGGATGGCGCGCCGATGTCGGTGCTGGAATATCTGGCGTTGCGCGAGAAGAAGATGGCGTATGTCGCGGCGATCCATCGCTGGTTTCAGGACTGGGATCTGCTGCTGACGCCGGCGGTTTCAGTGGCGGCTTTCCCGGCCGAGCGGCTGATGCCGGAGCATTGGCCGCAGCACCCGTGGAACTGGATCGAATGGGCGCATTTTTCGTATCCGTTCAACATGTCCTGGAACCCGGCGGCGAGCGTGCCGTGCGGATTTACGGTCGACGGGCTGCCGGTGGGATTGCAGATCGTCGGGCGGCGGTTCGACGATCTTGGAGTTTTGCAGGCATCGGCGGCGTTTGAGCAGGCGCAGCCGTGGGCGGATAAGCGGCCGGCGTTGGCGTGATGCGGTCGACTTCCCCTTATCCCCCTCCCCTTGCGGGAGGGGCTAGGGGAGGGGTCGCAGCACGCACCTGTCACTAATCGGAACGCTTGCTATAAAGTTGCACCAACAACCACCCCATCTTCACCTGAAACCAATCTGCCCCCCGCCGACCCAACCCCCTCCCCGCGCCTTGAGCCATCACCCCGACCGCCGCGACGCGCAATCGTTCACGGTCGAGCAACTTCCCCCACGATAGCTTGCTCCGATGCGCCTCAAGCTCTACCGCGCGGCCAAAATGGCGGAGGCGATGGCGCGCGTGCGCGCTGAGCTGGGGCCGGACGCACTCATCCTGTCCACCCGCCGGGTCGCCGATGGCGTCGAAATCACCGCCGCGCTGGAGCCGAAATCGGAACCGCCTGCCGACAGTCCGGCGCTGGTGTCCGCCCTGGATTATCATGGCGTGCCACTGGTCGTGCGCACATCCCTGCGGCACGGCTCGCTCGACGCCGCGCTGGAGGCAGCGTTCACCTTTGCCGCCCTGCCGTTGGACGCGCCGCGGCCGCTGCTGCTTGCCGGCCCACCGGGTGCCGGCAAGACGCTGACCGCGGCGCGTCTGGCGACCCGGCTGGTGATGGCGGGCATCAAGCCGCTCATCATCACCGCTGACGGCAAGCGCGCCGGGGCGGTCGAACAGCTCGCGGCCTTCACCCGCCTGCTCGGGGTCGAACTCGTGGTTGCCAGCAACCCGGTGGCGCTGGGGCGTGCCTTGGCACGACGCCAGCCCGGCGCCCCGGTGTTGATCGATGCCCCTGGCACCGACCCGTTCGATCCGACGCAGCGGGAGGAGCTCGCGGCTCTCGCCGCCACCGCGGATGCGGTGGTGATCCTTGTATTGCCGGGTGGCCTGCATCCCGATGAGGCGGCCGAACTGGCCACGGCGTACGCGGAGGTCGGCGCGACGATGCTGATCGCCACCCGGCTCGACATTGCCCGACGGATCGGCGGCACGCTTGCCGCTGCGCATGCGGGGCGCCTGTCCATGACCGAAGCCGGGATCGGGCCAGGAGCCGTCGACGGGCTGGTTCCGCTCACGCCGGCGTTTCTTGCCGAACGACTGCTCAGCCTGGGATCACGCCCATGACCGGCCCGCGCCTGATCGCAATCGCCTCCGGCAAAGGAGGTGTTGGCAAGACCTGGTTTTCCATCACCCTCGCGCATGCGTTGGCACGCAGCGGCCGGCGCGTACTGCTGGTGGATGCCGATCTTGGTCTGGCGAATGTGGACATTCAGCTCGGGCTGATGCCGGCGCAGGACCTGGGCGCGCTGCTGGCCGGCACGATGCCGTTGAGCGATGTCGTGATGCGGTACCGCGAAGGCGGGTTCGACATTCTTCCAGGACGGTCGGGCTCGGGTGCGCTGGCCGGGCTCTCCGGCGCCGCGCTGGGACCGTTGGTGGTCACGCTGCGGGAGGCGCCGTATTCCGACATTCTGCTGGACCTGGCCGCCGGGTTGGAGCCGCCCGTCCGGCGTCTGGCCGCTGCCGCCGACATGCTGCTGGTGCTGGCGACCGGCGAACCGACCAGCCTGACGGACGCCTATGCCGTGCTGAAGCTGTACGCGTCCGATCGGGCCGGCGGGAATGCTCGCGTAATCGTGAACCAGGCGCCGACACACGCGGCCGGCGAGCGAACCTATCAAACCCTGCGCCGGGCCGCGTTGGCGTTTCTCGGGCAAGCACCTGAAATAGCGGGAATAATCCGCCGGGACGATAGGGTGCCCGAGGCGATTCGCCGGCAAACGCTGTTGCTGACGCGGCATCCGACGTCAGCTGCGGCGGATGATATTGGACAAGTCTGCCGAAGTCTTGGCTGAACTGTTCAGAACCACCCCCTGCGGAGGGGGCGTGGTTTGCTAAATTCGGCTCATGGCGTTGATCCGCAGTGGCGGCAGCCGCGATGTGCGGGTGGATTTCTTCCGGGGACTGGCGCTCTGGTGGATCTACACCGATCACATCCCTGGCGACGTATTGGGCAATTACAGCCTGCAGTCCGTGTCGCTGTGCGACGCGGCGGAAGTATTCGTGCTGCTGGCCGGGTTTGGGGCGGGCAAGGCTTACGCGTCCGTGATGGATCGCGATGGCTATCTGTACGGGGCGGCCGACGCGGTACGGCGGGCCTGGACACTCTACATCGCCCATATCTTCCTGTTCGTCGTGTACGCCGCGCAGGTGTCATACGGCGCGGCAGCCCTGAACCGGTTGAACTACCTGGACGAGAGCCGTCTGAACGTGCTGGCGGATCAGCCGTATGACGCGCTGCTGCAGGTGCTGACGCTGCGATACCAGCCGAGCCTGCTGAACATCCTGCCGTTGTATATCGTGTTGTTGCTGATGTTCGCGGCGGTGATGCCGCTGCTGCGGTGGCCGAGGATACTCCTCGCGCTGTCGCTGGGCGTGTATGTCGCGGTGCGCGCGGTGGGGTTCAATCTGCCGTCCTGGACCGATGACGGCTGGTTTTTCAACCCGTTCACCTGGCAGTTGCTGTTCATGATCGGGGCGATGCTGGCCTATTCGCCGCCGCGCCAGATACCCGCGCCGGCGCGCCTGCTGGACATCGCGTCCTGGGGCGTGACGCTGGGCGGCCTGGTGGTGATATTCGGGGTCTGGCAGCACCCGGCCTTCGCTGCGGCGCTACCCTGGCGGGTGGCGCACGCGTTGATGTCGATCGACAAGACCTACCTCGACCCGCCACGGTTGATCTCGATCCTGGCGCTGCTCTGGCTGACAGTGCGGCTGGTGCCGGCGGATGCACGCTGGCTTCGCTCGCGGCTGGCTGCGCCCCTTGTGTTGCTGGGACAGCATTCGTTGCCGGTGTTCTGCTTCGGTATTTTCATCGGTTTCTGCGGCCGCATGGCGCTGGAGATCAGTGATGGAGCCGGCATGCAGGTCTTGGTCAATCTCGGCGGCATCCTGGCCATGCTGGCGGTTGCTGCCCTGGCAGCGTGGTATGGGGAGCGCGGACGCAGACCCGCACGATCGGCCTTGCCCGCCCGCGCGCAGACTGTTACGCAGAATGACCATGAACCGGAGCGCGATGCTAGCGCTGATCGCCATTCTGCTCACGCCACCATCGGGGGCGTGGGCCGGGCCTGACGGCGCCACCGCCTGCCCTGCCTCGGTGGATTTCGAGACCCCCGACAAGCCGCTGGAAAACCTGTCCGCCGCAATCAAATCGGGCCGGCCGGTGGAGATTCTGGTTCTGGGCTCGGCGAGCACGGTGGCGCACGGGGACGCCGGATATCCTCATTTCATGCTGAAGGCCCTGGCGGCGGCGTTGCCGAACGTCCGCTTCCATCTGACGGTGCAGGGCGGCCGGGGGCTGACCGCGGGTGCGATGCTCGACCAGCTACGTGGCGCGCTCAAGCATGGGCCGGTGCCGCTGGTCATCTGGCAGACCGGAACCGTGGAGGCGGTGCAAGGCATTCATCCGGAAGAGCTGGAAGACGTGCTGGAGGAGGGCGCGGATCTCGTCACCGTGCATGGCGGCGATATCATACTGGTTGATTCTCAGTTCAGCCGATTTTTGCGCGCCAATGTCAATGTGGAGTCTTACGAGCAGGCGATGGCGGCAACAGCGACGCTGCCGAATGTCGGGCTGTTCCATCGTTTCGACCTGATGCATTCCTGGGTTCATGGCGGCGTCCTGGACCTGGAACGCACCGATGTTTCCCAGCAGCCCGCCGCGGTAGTACGGTTAAGCCAATGTATCGGCAGCGCGCTGGCGCGCTTCGTGCTGAACGGGTTGGATCGATCGTAACGATCGGGACTTCTCCCTTCCCTCTCCCGCAAGCGGGAGGGGGAGTTGTCACCTGTCCGTCAGCGGCAGATCTGACCGTTGCCACCGTCGCAAACCAACACCAACCCGCGTTGATGCTGACCCTTTCCGTCATGGCCGGCCTCTTTCCGTCATGCCCGGGCTTGTCCAGGCTTGTCCCGGCCATCCACGACTTTGTCGCCCACCGCGCCGCTCGTTCGCTTCACGTTGCTCCGGGCAACACCAGCAGGATGAGTCATTCTCAATGCGGTCCGATATAAGGCGGCCGCTCACCGGCCGGCATCCTGCTGGTTATTGCTGACGAACCGCCGGGAGCGGACCGCCTTCAGCGGCGAGACCCCAGGGGGCGCTGCCGAACACCTGGCGCGGCCGCCGCGCCAGGATCGGGCTTTCAATGTAGTGGAAGGACAGCGCCGCAAGGATCAGCGGAATGCTGATCATCAATCCGATTGCGAGTATGGGCGATAGCCGGTGCTCGGCAACGCCGTAAGCGATGACCTCGAGAATTGTCAAATGGATGGTGTAGATTCCGTAGGAGATTTCGCTCAATCGTCGGACCAGCAGAGCAGGCCAGCCTGATCGGTTGCGCAGGCGGATCGCGGCCGGAATGCACAGGCAGAATCCGATCGAGATCGCATTGAGGAAAATGAGGCTGAACAACCCTCCCGGCAAAGGCAGCCAATTCCAGTACATCTGCGTCCAGGTGCAAAGGATAAGTCCTATTCCGGCGCAAAGGCACAGGCCGGGATAGTGAAACAGCGTGCGGTTCTCCCACCGCAACCTGGCCAGTGCGACGCCATAGGCGATTGCGTCCAGGCGCAATACGGTAATCTTGGTGGGGTCTTGCAGGCCGAACACATGCTGCGCCACCAGGCGGCAGGCGAAGGGTATGACCAGGAACAATCCCAGAGCGAGCCAGACTGCATGCTTCCGAGCGCCCAGAAGCGCCGCGCCGATAAGGGTTACACTGAACAGCAGATAGAACCATTCCTCGATTGCAAGTGACCAGGATACGCCGAACCAGTTGTCGGCCGGCATCTGCCAGGCCCAGTTCTGTAGAAAGAACGTATAGGCGGCATAATGGGCCCATGGCGTGTTCAATGGTCGCCAAAACACCGCCAGGATTGCGAGCCAGAGGAAATACAGCGGCAGCGTACGCATCCAGCGCCGCACCATGAAGCGGCTCCAGGCCTGCCAACTGGGACCACGTTCAATGATCTCCAGCAGCAACTTGCCGATCAGATAACCGCTGAGCACGAAGAACAGTTCGACGCCGAAGGTGCCGGAATACGAGAGCCATGCGGGGGATCGCGTGCCGAAAAACGCGGCCGTCATATCTCCCCAGTGGGACAGCAGCACGAGGCCGATCGCGCACGAACGGACCAGATCGAGCCCTAGATTGCGCTTTCCCCGCACTGCTCCTCCTGCGTTTGGGATACGCCTGCCCGCTATTGAGCACATTCCCGCGCGCCGCGGAATTGCGGCGAAGGAGGTTCCGGATCCGGAGGGCTGCAAATGAAAAGCCATGCTCCTGTTGCCAGGAGCATGGCCTGTCGAAGAGGTCAGAGCGCCCGCGGAGGGATCAGACCGAGAATGTCTTGATGGAGCCCGGGGTGGTGATGTTATCGAACGTGATCTTGGTATTGTCCGCCAGGCCGATTGTCGTCGAGCCACCGCTGACCGTTGCGTTCGCCAGCGCGACGTTTCCGGCATTCGGACCATAACCCGCCAGGAACAGCAGATCATTGGAATTGAAGTCGGTGACGATATCGACGCCGCCAGCATGGTTGGCGATGAACAGGAAGGTATTGTTTCCGCCGCCGCCCGAGAGTGTGTCGTTTCCAGTGCCGGCCACCAGGATATCGTTGCCGGAGCCGCCGGCAATCAAATCGTTCCCGGAACCGCCGAAGAGCGTATTCGCACTGGTGGACCCGGCGGCATTCAGTGTCTCGGCACCGCTTCCGGCCGAGTATAGGGCGCCGGCGGCGGTGGGGGAGCCGGAGAATAAAGTGATCGACGATCCCATCGAGCCGAACAGGGTGGCCGCGTTGCTGCCACCGACGATGGTCGCTGAATCGTTCGTTCCAGCGGCGAAGAGCAGGCTCGAGCTGCCGACGAACCCAACTTCGTGGGCGGAAACCCCGCCGAACGCCGTCTCCGCTCCCGTGCTGCCAACCATGGTGGTGTTGGCGTTCGGGCCATTGATGAGCAGCCCGTTGCCGCCGCCAAAGAAATTGAGCCCCGAGCTGCCGCCCCATATGGTGGTGGAGCCGCTGCCGCCGACGATCGTCTCACTGGCCGCACCGTTGGCGAACACATCGAGATCGCCGCTACCGCCAAAGACCAGCTCGTTGCTGCCGACCAGAACCACCGCATGGTTGCCGGCGCCGGCGACAACGGTGTCTGTGCCGCTGGTGGCGACCGTGTCCGAGGTGTTGGGGCCGCCGACAAAGATCAAATTATGTCCCGGGCCGGCGGAAACGTTACCGCTGCCGTTGGCATAGTACGTGTCGCTGCCGGCCCCGGCTGCGACATCGTAGGTAGAGCCCGGAACAAGGGCGAACAGGTCATTGCCGTTGCCGGCGGTGATCGTGTCCGGCGTGCCGGCCACCATGTTGTAGACCGCGAGGCCGCCATCACCGCCGATGAAATTCTGCGCGCCGGTGAGGGTGAAGCTGCCGCCGTTGGTGCTGTCCGCTACGAACTGATAGCCGTTATTCGCTACGGTTCCGCCGCTGGTGGACACCGCCAGTTCGTTGACGATGCCCGAAGGCGGCGGCGCGCTGCCGCTCCCGTTATCCGCCACGACATTCAACGCGCCGGCGGAAAGGGCTGTCTGCAGGGCGAACTGAATGGCCTGCGCCAGCGTTGTGTTAGCGGGACTGCTGAAATTGTAGCTGATTTGCGTTCCGCCAACGCCAGGAACTGTCACTATGGCCATCGATCACCCCCAAATTGCTCTTTAATCTCAGCGCGGATCAAGTCACTTATCAGGCGAGTAATCTACCGACCCCACGCCAGGGCATGCAAGCCGAATTTCGCATCTGCACCCTCGGTTCCCGTTTTATTCGATCAATGGCACCACGAAGGTCCATCAGTCCGAATACAGTCATACCGTTATGCTATACAGGATAAAACGGAGTGAACGTCTCGATCCTCGCTTATCCGGCTCGCAGGATCGTTAGCCAAGGGTGGCGTTGCTCCAACTGGCGAATCACGAATTGTTTATGTGCGAGAATATCGGTGGAGGTCCGCAACATCGATTGCCCATGAACCCGGTATTCGGCCAGCACTTCGGCAACCTGCTGGCCCCAGAACCCGTGCTCCACGCAGCGACACCAAAAATCGTAATCCTCCCATCCATGGGTGATGTGAGTGTAACCGCCAACCGCCGCCCATGTATATTTCGTAACGAGCGCCATGGCGTCGATGTAATTCCCCCCAGCCAGTCGCATGGGAGAGAATGATTCAGCGCCGATCACTCCGTCGGTATCACCGAAACACTTGATCTCTGGGTAGACGAATGCGGCCGAGGATTTACGGGCGGCCGACAGACAGGCTTCCAGACAACGCGGCAGCAGCCTGTTGTCTGCATCGAGAGGCAGGACGTACGGCGTCTCGCTGGCGTCGAACCCCGCGTTGCGCGTCAGCGCGAGACCGGCATTGGTTGAGTTGCGCAGCACAAGGACTCGGTTGAAACGATCCTCATTCGCTCGCGCCCAACGTGTAGCGATCGTGAGTGATTCGTCGGTGGAGGCATCATCCACCACAATCAGGTCCAACAACGGGATTGTCTGCGCACGGACCGAAGCCAGCGCCTCTTCGACATAGTGGGCGTAATTGTAAAGCGGGACGACGACCGTGGCCTCCGCCTCGCCGAGCCGGTCCGCCGCGAACGCCACCTCGGTCGTCGGCAACGGGATTTTGCCTGCGTCGCCGGACCGGCGATGCAATTCCAGCTCGAACGCGCGCGCCGCTTCCGGGCCACCTTCGAGTTGCACCAGAAGGTTGCGGGCCAATTCCTTCCGACGCGCCGGCGAGAACGGCCACAACACGTCCTGGTATGCGGAATGGCCGAGCCGCGCCCGTTCCGTGGCGTCATCCGCCAATCGCAGCAGGGCGCGATACCAATCCTCCTCGGTCCGCGCCAACAACCCTGTCTCATTGTCGCGGATGGCCCGCTGCATCGGCCCGGTGGGCGATGCGACCGTGCACACCTCGGCCAGCGCCGCCTCGAAGTATTTCAGCTCGCTTTTCGCCTCGCAGAACGGATTGTCGAGTTCAAGCGGTGCCAGGTTGATATCGAACCGCGCCAGTTCCTTCGGCAGATCGTCCAGCCCGACCATGTCGCGCCACTCGATCTGCCCCATCAGCGGATCGAACATGGGGAACTCGCTGATATGGAGTACCGGCTCCTTGCTGTCCGAGGCGCGGAACAGAACAAGGCGGCAGAACGGCCGTTCCTTCAAGACCCGGGCGATCGCGGCCGCTGCCTGCGCGAAGTCACGCTGATGGGTCCGGGTGCCCGACGCATAGCCGAGGCGCACCAGCCCATTGCCAGGCTCCATGCGTCGGCGGCGAACGGCAAGGCGTGACGACCGGTGGGTCGCGTCGTCGAAGCCGTTCGGCAGCACATAGGCGGTTTTCTGCATCCCTCGGATATGGCCGGCCAGCTCGTCGGTGGTGCAGGTGCACGCATCCGCCTTCAGCAGGGCGCCGCGCACCCGTTCGAAATGGTCGGCGACATCTTCCACCAGGAACCGCTGCGAACGGATGCCGTCGATATATTCGGGGGTGGCGAATTCGGTCCGAAACATCAGGTCATCGATGTCGAACACGATCTTCGCGCCATTCTCCCGGGCGGCCGCCACCAGCCGCTCGATCTCCGGCGAATGCCCGGCGCGCCAGATGATGACGATGTCCGCGGCGGCAACCTCGTCGATGCGCGTCGGCAGATCCTCGACCCGCAGCCAGGCGGCGTTCGCGCCGGCCGCGGCGAGGGCCTCGACAAGCCGTAACACGCGGTAGCGATGTCCCGGCGTATGCGCTTCCCCGGATACAACCATGACATGGCGTGCTGCGGTGGCCGCTGACGATCGCGGCTCGGCACCTTTTGCGGCGGCGTCGGCGCGGGGGCGCACCCGCCGCCTGGATTCGACCGCACCACCGAGCAACTTCCGACCCACGCGT
This sequence comes from uncultured Pseudomonadota bacterium, assembly GCA_963777625.1. Classification (GTDB taxonomy): domain Bacteria; phylum Pseudomonadota; class Alphaproteobacteria; order Acetobacterales; family Acetobacteraceae; genus DATDIC01. The sequence continues at coordinate 77,914 of CAVZRO010000023.1, read as the reverse complement.
CGCAAAGGATACGGAACGGCCCGAGCGAACCAGCGGAGCGGCGCGGTCACTCGCCAACTCGTGGAGCCGACGACCAGCGCACGTTCTTCTTGCAGCGCCGTCACCGTCGATCGGGTCTGCGCCAGGTCGTGCAGTGCCGCGTTGTAAACACTTCGCACCTGCGCAGTCGCCACCTGCTGCTCTTTCTCCCGCCACGCGGAGGAGTCCAGCTCGGCGCGAGCCCGGTCGAGCTGGTTGGAAAGGTCTTCCAGGCGGCTTTCGAGGTCGGCCCGTTCCCGGGCAGCGAGCGCCCATTGCTGGTGGAACTCGGCTCGCTCGGCGTTGGCCTGCGTGGCCTGATCGGCAATTCGATCGGCGCGCTGACGGGCGTGTGCTTCCGCCTCCCACCCGTCGCCGAGCACGGCAAAACGGTTACGTATCCGCGCCGCGAATTCGTCATCCGCCTGCAGCAGCGCCGTCACGCCGGGAGCGACGTCGGTGCCGGTTACGAGCACGCCGAGGCCGCTTGAATGATAGAACTCGAACCCGGGATGCTGCTCGCGCAGCTCCCGCCACAGTCGCCAGACGCCGAAATCCCGCTCGCGCACATTGGTATCGTGGAACAAGACGATGGACCGGCCAGACAGTTTGGGGGTCCAGCTTTCGAAGTCGTGGCGGACGCTTTCGTAGGTATGCTCACCGTCTATGTGGAGCAGATCGACGGTGCCGTCGGGGATCACGTCCCGCGCGGCGTCGAAGCTCATCCGCAGCAGGGTCGAAAAGGCGCGGAAATGCTGGTCGTGGAATTGCTGGAACTCGGCGAATATGTCGTCGCCGTAGGCGCCGGTGTGCTGATCGCCTTCCCAGCTATCCACGGCGAAACACCGGGTCTGCAGCCGCCGCATGATGACCGCCGCGCAGAACGCCGAATAGGAAATGCCCGTATGGGTGCCCAGTTCCACCAGGAGGGTGGGTCGATGTTCCGCGGTGAGCCAGAATGCGAACGGCAGGTGACCGTACCAGGCACTTGCCGGCCCAACTCTGAGTGGCCGCCAGAACAGCGGGTCGGCCAGGTCGGCGGCCAGAATAGAGGGCAGCCGGATCGCCGGATCGATGTTGAGGTGTGTCACTCGGATCTCATGCGGATGCGCCGCGTCGCCATGGCCGATGTTCGCCGTTGCCACGCGGGCGGCCTGCACGCTGAAGGTCCCGCAGGATGGGACCGATATCCGCGCGGGTCGCTTGCCAGAGGGCGCCCGGCCATTCTGCCTGATCGGCGGCGCCGGTCGGATCGCTGCATAATACCAGCGCCCCAACCATCGCTTTCTGCGCGAGTTGCCCCGCATTGCTGACGAACTTCACGTGTAGTCCCGCCTCCGCCGGGCCCTCCAGGTAGCGGATCGTGCGTTCCTGGATAACCCCGAGCGGATGGACATCTGCGAAAATCGCCACTCTGGCTCCGGGCTCATGATCCGTTTGCGGCCGGGAGGATACCCACTGATGCGGACGGCGACCAAATTTCGCCAGGGAGGTGATCTCGGGCGTTACCCGCTGGCAGACCCGGCGAAGCATCGACCGGCCCATCCGAACGAGACGAAAACGGCCTGACGCCGCGGCGGCGGCCGTCACGCGGACGGTCGATCGCGCATCCATCTCCCATGCCCGCGGACACCCTGCCGCCTCCGCCGGGTCGCGGAATCGGGAGGGGCGGGCGGGCTGAACGAGACGGCTCGGGGCGAGCAGGTCCACCATGCGCGCATTCAGCGCAATGCCAGCGGGAAGGCAAGACGGGCCTTGCCGCCGGTGGGACATGAGTGTTCGGCCGGGGCAAAAATCAGCGAGAAATTCGCTGCGGTGGGGTTGCGGACTTTGGCGCCGGATCAATGCCCGGCAGCGATTGGAGGCGCGGTGCGAGGATTGCGCCCGATCGGGCCACGACGATGCACACGTTCGCAACGGGACCAGGCTGCTTGCAAGTTAAGCCGCAGCCGGATAGGTACATGGTCGGAGTGCGGGCGTAGCTCAGGGGTAGAGCACAACCTTGCCAAGGTTGGGGTCGAGGGTTCGAATCCCTTCGCCCGCTCCAAAATCTTCAAAGAATTCAGTGTATTACGAAAACGGCCGCGAGAAGGCTCTCCTTGTTTTTGGGCGTGGTCAACACCTGGTCAACACGGAAAGCGCGGCGTTGCAGTCGATCGCGGGGAGAGCGTCCCTGGCGTGCCGGGTCGGTCGCGCCTGATTACTGGTGGAGCGCCTCATGGCGGCGAAGGCCGTTGGCTCACCCTGCTTCTCTAGCTTTTCCGATGGCGCCCAACCCTCCCTATCCTTTGCGTCCCCGTTCGACCGGCGGCCGGGAAGGCCAAGCCTGTAAACCGCCATAGTGAGACGGAGATCGCATCGACGCAGGGCGTCGCCGTCGCGCCGACCGCGGCGCCAAAAGCCGATGGCATGGATCTGCCAGGCCCGTCTTCAGCAATTGGCCGCGCATCGGGATCAAAGCCGTCGCCGAACTCATCGCGTCGGCACCGTTCCGATAAGAAGTGTCCTTGTAAAACTGCCGTAACCGCATGCATCGTGTGTTCCAATGCTTTATCGACGGCCTCACCGCGAGCGGTGACGCCGAAAGTCTCCGGGCCCGTTCTTGCCGAGGCGGGCGCCGCACTCAATCTGAGCTGCTTCGCCTATCTCTCCCTGCCGTCGCGAAGGGGCGCCACGCCAGAGCTCATCTCGACTTATCCGGTCAAGTGGACAGACCACTATCTGCAGGAAAGCTACGAGCGACTCGACCCGGTTATCGTCAAGGCCTTGGCAACGCCGGAACCCTTCGAGTGGGGACAGGAATTTTCCTCGACGCCAATTCACGATCCGCGCGGGCCGATCGCAGCGGTCACATTCGCGCCTGACGAACGTCGTGCGTCCTTCCAGCGCTGCATCGAGCAACACCGGCACGTCCTGCAGCTCATGGCGATGTATTTTCATGCGCAGGCGCGCCGGCGGCTTACGCCCAACCGTGTTGTCGATGGTGTCGCGCTGTCTCCGCGCGAATTGGAGTGCCTCGAATGGGCGGCGCAAGGTAAGTCGGCGTGGGAGATCGGACGGCTTCCGAATATCTCGCGCCGAACGGCAGCGTTTCATCTCGACAACGCCAAGACCAAATCTGGCGTCCGCACCACCTGTCAGGCTGTCGCGAAATTGGCGGCCGCTAAATCGGCAAGCGAGTAGGTTCCCGCTTCCGGCCCTGTGCAACTGGCCAGGGAGCGATCCGAGCCACGCCTCGATCGCGTTGACGCCCTCGCGCATGCAGGTGAAGTCGCGGCCCTGGATGGCCTTCTCGACCAGACGCAAGCGCTCGTCGGCGGTTCGCGGGTCCTCGCTCCAGACTGTTACGGTGGCGGTGACATAGGCCTCGCCGACCAGGTCTGTGCCGAGCTTCTGCAGCGCGGCGTCGGCATCGAGCGCCTTGGGCGGCATCGGAACCCATCAGGACCGACGCCTCGTTGGTCATGACTTCCTTCAGGATCGCCATGATCGACTTGCGCTTCGCGAACCATTGACGGCGAATCTTGCCGAGCAGCTTGGTCGCGTCGGTCTTGTCGAGACAGACGGCGCGTGTCGCCCAGCGGTAGGGAAAGGCCAAGCGATTGAGGTCGTCGAGCAGACCGGGCCAGGTCTGCGACGGGAAGCCCATGATCGTAAGCGTGCGCAGATGCGCACGGCCGAGGCGCGGCTCGAGGCCTCCGGTCAGATCCTCGTCGACGAGGATGGCGTCGAGATACATCGGCGTCTCAGGCACCCGCACGCGCTGGCGACGGGTCGAAACGCAGGAATGCAGGTAGGTCAGCGTCTCGCCGTCATCGAGCCAGTCGGCTTCGGGCATGAAGCCCTCGATCAGCGCGAGCACGCGGTCGGTGCGATCGACGAATCCTTCCAGCGCGGCGCGCCAATCGGCGCCCGCATGCGTGCGGCCTTCATAGAGCCAGCTTTCGGCGCGCGCGGCGTCGTCGGCCGGCGGCAGCCACAGCAGTGTCAGGAAATACCGGCTCTCGAAGTGCGCGCCTTCTTCCTCGAACTGCGCGCGGCGCTCCGCGTCGACCAGGGCAGACGTCGGATCAGGAAACTGGCCGACAGGATAGCGGTGCGCGGGCACGCGCTGCGCCTCGATGAACACCGCCCAGCCGGAGCCGAGACGACGCAGCGCATTGTTGAGCCGGGAGGTGATCGCAACCAGTTCGGCCGGTGTCGCCGAATCCAGATCGGGTCCGCGGAAGCGCGCGGTGCGCTGGAAGGAGCCGTCCTTGTTGAGGATGACGCCCTTCTCGACCAGCGCCACCCAAGGCAGGAAGTCGGCGAGGCTTTGTGTGCGATGGCGGTATTCTGCGAGGTTCATCATCGATCGAACCTCATGAGACCAGATGCTGCGGATAACGCAGGTGCCGGCGCACCACGTCGACAAAGGCGGGATCGCGCTTGGCGGCCCATACCGCTGCGACGTGGCCGAGCAGCCAGATCGCGCCGCCAACGATCCAGAGGCGAAGCCCAAGCCCCACGGCGGCGGCGAGCGTACCGTTGACGATCGCGACCGCGCGCGGCGCGCCGCCGAGCAGGATCGGTTCGGTCAGGGCGCGATGGACGGGCGCATAGAAGCCGATGATGGGCGCATCCTGCTCTATCACAGCAGCACTCCGCCGCCGAACTGGAAGAAGGTCAGGAAGAAGCTCGATGCGGCGAAGGCAATCGACAGGCCGAAGACAATCTGGATCAGCCGCCGAAAGCCGCCAGAGGTTTCGCCGAAGGCGAGCGTCAGGCCGGTGACGATGATGACGATCACCGAGATGACCTTGGCGACCGGACCCTGGATCGACTCCAGGATCTGCTTCGAGCGGCTGCTCCCAGGGCATGTTGGAGCCGGCGGCATAGGCCGGCGCGGTGGCGAGCGCGACGAAAACGAAGGTCGAAGCCGTGGCAAGCGCACGGCGGGCACGGTTGAGCAGCATCACGGTTCTCCTGCGGGGGTGAGGACGTAATCGCCGGTCGGGCCGAGGCCCTTGACCGCGGCCAGCTCGGCGAGCCGTCGCGCGGAGCCGCGGCCGGCGAGGACCGCGATGAGATCGATGGTCTCGGCGATCAGGGCGCGCGGGACCGTGACGACGGCTTCCTGGATGAGTTGCTCGAGGCGGCGCAGCGCGCCGATGGCCGAGCCGGCGTGCAGCGTGCCGACGCCGCCGGGATGGCCGGTGCCCCAGGCCTTCAACAGGTCGAGCGCTTCCGCGCCACGCACCTCGCCGATCGGGATGCGATCGGGACGGAGCCGAAGGGCGGAGCGGACGAGATCGGACAGCGAGGCGGCGCCGTCCTTGGTGCGCAGCGCCACGAGGTTCGGCGCGGCGCATTGCAGCTCGCGCGTATCCTCGATCAGCACCACGCGGTCGCCGGTCTTGGCGACCTCTGCTAGCAGCGCGTTCACGAGCGTGGTCTTGCCGGTCGAGGTGCCGCCGGCGACGAGGATGTTCTTGCGCTCGCACACCGCGACGCGCAGCAGTTCGGCTTGGCCGCACGACATGATGCCGGCGTCGACGTAGTCGCCGAGCGTGAACACCGCGACCGCCGGGCGCCGGATGGCGAAGCACGGCGCCGCGGCTACGGGAGGGAGCAGGCCCTCGAACCGTTCGCCACTTTCCGGCAGCTCCGCGGAAACGCGCGGGCTGCCGGCATGCACCTCGACGCCGACATGGTGCGCGACGAGCCGCACGATGCGTTCGGCGTCCGCCGGCGTGACTCGGCAGCCGGTGTCTTCGAGGCCGCCCGACAACCGGTCAATCCACAACCGACCGTCGGGATTGAGCATCACCTCGACGATGGTGGGATCTTCCAGATAGGCGGAGATCGCTGGCCCAAGAGCGGTGCGCAGCATGCGCGCGCCGCGGGCGAAAGCTTCCGATCGTAGGGAAATTGTGGTCACTCGAACCCCGTAAGTTCGCCTCACTCGGAGGCGCATGTGTCAGCGGGGTTGATTAGAAAGAGCTGGAAATGGGGAAGCGCAACAAGGTTGAGAGGCCGGCAGGGCGCTGGGATAGAATGACGTGCTGGCGGTAGATCTCTAGCCGACGAGGCCGACGAGTCCCGCCGACTGGGAAGGCGGGAGCGAACTAGCAATCTTCGATCGGTCGAGGTTCGCGTTCGACCACATGGCGCGCTGCCTTGAACGCGAGGCTCCGCGGAAGCTGAGGGGGGTAGCGCTATGACCGCTAGCGATGCCGCTGAAGAGTTCTTCGCCCTCTGGGTCTATCGCAATTTTGCCACGCTCCGCAGTTGGGGTCTCCCGACGGCGCCTGCTTGGCGGCTCTATCCTCATGCCGAGAAAGTCGGCACGGCGTTGGGCCCCGCGCTTGCCGACATAGAACGATCGGTCGTCAAAACGAATGATCCGCTCGTGTTTCACGCGTCAAGCCCTTGGCACGCCGCGCTTTACTGTCGCATGCTCCAGCATCACGTGTCGCTGGCCGGATCCAGACTGTTGCCCCGTGGGCAACGAAACTACTCATGGCCGTTAACGCCATCGATTCTTCGAGACCCGGATAAGCTGAGCCACGAACTCGCTCGGGCTGAACTGTTTGCCGGGATATTGTCGGCAATGTCATTCAATACTACGATGTCGTTCCATCCTTATTCGAAGACAAGTGTCTTCCTCAAAATGAGCAAACAGGCCTACCTTGGTGCGGCTCAGCGTTATGGTATCAAAACGCACCTCCTCGATTTTACGACCGATCCTGACGTTGCCGTGAAATTCGCTACGTCCGGTGGAGACTCCGACGACGGCATGGCGTCGATATTGATACTTTCCTTGGAGATGGCGGAAGCAAATGGACTTTCGGTAATTCTGCCCCCGCCGTTTGTTCGCAGATTGCATCTCCAACGGGGCCTGTTCGTCGAGGCCAAGCAGCCCCTCAGCAAGGAAAATCTAAAGATCGCCGAGGCGAGGTTTCCTTACCAGCCGACTAAGCGAAGCTGGAGCCTAGGTAGCTTTGAAGTCTGTCGAGAGGGCGGAGCGCTCGTGGATATTCTTCCAGCGTCAAACGAGTTAGACGAAGTCATTCGAGCCACGGACGAAACACTGACGACAGCTTCAATGGTTCCAGACGTCGACGAGGTCGAGAGGGTTGCGCGGGTGATAAAGCCTCATTTTAGCGCGGTTGGCTCCGATCCGCAGAAAGCTTGGCATGAATACGTAGATACGTTTGAAGACCTGCTATATGCGTTAGCTTATAACATCGATGCCGGCGATCAAATGAGCCTGGACGCAGAAAGATTTGATCGGATTGTGACGGCAAATTTGGAGGTTTGCTGCAGTGTTGCGTCGCTGTACCGGGCGATTCCGCTGCAATTTCCGACGGCATATGATCAGGAAAAGTCGAGCATATGAGGTGGATGGCCAATCTGATCGATGAGATTGCAGCGAAGCGTGGGTATGAACATGCCGCCGCTGCGCAGCGATACAGGGAGCGCCTCGGCTTTCCCAAGCGGTCGCAGGCGTAGACGCTCCGGCAGACCGACCGGAAGTCTCGCTCGGAGTTTAAGGCTCCGATTTGATTTCGTCCGGGTTGGACGCGGCGACGTCGCTGCTGACCTCGTCGGAGAGGTTGCGACCGCGCGCGAGCCGCCGGCCAAGCGCTTCGAGAAATCCCTCGTAGCGTTCGCGCCCCTTGGTCTGCGCTGCCGCGAGGGCGGTATCAGGCAGTGCCGGCGCGCTGGTCAGCCAGAAGCGCACGAACACCGCCAGGGCTTCGTTGGAGATGGTGACATGGCGCTCGATGAGTTCCATCTGACGGGTCATGCGATCTAGCCGCCACGCCGGTGCGGCCTCCAGCCGATCGGCTGCGTCGGGCGACAGGTGGGATGCGAGCGCCGCTTCAACGATCAGGGCCTGCGGCACACGCTTGCGAGCGGCGTAGTCCGCGAGCTTCGCGGCGAGGTCCGGCGGGAGGCGAAAGGTGTGTTTGAGTCCGCATGGACGTCACATCTTCATGTCATCGCCCGGATCGAGCGAAACCTGACGGGTAACGGTCCCGAACGTGCGCTGCATGATGCGCTGGCGCTGAACCTCGTCGTCCGGCTCCTCGTCCGCAGGCTCAAACTCATGAACGGGCTTTGGCGGCTCGGGCACGATCTCTTCGTGTTCCGGCAATTCTGGTTCGCGCCGAATTCCGGCGTTGGCGGGATCTTCTGCGTCGGATGCTGTTGGCGCGACGACGGCGCCGACCCAATCGCCGCCGTGCGGCGTCGGAAGGCGTTCGTCGGTCGGCAGCGATTTTGGATTGGTGAGCGCCGGCGGCGGGAGGATGCGCGCCCGCATCTCAGGTCTTCGAAATAGCGCGCTTTCTTTGCCCGGATAGGTGGGCCGCCTGAGATTAGAACGAGCTCGTCATCCGGCGGGAGCTGCATGACCTCGCCGGGCGTGAGGAGTGGTCGCGCCGTTTCCTGGCGCGATACCATCAAGTGGCCGAGCCATGGGCTCAAGCGGCTGCCGGCATAGTTCTTCATGGCGCGCATTTCGGTCGCTGTGCCCAGCGCGTCGGAGACGCGCTTTGCGGTGCGCTCATCGTTGGTGGCGAAGCTCACGCGCACATGGCAGTTGTCGAGGATGGAGTTGTTCTGGCCATACGCTTTCTCGATCTGGTTCAGGCTCTGGGCGATGAGGAGGCTCTTCAGCCCGTAGCCTGCCATGAAGGCCAATGCGCTCTCGAAGAAGTCGAGCCGGCCGAGCGCGGGAAACTCGTCGAGCATGAGCAGCAGCCGATGTCGGCGGCGCTTTCAACTCCAACTCCTCGGTGAGGCGGCGGCCGATCTGGTTGAGGATCAGGCGGATCAGAGGCTTTGGTCCTGCTGATGTCCGATGGAGGAACGACAAGGTAGAGGGTTACGGGGCGCTCGGCTTCGACGAGGTCGCGGATGCGCCCGTCGCAGCGCCGCGTGACGGCGGCAACGACCGGGTCCCGATAGAGGCCAAGGAACGACATGGCCGTCGACAGCACGCCCGATCGTTCGTTCTCGCTCTTGTTGAGCAGTTCGCGCGCGGCGCTGGCGACGACGGGGTGGACACCCGCCTTCCCCAGATGTGGCGTCGTCATCATCGCGCGCAGAGTCGTCTCGATCGGCCGCTTGGGATCGGACAGGAAATTGGCTACGCCGGCGAGGGTCTTGTCCTTCTCGGCATAGAGCACATGCAGGATGGTGCCGACGAGCAGCGAGTGGCTCGTCTTTTCCCAGTGGTTCCTTTTCTCCAGCGCGCCTTCGGGATCGACCAGCACGTCGGCGATGTTCTGGACGTCGCGCACCTCCCATTCGCCGCGTCGCACCTCGAGCAGCGGATTGTCGGCGGCGCTCTATGTGTTGGTCGGGTCGAACAGCAGCACCCGACCGAAGCGCGCGCGCCAGCCGGCGGTCACGCCCCAATTTTCACCCTTGATGTCATGGACGATCGCCGAGCCCGGCCAGGTGAGCAGCGTCGGAACCACCAGGCCGACGCCCTTGCCGGAACGCGTCGGTGCGAAGCGCAGCACATGCTCCGGGCCGTGGTGGCGAAGGTAGGCGCCCTTCCATCGGCCCAACAGAACGCCATCGGGATGAAGAAGCCCAGCCTTCCGAATCTCGCGCGCCTCGGCCCAACGCGCGGAGCCGTAGGTCGTGACCTTTTTCACTTCACGCGCGCGCCAGACCGACATTGCGACAGCGACCACGAATGCGGCGACGCCGCCGGCGCCGGCGATGAAGCCGCCCGTGACGAAGATCTCATGGGCGTACGCGTCGTAGGCGAACCACCACCAGAAGAAGGCAGGTGGTTAGTAGACCGGCCAGCCGAACAGCATGAACCAGGGGCGGCCGAGCTGAGGTTGGAAGGCAAGCTGCCATGCGGTCCACTCCGTCGCCGCCCACATGAAAGCGAGCACGGCGGCGCAGACGAGAAGGACCTGGACCCAGAGAATCTTCGTCGCATTCATGGTGACACCAGATCAACCGAGTCACGGAGGACAGACGCAAGCCCAAACCGCGAGCTGTCAGGCGTCGGGATGCGGTGGCGCAGTAATCGGATGGTCGGCGAAGGACTCGTCACAGTCCCAGCCCCCGTTTGCGGCCGAACTCCACTCGACGTTTCCGCCCGGCGCCATGACGCCGCGTACCTCGCGGCCCAGCTCCTTCTCCAGGGCCGGCCGCCAAGGCACGAGCTGGAAGCCGAGCCCGTCGTCGATCATCGCGAACCTGCCGGAGGCCAGCGTCACACGCTGGCGATAGACACCGGTGACATGCTCGCCTTCGGCCGCGGGCTGATAGGCGAGGCCCGTCTCCGCCGCGAGCTTCGACGCCGTCTCGTCCAATTCCCGCCGCCGCAGAGTTGCGAAGAGATCGCGGGGGAATACCACCTGCTGGCCCTTCCGGCGCGCGAGGCCCTCGTCGGAGAGGTGATCGATGCGCCTATCCATGGCGGCGCGGACCTCGGCGCCGAAGCCGCCGCCGCTGAGCGGCGGGTCCTTGACGAGAAGCTGGCGATCGAGCCAGATCGTGCCCGACGCTGTCACCTGCGCCTCGATCGTGAGATCGGAGCGCGCGGCGAGAGACAGGCGGCGGTGACCTTTGCATCGTCATAGAACCGCGCCTCAACGATCGCGCCGGCTGGCGCGTCGCCGGTCATCTCGAGATCGGAGAATCTCAGATGATGGGTGTGCCCATCGACACCGGCGACGATCGCATAGGCGGTTCCCTTCAGCTCATCGTCGAGGCCGCGCTTGACAAGCCGGCCGAGCACCGGATCGGAGGGCTCTTCGCCATGCAGCACGAAGGCGCTGACGTCCGGCTCGTGTCCGCCAGCGCTCATCGCCTGGTGCATGGTCTTGATGATGTCACCCCGGAGGCCGAGCTGGCGCAGTGTTTGATCGAGCCCTGGCTTCAGCGTCCAGCAGGCGGGTCCGACTGGATCGGCCAAGCCAAGTCGCTCGAGCTTCGCCGCGCGGCCAAATAGCAGCCCACGGAGCTCCGAGTCCTCGGCGTTCGGACCGGGCCTCAGATCGCCGACGCCGCCGCATTCATCGGAGATGTCGCGCAAGGCGCGGTCGAGGCCGGTCCAGCGATCAGCTTCGACCTCCTTCTTCAGTGCAGTCCGGATCTCCTGCTCGGTGCGCGGACCAAGCTCCATGGTAACGCGCTCGGCGGCGCGATCTCGAAATCCCCGGCTGATGTATTCGCGGCTGATGACCAGGTCCTGACCGTCGTCGGCGCGGCCACGAATGAGGATGTGAACATGGGGATTGTCGGTGTTCCAATGGTCGACGGCCACCCAGTCGAGCTTCGTGCCGAGGTCTTTCTCGACGTCAGCCATCAGTTCCCGAGTGAAGGTCTTGAGGTCCCCGAGCTCGGCGCCGTCTTCGGGCGAGATGATGAATCGGAAATGATGGCGGTCACCCTGGTAGTGCTCGGCGAAGGCTCGTTCGTCTGCTGTGTCGGAAGCCGCATCGAACATGCGCGCATCAGCGCCGTCGCGCGTTACGCCCTCGGGCTTGAGATAGGCCATATGTTTGGGGAGCGGCGCCGAGCGGAAGCGTGTGCCCTGATGGCGCACGACGCGCGCCTTCATGACCACACGCCGCGCATTGGAGCGCAGACGGATCGAGACCGCCGCGCGCCGGCCGCGTCCGAAGCGCGACCGGCTGCGGCCCTGGCTCGAGCGAAAGCTGTTGCCGACGTGGCCCGCTTTCTTCGCGGCCCGCATCACTTCGCCGACGAAGGTCTGTGGGCGCTTGCCGCCACGATTGCCGTGCTGAATGCGTCCGGGCCGAACCCGCAGGTCGTCGTCGCGCGTCGTCACGATGCGGCGGCCCGCAGCAATTCAGGGCGGCGGCGCTCGAAGCCTTGAAATGCTTGCACAATTTGCAGAAGGCGCCAGCAGCCTGTGTTGGTGGCGTTGGTGAATTTCTCAATCTTCCCAACCACATGCGCCGCGCCGAGGGCCGGCCTTTCCCCTTGCCGTCTGTGGGTTGGTCGTCTCCGCTCCCCCGCACCCACATCCAAACGTGTCCGCTTGCACGCCACACCCCGATAAGACCGAACGCAGCTCATGGCTTGGGCCTACGGATCGACAGGCGCGCGAAAAGGCCCTCGGACTGCGGCGCAAGGCCTGTCCAATCGGCAGCCGACGCTGCAGTCGGTCGTTGTTGTGACACGCCATCCGATGACCGCGGCGGGACCGTCGAACCGTCACTGCGCCGCACCGGAAACAACGGGGCGTCGATCCACGAGCGGATGATCGCGGTGATGAAATTGCCCGGCGCCGATCCGCCGTCGTGCAGCGACAGCGTGAGCGCGGCGACATAGGCTCGCGTCTCGGCCGGCAACGGACGGCCGGTCGCGAGGTGGTCATCATACTGTCCGGGACCGGCATTGTAGGCCGCGAGGAAACCAAGCGCGCCGTAGCGGTCATGCAGTTCGCGAAGATACGCCGCGCCCGCCAGGATGTTGTCGTGCGGGTCGAATGGATCCGCGCCGAGGCCGTATCGCGATCGCAAGCCGGACCAGGTGTCGGGCATGATCTGGATCAGGCCTATCGCACCTTTGGGCGAGACGGCGCGCACGACGCCGCGACTTTCCGCCTGCATGACAGCGGTGATCCAGGATGTCGGAATGCCAAAGCGCAGCGCGGCTTCCATAGCGCACCCCGCGTGGTTGTGCGGCGCACGGGTGGTCGGGGCCTACATGATGCCTCCGACATGGCTTCGAATACCGGTTCCGAATCACCTCCGCTCCGTCCAACGCCTAACGTCGATCTTCCACCGTGATCCCCCAAATGCCTATGATGATCCCCGCGTCGGAAGCGAGAAGCGCGGTCTACGAGATCTGTCATGTGGCCCGTTGCATGGATGGTCAGAGGATGAAGGGTAAAGCCTGACCTCGGAGATATGTAGGAGGCCATTTCGCGGGCCAGTTCAAGCTGTCGTTCCGACCCTGCGGCGAGCAGTGAGATCACCAGATTCTCCAAGGCGATTACGCGGATGTGAAGCGCCTCCAACTCGGCATCGGCGATTTTTGGAAGCGGGACGCGATCTTCGATCGGTGCCGGCGTCAACGGCGGACTCCATGGCCCGGCACCCCCCTCGTTGTCCCATCGGGACAACGCCCGTTGACGTTGCGGCGAATTGTCGGTCGGATCCGAGCCTCGGCGAGACATGCGGTCATTTCCTTCCTGACGGATGCTCGACGGCGCTCCCCGCGACCTCCGTAGCCGCGCGGACGATCTCCGGGACCGAGAGGTGCACGTAGGCCAGGACATCGTCCGGTGTTCGGCCACTCTTCGGAATATCGCGGACAAACAGCGACCGCACGCGCGGCGGCCCACCTGCGGCGCCTGCGGCCTCGGACAGCTCGCTCCCGATGCCGCCGGCATAGTTGTCCTCCACGGTCAGGATCGCGCCGCCAGCCTGCCGGGCAACCGCCAGCACCGTTTCCGCGTCCATCGGCAAGGCGTAGGCATCGACAACCGTCGCCCCCACACCGTTTTCCTCGAGCACTGCGGCTGCCGCGAGACAGCTGTGGACGAGATAACCATCCGCGATCAGCAGGACCATCTTGCCGCCCGCACCGGCCTTCCGCAGCACTTTGTGGCCGCCGAACGGAAAGCCGTCCGTCTCCTTGTAAAGCAGCGGCAGATCGGCGCGGACCGCCCGCAGGTAGCAGGCGCTTGGGTAAGCGGCCATCTCGACCACCATCTTGTAGGCGCTCATCGCGTCACTCGGCGTCAGCACGGTCATCGCCGGATTGTTTCGATGATCCTTGACGTGGGCGATCGCTCGCATGAACGCGACGTCGGCAAGCGCCATTTGGCTCGGGCCATCGGCCGCGAGTGTCACTCCCACGTGGGTTCCGACGAGCTTGATGTTGGCGCCGCCGATGATCGCCATCTCGATCTGATCGAAGGCGCGCTCCATGAACCTGCCGAAAGTGCTGACGAACGGGATCTTTCCCGCCGCCGCCAGCCCGGACGCGGTGGAGACCATGTTCTGCTCGGCGATGCGTCCTTCGAAATAGTGGTGCGGGTGCGCGTTGGCGAAATATTCCGCGTAGGTCGAATTCTTGACGTCGCCGTCGAGCGCCACGACACGCGGGTTGGCATCGCCCAGCGCTTTGAGTGCCATGCCATAAGCACGCCGAGGCGACAGCTTGTTCTTTTCGTTGACCGCCTCGGCCAGCTTGGGGTCGGCACGGGCTACGTCGGCGAAGCTGGCGACCTTGCCGGCTGGCCTGGTCAACGGCGCGGCCGGCGGCTCCCGGATGACAAGCACCTTCGCCATCTCGCCCGGGCTGATATCCGTGACCCCCAGCTCGGCGGCGCGCTTGTCGAGTTCCCCCAACACCGCTTCGAGCTGGTCCTGCGGGACGGCGACGCCATGATGGCCCATGCCCTGGAGCTGCGGTACGCCCCAGCCTTTCACGGTTCGCGCGATGAGGCAGAGCGGCCGGCCGGAGCCGTCGCTCCGCTGCTGGAGCGCCTTCTCGATCGCGGCTGGGTCGTTCCCGTCGATCGCGGCCGTCCGCCACCCGAACGCCTCCGCTTTCCGCTGGAGATTCCGCCAATCCTCGGGTGGCGCGACGAAGTCGCTCTGCCCGAGGGTGTTGCAGTTGAAGATCGCGACCACATTGGTCAGGCCCTGATCGGCGATGAAGTCCATCGCTTCCCAGATCTGGCCCTCGCGCGACTCGCCGTCGCCAATGATGCAGTAGATCGCCTTGCCCACGCCATCGAGACGGGCCGCGCAGCCCAGGCCCGCCGCCACCGACAAGCCCTGCCCCAAAGAGCCGGTCGCGGCGTCGAAGAACGGAAAACCAAGCGCCGGGTTGGGATGACCGTCGATCACGCTGTCGATGGCGCGCAGCATCATCAAATCGTCCAGGTCCATCGCCTTCGCGCGGCCATGGGGGTAGAACGTGACACCGAGATCCGCGCAGGCGGCATAGACGATCGGCACCGCGTGACCTTCGGAGAGCACGAGCCGGTCGGCACCGCCGTGCTCCGGCCGCTTTGGGTCCCAGCGCATGACGCGGTACATCAACACCGCCGTGAGGTGGGCCAACGAGAGGGCTGTGGACGGATGCCCGCTCTTCGCGGCCGTGGTGGCCCGCACGGCGAGCCGACCCAACTCGATGGCCTTCGCCTGTATGATCTGATCGATATCGGCCATATCTCGCTCCGAATCAGGGGATAACGATGGTCACGTGCGCCAACTTGCTGGTTTGGCTGTGGCCGATCGTGGATCACGTGCCGATGTCAACATGACTTGCCTCTTGGAGGCCTCCCGCCAGTATTGTTGGCGTGTCCAGCTCATTGGTAACCGATGCCCATCACGTAATCGCGAAGGAGCGTATCTTGATCTTCCACTTCACCCAGCAGGTTCTGGAGGACATCCCGCGCATAGAGGATGCCGATCGGCTTCCCGAGCCCATCGACGAGCGGAAGGCGTTGCAGGCCACGCTCTTTCATCATCGACCAGATATCTTGCAGCGACTCGGTCGGCCGACAGGAGATGACGGCCCGCGTCATGATCGTATCTGCCCTAGCGGTGCAGCCGCCTCCGCTACAGTGCCCGATTTGTCCAATGAGATCGGTCTTCGTGAGAACACCGACCATGCTTCCGTCGCCGCCACACACGACGAGGAGATCCGTGTGGGGCTTAGACATGAGGCCGGCGGCGTCCCTGACGAGGTCCCCGGCGTCGATCGTTGCGAGTTGCTCACGCGCTCGTGGCAACATCTGCTCGGCGAACATTCTTGCCTTTCCTTGCTGGAGTAATTCTGCTGCGCTCGACCGAGCCGGGCAGCGAGGCTGCTCACCTGCCAAGGTGCCCGTTTGGGGCCCCTGAGATATCGTTCGAGTGTACGCCGGCATGAGGCTTCTGGTCCCCTGCTTCGAGTGTCAGTAGCAGGCTGCGGACTGACGCGGGTAGGTCCGGAAACTACTCATACGCGCGCGAAATGCCGGCTTGGCGCGAGGTCGACAAACGTGGCCGTGGTTCGATGTGCGTTGCGTCGGCGGCAGAGGGTGCCAAATCGCCCGAGAAACGGAGATCGGACATCGGGGCGCCGAACGGGGAAACTCGGCAACACTCTGCGTCATCATATGCCCTTTCTTTGACTGGCGAGCGCGATCCTCGGTCTCGCGGATGGCCAAGGGCCCGACTTACGTCGAGGCATCCAACCGCCGCTTGATATGGTCAGCGACGCGCAGCGCGTTAGCGATGATTGTCAGGGTCGGATTGACCGCGCCGATCGAGGGAAAGAAGCTGGCATCGGTGATGTAGAGATTGTCGAGATCGTGCGCCTTACAGTCGAGATCGAGCACGGAGTTTTGGGGTCGGTGCCGAAGCGACAGGTGCCGGCCTGGTGCGCGGTGCCGCCGATCGGAATGTCCTTGCCGAGGTACAATCTCCGACCCAGCAGCACCGAGTGGGCGCCGGCGGCGTTCATCAGGCCTGGCAGTAGTATGGCTCGAACGTGTCGTAGCCCAGCGGCCACGCCGGGGACACGCCCGCCGCGTGATGCAACGCGCCGAAGTCGCGCTCCCGCAAACGGAACAGAGCGGCCCCATAGACCTTGGAGTTGCCGCCGACGAAGTAGTGCAGCCCGGGGTGGAATTCCTTCCCTTGCTTGCCGTACCAAATGTCTTTCGCCTGGTAGATGGCGTCCACGAACACGGCCTTGGAGTCCAGGTTGGTCAGCGAGCGCGGCAAGTAGTCACCACGCTCGAGCATGAGGATGCGCTTGTCGGTTGGCGCCAGTCGATGCGCCAGGGCCGCCCCGCCGGCCGCCCCGATGACAATCAGGTCGTAGCGGTCAGAGGTCACGACGCTGTCCAGCCTGTTGACGGCCCCGGAGCCGCACGGGCGGCGGTCCCACTGGGCTCAACTCGACCGCAGTAACTCCGCGACGCCCGGGCGCCGCTTCGGCCGACACGGCGACACCAAGCAGTCGCGCAACACGCTGATCCGCCGCCGCCGAAACCCTTTGACTGGTTCGCACACACTAGGCTTCCACGGTAGAGACGCACGGTCCGTCGGAGAAGTGTCGGGACCTACTCAGAGGTCTGCCGCAGCCAGACCTCGGAACTCGCGAACCGCGGCAGCCGGCATCACCTGCGGCGAGGTCGGTTGGCGACACAAAGCCATGACCGCTGGAAAGCCTCTTCCAACAAATTTGAGTAGTTTCCGAGGCTAAGGTCGCGGCTCGCCACGTGCCATAGGCAGAACTGGCTTTCGCTTCTAGGGGCGACCGAAAAAGTGTGTAGCTCGCTGCCTACCCAAGAATTCGTGCGGCGACCTTGCAGATGTGACGCTTGCAGGACTTGGGTTCCAGCGCACCCGGACGACGCCGACGGACCATCCCTGGCAGCATCCGAATCGGTCGCCGCGAAAATCCGAATTGGCGCGAACCGCCTGGTGACCGGGCAGCGCGCAGCTGACATGTTCGAGAAGGTGGCTCACTAATGTCTCTCGAAGTAAAGGTCGGACCGCAGCAAATCGCTATCCACCAGGGCCACGGCGTGCTGCTGACCGAGCCGGACGGGCAAATCTCTTTCCCTACCGACAAGGGGTTGTACTTCCGCGATACGCGGCTCATCAGCAGCTGGAAGCTCTTTGCCGATGGCGAGCCATGGGAGTTGTTGAACGGCGCTGCCTTCACGTCCTTCGCCGCCCGCATTTTCCTGACCAACCCGGCGATCCCGACGGCGGACGGCGAGATCAAGCGGCATACGCTTGGCCTGACACTGGGTCGCCAGATCGATCAAGGCGTGCATGAGGATATCGATCTGACGAACGACGGCATGGAGAGAGTCCACTTCAATCTCGAGATTGCCGTGCGCGGCGACTTCGCCGACCTCTTCGAGGTGAAAGCCGGCCGCGTCATCCGCCGTGGCCGCATCACCACGTCTTGGTCCGAGCAGGAGCAGCGGCTGTGCACCGCTTACCGTAATCGTGACTTTGCCCGCGCGGTTACGATCCAGGCTCACAACAGCGGCTCGCCAGGCGTTTACGCGAACGGTCGATTGAGCTTCGAAATCGAGCTGGAGCCCGGCGCCGCCTGGCACACCTGCTTGCTATACGAACTGTCGGACGGCGAAGACAGCCTCAAGCCCCCGTCGGGGTGCATCGGCGAGGCTCTGCATTCGCCGATAAGCGCCAAGCTCGCGGAGTGGCGGCGGCATGTCACGGCGATCGAGACCGGCAATGACGCGTTCGGGCGCATGTTCGCCCAGGCGACCGACGACATGGCGGCGCTTCGTCTACCGATTGGGGGCACGGATCACATGCAGTTCGTGCCCGCAGCAGGGCTGCCGTGGTTCATCGCCCTATTCGGCCGTGACAGTCTGATCACGTCACTGCAGAACACACTGGTAGACCCCAACCTCGCCCGCAGCGCGCTCGATGTGCTTGGCGGTTGGCAGGCGACCGAGCGGGACGATTACCGTGACGCGGAGCCGGGCAAGATCCTGCATGAGCTCCGGCTCGGCGAACTCGCGCATTTCAAGCTGATACCGCACACCCCGTATTATGGCACGGCCGACGCCACGCCACTCTATCTGATCACATTGCATACCGCCTGGGCCTGCACGGGTGATCGGGACCTGCTGGACCGGCATCTGCAGACGGCCGAGCGTTGTCTTGCCTGGATCGACGATTATGGCGACCGGGACGGCGATGGGTTTCAGGAATACGCGACGCGGTCGACGGCCGGTGCCGAGAACCAGAGTTGGAAGGACTCCGGCAACGCCATCGTGCATGCCGACGGGTCGGACGTGAAGGCGCCGAAGGCGCTTTGTGAGCTGCAGGGCTACGTCTACGACGCCTGGCTACGAATGGCCGAGATCTTCGACGAGCTAGGAAAGCCGGACCGCGCGCGTGACTTGCGTAAGAAGGCCGCGACGCTCTACGTCAAATTCAACGATGCGTTCTGGGACGATGAACTCGGCTACTACGCCTTGGCGCTGGACGCCGACAAGAAGAAGGTTCGTACCGTCGCGTCCAATGCCGGCCATTGCCTCTGGTCGGGCATCGTGCCAACCGAACGGGCGAAGCGGGTCGTCGAACGACTGATGTTGCCGGACATGTGCAGCGGCTGGGGGATCCGCACGTTGTCGACCCATCATCCGGCATTCAATGCCTACGACTACCAACTTGGCGCCGTCTGGCCGCACGACAACGGGATCATCGCGCAGGGCTTCCGACGTTACGGCTATGCTGAGGAGGTCGGCCGGATTGCGCAAGATGTGACGGCCGCGGGCTCCTTTTTCAGCCTCAATCAGCTGCCGGAGCTGTATGCCGGCATCCGGCGAAACGAGACCAACTTTCCCGTCCAGTATCTGGGCGCCAATGTGCCGCAGGCCTGGGCCGCCGGGTCGGTTTTCTCCTTGTTGCAAGCTATCCTCGGCTTTCAACCGGATGCGCCGCACGGGATGCTCTACATCGATCCGGCGCTACCGCCTTGGATGCGCGATCTGACGATCAGGAACCTACGTGTCGGCAAGGACGTCTTTGCCATCCATTTCCGGCGTGTGGATGATGAAACGCGGTTCGATGTGCTGCAGGGCAATCCGGAATTGGTTGCCCGCCGCGACGTTGTTGCCTGGAGCGAGTTGCTGAAGAATGGCCGGGACCGTTCCGCTTGAGCAGGCACTGGCGGGTTTCAGATCGACATGCGGTTCCCGTAGAACTCATGGTCCTCGTTGTAGCCGCCCTGGCCGGAACCGAGGTCGGCGTAATCGTGCACGAACTCGATGGCCTGGATCCATTTGACCATCTTGAAGCCCAGTTCGTTCTCCACTCGCAGCCGTAGCGGCGCCCCGTGCAGCACCGGAAGCGTTGAACCATTCATCTCGTAAGCCAGGATGGTCAACTCGTGGCGCATGTTTCGCATGTTGTGGACGTCATAGTAGATGCCGCCATCGGCGCCTTCCGCGAACGAGTAGAAGACGGCGTAGCGAGCCTGTGGCCTCGGCCGCACGAGATCAATGATGTGGCGCATCGGGACACCACCCCACTTGGCGACCCCGGACCATCCTTGAATGCAAAAATGCTCGGTGATCTGCTCCTGTTTCGGCATAGCCTTGAGTTCCGCGTACGAAAACGTCCGCGGGCACTCGACCAGCCCGCCGACGCGCAGGCTGTAGCTTGCGAACTCGTCCTTGAGGAGTGCGCCGTATTCGGCCGACGCGGGCATCGTGCCATTGGGCCAGAAATGCGGCGAGATGTCGCTTTCCCTATACTGGGTCGTCGGTCCCCAATTCTCGGCCGCTCCCTTGAGCGAGCCGACCATCACCTTCCCGATGTTCTGGACCAGACGCGCATGCCTGATCGTGAAGGGTGTGGCCAGATACCAGGTCACCGCTACCACCGCCATGGCAATGGCGAAGATCCACAGCCCCTCCCAGGAATTGTTGTTCACGCCGGCGAACATATGGTTGAGGTTTGAACGTGCGACGGTGATGAACACGAACGTCACGTGGACGAGGATGTAGAACAGGAACCACAGAAGCCCGAAGAAGTGGATCGACCTCGCCGCCTGCCGGTTGAACAACCTGCCGAACCAGCCGAGTTTGTTCGCGATCGCGGGGCTCTGCATCAACCCGGTCCCGATCTGGACCGGCGCGACGATGAACACTGTGAAGAAATACGTGAGTTGCTGCAGCGCGTCGAAGCGCGTCCAACTCTGGTCTGCCGGGAAGTGCAGCGACCAATACAGAACGATCATCGAAAGCGCGTTGGGGAAGACCGTCCATGTCGTTGGCACCAGCCGTAACCACTGGTCGGTCGCAAACAGCATCCCGTAAAAGGCCGCACCGTTAAGTACCCACAACAGGTTAATCGAAAAATGCCACCACCGCGCGGGTCCGACCGTGTGGCGAATACCCGGAATTCCGAACGACTCTGGAATTGTCACCGAGTTGTCCTTTGACGTCCACACCCGGTGCATCGGGACGGCGTGCTGGAAACGGAACCAGTCGGTCTCTGGCGTGCAGTCCCGCGTCCAATAAAGCCGAGGATGATCCGCGAGTATCTGGATACCCGCCCGGATGATGAAGGCCATGAAGAACAGATTGAGGAAGTGCTGCACGCGCAACCACAAGGGGTAGCCACCGTGAACCGCCGGCGCCGCGAGCGGGACGCCCGGATAGCGCACCACGAATTGCCGAAACCAAGGGCTAATGTAGACGCCCTGGCAGATCGCGCACCCGACGACCAGAACCACGAACGCGATCGGAATCGACCACAGGATGTTATACCGCCGCTTGCCGAGCCGGATGCTGGGTATTTCGCCCCACTGCGGCGGCAGCCAGGAACTTGCCTCAATGCTGCCGCTCGCCTTCGTGAGCCGGGATTGAAGCGGGTCCCTGCTGGGACTTATCCTAGGAGGACCCTGTCGCGGCAAGTCGTTGCCAAAGAGCATCCCGATTCCTCACGTCTAGTGACGCATTTTCGACGTTTAAGTGAAACGGCACTACGCCGCCCGTTTGCCCCGGAGTTCGCCGCTCGCGGCCCCGCGGGACACCGTGGCGACGATAAGCCGCGCCGTTCAGCGCAACAGCGTCGGAAATTACTCAGGCGCTCGCGCAACCTGGCCTCTCGGTGCATCCCGCCTTTAACGATCATAAAACAGACCGATGAGCCCGCTCCGGTAGAGCCGCGTCGGTCGGTCGCACGCCGGTCTGGGTAGTTCCCGGCGCTACCCTCCTCGTCAGGTCGCTCGCAAACTCCAAGCGGGTCTCGGGGCGGGCTTTAGCTACGCGGGCGCCACGATCGGGAGCCGGCCTGCGTCGGGCGGCGCGCGTCGCGGGTTCGCCGAACTGGATCGAGAGGCACACAAAATGTTGTGGAACGCGTCCGCGCTTCATGGCTACTCGATCGAAGCAACCGATGGCACCCTCGGGTCCGCGAGCGACCTCTTGTTTGCCGACGACAACTGGCGAATCCGGTGGCTGGTCGTCGATACCGGCCACTGGCTCCCCGGACGCAAGATCCTGCTCCATCCGTCTGCTCACGGACAGCCCGATGCAGCACTGCGCCGCCTCCCCGTCAAGCTGACGAAAGCGCAGGTTAGAGACGGTCCGGCCATCTCCGCGGATGAGCCGTGTTGCAGCAGATGCAGGCGCACCTGTACGACTACTACGGGTGGGACCCCTCTTGGACCATCACGCATTCCAGTGTTGCGCGCCCTTCTGTCGCGCAGCCCTATCACGCGAGACCCGAACCGCACGACTGTGGTACTGCCGGCTCTCTACCGGAAGGTGGCGATCCGCGTCTGCGTAGCATCGCCGCGATCACCGGGTATCATATTCGTGCCATTGACGGCGAGATCGGTCACGTCGAGGATCTTCCAGTGGAAGACGTCGGCTGGGACATCTGGTACCTCGTCGTCGATACCCGAAATTGGTGGCCCGGGAACAAAGTATTGGTCGCACCGCGTGCCATCTGCGGAATCGACTGGGGCGAGAGATTAGTGCGCCTCGAGGTCGGTCGTCAAAACGTCCAAGACAGCCCGGCCTATGACCCGTCTTCAACCACCGACGGCGCGTTCGACGCGACATTCCTGACGTACTATGGTGTCAAATGGGTTCAGCCATGACCGCGGCGAGAGCGGCTTACGCGTGGCCTGCAAGACTGTGGTTCCTGAGTAGTTTCCGAGGCTACTGCGCCTGGGCGGTGACAGCCTAGGTTCGCCGCGCGTGTATCTGATTGACCCTCGACTTCACGCGGTCGGTGGGCACCGAGGGCGCAGGCGTCGTGCTGCGCGGTTGGCCCTTTAGCGGTATCTCGCGCGCGACGCCAGCCGGTCGAGTGGGGCGGGTCTTCGTTGCGCGAGTGGCCGCTGACAGTCGCCGTCTGACGCGGCGGCTTCGAGAAAAGAGGGCTTCGGGAAAAGAGGTAAGCAATGTTGTGGGATGCATCCGCGATCCGCGGCTACTCCGTCCATGGCAGCGATGGCTGGCGTGGGACCGTCTTTGATGCCTTGTTTTCCGACGACATTTGGCGGGTCCGGTGGCTGGTGGTCAACACCGGAAAGTGGCTTTCCGACCGCAATGTTCTTATCCACCCATCCGCCCTCGGGCAACCCGACCTGGCGAAGCGCCAGTTTCCCGTCGAGCTGACGAAATCGCAAATCGAAACCAGTCCCGACATCTCCGCGGATCAGCCCGTTTCGCGCCAGATGGAGTCACACCTGTACGACCATTACGGTTGGGATGGCACTTGGGGCGACGAGTATTTTGGAATCGGCCCGCTTGCGATGGGGCTCGGCACGCAGCCTTACATGCTCAGCTCAAGGTCGCGGCGTCGAGTTAACCCAGAGGTCCGTGCCAATGACGGCGATCCGCATCTTCGCAGCATCGAGGCGATCACTGGGTATCATGTCCATGCCACCGACGGCGCCATCGGTCACGTCAAGGACCTCCTCGTGGACGACGTCAGCTGGGGCATTCGGTACATCCTCATCGATACCCGGAACTGGTGGCCTGGAGAGGAATTGCTGATCGCACCATGCTCGGTACGCGATATAGAGTGGACAGGCAAGCTCGTGGCGCTCGACGTCACCCGAGAACAGGTCAAGGGCAGCCCGCGCTACGACCCGTCCAAGACAGTCGACCGTGTCTATGATGAGCAGCTCCATACCTACTACGGCTGGCCAGGTTACGGCCTCTAGGCCGCGATGGACCGGGTCGCTCTCGATCACGCAGTTCACACGCGTCCCTAGGCCTTCAGCAACGTCAGGACAGCGAATGAGCGAAGATAAGGTCAAACTTACCGGGCCGGATCTCTCCAAGGGAGTCGCGCTCTCCTCTATCAGGGACGGCGCTATGCTGCTTGGGCACGCGGATGGCGAGCCCGCGCTTCTCGCACGACGCGGCGACGAGGTGTTCGCGATCGGCGCCATCTGCACGCATTATGGCGCCCCGCTCGAGCAAGGGCTCTTTCTGGACGATACGGTTCGTTGCCAGTGGCATCATGCGTGCTTCAGCATGCGGAGTGGCGAGGCCCTGCGTGCGCCGGCGCTCAATCCGGTCTCCTGCTGGCGGGTGGAGCAGCGGGATGGCGTTGCGTATGTTCGGGAAAAGCTTGAAATCGCCGGCCGGCAGCCGGCTATAACCGGGTCCCGGTTGCCGCGTTCGATTGTCATCGTCGGGGGTGGTGGGGCTGGCAATGCCGCCGCGGAGGTGCTCCGCCGTGAAGGCTACTCCGGGTCCATCACGATGCTGAGCGCCGACGAGTCCTCGCCCTGTGACCGGCCCAATCTCTCGAAGGGTTACCTCTCGGGCGAGGCACCCGAGGAGTTCGAACCCTCTCCGATCAGCGGAATTCTATCGAGACCATCGCATCGACCTGAAACTGCTCGCACTGGTGGCGTCGATCGACACCGAGGATCGGCACGTGCAACTCGTCGATGGCGCCCGGTATGCCTATGACGCGCTGTTGCTCGCGACTGGCGCGGACCCGGTGCGGCTTGAGATTGCCGGCGCGGATCTCCCGCACGTGCATTATCTGCGAACGCTCGCCGACAGCCGCGCGCTGATCGCCAAGGCCCTGACGTCGAGGCGAGCGGTGGTGATCGGTGCGAGCTTTATTGGGCTCGAGGTGACGGCATCGCTCCGCGCGAGGAACATCGAGGTGCATGTTGTCGCCCCGGAGGCGCGCCCCATGGCGCGCATCTTGGGGAACGAAGTCGGACAATTCTTCCGAACGCTGCATGAGCAACACGGAGTGACATTCCATCTGGAAACGACTGCCACCTCGATAGACAGCCAAGGCGTCACGTTGAAAAATGGCGAGCACCTTGAGGCCGATCTCGTCGTCGTTGGGGTCGGAGTCCGGCCGGCAATTTCACTGGCCGCGCGGGCGGGGCTCGCTATGGATCGCGGCATCGCGGTGAATGAGTATCTCGAGACGAGCGTCCCCGGGATCTTCGCGGTCGGCGACATCGCCCGCTGGCCGGACCGGCTTACGGGCGAGCGGATCCGCGTCGAGCACTGGGTTGTCGCCGAGCGCCAGGGTCAGACGGCCGCGCGGAACATTCTCGGCCGGTGGGAGCGTTTTGACTGCGTCCCGTTTTTCTGGACCGAGCAGTATGACTTCGGCCTCGGTTATGTCGGTCACGCCGAGCGGTGGGACAAGATCGATATCGCGGGATCGCTCGAAGCGCGAGACTGCGCTGTAAGCTACTGGCTCGGGGGCCGGAAGCTGGCGGTGGCCATCGTTCACCGGGATCTCGATGGGCTCCGAGCCGAAGTCGAGTTTGAGAGGACGATGATGGCGGAGGCAAGAGGCAACGGCGCGCCGGACGATGCCCCTGCTAAAATCTGCTCGGAGCGGCACTGATGGGCACCGGAATAGCCGCGGACAACGTACAACTGAAGCGCGCGTACGAACTCCCGGAGACAGCGGACGGCACACGGATCCTGATCGACCGGCTGTGGCCGCGCGGAAGTCAAAAAGGCCGATGCCGCCCTGGATCGATGGATGAAAGATCTCGCGCCGAGCACCGGATTGCGCAAGTGGTTCGGGCATGATCCCGCTCGTTGGGATGAGTTCCGCCGCCGCTATGCCGACGAGGTGCATCAGCACTCTGACCAGCTCGATGAGCTACGTTCTCTGGCGCGGCAAGGCCGGGTCACACTGGTATATTCCGCGCATGACGAGGAGCATAACGACGCGATCGTGTTGAGGGGCCTTGTACTCGGCAGGCGGGTCGAGCCTGTCCGTAATTCTGTGTGCGAAGCATAACCCACGCCAGGGAGCGTATTATGCCGAGCAGAACGAAGAAAGTAGCGCGTGCCGTAGCGAAACTGCCGTCGATCCCGGAGGAACTGGTGGCGCTGTTCCTGAACGGGCCAATGACTGGCGAGGCGATCAACGAAGCTGGCCTGGCATTCAAGAGGGCGCTGGTCGAGGCCTCGTTGAAGGCGGAGCTGAGCCACCACCTGGGCTACGAGGCGGGCGCCGATCGACCCGAGTTGGTCACCAACCATCGCAACGGCAGCACGGCCAAGTCGGTGCTGACCGGCGACGGCACGATCAGGATCGAGACGCCGCGTGACCGTGACGGCAGTTTCGAGCCGCTGCTGGTTCCCAAGCATGCCAGGCGTTTCACCGGCTTCGACGACAAGGTCACGGCGCTCTATGCACGCGGCCTGACGGTGCGTGAAATCCAGGCCTATCTGCTGGAAACCTACGACACCGAGGTGAGCGCGGACTTCATCAGCACAGTAACCGACGGCGTGCTGGCCGAGGTGACGGCGTGGCAGAGCCGGCCGCTGGAATCGGTCTATGCGGTGGTGTTTTTCGACGCGCTGCGGGTCAAGATCCGCGAAGATGCGGTGGTGCGCAACAAGGCGATCTATCTGGCACTTGGCGTTCGCCGGGATGGCTCGCGCGAGATACTGGGCTTGTGGATCGAGACCACGGAGGGCGCCAAATTCTGGATGAAGGTGTTCAACGACCTCAAGACCCGCGGCGTGGCCGACATGCTGATCGCGGTCAGCGATGGCCTGAAAGGCATGCCGGAGGCGCTCGGCGCGGTGTTCCCGGCGACCACGCTGCAAACCTGCATCGTGCATCTGATCCGCAACAGCCTTGACTATGCCAGCTGGAAAGACCGCAAGACGCTGGCTGCCGCGCTGCGGCCGATCTATGCCGCAGCCAACGCCGAGGCAGCGCTTGCGGCACTCGATGCATTTGAAGACGGCGCGTGGGGGCAGAAATTCCCGACCGTGGTGTCGGCTTGACGGGGGGCCTGGGAGCGGGTGATTCCGTTCTTCGCCTTTCCGCCCGAGATCCGGCGGGTGATCTACACGACCAATGCGATCGAGAGCGTCAATGCCCGGTTGCGCAAGATCATCAAGACGCGCGGCCATTTTCCCAGTGACGATGCGGGGGGCAAGCTGATCTGGTTAGCCTTGCGTAATATTACCGTCGATTGGGGGACAGCCGCGCACCACTGGAAGGAGGCGATGAACCAGTTCGCCATCCTCTATGCGGAACGTTTCATCCGTGACGTTTGACCGATGCTGCACGTGACGGCAACGCAGAAGCACCCTCGTTCCGCAGCATGGCGTCGTGCTCAGCCTTGTCAAATTGCGGGTCCTCGCCATGCTCGCCCCCAAGCGAGGGCTGCGCGTGTCTCCGGTCCCGCCGCAAAAGCGGCGAATTTGACAGGGCTTGCGCGCGGCTGCCCGGCAAATGGCCCTGGTCGGGACGAAGGAACCGGCGCTTTGATCGAACCAAGGAACATGGGATCAGCAAGGGGCGTCAAGCACCTTGCCGGACAGATCATTCGCCAGTTACAGTTGCTTGTCCAATGGTCGAGCGACTGAAAGCGGCCTCGCACACAGAAATTCGGACACTCCCGGCCCGACGCGCCAAGGTGATCCATGCGCAAGCTGAGTTCGAAGCCGCGCAGACCCTCACCGACGCCGCAAAAATTCTCGGAAGTATCCCTGCGGCTATGCAGCTCCGTTATCTTCAAACGCTAACCGAGATCGGTGCGGAACAGAACTCCACCACCATCTTCCCGATGCCGATCGAGATCATCAAGCCATTCTTCGAAATCCTCGAGAAGAAATCCCAGGAGCCTAGCCTTGCCAGCGTCGCTCGTACGCCGCTCACGCCCGTCCCTATTGATCCAGTCCGTCGAGCGAATTGACCCAACCGGCGCTCTGGCCAGCAGCGGGG
Organism: uncultured Pseudomonadota bacterium; assembly: GCA_963777625.1. GTDB lineage: Bacteria > Pseudomonadota > Alphaproteobacteria > Acetobacterales > Acetobacteraceae > DATDIC01. The sequence goes on along the minus strand of CAVZRO010000023.1, from coordinate 50,189 downwards.
TGGTTGACGGCGCATTGTCCGCAGGAGGCGACAATGACACATGGTGACCTTGCGCTGCGAAACTACGGCCTCGACCCGTTTCTGTTCACCGAAATTGGGACTGAGCGCAACGGGATGGCATTGACCGTCGTCTCCCTCATCGCCCGAGCGGGCGAGGATCCGTGGAACGAGGCCAAGCGGTTGTCTACCTTGCCTCGGATAGTCGCCATCGACTACCTGGCCGGGGTCATCGCGCGGATGCCGAGGAGCCTGTGGACTCTCGACGACGCGACAGCCATCGCGACCCGCCTCATTTCCCTCCTGCCGTCGCGCGCTCATGCAGCGCGCCGAAACGCCGACGGTTCGAGCGGGTGGTTCGCCGTGCCGCCATGGGCAAGAACGTCGCTTCTGTATGCTGCTATGGGCGCATGGTTGGCCGTCACCATGATTGCGTTCCACGGTCCGCCAGCCGCAGACCATCATCCAACCGCGCAAGTCGGCCCAGCATTGGATGCACGCCTTACCGCGAGCCTCGTCAATGCCGAGGGGACAAACTCCCGACATCCTATCGGTCCCAGGCCCCGCTCGGCCTTGATAACGCATGTCGGGTTGCCCGGTGACGCGGCCGTTGGATCGAGCCTACAATGGGGCCGCGGCGGTTCCAGGAGCACGCCATGGCTGTCCGCCCACAGCAAATGCATCCCGCTTTCGTACACCTCCCAATCGCGCTGCTGCCGCTCGCGGTTGGTGCCGATCTTCTTGGGTGCGCCACCGGGAACGGATCGCTCCACAATTTCGGACGCAAGGCAATCGCGATCGCGGCGGCCGGAGCGCTTGGCTCCGCGGTCGCCGGGCTCATTGCCGGGGAAGAGGTGAACGTTGAGGGCGTGTCGCACGACATGCTGGTGACGCACCGCAATCTGAACTTCGTCGCCACAGTGGTCGCCACCTCGATGGCGGTCTGGCGCGCCGAGCACGAACGCCCGAACGCCATATATCTCGGCGTTGGCGTCGTTGGGGCAGGCGTGTTGGCCTACACCGCGTATCTGGGCGGGAAACTCGTTTATGACATCGGCGTGGGAGTGGAGCCTGCGCATGGGGTGTACCGGACGGACGCGCCAACGTTGCGAGCGGGGCAGGTAGGCGCGTTCTTCGAAACGGCGCTGAGTGATCTTCTGCATGGCGTGCAACATATGGTCCAGGAGGTGCGCAAGGGACAGCTTGTTCCAACCATCGTGGCATGGTGTGCGAAGCATTGTGGCTCGACCAAGCAGGCAGAGGCCGCGCCAGCTCCCCAACCGTGATGCGCCGATTCCGATATGAGCGGAGAGCTGTTGTACAGCTTGACAAATCGGTCAAGACCATCCGGCATCTGCGTGCGGAGCTGTTCCATCAATCCGTGCGCCGACTGCTTGGCGTGCGACCGGCGATAGGCAAGCTCACGGCTCCGGATTGCCCAACGCCGCGTCCAAATCTATGTCGAGCGTTTCCAGCATGGCGATCAGAATCGCGTTTTAGTATTCGAGATGACGCAGGATGATCTCGATCTCCTGCTCGGCCCTGATATTAACGTCCAGATCGTGATCGGCTGAGAGCGCTCCGAGGTCGGGACGGTGATCATCGGCGTTACCGCTCCAACACGATCATGTTCGAGCGACCAGGGTTCGGGACCCTGTGGTGCTCAAGTCGTGCCCGCTAACGCACCGCGCGCGGCCGCAGCGACCAGGCGGCAGCGGCGGAGGAAGGCTCCCTGGGCCTGCGCGACATTCGCCGCATCGCCTCGCCACGACATAAGAGCCTCCTCCTGGAGGGCACGACCAAATGAAAAGCTGAGGGGCCATGGCAGAGCGCCGGCCCGTCGGTTCAGTTCGTCGAGATGGCGGGTCGCTGCATCCGGGGTCTGGCCACCTGACAGGAACACCACGCCCGGTATCGCCGGCGGCACGACGCGGCGCAAGCAATCCAGCGTCGCGATGGCAACTGCCTGCGGATCGTCGGCGCCGGGTGCGTACGCCCCCGGCGTGAGACCATGTTCGGTTTGAGGAGCATCCCCTCCAGGCGCACTCCGGCCTGATAGAGTGCGTCGAACACCGCCTCCAGGGTCGCGCGGGTCGCCTCGGATGACCGACCGATGGCATGATTGCCGTCTCTCAGGACTTCCGGCTCGACGATCGGCATGATCCCAGCCTGCTGGCAAATCGAGGCATAGCGGGCGAGGATGAAGGCATTGCCGTCAATCGCGTAGCGCGACGGCATGCCCTCGCCGATGCGCAGCGCGGCCCGCCATTTGGCGAACCGGGCGCCCTGCTCCCGGTAGCCTGTCAGCCGCTTCGCCAGGCCATCCAGCAGCTCCGTCATCATTTCATCTGAGCCGGAACGCAACGGGATCAGCCCGCGGTCCACCTTGACACCGGGAATGATGCCGATCCGCTCAAGAAGTGCCGGGAACGCTTCGCCGCCGCTGGTGCGCTGTCCGAGAGTGCCCTCGAACATGATGACACCACTAAGGAACTTCTCGATGGCGCCGGTCGAGAACAACAGGTCACGGTAGGCCCGTCGCGTCTCTTCCGTGGACGGGATGCCGACGGGCAAGAACCTTTTCGCAATAGAACCGAGGCTCTCGTCCGCCGCCAGCAGGCCTTTGCCGGGAGCGACCAACGCCGCCGCCGTCGCCATGCATGCCGATAGGTTTTGGTCCGCGACTTTGCTCTCCCTGATTGTCGACCGGCCAGATCTCCAGCCTTCCTTGAGTTCGACGAGTGCATCGCGGGCGGCGGTGTCCTCCCGCGCGGGGTGTGCGGACGGCGCGGCAGGGCGTGATGTCTGCTTCAGTCCGCCCAGCGCCCGGCAGCCGCCCGGTCCACGAACCAGAAGGTGTCCCCGCTCGGCCGCAGTCGGCCAGCCGGCACCGTTTCATCGCCGGAGAGCAGGCGGTCGAGAATGGCGCGCTTGCTCTCGCCTTGTACCAGGAACAGGACCGCGCGACTGCTCTCCAGTGCCGGGTAAGTCAGCGTGATGCGCGTTTCCGGGCGGCCGTGCGCGACGACGCCGACCCAGCGATCCCGCACGTCGAGGACCGCCTCGTTCGGAAGCAGCGATGCGGTGTGGCCGTCATCGCCGACACCGAGGAAGCACACGTCAAACAGCGGCCGGGCTGGCGTCAGCGTGTCGCCGCCGTGCAGCGCCCTCAATGTGCGTTCATATTCCGCCGCCGCCTGATCCGGTGTGACGCCAACCGTCGGCACGCGATGGACGTTCTCCGGCGGCACGGGCGCGCGGGAGAACATCGCCTCCGTCGCCATCCGAGCGTTGCTCGCGGGATCATCCGGCGGCACGAAGCGCTCATCGCCGAACACGAACTGCGCGCGCGCCCAGGGAAACCGTTCGAGCAAAGGCGACGTGGCCAGCACCTTATAGAGCCGCCTGGGGGTGGAGCCGCCGGACAGGCAGACCGTGAAGCCGGTTGCCTGGGCCTCCGCCCGCTCGCACAGGAACGTCGCCCCGCCCTGCGCCAGCGCCGCCGCATCGTCGAAGACTCGCAGGACGCCGAAGGCCGGGGTCACGACGCGTCTGCCTGCACGATGAACCGTCGCACCGCATTCGCGAATCCCTCATTCTCGTTGCTGTCGGTCACCGCGCTCGCCTGCGCCTTCACGTCGTCGCTGGCATTGCCCATGGCGATGGAGAAGCCGCTCTTGCGGAACATCAACACGTCGTTCGGCTGGTCACCCATGGTGGCGATCTGCTCGGGCGGAATATTCAGATGCTTGGACAGAAACGCCACGACCACGCCCTTGTTCGCCTGGGGGTGGGTGACGTCGAGGTAGTATGGCTGGGATCTCGCGGCGCTCGCCTTGTTGCCGAGAGCTTTTTGTGCGGCCTTCTCGCAGGTGGCGACCAGGTCCAGATCGTCCGAGATGCCGACGACCTTCACTGTTTTCGCCAAATGCGCGTCGGTGAAGCGCGGCACAACCCGGGCGTCGAACTTCACCGTCCAGGCCTCCCGCGCGACGTGCGGCGCGCTCTTGTCGCGGATGAGCCACTCGGTCTCGGTGTACACCCAGGCATCCAGACCCTGGTCCAGGATCAACTTCACCGTTTGCTCGGCGGCCAGGGGGTCGAGCGTATGGCTCTCGATGACCGACAAATCGGGATTGACGAACACCCCGCCATTGAAGCCGGCGATGGGGCCGGTCAGCGCGAGTGGCTCGATGAGCATGCTCATCCCGCGCGGCGGCCGGCCGCTCGTTATGGCGAAGGTGATCCCGGCGTCGCGCATCTCCCGGACTGCCGCCTTGGCCGCGTCGGTTAGCACCTTGTCCTGGGTCAACAGCGCACCGTCAACGTCCGCCAGAAACAGGCGAATACCGTGTTGGACCTTCATTGCTCTTGCTCCCAGGCGGGAATCACCGACCGCCAGGCCCGGTCGCCATCACGCGCCAGCAATTCATCAGCGGCTTTCGGACCGTCGCTGCCTGAATCGTAATTGGGAAAGTCCGCCTCTTTCGCCGCCCACGCATCAAGCACAGGTTGGACCACCCGCCAGGCTTGCTCCACCATGTCGGCACGCATGAACAGCGTCGGGTCTCCGATCATCACGTCGTAGAGCAGCGTCTCGTACCCGGCGTTCGCCTCTTTCGGGAACCAGTCATTGTAATGGAAGTCCATGTTGACGGAGGCGAGCTCCATGACTGGTCCCGGACGCTTGATATCGAACTGCAGGGAGACTCCCTCGCCCGGGGCGATATGCAGCACCAGCCAGTTAGGCGACAAGGCATCGACGGGCGTGTCCTGAAACGGCGCGTAAGGCGCCTGCTTGAAGCGGATCGCGATCTCCGTCAGGCGGTGCGACATGTGCTTGCCGGTACGGATGAAGAATGGCACGCCGGCCCAGCGCCAATTGTCGATCTCGAGTTGCATCGCGACATAAGTCTCGACGTTCGAATTGCCCGCGACGTTCGGCTCCTTCCGATAGGCGTTCACTGGCTTGCCCAGCACCGCGCCGGGCCCGTACTGACCGCGTACCGCCCGGGCTGGCTTGACCGAGGGCATAGCGGCGAACACTTCCGCCTTCTTCGTGCGGACTGAAGCGGCATCGAAGCCCGTCGGCGGCTCCATCGCGACCAGCGACAACAACGTGAAGACGTGGTTCGGCACCATGTCACGCAGGGCGCCGGTCACCTCGTAGAACTTGCCGCGCTGCTCGACGCCCACCGTCTCCGCCGCGGTGATTTGCACGTGATCGATCCGCTCGCGATTCCAGATCGGTTCGAACATCCCGTTGGCGAAGCGGAGCGCCATGATGTTCTGCACCGTCTCCTTTCCGAGGAAGTGGTCGATCCGAAAGATCTGATCCTCGTGGAGGGTCCGCAGGATACGCGCGTTCAGTTCGCGGGCCGAGTCAACGCCATGGCCGAACGGCTTCTCGATCACCACCCGGCGCCAGAATTTGGCCTTGCCGTCCTGTTCCGGCGTTTCCACCAGCTTGGCCTCGCCCAGCTTGTCCACCACCACCCCGAAGAACCGGTCGGCGACGGCGAGGTAGAAGATCACGTTTCCCGCGGTATCATGCTTGCCCGCTTCCGCCTCCAGATGCGCGCCCAGCTTCCCATACAGGCCGGCATCGTTCAGGTCGCCCTGGACGTAAGACATCTTCTCCGCGAGCCGGTTCCACGCGGCCTCGTCGATCTGCTCCAAGTCGAATTCCGCGCCGGCGTCGCCGACGAAGCTCTTCAGCATGTCGTGGAGATGATCGCGCCAGCTCTCCGCGGTTCCCTCAGCCCGGTCCACGCCGATCAGGGCGAATTTGTCGGGCAGCACTTTGGTGCGCGAGAGATTGTAGAGCGCCGGCACCACCAGGCGCTTGGTCAGATCGCCGCCGGCACCGAAGATCACCATGGCACAGGGATCGGCCGGCCGGGGCTGGCGCCGCGGTGGCGCCGCAATCACCTGGGGCCTGCGAGGCGGCGGGACCGGCGGGTTGTCCGGCATGGCGCTACTCCGCCGCCCGCGGAACCGCGGCGTTCGCCTGCGCCTCCGCCGGTCTCCGTTCGGGGTCGATTGGTTCGTTGCCCTCGATGTGGCCACCGAAGCCGAAACGCATGGCCGAAAGCAGCTTCTCTCCGAACGTGTGCTCCTCGCGCGAGCGGAACCGGGCGTAGAGCGCCGCCGACAGCACGTTGGTCGGCACCGCCTCCTCGAGCGCCGCCTCGATGGTCCAGCGCCCCTCGCCGGAATCCTGAACGAAGCCGGAGAAGCCCGCGAGTGAGCCATCCTTGGCCAGCGCGGCGGCGGCGAGGTCGAGCAGCCAGGACGAGACCACGCTGCCGCGTCGCCAGACCTCGGCGATCTCGGGCATGTTCAGCGCGAAGCGCTCGTCAGCCGGCAAATCCTCGGAGCTCTTCTTGCGCAGAATGTCGAAACCCTCCGCGTAGGCCGCCATCATTCCGTATTCGATGCCGTTATGCACCATCTTCACGAAATGCCCGGCACCGTTCGGCCCGGCATGGATGTAGCCGCGTTCGGCCCGCGGATCGTGCGCCTCCCAGCCCGGGGTGCGCGGGACGTCGCCCAGGCCGGGAGCGAGGGTCGAGAAGACCGGATCCAGGTGATCCACGACATCTTTCGCGCCGCCGATCATCATGCAGTAGCCCCGCTGCATGCCCCACACGCCGCCGGACGTGCCGCAATCGACGTAGCGGATGCGTTTCTCGGCCAATTTCCTCGCACGGCGGATGTCGTCCTTGTAGTAGGAATTGCCGCCATCGATCACGATGTCGTCCGGCGCCAACATGGCGGCGAGATGCTCGACTGTTTCTTCCGTGACCCCGCCGGCGGGCAACATCACCCAGACCACACGCGGCCTCTCATCAAGCGCATTCACCACTGCCTCCAGCGACCCGACAGCCATGGCACCCGCCTTGGCCAGTTCCTCACGCGGCTTGGCGTTCGCATCGAACACCACGCATTGATGGCCTGCTTTCATCAGGCGCCGAGATATGTTGCCACCCATGTGGCCGAGGCCGATCACACCGATCTGCATCTGGTTCACTCCTTCCGAGGGCCCTACTGGAGCGCCGCGTCCACCGCGCGAGCCAGTTCCGTCAGCCCCGCGTCCACATCTCTCAGGTGGACGCGGAGCGCGCGTCGCCCGCGTTCCACCAGCACATCGAGGTCGCCTTGCGCTTGCGCCGCCTTCACCACGCCGAAGCTGTAGGAATGGCCAGGCACGTCGATATCGGCCGGATCGTCGCAGGTGATCTGCAGGAACACGCCGGAATTCGGGCCGCCCTTGTAGGCCTGCCCGGTCGAGTGCTGGAACCGCGGCCCGAAGCCGAGACACGTCGCGGCTCGGGTCCTGTCTCGAATGTGCGTGCGCATCGTGGTCAGTGCTTGTGAATGCGTCGCGTCGCGCTGGATGTAGGCAAGCAGCGCCACGTAGTCGCCTCCCTTCCCTCCGGCGTGGACACGGCCGAGATGGCTCCTCAGATAGCCGGCCAGGGTGTTGTGCTGGCCGAGTTCGCCCGCGTTGTGCGGATCCGCGTAGAGGGCCAGGCCGTTCTCGCGGAACACCGGCTCCTCCTTGGGCAGAGTGTGCGACTTCTCGTATTCGTCGGTTAATGCGCGCGCCTTGTCCTTGCTTGCCTCGACGTCCGGCTGGTCGAACGGGTCGATGCCGATGATGGAACCAGCAACGGCGGTGGCGATCTCCCAGCGGAAGAATTCCTGGCTGATATGCCACGTGTCGCGCAGGCTGATCCGCACCACCGGATGGCCGGCCTGCTCCAGCGCATCCAATGCCCGACGCTCGGACGGATCCAGATGCCCGGCCAGCTCCAGATAGGCGAAGAATCGGTCGTTGCCGTAGTGCTCCGGCGTCGTGAGCGGCTCCCCCGCGATTGGGATCAGTCCACGGCCCTGCTTGCCGGTGCTTTCCGCCAGAAGCTGCTCCAGCCAGGCGCCGAGATCGGCTATGCGAGGTGAGGCAATGATCGTGACCTTGTCGCGGCCGAACCGCGTCGCAGCGACGCCCATCGCGACCCCGAGTTGTACGCCCGGGTTCTCTTCAGGCGGAACATCGGGGCCACACGACCGCATCATTGGCTGCGCAGTCGTCAGCAGGCGTTCGTAGTTCAGTCCGATCGAAGCGGCTGGAACCAGGCCGAACTTCGACAGCACGGAATAACGCCCCCCAATCGAGGGCACGCCGTGAAAGATGTGCGCGAATTGGAGTTGCTGCGCCTTGCGTTCCAGCGGGGAGCCCGGATCGGTCACCGCGGCGAAATGCGCGCCGACGTCGCGCGCTCCCACGACCGCGCGGACGCGGTCGAAAAAGTATGCCAGAAAGATGTTGGGTTCGAGGGTGCTTCCGGATTTGGAGGAGACGATGAACATCGTCTTGGGCAGGTCGATCGCGTGCTCGATCGCCTTGATCTGCATGGGATCGGTACTGTCCAGCATATGAAAGCGCGGCCAGCCCATAGCGAATTGCTCGTTGAACGTCTCTCCCAGCACTTCGGGACCCAGGCTTGAGCCACCCATCCCGAGCAGGACGACATTGGTAAACCCGGCCGATTTCACCGCCGTCGCGAAACCGCGCAGCTGGTCCAGATCGGCCAGCTCCTGGTCCACGACGCGCAGCCAACCAACCCATTTGTCTTCGTCGGTCCCGGTCCACAGCGACTTGTCCCCGGCCCAGAGTCGCCGCACGAGTCCGCCGGCGCGCCAGGCCTCCATCTCGTCTTCGAAAGCCTTCTTCATTTCCGCGGAGCCGGGCCGCAGCTCGAAACTGGGGCTATCGCCCTCAACCAAGGCGCGGCGGCGGCGGGCGATGGCGCCAAACAGCTTGTCGAACGCGTCGGCGAACTGGTGCACCCCTTCCTTCACCAACTGCCCCGTTACCGCGCTCAGCGAAATCCCGTGCCGCTCCAACTCGTCCAAGGCCGCACGCGCGCCGTCCAAGTCCTGCTCGATCGCGTCTGCCTTCACCTCGCCGTGATCGCGGAACGCGTCCATCGTCGCCGGCGGAATGGTGTCCACGGTGTCGCGGCCAATGAGCGCCTCGACATACATCGTGTCCTTGTACGCCGGGCTCTTCGTGCTGGTGGACGCCCACAGCAGGCGTTGCGTCTTGGCGCCCGAGGCCGCCAACGCCTGCCAACGCGGGCCCGCGAACATCGCCTTGTAGCGCGAATAGGCGATTTTCGCATTGGCGATTCCCGCCTTGCCGCGCAGCCGGTCCGCCGCCTGCGTGTCGCCGAGTTGCTCGAGCCGCTTGTCGACCGCGACATCGATGCGGCTCACGAAGATGCTGGCGACGCTGCCGATCTTTGAGACGTCCCCACCGTTGCGCTTCAGGTCCTCAAGCCCGCTGATGTAAGCGTCCACCACCTGCTCGTAGACATCGACCGCGAAGAGCAGCGTGATGTTGATGTTGAGCCCGCGCGCGATCAATTGACGGACGGTGGGAATGCCGGCCGGGGTGGCCGGCACCTTCACCATCAGATTGGGACGATCCACCGCCGCCCATAGCCGCAGGGCCTCGCCCACCGTGGCTCGGGTGTCGTTCGCCAGGTAGGGCGAGCACTCGAGGCTGATATAGCCGTCCCGGCCGAGGGTCTGATCGTACACCTGGCGTAACACGTCGGCGCCGGCGCGGATATCGGTGATCGCCAGATACTCGTAGATCGCGGTTATGCCGTGATCCGCCTCCGCCTGGAACTGCTTCAGCGCGTCCGAGTATTCCTCGGTCTCGCCGATGGCCTTCTCGAAGATCGAAGGGTTCGAGGTAACACCCTTGAGGCCGTCGCGCTCGACCAGGTCGCGCAACCCGCCGGTGGCAATCAGACTGCGCTTCAGATAATCCAGCCAGGGCGACTGACCGCACGTTTCGAGCTGCTTGAGCGGATTCATTCTGCCGTCTCCCGGGGTTGCGTGGGCTGCCGCTTCGCCGCGTCAACAGCTTTCATGGATGAAGCCGGGTTTGGCCCGCCACGGCGGGTCGGGCAGCGCCCTGCGACATCCGGAGCAGCACCATATGCCGCTTCGTGTTGGCGGCGGCAGAGCCGGAAACTACTCACGCTCGCACGACAATAGTTCCAGTATTCGAGATGGCGTCCTCGCGCCTCTCTTATCGGCCGGACCGTGACCACGCCGCGCGATCACGACAGACAGACCAAGCCAACTCAGGGCGGCGCTTTTTGTCTGCCGCTTGTCCGCCGCCGGTTCAGGAACGTACCACCGGTTCAGTAACGTACCGAAGGATTACCCAGCTCATGTGTCAGCCGGTGGACGGGTGGGTACGGCCTCTTTCTTGACGACGCGGAGCACCGGCCCAGGCAGGAGTTCGTGCTCCTCGCCGGCTACAATCAGCTTCAACGCTTTTCCTTCTTCCAGCGTTGCGCTGAGTAGATTCCCCCGCCGCTCGATCCGAACCTTGATTCGGCGGCCGCGCCATTGGAGGCAAAACGCCACGCTGCTCCAGCTTGCGGGCAGCTGCGGCGTGAAAGCCATTGCGTCGTCCAGCAGCGAGAGCCCTGCGAAGCCGAACACCACCACCTGCCATAAGCCGCCGAGAGCCGCGACGTGCACTCCGCCCGCGCTCCGTGCGGCGGGGCCCGCGAGGTCAATGGACGCGGCTTCGCGGAAATAGTGCAGGGCGAGTTCGGTATTGCCCAATCGAGCGGCGACCAACGCGTGCATGGCAGGGCTGAGCGAGCTGGCGTGATCACAGCGCGGTTCATAGTACCGGAAATTCGCGAGCATGCTCTGTCGATCGAATTCGTCTGGGAGCAACGCCATCAGCGCCACGACGTCGGCTTGCTTGATCACCTGAGATCGCTGCGTCCGCTCTCGACCCAGCACGACATCCATCGATGTCGTCCGGCCCGCGTACTGCGCGAGGTCGATGTCGTCGAGCTTGAAGAAGCCGGCAAACTGCTCGATCAGCCCGGTCGGGGCGTCGAGACCGGTCGCGAGCGTCTCAGCGGCGCTTCCCCATTCTTCCAGTTCCGCGTCGTCGAGTGCGAGGTGGCCCGCGACATCGGCCCAGCGCTCGGGCCACCTCGAACGCAGCAGCGCCGCGACCTCGGTCGCACGCCGGATGTTCCACCGCGCCATCACGTTGGTGAAAGCGTTGTCGTCAATGTGCGTGTGGTACTCATCAGGCCCCTCGACGTCACGGATATGGCGCTGGCCGTCCGCTTCAGGCTGGGCGCGGCTGGTCCAAAATCGTGCCGTCTCGAAGAGGATCTCGGCTCCCGCATCAAGCAGGAACCCGTCATCCCCGGTCGCTCGCCAGTAGTGCCACGCCGCATAGGCGACGTCGGCGCTGATATGTTCCTCCTCCTTCCCGCTAAGCACCGGAACCGTCGCGCCGTCGGCGCTGACGACCTCGTCGGGAGTGCTCTCCTCGCCATCTGTCGCGGACTCCCAGGCATAGAATGCGCCTCGCCACCCCATCCGGGCCGCCTTGGCCCGTGCGCCGGCCAATGTGTGGTAGCGGTACATGAGCAACGCCCTGGCCGCTTCGGGCCAGGTCAGGGTGTAGAAGGGCAGCAGGAATATCTCCGTGTCCCAGAACACGTGGCCGTGATAGTCGTCGCCGGTCAGCGCCCGGGCACCGATGGAAACGCGCTCATCAGCCGGGTTCGCCGCGCTGTTCAGATGGTAAGCCGCGAATCGGAGCGCCTGTTGTGCCGCCGTGTCGCCGTCGACCTCGACGTCGCTGCACCGCCAACGCTCGTCCCAGGCCGCTTCGTGCTGCTTGGTCACCGCGCGCCAGCCGAGCCGTCGCGCGTTCCCGAGTGTTTCCTCGGCGACCGGGCCAGGATCGTCGCCGACGTTATCGCCGCGCACGAAACCAACCAGCCGCTCAAAGCAGGCTATCTGCCCACGCGTGGACCTCCAACGCCACTGCCATCTACGTTTGTCTAGTACTCCCGGCGCAAGGTCGCGGCCGTCGAGTTTCAGAGCTATCGCGGTTGCCATCGCGAGGCTCTTTCCAGAGTGCCTGGTACGCCACACGCCGAGCTCGGGCGCGAGTCGTATGGGCTCCAGCGCCCTACCTGGAACCACGCACGACACTTCCAGCGTGATCTCGTCAGTCCCGGCGAATTCAAGACGGAGGAGCTGTAGTCCAACTCCGCGGCTGACGAGCGAGACCAGTCGGAGCGAGTGCATCCGGGCGATCGCGCCATCGGCCTCCGGAGCGTGCCACTTGCTGAGCAGCGCGCCGCGCTTCATATCGAGTATCCGACAATACGAGATCATGTCGGCAGGGCGTTGGAGCAGCGTCGCGCCATTCACCAGGATGGTGACTCTTGCCCAGTCTGGCGCCGACACCAGAGCCGGTCTGTGCGGCACGATATTCGGGGTGTCGAAAAGTCCGGCCACGTACGTGCGCGGCCAAGTCATCCAGACATGCTCGTCGCTTATCGTCGGAACACCTCGAACCCCGAGGAAGCCGTTGCCGACGGTAAAACGCGAACTCAATCCCCCGCTCGCGCAGAGGGTCATAGCCGTGCTCCTGAACTATCCACGCAGGATCAGCGGCAGATTCTACTATGTCGTCCATTCGCCGTCCCGCTCAGATCGGCCGACGACGCAGGTGCCGACTCGCCAGTTGGTCGACGGCGACCTCATCGAGGTTGTTGACGACCAAATCGGCGCCCGCTGCCCTGAGCAGCGCCGCGTCATGAACCCGGGCGACTCCCAAGGCCGCCATCCCGCCCGCGCGGGCCGCCTTGATGCCAGCCGGCGCATCCTCAATCACGAAGCAGCATCCGGGCCCAATCCCCAGCTCCGAGGCAGCCAGGAGGAAGATCTCCGGGTCCGGCTTGCCGTTCCGCAGGTCGCGACCACAGACATTGACGCTGAAAACGCCGAGCAGGTTCTCTCCGGAGCCGAGTCGGATGAGCTGCATCATCCGGTTGGCGTTCTTGGACGACGACGCAACCGCCATTCGCAGCCCCAGAGTTCTGACGACCTGGACGAAGCGGATTGCGTCGGGAAAGGCTGTGAAGCTCCTGGTTGCTATCAACTCCTCAAGCCGCTTCTGTTTTCGTTCGGCATAAGTTGCCGCCTGCCTCTCGGCGTCCGGCACACCCAACTGTTCCAGAGCGGCGCGCGCGCCGCTGAGGCGCGGCTTGCCCGCGACATACTTTTGGTAGATTTCAGTGGTGAAGCGGTCCGGCGGGGCGAAGCCACGAAGAGCCTCTCGCCAAGCGCGCTCGTGCGGTGAGGCAAGGAGGACGCCATCAACGTCGAAGATCGCTGCGTCGAGCGTCGAGTGCCCGTCGCACCTGCTCTCTTCCAACTTGTCGGATCGGGCAGGGTCCACGGCGGTCTCCTCAAATTCTTCCATACCGAACGCTCTCCCGTTCTGACCATGCGGCTGCCCGAACACTCATCGCGCGGCGTGACGGCCACCGGCAGGCACAGGTGGCCGTGCGGATAGTGGCGTGCCACCGCAACGTGACTGCCTCCCATACAGAACGGGACGCCAGGCCAACCGCCGGTTCGCAACCGGTCTTCTCCACCCAGGAAAGGCACTGGAACCTCGCGGTAGCTCGCGGGATGCGCAGCAATATTGTAGGCGCGCCTGTGCGGTCATGGCGGAATCGGGCTCGCGACGGCAGACCCGGAAACTACTCAGGCCAACTCCGTGCGATCGCGCACCGCATCGCGCGGGCTGCCAACGCGATCTCGGGGTCGATCGCGCACGCTATCTGCCGCGCGCCGACCGCCAGGTTTCCGGTAGGTCCCGTGGGTGCTCACGAACGCCGCTGGCTGAGTAGTTTCCGAGGCTACGCAGGCCACCCGCCCGAAATTATCAACACTCGAGATGGGGGAGAGCACGGAACCGTTGAGGGTATCGACCGAGGGCTCCGATCCAGAAGCTGGCGTTAGCTCTCAGCACTGAAAACATCTTCGGCGCGAGGACGATGGAAAAGACAGCTCTCGTTTGGCCGCTGGTTGTTTACTCCGCTGCCGTTGTCGCCCTGGTCGCCACTATGACCGGGCTCTCCTACGTCTTGGGGCAAAGACACACGAGCAAGGCGACGGTCCAGCCGTTCGAGTCCGGGATCGTCACAGTCGGATACGCGCGGTTCCGCTTTCCCGTGAAGTTCTACCTCGTCGCGATGTTCTTCGTGATCTTCGACCTCGAGACGGTGTTCATATTCGCCTGGGCCATCGCGTTCCGCGAAGTCGGTTGGGCCGGATATATCGAGATGCTGGTGTTCGTCGGGGTCCTCGTCGCGGCCCTGATCTATCTATGGCGACTGGGGGCCCTGGATTGGCGACCACGCGGGGCAAACCTTCGTTCCTTTCGCCGGAGCTGACGGCATGCCCTGGTGGTTGAGCAGGCCAGAGACCAAAGCACCGGACGGCGAAACCGGCTCCTCGTTCGAGGAAGCGATCCGACGATCCCTGATCCTGACGCGGCTGCAGGACATCGTCTCCTGGGGACAAAAGAATTCCATCTGGCCGCTGAACTTCGGTCTCTCCTGCTGCTACGTCGAGATGGCGACCGCGTTCACCAGCAAATACGACATCGCGCGCTTCGGCGCCGAGGTACTCCGTGCCACCCCGCGCGAAGCCGACCTGATCGTCATCTCGGGCACGGTGTTTCTCAAGATGGCCCCCGTCATCAAGCGCCTCTACGACCAGATGATGGAACCTCGCTGGGTGATCTCGATGGGTTCCTGCGCGAATTCGGGAGGAATGTACGACATTTACAGCGTCGTGCAGGGTGTCGACAGCTTTCTCCCGGTCGACGTCTACGTCCCCGGCTGCCCACCCCGCCCGGATGTCCTGCTCGAGGGCCTCATCCTCCTGCAGCAGACGATCGGCAAGGAACGCCGTCCATTGAGCTGGACGATCGGAGCGCAGGGCGTGCAACGCCCGGCCCATCCGAGCCTGCGCGATCTCAAACGGCCGGAACGGCAACGGTCCACGGACCTGCGCAGTCCGGATGGCGTCTAGAAGATGCTCGATGATCTCCCTGGCGTGGAGACCGCTTCGACCGTGGTGCGCGAACTGGCGGACCATCTTGGCGCGGTGAGTTTCGTGTCGCAACAAACCTGCGACGGAATTCCGACGCTCTGGGTCGCAAGCGCGGATGCACACCGCATTCTGGAATTTCTCAAAAAAGGAATCGAGCGGCCGTACCGCACGCTCTTCGACCTTACCGCCATAGACGAGCGCCAGCGCTCCCACAGGAAGGGCCAGCCGGCGAGCGATTTCACCGTCGTCTATCACCTGCTCTCCTACGAGCGGAACGCGGACGTTCGCATCAAGGTGGCGCTCCTCGGTGCGGTATGTTTGCTCGCCACCGTGACGGATCTCTGGCCTGCCGCTGACTGGTACGAGTGCGAGGTCTGGGACATGTTCGGCATCGGCTTCGAGGGCCACCCGCATTTGCGGCGCATCCTCATGCCGCCGACCTGGCAGGGCCACCCGCTGCGGAAGGATCATCCGGCGCGGGCGACGGAAGCGGGGCAGTTCGAGCTCCCGCCCGCCAAGGAGGACACCGAGCAGGAGGCGTTGCGGTTCAGACCCGAGGACTGGGGATTGCAGCGGCGCGGCGAGACCGACGAGTTCATGTTCCTGAACCTGGGTCCGCACCACCCGAGCGTGCATGGCGTGTTTCGCATCGTGCTGCAACTCGACGGCGAGGACATCGTCAACGCCGTTCCGGATATCGGCTATCACCATCGCGGCGCCGAGAAGATGGGCGAGCGCCAGTCCTGGCACACCTACATCCCTTATACCGATCGCATCGACTACCTGGGCGGGGTGATGAACAACCTGCCCTACGTGCTCGCGGTCGAGAAGCTGGCCGGGATCGAGGTGCCGGACCGGGTGAAGGTGATCCGCGTCATGCTGGCGGAGCTGTTCCGGATCATCAGCCATTTGGTGTTCTACGGCACCATGGCCCAGGACGTCGGCGCCATGTCGCCGGTGTTCTTCATGTTCACCGACCGCGAACGCGCCTTCGAGATCATCGAGGCCATCTGCGGATTCCGCATGCATCCGAGCTGGTTCCGCATCGGCGGCCTGGCGCAGGACCTACCGCGCGGATGGGACCGCCTTATCCGCGAGTTCCTCGACTACATGCCGGCGCGGCTGAACGAGTACGACAAGCTCGTGATGAAGAACCGCATCTTCAAGCGGCGTACCCAAGGGGTCGGCGCGTACAGCCTGGACCAGGCGATCGAGTGGGGTGCAACCGGCCCTGGTCTCAGGGCGTGTGATTTCGAGTGGGATTACCGCAAAAAGCGGCCCTATTCAGGCTACGAGCAATTCGAGTTCGACATCCCCACGGGATGTCATGGCGACTGCTATGACCGCACCGCCGTCCGTGTCGAGGAGATGCGGCAAAGCCTGCGCATCATCGGACAATGCCTCAAGAACATGCCGGAAGGGTCCTACAAGGCGCGGCATCCGCTGACGACGCCGCCGCTCAAGGACCATACGATGCATGACATTGAGACCCTCATCACGCACTTCCTCAATGTGAGCTGGGGACCAGTGATCCCTCCAGGCGAGGCAAGCGTCTGCATCGAGGCCACCAAGGGTCTGAACAGCTACTACCTGATCAGCGACGGCGACACGATGTCATACCGGACTCGCATCCGTACGCCTTCATTCCCGCACCTGCAGATGATCCCGCTGATGTGCCGGGGCTCGATGGTACCTGATTTGATCGCGGTCCTGGGCAGCATCGACTTCGTGATGGCCGATGTCGACCGTTGAGGGGACCGACCGGCTGACGCCGGCCGAGAGCGCGGCGATCGCGGCCCTCGCCGGCCATTACGAGAGCCGGCGTGGGGCCTGCATCGAGGCGCTTCGGATGGTGCAGCGTGCGCATCAGTGGATATCGGATGAGAACCTTGATGAGATCGCGCGCATCCTCGAAATGTCGCCCGACGAGCTGGACGGCGTCGCGACGTTCTACAACCTGATCTTCCGCCGGCCGGTCGGGCGTCACGTCATCCTGGTCTGCGACAGCATCTCCTGCTGGATCATGGGCTACGAGGCGCTGCGGGACCGCATCCAGGCCCGGCTCGGTATCCGCTGGGGAGAAACCACCGCCGACGGCCGATTCACCATCCTGCCGATCGTGTGCCTCGGCGCCTGCGATCATGCGCCGACCATCATGATCGACGAAGACCTCCATCGCGACGTCAAGCCGGACCAACTCGATTGCGTGCTGGAGAGATACCCATGACCGGCGAGGCGATGGAGCGCCCGCTGACCCGGAATATACGTCCCGGCGACGAGCCGCTGTGGATCGAGGCCTATACGCGCGCCGGCGGCTATGCGGCGGTGCGCAAGGTCCTCGGCGGCATGACGCCGCAGGCAGTGATCGACGAGGTGACGGCATCCAAGCTGCGGGGGCGCGGCGGCGCAGGCTTCCCGACCGGGCGGAAGTGGAGCCTGGAGCGGTCCGCCGGCAACGCTTCGCCACGCAAATACCTCGTGGTCAACGCCGACGAGATGGAGCCGGGCACCTTCAAGGATCGGCTGCTGATGGAGGGCGACCCGCACCAACTGATCGAAGGCACCATCGTCAGCGCCTTCGCGGTGCAGGCGGACGTCGCCTACCTCTTTCTCCGTGCCGAATACGCGCTTGCCGGCCAGCGCCTGCAGCGCGCCATCGATGAGGCGAGCGCCAAGGGCTATCTCGGCAAGAACATCCTGGGCTCCGGTTTCGACCTGGAGCTGCATTTGCACCGCAGCGCCGGGCGCTACATCTGCGGCGACGAGACCGCGATGCTCACCGCGCTGGAGGGAAAGCGCGCGATCCCCCGGGCGAAGCCTCCCTACCCGCAGATCAGCGGGCTGTGGGGCAAGCCGACTGTGGTCAACAATGTCGAGACCTTGGCCAATGTGCCGCACATCGTCAATCACGGCGCGTCCTGGTTCCGCGGCTTGGCGCACGGCGAAGACGGCGGCACCAAGATCTATGGCGCGAGCGGCCGCGTGAAGCACCCGGGAGCCTGGGAGCTGCCGATGGGCACGACCGTTCGGGAAATCCTCGAGGAGCACGCGGGAGGCATGCGCGACGGCTATGCGCTGCGTGCCTTTCTGCCGGGTGGCGCCTCGACCCGATTCCTCGCCGAGGAGCATCTCGACGTCGCCATGGATTTCGATTCCGTCGAGAAGGCCGGAAGCCGCCTTGGCACGGGCACGATGATCATCGTCGACGACAAGACCTGCCCGGTCGGGGTGCTGCACAATCTGGAGCATTTCTTCGCCCAGGAATCCTGCGGCTGGTGCACGCCTTGTCGGGATGGATTGCCGTGGGTGGAACGGTTGCTGGGGGCGATCGAGGCCGGCAAGGGCGAAGCTCGCGACATGGAGATCCTCGCCATGCACGCCGACTTCCTCGGCCCTGGCAGGACGTTCTGCGCGCTCGCTCCCGGCGCCATGGAGCCGCTCGGAAGCGGCTTGAAATGTTTCCGCGAAGAATTTGAGCGTCATATCGAACTCAAACGCTGTCCCTGGAGGTAGCCGATGCCGACGATCAGCATCGACGGCAAGAGCTACGAGGTGACGGCGGGGAACAATCTTCTCCACGCCTGTCTCTCCCTGGGTTTCGACCTTCCGTATTTCTGCTGGCATCCGGCGATGGGGTCGGTTGGCGCCTGCCGGCAATGCGCGGTGAAGCAATTCCACGGCGATAACGACCAGCACGGGCGGCTCGTGATGGCGTGCATGATGGCGGCCGAAGACCACACCCGCATCTCGATCGCCGATCCCGAGGCGGTAAAGTTCCGCGCTAGCGGCATCGAGTGGGTGATGACCAATCATCCGCACGACTGCCCGGTCTGCGAAGAGGGCGGCGAGTGCCATCTCCAGGACATGACGGTCATGACCGGGCACGCCTACCGTCGATACCGGTTCAAGAAACGGACCCACCGCAACCAGTATCTCGGACCCTTCATCACCCACGAGATGAACCGCTGCATCGCCTGCTACCGCTGCACCCGGTTCTATCGCGACTACGCCGGCGGGCGCGACTTCGACGTTTTCGCCGCCCACAATCACGTCTATTTCGGTCGCCATGAGGATGGCATCCTTGAGAGCGACTTCAGCGGCAACTTGGCCGAGGTCTGTCCGACCGGCGTGTTCGACGACAAGACCCTCGCGGAGTTCTACGACCGCAAATGGGATTTGCGCGGGACCCCGTCGGTGTGCGTCCATTGCGGCCTCGGCTGCAGCACGACGCCGAACGAGCGCTACGGAAAAGTCCGGCGCATCCTCAACCGGTTCAACGGCGAGGTGAACGGCTACTTTCTGTGTGATCGCGGCCGATTTGGCTACGGCTTCGTCAACAGCGATCAACGCATCCGCCAGCCCTTGCTGCGGGTCGGCCGCGACGATGAACTCGCGCCGGTGTCGAAGGACGAAGCGCTGCGCCGCCTGGCGGAGGTCCTGTCACACGGCGCCACAGCGATCGGGATCAGCTCGCCGCGCGCCTCGCTCGAGGCCAATTTTGCGCTGCGCGAGTTGGTCGGCGCCGGACGCTTCCATCTCGGCATCTCGGACAGCGAGCAGGCGCTGCTCGGCCTGATCGTGGACATCTTGCGGAACGGGCCGGCACGCAGCCCGTCGCTCAAGGATGTCGAACAAGCCGATGCGGTGCTGGTGCTCGGTGAGGACGTGCCCGACACCGCGCCGCGCCTCGCCTTGAGTCTTCGCCAGGCGGTGCGCCGGAAGGCCTTCGAGATCGCGGAGCAGCTCGGGATCCCGAGCTGGCACGATGCCGGCGTGCGCAACGCGGCACCGCATGAGCGAAGTCCGCTCTTCGTCGCCACTCCGGACACGACACGGCTCGACGACGTGGCGACCCGAACCTTCCGAGCGGCGCCCGACGATCTGGCGCGGCTCGGTTTCGCCGTGGCGCATGAGATCAACCCATCCGCACCCGCCGTCACCGGGTTGCCGGCGGACACCGGTGCGCTCGCGCGCGACATTGCGTGCGCGTTCAGGGAGGCCAAGCGACCGCTCGTGGTGGTCGGCACCGGCTGTGCCAGTGCGGCGGTGATTGAGGCGGCGGCCAATGTCGCCTGGGCCCTGTGCGACGCCGGTCATGCCGCGGAGCTGTGCCTGACGGTGCCGGAGTGCAACAGCCTGGGTCTCGGCCTGATGGGCGGCGGGACGCTGGCCGACGCGTTTCAAGTAGTCGAGCAGGGCGAAGCGGAGGTGGTCGTCGTGCTTGAGAACGACCTTTATCGCCACGCCGAGCGCGCGACGGTTGACCGCTGCTTCGCCCGCGCGCGTCACCTCATAGTCATCGACCACTTGCTGCACGATACCGCTCGCCGGGCTGAAATTGTGCTGCCCGCCGGGACCTTCGCCGAGGCCGACGGGACGCTGGTAAGCAATGAAGGCCGAGCCCAGCGCTTCTTCCAGCTTCTCGTGCCGGAAGGCCCGATCCAGGAGAGCTGGCGCTGGCTGCGCGATGCCCTGCATGCGACAGGCCGTGCGCCCGAGCCATCCTGGGCGCGCATGGACGACGTCACCGCTGCATGCGCCAAGGCCCTGCCGGCGCTCGCAGCAATCCCGCGGGCGGCGCCGACCGCGGATTTTCGCGTCAATGGCGCCAAGATCAGCCGCGAGCCGCACCGATACAGCGGCCGAACCTCCATCCATGCAGCACGCCACGGTGCGCGAGCCCAAGCCGCCCGACGACCCCGACACGCCGTTCTCGTACACCATGGAGGGATACTACGGGGCACGACCCACTCTGCCTGCCTCGCTGATTCCTTATTTCTGGGCTCCAGCGTGGAACTCCGTGCGGGCCGTCAACAAGTTCCAGGACGAGGTCGGCGGCCCGTTGCGGGGCGGCGATCCCGGCGTTCGCCTGATCGAACCACCGTCTGGCGCAGGGCTACGCCATTTCGACGATGTGCCGGAGGCCTTCGTCGCGCGAGCCGACGCGTGGCTGATTGTGCCGCTGCACGAGATCTTCGGCAGCGAAGAATTGAGCCGCTTGGCCCCTGCGGTCGCCGAGCGCGTCCCGTCTCCCTATCTCGCATTGAACGCGCAGGATGCGGCCGGCCTTGGTGTTGCGGGCGGAGCCATGGTGGCGGTCAGCCTTGGTGGGACCGTATCGCGCCTGCCTGTCAGAGTGCGGCCAGGCTTGCCCGCCGGCGTCGCCGGAATGGCGATCGGGCTCTCGGGATCGGTCGGCATTGGCTTGCCCGCGTGGGGCAAGGTGACGGCGGCGGGCGACGCCGACGTGGGTAACATCGGCCATGGATGAACCCGCCCGCGGGATCGCAAATGCCTTTGGCATCCTGATCGTGCTGGTCGGGTTCGCTGCCTTCCTGACCTGGATCGAGCGGCGCCTGCTCGGGTTCTTCCAGGACCGCCTCGGTCCGAACCGGGTCGGTCCCTTCGGTATCCTTCAGGTCGTGGCGGACATGATCAAGATCCTGTTCAAGGAGGATTGGACTCCACCGTTCGCGGACCGCGCCGTGTTCGTGGTGGCGCCGGCGATCGTCATGGCCGCGTTGCTGATCGGCTTCGCGGTGATCCCGGTAGCCCCCGGGATCGGCGTCATCAGCTTCAATATCGGGCTGCTGTTCTTCCTCGCGATGACATCTCTGGCGGTGTACAGCACCGTGCTCGCCGGCTGGTCCTCGAACAACAAATACTCGCTTCTCGGCGGCGTGCGCGCAGCGGCGCAGATGCTGAGCTACGAGGTGTTCATGGGGCTGTCCCTGGTTGGTGTCGTCCTGATGGCGGGCTCGTTCGACCTCAGGGACATCGTGCAGGCGCAGCGTGGCCTATGGTACATCGGCCCGCAATTCGTCGGCTTCGTGACGTTTCTCATCGCCGGCATCGCCGAGACCCACCGCCTGCCGTTCGATCTGCCGGAAGCGGAGAACGAGCTCGTCGCCGGCTTCCACACAGAATATTCCGCGATGAAGTTCGGCATCTTTTTCATCGGCGAGTACGTGGGCATCATCCTCATCTCGGCGATGATCGTCACGTTGTTCTTCGGCGGCTGGCTGGGGCCGGTGCTGCCGCCGGTGCTGTGGTTCCTGGTGAAACTCGCATTCTTCGTCGGCTTCTTCATCCTGCTGCGCGCGGCGTTGCCGCGACCGCGATACGACCAACTGATGGCCTACGGCTGGAAAGTCATGTTGCCACTCTGCTTGCTGAACCTCGTCGTCACCGGCGGCGTCCTGCTCGCCGTTTGATACCGGAAAGAGAGCGCGATGCTCAGCGACCTTCGGACACTTTGGTACATCTTCCTCCACCTCTTCCGCCGCCCGGCGACGGTGCAGTACCCCGAGCAGAAGCCGTACCTGGCGCCCCGGTTCCGCGGCCGTATCATCCTGTCGCGGGATCCTGACGGCGAAGAACGATGCGTCGCCTGCTATCTCTGCGCCGCCGCCTGCCCGGTCGACTGCATCGCGCTGCAGAAGACCGAAAACGAGCATGGCCGTTGGTACCCGGAGTTCTTTCGCATCAACTTCTCACGCTGCATCTTCTGCGGCTGGTGCGAAGAGGCGTGTCCGACTTACGCGATCCAGCTCACCCCCGATGTCGAGATGAGCGAATATGAACGGCCCAACCTCGTCTACGAAAAGGAGGACCTGCTAATCAGTGGCCCCGGCAAGTACCCGGGCTATAGCTTCTGGCGCGTCGCCGGCAAGACGATCGGCGGCAAGAACAAGGGCGACGCCGAGCGCGAGCAGCCGCCGGTCGACCTGCGCGGGTTAATCCCGTGACGCCGCCGCAATGCTAGCCGCGTTCTACATTGCAACCGTCGTTGCGATTCTTTCCACCGCGCTTGTGATCGTCAACGCAAACGTCGTGCATGCGCTGCTCTACCTCGTGATCTCCTTGCTCGCGGTGGCGGTAATCTTCTACATCCTCGGCGCCCCGTTCGCCGCCGCGCTCGAAGTCATCGTCTATGCCGGCGCAATCATGGTGCTGTTCATCTTCGTCGTCATGATGCTCAACCTGGGCAAGGCCGCGATCCGCCAGGAGCGGCGATGGCTGACACCCTGGATCTGGGTCGGGCCGAGCGGCCTGGCGGCAATCCTTCTGGGCGAACTCGTCTACATGCTGTGGCTTGGTCCAGCCCTCGTCTCCAGCGGCACTCTCGTCGGGCCTCGGCAAGTGGGAGCCCTGCTGTTCGGCCCGTACATGCTGGCGGTGGAACTCGCCTCCATGCTGCTGCTCGCGGGCCTGGTGGGTGCCTATCACCTCGGGCGATCGGAGGGGCAAACGAGGCGATGAACGTCGTTCCGATGCAATACGGGCTGCTGCTGGCGATAGTCCTCTTCGCGCTCGGGACGATCGGCGTCCTGATGCGCCGTGACCTCATCTTCATGCTGATGTCGGTCGAGATCATGCTGAACGCGGCGGGGCTGGCGTTCATTGTCGCCGGGGCGCGTTGGGGGCAGGCCGACGGCCAGGTCATGTTCATTCTCATCCTGGCGCTCGCCGCCGCCGAAGTCTCGGTCGGCCTGGCGCTCATCCTGCGGTTCTATCATCAGCGTGAGACGCTCGACGCCGACGCGGCAGACCGGATGCGGGGCTGACATGCTCAGCCTCTTGCCACTCGTCCCGGCTCTGCCACTCCTCGGCTTCGCGATCCTGTTCGCGTCCGCCGGCCTGCTGGCGAAACGCTGGATCGCCTGGATCGGTGTCAGCTCGGTCGCCATTTCGGCGGTCCTGGCGCTGGTCGTCATGCTCGCCTTCCTGGGCGCGCCGAAGCCAACCACCGAAATCGTCTGGTCCTGGATCGCAATCGCCGGCTTCACGCCACATGTCGGATTCTACCTTGATGCCCTGTCGGGGCTGATGATGTTGGTCGTTGCCTTCGTCAGCTTCCTTATCCACCTCTACTCCGCCGAGTTCATGAGCACGGACGAAGGGTACAGCCGATATTTCGCCTACATGAACCTGTTCGTCGCTTCGATGCTGATCCTCGTTCTCGCCGACAACCTGTTGTTCCTCTATCTCGGTTGGGAAGGCGTGGGCCTGTGCAGCTACCTGCTGATCGGCTTCTGGTATCGCGACCCAGTCAACGGCCTGGCCGCGCGCAAGGCATTCATCGTCACCCGGGTCGGCGACACGGCCATGGCGATCGGTCTTTTCCTTCTCTTCACCGATCTCGGTACGCTCGACATCCAGCCGCTGATGCATCGGGCGGCGCAGACGTGGCCGGTTGGCGCCGGGCCGGCCATCGCGGCGGCGGCGCTGCTGCTCGGCGGGGCAGTCGGCAAGTCGGCGCAATTGCCGCTGCAGACCTGGTTGCCCGACGCCATGGCGGGTCCCACACCAGTCAGCGCGCTCATCCATGCCGCGACCATGGTAACGGCTGGCGTCTATCTCATCGCGCGAATGCACATCCTCTACGACCTCGCGCCACCCGTTCGCACCGCCGTCGCGATCGTGGGCGCGCTGACGCTGCTCCTGGCCGGCTTCAGCGCGCTCAACCAGACCGACCTCAAGCGCATTCTGGCTTACTCGACCATCAGCCAGATCGGCTACATGTTCCTGGCGCTCGGGGTCGGCGCCTGGTCCGCCGCCATCTTCCACTTCATGACTCATGCCTTCTTCAAGGCGCTGCTGTTCCTCGCGGCCGGCGTGGTCGTCCAGCGCCTCGGCGAGGAGCACGATATCTTCAAGATGGGCGGCCTGCGGCAACGCTTGCCGCTCGCGTTCTGGACCTTCCTTATCGGCAGCATCTCGCTCGCCGCGCTGCCGCTCATCGACGCTGGCTTCTACAGCAAGGATCTTATTCTGTGGGAAGCCTGGTCCGACGGCGCCGCTGGGCCGTGGCTCTGGGCCGCCGGGCTGCTCGGCGCCTTGCTGACCGCGATCTACATCTTCCGCGCCGTCTTTGTCGTCTTCTTCGGCGCCGTCAAGCTCGTTCCCACGGGAACGACCGGCGCTTGTATCGCCATCCCGTTGGTCGTGCTTTCCTTCCTCGCCCTGGCGGGCGGGTTCGTCGAGATCCCGCCTTATCTCGGCAACGTGCCGAGCTTCACCCGGCTGATGCAGTCGGCGTTACCGGCGCCGAGTGCCGCGATGTCGGCCGGCTCGAACCTCGAGGCGGGGTTGTCCGCGGTCGCCGCGATCACTGCCCTGCTGGGCGTCGGCATCGCCTATATCGCGTTCCGCCGCCGGCCCACCCTCGTTCAGTCTCTGGTCCAGTCGCCGGCGATGCTGGCGCTGCAGCGTTTCTGGGAGAACGATTGGGGGTTCGACTGGCTGTATGACCGGACCCTGGTCCAGCCCTTTCTGTGGTTCGCCCGCGTCGATCAGGCGGATTTCATCGACAGTTTCTATAACGGCGTGGCCCTGTTGAGCCAAGCAGCCTATCGGCGGCTCAGCGATTCGCAGACCGGCCGGGTACGCTGGTACGCGGCGGGCATTGTAAGCGGGTCCGTCGTCCTCATCGCGATCCTGGTGTTCGCATGATCCTGCTGTGGCTTATCCTTACTCCACTCATCGGCGGCGTGCTGGCGGCGCTAAGCGAGCGGCGCAACAACTCCTGGCCACGCTGGCTCTCGCTCGCTGTCCTGACGGTCGACCTCGTGCTCGTGCTGGTACGATGGGCGGAGCATCGCGGCGCCGTCAGCATCACCACCAACGGCGCATGGCTCGCGAATGTCGATTGGCCCTGGATCCCCCAGCTTGGGATCAGGTTCCACCTCGGACTCGACGGCCTGAGCCTGCTGCTGATCCTCCTGACCATCGGACTCGGCATGGTATCGGTACTCGCTTCCTGGAGCGAGATCGTCACGCAGGTGGGGTTTTTCCACTTCAACCTCCTGCTGACCTTGGCAGGCGTCATCGGCGTGTTCCTGGCGCTCGACCTGTTCCTGTTTTTCTTCTTCTGGGAACTGATGCTGGTGCCGATGTACTTCCTGATCGCCGTCTGGGGTCACGAGCGTCGGATCTATGCGGCGGTCAAGTTCTTCCTGTTCACCCAGGGGAGCGGGTTGCTGATGTTCGCGGCGATTCTGGCGCTGGCCTTCATCAATTTCCACCAGACCGGCACGCTGACATTCGACTATTTCACGCTGGCTCACGTTCGGCTCGATCCGGGGACGGCGATGTGGATCATGCTCGGGTTCTTCGTGGCGTTCACCGTCAAGCTGCCAGCGGTGCCGTTCCACACCTGGCTGCCGGATGCCCATACCGAAGCGCCGACCGCCGGCAGCGTCGTCCTCGCCGGCCTGCTCCTGAAGACCGGCGCTTACGGCTTGCTGCGCTTCGCGGTCCCGCTCTTCCCCGCAGCCTCCGCACGCTTTGCGCCGATCGCGATGGCACTCGGCGTCATCGGCATCCTCTACGGCGCGGTGCTCTCCTTCGCGCAGTACGACATGAAGCGGCTCGTCGCCTACACCAGCGTCAGCCATTTGGGCTTCGTCCTGCTCGGCATTTACGCCTGGAACGCGCTCGCGCTGCAGGGTGCGGTCGTGCAGATGCTGGCGCACGGCCTCAGCACGGGCGCTCTCTTCATCCTGGTCGGCGCGCTCCAGGAGCGTCTCCAGACCCGCGACATGCGCCGGATCGGCGGGTTGTGGACGAGCGCACCGCGCATCGGCGCGATCGGCCTGTTCTTCGCCATCGCCTCGCTCGGACTGCCGGGCCTCGGCAATTTCGTCGGCGAGTTCATGGTGCTCTTCGGCACCTATCGTGTTGCCAGCGGGTTCGCAATCGTCGGGACGCTGGGCCTGGTGGTATCCACCATCTACGCGCTCGTCTTCGTCCAGCGGGTTTTTCATGGCGAGCCCCGGGGAACCACCGTACTGGCCGACTTCTCGTCACGCCACATGATCATCATGGTGCCGATGATCGTGACCCTCATCTGGCTCGGGCTCTATCCGCAACCGGTGATCGACACTGCCCGAACTGGCCTCGCGAATGTGCAGCGCGTCGCCGCTTCGGAACGCCCATTGGCGCTGCGGTGACTCATGAACGGTAGCGACCTCATCGCCATCCTCCCGTCCATTGTTGTCGGCGGCGCCGTGACGATCGTCATGCTGATGATTGCGTTCCATCGGCACCATCGGCTGACCGCCGCCGTGTCACTGCTGGGGCTCGTGCTGTCCCTGGCCGCAATCTGGCCGGCCAGCACCGTGGAGCCGCGGCACGTCACAACGCTGTTTGTCATCGACGGCTACGCGCTCTTCTACATGGGGCTCATTTTCGCGGCCAGCATCGCCGTTCTGCTGCTGTCGTACGGTTATCTCGCGGCGCGCCCGGAGCCACCGCAGGAGTTCTACCTGCTCGTGCTGCTGGCGACACTCGGCGCGACCGCGCTGGTCGCCAGCGCGCACTTCGCCTCCTTCTTCCTCGGCCTTGAGACGCTCAGCATCTCGTTGCTCGGCCTGATCGCCTATCCTCGCGCCAGAAGGAGGTCCGTCGAGGCCGGCGTCAAGTACCTGATCCTGGCCGGAATGTCTTCGGCGTTGCTGCTATTCGGCATGGCCCTCGCCTACGCCCGCCTGGGCACCCTGGAGTTCGCGCGGATCGCCGCGCTGCTGAACACCACGAGGGAGATCCCGCCCGACCTCTATTGGCTAACCGGCCTCGCACTCATCTTTACCGGGATCGGGTTCAAACTGTCCGTCGTACCGTTCCACATGTGGGCGCCCGATGTCTATGAAGGTGCACCCGCGCCGGTGGCGGCTTTTGTCGCGGTCGTCTCCAAGGGAGCGATGTTCGCTCTGCTGCTGCGCTACTTCCAGACCACCGGCGCCTACGACTCCGGCCCCGTGCCGCTGATGATCGAGATCGTCGCTATCGCCTCGATATTGGTCGGCAATCTCCTGGCGCTGCTACAGGACAACGTAAAGCGCATCCTGGCGTACTCGTCGATCGCGCATCTCGGCTATCTGCTGGTGGCGCTTCTCGCGGCGGGCGCATTGCGGATCGAAGCCGTGACCTACTACCTCGTCGCCTATTTCGTGATGACCTTGGGCGCCTTCGGCATCATAACGGTGTTATCGGCATCGAGCGGAGGGGCCGAGGTCGAGGCGCTCGACGACTGTCGCGGCCTTATCTGGCAGCGGCCGTGGCTCGGCGCCATCTTTGCCGTGATGCTGCTGTCGCTTGCCGGAATACCGTTGACGATGGGGTTCATCGGCAAGTTCTACGCCATTGCCGCCGGGGTCAGCGTCACGATGTGGCCCGCGGTCATTGCTCTCATTGTCGGCAGCGTCATCGGCCTGTTCTATTATCTGCGCGTTATCGTCGCCATCTGCACGCCTGCCGCGGACGGTGCGACCGTGTATGCCGGTGCGGTGCCGCGGGCAGGGGTACCACGCTTGCGGCGCTCACCATGGCGCTGATCTTGCTCGGCATCTATCCGACGCCGCTGATCCATCTCATCCAGATGACCGCGGTCCGGTTGGCGCTGAGATAGCGGTTCCACGGGTTTCGGCAGGAGCGAACCACTGTGACAAAGCGATTCGAAGTCGGAGATCATGTGACCTGGAATTCGGAAGCCGGGCACGTCAGCGGCACGATCATCAAGGTGCACACGAAAAACGTCGACTACAAAGGGTATACGCACCATGCCACCGACGACGACCCGCAGTACGAAATCAAGAGCGACAAGACTGATCACATCGCGATGCACAGAGGCGCCGCGCTGAAACGGATTGATCTCTAAGTGGCGTCTTGCACGGCTTGGTCCGGCTGCGCGACCTAGGGGGAGTCTTGCCGGTCCGGCGACACGCTATCGTTGGCGATGAGCACCAGGCGGACCAGCTTCGGAAGCGATCTCGTGCCGGTCTTTTTCATGACCGTGGCACGATGGTTCTCGACCGTGCGCTGATTGATGCAGAGGCGATAGGCAATCTCCTTGTTGGCGTGACCGGCGATGATCAGGTCCAGGATCTGACGTTCACGGGCGGTGAGCTTGTTGATGCGCGCGACCGCCGCCTGGTGCTCCGCGGAACGCTCCGCGGTATCGCGCGTCTGTTTCAGGGCGCGCTGAATGCTGGCGAGCAGTTCGTCGGGGCGGACCGGTTTCTCAATGAAATCGATGGCGCCCGCTTTCATCGCGTGCACCGCGGTCGTCACATCGCCGTATCCGGTGAGCATGATGGCTGGTAGCTGGTGGTCCTCGGCCTTGAGCCGTTCCAACAGCGCAACTCCACTCAGGTCGGGCAGCCGGGCGTCGACCACGAGACATCCGGTGCGGCCCGGCCGGTACTCCTGTAGAAATGTCTCGGCGTTTGCGAAGACCTCGACTGGCTGTCCCGTCGACTGAAGCAACCGCTCCATCGCCCTACGCAACGCGTCGTCGTCGTCGATGACAAAGACCGTGGGCGTTTGCGAGCCTTCGGCCGGGCCGGCCGGGCCCGGAGCGCTTGGCGGAGCGTCCGACCCGCGTGACTTGCGAAGGATGCGCTGAACAAGATTGGTCAGCTCCTCCGCCTTTGCCGGCTTGTTGAGTTGTGCGCACCCCAGCCGCGTGATCTCCCGCGAGGTCTCGGCCGAGATGTCGCCGGTCAGGATGATGACCGGAGTCTCTCGACGAAGCGTCTGGCGCAGGTGAGCAGTAACCTGAAGGCCGGTGAGTCCACCCGGCAGATTATAGTCGGCGACGATGATGTCCGGCTGGATCGCTCCTCGGCTCAGCAACGCGAGCGCCTCTCTGCCATCGGCGGCTGAAACCACCCGGTGGCCCTCGGCGCCGACGAGGAGCTCCACTGCGCTACGCACCGCCGGATCGTCCTCAATGACCAGGATCGAACCGCTATACACCTTGACTTTGCCGGTCTCTCCTTCCGGCGGGAGCGGCAATCTTTCAGGGTCAGCGTGCCCCAGTGGTACTTCGACGCCAAATACTGAACCTCTGCCCGGGCAGGAGCGGACATCGATGGCATGACCCAGAAGACTGCCGAGGTGTTGTGCGATGGCGAGGCCGAGTCCGAATCCACGGGTATGGTCCTGGGCCGGATTTTCCAGCTGGCGAAATTCCTCGAAGATTGACCGAAGTTGCCCCTCGGGGATGCCGATGCCGGTGTCCCAAACCTCGATATGCGCCTTGTCGCTCCGCCGACGACAGCCGAGCAAGACCTTTCCCCGCTTCGTGTACTTCATCGCGTTCGAGACCAGGTTGCGGATCATCTCGGCGAGCAGGCGTTGGTCGCTCCGCACGCTTAGACCGCTACGAACAACCCGCCAGCCTAGCCCATTGACCTCGGCCTGATAGGCGAACTCCGTCCTCAGTTGCTGGAATACGTGATCGAGCGGGAACGTGACCGCTGCCCAGCGCACGACGCCAGCTTCCATCTGGTTGATGTCGAGAAGCGTGTTCAGCATGCCCGACATCGTTCCCAGCGTCTCGTCAAGCTTCACAACCAGCGCCAGGGCGTCCTCGTCATCGAGCTTCTTCGCGAGCACTCCTTGCAAGAAACTCATCGTCTGCAACGGTTGGCGCAGATCGTGGCTGACAGCGGCAAGAAAGCGTGACTTGCCGAGATTGGCTTCCTCCGCCCGCAATCTGGCTGTCTGCAACTGTTGCTCGGCCCGCTTACGCTCGGTGATGTCCTCGATCGCCACTAGGGTCTTTCGCTTTGCGGACGGATCCTCCGGGATCTTCTGGGCATCCAGGAGCAGTGCCCGCCGGCCAAACGGCGGGATTTCGATCTCGATTTCGTAGTCCGCCACGGGCGCCTCGCTCGATCGGATGAGATCGAGAAAGCCGCGTAGCCCGGGGATATCGAGATGGTGTGGATCGGCGGCCCAGAGCGGGCTTCCAACGGTCTTGTCGGGCTCGGTCGCAAAGACGCGATAGAAGGAGCGGCTGGCGGAGATGACATGAAGCTCGTCATCGAGCACAACAAGCGGCTGGCGAATGGTATCGATGATGCTGTTGGAATAGGCGCGGGCTTCCTGGATCTCCCGTTCAGCCGCCTTCCTTTCCGAGATGTTGGTAAACGTGAGGATCACGCCGTCCACACTGTCGTCGTGGGTGCGGTACGGCAAGACCCGCTGAATGTACCAGGCACCGCTCTCGCCGCCAATCTCACGTCTGATCGGCTCGGACCCGGCGAGCACCGTCCGGGCATCGGCCAGAAGACCACGTTGGGGGAAACGGCGCGTGAGGTCAGCCAGCGGCCGGCCGACATCGGATGCGATGATGCTGAAGAGCGCTTTCGCGGCCGGCGTGAAAAGGCGAATGGTTAGGTTCGCGTCCAGGATGACCATCGCGACGTCGGAGCTGTTCAACATGTTCCGAAGGTCGTTGGAGGTGGCACGTTGGCGCTCGATCGTCTCGTGAAGCTGGCCGTTGAGGGCAGTCAGTTCCTCGTTGAGCGATTGCAGTTCCTCTTTTGAGGTCTCCAACTCCTCGTTGGTGGACCGGTACTCCTCATTTACAGAGGTGGCCTCTTCGTTGATCGCCTTCAGCTCCTCGTTGGACAGCTCGAGTTCGCGCACGGTGCTCTCGAGCTCCTTTCGGGTCGCCTCGAGTTCACGTTGCAGCTCGGCGATTTGCGCGGCATCAGCCGGCGGCGCGTCCGTTTGTTCAGGTCGGTTGTCGCGCTCGATCTCGTCCACGAAGCTGACCAGCAACAAATCCTGACCGTCGCCCTGTAGCGGCTGGACCACGATGCTGACCGCGACGGAGCGTCCCTCGCGGTTGACGCGCGCACCAGAGACGACGATTCGCGCACGGCTTTGGATCGCCTGCCGGATCGCCGCCCTGAGCTTGCTACCCAGACCCTCGCGCGCCATCGCGAGCAGGTCTCCGGTGGCCTCACCCGGGGCCACTCGCAGATAACGGTCGGTCGGCCCGACGTAGAAAAGACCCGCGCGTTTGTGGTCAATCAGGACCGATGCCGGTGCGTAGGCTTCAAGGAGCGCACGCTGCGAGAGTTCCGCGAGACTGACGCTCTGCGACACGATCTGCCGCGGAAACTGAGGCCAATGCAGCTGCCCGCCAGCACGGCTGTCCATCGGAAGTCTGACTTTGCCCAGTCGGCCGTTGCCGATATGTCGATAGATGCCGTACTTCTTCGAGAGCGGCTCGAAGCCCTCGGCAGCATTGCCCACCGTCTCGGACGTGCCGAGAAGCAGAATGCCGCCCGGGCGGACAGCGAAGTGGAAAAGCGAGAGAAGGTTAGTCTGAGCCTCGGGCTGCAAATAGATCAGCAGGTTACGGCAGGAGAGCAGATCGACCCGCGAGAAGGGCGCATGCGCAAGCAGGTCGTGGACAGCGAAAACCACGGTGTCGCGCAGCTCGCGGACCACCCTGTAGCTGTGATCCTCCTGGACAAAGAAGCGACCCAGTCGTTCCAACGATACCTGTGCCCGGATCGTGTCGGGATAGAGGCCGTCGCGCGCGAAAACCACCGCCGCTTCATCGGCATCGGACGCGAATATTTGCAGCTTGATGTTCCGCTTCGTTGCGGTGATCTCCTCGATGAAGAGCATGGCGAGGGAGTAGGCTTCCTCGCCCGTGCTGCAACCCGGCACCCAGACGCGGAGCGGTCGGTCTGGGCTCTGGCCGCGCACCAGATCGGGGACGATCGTGCGGGCCAGCAGAGCGAAAACCTCCTCATCGCGGAAAAAGCTCGTGACGTGGATGAGCAGGTCCTTGGCAAGGAGCTCAAGCTCGCGCGAGTCCTCCCGCAGGAGCTTTAGATAACGATCGGTGTCCTCGATGGCCGCCACAGCCATCCGCCGCTCGATCCGCCGGCTCAGGGTGCCCGGCTTGTAGAGGGCGAGATCATGCGGCGTGCTCGCGCGCAGCAGGTCGATGATTTCGGTCAGTCCGGCCGCCCTGTTGGCGCCAGGCGCCGAGCCCGTACGTAGGGCCTCGGAACGGCTCTCCTGGTTGTACGTGGCAAGCGCCCCGGCGATCCCCGCCACCGGCAGCACAAGGTCCACGGCGC
Source organism: uncultured Pseudomonadota bacterium (assembly GCA_963777625.1). GTDB lineage: Bacteria > Pseudomonadota > Alphaproteobacteria > Acetobacterales > Acetobacteraceae > DATDIC01. Next base: position 17,307 of record CAVZRO010000023.1, on the reverse strand, counting down.
TGGTCGCAATGGCGCTCTTGGGCATACCGTCGAAGGCGGCTTCCTCCGGGTCCTGGGCGATGACGAGGCCGTCCTTCGCCTTGACGGCCGTGAGTCCGAGACTGCCATCGTCGCCGGTACCCGAGAGGACGGCACAGATGGCGCGACCGCCGCACTCGTCAGCCAGCGAGTGCAGGAAATGGTCGAACGGCATGCGCGCGCCGTGGCGCTCCCGCGGTCCCGAGAGGCGGAGTGCGCCGCCCCGGATCGAGAGGAATACTCCCGGCGGAATTACATAGACATGATCCTGCTCGACGGGCATCCCGTCCGCTGCCTGGACGACCCGCATCGGCGTATGGTCGGCCAGCAGATCAACGAGCATGCTGTCGTGCGTCGGCTCAAGGTGTTGGATCAGGACGAAGGCCATCCCAACGACACCTGGAAGCGCGTCGAACAGTTTCCTGAAAGCTTCGAGACCGCCAGCGGATGCTCCCAGTCCGACAACCGGAAAAGCGTAGGATGCCGCTGCGGTACTCGCCGCCTCGACGATAGGTATTGGCGTTGGTCCGTCCCAGTGGGGCTGCCCCGGTCGCCGGTGGCGAGCTGACGCCGTTCTCGTCTCCTTCCTGCCTACCATCGGAGGCGGGACGTCACGCCGTTGCCACGATGGCCGGCGTCGCCGCACATATGGCGCCGGCCGGTTCGAAAGAGATCGGGCCATCCAGGTCCGCGCCGTCGGTCAGGCCGCCACGGCTCGCTCGAGTACTTTCCGGCGCCACTGTCACCACCCTCCCACCCGCCTGCCCGCCAGTATCGCGGCCGACTGCCGCCGGACAAAACTTCAATTAGGTATCGCCAGTCGGGCGGGCACGCCATCCGCTTCTTGCCGTGGCTACTCGAGTCCGTTAATGTGGTCTGCCTCGCTGATCGTGGATGAGTTCGGGCCAAGAGAGCCTCGGAATGCCCGGGCGTGTCGCAGTTGAACCGGGACCACACCCAGCATCGACGCTGCGGGCCGACCATGGGACGATGCTAACCCGACGCGGGGGAGAGTTCCTTGATCTGGATCAATTTCTTTAAGCGTGGCGTCCGCCACATCTCCCCTTGCGCCGGAGCAGGTGTTGGGCAACATGGCGTGCGTCTCGATACTTAGGGTTTAGTTTCCCCGATGCCTTCTCCTCCGGCGCATGCTGTTGTTTCGAGACCATCTATCTTTGGAATACCTTTTGTCGAGACCGGAAACGGCAGCGCGGTTGAGCTTCTGTCGGAAGAAGACCAGGATCGACTGGTCGCAATTTCGAGTCTGGTTCGGTTCCGTCGCAATACGGTCATGTACGCTGAGGACAGCCGCTCGAATTTCGTCTATAACATTGTCGGTGGGGTTGTGGAAACGTACGGTGTCCTGCCCACCGGCGACCGGCGCATTTCGGCATTTTTCTTCCCTAGAGACTTGCTGGGACTCAGCGAAAATGGTCGATATACGGGAACGGCGCAAACGGTAACCGCCGTAACAGCCTACCGAATTCCACTCGACGGTCTCACGAACCTGCTCCGGCGAGACCCGGAGCTGGACTTCCACTTCCTCTGCAAGCTCTGCCACGAACTTCGTGAAACGCAGCGCCACGCGATTGCGCTCGCCCTTCGCGAGACCGGAGCGAAACTCGCGAAATTCCTGCTTCTTCTTGATCGACATAGTCTCCAAGCCGCCGAGCAACCAAACCACGTGGCGATACCGATGACCCGCCACGACATCGCCGATTTCGTCGGCTTGACCGTCGAATCCGTGAGTCGTGCTCTCCATAGTTTGGAGAAAGATGGCCTCATCATGCGGCACGGGCCTCGGATTATTGAAATACTCAATAGAAAACGACTCGAACGCAAAGCGGGAGAAAACTGAACTCGCCCTGCGAAGCAGATCACCACTGCCCGCCATTGAAGAGATATCGAACGGCAAGCCGTTCACATCGCAGGCCACGCAGGCGGACCGTCGGGGGCTTTTGCTGATCTCGTCTGGTTCCCGCAGCTCTGTGAAGCGTCGCTGCGACTACGATGAGTATTTTCCGACCCTATCGCCAGCGCCACCAGACCCGGTATGGCCGGAGCTAGCGGACGCAACCGAGTGGGCGCTTCGCGGTCCCGAAGCGTTCGCGTGGGGCGACGACACCTGCTCCGACTGGGGCCTGCCTGCCTTCATCATGACGCAACGGCTCGGATATCGCGTTCTCCGACTGAGCCAAGAGGAGGAGGCCGCCGTGAAAGACACCCGGGACGCGCTGATGGTGGCGCGCGGGACTAATGGCAAGCTGGTCGCTCGCCCGCTGTCGCCCCACCTGCAGAGCTATCGCTGGCCGGTGAGCATGGCGCTGTCGATCAGCCATCGCATCACCGGTGTTGGCCTGTCGGTCGGCGCGTTGCTCATGACCTGGTGGCTGGTCGCCGCCGCGACATCGGACGCCGCCTTCGCGACGGTGCAAAGCTTCCTCGGCTCTGGATTCGGGGTGTTTTTGCTGCTGGGCTGGAGCGCGGCTCTGTTGCTGCATCTGTTCCAGGGCATCCGCCATCTGGTTTGGGATGCAGGGCGGGGTTTTGGTCCGCTGGCCCAGCAAGAGCCCGTGCGCATCGGTTTCGAGAGCCGAACCTACCGCACCTCGGGGTGGATCCTCGTCATCGTGACGATCGCGGCGACGTTGGTCGTGTGGGTCGTCGGATTCCTGGCGTGGTGAAGGCGAGCGACATGCCGTCTCCAGACGATGCTACTCGCGTCGATATCATGCGCTCCCAGCTCAAGCTTGCGCGCGGCCTCGGCTCGGCAGGGTCCGGGTCCGGCGCCTGGATGGCGGAGCGGGTGACCGCCATCGCGCTGGTGCCGTTGACCATCTGGTTCATCGCCTCCGTCATCAGCCTTGAAGGAACGACCCGGGCCGGCATGATCGACTGGCTGCATGCGCCAATGCCGCTGGCGTTGCTGCTGAGCCTGATCGTCGCGACATTCTGGCACATGGAACTCGGCCTGCGCGTGGTTGTCGAGGACTACGTCCACGACGACGCGATCCGCATCGCGATGCTGCTGCTTCAGCGCGGCCTCTGCATCGTCGCCGCGCTGCTCTGCATCATCGCGGCGCTGCGTTTGGGCCTCTGAGGAAGGGTTATGGATGCGATCGCCACGCCGTCGCGCGCCGCTTATAGTTTCGTCGATCACACCTATGACGTGGTGGTGGTCGGCGCCGGCGGCTCCGGGTTGCGCGCGACCCTGGGCATGGGCGCGGCCGGGTTGAAGACCGCGTGCATTACCAAGGTCTTCCCGACCCGCAGCCACACAGTGGCGGCGCAGGGCGGCATCGGGGCTGCGCTTGGCAACATGGGGCCGGATGATTGGCGCTGGCACATGTACGACACCGTGAAGGGGTCGGACTGGCTCGGCGATCAGGACGCGATCGAGTACATGTGCCGCGAGGCGATCCCGGCGGTGTGCGAGCTGGAGCATTTCGGCGTGCCATTCAGCCGCACCGAGGACGGCCGCATCTACCAGCGCGCGTTCGGCGGCCACATGACGGAGTACGGCAAGGCGCCGGCGATGCGCGCCTGCGCTGCCGCCGACAAGACCGGCCACGCCATCCTCCACACGCTCTATCAGCAGTGCCTCAAGCACGAGGTGGAGTTCTTCGTCGAGTATTTCGCGCTCGATCTCATCATGGAGGATGGCGCCTGCCGCGGCGTGACCGCCTGGTGCCTGGAGGACGGCACGATGCACCGTTTTCGGGCGCAGGCCGTGGTGATGGCGACCGGCGGGTATGGGCGCGCCTATCTCTCCTGCACGTCGGCGCATACCTGCACGGGCGACGGCAACGGCATGGTGCTGCGGGCAGGGCTGCCGTGCCAGGACATGGAGTTCGTGCAGTTCCACCCAACTGGGATCTTCCCCGCCGGCTGCCTGATCACCGAAGGCGCGCGCGGCGAGGGTGGGTACCTGACCAATGTGGAAGGTGAGCGGTTCATGGAACGCTACGCCCCCACCGCCAAAGACCTTTCCTCGCGCGACGTCGTTTCCCGCTCCATGACCATCGAGATCAAGGAGGGACGCGGCTGCGGTCCGAACAAGGACCACATCCTATTGCATCTGGAGCATCTTGGCGCTGCCATGCTGCACGAGCGGCTGCCCGGCATCTCCGAGACGGCCGAGGTGTTCGCCGGCGTCGATGTGACGAAGAACCCAATCCCGGTGCTGCCGACCGTTCATTACAACATGGGCGGCATCCCGACGAATTATCACGGTGAGGTGCTGGCCCCGACGGCGGCCGACCCCGACGCGGTGGTTTCCGGCCTGATGGCGGTGGGCGAGTGCGCCTGCGTCTCGGTGCATGGCGCCAACCGGCTCGGCACCAACTCGCTGCTCGATCTGGTGGTGTTCGGCCGCGCCGCCGCGCATCGAGCGGCTGAAGTCCTGAGTTCCGGCGCCGCCCAGGCTCCGCTCCCGCCAAACGCCGGCGAGGCGGCGCTCGATCGGTTCGATCGCATGCGATACGCAAACGGGACCATCCGGGTAGCCCAGCTGCGAAAAGACATGCAGCGGACGATGCAGGCTCATGCCGCGGTGTTTCGCACCAGCGCCAGCATGGCAGAAGGCGTGGTCAGGATGCGCGGTCTGTGGGCAGCGCTGGACGATATGTCGGTGTCCGATCGCAGCCTGATCTGGAACAGCGACCTGGTGGAAGCGTTGGAGCTGCAGAACCTGATGAGCAACGCGATCACCACGATGGTCAGCGCCCAGGCCCGCCACGAAAGCCGCGGCGCGCACGCCAACGACGATTTTCCGGTGCGCGACGACACCAACTGGCTGAAGCATACGCTGGCCTGGTGCGACGATGCGGGCGGCGTGCGGCTCGATTACCGCCCGGTGCGGATGCAGACCCTGACGAACGAGGTGTCGGTGTTCCCGCCCAAAGAACGCGTCTACTGAAACCGAAGAAGAACCATAATGGTCAAATTCAATCTTCCCGCCAACAGCCGCGTCGGCCAGGGCCGTATCTTCAAGGCCCCCCCGAATGCCAGGCGCGTGCGCGTTTTCAAGGTGTACCGCTGGAGCCCCGATGACGGACAGAACCCGCGTATGGACACCTACGAATTGGATCTGGACGAGACCGGGCCGATGGTCCTGGACGCGCTTATCAAGATCAAGGACGAGATCGATTCGACCCTTACCTTCCGCCGCTCCTGTCGCGAGGGCATCTGCGGGTCGTGCGCCATGAACATCGACGGCACCAACAGGCTCGCTTGCCTCAAGCCGATCGACAACATCAAGGGCACGGTGAGGATCGCGCCGCTGATGCACATGGCCGTCGTCAAGGACCTCGTCGCCGATCTGAGGCAGCCTTTTGCGCAGTACCGCGCCATCGAGCCCTGGCTGAAGGCCGACACCGCCGCCCCGCCCGACCGAGAGCGGCTGCAATCGAAGAAGGAGCGCACCCAAATCGACGGATTATGGGAGTGCATCCTGTGCTTCTGCTGTACAGCCGGCTGTCCGAGCTGGTGGTGGAATGGCGACCGGTTTCTCGGCCCTGCGGTCCTGCTCCAGGCGTACCGCTGGATCGCCGACTCGCGTGACGAGTCGACCGGCGATCGGTTGGACGCGCTGGAAGACCCCTTCAAGCTCTATCGCTGCCACACGATCATGAACTGCACCGACACTTGCCCGAAGGGGCTAAACCCCGGCAAGGCGATCGGGGCGATCAAGCAGCTGATCGTGGAGCGTCAGGTCTGAAAGAGGATCTCCACGAGCAAACGCAACGCCCCAAACCGGAGCGTTGTGCTGTAATGCCCATCGCCATTCGCTTGGGAGAACTTGCCAACGTGCGAGGGCGCGAGCCCCTCGCTGACCTGTACGGCCGTGAGTCCGCTGGCAACAACCATCCTCGTCAGGGGGAACGTAACGTGCATGAAGCTATACAGCTGCGGCGGGCGTCGCGACAGCGGCGAACGACGTGTCGTTAGACTGCGCTCCCGGGGTGTCGGTCCTGGAGGCCCAGGACTGCGACGGACTGCCCGCCAACCCGGAGTTGAGCGGCTGGTACTGGTTGGCTCGCCAGAACTGCCTGATCGGGTCGTGCTGTTCATCGCGGGTGTCGGCTTCGACCCACGTTCAACGGCGGTGGTGACGCGTCTGGCTCAGACCGGGTCAACGGTTCGTGCGGTGTTTTTCAAGGAGAACCGGAGAACCGGCCGCACCCAGCACAAGACCAGGGCGACCGCGCAAATGCGCTGCGGTTCAGACGGTAATTCGAAGTGTCCTATCGAGCCACCGCTGGTCGACGCCGACGGATAGGACGAATGTCCCCTGGCTGGTCGACCGCTTCTGAAACGTCACCGAGATGTTGGATTCTTAAGGCGGGACGTTCCGGTAACCTTACCGTTAGCTCAAGTTCGCCGCCAATTGCCTCGACGTAGCTGCGCAGCGTTGACAGGTACATATCAGCCTGCTTCTCGATTTTGGAGACGGACGGCTGCTTGATGTTCAGGGCCGACGCCACGTCCGCCTGCGCCTTGCCGGCGAGCTCACGTAGCTCGCGCAGGCCTTCGACCTCCCCCTTCAGTTCATGATAGCGCGCCTCGACGCGCTCCCGCCGCTCGGGCGGAAGCTCGGCGATAACCTGGTCAAGGGTGCGGCCCACCTCGCTTCTCCTTCTTTGCGGCTTTCAGTCGATCCACGTGTGCGGAAAACCGCCTGTCCGCTGTTGCGATGAGCTGGTTGTAAAAGCGCTTCTGACTTCCACCTGACTTGTCGCCGGCCACAAGCAAAATAGCTTGTCGACGCGGATCGAACGCGAAAGCGACCCGCCATACACCATCGGAAGCCTCAAATCGCAGTTCCTTCATGTTGGCGTATTTCGACCCGTTCAACGTGTCGGCGTAGGGACGGCCGAGCTGTGGGCCATAATCGGTCAAGAGCTTCGCGACTGCGAACAAGGCGTCCTGGACCGCTGGCTCGAAGGCTCGGAACTCCGGCTCGAAATCGTCATGGAACTCGACGACCCAGGGCATTCATATAGCCTGTAAGCTATGTCCCGTCAAGAGAGGAGGCCACGACCTGTGGCTAGCTCATGGTCTGTCCGATGTTTGTAGCTCGTGAAGTGTCCGGTCCACTGGTCCTCCGGGAAGGGGGACGTCGATGGATCGGGCGCGTGTTCACGAGGGGGTTCGTTGGATGCGTTTTGAGGATGTTGTTGGCCGGACGGAGCGGTCGGAGCTGAGCCAGATTGAGGCGGCGGACCTGCTTGGGGTCAGTGAGCGGACATTCCGCCGCTGGCGTGACCGCTACCGGGAAGAGGGGTTGTCGGGGCTGTCGGACCGTCGGCTTCGGCCGTCGTTGCGGCGCGCGGCTATGGCGGAGATCGAGCGGATGCTGGGGCTGTATCGCGATCTCTACCGTGGCTTCACGGTGAAGCATTTCCATGACCAGCTGGGCAAGCGGCACAACTACAGGCTGGGCTACACGGTGACCAAGCTGCACCTGCATCGGGCCGGGCTGGTGACGCCGGCGCGCAGCCGCTCGGCGCATCGCAAGAAGCGGCCGCGGCGACCGATGGTGGGGATGCTGCTGCACCAGGATGCCTCGACGCATGCCTGGCTGGCGAACACTGACTGCCAGTACGACCTGGTGGCGACGATGGATGACGCCACCAGCGCGATCTACTCGCTGTTCCTGGTGGATCAGGAGGGGACCGCGTCGAGCCTGCGCGGGGTGAGCGAGGTGGTGGAGAGCCAGGGGCTGTTCTGTGCGCTCTACACTGACCGCGGCAGCCATTACTTCGAGACACCCGCGGCTGGCGCGCGTGTGTCGAAGACCGCATCGACGCATTCGTATCCCAAGGACTCCTGAAAATATCCTCCGTCCTCGAAATACCCAAATAAATCGCTGAAAAGTCTGCGCATGATGTCGAGGCCAAATCCTCCGGCGAGAGGATTGCGGCCGGTGCGGACGGAGTAGTAGCGCCGTGCCAAGAGTGCCGTTCCTTGTGGTTGTCAGTGTCCGTCCGGCAAGTCAGCGAATCTTTAGAGTTGGTTAGCGGAAGGTTGGGGAGGCCATTGATCCGGCGCGGATTTCTGTGAGTCTATGCGCGGCGCCGAATAGTGAGGTGCCGAATGTGGACGACCGAGAACCGCCGCCGCTACAACCGGGACAAACAACGTTATCCGAGCGATCTGACCGATGACGAATGGGCGCATGTGGCGCCGCTGATCCCGCCGGCAAAACACGGCGGACGCAGGCGCCAGGTGGTTGAGCGCGAGGTGGTCAATGGCATCATGTATGTGCTGAGCACGGGGTGCCAGTGGCGGTACATTCCCAAGGATCTGCCGCCAAAGAGCACGCTGCATGATTACCTGGATCGATGGAACTATGATGGCACGCTGCGGCGGATCCACCACGCGCTGTATGTGACGTGCCGGGAACAGCTGGGCCGGGATGCGAGCCCAACCGCGGGCGTGGTTGACAGCCAAAGTGTGAAGAGCGCCGAAAAAGGGGGGCCCGCATCGATCCGATCGGGTACGACGCCGGGAAGAAGATCAGGGGCAAGAAGCGGCATATCCTGGTCGACACGGTCGGTCTGTTGCTGACGGCCGTGGTGCATCCGGCAGACATTCAAGACCGCGACGGCGGCGTTCCGCTGCTATCCAGCCTGTTTGGGCTGTTCCCGTTCCTGTCGAAACTGTTCGCTGATGCCGGATACCAGGGGCCGCAATTCCGCGGAGCTCTGGCAAAGCTGCTGCCGCAAGTTTCGGTCGAGATCGTGAAGCGCTCGGATCAGGCTCAGGGGTTTGAGGTTCTCCCCAGGCGATGGGTCGTCGAACGGACATTCGCGTGGCTCAATCGCTGCCGCCGGCTGGCCAAGGACTGGGAGAACCTGACCCGCAACGCCGTGGCATTCATTCACCTGGCGTCGATTCGCCTGATGCTGCGAAAGCTTTGTAATCCCAATGAACCTTCCGGACAGACTCTTAGTAAGTCGCAAACAACAATATTTTCATCCCAACCGTAACTTATAACGCCCCGACCGGCACCCATACGACGCACCCCCAGGAACCACACTCCCAGACGCACAAACCTACCCCCGCAGCCGCACCAGCAACGCATCGAGCTGATCGAGATCCCGGTAATGGATGCGCACGCTGCCGCCCCCTGCCCCAGTCGCGATCTCGACCCGCAGCCCCAGCTCCGCCGTCAGCTCGCGCGCCAGCATCTCGATGTTCGGATCCTTGTGCGTCTCCGGCGGTTCCGCGCGCGGCTTGCGAGCCACCAGCGCCTCGGTCTGCCGCACCGACAAACCGCGTCCCATCACCTCGCCCAGTGCCGCCACCGGCGACGGATGCGACAGCAGCGCCCGCGCGTGCCCGGCTGTCACATCCCCCGCCAGCACCGCCTGCTTGATCGCCGGCGGCAAATTCAGCAGCCGCAACATATTGGCGATATGCGAGCGCGACTTGCCGACCGCCTGCGCCAGCGTCTCCTGCGTCAGCCCGAACTCATCCAGAAGCTGCTGATACCCCTCCGCCTCCTCCAGCGGATTGAGGTCCTGCCGCTGCAAATTCTCGACCAGCGCGGCGGCCATCGCATCCGAGTTGTCCAGCGCCCGCACCAGCACCGGCACCTCGTGCAGCCCAGCCTGAGCCGCCGCGCGCCACCGCCGCTCCCCGGCAATGATCTCGAACCGCCCATCCGCGCCCGGATGCGGGCGCACCAGCAGCGGCTGCAATATCCCGCGCGCCCGTATCGAGTCCGCCAGTTCCTGCAACGCCCCCTGATCCATGCTCCGTCGCGGCTGGAACGGCCCCGGCTCCAGCAGATCGAGCGGCAACTGCCGTATTCCCCCATTACCCGGCTCCGGCGCCAGCGCCGCCTCACCCAGCAGCGCCGCCAGCCCACGCCCCAGCCGCGGTCCGGAATCCTTCAAACTCATGATGCGGCTTCCACGTTGTGGGGTCGTTCCCGTCGCAACAACTCGCCCGCTAGCCGTATATACGCCTGCGCGCCCGGCGACCGGAAATCATACAGCAGCACCGGCTTGCCATGACTTGGTGCTTCGGTGACGCGAATGTTGCGAGGTATAACTGTCTCATATACAACAGAACCAAAATAACTGCGAGCGTCGTTCGCCACCAGCTCAGACAGACTGTTCCGCCGATCAAACATTGTCAGCACGATGCCCTGTAGTCGCAAGGTCGGATTGAACCCGCGACGTACCGCGTCCACCGTGCGCATCATCCCGCTGATCCCTTCCAGCGCGTAGAACTCGCATTGCAGCGGCACCAGCACCGCATCCGCGGCCACCAGCGCGTTCACGGTCAGCAGCCCGAGGCTGGGCGGGCAATCGATCAGCACGAAGCCATACTCGCCGGGCGATGTCCGCAGCGGCGCCAGCGCATCCCGCAGCCGATATTCCCGCCGCTCCAGCGCCACCAGCTCCAACTCCGCCCCGGTCAGGTCCGGCTCCGCCGGAATGATACGCAGCTTGGGCACGTCCGTGTCTCGCGCGGCATCCGAGGGCGGTGCATGCAGCACCAGCACGCAATAGGACCCCAGCGTCCGATCCTCGCGCCCGATCCCCAGTCCGGTGGACGCATTCCCCTGCGGATCGAGATCGATCAGCAACACCGATTCCCCACTCGCCGCCAAGGCAGTGGCCAGGTTCACGGCGGTCGTGGTTTTGCCGACGCCGCCTTTCTGGTTGGCAACAGCAAGGATCCGCGGTGCCCTGATGGGCGAGCTGGCCTCAGTTTTGGGGTGTAACACGCCGCAGCTCAGTGATCCGCAGTATCATGCCAGGAGGGGTGCGACTTGGTATCCGTTCCACCTTCATCTGCCACTGGCCCGCCACCTCCGTCAATTCAGCCTCGACCTGAGCCCCCTTTAGAAACAGACAGGTTCCACCCGGCGCTAACAACGGGGCAGCCAGCGGCAACAGTCGCCGCAACGGCGCGAGCGCCCGCGCGACAACCAGCGGGGCGGGCTCCACGCAAGCCTCTTCAATCCGCACAGCATGCACCCTTGCCGGGGCGCCAAGGACCCGCACCGCCTCGCGCAGAAACGCCGCTTTGCGCTTATCCGATTCGATCAGATCAAAAAAAATCCCGGTCGCCTTCGCAAGGATCAACCCCGGAAACCCCGCTCCTGACCCCAGGTCGACCCCCCGCTCTGTGGCGTCCTGGATTAAAGGCGCAAGCTGCAGCGAATCTTGGATATGCCGCCGCTCCACTATTCCCTCATCGCCATGCGCAATGAGATTTCGAACGGCCGATTCCAGCGCTGTAGAAGGTTAATAAAAGATGGAAAGTCGTTCGAGATCGAAGAGTGTTTCACGTGAAATCCGGAGAGGGCGGTTGTTTTCTCACATGCGCCGCAAGGGCGGCTAAAGCTGCTGGTGTCATGCCCTGCAACCGAGCGGCTGCACCGAGAGATCCAGGCCGCCCTTGCATCAACCTCTCCCGAATCTCGGCCGAGAGCCCCCCGATCTGGTCGAAAACGACCCCATCCAGGGTAATAGCCAGATCACGGCGATAATCCCGAATCTCGGCGTCCTGACGCGGTAAGTAGCCGTCATACAATGCCTCGATACGAAGCTGATCGACTGACCGAGGGGGTAGATCCAGCAACCAGGGAAACGCGGCCGCTATCCGCTCGTACGACAGCGCCGGATTGCCGAGCAGCTCCATAACCGACCGCCGCTTGCCATCAGGTCTGGCCGCCAACCCTGCCCGACGCAGGACCTGGGACGTTGGCCCTTCATTTCTTGCACGAACGGAAGCCTCGGTCACGGATCGTTCGTAGTTCGTGAACCGGGTCTCGCGTTGAGAGCCGATACAGCCCCATTTTATGCCTTGTCGGGTGAGCCGCAGGTCGGCGTTATCGGCGCGGAGGCTAAGACGGAATTCCGCGCGGGAAGTGAACATGCGGTATGGCTCGCTAACGCCTTGGGACGTCAGGTCGTCCACCAGAACGCCGAGATAGGCTTGCGCTCGGTCGACGGTGATCATCTCGGCATCGCCGGCCCGGCGAGCCGCGTTCAGGCCGGCGAGAAGGCCCTGGGCGGCGGCTTCCTCATAGCCGGTGGTGCCGTTGATTTGGCCTGCCAAGAACAGGCCTCGGAGGGATTTCAGTTCGAGCGACGGGAATAGGGACCGAGGGTCAACGTAGTCGTATTCGACCGCATAGCCGGGACGGACCATTTGGGCGTGCTCGAGGCCGGGGATGGTGGCTAGGAGGGCATGCTGGACGTCCTCGGGGAGGCTGGTGGAGATGCCGTTGGGATAGATCGTTTCAGTGTCGAGGCCCTCGGGTTCGAGGAATATCTGGTGGCGGGAGCGGCCGGTGAATCGGACGATCTTGTCCTCGATGGACGGGCAGTAGCGGGGGCCGGTACCGGCGATGCGGCCTCCGTAGACCGCGGAGCGGTGGAGGTTGGCGCGGATGAGGTCGTGGGTGGCCGGGGTGGTGCCGGTGATCCGACAGGAGATGAGAGGGTTTTCGAGCCGGTCGGTCATGGTGCTGAAGGGCTCGGGGTCGCGGTCGCTCGGGTCGGCGGGCAGGCTGTCCCAGTCGATGGTGCGACGGTCCAGGCGGGGAGGGGTGCCGGTTTTCAGGCGCCCGAGGGGGAGTTCCAGGCGGGCAAGGGTCTGGGCGAGGCCGATCGAGGGGGCTTCGTGGATGCGGCCGGCGGGGATCTGGCGCTCTCCGATGTGGATAAGGCCGCGGAGGAAGGTGCCGGTCGTGAGAACGGCGGCGCCGGCGCGGATTTCCGTGCCGTCGGCGCAGATGACGGCATGGAGGCGGCCGGATTCGATGGCCAGGTTTTCGACGGCGGCGGCGCGGAGTTCTAAATTCGGGGTTTCGTCCAGCAATTGGCGCATGGCGCGGCGGTAGAGGGTACGGTCGGCCTGGGCCCTCGGGCCGCGGACGGCGGGGCCCTTGCTGCGGTTCAGCAGCTTGAAATGAATGCCCGCCATATCGGCGGCGCGGGCCATCAGGCCGTCCAGGGCGTCTATCTCGCGGACCAGGTGGCCCTTGCCGATGCCGCCGATCGAGGGGTTGCAGGACATCTCGCCGATGGTGTCAAGGCGGTGGGTGAGCAGCAGGGTGCGGGCGCCCATGCGGGCGGCGGCGGCGGCGGCCTCACAGCCGGCATGGCCGCCGCCGATGACCACCACGTCGTAGGGAGCGGGCATCATCGCACTCCGGCAAAACTTGCCTTGACGAACCGAATTGATGGCGTCACGAGCGGGGAATGGTCAGACATTGCATGGTTGCCCTGGGGTTGGCTCTTGCCTGGTGGGTACCGGCGAGGGCTTCGGATCCGAATGTGCTCTGGCGGATTGTGCATACGGAATGCGTGCCGCACCAGGAGCAGTTCCATACGCCATTGCCGTGCGCCGAGGTCAATATCGCCGGGGGCTGGGCGGTGTTGAAGGATATCGTAGGGAAGACGCAGTTTTTGCTGATCCCGACCGCTCGGGTGACGGGGATCGAGGATAAGGCGGTGCTGGCGGCGGGGGTGCCGGGGTACTGGGAAGCGGCGTGGGAGGCTCGGTTCCTGGTGGAGGCGGAGGCAGGGCGGGCGCTGCCGGACGATGTGCTGTCGCTGGCGATCAACTCCATCCATGGGCGGACGCAGAATCAGCTACATATCCACATAGACTGCATAAGCCCGGAGGTGCGGGCGGCTCTTCGCGCTCATGCGGCGGAGATAGGGGAGAGGTGGGGGGCGTTTCCGGTGCCTCTGGCCGGGCATGCGTATCGGGCCATGCGGGTGGATACGCTCGATCGGCCGGGGGCGGACCCGTTTCGGCTGGTTGCCGCGGCACTGCCGGACGGCGGGACGATGGGGGAGCAGAGCGTCGCGGCTGTGGGGGACGGGTTCGGGCTGGTGCTGCTGGCGACGCAGGCGGATCTGGCGAGCGGGAACCACGGCGAGGCGGAGGAGCTGCAGGACCATTCGTGCGCGGTGGCGCGGGGGAAGTAGAGGGGCTGGGGGTGGTGTGGCTGTCGGGTGGGTGTGGGGTGGGTGCGTGACGGTGGGAGTGGTGGTTTGGGGCGGGGACGTCGTGGATGGCGGGGACCGGTGCGTTGATGGCCGGGACAAGCCGGACAAGCCCGGCCATGACGGGGGGGCGGGCGTGGTGCGTGGGGCCGGGCGTGACGGGTGGGGGTGGCGCGGGTTACTTGCCGATGCAGAAGCGGGAGAAGATGGAGTTGAGGATGTCTTCCACGCCGACGGCGCCGGTGATGCGGCCGAGGGCGCGGAGGGACTGACGGAGATCTTCGGCTCGGAGTTCCGGGAGCGGAGCGTCGTGGGCGGCGGCGAGGCAGACGGCGGCTTCCTGGAGCGCGGCGCGGTGGCGGGCGCGGGTGAGGGGCGGCGGGCCGGCTGATTGAGTGAGGGCACGGGCGGCTTCGGCGAGGCGGTCGTGGAGGGTGGTCATGCCGTCGCCGGAGAGGATGCTGATGCCGAGGGCGGTGGGGGGGACGGCGCCGCCCAGGTCGGTTTTGTTGGCAACGTTAATGGTTTGCGGGCCAGTGGGGGGTTCGGGGGGGTGGCCGGCCTCGGTGAGGGAGATGACGAGGTCGGCGGCGGCGGCGCGGGCACGGGCGCGGCGGACGCCCTCGGCCTCGATCGGGTCTTCGGTGTCGCGCAGGCCGGCCGTGTCCACCAAGGTGACCGGGACGCCGGCGAGGGTGATGCGGGTTTCCAGTGCGTCGCGCGTGGTGCCGGGGATGGGGGAGACGATGGCGACGTCGCGTTCCGCCAGCGCGTTGATGAGGGAGGATTTGCCGACATTGGGCGGGCCGGTGATGGCGAACACGAGGCCCTCGCGCAGGCGTTCGCCTCGACGGTTGTCGTTCAGGTGGGCGGAGAGTTCGGTGTGCAGAGCGCGGAGTTCGGCGAGGGCTGCGGATTCGGTTTCGGGTGGAAGGTCTTCGTCCGGGAAGTCGATGAGGGCTTCCTGCTGGGCCATGAGAGTGAGCAGCCGGTCGGCCCAGTTGTTGTAGAGCGTGCCGAGTTCGCCTTCGAGTTGGCGGAGGGCCTGGCGGCGCTGGGCTGTGGTTTCGGCTGTGACGAGATCGTTGACGGCTTCCGCCTCCAGGAGGTCCAGGCGGTTGTTGAGGAAGGCGCGGCGGGTGAATTCACCGGGCTCGGCGGGGCGGGCGCCGAGGGTGACGAGAGCATCGGCCACATCGGCCAGCACGGCGGGGCCGGCGTGGAGGTGGAGTTCGGCGGCGTCTTCGCCGGTGTAGGTGGCGGGGGCGGGGAGCCAGAGCGTGATGGCTCGGTCAAGCACGGTGCCGTCGGTGGGGTGGCGGAGGGTGCGGAGGGCGGCTTTGCGCGGGGCGGGGAGGTGGTTGGCGGTGAGGGCGGTGAGGATGGCACGCGCGGCGGGCCCGCTGAGGCGGATGATGGCGATGGCGGCGCGGCCGGTGGCGGTGGCGGGGGCGAAGATGGTGGGGGGCATGGGGGGATAGTGGCGCGAGGTGGGGTGTGGGCCAAAGGTGGGGGCTGGGGGACGATAGGGCCATCGATTACGCCAGCCACCCTGTCGCGTGCGACGCTGCCGTCCGGCAGCAGCGATTGTGCGCCCGGCACTTGTTGTGCGACAATGTTTGCATTGTTCATGAGGGACGCCGCATGACGAAATCCACCACCCTTGCCGCGCGGGTCGACGCCGAGCTTGACGCCGAACTCGACCGGCTGGCGGCGGCGAAGGGACGCACCAAGTCGTGGCTTATCAATGAAGCGCTGCGCTCCTACGTTGCGACCGAGCAGCAATTCATCGCGGCGGTCGAGGAGGGCAAGCAGGCTTTGAAGGAAGGCCGCCTGCTGGATCACCGGACGGTTGTCGCAGCATTTGAGCGGATTATCGCGCCGGGCGCATGACGCGGCTTGGCTGGACGGCGCCAGCCAATAACGACTTTCTCGGGATCGTCGAGTGGATCAAGGCCCGGAACCCGCAAGCCGCCGCCCCGCGCGAAATCTTCGAAGTCGCAACGGCGGCCTGTGGATATGTGGACAACGCAAGCGCGTTGACCACATCCCCACAAGCACCACAACCGCAACAAAAGGATTCAATCGACAAACAGAACGTGCTATGTAGCTTCGCGGTCCCCGTTGCACGGATCGGGGGAGTTGCAATCGGTGGGAGGCTCTCTTAGTGTCCATCCGGGATCATATTGTGTTCTGACAGAGCTTTCTGACCATCAGCCGGATGGATGCCCAACGCAGGAAGGCGAGAGCGTTGCGGTTGAGACATTCCCAGTCCTTGGCCAATCGCCGGCATCGGTTGAGCCAAGCGATGGTTCGCTCGACGATCCAGCGCTTGGGCAACACCACGAATTTGCCGACCTCGGAGCGCTTGACGATCTCCACGTTGACCTGCGCGCAGACCAGACGCAGCCCCTGCTGGAACTTCGGCCCCTGGTAGCCGCTGTCGGCATAGAGCTTGAGCAGGAACGGGAACAGCCCGAACAGCGATCCCATCAACAGCACGCCGCCATCGCGGTCCCCTCCCCCCTCTGGATGTCGGCGGCATGGACGATGGCCTGCATCAGCAGGCCCTGCGTGTCGACCAGGAGATGCCGCTTCTTGCCTTTGATCTTCTTGCCGGCATCGTAACCCGGCGGATCAATCGGAGCCCCCTTTTTCGGCGCTCTTGACGCTCTGGCTGTCGATGATCCCGGCCGTCGGGCTTGCCTCCCGTCCCGCCAGTTCCCGGCATTGCACGTAGAGCACATGATGGATGCGCTCGAGTGTGCCGTCATGGTCCCAGCGCAGGAAATAGTCGTTGACCGTGCTGCGCGGCGGCAGGTCTTTCGGCAGCGACGCCCACTGGCACCCGGTGCTCAGGATATACATCAGCCCGTTGACGATCTCCCGCACGTCGACGGTCCGCTTGTTGCCGCCCGTCTTGGCGGGTGGGATCAGCGGCTCGATCAACGCCCACTCCTCATCGGTCAGGTCGCTGGGGTAGCGCAGCTTGCTGCGGTCATAGCGACCGCGATTCTCGGTCGTCCACATGCGGCACCTCGCCAATCTGTGCCGCGTATAGACTCACAGGAATCCGAGCCGGATCAATGGCTTCGGGCGGTTCCGCTAACCGACTCAAATGACTCGCAGTGTTCTCGGATGGACACTTAGCTCACCCCGTTCCCTGTCCAATGGATGGGGTCCATCTCAGTCCATCTCAGTGTAGCGCTTCCGCTTCCCACTCATCGGGTCCGTCCTTCTTCAGGGCGAACCAAGCTTAACCTCCTGTCCGAATTCCCGGGACCACCTGAGTCCTCCTCTCTGT
>CAVZRO010000022.1:0-5569 GCA_963777625.1 uncultured Pseudomonadota bacterium | reverse complement strand
GCCCAGTGCCCGTGCGCCAGAGGATTTGCCTGAGCTTTGGTCGAAGCCGGATAACGGGCGGCGCCAGATGGTTCCGTCTCGTCGATATGGTGGTCTGGCGGACCTCGACCATGGTGCTTTCGTGGCGTGACAGGACAGCACCGCTGGGCTAATCGGAAAGACCTCCACCCTCAGGACCGTCCCATCGCCCATGGCCAGCAGCAACGACATCCGCGCCAGCTTCCTCGACTACTTCGCCCGCAACGGGCATCAGGTGGTGCCCAGCTCGCCGCTGGTGCCGCGCAACGATCCCACGCTGCTGTTCACCAACGCGGGGATGGTGCAGTTCAAGAACGTGTTCACCGGGCAGGAGCAGCGGCCCTACAACCGCGCCACTACCGCCCAGAAATGCGTGCGCGCCGGCGGCAAGCACAACGACCTGGACAATGTCGGCTACACCGCGCGTCACCACACCTTCTTCGAGATGCTGGGCAATTTCAGCTTTGGCGACTATTTCAAGGAACAGGCGATCGCCTATGCCTGGGAACTGGTCACGCGCGATTTCGGCCTGCCGCCGGAGCGACTGACGGTGACCGTGTTCGCGGAAGACGACGATGCCGCGCGATACTGGAAGAAAATCGCCGGCCTGCCGGATAGTCGGGTGGTGCGTGTCCCCACCGACGACAATTTCTGGCGCATGGGTGAAACCGGGCCGTGCGGGCCGTGCTCGGAGATTTTCTACGACCATGGTCCGTCGATCCCCGGCGGACCGCCCGGCAGCGCCGACCAGGACGGCGATCGTTTCGTCGAGATCTGGAACCTGGTATTCATGCAGTTCGAGGAAGGGCCGCCCGGCACGCGCGTGCCGCTGCCGCGACCCTCGATCGATACCGGCATGGGGCTCGAACGTTTTGCCGCCATCATGCAGGGCAAGCACGACAATTACGACACCGACACGCTGCGCGCGCTGATCCTGGCCAGCGCTGAAGCCACCGGCACCGACCCGGACGGGCCAAACCGCATCGGCCACCGGGTGATCGCGGATCATCTGCGCAGCACATCGTTCCTGATCGCCGACGGGGTGCTGCCGTCCAACGAAGGCCGCGGCTACGTGCTGCGGCGGATCATGCGCCGTGCCATGCGCCACGCCCACATGATGGGTGCACATGATCCGGTGATGTGGCGGCTGGTGCCGGCGCTGGTGCGGCAGATGGGTGCGGCTTATCCGGAACTGGGGCAGGCGGAGCGGCTGATCGAGGAGACGCTGAAGCTGGAAGAAACCCGCTTCAAGGCGATGCTGGAACGCGGTCTGCATCTGCTTGCGGAAGAAACCGCCAGCCTCGGCGACCGTCAGCCGCTGCCCGGGGATGTCGCGTTCCGGCTGTATGACACGTTTGGGTTTCCGCTGGACCTGACGCAGGACGCGCTGCGCGAGGAAGGCAGGGCGGTCGATCTCGCCGGGTTCGAAGCGGCGATGGAGCAGCAGCGGGCGCGGGCGCGGGCCGCCTGGGCCGGATCGGGTGAGGCGGCAACTGAATTGGTCTGGTTCGATATCCGCCAGCGGGTCGGTGCCTCGGAATTTCTCGGCTACTCGACCGAAACCGCCGAGGGCGAGATCGTTGCTATCGTAAGCGACGGCGCGCCGGTGGAGCGGGCGGCGGCCGGGACCGAGGTCGCGGTGGTGCTTAACCAGACCCCGTTCTATGCCGAAAGCGGCGGCCAGGTGGGCGACACCGGCATCATTTCCGGCGCCAGCGGGCTGCGCATCGTGATCAGCGACACGCAGAAGAAGCTGGGCGAGCTGTTCGTGCATCTTGGCGTGGTGGCGGGCGGCGAGGCGCGGGTCGGCGCGCCCGTGCTGGCGGATGTGGATCATGTGCGGCGGAGTGCGATCCGCGCGCATCATTCGGCGACGCACCTGCTGCACGAGGCGCTGCGCCACAAGCTGGGTTTGCACGTGGCGCAGAAGGGCAGCCTGAATGCGCCGGACCGACTGCGCTTCGATGTCAGCCACCCGCGCCCCATCACCGGCGACGAGCTGGCCTGGGTGGAAGCCGAGGTAAACCGGCGCATCCGCGAGAACAGCGAGGTGACCACGCGCCTGATGACCCCGACCGCCGCCGTGGAGCTGGGTGCCATGGCGTTGTTCGGGGAGAAGTACGGCGACGAGGTGCGCGTCGTGTCGATGGGCGCGGCGGACGGCAACAAGCCCGCCTGGTCGATCGAGCTGTGTGGCGGGACGCATGTGCGGCGGACGGGGGATATCGGGTATTTCAAGATCGTTTCAGAGGCGGCGGTTGCCTCTGGGGTGCGTCGTGTGGAGGCGGTGACCGGGGAGGCGGCCGAGGCGGTGGCGGCGGGGCTCGATCGCGCGGTGCGCGAGGCGGCTGGGATTTTGCATGCGGCGCCGCTGGATGTTCCCGAGCGTCTGGCCATGGTGATGGAGGAACGGCGGAAGCTGGAGCGACAGGTTTCCGAGTTGCAGAAGAAACTAGCAACCGGCGGCAGCGCGGCGGAGATCGAGGAGGTGAACGGCGTCCGGCTGGCCGCGCGCCATGTGGGCGAGGTGGCGCCGCGGGAACTGAAGGGATTGGCGGACGCGATCGGCCGTCAGCTCGGCAGCGGGGTGGTGGCGCTGGTATCGACGGCGGAAGGCAAGGCCAGCATCGTGGTGGGAGTGTCGCCGGATCTGACCGGACGGTTCAATGCGGTTGAGCTGGTGCGAGCGGCGTCGGCGGCAGTGGGCGGCAAAGGCGGTGGCGGCCGGGCGGATCTGGCGCAGGCGGGCGGGCCGGATGGCAGCCGGGCGGAGGCAGCATTGTCGGCGGTGCGCGAGCGGCTGGCGGCGTAGTTATCAGGCGGCGCGGTGGTAGGCCGCGGCGCCCGGCTCCGGGCCTTGCTCCGGGCAGCCGCTTGCCGCCAGGCGGTGCGCATCACCACCGCGGCGATGCTGGCTTATCTCGGCACGATGGCCCTCGGCCTGCCGGAAGGGTACTGGGCGGTCATCACCTGTCTCGTTGTGGTTCAGGGCTCATTGGGCGCCACTTTGAGCGCTGGTATCGCGCGCGCCAACGGGACCATCATCGGTGCCCTGCTGGGGGGCGCGGGCGCCTGGGCGCACGCCCGGCTCGGCGTGCCTGTGGCTGCCGTTCTCGCTGCTCTGGTGCTGCCGCTGTCGGCGCTGGCCGCGCTCGACCCGCGGTTCCGACTCGCGCCGATGACCGCGGCATTGCTGTTGCTGGCGATACCATCCGGCAGCGGCGCGTTTTCCGTCGCGCTGCACCGCATCGCGGAGATCGTGCTCGGCGGCGTGATCGGTGGATTGACGGCACTGCTGGTATTTCCGGAGCGTGGGGTCGCCGGTGTGCGCGCCCATGGCGCGGCGGCGCTCAGCATACTGGGTGACATCATGCGCCTTCATGCCACCCAGGCCGGCAGCGCCGAGGAACTCAGCGCCCGTTTGCAAACGCACATCGGCGGCATGGAGACGGCGCATGCCGAAGCGATGCAGGAACGCCAGTTCCGACTTTCCGGCGAACCGGCGTCCGCGCCGCTGGTTCGGACCCTCCGGCGGTTGCGGACAGATGTCGCGATGCTTGGCCGGACGATAGCTGAGCAGCCCGGCACGGAGCAGGAGCACGCCGCCTTCGCGGACCCCATCGCCGGTTGGTTTCAGGCGGCGTCCCGGGCGCTCGGTCAAGGCGAGATTGCACCGGACCTTGCTACGGTTGACGGTGCCGGGGCGATATTGCGGCAGGGTACCAGCCTGCAACTCGTGCACACGGTGCTGCGCCGTGATCTTGGCGATCTTGCGGACCGGATCACGGAACACAGTCGCGGTGCCGCGGCCGGCCGTCGCATCGGCCGTTCGGGTCCGGGCGGCGGATAGGAACGAGCGTCGCAGCCGGAGCCCTCGTTGACTTGCGAATGATTTGCAATTAAGGCGGCAGGATGCGAATTCTCGCTCCGCTTTGCGATCCGCCGGTCGCGCTGCTGTGGGGCGGTCTCTCGCTTTCGGCGATCGGGGACCAGCTCTATGCCGTGGCGCTGACCTGGATCGCGGTCGGCGCGCTTGGCGCGGAGGCTGGCTATCTTTCCGCGCTTGGCGCCGGATGCGTGCTGGCGACCGCGCTGATCGCCGGGCGCTGGGCGGATGCGTGGAACGAGCGCGGTTCCATGATCGGCGCCGATCTCTTGCGCGCCCTGGCGCTGATCGCGGTCGTGCTTGACTGGAGTTTTCGTGGCCGGGCCACCGCGGCGGCGCTTGTGCTGGCGACTATCGTGCTCGCCGTCGGCCAGGCGGTGTTCAGGCCAGCTCTGCAGGGGCTGTTGCCGGCGCTGGTGCGCGATCCCGGCCGGCTGCCGGCGGCGAATGCCCTGCTGGATAGCACGGCCCGCATCGCCCGCCTGCTCGGGCCCGGCCTGGTTGCCATGTTTGCGGCCTGGGTACCGGCCAAGCATTTTCTTTCGCTGGATGCGGCAAGCTTTGGACTCTCGGCCGTCTCGCTGTTCCTGATCGGCCAGATGCGCCCGCTTGCCCGGTCGAGCGGCAACGGTTCGCCGCCGGACATGCTCGCCTCCGCACTGCACGGTTTTCGCGCGGTCGCCGGACATCCGCTTTTGCGCGTGCAGCTACAGGTCACCGGTATCACCAACGGGGTCTGGTACGCGGTGATGTTTCTCGGCCTCCCGCTCGTCATTACGCGGCATGTGCCGGGCAATCTGGGGCTTGGCGCATACGGGCTGATCATCTCGGCGTATGGCTGCACGAACCTCGCCTCGACGCTTGTCGTCGGCAGCCGGAAGATGCCCGGCAATCCAGGGGTGATGATGTTTGCGGGCTATGTCGTGCTCGGAGTTGGGTTTCTGACGATGGCGCTGGCGGCCGTTGCATCGTTGTCGCCGGCGATGACGGTCGCGGCGCTTGCCGCCGGCGCGGCGTTCGGTGCGATCGGCGGGCCGATGCATGACATCCCGGTGGCCGTGCTGCGCCAGACCGAGTTGCCGCGTGCCGACATTCCGGCGGCGATGCGGGCCTTTCTCGTCGCGACCTATGGCGGGCTGCTGGTTACGATGCTGCTCGCTCCGCCGGTGTATGCGGCTGTTCCAGCGGCTTGCGTTATCGCGTTCGGCGCCATGGTTACAATCGGAATCGGCATCGGGGGCATGGTGCGCTTCGCCGGTCCGCCGGTCCTTGCTGATCGGTCCATGTGATTCCGGCAGGTGCTGTCGAGCGCAACCGCACTGGTCGGCGCGATCCCGGTCAGATCGGCGGCGCGAAGGGTTGATTGGTCCGGGAGCGTTGGGGTGCTGGTAGCTTGTACCAGACGGCATTGGGAGTGACCCATCCTGCCGGTGTTGCCCGGAGCAACGTGAAGCGAACGAGCGGCGCGGTGGGCGACAAAGTCATGGATGGCCGGGACAAGCCTGGACAAGCCCGGCCATGACGAGAGGGGCGCGGGCATGACGGGGTGGGCGCGGCCATAACGAGAGGGGCGCGGGCATGACGAGAGGGGCGCGGGCCAATCCTGCGCGCGTACCAGTCGGCCCTGCGGGCCGCTGGTATCAGGTGCGATCTGCCCTATTGCTT
>CAVZRO010000021.1:0-321056 GCA_963777625.1 uncultured Pseudomonadota bacterium | reverse complement strand
GGGAAGCCTGAAGCGCGCCATGGCGTAGGCACAGGGGAGCGCCAGGACGGTGACGAAGATGACGGTTACGAGCGAGACGATAATGGTATTCCACAGGTAGCTGGCGAGGCCGTACTGGCGGAACACATTGATGTATTGGTTGGCGGTTACCATTCGGGGATGATATGCACCGGCACCGCGAACAGGTCGGCGGAGCTTCGGATCGAGGTGATGAACAGATAGACGAGAGGAAAGATGGTGAGGATGATGGTGCCCACCAGCACCGTGTAACGCGCGACGAGGCTGATCGGGACGGTCCGGCGGCGGACCCTGAACCCCAGACGGGCCCGCGATTGCGGCAGCGCCTGGTCGCTCATCAGATCCGCTTTTTCGCCCACAGCCACGGCACGCCATAAAGGGCTGCCAGGAGCAGGAGCGAGATGATCAGCGCGATATAAGAGACGGCGGCGGCGTGGCCGAAGTCGACGCTCTGGAACGCCAGCAGGTAGGCATTCACGGTGATCAGGCTGGTGCGCCGCCCGGGCCGCCCTGCGTCATCAGCCAGACGATGTCGAAGGTGCGGAAGGTGTCGATGATCCGCAGCATGAGCGCAATCATGATCACGGACGCAGCAGCGGCAGAATGATCGCCCAGAAGGTACGCCAGGCCGAAGCGCCGTCCACCGCGGCGGCCTCCAGCGGTTCCTGTGGGACCGACTGAAGGCCGGCTAGAAACAGCAGCACCATCAGCGGTGTGTTCTGCCAGATGTCGGCGATGATCACCGAGACGAGCGCCCAGTTCGGATCGGACAGCCAGGGGATGACCGGCAGATGGAGGTCGCGCAGCAATGCGTCGATAAGGCCGTACTGGGTGTTGAACAGCCAGCGGAAGTTGAGGCCGATGACCGCCGGCGCGATCATCGGCGGGATGAGGAGCAGGGTTCGCGCGACGCGCAGGCCGCGCAGCTTGCTGTTGATCAGCACCGCGATTGCCATCCCCGCCACGAGTTCCATGGTGAGCGAGGCGATGCTGAAGATGACCTGGTTGCGTAGCGATTGCTGAAAGTCGGCACTGGCGAAGGTGTCGGTGTAGTTGGCCAGGCCCAGGAAGGTGGACGAGGCGGCGCTGAGGTCCCAGCGGAAGAAACTCATCACGAACGAGTAGCCGAGCGGGTAAATGAAGATCAGGATCATGACGAACAGCGCCGGCCCGGCCAGCAGATAGCCCTTCGTCCAGGAGGGGGTCAGCGGCGAACGCCGCCACCGACCACTGACCTGCTGCGGCAAGGCGACCGCCATGCTAGTCGTAGGCTCCCGCCTGCTGCATCGCCTGCAGGGCTTCTTTTGCCGCCTGGTTGAGCGCGTCTTCGGGGGAAGCCTGGTTGCTCAGCGCCTTCTCGATCGCGGTGTACATCAACGTGCAGACTTTGGAGAAGCCCGGCAGCTTCGGCCACTCCTTGCCGTTGGCGATGGTGGTCTGGAGCTGGTCCAGCCAGATTGCCTGCTGCCCCTGCGCGGATGCCATGACCTTGCTGGCGACCGCCTGGCGGCTGGGGAAGTAGGTGAACTGCTGGAAGGCGAGCATCTGGGAGTCGGGTCCGACCACGTATTTGATGAACTCGAGCGCGGCGTCCTTCTTTTTGGACAGGCTGTTGAGAGCCATGGCGTGGGAGACCGCGCACGAGATGGCGGTCTTGTTGCGTACGTAAGGGGCCGTCGCCCAGTTGCCGACGACCTTGGATGTCGCCGGGTTGGAGAGGATGGCGTAGTTGGTCGGCCAGTTGAAGGTGTCATAGACCGCGCCGGAGGCGAACTCCGAGGTGTTCTCGTTCCATCCATAACTGACGGCGTCCGGTGGCACGACCTTGTATTTCTGGATCAGGTCGCGGTAGAAGGTGAGGGCCTGGATGCCTGCCGCGGAGTTGAAGGCGGGCTTGTTCTTGTCATCGACCCAGTCGCCGCCGGCCTGCCAGAGATAGTCGCTGAAGGTGCGCTGGGCGGGGTCGCCCTGGCCGGGCACGACGAGGCCGTAATGGCCGTCGCCGGTGAGCGCCTGGCTGACGCTGACGAGTTCGTCCCAGGTCTTTGCCGGCTGCAGGTTGTGCGCCTTGTAGAGGTCGGTGCGGTAGTACTGCACGCGCGCGTCGACGTTGCGCGGGATGGCGGCCAGCTTGCCGGTTTTGGGATCGGTCAGGTACTTCATCGCCACCGGGTAGAAGTCTTGCAACTCGGAGGCGGAGAAATACTGATTGAGCGGCTCGAAATAGTTGAAGAAGGATCCGATCTGCGCGGTGTGCGTGCTGTAGACGTCGTACTCGCCGCTGCGGGCGGCACCGAGCGTGACCTCTTTCGAAGTCATCGGCGTGAACTGGAGCATGTCGTAGGTGACGGTGATGCCGGTCTTGTCCTTGAAGTTGCTGGTGAGCGCCTCCCAGTATTTCGGGTAGAGCGGGCCGCCGGTGATCAGCAGCGCCCTGATCTCGGTGGCCGCGGTGGCGCTTCTCGCGCGCCGTGGCGCGACCCCGGTGGCGGCGATGGCGGCGGTCGATCCGCTCAGGAACCGACGCCTGGACAGTGTTTCCCACATCGTTGGATACCTCCCGTTTTCCGACATCACTGATGGTTACGATTGGCCGCTTCGCGGCAGGGCGGCGGGTTGAAGCGGGCTCTGGCGGTGGCATGGCCGGGGTTTGATTGGTCGCCCTTCCAGGCGCGGGGGTCCCCGTCCTGGTGGGGGTGGTGGAGGGCGGCCGGAGCCACGCTTTCAGGATCGCCGAAAGCTTCGCCGCCGCGATCGGTCGGGGCAGCCCCGCTCGCGGATGTGGGCATTGCTCCCCCTTTGCTGATTGCCCTTGGGGTGATTGCCCTTGGGGTGATTGCCATGGGCGGATTGCCAGTGCCGGGTTCAGCGCGCTTGATCTCGCCTATCTGCTTATCGACTTGTCAGGTAAGATGGTGGTACTGTCCATGGCCATGGATGTCAAGCTGCGCACTCTGCCCACGCAGGTGGCGGGGGTGCTCGCACGCCGTATCGCCACGGGTGAACTCGCCGATGGGCTGGCGCCCTCGGAGCAGCAGATCTCGCTTGAGTTCGCGGTGTCACGCGCGGTTGCGCGGGAGGCGTTGAAGATCCTGCACGCGCTCGACATGGTGGATATCGCGCAGGGCCGCCGGGTGACGCTGCGGCCGGCGGCGGAGTGGGATTATCTGAGCCCGCTGCTGATCGAGTGGCTGCCGGCGGGGCATGTCCGCCGGCTGCTGCACGAGTTGCACGAAGCGCGGCTTATCTTCGAGCCGGCCATCGCGGCGCAGGCGGCGCGGACGCTGACGGAGGAGGACCTGGTTCGCCTGGGCGAGCTGGTGGAGGCGATGGCGGCGCATGAGGACGATCCGGATCGCTATCTGGAGCTCGACCTGCAGTTTCACCTGGCGATCTGCCGGGCGACGCGAAACCGGATACTCGGCCGGTTCATGTATTCGTCGCGCTGCCTGCAATCGGCCAGCCGGCGCATCACCAACCGGGCGCCGCACGCGCTGCCGCACGCGACCAGCCGGCACCGGATGATCTATGAGGCGCTCGCGGCACGTGACCCGAAGCGCGCCGAGGCGGTGATGCGCGAGCATTTGATGCGGAACACGGTGTTCGCGGTGGTGGACGAAGCGGACGAGTCGTAGGGGGGCGGTTGGAGATGACTGCGTTGGGTTGGCGAAGAGGGGACGCCGGCGGCGGGGGGTGGATTCCCGCTTTCCGCGGGAATGATGGAAGGCGCCCGGCGGTTACTGGTTGGCTTTCGCGGCGCGCTTGCGGGCCCAGTAGCCGAACATGTCGCCCTTGTCAGCGATCCGGGCCCACACCGGGGAGGTGAGGCGGTCGATCGCCGCGATATCCGCGGCGTCGATCTGCCAGCCGATGGCGCCGAGGTTCTCCTCCAACTCGCGGACCGTGCGGGCGCCGAGCAGCGGCGAGCTGACACCGGGGCGGCTGGTGAGCCATTGGATCGCCAGTTGCGGGACGGTCTTGCCGTACCTGGCCGCGATCGGGCGCAGGCCCTCGACGGCGTCGAGCGCGCGCTCGTACGGGCCGGGCTGGAACAGCACCGTGGTGCGGCGCTCATCGCCCTCGATGAACGTGGTGCCGCGGGACAAGGTGCCGGTCAGCAATCCCTGGGCGAGCCCGCTGTACGGCATGACGCCGATGTTGTGGCGGCGGCAGTAGGGTAGAGTTGCCGCCTCGATCTCGCGCCACAGCATGTTGTACGGGGGTTGCAGCACGTCGATGGTGCCGTATTCGCCGGCGCGATTCATCTCCTCCGGGCCGAAGTTGGAGACGCCGATGGCGTGGATGCGGCCCTGGGCGCGGAGGCGTTCCAGGGCCTCCATGGTGGGACCGATCGGGACGTCCGGGTTCGGCCAGTGGATGAAGTAGACCTCCACGTGGTCGGTGTTGAGGCGCTTGAGCGAGCCGTCGAGTGCCGCCTGCAGCTCGTTCGGATGGAGGCGGCTCGCCATCACCTTGGTGGCGATCACCGCCTGGTTGCGGCGGCCGGCGAGGGCCTGGCCGACGATTTCCTCGGCGTGGCCCTTGCCGTAGGCCTCGGCGGTGTCGATCAGCGTGACGCCGAGATCCAGGGCGCGATGGATGACGCGGATCGATTCCGCATCGTCGGCGGCGCCCCAGAAGGCGCCAGACATGCCCCAGGTGCCGAGGCCGATCTGCGAGACCTGTACCGGCGATCCGCCGAGACGACGCTGCTGCATGGGTTCAACCTCTCAGTCGATGGGTCGGGTGGTAGGGGCGGGCGTGTGAAGGGGTTCTATATAGTCGTTCACTCATCTGACAAGTGGGCGCTGTTCGCGAGTGCGGCCGCGGCCTGGATCACGAGCGGGGAGCGGAACGCCGTGTTGTGAGTTGCGCCTGCAACCAGAATGGATTTTGCGGCGACGCCGTGGGCGGCGGCCTGTCATCGCCCGCCATCGGTCGAGGTCGCACGGGCAGGAAACCAGCACCGCGGCGTCCGCCAAATGCGGGTATTTGCCGAGCATGACCCCGGCGATCGCGGTGCCTCCGGAATGGCCGGCCAGCACCAGTCGGCGCGGATGGTAGCGCGCCTTCGAGGTGGCGATGGCGCCGGCGATGGCGGCAATGCTGGTGGGCGTGTAGCTGTCTCGGCGGCCGAAATTGGCGCCTTCGGAGGTGTTGCCCTGGTCGTCGAAGTAGCCCGGCCGGATCATTACAAGGTAATTGAACCGGGGCTTCGTTCGGCGGTGGGGGGCTGCATGGGGTATCGGCGGTCTGAGGGGGCGTGGGGGCTGGGGCTGGTGTCTCGGGGGTCGGTTCGTTTGTAATGATAGTGAGGACGTTGATGGCCGGGACAAGCCCGGCCATGACGGGGGAGGGCGGCGTGACGGGGGGCGGGAGGGGGGGAGGCGTGACGGGGGGAGTGGGGGCGGCACAAGTGCGGGCGTGACGGGGGAGGCGAGATTATTTGTCGGTGGAGAAGCGGAAGATGGTGGTGGAATGGAAGGTCTGTCCGGGATTGAGGACGGTGGAGGGGAATTCGGGGTGGTTGGGCGAGTTGGGGAAATGCTGGGTCTCGAAGGTGTAGCCGTCGCCCTGGCGATAGAGCGTGTGGGACGAGCCGGTCATGTTTCCCTGTAGATAGTTGCCGGTGTAAACTTGTACGCCGGGCTCGGTGGTGTATACTTCAAGCATGCGGCCGGTCTTCGGCGAGTAGGCGCGGGCGGCGAAGCTGAGCTCGCCTGGCTGGGTCTTGTTCAGCACCCAGTTGTGGTCGTAGCCGTGGGCGAGGATGATCTGCTCGAAGGGCGCGCGGATCTGGGCGTCGATCGGGTGCAGGGTGCGGAAGTCCATGGGCGTTCCGGCAACCTTGGCGATCTCGCCGGTGGGGATCTGGGTGGCGTCGGCGGGGGTGTAGCTGTCGGCGTTGATCTGGATAAGCTGATGCAGGGCGGAGCCGGAGCCGTTGCCGTCGAGATTGAAATAGGAATGGTTGGTAAGGTTCAGGACGGTCGGCTTGTCGGTGGTGGCCTGGTAGTCGATGCGGAACGCGTTGGAATCGTCCAGCGTGTAGATGACCTGCACGTTCATGGTACCGGGGTAGCCGTCCTGCCCGTCGGGGCTGGTGTAGGTGAGCATTGCCGCGGTGCCGTTCGGCACGGTTTTCGGCGTGACCTGCCAGAGCTGCGTGTTGAAGCCCTCGGTGCCGCCGTGGAGGGAGTTTACGCCGTTGTTGATGGGCAGGTGATAGGTCTGCCCATTCAGCGTGAAGGTGCCCTTGGCGATGCGGTTGGCGTAGCGGCCGACGATGGAGCCGAAATAGCCCTGGTTGAAGTTGTAGCCGGCCAGGTTGTCGTGGCCGAGGACGATGTTGGCGGGATGGCCGTCGCGGTCGGGGATATCGATCTCGGCAATGCAGCCGCCCAGGCTGAGGAATTTCACGGTCACGCCGTGGTTGTTTTGCATCGTGTAGATATCGACCTGGCGGCCGTCGGGCAGCGTGCCGTAGGTGGTGTGGGTGATCATGTCGTCAGCCTGTGCGGCGATGGTGAAGAGGGTGGAGGCGGCGAGGATGGCGACGAATGCCGCGAGGCGATGATGCTGGGTGCGCATGGTGGTTTCCTCCGGTGAGCTGGCGGAAGGGGGTGTCGGGTCGCTGTCGGGATATGGTATCGGACGCAACTTGTTGGGTAGTGGCGGCGAGGGGCGTTTGGGTCATGCGTGAGCGGCTCTGTGGTGACGCGCGCGGGAGGTTATCCGGTTCGGAGGGTGGCGAACAGGGTGGGGGATGGGGCGTTTGGGGGGCTGTTCGGATGGGGTGAATGTCATGCCGGGCGTTCGCGAGGCTGACTCTTCCTTGTCATGCTCGCGCGGGGGGCGTGACGCGGTCGCGGTTGCATGGAGTGTCGCTGGATTTCCCGCTTTCGCGGGAATGATGGGGTGGATGGCCCCCTCACGGCATCGATGTGCCAAAGTTGGGGTATCGCAATTCCAACGAACAGGAGCCATCCATGAAGCAGGTTAGCATCGTCGGTCTGGATCTGGCGAAGAAAGTCTTCCAAGTGCATGGAGTTGATGCCTGCGGGACAGTCCTGATCCGTCGCGCGCTGCGGCGGAGCAAGCTGCTGGAGTTGTTCGCCAAATTGCCGCCCTGCCTGATCGGCATGGAGGCGTGCGCGACGGCGCATCACTGGGCGAGAGAATTGGGCAAGCTGGGTCATGAGGCACGGCTGATCCCGCCGGCTTATGCGAAAGCCTATGTGCGGCGCAACAAGAACGACGCCGCCGATGCGGCGGCGATCTGCGAGGCGGTGAGCCGCCCGACGATGCGCTTCGTGACCGTGAAGACGGCCGCCCAGCAAGCCGCGTCAGGCGTTCACAAGGTGCGAGAAATGCTGCTGAAACAGCGCACTATGCTGATCAACCACCTGGCGGCATGATGGCGGAATTCGGCATCGTGGTCGCCGAAGGACGCCGCCATGTCGGCGAGCTGGTGGCCATCCTCGCCGATCCGAGCGAGCAGCGCATACCGGCGCCCCTGCATAGCTGTCTGCTGGCCGTGGTGGAAAGCCTGCGCGGCTTCGAAGCCCGCATTGAAGCGATCGACAAGCAGTTGCTCGCCTGGGGCCGCGACAATGCGACCTGCCGACATCTGATCACCATCCCCGGCTATGGACCGATCGTTGCAAGTGCAATGGCAGCGATGGTGGTCAATCCAGCAGCCATGCGCAGTGGCCGCGAGTTCGCCGCCTCGCTCGGGCTGGTGCCGCGTCAGGACGGTACTGGTGGCAAGGTGAAGCTCGGGCCGATCAGCAAGCGCGGCAATGGCTATCTGCGCCGGCTGCTGGTGAACGGCGCCATGGCGGTGCTGCGCAGCAAGCGGGCGACCCAGGAGCCGTGGCTGGTCAAGCTGCTGGCGACCAAGCCGCGCCTGGTCGCGGCGGTGGCGCTGGCAAACAAAATGGCGCGCATCGGTTGGGCACTGATGATGCGCAATGAGGACTTCCGGACCGTGCCGGCGGCGGCCTGAACACAACCGCGCAGACGCGACCGGAAGGCTTGCGAGGGTGAAACAGCGTGATGGCATTGTCGGTCAACCGACAGATCGAGCGAGACCTGGCATCCGTCTTGGGACAACGCGATCCCGTGGGAATGATCAGACCTCGATCCACGGTTCCCATCAGGGCCTGCGGTCAACCACCGCGCCAACAGGCCGGACACATGACCGCAAGTGGCCGCCAACGCAGATCACGCAACAAAACCCTTGCCAGCCGGGGGCCATCCACACATGGTGAACGGCGCCATGGCGGTGCTGCGCAGCAAGCGGGCGACCCAGGAGCCGTGGCTGGTCAAGCTGCTGGCGACCAAGCCGCGCCTGGTCGCGGCGGTGGCGCTGGCAAACAAAATGGCGCGCATCGGTTGGACACTGATGATGCGCAATGAGGACTTCCGGACCGTGCCGGCGGCGGCCTGAACACAACCGCGCAGACGCGACCGGAAGGCTTGCGAGGGTGAAACAGCGTGATGGCATTGTCGGTCAACCGACAGATCGAGCGAGACCTGTCATCCGTCTTGGGACAACGCGATCCCGTGGGAATGATCAGACCTCGATCCACGGTTCCCATCAGGGCCTGCGGTCAACCACCGCGCCAACAGGCCGGACACATGACCGCAAGTGGCCGCCAACGCAGATCACGCAACAAAACCCTTGCCAGCCGGGGGCCATCCACACATGACGGGGAGCGGGAATGACGGCGGATGCTTCAATGACGGCGGGTTCAATCCATCGCCGCATGCGTCTCGGCCGGTGGTCCGGCCTGAGCGCGCGGGCGGCGCATCAGCAACAACAGCAGCAGCGCCGGTGCGGTGGTGAAGATCATCAGCTTGTAGTCGTCCATGTACGCGATGATCTGCGCCTGCTGATTGATGATGCGGTCCATCGCCGCGGCGCCGTGCCGCGTGGCCGGATCGAGCCAGGTCTGCACCGCGCCGTGCTGCAGCGCGCGGTTGAACGGGGTGACATAGGCGCCGATCTCGGCATGCAATGCCTGGGTGTTGTGCGCCAGCAGCCCCGAGGTGATCGAAACCCCGATCGCCGCGCCGATGTTGCGCAGCAGGCTGAACAGGGAAGCCCCGTCGGTGCGCAGGCTGGGTGCCAGGGTGGCGAATGCGATCACCTGCAACGGGATGAACACGAAGCCCAGACCCGCGCCTTGCACGATGATCGTCACGATCAGCGTGGTCTCCGATACGTCCGGCGTCCACTTGGTCATGGTCCACAACGACCAGCAGACCAGCAGGACCCCGAGGCCCATCAGCTTGCGCGGATCGAGCTTCGCGGAAAACCGTCCGGCCAGCATCATCGCCGCCATGGTGCCGATGCCGCGCGGAGCCATGACCAGGCCCGCGGTCTCCACCGGGTAGTTGCCCAGCCCTTGCAGCCACGGCGCCATCAGCGCCGAGCTGGAGACCAGGATGGTGCCCATCGCGAACATCATCGCCAGGCCGGCGGAGAAATTGCGGTCCTTGAACAGGCTCGGGCGGATGAAGGGCCGCTTGGCCGAAAACAGGTGCACCAGGAACAGGTACGTGCCGAGTGCAGCCAGCACCGCTTCGACAATGATCTCGCGCGAACTGAACCAGTCCTGGTCCTGGCCGCGGTCGAGCATGAGCTGCAACGCGCCGATCGCCATGGATAGAGCGGCAAAACCCACCCAGTCGAACCGCAGGCTGTTCTGCCCCCTGGCGCCCGGCATGAATACGACCAGACCGAGCGTGGCGAGAATCCCGAACGGCAGGTTGACGTAGAACACGTAGCGCCAGTTGTAGATCTCGGTCAGGTAGCCGCCGAGCGTCGGGCCCAGGATCGGGCCGATCATCACACCCACGCCCCAGATCGCCATTGCCTGGCCGCGCTGCTCGATCGGGTAGATGTCCAGCAGCGTCGCCTGCGACAGCGGCACCAGGGCGGCGCCGAACATGCCTTGCAGCAGGCGGAACATGACCATCTGCGACAGCGACTGCGCGGCGCCGCACATCATCGAGGTAATGGTGAAGCCGATCAGGCAGCCGACGAACAGCCGCTTGCGGCCGAAGCGCTGCGCCATCCATCCCACCGGCGCCGTCATGATCGCGGCGGCGGTGATGTAGGATGTCAGAACCCAGGTGATCTCGTCATAGCTGGCCGACAGGCTGCCCTGCATGTAGGGCAGCGCCACGTTGGCAATGGTCTGGTCGAGCGCCTGCATCAGCGTCGCACCCATGGTGCAGATGGTGATGATGCCGCGATGCGGAACCTTTTCGTGCAACCTTACCGACCATTGCCATTCACCGCTCCCGCTTGTGGGAGAGGTCGGATTGCGTAGCAATCCGGGTGAGGGTTCATCAGGTACAGGTCCGAAATAGACCTGGTATGCCCGGTGTCGATGCTGACTTCCACGCTCATGCCGGTGCGCAGCTCCGGGTCGCCGGGCTGGCGATCGACGCGGACGCGCAGTGGAATGCGCTGCACCACCTTCACCCAATTGCCCGAGGTGTTCTGCGCCGGCAGTACGGAGAACTCCGATCCGGAATTGGGCGAAATGCTCTCGACCACGCCCTGCCAGACATGGCCGGGATAGGTATCGACCGTAACGTCAACGTGGTCGCCGGGCTTGACCCAGGTGAGTTCGGTTTCCTTGGGATCGGCCTCCACCCAGACACGCTCGGATGAAACCAGTCCGAAGGCGGCGGTGGATGCGGCCAGGTACATGCCCGGCTGAACGCTGTCCACATCGGTGACGGTGCCGGCAAACGGAGCCCGGATCACGCTGTCGTCGAGCTGCCGCTGCGCCTCGTCCACCTTTGCCTGCGCCGCGGCATATTGCGCAAGCTGCTCCACGGGCTGGTCGGCGTTGCCGCCCAGCTTTGCCAACTGGACCTCCGCCTGCTGCTTCGATGCCTGCACGGCGTGCTGGTCCGCGGCCAAGGCGAAGCGGGCATTGTCATACTCGGCACGGGTCACCCCGCCGCCCTTCACCAGGGTCGCGTAGCGGTCGAAATTGGCCTGGTCGGCCTGCACCTGCGACTGCTTCACGTCGATATCGCTGAGCATGCGATGATAGTCTTGCTGCATGCCGTGCAGGGACTGGGCGGTCTCCGCGAGGTCTGCCTTGGCGCCGGCCACCGCGATCTGGAAGCGGCGCGGGTCCAGGCGCAACAGCACCTGTCCCTGATTCACGTGCTGGCCGTCCTTCACTGGTACTTCGGCTACGATTCCGCCGACATCGGTGGAGAGCGCTTCCTTGGCGGCGCGCACGTAGGAGTCGTCCACTGAGACGTAGCGTCCGCCATGCAGCCAGAAGGTCAGGGCACCGGCGCCGACCACGACGATGCCGAGGACCATCAATATCGGTCCGACGGCGTGGCGGCTGATCCGGGTGCGGACCGGACGATCGACGACGTCGGATGCGCCCACGCGGGAACGACCCTCGGCGGCGGCGCTCTGCGACATCAGGCGGCTTCTTCCGGGATAGCGTCGATGACGGGATCAGGCTCGGCGCGCCGCGCAGTCAAGGTGGCTTTCATGGTGATCAGGGCTTCCGTGGTAGTGTCCAGCGTCGCCCGATCGAGGCCGGCGATGAGCATGTTGCGCATATCGGAGCGTTGGCAGTCGATCTCGCGCAGCACCGGGTAAGCCGCGGCGAGCAGATGAAGGCGCCAGATCCGCCGGTCCTTCGGGTCGGACCGGCGTTCCACCATGCCGCGCGTCTCCAGCCGGTCGATCAGGCGGGCGACGGTGATCGGCTCGACTTCCAGCAGCTCGGCGAGTTCCTTCTGGGAGATGCCGGGTTGGCGTTCCAGCCAGATCAGGATGGCCCATTGGGCGCGCGTCATGCCGTGGGCGCGGGCGCGTTTGTCGGCTTCCACGCGGAGCAGGCGGGCGACGTCGTGCAGCAAGAACGACAGGTCGCGGTGGAAATCTTTCAAAATGGGCCGCCTTCGGCGAGTTAGGGCTTACTATAACGCGCGTTATGATCAGCCGGCTAGGCTTGCGGCTATGCACCGGATGCAGAACGGACCCATGCCGGGCGAATATATCCGAAGCGGGCGTTGCCGGCGGGTCTCGGGCCATGATCGCGCAGCGTTGACAGGCTGACATGTCAGTGCGACAAGAGCGGTATGACGCTGCGGCATCGAGCCTATGAGGCGTTCACGCGCCACCTGGTGGAGGGACAGCTCGCGCCGGGCCAGTTCGTGACGCAAAAGGAGCTGGCGAAGCTGACCGGCTTCGGGCTGAGCGCCATCCGGGAGATGATCCCCCGGCTCGAAGCGGAAGGGTTGATCCGCGCGATCCCGCAGCGCGGACTGCATGTCGCGCAACTGGATGTGCACCTGCTGCGGGACGCCTTCGGGTTACGGGAGGTGATCGAGCTGCACGCGCTGGCGCATTTCGTGGCGACGGCGCCCGACGCGCTGGTGCACGAGCAGAGCGCCGCACTGGACGCCGTGCGGCGCCGCGCGGAGGACGGGATCACCGACGAGTTGCTGGCTGAAGCCCAGCAGGTGGACTGGGGCTTTCACGACATGCTGGTGGATTTCCTCGGCAATCGGCTGATGAGCGATATCCACCGCGTCAACGCAATTCGTATCCGCATGATGAGGCCGGACCGTGTGACGCTGTCCGCGACCACGCTTCCGCCGGCAATCGCGGAGCATGTCGCAATCGTTCGCGCGATCGAGCGGCGCGACATCGGCGCCGCGACGAACAGCCTTCGTGGCCACCTGGCGAGCGCGCGGCGGCGTGCGCTGGGAATGGAGGCCGAGAGCGCCGCGGCCGAGCCGGCAATCCGGCCGGAAAGACCTGACCGACAGGAGGAGACATGATGAGAGCCCGAACGAAACGCATGCTGCGCGGCGTGCTTGCGGCAACCGCACTCGGCATCGCGACGCCTGGTTACGCGGCGGCGAAAACCGTCGTGACGCTGTGGTCGTGGAGCCCAGTGGAATCGACGACACAGGCGATGGTCGCGGCGATCGAGAAAGCCCATCCGGATATCGAGGTGAACTGCAACGATCCAGCCGCATACGCCCTATTTCACCGCGCTGAAGGCCGCCGCGGCGGCCGGAACGCTGCCGGATATCATCGGCCTGCCGCCGGGCGCCTTCACCCAGGAGTACCGGCCGAACCTGCTCGATCTGGGCCCGGTGGCCGAGACCCTGTGGGGCAAGGATTGGGAGAAGAACTTCGCGTCGGCGCTGCTGAAGCAGGCGCGGCTCGGGAATCCGCAGGGCGACAGCGGCTTCTACGTCCTGCCGCAGGAAGCCGAAGTGCTGAACATCTGGTACAATCGCGCGGCGTTCGAGAAGGCGAAGATCGACCGACCGCCGGCGACCATGGATGAAATGGTTGCTGATGCGAAGAAGCTGCACGCGGCAGGCTTCATTCCGTTCTACCAGGGCGGCGGAACCGAGTTGTTCGATGGCTGGGTCTATATGCAGATCGCCGCCCAGACCGACCTGAAAGGCCTGCTCGCCGCCGAAGAGGGCGCCCCGGTATGGACGCAGCCCGGGATGGTGGACGCGGCGAAGGTCTGGCAGCGGCTGTTCACCGACAAGGTGGTACAGGACGGTGCGCTGTCGGCGCTGCAATATCCGACCGGCGCCAATCTGTTCGCGGCCGGACGCGTGGGAATGATCTCGCTCGGGTCGTGGTGGCTGCAGGAGACGGCGCTGTCGAGCAATCCGGCGCTGAAGACCATGTCGGGCTACGGCAAGTTCTTTTTCCCGGCGGTGGCGGATGGCGGCAAGGCGAGCCCGCCGCTGGGCGGCATCGATCTCGGGTGGGGCATCACCAAGACCGCCGCTGCATCGCCGGAGGTGAAAGCGGCGTCGGAGACGGTATTGAAGGAGTTGATCAGCGGCGTGGGCGAGCAGGTGGCGCTCGATCAGTTGAATGATCTGCCGGCTTTCCGAGGCATGAAACCGACGGAGACGCTCAACCCGCACCTGCAGGAACTCTACACAAGCTATATCGCTGAGCTGGAGATCGCGCAGCCGCACGCGATCGGCAATCCGGTCGTGTTCGACGCCCTGGTAAGCAACCTGCAGGCGGTTGCGGCCGGAGAGAAGACACCGGAGGCGGCGATGCAGGCGGTGCAGACGGTCGCGCAGGCGCAGGCAGCGCATTAGCCGGCGCATGTTGAGCACGACCACTGTCGGCCCGGTGGCGGCACCGGCGCGCCAGGCCGCGCGCCGGAGGCTGCGCATCGGCACGCGGCCAGGGGAGGCCTGGCTGTACGTGGTGCCGGCGCTGGCGCTGTTCGTGCTTTTCGAGCTGTATCCGATCGTGGCCAATCTGGTGGCGAGCCTGCATGGCGCGCACGGGGTGGTAACGAGCGCGAATTACGTTCAGGCGGCGAACGATCCGGTGTTCTGGATCGCCGTGCGCAATTCGATCATCTGGGTCGTGGTCAGCATCGCGGCGGAAATTGCCATCGGGTTTCCGCTTGCGGTGCTGATCGAGCTCTATATCGAGCGGTGGCGGCCGCTGTTCCGGACGCTGCTGTTCCTGCCGATGGTGGTGACACCCTCGGTGATCGCGCTGGTGTTCACCACCATCTATGCGCCGGACTACGGATTGCTGTTCGGGCTGTTCAACTGGCTGGGCCTCGCTGACCATTTCCCGGCAATTCTCGGCACCCCGCAGTGGGCGACGCTGGGTGTGATCGCGGTGAACGTGTGGCAGTGGTGCGGGTTCTTCGTGCTGATGTACTGCGTGGGAATTGCGCAGATCGATACGGAGATCCTGGCGGCGGCGGCGATCGACGGCGCCACCGGGTTCGCACGGATGCGCTACATCATCTGGCCCATGCTGGGTGCGACGCATGTGTCGCTGGTGGTACTCGGAACGATCCAGGCGCTGCAGCAATTTCCGCTGATCTACCTGATGACGGAGGGCGGCCCGGCCAATGCCTCCCAGACGCTGGCGACGTATATCTTCCAGACGGGGTTCGAACAGAATCGCATGGACTATGCCTCCACCGTGGCGGTGGTGCTGTTCGTGCTGGCCCTGGTGCTGGTGGCGATAGAGTATGCGATCGCCAGCGGTCGCATGATTCCCCTACGCAGGAAACTGGCGTGACACGGCGGCGGCGCCTGCGCCCGTCCCGGTCGATCGCGTACGTGGTGCTTGGGGTGGCCTGCGCGCTCAGTCTGCTGCCGACCATTTACATGGTGGATATCTCGGTCCGGCACAGCGAGGACAGTTTTTCACCAGTGCTGATCGCGCCGCACCCGACTCTGGCGAATTACGCCGCGGTACTGATGCATGGCGATTTCGTCCGGTTTTTCGTGAACTCGGTCGTCATCTCGCTGGCAACGGTCGCGGCCACGCTGGCATGTGCGGTGTGTCTTGCCTATGCGATCTCCCGGCTGAAAGTGCGCGGCGGACATATCATCCTGCTGATCGTGATGAGCGCGCTGCTGCTGCCGCTGGCCTCGCTGCTGATCCCGATCACCGTGCTGCTGCGCGTGATCGGGCTGACCAATTCATATCTGGGCCTGATCGGGCCGGAAACGGCGCTGGGCATCGCGTTCGGCACGGTGATCGTGAAGGGGGCGATGGACGGCGTACCGGTGGAGCTGGAGGAAGCGGCGATCATCGACGGCGCCGGTTCGCTGTCCGTGCTGCTGCGTGTGGTCGCACCGCTGGTGCGACCGGCGCTGCTGGTGGTTGCGGTGTGGCAGTTCCTGTTCTCATGGAACGAATTTTTCCTCGCGCTGGTGATCATGTCTCGCAACGAGATGAAGACGCTGCCGCTGGCGCCGCTGTATTTCGAGGGGCCATATATGGCCGACCCCGGCAAGCTGTTCGCGATCCTGACCCTTATCGGGGTGATCCCGATGATAATTTATGCGCTGCTGCAACGCTGGTTCGTGTCCGGGCTGATGGCGGGCGGCGTCAAAGGATAGACATGAGCGGAGAGAAGAATGCGTGATGGCATTGGCGGTTTCTGGGTTGCGCTGGCGACGCCGCTGACGGCGGCTGGCGATATCGACCACGCGGAGATGCTGCGGCATATGCGCTTCCTGTTCGATCAGACGGTCGAAGGCGTGGTGTTGTTCGGCACCACAGGTGAGGGCACGTCGTTCAACGGGGCTGAGCGGCTGGCGGCAACCGAGGCGATGCTCGCCGGTGGCATTGCGCCGGAGCGGCTGGCGTTGGGCGCAGGCTTCCCGGCGATCAGCGACGGTATCGCATTCATCCGGGCGGTGCGTGCGCTCGGCCTGACGCAGGTGCTGATGCTGCCGCCCTATTTCTATCGGGAGGTGACGCCGGAGGGGATCGAGGCCGCGTTCGCCGCGGTCCTGGACGGGGTCGGCGACGATGCGCTGCGGGCGACGCTGTATCACATCCCGCAGGTCTCCGGCGTGGCCGTGCCACCCGAGGTCGCGGCGCGGCTGCGCGCGCGCTATGGGCGTGTCCTGGCGGGGGTGAAGGACAGCTCGGCGGACTTCGCGCAGTTCCGGGCTTTCCGCGCGGCGGCGCCGGACCTGGCGGTGACGGTCGGCAATGAGGCCGATATCGGGCGTGCCCTCGCGGAAGGCGGCACCGGGACGATCTGCGGCATGGGCAACATCGCGCCGCACCTGGTTCGGGCCATGTTCCGCGGTGGGGAGGCGGAGGCGAAGATGCGCCGCGCGCAGCAACTGATGAGTGCTCCGTTCCTGCCCGGGCTGAAGGCGACGCTGGCAGCGCAGACTGGCCGCGATGGCTGGCGCCGGTGCGGCCGCCGCTGTGCGCGGCGTCCCCGGCGGTTGGCGCGCGCGTGGCGGAGGGGCTGCGCGGGCTGCAGCAGAGCGCGGCGGCCTGACGCCACCGATGCTTCGGGCGGGGCCACGACAGTTCCTTATCCCTGGCGGGGCAGCCCGTTTCGAGCAATGCCACGCCGCGACGATTGCCGCCCTGCCTGACGGCGATCTGCTGGTCGCGTTCTTTGCCGGAAGCCGGGAAGGCTGCGGGGATACTGCCATCTGGTGCTGCCGGTGCTCGGGCGGGGAATGGGGCGAGCCGTCGCGGCTGTTCGCGGAGCCGGGGTTGGCGCACTGGAACCCGGTGCTCCATGCGGAGGGCACGCGGGTCTGGCTGTTCTACAAAGTCGGGGCGACGGTGCATGGTTGGATCACCCGCGTCGCGCAATCCGGGGATGGCGGCGCGCGATGGAGCACGCCGCGCCTTCTCGTGCCGGGTGACGCCGCGCCGCGCGGGCCGGTGAAGAACAAGCCGATCGTGCTTTCCGATGGCAGTTGGCTGGCCGGCGGCTCCATCGAGGACGACCGGCACTGGGATGCGTTTGCCGATCACTCCTCCGACAAGGGGATGATTTGGCGGCGGCACGATGTTCCGATCGCGCACCGCGCGGGCGGAGCGGCGTCCGCGGGCACGAGCTGGCGCGGACTCGACGAGCATGTGCTGTGGGAGACCGACACGTCGCGGACGTTTGCCTGGGACGGGGTGATCCAGCCGACGCTGTGGGAGAGCGCGGCGGGGCATGTGCACATGCTGCTTCGGAGCACGCGAGGGTTTATCTATCGCAGTGATTCGACGGATGGCGGCCGGAGCTGGTGCCCGGCGTACGCCACGGATCTGCCGAACAACAACAGCGGGCTCGATCTGGCGAAACTTGCGGATGGCGGGCTGGTGCTTGCGTGCAATCCGGTCGGCGGCAACTGGGCGGCGCGTTCGCCGCTCGCGTTGCTGGTTTCGGATGATAACGGCCGGCGGTGGTCGGAGCTGCTGAGGCTTGAGAGCGAGGAGGGCGAGTTCTCCTATCCGGCGATCATTGCGGCCGGCGACGCGCTGCAGGTCGCTTACACGTGGAACCGCAGCAATATCGTCCACCGTCGGATCGAGGTGCTGACGGGATAGCCGGGCAGCGATGAGAACTCATGGCAGCGGGGTGATGGGGTGGTTGCTGCCGCGGCGGCACGACGTGGATGGCCCGGTCGTGATGGTATCATATCAGCCGTTCGAGAGGTTTACGCTCCTTCGTCAGGTTCGCGCAGGTGACCATGAGGCGGTCATGGTTGCACGGACTACCGCTGGATTCCCGCTTTCGCGCGCTTTCGCGGGAATGACGGGGGGCGGCGAATGACGGGGGAACGGGAATGGGTCTGCCCTTCGGGGCGGTTGGTTTCAGATGATCGCGCTCTGATCAGGCAAGCACTATGTGCTCCCGGAAAGACCGTTATGGTACATTGGTAACTGCGTGAGCGGGGTGGCGCATCACCACCAACTTCGGGGAGAAGCTCTGCACTGTTTCGTCGTGCTGGTTCAGGGTGACGCAGCGCACCTGGACCATGCCGCGATCGGGGTGGGAGCGGGACGGGACGATGTCGAGGATTTCGGTTTCGACGTGCAGTGTGTCGCCAGGGCGGACGGGCTTGAGCCAGAGCAGCTCACCGCCGGTACCGATGATGCCGCTGGCCAACGGCAGCCCTCCGGCGACGAGCAGCCGCATGCTGATCGCGGCGGTGTGCCAGCCGCTGGCGGCCAAGCCACCGAACAGCGACTGGCGGGCGGCGGTTTCGTCCAGGTGAAACGGTTGCGGGTCCCACTGGGCGGCGAAATCGCGGATTTCGGCGGCAGTCAGCTCGGCTGTTTCGCTGCGGAAGCGCTGACCGATGTGAAGGTCTTCGAGGTAGAGCTGGGACATTCGACTGTGGCTCTGATTGCGTACAGGTCCGGCGCAGCGTGAAACGGGGGAAGAGGTTCACACGGAGGACCACGAAGGACACACGGAGAACCACGGAGGTCAAGCTGCCGCGTCGATTACGACACCACACGTCCGGTGAGGTGCGGTACGGGTCAGGGTCATATACTGGCGCGATCTGGTTGGGCGTTCGCTACGCCACCGCGTCCGAGCCGCCGAGCGGCGCCAGCGATCCGCGATCGGTACGGATCGCGGCGAGCACGGATTTGGGCGTGATCCGGGCCATTCCGTCCTCTAGCGAAACGCGGCCGTCCGGCGGCAGGACGGGCACGATCCGGCTGGCATGATGGAACGGCGGCACCGCCCCGAACAGGCCGTAACTGCGCAGCCCGACCGCGGCGGCGAGGTTCAGCACGCCAGTGTCGTTGCCGACGTAGAATGCCGAATTCGGCGGCCAGCGCGGCCAACTCCGGAAGCGTCCAGGCGATCGCCGGGATGATTTCGGCCGTATCGGCTAAGCGGGTGCAGATCTCCGCCGCCAGAGTGGCCTCGGCCACGCCGCCGGCCAGGGCGAAACGGCGCCAGCCGGCCTGGGCCAGCGCGGCGGCCAGCATGGCGAAACGATCGGCGCCCCACTGCTTGTAGGGCTCGGAGCTGCCGATCCCGAACAGCAGCAGTCCGCCGCGAGCCGGGCCCAGGCGTTCGCGCACGGCACGGCGGGCGCGCGGGCTGATCGGCAGCCTTGGTTCCGGGTCTGCCAAGGGGATGCCGGCCGCAGCGAGCCAGGCGGTCGCCTGATCGTAAGGGTGCAGGCTCTGCGACGCGTTGGGCAGGAATGGCGGGCGGTTGAGGAACGGGCGCTGGGTGGGGAACCCGTAGCCGTACCGCTCGGTGATGCCGGCGGCCAGCATGGCCAAGGCCAGCGTGCGGCTGTGGTGCAGCAGGATCGCGCGACGCAGGCGGCGGGCGCGCAGGGCGGCCACCAGCCGCAGCAGGCCGGCCGGCCCGTCATGGCGGCCAGTGCGATTCTCCGGGTTGCGGTCCATCCACAGCACGTCGGCCACGGTGCTTTCAGCGGCAAACAACTGGTCGGCGGCGGAACGCGGCTTGGCGACCAGAAGCACCGGGCTGCCCCAGCGCGCTGCCAGCGCCCGAATGTGCGGCAGATGCCAGATCATGTCGCCGATTCCGGGCAGCGGTTGGATGACGGCGGTGCGGTCAGGGTCGCTCAGCGACAGGCTCCGGGATGCGGTGCTCGGTTCGCGCGGCGAGTTTGGCAGGTCCGGACGGGGCCGGCCAGCGGGCCTCCGCCAGGGCCCAGCCGAGCAGCAGGAACAGCCAGCCGCCCATGGGCATATTGACGAAATCGCTGGTGGAGGCGAGCGGCCAGAGCTGAACCAGGACGCTGGCGAACAGCGCGACACGGAGCGGCGCTGGGTGTCGCCACAGGCCACGGGCGAGCGGCGCCAGCCAGGCCAGCACGGTGGCGCAGAACAGCAGCAGCCCGGGGAAGCCGCCGTCGTCGAGCGCCTGGGCGTAAAAATTATGCGGGTGGGCGGCACAGATGTCGTCGCCTCCGCCCTGCGGCTGGCGGCCGTCGAAGCTGGGGCCGAAATAACGTGGCATCGGGCAGCCGGTGCGGAACCCGTCGAAGCCGCGGCCGACCAGCGGGCGCGCCTGCCCGATATGCCAGGCGCGGGCGTAGAGCTGGCCGTACTGGCTGGTGGGGAACGATTCCATCTGCTGGCTGAATTTCAGGACCAGCCGGTGATAGGTGGGAGGCGACACGACGGCCGACGTGCCGACGAGAACTAACCCGGCGAGCCCGGCCGCGATCACCACCGGCCGCAGCCGCGGCAGGAGGATGGCGGCCACGACCAGGCCGAGCCCGGTCAGCATCAGCGGCATGCGTTGACCGATCAGCACCATGATCATCACGCCACCCAGCAGCAGCGCGTAGCTGCCGAGAGCGGGGAAAATACGGCGGCGTTCGAGCAGGCCGGCGGCGAGCGGAAGAATCGCCGGGAACAGGATGCGAGACAGCGGCGGACCGGCGCGGGGTTTGCGGAACGGGCCGGTCAGCTCGCCATCGCCGCCGCGCGGGTAGCCGAGCAGGTTGCGTCCGGTCAGCAATTGCTGGAGCGATTCCAGGGCGATCCATGCCGCGGCGGCGGCAACGATCCAGAACAGCCAGCGACGGGGGCCGGGCGGGCGGAGGATCCAGTGCTCCAACGCGGCGGCGAACAGCAGGAACCGGACGACGGCAACGGATTCGATAAGCGAATGAACGCCTCCTGGGCCGAGACCGAGCGCCGGGACGGGCAGTGAGCAGAACGTGATCCATGCCCACCAGGCGAGAGCAACTGGGACCCAGGCAGTTCGGAGCCAACGCCAGTCGCGCAGCAGCGCGGCACGGCCGAGGAAGCAGAGGCCAGTAAGCGCGATAGTCCCCTCGGCGGCGCTGGGCGCGTGCAGCAACAGAAGCGGCGTCGCCAGCGCGGCGACCACACCGATGCGATCGAGCAGCGGTAGGACGTGGGCACGGGCGGTCGGATGTCGTGATGACGTCTCGGGCAGGATTGTTTCAGTCATCCTGAATTACGGCAGAAGCCGCGAATGGGTGGTGTCATCTGGGCTCGTCATGAAATAACCGAATCGACCGTCATTCCCGCGAAGCGGGAATCCAGCGGGCGGCGGGATTCCCGCATTCGCGGGAATGAGTGCGTCCGCGAGGACGCTTTGTCAGCACGGTGCGAAGTCCGTGCGAGAGCCTGTCGCAGGCTCTGTATTCGAAGGTAACTGCGTCGCCGCAAGGCGGGGTGGAGAGCAACCGGAGGGGAACCGACAGTCCGTAGGATAACGAACCTGATTCGGCGTGAAGCTGCGGCGAGCCTGCTCATTTGTGGCGAAGCCTGGAAGCAACCGCTGGCGCTGAGGCGACTGATAAAGCGACCGGAGGGCAGCCCGCGTGGTTGAGGACGGAATGTTGGGACGGCAAGGCGGAGTAAGCGGAGAGACCTGTCGATCGGGGTGAGATGGACAGGAGTCAGAGCCTTCATAGTACCGAGGCTGCGAACAGCGGCGAAGGAACGGGAAGCAAAACCGCTCCGAGGGAAGGGAGGCAGGAAGTTGGATGTGCGAGGTCTGGGATGGAGCAAGGAACAGTCTCGGCAGTGCCCGATCGGACTAAGCAAGGGACAGAGACCCACGAGCGCCAATGGTGGTGGGTGGAAGCTTCGATCTGGACAGAGCGCATGGTGTCGGCGCTGGACAACGGCGTCACAGGAGGCAAATGGTTCAGCCTGGTGGACAAGGTCATCCGACCGACAACTCTCGACGGCGCATGGCGGAAAGTCGCGCGGAACAAGGGGGCGTCGGGGGTGGATGGCCAGAGCATCGAGCGGTTCGCGGCGCAGGCGGAACGGTATCT
Organism: uncultured Pseudomonadota bacterium; assembly: GCA_963777625.1. GTDB lineage: Bacteria > Pseudomonadota > Alphaproteobacteria > Acetobacterales > Acetobacteraceae > DATDIC01. The sequence continues at coordinate 298,937 of CAVZRO010000021.1, read as the reverse complement.
GCACGAGCTTCATGACGATCTGAAGGACGGCAGCTACCGGCCGAGCCCGGTCAAGCGGGTGGAGATTCCCAAGGGCGATGGACGAACTCGGCCGCTGGGGATACCGACGATCAAGGACCGTATCGTGCAGACGGCTCTGAAGATGGTCATTGAGCCAATCTTTGAGGTGCAGTTCCGGCCGGGTAGCTACGGCTTCCGTCCGGGACGGCATTGCAAGGAGGCGCTGCGGGAAGTCGATCGGCTGGTGAAAGAGGGGTTCACCTTCGTGGTGGACGCCGACCTCGCGAGCTACTTCGACACGATCCCGCACGAACGGCTGATGACCCTGGTGGAAGCATCGATCAGCGATGGCCGCGTGCTGGCGCTGATCGAGAGCTTCCTGCGGCAGGACATCATGAAGGGCATGGAACGGTGGCAACCGACGAGCGGCACGCCGCAAGGCGCGGTGATCTCGCCGCTGCTGGCCAACCTGTATCTGCATCCGCTGGATTGTCTGATGCAGCGGAGCGGACGACGGATGGTGCGCTATGCCGATGACTTCGTGATCCTGTGCCGCACGCAAGCGGAGGCCGAGGCTGCCCTGCACGACGTGCAGGCATGGGTGGCGGAGAACGGGCTTACGCTGCACCCGGACAAGACGCGGATCGGTGACTGCCAACAACCGGGGCGGGGGTTCGACTTCCTCGGCTACCGGTTCGAGGCAGGCCGACGGCTGGTTCGCAAGAAGAGCCTGAAGGCGCTGAAGGACAAGGTGAGGGCGCGAACGCTCCGTAGCCGAGGCGACAGCCTCGGGCGGATCATTCACGACCTCAACCCGATACTTCGGGGATGGTTTGGCTACTTCAAGCATGCCACGCCAGCTTTGTACGGCGTCCTCGACGGCTTCGTGCGCCGACGCCTCCGCGCCATCCTGCGCAAGCAGGAGAAGCGCCCCGGCATCGGGCGATGCGCGGCCGATCACCAACGCTGGCCCAATGCCTTCTTCGCTGCTCATGGGCTGCTCACCCTTCGCACCGCCTTCGAGCAGGCGAGACACTCCCGATGAGGAAACCAACAACTGGAGAGCCGTGTGCGGGAAAACCGCACGCACGGTTCGGAGGGCGGGGAGGCAAGCCTTCCCGACCCCTATCGGGATGACGCGGTTGTTTCCGAACGACCCCATACGGTGACCGGGCGGGTTTCGTCGCGCTTCGCCGGCGGCTGCGGCTGTCGCGGGAAGGGCGATCCGAGGCTGTCGTTTCATGGCGAGTGCCGGGGCGGCACCGATAGTGCGGCGCGGATCAGCGCGAAGGCTCGCTCGACCGTGGCGGCGCGGACCAGGGTGCGGTCGCCGGGGAAAATCTGGCGTTCGGTAAGCGTTGGACCATCGCGGCGGGCGAGGCCGAACCAGACCAGGCCGACCGGTTTGGCTGCGCTTCCGCCGCCTGGGCCGGCCACGCCGGTTACCGACACGACGATATCGGCCGGCGAGTGCACCGCTCCGCCTTCCGCCATCTGGCGCGCCACCGGCTCGCTGACCGCCCCATGCTCGGCAATCAGCGCCAGGGGTACGCCGACCAGCTCGGCCTTGGCTTCATCGGAGTAGGTTACGAAACCGCGTTCGACCACGTCGGACGAGCCGGGTATCGCGGTCAGCACCGCGGCAATCAGCCCGCCGGTGCAGCTTTCCACCGTAGCGAGCTTCAGCCCGCGGGCGCGGCATTCCTGCAACAGCGTCGCGGCGGTTTGCAGCAAGGCGGGTTCGATCAGCGTCATGCAGCAAGTATGCTGCGGCAGGCAGATGCGTGCCAGCCGCCCGATTAGCTGGACCCGGCGGGCTTTGGAGTACCGGCGATCGCCGATCTTGCTTGCCTCCGCCGGCGGCCGCGTTTGCTGTGGCGAGCCTCAGGGGTTTGCTGCCATTCCCCCTGATCGGCGAAACGATCAGGGAATTCGCCGTAGTTTTGCTGGATTTCGGCTTCCTCAACGCCCTCCGTTTGGCCTGATAGCATGGTGGGATGGGTCTCGGGATTGGGCAGCAGGCCGGAGCCCGCGCTGTCCTCCATCCCGACCAGTTCGCGCGCCCGTTCCCGGTACCTCCGTGTCGCGGCCGTGCGGAGAACCGTCCGCCTGCCACAGATGATAGGCCCGTTCGCGGATGCGCTGTTCGTGTTCGGGGGTGTCGATCAACGGGTTGTCGGGCATCGAAGCCTCGCCTCGTGGAGGGGTAGTTCAATGAAGAGCGCTTGAACATCCCTCGGGGTTGCGAGTCTCTGCCAGGATCACGAATTGCTGCGATGCAGCAAATCCCGATCAGGAGGTGCCAATATTGCGTTCGCCTTGCCATTATGACGGAGCGGAATTTTGACAGATCAGCTACTTGGAACGCGTTGTTGCATGTCGCTGGGACTTCAGGGGGGCGGCTCGTTCGGTGCCTTCACCTGGGGGGTGCTGGACCGGCTGCTGGAGGCGAAGGTCTCCCTGGATGTGATCAGCGGGGCGAGCGCCGGCGCGGTGAACGCGGTGTTGGTGGCCGACGGCCTGATCGAGGGTGGGCGCCTCGGCGCACGGGCACGGCTGCGGCAATTCTGGAGCCGGGTCGGCGCGGGCGGGTTCGCCATCGGGCCGATGGCGTCATGGAGCCTGGAGGCGCTGATGAGCCGAATGGGCTCGCCGTCTCAGCTCAATCCGCTGGGGCTGAACCCGTTGCGCGACCTGCTCGCCGAGATGGTGGATTTCGCGCGGCTGCGGGCGGGGTCTCCGGTACGGCTGCTGATTGCCGCGACCCGGGTGCGGGATGGGCATGCGCGGCTGTTTCGGGAGGACGAGGTGACGCTGGACGCGGTGCTGGCCTCGGCCTGCCTGCCGTTCCTGCAACACGCGGTGCAGATCGAGGGGGAAGCGTACTGGGATGGGGGATACAGCGCCAATCCGCCGTTGCGGCAATTGGTGATCGATACGGAGGCGGAGGATATCCTGCTGGTGCGGCTGGTGCCGGACCTGCATGAGAGCGTGCCGCACCTGTCGCACGAGATTTCACGGCGCGTGCGGGAGATCGGGTTCAACGCATCGCTGCTGCGCGAGCAGGAGGCGGTGGAGGATCTGCGACGGGCCTGCGGGCGGCGGCGGATCTTCCGGTCGGAGCTGTGCCGCAAGCTGGACGCGCTGCGGTTCCATGAGATCGCGGCGCCCGAGGCGATCGGAGACCTGGCACAGGCGAGCGCGCTGGATACGTCGTGGCCGTTTTTGCAGCGGCTGTGCGACGGTGGGCGGACGGCGGCGGAACAGTGGCTTGAGGGGATGGGGTAGGGGCTGGCGAGATCGGGGTCGCAGACGCCTATGCCCCGGCCGGGGCGAGCGGCAGATCGGAGGTCCATGGCCGCGCTGCCCGCGCCCCCGGTATCCAGGGCCGTTGCCCCCGCACGTCCCGGTCCGTGACCACGCGCGCGCCGGCGGCTTCCAGCCAGATCGCGGCTGCGCCATCGCGCAGCAGCATGCCCCGATCGACCGTTGGAACCCCGTGGCACGCCGTGCCGTGCTCCCATCCCAGCGTGACCAGCACCGACAGCGCGCAATCCGTCGCCTTGCCATTGCGCAGCAGCAGCCCCCCAGGCCCTGGTCCAACCTGGATTGTGCATGCCGCCGCCGTGCACGCGATCGCACCATCGGCGACCTGCCCGACCTGGGGCAGTCGCATCGGGGGTCCATCCGCCCAGTATTGTCGCCACGCATCGCGGGTGAATTTCGATGCCCCCGCCTTGCGCTCGACGAACATTCCGGCCGGCGTGCGTACCCCGATCATCCGTGCATCGGCGGAGACCAGCAGGTCGGGCGGCCGGACGATTGCAGGAGAAACTAACCCGGCTGCCAGCACAACGACGCCCGCCAGGCGGATCCGCCCGCGCCACAGTCCCGCCCACGCCATCCCGAGCCCGACCAGCGCCAGTCCCCAGGCGGGCATATGCGGCACGTCCACCGTCGCCCGGGGCAGCGCCGCGGTGGTGCGCGCCACCCACAGGATCGCATCCAGGCCCCATCCCATTGGTACCAGCGCCACCCGCTCCAGCCCAAGCGGCATCAGCAGCAGCCCGATCAACCCGGCCGGCATAACCCACAGCGCCGTCAGTGGCACCGCGATCATGTTGGCGGGAATGAAATAGAGCTGGATGCGCCCGAAATGGTAAGCGCCGAACGGCGCCGACGCGGTACCGGCGAGCGCCGAGGTCAGCGCCAGCGCCACCAGGTGCAGCACCCCCCGCCGCCACCGCGCGCCGTCGCCATACAGGGCATGCAGGTGCGGGCGCAGTGCCTCATATCCGGCGATCAGCGCCAGCACGGCGGCAAAGCTCATTTGAAACGATACGCCCGGAACCTGCTGCGGCTCGACCAGGATCAACACTGTCGCCGCCACCGCCAGCCCGCGCAATGAAACCACCCGCCGCCCGGTCAGCACCGCCAGCGTGAACAGCCCCGCCATGGCGAAGCTGCGGATGATCGGCACGTGCATGCCGGTCAGCACCATGTACAGCCCGCCGGCAATCAGGGCGACGACGGCGGCGATCTGCTTGGTTGGCCAGCGCAACGCGGAGTGCTCCCACAGCACCAGCACCAGCCTGGTGGCGCCGAAAGCGAGCCCCATGACAATGCCGATATGCAACCCCGCCACCGCGAGCAGATGCGCCAGCCCGGAGGCACGAAATGCGTCCCGGTCGGCCTCCGGGATCGAGGACGGCACGCCGGTCAGCAGGGTCGCTCCGACCGCCCCCGGCGCGCCCGGCAGAACCGCCTGGTAGCGGCGCGCGATCGTCTCCCGCAGGGTCTGCACCCAGCCGGCAAATCCGGTGACCGGCTGGCGGGAGATCAGCCCCGCCGGCCCGAGGGCGAACCCGTACCCCGCCAATCCGCTGTAGAACGCGTCCCGCTGCAAATCCCAGGCACCGGGATAGGCGGGCGGCGAGGGGGCCTGCACCAGGGCACGGACGTCGATGCTGTCGCCCGCCTCGATCGGGGTCGGATCCTGGTTGCGCAGCCGCACCCGGATGGCCCGTCGCAGTGCCCCGCCGGGTTCCAGTCGCGCGTGGTTCAGCGTGATCCGGCGGCCTTCCGGCAGCATCTCCACGCCACTGACCACGCCAGTGATCCGCACCGCCTGACGCGGCAGGGCCTCCAGCAACGGGGCGCGGGCGGTCGCCAGTTGCGCGGCGCCAAATCCGAGCGTCGCCGCGACCACGGGCGCCAGCAGCATCCGCATCCAGCCTCGGGCGACAACGATGGCAAGCGCGGTCGGGATGCCGATTGCTGCACCTGCCCAGAGGGGCGGCTCGAACCGGAGGGAGAAATACAACAGCGTGCCGGCGCCCATGAACACCGGCAGCCAGAGCGCGAATCGGCCCTGCTGCGCGGCCAGGACATGCTGCACGAGCGGCCTCCTGGCCCAGACTGCGCCGCTCGGTCTCTACAGGTCGTTAACTTCGGTGCCCGGATCAGCCCATCGCCGCAGCCCTGCCGGCCAGCTCCGGCAGCAGGGGCAGCAAGATGCCCAAATCCCGCTCCGCGATGCAGACCAGATATTGCAAGGCGGCTGGCGTTTCGTCCGGCGCTTCCGGCAGCGGCAGCCCGTCGGGGCCAAGCGGCAGCGCCGCCAACCCCAGATCGCTGTACACGCTCAGCAACTCCGGTCCGGCCGCCCATACGGCCGGATCCAGACCCTCCTGCCGCGCCAGGTCGCGCATCCGCCAGATCGCGGAAACCCGATCGCCTTGTGCCCCGGCCGGATCACCGAGGGCCAGCAGCACCCGCCCGACCCGGCGGAATCCGATCGCGGCGCGTTCCGATTCCCCCCAGACGACGCCTTCGACGCCGGGCGGCGGCTGCATGCCCAGGCTGGCCAGCCGCGCCCGTTCGTCCGCATCCCACCGATGCCACGACACGCGGCACGGCCGCACCAGGAACCAGACCGCAAACAGCGCCAGTGCGACCGTCAATCCGACGCTGGCGCGCAGCCCCCAGGGCATCTGGTCCGACAGAATGATCTCCCACCACGCGTTGTTCGGCACGCCATGCACACGACGGCGGAAACCGGCCAGCGCCAGCACGCACACGACCAAGGCCAGCAGCGAGATCGCCGTGGAGGGATCGAGTGGGCCACTCAATAATCGCGCATGACGGTAGAAACAGCTACGGAACGGCATCAGCAGGGTCGCCGACAGCACCAGGACGGCGGCGATCCAGACATGCTCGCGCTCGGCCAGGATGAAGGCCGCCCCACCGACCAGCAGCAGCAGCGTCAGGCCCCAGGCGAGATTGACCCGGTGGATCAGCCCGATCACCAGAACAATCAGCCCGGCGCCGATCAACGAGGGCACGAACTGGCCGGCGCGAACGGCAAAATCCGCCAGGTCCGGATCGGCCCAGGACAAATCCGGGTAGCGCGGCGACAGCAGTCCCACGCCCAGCAGCAGAATGCCGGACAGCGTCACTGCTCCGGTGCTCGCCGCCACCGCCAGGTCGGGCTCGCTCCATCGGCTGATCGCCGCCACACCGCTGATTCGTCCGATGCGTCCCAGCAGCACGCCGCCGCGCAGCACCATTTCGTTGGCGGCGAACAGGCAGCCGGCCAGGAACAGCGGAATGACGTAGTAATACAGCCGGAATATCACGATCGCCGCAACGATGCGGGGTGCCGGCAGGAAGGGTGCCAGCCCGAACAGCAGCACGCTGTCGAACACACCGAGCCCGCCCGGCAGGTTGGCGGCCAGACCGGCGGTGTATGAACCGACATAGACGCCGAGGAACACCAGCCAGGTCAACTGCGACGTGTGCGGCAGCAGCACCCAGAAGATCGAGGCCGTGATGGCGACATCGGCGGTGGCAAGCGCCACCTGCATGATCGCCATCCGCCAGCCGGGCAGCTCCGTCACGTGGCCGAACAGGTGCACGGTGCCGAACACGCGCGCCAGGAGCACGTAAGTAGCGACGATCGCCCAGAGCAGCGCGGCCACCGCGTAGAGCAGCCAGCGCGGCAGGTGCTCACCGAAGAACGGGACCGACCGTGGCTCGATGAACAGGATGGCCCCGCCCAACACCATGCCGCCCAGGCCGAAGGTCAGGCTGCAGAATGCCACGATCTTGGCGATCTGCACCGGCGTGAGGCCCCAATGGGCGTACAGCCGATACCGTACCGCGGCCCCCGACACCGCCGAGAAGCCCAGATTGTGCGACAGCGCGTAGGCACAGAACGAGGCGAACGCGACCCGCCCGTACGGCACCTTGTGCCCGGCGTAGATGGTGCCCAGCCAGTCGTAAATCGTCAGCACGGCATAAGACAGCACCGTGAACGCGAACGACAGGCCCAGTGCCCAGGGCGGGATTGCTCCCAGTGCGTGGCCGATGTCATCCAGCCGCAGGTGGCGGAACACGCGCTGGGCCGCATAGATCGCGCCGAACAGCAGAACGACCCCGAGCAGCGCCGGCAGGTGGCGCAACGCGACCGGCAGCTTCGCGGCGTTCGCGCCGGCTGTCATCCGGTCATGCTGCGTCGGCCGGCCGGGCGAGCGCCGCTTCGATCAGGCCGATTGTCTCGGAAATGCCGTACAGGGCGACGAACCCCCCGAACCGCGGCCCTTCCTGCTGCCCGAGCAGAACCTGATAAAGGCAGGCGAACCACGCGCGCAGCTCCGGAAAGGCGTGCCGTTTGCCGACTTCATATACCACGGTCTGCAACGACTCGGCATCGGAGTCCGGGGCCATGCCGCGCAGCGTTTCCGCCAGGTCGGCGAGGGCGGCGCGTTCCATCTCCGTCGGGTGGCGGTAGTGTTTCGCCGGACGAACGAAGTCGCGATAGTAGGCGATGGCGTGGCCGACCAGGCTGTCCAGGAACGGGTTGCCGTCCGGCGATGCCTCCGGCGCGTAGCGGCGGATGAAGCCCCACAGCAGGTCCGGTGTTTCGGCGTTCACCACGCTGGCGAGGTTCAGCAGCATGGTGAACGAGACCGGGCTGCCGCCATGGTTCGGCAGCCGCCCGCCATGGATGTGCCAGGCGGGGTTGGTGCGCTGCTCGTCCCCGGTCTGTGCCGGCAGTCGCGCGGCGTTGGCCAGGTATTCGTCGGTCGCGCGCGGGATGACGTCGAAATACAGCCGCTTGGCGCGCTGCGGCTGGTTGTACATGAACTGCGCGAGCGATTGCGGCGGCCCGTAGTGCAGCCATTCCTGCACCGAAAGTCCGTTGCCCTTCGACTTGCTGATTTTCTGGGCGTGTTCGTCCAAAAACAGCTCGTAGGTGAACCCGTCGGGCGGCGGCGCACCGAGAATGCGGCAGATACGGCCGGACAGCCGCACCGAATCGATCAGGTCCTTGCCTGACATCTCGTAATCGATGCCGAGCGCGAACCAGCGCATGGCCCAGTCAGCTTTCCATTGCAGCTTGCAGGCGCCGGAGGTCACGCTGGTTTCAAATATTTCGCCGCTGCCGGGATCGCGCCAGACGACGGTGCCGGCGGCGGGATCGTATCGTTCCATCGGCACCTGCATCACCTGGCCGGTGCGCGGGTGCAGTGGCAGGATGGGCGAATAGGTCGCGCGTCGCTCCGGTCCCAGGGTGGGCAGGATGATCGCCATCACCTGCTCGTAGCACTCCAGCACGCGGATCAGGGCGGGATCGAACCGGCCGGCGGCGTAATAGTCGCTGGACGAAGCGAACTCATACGTTGAACCCGAACGAATCCAGGAACGCCCGCAACTGCGCGTTGTTGTGGGCGCCGAAACTTTCATGGGTTCCGAACGGGTCGGGGATGCGGGTCAGCGGCTGGCCGAGATACCCCGCCAGCATGTCGCGGTTCGGCACGTTGTCCGGCACCTTGCGCAGCCCATCCATGTCGTCGCTGAACGCGATCAGGCGGGACGGCAGGCCGGTGAGTTCGGTAAACGCATGCCGCACCCAACTCGTGCGGGCGACCTCGCCGAAGGTGCCGATATGCGGCAGGCCCGAGGGTCCGTAGCCGGTCTCGAACACTGCCTCACGCTTGCCGGAGCGATCCAGGCGTGTCGCGACCTTGGCCGCTTCCTCGAACGGCCAAGCCTTGGGAACGGGCCTGTTACCAAATGTGTCGGACATCGGAGGGAAGCTAGTGAGCGCGGCGGGCAGGGTCAATTTGATGGCGCGTGCCTTATTTCGTTGGTGCAGCCTGCGGCAGAACGCCGGCTGATCTCACAGGTGGAGCCGCTTCAGCCGCAGCGCATTGCCGATCACCGACACCGAGCTCAATGCCATCGCCAGGGCTGCCACCATCGGGTTCAGCAATATCCCGAATGCCGGATACAGCACGCCGGCGGCAACCGGCACGCCCACGCTGTTGTACACGAATGCGAAAAACAGATTCTGCCGGATATTGCGCATGGTCGCGCGGCTGAGCACCACCGCCCGCACGATCCCGGCAATATCCCCCTTCACCAGCGTTACCCCCGCGCTCTGGATCGCCACATCGGTGCCGGTGCCCATGGCGATGCCGACATCGGCCGCGGCCAGCGCCGGCGCATCATTCACGCCGTCGCCCGCCATCGCCACCGTGCGGCCCGCATCGCGCAACCGCTGGACGGCGTGCTGCTTGTCGGCCGGCAGCAGCTCCGCTTCCAGTTCGGTGATCGCCAGCCGGCGCGCGACCACGTCCGCCGTGGCGCGATTGTCGCCGGTGAGCATGATGATGCGCAGCCCCATGGCCCGCAGGGTGGCGATAGCCTCCTTCGCGCCGGTTCGTAACGGATCAGCCACCGCGATCACTCCGGCCGGGTTGCCGTCGATTGCCAGCAACAGGGCGGTCGCGCCGCTGCGGCGCTGGGCGTCCGCGACTGCGGCAAGCTCGTCCGCGTTCACCCCCAGGTCGGACATCAGCCGCGCATTGCCGAGTGCAATCCGCCTTCCGTCCACGATCCCGGTCACCCCTTTGCCGGTCACCGAGGCGAACTCGCTCGTTTCCGACATCGCAAGGCCCTGTTCGGCGGCGGCGGCGATGATCGCGGCGGCGAGCGGATGCTCGCTCGCCCGCTCCAGCGCGGCCGTCGCGACGAGCAGCTCCGGCTCCGTGAAGCCGGGCGCCGGCAGCACCGCGACAACCTTTGGCCTACCCTCGGTCAGCGTGCCGGTCTTGTCGAGCACGAGCGTATCGACGATTCCGAGCCGTTCGAGTGCCTCGGCCGAGCGGATCAGCACGCCCGCTCCGGCGCCCTTGCCGACGCCGACCATGACCGACATCGGGGTGGCCAGCCCGAGTGCGCACGGACAGGCGATGATCAACACCGACACCGCCACGATCAGCGCATAAGCCAATGATGGCGCCGGCCCCCACAGCGCCCAGCCGGCGAATGCCAGTACCGGCGACTCCCACCACCGCCGGCACGAAATATCCGGCCACCTGGTCGGCGACCCGCTGGATCGGTGCGCGCGAGCGCTGCGCGTCCGCCACCATGGCGACGATACGGGCCAGCATGGTTTCTGCGCCAACCTTCTCCGCCTGCATCACCAGCGAGCCGGTGCCGTTCACCGTACCGGCGATCAGCCGCTCGCCGCGCTGCTTCTCCACCGGCAGCGATTTACCGGTGAGCATCGATTCGTCGACGGCGCCGCGGCCGTCCAGCACGGTGCCATCGACGGGTACCGCCTCGCCGGGCCGCACGCGCAGCCGGTCGCCGATCCGCACCTGGTCCAGCGTGATCGTCTCGTCGCTGCCATCGTCCTGCAGCCGCCGCGCGGTCTTCGGCGCCAGGTCGAGCAGACCGCGGATAGCACTGCCGGTCTGTTCGCGCGCCCGCAGCTCCAGTACCTGGCCCAGCAGGACGAGCACGACGATCACCGCCGCTGGCTCGAAATACACCGCGACCACGCCGTCCATGCCGCGGAAGCCGGCAGGGAACGCCCCCGGCGCGATGGTTGCGACCACGCTGTAAATCCAGGCGACCCCGGTGCCGAGCGCGATCAGCGTGAACATGTTGAGATGGCGCGACCGTACCGAGGCCCAGCCGCGTTGGAAGAACGGCCAGCCGGCCCACAGCACCACCGGCGTCGCCAGCACCAACTGCACCCAGACCGAGATCGCCGGCGGCAGGAGATGCAGGCCGCCATGCCCCGCCATCTCCAGCACGACCACGGGAACCGCGAGCAACAGGGCGATGAGGAACCGGCGCCACATGTCGGCCAGCTCGGGGTTCGCCGCCTGCGCGGTGGGGCTTTCCGGCTCCAGCGCCATGCCGCAGATCGGGCAGGCGCCCGGCCCGGGCTGCCGGACCTCCGGGTGCATTGGGCAGGTGTAGATGGCGTTGGGGGTGGTCGGTGCCGGCGGTTCGGATGGGGGTGCGAGGTGGCGGGCGGGATCGGCCCGGAACTTGTCCCGGCAGCTCGCGCCGCAGAAATGGAACATCCGGCCGGCGTGCCGCGCTCGATGCGGTGAGCTGTCAGGGTCCACCCGCATGCCGCAGATCGGATCGGTCACCGCCTCCGCTGCGATGGTATCGGCGCCGTGGCGGCTTTCGTGCATGCTGTTCCCTTGAGGCCCGCAACGGACCTGCGTGGGATATACCCCGCAGGGGTATAGTATCAACCCCACACTCACTGATGTGCGAATTGCTGCAGGCGGAAATCCGCAGTGACGCCCGTTCTCGCAAGCCGCTGCGGGCGAGACCAGGTTCATGATCTCCATGTGCTGCGGATGGCGAACTTCGTTGGCTGTTATGGCGCCCGCGCAGGCGGCTTCAGGCAGCAGCCAGGCGATCGACAGAACATGCAGCCAGAGCGGGCATTATACCGGACCGCATTGAGGATGACCCATCCTGCGGTGTTGCCCGGAGCAACGTGAAGCGAACGAGCGGCGCGGTGGGCGACAAAGTCATGGATGGCCGGCCTTCGCCGGCCATGGCGGAAAGGGTCAGCATCAACTCTGGTTGGTGCCACATTGCACCGTTGACTGACTACTCGGTCAGGCCCCTAAAGTTCACCCCGAGTCGGCTTACGGCAGCAGCACCGTGCTGCCGGTGGTCTTGCGGGATTCCAGCGCCACATGCGCCTCGGCCGCGTTCTGCAACGGGAATGTCTGGTTCACCTCGATCTTCACCGCGCCGTTCTGCACGACCTCGAACAGATCGTTCGCGGTGGCCACCAGGTCGGCTCGCTTCGACGTGTAGGTGGCGAGGCTCGGCCGTGTCAGATACAGGCTGCCTTTCGCCGCCAGGATGCTGATGTCCACTGGCGGCACCGGGCCGGACGCATTGCCGTAGCTCACCATCAGGCCGCGCGGCGCCAGGGAGTCCAGGCTGGCGTTGAAGGTTTCCTTGCCGATGCTGTCGTAGACCACCGGCACACCGGACCCGCCGGTGATACGCTTTACCTCCGCCACCAGCGTCTCGTAACCGACGACCGTGTGGGCGGCGCCGTGATCCCGCGCGAGAGCAGCCTTCGCGTCGCTGGAGACGACGCCGATCACGGTCGCGCCGAGATGCCTGGCCCATTGGCACAGGATCAGCCCTACCCCGCCGGCGGCAGCATGCACCACGATGGTGTCGCCGGCCTTCACCTGGTAGGTGCGGCGGACCAGGTACTGCGCGGTCATGCCTTGCAGCATCATGGCCGCGCCGGTCCTGGCATCGATGCCCGCCGGCAGCTTCACCAGCCGGTCGGCGGCGATCACCCGCGTCATCGCGTAGGCGCCAAGCGCGCCGGCATAGGCCACCCGATCGCCCACCGCGACATCGGTCACGCCCGAGCCGACCGCGGCCACAACACCGGCGCCTTCCATCCCGATGGTGACCGGCAGGCTGGGTGCCTTGTACAGCCCGGTGCGGAAATACACGTCGATGTAGTTCAGCCCGACCGCGTCCTGCTTTACCAGCGCCTCGCCCGGGCCGGGTTCGGGGGCGGGGACATCCTCCCACTTCATCACATCAGGGCCGCCATAGGCGTGGATGCGGATGGCCTTGGTCATGCGCTTCTCCAGATATTGTGCCTGTTACAGCAGCGTCGTGGTCTGCGTCTCCAGTGCCAGCAGGGCGCGCTTGGTCGCCAGTCCCTCGCCGCCCGAATAACCACCGATCCCGCTGCTGGCCACGACGCGGTGACACGGGATGATGATCGGGATCGGGTTGGCGGCGTTGGCCTGGCCAATAGCCCGCGGAGCACTGCCGAGCTCGGCAGCCAGCTCGCCGTAGCTGCGGGTTTCGCCATACGGGATGTGCCGCAGTGCTTCCCAGACACGGCACTGAAAGCCGGTCCCGAATGGCGCCAGCGGCAGTTCGAATTCGGTCAGCTCGCGGTCGAAATAGGCCAGAAGTTGCGTGCGCGCCTGGCGCAGCAACGCGCGTTTCCTGCTGGTCGCTCCCCCAGCCCCAATCGATCGAGACGATCGCACCCGCGTCTTCGGAGACGCTGATATCGCCGAGCGGGCTATGCAGCGAAAGCTGCGGCACTGTCTGCCTCCGGTGGCCGGCGGCGGATGCCAGACCGAGCGCCGCGGTGTGTCAAGGGCAGGGCACGCACGAGCGCTGCCGTCGCGCCGACGGTTACGACCGATACGAGCCGTTGATATCGATGTAGCCGTGCGTCAGGTCGCAGGTCCACGCGGTTGCCTTGCCGCGCCCCAGGCCCAGGTCGATGGCGATCTCGACCTCGCGCCCGCGCATATGCTGGACCACCGGGGTTTCGTCGTAGCCGGGCACGACGGCGCCGTCGCGCGCCATCCAGACGCCGCCGACGCCGACCGACAGCCGGTCGCGGTCCGCCGGCTCGCCGGCCTTTCCGACGGCCATGACGATGCGGCCCCAGTTCGCGTCCTCGCCGGCGATGGCGGTCTTTACCAGCGGCGAATTGGCCACCGCCATCGCCACACGCTTCGCCGAGCGGGCCGTGGTGGCGCCGGTGACGTCGATGCGGATCAGCTTCTGTGCCCCCTCGCCGTCGCGCACCACCTGCAATGCCAGATCGAGCAGCAGATCGTTGAGTTTTTCGGCGAAGTCCGTCAGCGCCCGGCCGCCTTCGGCTGGAACGCGCGGGTGCTTCGCCTCGCCGGTGGCGAACAGCAGCACGGTGTCGGAGGTGGAGGTATCGGAATCCACCGTGGTGCAGTTGAAGCTGCGCTCCACGCCCTTGTGCAGCAGCGCGTCCAGAACCGGCGCTGGAATCTTCGCGTCGGTGGCGACAAAGCACAGCATCGTCGCCATGTCGGGCGCGATCATCCCGCTGCCCTTGGCGATGCCGTTGATCCGCACCTCCACGTCGCCGATGCGCGCCAGCCGTGTCGCACCCTTCGGGAAGGTGTCGGTGGTCATGATGCCGCGCGCCGCGTCGGCCCAGCCATCCTCGCGGAGGCCGGCATGCAGCGCCGGCAAGGCGGACACCAGCTTTTCGTGGGGCAACACTTCGCCGATTACGCCGGTGGAGGCGATGAACACCTGTTTGGGCGGGCAGCTCACCAGTTCGGCCGCGGCCGCGGCGGTCGCGGCGCATGTCTCGCGTCCGGCGCGGCCGGTGAAGACGTTGGCGTTTCCGGCGTTCACCACGACCGATCGCGCCCGGCCGCTTTTCAGCGCCGCGCGGCACCAATCGACCGGTGCTCCCGGGCACTGGTTGCTGGTGAACACGCCGGCGACGGTGGTGCCGGCCGCGAACTCCATCATCACCAGGTCGGTGCGGTTGCGGTAGCGTATGCCGGCCTCCGCGGCGCCGAGCCGCACGCCGGCGACCGGCGGCAGTTCAGGAAGCTGCACGGCAAGTGGCGACACCTGGATATCCATCTCACGTCCTCCGGTCTGCCGGTCAGTTCTTGCCGGCGTAGCTCTTTGCCATTCCTTCCGCCGGTTCCGCCTGCGGGCCGAACGGCATGATCGGGTAACGCAGCCCGGCCTTGGACAGGCCCTGCAACCCGACCACGCCGCGCCGCAGATCGTCGGGTGGGCAGGCCATCAGCAGTTCGTCGTCCGCCACCGCGCCGTAGCGCCGCTCGGCGTAGCACGGGATGGACAGGCTGACCTCCCGCGTTTTCAGCGCATGCCCCCAGCTATCGGCGCAGGCGCTCTCGCCGGTGATGCTGAAATCGTAGCGACGGTAACTGCGCCATTGCAGGCCGTTGATGAACAGGATCATCTGCGCCGGATTGGCATAGAAAAGGCAGATGTCGGGCGGATCGAGCCGGGCGCTGCGCAACGGCGACGCCACCATGCCGTGATAGCGCCCCGGCGGCACGCGCGGCATCTGCGCCTGGTGGGCCGCCGCGGCCTCTCGGTTCTCGAACCACACGCCCTCCATCTTACGGCCGGAGGTGAAGATCTCGCCGGGTGCGTCGAGGCCGATGACGCTGGAGCAGCTTGAGAAGCTGGGGATGTTCTCGGTGGTGATGCCGAGCGTAAAGCCGGCCATGCGGGCCTGGGTGACGAGCTGGCAGGTGGAGAAGATTTTCCCTTTCGGCGGGCGACGGAGGCCGGGGACGTTTGCCATCTCGTCCAGGTCCTCGAATAGCCTCATGCCGATGGGGAGCGTGCGGAGGCGCAGCAGTTGGGAGAGCCGCTCAGCCAGTTCGGCGATTGCGCGTCCATCGAGCGGTGGCGCTTCCGCGATCGGCGGCGCGTCGGTCATGCGGTTTTCCTCCGGATCGCGTGTGGAGAGGCTGGGGCGGAGGAGACGGTATCCGGTGGCGGAATGTCAATCTGGGGGCGATAGGGCGGTTGGGATTTCAGGTTACTGCCCTTGGCGGACGTTCATGCGGTGACGGGGGCCGATGGCGGCTGGCCGAAGAACGAACCCGCTTCGCGGGATTGGTGCGGGTTTTGATGGACGAGTAGTGGCCCAACTGGTGTGCCTCGATTGAGCACGGCCCGGTGCGGGCGGAGCGTTTCGGCTTCCTTCAACCGAGAGGAGCCGCCCAATGAACGACCCCAGTCCCGCCACTGCGATCAGCCCACTGCACCAACGTTTGATCGACGATATGAACGTGCGCCGGTTCTCGCGCGAGACACAGCGCAACTATATTCGCGACGTCTGACGCTTCGCAACGTTCCTGCGGCGCTCACCTGATACTGCCACGGCGGATGACGTGCGCCGCTTCCAGATCGAACAGCGTGACGCCGGCGTGCCGACGCCGACCATGAACAGCATCGTCTCGGCGTTGCGGTTCTTCTTCACGCACACGATCGACCGGCCTGACCTGGCACGCAAGGCGATCCGGGTGGCGCATCCGCGCAACCTGCCGGTGGCGCTGAGCCGGGACGAGGTTGCGCGACTGCTCAACGCGACCACCTGCCTCAAGCATCAGGCGGCTCTCTCGGTCGCCTATGGCGCTTGCGTCGGCCATCGACACCCCGTGCGCCCGGTGATGCGCTCGCGCCGTCAATCACGCCAATCCCACACGTCATCGCCGATCTGACCAACACGCGGCATTGGAGCAGTGCCCTGTTTGGCCGGCAAAACTGCCGCAGCGACGGTTCGGGGCAGCCTGGTGAACACCAACATTGGTTCGAACTCAGCTTGCAGAAGGCTTAACTTGCGGGACGTGATGGGCTTGACAAATTCCAGTCAGCCACTACGGTAACTTGCTCATGGCATAGGTTAAGGTGGACACATGTCGGTCCCACCTCGGCCGGGTCGAGTGCTGACACTCGCCCCCAAAATACCCCCACAATTGGCGCAACCAAGTGTTTCTGCTTTCGCAAGCAGCTCTGTAATTCCAGGACAGCCCGTCCCTATCGTCTGGTCATATTACTCTGGGTTAAGTTTTGTAACCAACGCGACAGTAATGGTCAATATTTACGTTACTGACCCGTCTGGCAATGAGTTTTTGGCTAATGACGCTCCATTTACTTACGTTGGCCCTCTTCCATCTGCCGCGGGCATATATGGAACCGGAAGCCAAGCCGCCACATTAATTCCTCCTACCGCTGAAGCAGCCAACATTCTTTATACGGTTGGCCTTCAGTTTCTGACGCTTAAGCTACAGGTAGTAGACGCTTCAGGCACTCAGGTCCCAAACCTCGGCCCATTGACCATCGTATTTTTAATGAATGTATTACCTGACACATCTTTGGTCCTCTTACCCAGCATGAATTTTACCTTCACTGGTCCAACCGTTGTGCAAGATGGAATGCCCGTTTTTGATCTAGCTGATCCGCTTGTGTTTTGGAAAGATATGTATTCGGTAACAGGAAGTTTGGCGATTTCAAGCCAGTACGCGGACTATACCATCGTCAGCGCAGTATTCACTGAAACCGACGCAAATACAGGAGTAGTGCGGACAATTTTACCTTCCGTTCTACCAACCACTCTTAATCGAGTAGAGCCAGGGCAACCTCCACCAACCGCGACGATAGATTCAGGATTGATTACGCAGCAGTGGCAATGGTTTGACCCAACTCTGTATAATATAGATGGGCCACTTGCTGACACGCTAAGCTATGTCCTGCTTGTCTCGCTTCATGACCAATATGGAAACAGCTATCCTCAGGTGTACCGTGAAATCATCGGCGGGCGTGGGCCTGACGGTAACGCTATTCAGGTAGGAAGCATCGGCGTACAGGTTGTTGTCGATGTCCTAAAGGAACAGGCGGAGGAGAATGCCGTCACTGACCTCGGAGCAGCAATCTACTTTACGGGATTAGCGGCCGTCACCGCCGTCGCAACTGCTGCGGCCGGTTGGACAGGCATCGGAGCGGCTATTGGAGCTGCTATTGCAGCCGGGTTCGGTTTAACAGCATTCGGCTTTCAGCAAGCCGCTTCGGGACAAGCTAACAGAGCCAACGATCCCCCTCCACCTGACTTTCTCACGAGAGAGTCTTTTCAGACCGAGGTTGGCAAGCTCCCTAACTTCGGCGAGTATGAGAAGGTCTTCCCTAATTTAATTAGCTTTCTGAGGCTTCAAAGCGCTGTCCACCATTATGGTCGTGCTTTCGATCAAATTCAGGCAAAAGTCGCTGGAGCGGTAATAACCGAGGACAAGACTGGCATTAGGCTCCAGTTACAAGAATCTCATCGTCTTGCGGCTCTTATCGAGAACAACGTTAGGGACATTAAGTCAATCATGCCTAATATTGTGGCCGAGATGCGGACAAAATCTTGCCCCGCATCTTCTTGTTTTAGAAAAGGCGTTTGAGATAGTTCGGTCGAAGGGAATCTCCACTGAAATTTGGGAGGCGTTAGTTAGCGCGAGCGCCCCGGCAAACCTTTTGACATATTTTGCAAAGGGTGGCGATGGTCACAACCTTCCTGGGATTATAAGTTTAAAGGCCAAAGAGAACGCACCACATATCAAAGTGGCTGAAACAGCCGCACAACGCGCGGTCGCCTATGGGGAATTCTTGCTTCGGGCGATAAAGACGCTTGACACTGGCCACTTTGCTGTCTTCGTTCGTGGAACGGTCACCTGAGGCGGGCGCAAACTCCTCCCAAAGTTCCCAGCGCGACCAGGAAGCGCGTGCTCGCGTGCTAAAAACGGGCGAGCTTGGCGACGACTGGAACCTTTCAATTCGATGGCAGGGAATATCTACCTGAGGAACTGCGATCCGCTCGCTGGCTGACCTTTTTCCATAAAGAGCCTTTATGAGGTGTTCTCGGTGCGGTTCCATTACGGTCATATCTTCCGGAGTGGAGGCGCTTCGCGTTGCTTTGAACTGTTGAGCGCTTCCCGCGACGCGTCCGACGCAGAAGCGGGCAGTCTCCGTCTCATGCCTGATCCGTCCCGGACTTACGCCTTGGCGGCGTTCTGTGCAGCCTCGAATACATCGCGTGCGGACGTCGTACCCGCTACGTGCTCCGTACCCTCAACTCCGAGGTCCATCCATCCTGCATTCACGGCCTCAAACATTTCTTCGGCAGGTCCGGTGTGGCCCTTCGGGATGCCGAATTGCTCGAACGCTTCCGCCCACCCTGCACGCGGGACTGCAAAGGCTTTCACGTCGAGATTCAGGACTTCACCCAATTGCTCCGCGACTTCATCCGCGCTGACCATCGAACCAAGCTCGACGACGCGCTGCCCTGACCACGCTGGCCCGGTCAAAAGGGTTGCGACCTCCGCGCCGATGTCGTTCGTCGCGACCATGGTCGATTTCCGGTTTGTCGGATTGTAGTAGACCGGTAGCGTTCCGCCCTGGGCGACCTGCAAGCCGTAGAGGAAGTTTTCGAAGAATCCGCCTGCGCGCACAAATGCGATTGGCGATATCAGGTCGCGAAAACCTTGCTCCAGAAGCGACAAGGCCGTGATCATCCCGAGCCCGCTGGTTCTGTTCGCACCCATCGACGAAAGCGCTACCACCCGCGGCGGCGCTGCCTTGGTGAGCGCCTCGACATAGTTTGCAATCACGCCCTTGGCTTCTTTGTAATCGGGCGAGGGCGCCCAGACAGCCGGCAACATGACGAACGCGCCTTCGACGCCTTTGAGCGCTTGCTCGATGGCTGCCGAATCATTCCAATCGCCGTCTACCAGTTCCACGCCCTGGTTCGCCCAGTTAGCCGCCTTCTCGCGATTGCGGACGAGCGCGCGTACCTCCTTGCCGTGCGCCAACAGATGTTTTGCCGTTGCGCCGCCAACTTTTCCCGTGATTCCCATTACTAAAAACATGTGTTTTCTCCTGATCTTGAGGGACAGAGCACTGCCCCTGTTGGTTCAACGGATGAGCGGCAGAATGGCCCGGATACGGGGATCGCGCGCGTAGAGGCCGCCCCATGTCATCGCGCCCAGAAGCAGGGAAATGATTTCCGGCGGCGACCCCAACTCACCAATGCGGACATGGGCGCAGATGGCACCTCCCAAAAAGCCCGTCACCAGGATCGCGCCGAGGACGGCGGTGGCCGGGATGGCGTAAAGGATGGCGCAGGCGAGTATGATCGGACCCACGACACGGGTCAGGTCCATCGCGAACCCGGTTTCCTGCAACATGCTCGCGATCTGTGCCGGCGCGAAAAGCTGAATAGTGCCGTCTGCCACCAGAGCGATAACGACAATCGCGCTCATTATCCGGCCGGCCCACAGGCTGTGATGCAAGGTCATAGCTTCAGGCACGTGATGCAGGTTCATAGTTTCGGACACTTGTCATTCTCCGATGGGGGGATCCCCATATTCAGGAGCTTACTGTGTCTCTTAGGTATGATAAACACCGAGGAAGTGAACTCACTGTTCTCTCTGTGGTGAACAATGCCGAGGCACGAAAATGCAAAATCTCGAACCCATCCGCATATTCATAACGGTAGCGGAAATGGGGAGCTTCACCCACGCGGCCGATAGCCTGGGCATCCAAAAGGGGAGGGCCTCAACGGCGGTCCGGAAGCTGGAAGAAGATGTCGGTGTCAGGCTCCTGCACCGGACGACGCGCAGCGTGCAGTTGACGGAGGACGGACGCGCATTTCATGCCCGTGCCCGCGATCTGCTTGCTGAAGTCGATGACCTGCACTCGATGTTCGCAGGCGATCGCGTGGCACTTCGCGGGCGTTTACGGGTCGATCTTCCGACCGAGGTGGCGCGCACAACGATCGTGCCGGCCTTGCCGGATTTCATGGCGACTCACCCCGAGTTGGAGCTGGAGGTGTCGAGTACAGGATCGGCAAGTTGATCTGGTTCAAGAGGGGTTTGACTGCGTATTGCGACTTGGTCCCATCCGGGACGAGACGCTGATTGCCCGCCCGCTGGGCCTGTTGCGCATGGTCAACGCTGCCAGTCCCGCCTATCTGGCGCGCTATGGCGTCCCTCGATCGCTAGAAGATCTCCAGCGTCAGGAACATCGGACAATTCATTTTTCGACGATGCTGGGCGCAAGACCCATCGGATGGGAATATCCGGACGGCGACAGCTACGCGACGCTTCAGTTGCCAGGTGCGCTACACGTCAACAGCGCGCAGACCTACGAAGCCGCTGCCCTCGCCGGCCTTGGCCTGATCCAGGCGCCGCTCCTGGGGATTGGCCAATACTTGGAGAGTGGAGCGCTTGTGGAGATCATACCCGATTTTCGTCGCCGGGCGCTCGCCGTGTCCCTCGTCGTAGCACATCGGAGCAATCTGTCGCGCCGAGTCCGCGCATTCATGAGATGGATCGAAGATGTGCTGACGCCGTATCTGGAATAGCAAGACGAACCTCTTCGTCCGGCCCTCGAAATCAACATTCTGAAGTTATGTCTGCCGGTCGGCGGCCGGCGGCTCGGCGGTCCAACAGAATGCGACACTCAGGCGCGACCGAGTTTGGTGCGGCCCGTGCGGATAGCGATCGTTACAGATGCAACGCGACGTCAGCCATCGTGGCGGGGAAGTTGCATTCGCACGGAAATCGCCGCGCTGGCGATCACTGCGAGGTCGCTGCCGGTTTCGTCGGGAACGTCGAGGCCGCCCTTCACGACGCGCACCGTGACGGCGCCGTGCGGCAGGGAGGACTGGACCGCCGCCGCATCCACGCGCTCCGGCCGCTGGACGCCGATCGTGACCTCCACCTGCATGGTGCGGGAATCGAGCCCGAGCGAACGGATGATGCTCAGCGAGCTATGGTGGATGGCGTCCTGCACCGCGCGGATCGCCGCCTTGGTGTAGTCGCCGCCGTGCAGATCGTTGCCGCTGCCCAGCTCCAGGATGACGCGGCGGTTCATGGCCTGCCGCTTTCCGGCACGTCGAGCCGCACGATCGCCGCGGCGTGCGCGATCAGGGTGGTGTTGGTGCCGGCGTCGTTGGGGATGGCGAGCCCACCTTCCTCCACCCGCACCGTTCCGGTACCGTGCGGCAGTACCGCCAATACGGCGGCGTGATCGACCTGCTCCGGCCGGGGCACGCCGATGACGATCTCGGTCCGCATCGAGTTCCACCGGCAATCCGAGCGCATCGGCCACGCTCAGCGCCATTATGCCAGAGCGCGTCGCGCAAGGCGCGGACCGCCGCTTTGGTGGGGTCGGCGCCGCGTATATCGGTGCCCATGCCGATCTGCAGCACCATGCGTTTCAATGCCATCTCGGTCCCGATCCCCCGGTCGCCTGATCGCTTCTGGCGCCAGCTTTGCGTACAATCGCGACGCTTGCCAGCCATGTACCGGCACAAAGTCCAGTGCTCCGATATGTTTATCATTGTAACGAACAGCAACGTGAAATGGAGGTAATACCGGACCACATTGAGGGTGACCCATCCTGCCGGTGTTGTCCGGAGCAACGTGAAGCGAACGCGCGGCGCGGTGGGCGACGAAGGCGTGGATGGCCGGGACAAGCCGGACAAGCCCGGCCATGACGGAAAGGGGCCGACCATGACGGAAAGGGGCAGACCATGACGGAAAGGGGCAGGCCATGACGGAAAGGGGCCGGACATGACGGAAAGGGGCCGGACATGGCGGGAAGGGGCGGGCCATGACGGGAAGGGGCGGGCCATGACGGAAAGGGGCCGGCCATGACGGGAAGGGTCAGCATCAACGCGGGTTAGTATAAAACTACAGGCGTTATCGGACACGCACGGATGCGTGGACAAGCTGTCGCTTTGAGAGCAAAGACCCGCCGCGTATTCATGGAACAGGATGGATCGATGCCTCGGACCGATGTCGGTCGCTCCGAAGATTTGCTGGATGAGTTGGCCGGCTGGGTGAGGCTGGAGACGCCGACCACGGATGCCGGGGCGGTCAACCGGCTGATGGACATCGCGGAGTTGGAGCTGGCGCAGGCCGGCGCCGAGCTGACCCGCATCCCCGGGCGGGACGGGTTCGGCGACAACCTGGTTGCGCGGACGCCGGGCGAGGGCCGCGCGGTGCTGGTCGCCGGACATCTGGACACGGTTTGGTCGAGCGGCACATTGAACGGCATGCCGTTCCGGGTGAACGGGGAAAAGGCGCACGGGCCCGGCATCTATGACATGAAGGCGGGCAGTTTCATGGCGCTGCACGCGGTGCGCTCGATCCTGCGCCAGAAGGTGCCGACGCGGCGGCCGATCGTGCTGTTGCTGACCCCGGACGAGGAGGTGGGCAGCCCAACGAGCCGTGGCCTGATCGAACGCGAGGCGGCGGCGGCGGATTTCGTGCTGATCCCCGAACCGGCCGGCGCCGGCGGTGCCTGTGTCACCGCGCGCAAGGGGGTCGGCCGGTTCGTGCTGCGCGTGCAGGGGCGGGGTGCACACGCCGGCGGCAATTTTCAGGATGGCGCGTCCGCCATCGTGGAGTTGGCGCACCAGATCCAGGCCATTCACGACATGGTGGATATCGAACGCGGCATTACGCTGAACGCGGCGCCGGTGTGGGGCGGTACGCGGCCGAACGTGATCCCGTCGGCGGCGGGGTGCGAGATCGATCTGCGGGTGAACTCGATCGAGGACGGTGCGATGATGGAAGCCGCCCTGTTTTCGCTCACCCCGCGCACGCCCGGCTGCCGCGTAACTGTGGAAGGCGGCATGAATCGGCCTCCGTTCGCCGAGACCGCTGGGATCTCCGCGCTGTACCAGAAGGCGCGGGCGATCGCGGCGGATGTCGGCATGACATTGCCCAAGCAGCATCGCGGCGGCGGGTCGGACGGCAACTTCACCGCGGCGATGGGGATTCCCACGCTGGACGGGCTGGGGTGTCCGGGTGCCGGCGCGCATGCCACGCACGAGCACATCGTCTGGCGCGAGCTGGCGCCGCGTGCCGCGCTGATGGCCGGCCTGCTGGAAACGCTCGACCAGTAAGCCGCCTGCCGGATGCTGTTCAACTCGCAGGTCTTCATCTGCGGCTTCCTGCCGCTGGTGCTGGCGCTTTATTATCTGCTGGCCGGGCGGCGAACCGCCCGGCAGGTGCTGATCGTGGTCGCGTCGCTGGTGTTCTATGGCTGGTGGGATGTGCGGTTCGTCCCGCTGCTGGTCGGACTGACGCTCGCCAACTGGCTGATCGCGCGCTGGTACGGCGCGCGTCCGTTCCGTATCATCCCGTTGCTCGGGGTGGCGCTCAATCTTGGCGTTCTGGCGGTTTGCAAATATGCCGACTTCCTTCGCGGCACGTATTACGGGGTGCTGGGTGAGAGCTGGACCGCCTGGCACCTGATCCTGCCGCTGGGGATCAGCTTTTTCGTGTTCCAGAAGATTTCGTACCTGATGGACCTTCGGCGTGGCGACCGGCACATGTACGGGCTGCTGGATTTTTCCATGTTCGTGATGTTTTTCCCGCAGCTCATTGCCGGGCCGATCGTGCGGCATAACGAGATCATCCCGCAGTTCGCGGCCAATCCACGCCGGCCGGAGATGTGGGAGAATCTGTCGCGCGGCTTTGCCCTGTTCGTCATCGGCGTGGCCAAGAAGGTTGCGTTCGCCGACACGCTGGCGATGGTGGCCGATCCGCTGTTCCGTCAGGCTGCCACCATACCGCTGACGGCGGCCGAGGCGTGGATCGCCTGCGCTGCGTACACGCTGGAGATCTATTTCGATTTTTCCGGCTACTCGGACATGGCAATCGGCCTGGCGCGGATGTTCGGGCTGCGCCTGCCGTTCAACTTCGATGCGCCGTACCGCGCGCTTTCGGTGCGGGATTTCTGGCGCCGCTGGCACATGACATTGTCGCGCTTCCTGCGTGATTACCTGTACATCCCGCTCGGCGGAAACCGGTGCGGCCCGGCGCGGCAGGCGGCCAACGTGATCATCACGATGCTGCTGGGCGGGCTGTGGCACGGTGCGAACTGGACATTCGTGGTCTGGGGCGGGCTGCACGGCGCCGCGCTGGCGTTCAACCATCTGTGGCAGGGGCGCGGCGTACGCCTGCCGCGCGCGGCGGCGTGGCTGGTGACGCTGCTGTTCGTGATGGCGAGCTGGGTGCTGTTCCGCTCCGACAGTTTCACCACCGCCGGCAGCATGTTCGGTTCGATGCTCGGCCTGCATGGTGTGGGCGGGCTGCGGCTCGATCGGGAGTATGTCGCCGCGCTCGCGGCGGGTGCCGCGGTTGCGATGCTCGGCCCGACCAGCCAGGAAGTGTCCTCGAACTGGTTGCGGCCGAACCCGTGGCTTGCGGTGCCGGCCGGGGCGGGGCTTGCGTATCTGGTGCTGCTGGTCGGTGGTCGGCTGCCGAATGTTTTCATTTATTTCCAGTTCTGACCGGGCGTATCCGGTCAATCCGTGGCGGCGGTTTTTTCTTGCCGCCGTCGGCACGGCGTTGCTGGCGATCGGGGTAATCTACGGCTTCGTGGTGTTGGTCGATCCGTTCGATACGCTGCCGCTGTCGCCGCCCGGCGCAGCGCTGGCCGGTAGCAACCGACGCCCGCTTCTCGTTTCCGGCGCTGGCGCGGTCGGCACGCTTCGACAGCGCGGTGTTCGGCACCTCGACCAGCCGGCTGCTGCGGCCGGCAGTGCTCGATCCCGCATTCTCGGCGCATTTCGCCAATCTGGCGATGAACGACGCGACGGTGTTCGAGCAGGTCAGCCTGATGGACGTGTTTCGCCGCGCCCATCCCGATCCGCGCGTCGTCATGGTCGGCCTGGATGTGCGCTGGTGCGGTACCGGCGACACCTACCAGAAACTGACGCCGCGCAAGTTTCCGCAGTGGATGTACCAGCCCAACCGATGGGTGGGCTATCTGCACATGCTCAATCTGTACACGGTGCAGGAAGCCGGGCAGCAGTTCGGGATACTGCTCGGCATCAAGCGTCCGGTGTACGGACGCGATGGTTACACGAGTTTCGTTCCTCCGGATGATACGTACGATGCGGCGCGCGCGGCGGAGCACCTGCGCGACGCCACGCCGGATATTCCACCCGGACCGCGCACCGGCGCGCCGGGAACGTGGCGGTATCCGGCGCTGGAAACGCTTCGTGCGGCGCTGGAGCAACTGCCGGCTGGAACCCGGAAAATCCTGTTCTTTGTCCCGTATAATCACCGATTGCTCTCGCCGGCGGGAACCGAGGGTGCTGAGGTCTGGAACGAATGCAAGCGCCGCGTGGCCGCACTTGCCGAAACTATCCCGGGCACGGCGGCGGTCGATTTCATGCGTCCCAGCACGATCACCGATACCGATACGAACTATTGGGATCCGCTGCACTACCGCACGGGTGTGGCAGATCGGCTGGTGCACGACATGGCCGCGATCCTTGCCGGTCAGACATCGGCGGACGGGCGACTGCTGGTCGGAAGCCAGTGACGCCTGGCCTTGCCATCCAAGCAAGCCACTCGCAAAAGCCCCACATGACCGCCATCCCCCTTCGCGTCGGCGTTGCCGGCACCGGGCATTTCGGCCGCTATCACGCGCTCAAGCTCGGCACTGCCGCGCCGCGCGCCCGGCTGTCCGGCGTGCACGATCGACACGCGGAGCGCGCCCGCACCGTTGCCGCCGAGACTGGCGCTGCTGACCTTTCGCTCCCCGAGTTGCTGCAAGCGAGCGACGCGCTGATCGTCGCGGTGCCGGCCGCGGTGCACTTCCCGATCGCGAAAGCCGCCCTGATAGCGGGCAAGCACGTGCTGGTGGAAAAACCCATCGCCGCCACCCTCGCTGAAGCCGACGAGATGGCGCGACTGGCGGATGAACGGCGCCTTGTTCTCCAGGTCGGCCATCTGGAACGTTTCTCCGCCGCGTATGGCGCACTGGCCGGCCGGGTCGGGCCGCCCCTTTACATCGAGGCCACCCGCGTCGCCCCGTTCAAGCCGCGCGGCACAGATGTGTCGGTGATCCTGGACCTGATGATCCACGACCTCGACCTGGTGCTGTCCCTCATCGATAGCCCGATCGAGGGGGTGGATGCGGTCGGCGCCGCTATCTCGGGCCCGCACGAGGACATCGCCAACGCGCGTATCCGCTTCGCCTCGGGCGCGGTGGCCGCGATCACCGCCAGCCGTGTCGCCACCCGCACCGAGCGGCAGATGCGCATTTTCGCCCAGGACGGCTACGTCGCGCTCGATTTCGCCAATCGCCGCCTGAGCGTGATTCGCCGCGGCGAAGGCCAGGCGATCCCTGGTCTGGACGGGTTCGACATGGAGCAGACCTCCTGGCAGGACCACGATGCGCTGGCGGCCGAGCAGGCCGCCTTCATCGCCTCGGTGCTGGATGGCGCGCCGGTCCTGGTCGATGCCGCCGCCGGGCGGCGCGCCCTGGCGGCCGCCCTGGCGGTATCCGACGCCATGGCGGTATCGCGCGCGCGGATGAGCGACGTCAGGCCTGATCCAGCAGCTCGAGCACGGCCTCGGCGGCGGCTTCTGACGGGAGCCCGGCAGGCGGGCGCAGAGTCTCCAGCACGCTGCGAAATCCGGCCCGCTGAGCTTCGGCTGCCTGGGGATCCGACAGCAATCGACGCAACCCCTCCACCAGTCTCGGCGGAGTGCAGATTTCCTGGATCAGCTCGGGCACCAGTTCGCGGTCCGACAGCAGGTTCAGCAGCGAGGCATAACGCACCTTGACCGTCAGCCGCGCCAGGGAAGCGGTAAGCTGGTTGACCCGGTAGGCGACCAGCATCGGTACGTCGGCCAGGGCGAGTTCCAGGGTCGAGGTCCCGGACTTGGTCAGCGCTGCGGCCGAGGCGGCAAACGCATCGAATTTGTCGGACTCGGCGACCAGGATCGGCGGCACCGGCCAGGAGCGGGTCCCGGCCTGCACCGCCTCGGCCACCGGCCCAGCCAGCGGCACCACCGGTACGAGGTCGGGGAGCTGCGCGAACGCGGCGCTGAGCAGCGGCAGCAGCCGGCGCGTCTCGGTCCGGCGGCTGCCGGGCATTACGGTCACCACACGGGCGTCGGTGCTCAGGCCGTGGCGGGTGCGAAAGCGCATACCGTCCCCGCCCTGCGCGCCGCTTTCCAGCACCGGATGACCGACGAATGTGGCCGGCAGCCCGTGACGGGCGAAAAACGCCGGCTCGAAGGGCAGCAGGCAGAGCAGCCGGTCCCACAGGCCCGGATAGTGCCGCACCCGGCCTTCCCGCCAGGCCCAGACCTGCGGCGCAACATAGTGCGCCCGGCGGATTCCAAGCGGCGCGACGGCGCGCAGCAGGCGCAGCGTGAATCCCGGGCTGTCGATGGTCACCAGCACGGCCGGGCGGCGGGCGGCGATGTCGGCGGCCGTCTCGGCCAGGCGCCGCCGAAGCTGCCACAGCCGGGGCACCACCTCCAGCAACCCCATCAGTGCCAGCTCCTCGATGGGGAAGCGACTGGTCAGCCCCTCGGCCGCCATCCGCGTCCCGCCGATCCCGGCGAAGGTGAGATCCGGGCGGCGGGCTCGCAAGGCCGCCATCAGCCGGGCGCCCAGCACATCGCCGCTCGGTTCACCGGCAACCAGGTAGATCAGCGTCATTCGCGCCCGTACAGCGCCTCTTGCGTGATCAGCGGGGCGGCGATCTCGACCAGGGCGCCGTCGCGCACCGCCCGATAGAAGCAGCTTCGCCGTCCGGTGTGACAGGCCACGCCATGCTGCTCGACCAGCAGCAGCAGCGTGTCGCCGTCACAGTCGATGCGCAGCTCCTTCAGCCGTTGCACCTGCCCGGAGCTTTCGCCTTTCCGCCAGAGACGGCCGCGGCTGCGGCTGAAATAGCAGACCCGGCCGGTGGCCAGCGTTTCGGCCAACGCTTCCTGGTTCATCCAGGCCAGCATCAGCACCTCGTTGGTGTCGTGCTGCTGGGCGATGGCCGGTACAAGCCCGTCGGTGTTGAAGCGTATCTGCGACAGGATGGCCGGATCGGTGGTGCATTCTTGCATGCATGGTATCTTGGTCCGTTGCTGGCGAATGGCCAAGGACGTGAACGATAGCGGTTTTTCCCGCGGCACCGAGACGTTGCTGACGCGCGCGGCGGATATGTGCGCGGCCCGCGGTGCTCGGCTGACCGATCTTCGCCGGCAGGTGCTGGGGCTGATCCTGGAATCGGGCGGTCCGACCGGCGCCTACGATCTGCTGGAGCAGTTGAAACTCACCCGCCATGGTGCCGCGCCGCCGACGGTGTATCGGGCGCTCGATTTCCTGCAGGAGCAGGGGCTGGTGCATCGGGTCGAGCGGTTGGCCGCCTTTGTCGGCTGCGTGGCCCAGGATACCGAGCATGCGGACCATACGGCGCAGTTTCTGATCTGCCGCAATTGCGGGCGGGTGATCGAGCTGGACGACCAGCACCTCAGCCATGCGTTGGCTGATGCGGCCGAACGGCTCGGCTTCACCGTCAGCTCGGCGACGATCGAGGCGGAGGGCTTGTGCGCGGCCTGCGCCGCCGGGCAGGCAGTGGTTTCATAAGCGACGCTTGCCGGCGGACGAATGTTGCGGGCAGGACACCGGAGAAGGCGCTACGGCACGGCGATGCCGCGTTCATACCATCCGCGCGAGCGGCGGACGATGTGGACGACCGACAGCATGACCGGCACTTCCACCAGCACGCCCACAACGGTTGAGAGCGCCGCGCCGGACTGGAATCCGAACAGGGCTATCGCCGTCGCCACCGCCAGTTCGAAGAAGTTGCTGGCGCCGATCAGCGCCGAGGGTCCGGCCACGCACCATTCGACCCCGAGCTGGCGGTTGAGCCAATAGGCCAGGCCGGCGTTGAAATAGACCTGGATCATGATCGGCAGCGCCAGCATCGCGATGACGGCGGGTTGCCGGATGATCTGTTCGCCTTGCAGGCCGAACAGCAGGATGAGGGTCAGCAGCAAGGCCGCGAGCGACAGCGGTGCGAGGGTTCGGAGTGTGCGGCCGAGCGCCGCCTGGCCGCCCTGCGCCAGCAGCGATCGCCGCCAGAGCTGCGCCATGATGACCGGTACGACGATGTAGAGGACGACCGACAGGATCAGCGTGTTCCATGGCACGGTGATCGAGGAGAGGCCGAGCAGCAGCGCCACGATCGGCGCGAACGCCACCACCATGATGGTGTCGTTGAGCGCGACCTGCGACAGCGTGAAATGCGGTTCGCCGTCCACGAGGTTCGACCAGACGAACACCATGGCCGTGCAGGGCGCCGCCGCCAGCAGGATCAGCCCGGCCATGTAGGCGTCGATCTGTCCGGCGGGCAGCAGCGGGCGGAACAGGTGGCCGATGAACAACCAGCCAAGCAGCGCCATCGAGAACGGCTTGACCAGCCAGTTGACGCCGACCGTGGCCGCGATCCCGCGCCAATGGCTTTTGACTTGCCCGATCGCGGCAAGGTCGATCTTCAGCAGCATGGGAACGATCATCAGCCAGACCAGGACGGCGACCGGCAGATTGACCTGCGCCACGGTTGCCGCGCCGAGGGCATGGAACAGCCCCGGCACCGCCTGCCCGAGCGCGACGCCGACCACGATGCAGAGCGCCACCCATAGCGTCAGGTAACGCTCGAATGTGCCCATCGCGGGGGCTTTGCCGGGAGCGATAGTTGCGGCCTCATTCATGGCGATCTGCCGCAGGTCGCGTGGTGATCAACGGTGACCTTCATGCAGCCGCGCCGCAACATGGCGCATCGGCGGCCGGCTCGGATTTCGGGGCGCAGCATGTGCCTTGTGAGGTTTCAGGGGTGCAACAGGCACCGGCCGTGGTGCGGATCGGGCCGAGATCGACGCTATCGCCGTAAACCGTGCTCTCGCCCGAAGTGAGGAAGGTTTCCCACGACACGTCTTGCGGGTCCGTGATCCACGACTTTTCCGACCTGGCATAGCAGCAGATCGTCGCGCCTTCTTCCAGCACCGGCCGGTCAGCCTGTTGCAGCCGCCCGTAAACCTCGTGCAGCTCGTCGGCGGTCTCGACCTGAATGCCGAGGTGATCGAGGCCCTTCTGTCCGTTGCGGGTTGAAATGGCGAAGTTCACACGGGGATCGTCGAGCATCCACTTTGCATAGTCGGGCTTGATGACGGCCGGTGCGGCTGCAAACAGCGTGCTGTAGAACCGGACCGACTGGGCAATGTCCGCGACGGACACATGCACGTGCAGGCGCTTCATTGGCGCGTTCCTTCCTTGGCTGTGATGAGGGTGGAGCCGTCGCAGACGCGGACGCCGCAACTCGCCGGGTCACCCTGGCAGCAGTTCTCCGTCAGGTAGCCGAGCAGTGCATTCATGGCCGGATATCCCGCCATGTAGATGAGCGAACGTCCTTCCCGGCGGAACGTGATGAGGCCAGCCTGTTTGAGCTGATTGAGGTGGAACGACAGGGTTGCTGAGGGCAGCCCCAGCCGTTCCCCGATTTGACCAGCGGGCAGGCCGTCTGTCCCGGCCTGCACCAGCAGGCGGAAGATATCGAGGCGGGACTCCTGCGCCAGGGCAGCCAAGGCAGCTATGGCGTCTGACTTCTCCATATTTCCAAGATAATGGAAATATGGAGCCGGTCAAGGGAGAAAACGAAGCAGTGGCGAATCGGCTCTATTTATCGCCGATGCCGCGCGGCAACTTGCGTTCCACCAGGTGGGCAAAGAGCGCTGATCCGTACGGAATCGCCTCGTCGTTGAAATTGTAACCTGGGTTGTGCACCGGCGCGCTCTGCTCGCCGTTGCCCAGATTGATGTAAGCGCCCGGCACTTGCTCCAGCATGAAGCTGAAATCCTCCGATGCGACGGCGGGCGGCTTGTTTCGATCGACATTTTCCGGTCCGACCAGTTCGGCGGCCGCATTGGCGATTTCCTCCGCATGCGCCGGGTGATTGACCAGCGGCGCGAAGATCAGCCGGAAATCCACCGACGCCGCAGCGCCGAACGCACCGGCCACGTTCGCGGCTACCCGCTCCAGGTTGCGTTCGATCAGGTTCATGGTCTCGCGCCGCATGGTTCGGGCGGTGCCGGCCAGGATGGCGGTCTCGGGGATCACGTTGTACGCCTCACCGCCGTGGATGCGCGTGATACTGAGCACGGCGGCGTCGCGCGGCGACACGTTGCGCGACACGATCGATTGCAGCGCGGTTCCGATATGGCAGGCAACCAGCACGGGGTCGATGCTTTCCTCGGGCCGGGCGCCATGCGCGCCGCGGCCGCTGACGGTGATATCGAAGAACGCTCCGGCGGCCATGGCCGTGCCAGGCGTGATGGCGTACTGGCCAACCGGCATGCCCGGGCGATTGTGCATTCCGAAGATCGCATCGCAGGGGAACCGCTCGAACAGCCCGTCCTTCAGCATCGCCAGTGCACCGCCGACGCCTTCCTCGCCAGGCTGGAAGATGAAATTGACGGTGCCGTTGAAATCGCGTGTTTCCGCCAGGTAGCGCGCCGTGCCCAGCAGCATGGTGGTGTGGCCGTCATGGCCGCAGGCATGCATGATGCCGCTGGTCTGGCTGGCATAAGGCAGGTTGGTGGCTTCCTCGATCGGCAGTGCGTCCATGTCGGCCCGCAGGCCGATCGCCTGGTGCCCGTTGCCGGACCGCAGCACGCCCACAACGCCGGTGCCACCGACGCCGCGATGCACCTCGATCCCCCATTCCTCCAGTTTCCGCGCCACGATATCCGCGGTGCGATGTTCCTGCAGTCCGAGTTCGGGGTTGGTATGGATATCCCGCCGGATCGCGGTGAGATCCTGATGGTAGCGGCGGATATGATCGAGGGCGCGCATGCGATTTCCTATCGGGGATGGATGCGGAAGCGGGGTGGGTGATCGGGCTGGGTGGTCACGATAGCGACGGGCAGCACCGGACCCGGTTCGTCGAGCGCAACCCTGAAACTCTGCATCAGTCTTGCCAACACCAGCGTGGCCTCGGTCAGCGCGAACTGCGCGCCCACGCATACCCGCGGCCCGGCGCCGAACGGCATATAGGCGAAGCGCGGCGGCGGCGTTGCATCGGGCAGGAACCGCGTCGGATCGAACGCATCCGGGTCGCGCCAGAGCCGGCGATGCCGGTGCAGCACCCAGGGCGCGATCATCAGGATGGCGCCGGCGGGAATTGCGGCTGCAGCGGCGCGATCGGCCTGGATCGCCTGGCGGGCGATGGTGAACGCGGGCGGATACAGCCGCAGCGCTTCGCTGATCACGGCGCGGGTGCGCACCAACCTCGGCAGGTTCGTGAAGGCGGTCTCCGGACCCAGGTCCAGTCCCTGCGTCTCGTTCGCCAGCAGTTGCTGCTCCGCCGGGGCGCCGCACAGCAGGGTCAGCGACCAGAACAGCGTCACTGCGGTGGTGGCGTGACCGGCCAGCATCAAGGTGGCGGTCTGGTCCCGAAGCTGGTCGTGGGAGAAGCCGGCGCCGGTGTCCGGGTCGCGGGCCGCACGCAGCAGGTCGAACAGGTCGCGGGCATTGCCGGCCGATGGCGCATCCAACCGGGCCCGCATGATGCGATCGATCAGGCGCATCCATCTGGCCTGAAACCGGCGCCGGAACAGGTCGCGCACCGTCGGGATTGCGGGCGGCAGCAGCAGGTCGAACAGATGCGGCCGCGCCCAGCGGGCACCGTACTCGGTAATCAGCGCCCGCAGCGCGGCGCCATATTGCCCCATCTCCAGCGAAAACATCGAGCGTCCGGCGATTTCCAGCGCCGTGCTCTCCATGCCGGCGAGCAGATCGATCGGCTGATCCACCTTCATGGCCAGCGCGGATACAGTTTCGTCTGCAACCGTAGCGATATGGCGGGCCAGCATCGGCATGACCCGTGGGGCGAGGGCAGGGGCGATGGTGCGCCGCTGCAGCTTCCAGTCATCGCCCTCGCTGAGCAGCAGGCCGCGGCCGGTGATCGGCCGCAGGATGCGTACCGACGCCGGCGAGCGGCGGTAATTGTCGGGGTTGTCCACCAGCACGCGATGAATTGCGTCCGGACTGTTCAGCAGCATGGTGACGCGCCCGAGCAGGTGGCGGCTGTGTACCTGCTGCTCGGTACGCTGCTTCGGGCCACATGGTCAGCGCATTGGTCCGTATCGCGCGCAGGAAACCGGTCAGCGGCAATTCGCCGGAGGGCAGGGGTGGCCTGGGCGGCGCATACAAGGCAGCGGTCGTCATTGGCCGCAGGCTACCGCGCCGGCCGGCGTCATGCCAGAACGGGCGCGACTGGCCGCGTGGATACCGATCGGTATATCGTCCGGCCGATGACGGAAGGGGAGTATCGTCGATGAGTTTGAAAGGGGCGGTGTATATCGCCGGCGCCTATGAGCACCCGACGCGGAAGGCGCCCGACAAGTCGGTGGCCCTGCTGCATGCCGAATGCGCCAAAGGCGCGCTGGACGACGCGGGACTGACCAAGGACGACGTGGACGGCTATTTCTGTGCCGGTGATGCCCCCGGGATGGGGCCGCTCTCCATGGTCGATTACATGAACCTGAACGTTCGCCATGTGGATGCGACAGATATCGGCGGGTCGTCCTATCTGATGCTGGTGGCGCACGCGGCGGAGGCGATTGCCGCCGGGCGTTGCAACGTGGCGCTGATCACCCTGGCCGGCCGGCCGCGCAGCGAGGGCCAGGCCACCGGCACCGCGCCGCGCGCCGGCAACCCGGCGCAGCCCGACATGCAGTTCGAATATTCCTATGCCCCGACGGTGGCGAACATGTACGCCATGTGCGCCCAGCGGCACATGCATCAGTACGGCACCACGTCCGAGCAGCTCGCCTGGATCAAGGTCGCCGCCTCGCACCACGCGCAATACAACCCGCATGCGATGCTGCGCGATGTGGTCACGGTGCAGGACGTGGTGAACTCGCCGGTGATTGCCAGCCCGCTGCATCGGCTGGATTGCTGCGTCATCAGCGATGGCGGCGGCGCGCTGGTGGTGGTGAAGCCGGAGATCGCCCGCAGCCTGAAGCGCCCCAAGGTGAAGGTACTGGGGATGGGCGAGCATCCGAAAGGCCAGTTCGGCGGCGCTGTCGATCTGACCTATTCCGGGGCGCGCTGGTCCGGCCCGGCGGCATTCGAGATGGCGGGCGTGAAGCCGGGCGATATCAAGTATGCGTCCATCTACGACAGCTTCACGATCACCGTGCTGATGCAGATCGAGGATCTGGGGTTCTGCGAAAAGGGCCAGGGCGGCAAGTTCGTTGCCGATGGCAACCTGATTTCCGGCCAGGGCAAGCTGCCGTTCAACACCGATGGCGGTGGATTGTGCAACAACCACCCCGCCAACCGTGGTGGGATCACCAAGGTGATCGAGGCGGTGCGCCAGCTTCGCGGCGAGGCGCATCCGAAAGTGCAGGTGCCGAACTGCCACCTGGCGCTGGCGCACGGCACGGGCGGTTCGCTCGGCACACGCCATGGCTCGGCGACGCTGATCATGGAACGGGAGTGACGGACATGGCGTATCAGCAGCGCAAGATCGGGTTCGTCGGCTCGGCGGAGAGCAACCCGGAGACCAAGCCGTTCTGGGATGGCTGCGCGCAAGGCAAGCTCGTGCTGCCGAAATGCGTCGATACCGGCAAGTTCATCTGGTATCCGCGCACCATCTCGCCGTTCACGCTGGGGAAGGTGGAATGGGCGGAGGTGAGCGGGAAGGGCAAAATCTATTCGTTCAGCGTGATGAAGCGGGCGGAGGTGCCGTACTGCATTGCGTATGTGACGCTGGATGAAGGGCCGACGATGATGACCAACATCGTCGATTGCGACCTGGACACGGTGAAGATCGGACAGCCGGTGAAGTTGAAGTTCGTGCCCAGCGAAGGTGGGCCGCCGATGCCGATGTTCACGCCCGCCTGAACCATAGGGCGCCGGCGGATTCCGGCGCCCCCCGCCTTCAAGAAACGCGCAGGAGATGTCCGATTATGCAGTTCACTCGACGCGCCGTGCTCGGCGCCGCCGCTGGAGCGGCAGCTTTGCCGCGGATTGGCCGCGCCCAGACCCCGACCATCAAGATCGGCGTGCTGAACGATCAGTCCGGACCCTATCGCGATGACGGCGGCATCAACGGCGTGATTTGCGCGAAACAGGCGCTGATCGATTTCGGCGTGCCCGGCAAGGGATTCAACGTCGAGGTCATCTCCGCCGATCACCAGAACAAGCCGCAGGTCGGCGCGGCCATCGCGCGCCAGTGGTTCGACCAGGATGGGGTGGATTGCATCGTGGATGTGCCGACGTCCTCGGTCGGGCTGGCGGTGAACACGGTGTGCCGTGAGAAGAACAAGGTCTACCTGAACTCCGGCACCGGCACCTCGGACCTGACTGGGCCGCAGTGCAGCCCGAACACGGTGCACTGGACCTACGATACCTGGATGCTGGCGAAATCGACCGGCGGTGCCACGGTGAAGCAGGGCGGCACCAGTTGGTTCTTCATTACCGCTGATTACGTGTTCGGGCTGACGCTGCAGCGGGATACGGAAAACCTGGTCAAGGCGGCCGGGGGAAAGGTGCTCGGCAGCGTGAAATATCCGTTCCCTGACACATCCGATTTCTCGGCCATGCTGTTGCAGGCGAAAGCTTCCGGTGCCAACGTGCTGGGCCTGTGCAATGCCGGGGCGGACACCCAGAATTGCATCAAGCAGGCGCAGGAATTCGGCCTGCTCGGCGGTTCCATGCGGGTGGTCGCGATGCTGATCCAGAGCGGCGATATCCGGGCGATCGGGCTGCCGACGGCGCAAGGCATCTATTGGACCGAATCATACTATTGGGACCTGAACGATCGCACCCGCGCTTTCAACAACCGGATCAAGGATAAGACCGAGCACGGGGTTTATCCGAACATGACGCAAGCGGGCGATTATGGCGCCACGCTGCATTACCTGAAAGTTGTCGCGGACATGGGCGTGCCGGCGGCCAAGGCCGACGGCCGCGCGGTGGTGGACCGGATGAAGAAGATGCCCACCGATGATGACTGCTTCGGACCGGGCAGTATCCGGGAGGATGGACGCGCATTGCACCCGGTCTATCTGTTCCAGGCGAAAACGCCGGCGGAAAGCAAGCAATCCTGGGATGTGGCGAAGGTGGTGGCCACTACACCGGCCGATCAGGCGTGGCGCCCGCTCGACGAAGGCGGCTGCCCGTTGGTAAAAGGCTGATTGGAACGCGTTGCAACGGTCAGTTATGCACTGCCCGTTGCAATTCCGCCTTGTTCATGCGTGAGCGGCCGCGGATACCTTGGCGGGCAGCATCCCGTGAGGTTGCGCCGTGGTCTTTCGACACCCCAGCGCACGGAGATTGCCGTCGGGTCAGCGCAACGAGGTCGAGGAAGCTGCGCAAATCCGTTCCGAATGCATTGAGTTGACATGCCGCTGGTCAGAACGCCGTTTGCACCAGAGCCAGCTTAATGATGTAATGAGTCGCCAGCCGGTTCTCGATGGCCGCTACGTCGACCGGAAGTGCCGAACCCAGATTCGACGGGGAGAGGCGATCATTCCACCGCTGGCCGCCGGATGGGCTTTGATGAGGGCAATCGCGCGAACGGCAATCACACGGGGTGGTATCGGTGGCGGATGAATTGGACGAGAAGGCTGCCTGGGTTCGGCGCATTCTGGGGCTCGATGTCGCCCAAGCCGGCGTCTCCCCGGCTTCCGTGGCCGCCCCAGCGCAGACGGACGCCGAGGCCGTGGCGGCGTTGCAGCGGGAGCTCACCGGGCTGATCGGTCAGATCCCCCAGGCGGCCGGTGGCGACGCCGGACGGCGGGCGGAGCTTGTGAAGCTCGCCTCGGTTGCCAATGACAGCCTCAAGCAGAAGGCGCTCGATGCCGCTGAGGCGGGCATCCTGAAGTTAAATGAGGCGCTGAAACAGTCGCCGGCGACAGCGGCAAACGGGGCGGAGGCGGGGGGATCAGCGGATACCAGCGCACCCGTCCGCCTGCTCGCGCGCTGGCTGGACGCGCGGCGGCAGGCGCATGAAACGATCGTCCAGATTGGGCGCACGTTGCTGGATTTGCCCGAGGTTCAGTCGGATCCTCGGTTCGAACGCGTGCGGACCGCGGTAGCCGCGCTGCCGGCGCTCATTCCCGATTTCGGCGACCAGACGGATGGGCGGCTGAGCCCAGACACGGTGGCCACTTGGCGCCGTCAGCTCGACGCGGCGGCGGCGCTGTCCGATGTGGAGCGGTTCGCGCAGCGTTACGTTGGTGATTTCCCGGTGTATTCCATCCTCGACGAGGCCCTGGCCGGAATATCTTCGGCTTTGCCGACCGCCGCCTGATCCGCTCGCCCTCTTTCGTAAGGAGGCATCATGCCGGATGAGATCTCCGATTTTCTCGCCGAGCCCAACGGCGAAAATCTTCTCAGGTTGCGCGCCGTGATCGAGGCGTCGGGCGCCTATGACGCCGGCTCGGACGGTGACGAGCGGCTGGCCGGCATGATCGATCAGAGGGCATATCACGAGGCCCAGGATCTGGTGGATGACCTGATGCCGGGCTGGCTGCTGAGCCCGAGGGTGCATCGGTTGGCGGCCGAGGCGGCGGAGAATCGCGGCGACGAGGAGGCGGCGGCCCGCGCCCGCTATATGCTCCGGGCCTGCACCAAGGGGATCCTGCTCGCCGGTGATGGCACTGAGGAGCGCCCGTTTCCCATCCTGCACGTGTCGGACGAGTATGAAATCATTGATGTCATGGGCAAGGAGCCCGTGGATCAGCGTCTCGCCGGCGGGGAAGCCGGTCTGTGCGACGTCATCCGCTGCTCCGATGGAACGGAAGTATGGTTCGATGTCTCGGCTGGCATGCGTGCCAGGGCCGAGGAATTCCGTACAGGAACGTCTCATGTCTGACGATACGGTGCTGCCGCGCATCGATCCGGGCGCCACAAGCGTCATGTCTGACCTGGTGACCGAATTCCTGCGGATCCTGGAGCCGGGCGGATCCGGGGCCGAAACCGCCGCGTCGGCGGCGCCGAGCGGGATGCTGGAATACGGCAAAGGGCTTGGGAAATACGGCGCGAACTACGCCAAGGCCTCGATTCCGAAGGTCCTGAGGGAAACGGTCGAGGCGTCACCGCCGGAGATGATCTCCGCCAGGTTGTGGCAAATGCTTCCGGTCGCCAGGGGCGAGACCGAGGTACGGGCGGACGCGGCGGTGACCGAAGCCGAGGCTGCCCTGGAAGCGGTGAAGAAGCGGGTCGCCGCGTTGAAAGTCGAGGTCGCGAGCAGGCCAGCCTCGACGCCGCCGCCGGCCATGCCGTCGCCGCCGGTGCCCACGACCGCGAAACGGGGACGGGCTGCGCGCAACGCCGATGCCGTCATGTTCGATGACGCGGACTCGGCCGCCGCCGGGGCGACCACGCCTGAGGAGAGGCTGGCCGTCGCGCAGGCGGACCTCCAGGCCCGCGAGTCGGGTCTCGCGGCGGCGAAGAAGGGTCTCGATGATCTCCACGGCGACCCGGATTTCAGGGCGATGGCGCTGCTCGATTCACCCGCCAATAATCCGGAGCGCAACGCGGTCACCAAGGCGCTCGCGCAATTGGAGGCGATGAGCGCGACGGCCCCGAAGCAGGATAGATTCAAGGAGCTTGCGAAGCTCCAGCGAGTCCTGTTCGATTGGAACGACCGCCGCGCGCGTCTGGGCATGCCGCCCGCGGCCGAGGCGGTGGCGCTCGGCGACCTGGTACAGCGCTGCCAGCAGCAGGCGATCGGCGACATCGTTGCAAATGGCGGCGAACTGCCGTTGCCGGATGGCGTGGACCCGACGGTGGCGGGTACGGCGAAACAGCAGTGGCAAAACATCATCGACAGCAGCAAGGCCACCGACTGGCGGCCACGCGACGGTAACCGGATCAGCATTCCGCGCGCCGGGTCGGACGAGTGCAAGGTTGCTCGATCCGACCCGCCCAAGTCGCTCGATCCGGCCGAGACGCAGCGGTTTCAGACCGAGGTTCTGACGGATATCGCATTGCTGATGCAGACCGACGCGGGGCGGAAACTGATCGATCAACTGAACAACACGGATCAGCACGCCGTCCGGATTCAGCCCGGCGTCAGCCAGGGGTGCCTGCCGCGCGGGACGTCGGCAGACAGGGGTGGCGACAAGAAGGAGGGCATGGGAAGCCAGGCCGCGATTTATGCCGTGTTGGGTTCAAAAGACAGCGATGTTCCCATAAAGGGAAAGAACGGGAACGTGCTGACGGCGCCTACCGCGGTCATTCTGGGACACGAATTGATCCACGGCCTTCATATGACGCGGGGCAAGAACAAGCATAAAGTGGGCCCAGATAAAATTCCTGCGAAGGAACAGGCGAAGTGGCTGCAGGGCGGCATGGCCGATTTGAAGGAATGGGATAATATGGAGGAATACTATACAATTTTCAAAGGCAAGCTGTCTGAGCAAACCCTGCGCGCGCAATTTGGCATGTCGGCTGAACGATACGGCCACCGTGAGGCCGAATCCGCCAACGCGGTGGCGGGTTCGTTCAGCGCGGCACTCGCGCATGATGCGAATATCGACGCGCTGGGAGGCAGGGACAAGGTGGACCAGACCATCCAGGCTCTCGGCTTCGATCCCGATCAGTTCATCGACGCCCAGAAAGTCCACATCGTGAAAGCCAGGATCAAGGGACCGCTTCCGCGAGGCTGGCCCGCCGCTCAACTCAGCGTCCCGCAGATCGCCATTATTGTCGCCCAACAGATCGACCATGCCCGCTTTCAACCGCTGGGCTGGTCGCCCTTCGATCTCGATGACGCGCAACTGCACATCTATGTCCAGCATCAGGCCTATGAGGGCCGGACGCCGCAGGGGCTGGCCTATCGCGCCAAGGGCGGCGACGCGGCGTTCGACAGCATGAAGATTTTCACCCAGGCCACCATGGTGCGGATGCCGCCACCGCCGGCCGCCCGGGAATTCGCCGGTCCGTTGAACGGCGTCTGCACCCCGGCGAAGATGGATGTCCTGAACCAGGCGGAAACCGTCCTGAACGGCTTCCTCAAGCAGGGACAGGTCGTCATGGACGCGGACCTCACGAAACGCGTGGCGCCCCGGGTGAAGCTCAGCAACCGGCTCGCGGCGGTTTCGACGGCGCTGTCACGCGCCGATAACAATGTCGCGAACGATTTCAGCGAGGCCTCGGTCGACATGGCCGCCCGTGTCGACACGGATGAGAAGAAGTTGGTCGGCACGATGGCCGACGCCATGAAGACGGTTGGCGGCCTGCTGGCGCAGGCGAAGCGCGGCGTTACGGTGCAACTGGAGGAGGCGGTCACCGAGGCGCGAAAGGCTATCCAGGCTTGTCGGGCGGCCAAAGCCGGCATCCTGGCTTCCTCCCAGTCGAAAAGGAACCGCGAGACGCTCTGCGGTACGTTCGAGAAGCAATGCACCGATCTTCAGGCGCTGATCAAGGCAACCTCCGACCGCGCCAGCGCGACCTTGATCGCCGTTCGCCGGGCGCAAGGTTACACTGCGGCCGATGTCGAAACGCTCACTGCGTTGCTCGGGTCAGCGTATCTCACCGCGACAGTGCGTGATGGGATCGCGAAGCAGGTGAAGGATGCGGCCGAGTGGCTGCGGCAGCATCCGCAAAATCAGTGATCGGACCTGTCCGGGTTTGCGCAACTTCCTGGAGCTTTCCGACGGTTGCGCCTTGTATCTCTCAATCGACAGTCGGCTCGGAGTTGGCGAGAGTATCGGTGGATGGGAGCCCGTATCCGCCGCGGGTGAACGAGCCCGCGCTTGAGCCTGGTTCCCCATCCGCCGGTTCTGTCCGGAGCCCGTACAGTCGCCTGGGCCGCGTGGCGAGCCCGCATTCGCAAGGACGGGTCATGGAACGTTTTCCCGACGGATCAATTTTCGTCGGCGTCGATGTCTCGAAGGATCGTCTCGATGGCCATTTGCGCCCATCAGGTCAGGCCTTCGCCATGGCATGAGATAGTGCGGGGCTTGATCGGTTGTCGACCGGCTGCGGGCGCCGGGCCCCGGCCCTGATCGTGCTGGAGGCCACCAGCGGGTTCGAGATCACCGATGATGACTGCTTCGGACCGGGCCGTAAC
The DNA here is from genome assembly GCA_963777625.1 of uncultured Pseudomonadota bacterium. Classification (GTDB taxonomy): domain Bacteria; phylum Pseudomonadota; class Alphaproteobacteria; order Acetobacterales; family Acetobacteraceae; genus DATDIC01. Next base: position 257,338 of record CAVZRO010000021.1, on the reverse strand, counting down.
CGGGAGGATGGGCGGGCGTTGCATCGGGTCTATCTGTTCCAGGCGAAAACGCCGGCGGAAAGCAAGCAATCCTGGGATGTGGCCAAGGTGGTGGCGACCACGCCCGCCGATCAGGCGTGGCGCCCGTTGGACGAGGGCGGGTGCCCGTTGGTGAAGGGCTGATCCGGGCGGCCGGGCGCCGCGCGGTTAGAGCACATTCAGACTGACTGAATCAGGCGGGGGCTTCCGCCCACGCTTTTAGCTTCTCCCGCACCGTCACAATCACTGACGATGCGATGGCGTCGATACTCTACGGCGCGGTCGGCGACTGGTTCGGCCTCGGCGGTGGTGTTACGGGATCTTCGCATCTTCCGAATCTCGGTCGGCGACTTGCGGTACACTTCAGCGAACACGGCATTGAACCGACGTAAGCTCCCGAACCCTGCTAGCTCAGCAATGTCAGCAATCGGAAGGTCTGTGGTATCAAGTAGCCGCTTTGCTCGTTGCACTCGCGTCGTGCGCGCCACTTGAATTGGACTGGCGCCAAGAAGACGAGCAAAGAGTTGAGCGAGATGTCGAGAGCCGATACCAAGACGTTCCGCGAGGCACTCCACGGAAGCGTCTTCCGTGTCAAGGACGCCGCCTTCAATTAGGCGCAGCGCACGCTGGACCGTCGTTCGTGAACCATTCCACGCTGGACAAAATGGCGCTGTTTCTGGTCGGCAGCGAAGGCATGGTCGAAATCCTGCTGCTTCCGCAGCCGCAGCGGAAGGATAGAAGCTTACATTGCACTCCCTTGCCGGTCGGACGGGGCAGACGGGTCGGCAGTAGATTCGCGTTGTCCGAACACCGCTAAAGAACCGTCCGTCGTAGGCCGGATTGCGGGTAACTCGTGCGCGCTCACACTCCATGACATCCAGCATGGGCAATCCTCTCTCGTTGGCCTCCGGCGATGGAGTTCGATTCCGGCGAGCGCCGCCTAGCCAGGCCGATTAGATATAGGGCGTTGGGACAAGGCGAACGAGTATGCACCACGAACTAGACAATCCAGTATGGCACGCGCTTGTCGGACCACACTCCGACCTGGCGATCGGTCACGGCCTTGCTCGTCACTATCCTCGCGAGATGGCCCCATTTTCAGCCATCGCCGAACCTAGTGCCCAAGCATATCGCGATCTCGCTGCACACCTATCCCCCGGCTTAGAGGTGCGCTTGTTTCGCCCCCAGGAGGAATTATCACCTGTAGGTTGGGAGACACTAAGTAGCCGGCCAATCCTCCAGATGGTGATGCACGACGCCGCCCGGACGCGCACGTCCACGTGCAACGATCTCGTCAGCCTTGAGGCTTCCGACGTTGAGGCGATGCTGCGACTTGTCGAGATTGCCAAGCCCGGCCCTTTCGGTTCTCGGACATTCGAGCTGGGTCGGCACGTTGGCCTACGCAAGAATGGCCAATTGCTGGCTATGGGGGGTGAACGCTTTCATCTATCAGATTTCGTCGAAGTAAGTGCAATCTGCGTGCATCCAGACGCTCGCGGACGTGGCTTGGGCACCGCAATCCTGTTGCATTTAGCTCGACATGCTCTTTTGCGCGGGGAGACCCCGTTCTTGCACGTTTTTCCCGACAATCCTGCAAGCGGTTTGTATGAGCGTTTAGGTTTTCGCGAGCGCGCTCGCTTATGGGTGATCTGGCGGCGTCCTATTGCGAGGAAGCCCTGATGAATCGCCTGGTACCTCATATGGTTTTTTTCGGGTGGAAGGTCGTCTTCACTGCTTTTGTCGTTGCCACCTTTACATGGGGTGTGGGGTTTTATGGCCTTTCCGTATTTCTTGATGAATTACACAACCTCCACGGATGGTCTATCTCGATAATCTCGGCAGCAATCACGACCCATTTCGTTTTAAGCGCCGCAGCAGTCGCTTATCTTGATGAAGCGCATCATCGATTTGGAACCGGTTGGGTTACACGTGTTGGAGTCCTTGCTTCTTGTGTTGGCATTCTGTGCTGGTCACTCGCCACAGCACCGTGGCAGATGTTCGGTGCGGCTTTCTTGACCGGTATCGGGTGGGCTGCCACGAGCGGGGCAGCTATCAATGCAATCATCTCTCCGTGGTTCGTACGACGCCGCCCGATCGCGCTGAGCCTCGCGCTCAACGGCAGCAGCGCTGGAGGCGTAATCTTTACGCCCCTATGGGTTTTCTTGATCGCGAAACTTGGCCTCGTGCCGGCAACTGCCTTGGTCAGTGGCACTATGCTCCTGGTGCTGTGGCCACTGACTGGCTCACATCTCTTTGCGACGCCGGATACGTCGGGATTGGCGCCTGATGGAGATTGCAGAGCGGTCACGCCCAAGGCACCTGCAAAGCCTCTACGCCCGACGATCCCTCTCAGGTCACTCTTGCATGACCGGCGCTTTATAACGCTCTCGACAGCCTTCGCACTTGGTCTATTCGCGCAAGTGGCGGTGGTTATTCATCTCGTCGCACGACTAAGAGAAGTTTTTGGGCTACAAGAGGCGGCGGCGGCAGTTAGCCTCGTCACCGCCTGCGCGATTATCAGCAGGCTGGCACTTGGTACCTTCATGGGTAACGCCGATCGACGTTTGGTAGGCTTGGGCAATTTCGCTCTGAAAGCACTTGGGATGACGTGCCTTGCAATCGGCACGAATGCGTCGGTGTTACTCTGCGGTTGCGTAATGTTCGGGTTCGGTATGGGAAATCTGCTGCTGCTTGCGCCATTAATTGCACAAAAGGAATTTCCTCCATCGGATGTGCGACGCGTCGTTGCATTAGTCACTGCCGGGAGTCAAGCTCTCTTTGCTTTTGGCCCTGTGATCTTTGGAGTCCTCAGCGTGTGGTGTCGAGGCTATGAGGTTCCATTCTTAATAGCTGCTTCTATCGAACTCGTCGCTGGAGCAACACTCATAATAGGCTGTACCCGAGAACCAACCAGGGAGTTTACTTAGATTGTTTTCCGTCAGGTGCCACAGATAACTGCAAGGAGCGCTAGAATGCGCATACTCATCGTGGGGCAGGCGCAGTAGGTGGATGCTTGGGGGGACGACTGTTGCAGGCAGCTGGCTGTAACGTCACCTTTCTCGTTAGAGCTGAACGGGCTGCACAGAGTTAGTCTAGCGTACTGGCATTGGCGCGCACCCACCCTTGGCCGGAAAGGATTTCCTCCGTACCCGCCGACGAATTCTTGAACATACCTCGCTCTCAGCCGGCAATCTGCATGGAGCGACTAGATTATTGGCGTAACGCCCGCTGTAGCTCCGCCTTGTTCATGCGTGAACGACCGCGGACGCCCTGACGAGCGGCATCCTTGTAAAGCTGGGCCTTGGTTTTTTCACGCGGGCGCCGCGAACTGGCAGACTGCTTTCGGGTGCTCCGTTTCGTGGCGCTCAAGGTGCGCCCAGCCGCTGTCCGGCCTTCTTTCTCGGCCTGGGCGGTACGACCGGAGCGTTCCTTCTGCTTCGACCGCCGCAACTGCTTGCGGTTCTGCCCCGATGATTGCTGGTTCGACGTCCCCGCTTCGGACAGTGCGATGGCGATCGCCTGCCTGGGGTTCTTCACTTTACCCCCGCGGCTGCTGGGCAGCTCGCCATGCTTGAACTCATGCATTACCCGGCGCACGGTCGCCTGCTGCTCCGGGGTCTGGTGTCTGGGCATGCTGGATTGTCCTTTTCGAGCGGGTACGCGCCCTGCCAGGCGACGAAAGTGCCGGTGGCAGGGCGCAGCGGTAATCAGGCGGCCTTCTGCGTGGCCCTCTTGTTCAGGGAGCCGGTGGCGATCTGGTTGAGCAGTGAGTCGGCCTTTTTCTCCTCGGCCAGAGTCTCTTCCAAAAGCTTCACCGACTCTTTCAAGCCGCACGCCTTGGCCCAGGCGATGATCGTGCCATAGCGGGCCATCTCGTAATGTTCGACGGCCTGGGCATTGGCGAGAATGCCGGCATCGCGGACCGGGCCTTTCTCGAATTCCTCCACCATCTCGTCGCCTTCCTCCACGATGCCGTTCAGGGCTTCGCAGGTCTGGCCGCGAGCGCGCTTGCCGATTTCTTCGAACACATGCTGCAGCCGTTCCACATGCCCCTGGGTCTCTTCGCGGTGCTGCATCAGCGCCTTGGCCAGCTCTTCGCTTTCGGCGGCCTTGGCCATTTTCGGCAGGGCTTTCAGGATCTGGCGTTCGGCGTAGTAAATGTCTTGCAGGAATGTCAGCAGCAGGTCGTTCATGCTCTTCATCGTGAATTGCTCCTTGTTGCTGTGCCCCAGCGGGAGGGTGGCAGGATCGCAGGCGGAATCGGGGTCGCGTCGCCGAAACCGCGCGCCTGTGGGCCACACGGCACGAAGCGATAAGCAGTGACATGCTCACGCCGTTCGGCGCGAATGGTACAAATCCGTGTGTTCGCGCCGGGAATGTGCAGCCGCAGACGAGATTTCCATAGGTGCAACGCAACGGATCCACATGCACGGCGTTAGCCGGGTGTCCCTGATCATCCCCGGCACTCGAAAGGGCGCACCTATGGCCATCACGGTGAGCGACTTCTTCTGGCAGCGGCTCAGTGAGTGGGGTGTACGTCGTGTGTTCGGCTACCCTGGCGACGGCATCAACCACCTGGTCGGCGCGCTGGCCCGCACCATTAACAAATTCGACTACGTGCAGGTCCGGCACGAGGAGATGGCCGCTTTCATGGCCTCCGCCCACGCCAAGTTCACCGGCGAGCTCGGCGTCTGCATGGCAACCTCCGGTCCCGGAGCGATCCATCTGCTGAACGGGCTGTACGACGCGCGGCTGGACCACCAGCCCGTGCTGGCGATCGTCGGCCAGGTAGGTCGATTCTCCATGGGCGGAGATTTCCAGCAGGAGGTGGACCTCGAAGCGCTGTTCAGCGATGTGGCCGGCGCGTTCGTCCAACAGGCAGAATCGGCGCAAATCCGACATCTGGTCGATCGCGCCATCCGGATCGCGCTGTGCGATCGCCGGGTGACCTGCATTATCCTGCCGAAGGATGTGCAGGAGATGAAATATGAGGAGCCGCCACACGCCCTGCACGGCGCCATCCATACCGGTATCGGTGCGCCGACGCCACATCTCACGCCCTCAGAGACGGAGCTTCGCCGCGCGGCCGAGGTACTCAATGCCGGTAAGAAGATCGCGATGCTGGTTGGTGCGGGCACGTTGCACTGCACCGACGAGGTGATCGAGGTCGCCGAGAAACTGGGCGCGGGCGTCGCCAAGGCACTGCTTGGGAAGGCCGCGGTCCCCGACGATCTTCCGTACGTGACGGGCTCCATTGGCTTCCTTGGCACGAAGCCGAGCTGGGACATGATGCAAGGTTGCGACACGCTGTTCATGGTCGGCTCGGGCTTCCCTTACTCCGAGTTCCTGCCGAAGGAGGGTGCGGCGCGCGGTGTGCAGATCGACATCGAGGCAACGATGCTCAGCGTGCGCTTCCCGATGGAGGTGTGCCTGCTGGGTGACTCGAAGCAAACCCTGCGTGCGCTGTTGCCGATGCTTGATCGCCAGCAGGATCGATCCTGGCGCAAGAAGATCGAGAAGGATGTGGGTGAGTGGTGGGACGTGCTGAAATCCCGCGCAATGACTTCCGCCGACCCGATCAATCCGCAGCGGATCTTCCATGAATTCTCGCCCAAGATTCCTGAGCGTGCGATCCTGACCAGTGACTCCGGCTCGGGCGCCAATTGGTATGCGCGCGACCTGAAGATGCGGCGCGGCATGATGGGGTCGCTCTCGGGCGGACTCGCCAGCATGGGCGCCGGCGTGCCGTATGCGATCGCCGCCAAATTCGCGCATCCGGATCGCCCGGTGATCGCATTGGTGGGCGACGGTGCGATGCAGATGAACGGCATGAACGAGCTGATCACCGTCGCGAAATACTGCAAGCAGTGGAGCAACCCGCACTTCATCGTTATGGTGATGAACAACCGCGACCTGAACCAGGTCACGTGGGAGATGCGCGTGCAGGCGGGCGATCCGAAATTCGAGGCGACGCAAAGCATCCCGGACGTCTCTTACGCGCGCTACGCCGAGCTGATCGGGCTGAAGGGAATCTTCTGCGACAATGCGGATAAGGTGGCCAGTTCCTGGGACGAGGCGCTGGCGGCGGATCGGCCGGTGGTGCTTGAGTTCTACTGCGACCCGAACGTGCCGCCGCTGCCGCCCGCACATCACCATGAAGGATGCCAAGGGGTTCGCCAGTTCGCTGCCGCAGGATCCGGAGTTTGGCGCCACACTAAGAGGCACCGTCAAAGAGCTTGCCGCTACCTATCTGCCCGGCGGCGGATGAGCGGGCGTGACCCGGCCTGTCGCACCGATCGGAGCCGTGCGAGCACGCGCGTACACGGTTCCGACCGATCAGCCGGAGCAGGACGGCACGCTGGACTGGGACAAGACGACCCTGGTGGTCGTCAACATCGAGGCGGGTGGCCATGAGGGCATTGGCTATACCTATGCGGCGAAGACCAATGCCGCGCTGATAGCCGGCACATTGGCGCGGTCGATCGCCGGCAGGGACGCGTTCGACATAGCCGGCTGCACGGCCATTCTGCGGCGCGAGATTCGTAACCTCGGGGGGCGTGGGCTGGCCGCCACGGCGATCTCCGCGGTGGACATCGCGCTGTGGGATCTGAAGGCAAAGCTGCTCGATCTGCCGCTGGTTCGGTTGCTGGGTGCGGCACGTGCGCAGGTGCCGATCTATGGCAGCGGCGGTTTCACCAATTACACGGATGCGCGGCTTGCGGAGCAGCTCGGCGGCTGGGTGGCGCGGGATGGCTGCCGGTGGGTGAAGATGAAAATTGGACGCGACGCACAGCGCGATCGGGAGCGGGTCAAAGCCGCGCGCGCGGCGATCGGGGATGCCGGACTTTTTGTCGATGCCAACGGGGCGTTCACGGTAAAGGAGGCGTTGGGGTTTGCCGATGATGTGCAGGCGCTCGATGTGCGATGGTTCGAAGAGCCGGTGTCAAGCGACGACCTGTCCGGGTTGAGGTTGTTGCGCGTGCAAATGCGGCCGCCCATCGAAGTCGCGGCCGGCGAATATCACTACGTGCTCGATGATATGCGCGCGATGTTGGCGGCCGATTGTGTTGATGTGATGCAGGCCGATGCGACGCGCTGCGGCGGCATCACCGGATTCCTGTCGGCGGGTACGCTGACCGATGCGTATCATCTCGATCTGTCCGGGCACTGCGCCCCGTCGGCGCATCTGCACGCGGCGTGCGCCGTTCCGCGGCTGAGGCACCTGGAGTGGTTCCATGATCACGTCCGGATCGAGCACATGCTGTTCGATGGCGCGCCGGAGCCGCGGAACGGCATGATCGAACCGGATCTCTCGCGTGCGGGGCTCGGCATCGCGCTGAAGAGGAAGGACGCCGAGCGATATGCGGACGATTGACCGGGAAAGAACCACGCTGGAGGGCGTCGGGCTTGGGCTGCTTGCGGCGGTCTCCGTCGGGGTTCTCGGGACGCTGGGCCGCCGTGCGCTGGCCCCGACGCCCACGCCCGCGCCACGCAAGGCGACGACCGTCCGCGCCGCAAAGCGGCTCAGCAACAGTTCAGCGCTGCTGGCTCTGTCGGTGCTGGCGGACAGTTCCATCGAACATTATCGAGGCATGTTCTTCAATAAAGTGATGCTGCTGCCGATCCTGTCCTCGGCGCTGACGCTGGGCAGCAGCCTGCACGGGGCACATGACGAGACGCCTGCCGGGCATCGGCTGCGGCATGCGATTGCCGCCGCATCGGCCTGCATCGGCCTGGCCGGCGGTGGTTTCCATTTGTACAATGTTACCAAGCGGGAAGGCGGGTTTTCCTGGGCCAACCTGTTCTACAGTGCACCGCTTGGCGCGCCCTACGCGCTGATTCTCGCCGGGGTGATGGGGGTCACGGCCGAGCATGTGCGGGATTTGTCGCGAGGGCGATTAAAACCGTTTGACCTGCCGGCGGGCCGTACTCTGGCTGTGCTGGCGGCCGGGGGGATCGCTGGTACGGTGGCGGAAGCATCGCTCCTGCATTTCCGGGGCGCCTACCACGACCCGTTCATGTTCATTCCGGTGACGATTCCGCCTATTGCAGCGGGGCTGATCGCCAAAGCCGCCTGCGAGCGCCCACCGCGCTGGCCGCGACTCACGCGCGCATGGTTGTGGCTGACGGCTGCGATCGGCTTTGCCGGATCCGGGTTCCACATCTATGGCGTGTCACGCAACATGGGCGGCTGGCGGAACTGGAGCCAGAACATCCTGAACGGGCCGCCGATTCCGGCACCGCCCAGCTTCACCGGCCTTGCACTGGCGGGACTGGCCGCACTCGATCTGTTGCAGGAGAGACGGAATGACTGAGCGCCGGCGCTTTCCCGGTTACAGCACGCTGGCGAAGCGGGATACGGTGTCGTGGAACGACGCCACCCGCCGGGTGATCGACAAACGCCTGCAGCATCCGCCGCCGCGCCGGTTCTTCAGCGAAGACGAATGGGCGATCCTGACCGCAGTGTGCAACCGCATCATCCCGCAGTCCGGCGCCGATCGCGTGCCGATCGCCAACTTCATCGACCAGAAGATGGCGGAAGACGACACCGACGGGATGCAGCGGGCAGGGGAGCCCGACATGCAGCATATGTGGCGAAGCGGCCTGGCGGCGATCGACGCCGAGGCGAAGCTGCGCTTCGGACAAAGTTTCGTCGAACTGTCCGGCGGGCGACAGGACGACGTGCTGCGGATGGTGCAGCACGGCGACGTGCGTGCTGCCGCCTGGGCGGCCGTACGCCCCGAATCCTTCTTCAAGAGCCGGGTTCTCTATGACGTGGTGACGTACTATTACGGCAATCCCAGGGGATGGGATGAGATCGGCTTCGGCGGTCCGGCCTCGCCGCGCGGCTATGTGCGGATGGGGTTCAACCGATACGATCCGTGGGATGCCGTGGAAGATCGGTCGGGCTCGGCTGATGCCTGAGATCGTCGCCGATCAGCCGCGCGGCAAGGACGGCCGGGCCCCCGACGTGATGCGGCCGGGCGGATGGGTTCCGATGAAACAATATCGGGACGATGAAGTGGTGGATTTCGTCATCGTCGGCACCGGGGCCGGCGGCGGGACCTTGGCCGCGAAGCTCGCGGAAGCCGGGTTTTCCGTGGTGGCGTTCGATGCCGGCGGCTGGTACCGGCCGCTGGAGGAATTTGCCTCTGACGAGTTGGAGCAGGGCAAGCTCTTCTGGCTGGAAAACCGAGTTGTTGCTGGCGGGCATCCGCTGGAGCTCGGCTCACGCAACAGCGGCCGGGCGGTCGGCGGTAGCACCGTGCATTTCATGATGGTGTCGCTGCGTTTCCGTCCCGAATGGTTCAAGGCGCGCAGCAAGCTGGGATACGGCGCCGACTGGCCGGTCGATTGGCGGGAGATGTGGCACTACTACGACGAGGTCGAGAACGCGCTGAAAATTTCCGGACCCGTCCGCTATCCCTGGGGGCCGCACCGGCCGCGATATCCGTATCGCTCGCACGAAGTGAACGCGGCTGGGCTGGTGCTGGCGCGGGGATGCGAGAAGCTGGGCATCCCGTGGTGTCCGACGCCGCTGGCGACCGTGTCGGCGCCGCGAGGCTTATCGCCGCCCTGCGTGTACCGGGGATTCTGCGGCGTTGGCTGTGCGACCAACGCCAAGCAGAGCGCGCTGGTGGTGTGGATCCCGCGGGCGCTGAAAGCCGGCGCCGAGGTGCGGGACCTGGCAATGGTCGGGCGCATCGAAGTCGATCAGTCCGGGCTGGTGACCGGTGTGCATTATCATCGCGAGGGAAGCTGGAAGTTTCAGAAGGCCCGGAACGTCGTCGTGTCCGGATATGCGATCGAAACGCCGCGGCTGCTGCTGAACTCGGCTTGCGCGCGGTGCCCGGATGGGTTGGCCAATTCCAATGGTCTGGTTGGCAAGTATTTCATGGTGCAGTCCAACGATGCGGTCTGGGGCGTGATGCAGGACGAGATACGCTGGTACAAGGGGCCGCCTTCGATGGCTTTGACCGAGCACTGGAACTATAACGATGCCAAGGATTTCTTCGGCGGCTACGCGTATATGAGCCAGGGGCCGCTGCCGATCGAGTGGGCGCGGTCGATCTCGACCGAGCGTGGCTTCTGGGGCCAAGGGCTGAAGGACGCCATGACCAACTATATCCATCAAGCCGGACTCAAGATCGTCGGGGAGGTGCTGCCACGGGCGGAGAACCGCGTGGAACTGTCGCATCGCACCGACAAGTTCGGCCTGCCGGTGGCGAAGGTGACGTTTTCCTATTGCGATAACGATGAGCGGCTGCGGCGGCACGCGGTGCAGCAGATGCGGCGCGCACTGGAGGCGGCGGGCGGGCGTGACATATGGGATTCGGAGAGCACCGCGCATCTGAACGGCGGCTGCCGGATGGGCGACGACCCGGCCACCAGCGTGGTCAACGCGGATGGCCGGTCATGGGATATTCCGAACCTTTGGGTGTGCGACGGGTCGCTGTTCCCCACTGTCGGCGGCGTCAACCCGTCGCTCACGATCCAGGCGTTGGCCTGCCGGATCGGCGATCGGATCAAGACGATGGCGCGTCGTGGAGAGTTGGAACGTCCGGCGCCGCGCGCGCGACGTCCTGTCGCCGTGTCCGCAGGCGCGTGATCGTCTGGTTGCCGGGCGTTTCGTTACGGGATGGATTCCCGCTTTCGCGGGAATGACGGGAAGGGAGCGGGAATGACGGGGAAGGGAGCGGAATGACGGGAAGGGAGCGAGGGGTGACGAATCGGCCGTGCCGGTCAGCGATGATGTCATTCGCCAAAACATGGCCCCACGCAAAAACCCTAGAGCGTATGCCAACCGCCAGCGCATGCCGATCAGTACCAGGGCTGGCACGCGGGAACAGTGCGGTCGGGCCATAGAGCAGTGCGACCGCGAGCCGCCGCGGCAGCTCCCGCCACACCGCCGCCGATCGTCCCAGCGTGCGTCGCGTGAGCACGGCTGAGACGCCTTGCCAGTGCATGCGCGACAGCAACCAGCCCGGGGTCATCCGCACGGCCTGGATCTGATGTCGCACCACCAGGCGGGAATCGTAGCGAACCGAATAACCCGCGTCCTGTAGCCGCCAGGCAAGCTGCACCTCCTCATCCGAGAGCAGCGAATTCCCGGTTCGTCCCGCTTGCAACGGAAAGCCGCCGGCGGCGAGCAGCGTCGGCACATGCACGAGGAAATTGGCACCGCATGGCTCCAGGCCGCGCGGCAGGTCGCCGCTGCGGTATTCGCCGCTACCCTCGACCTCGACGATCGACAGCACGCCTTGCAGCCGGGCCGGCCACCAAGGCGGCAATGGTATTTCCCATAGCGGCAGGATACGGCCGCCGATCAGGGCCGGGGGTGGATCGGTTTCGGTGATGGCACGGAGCGCCATTTCCACCAGATTGGGAGCCGGGATCGCATCATCGTCGATATAGCAGAGATAATCGGCATGCGCCGCGCCGGCACCGGCATTTCGCGCTCGGCTGAGGCCGGGCTGGTCCACGCGCAGCAAATTCTCGTTGGTGCCGATACCAACCAGATGGGCCACGCGCTGCGCGGCGAGCGGGCAGGACGCACTGTCGATCACCAGAACCTCGAACAGGTCCGATGCGATTGTCTGGTGCCGCAGCCCTTCGAGGCAGTCGGCCAGGTAGTCGGGACGGTCATGCGTGCAGACGCAGACGCTCAGCAGCGGAGACGGCATGTCCCGATCCTGCAAGGATCGGGTTGCCGAAGCCTTACCGTGCGGCTCGTCCGATGCACTGGTAGGCAAATCCGGCAGCGCGCATGGCCGCTGGGTCGTACACGTTGCGCAGATCGACGATCACCCGCCCGCGCATCGCCGCGGCCAGGCGTTCCGGCGCCAGGGCGCGGAACTCGTTCCATTCGGTGATCAGCACCAGCGCGTCGGCGCCCGCCGCCGTCTCCAGCGCATTCTGGCAATAGACAACGTTCGGCGGCAGCAGCGGAACGGCCAGATCCATTCCCTCGGGGTCGAACGCGCGTACCACCGCGCCATCTTCGACCAGCCGCGAGATGATCGGCAGCGACGGCGCGTCCCGCATATCGTCGGTCTCCGGCTTGAAAGTCAGCCCGAGCACCGCGATCGTCTTGCCACGCACCGACCCGCCGCAGGCGGCGATCACGCGCATGGCCATGCCGGACTTGCGGGCGTCGTTCACGCCAACCACCGCTTCGATCAGGCGCGACGGCGCGCCGTGCTCCTGGGCGATCCGCATCAGCGCCAGCGTGTCCTTGGGAAAGCAGGAGCCGCCGAAACCCGGACCGGCGTGCAGGAACTTGCGTCCGATCCGCCCGTCCAGCCCGATGCCGCGCGCCACGTCATGCACGTCGGCGCCGACCTTTTCGCACAGATCGGCCATCTCGTTGATGAACGTGACCTTCATCGCCAGGAAGCCGTTGGCGGCGTACTTGATGAGCTCGGCGGTCTCGATAGCGGTGAACACGATGGGCGCTTCGATGAGGTAAAGCGGGCGATAGAGCCGGCGAAGCACCTCGCGTGCGCGCTCACTGTCGGTGCCGATCACCACCCGATCCGGGCGCATGAAGTCGCCGATGGCACTGCCTTCCCGCAGGAACTCCGGGTTGGAGGCAACGTCGAACTCCAGATCGGGACGTGTATGGCGGATAATCTCAGAGATCCGGCGACCGGTCCCCACCGGGACCGTCGATTTGGTCACGATCACCGCATAGCCATCGAGGACGGAGGCAACCTGTTCGGCTGCGGCATAGACATAGGACAGGTCAGCATGCCCATCGCCCCGCCGCGTCGGGGTGCCGACCGCGATGAACACTGCCTCGACACCGTCCAGGGCGGCGGCCAGGTCGTCGCCGAAGCTGAGCCGCCCGGCTTTGGTGTTTTCGCTTACCAGCCGATCCAGGCCCGGTTCATAGATGGGCATCCGTCCGGCTTGCAGCGCGGACAGCCGTTTGGGGTCGCTTTCCACCAGGGTGACGTCCGACCCGAATTCGGCGAAGCAGGCCCCGGATACGAGACCCACATAGCCGCCTCCAATCATCGCGATGCGCACACGACAATCCTTTTTTCCCGATGAAATCCATTCAGCATATTGCCCGGGCTCTGGCCACAGATTGCGTCAGCGGCGCGAGCGTTGACCTGCCTCGTCCAGGTCGGCCTGCTCCTGCCGGGCCAGGGTGGCCTGCTGCGACGCCTGTTTCTCGGCCAGCATCTGTTCGGCGGCCTTGACCGCCGCGCGGGCCGCCTGCAGCACGGCGCGCGCGCGGGTGGTCTCGATCTCGGCGTTCTCCTGCGCGGTCTGAGCCGCACGCAAATCGTTGCGCGCCCGCTTAAGCCAGATCCCGAACGCCTCGACTACCGCGTCGTCGGCCGCCAGGCTGGTGGCGGCGTCAGTTTCGCGAACGATGGCCGCTTCCACGGTAGAGGCAGCCCGCTGGGCTTCGGCTTCGCGCCGCAAACACTCGGCAAACTCGCGGCTTGCCTCATCCAGGCCCATGCGACGCAGGCGCACCACCCCCGGCAGCGGATCACGGCTCATGCGGTTCCCTCCAGTGCCGCCTGAAGCATGGCGAAACTCGCCGGCGAAGGCGCCAGCTCCCCGCGGTCCTGGCGCAGGGTGGCTTCGATGCGCGGCGCCAGGGTGACTGCTTCATCAACGGACGGATCCGCGCCAGGCCGATACGCCCCCAGCCGGACCAGGTCCGCCATATCGGCGTAAAGCGCGAGGATCGCCCGTGCCCGTGCGACCAGCGCCGTTTCTTCCGGCGTGCAACAGCCAGTGGCGGTACGCGACAATGAGCGCAGCACATCAATCGCCGGATATCGGCCTGCTTCGGCGATGCGTCGGTCGAGTATGACGTGGCCATCGAGGATGCCGCGGACGGCGTCGGCAACCGGCTCGTTATGGTCGTCGCCTTCCACCAGGACGGTGAACAGGCCGGTGATGTAGCCGGGGCCGCCCGGATTGGCGTCTACACCCGGCCCGGCACGCTCGAGCAGTCGCGGCAGCTCGGCAAACACCGAGGGCGGGTAGCCGCGGGTCGCCGGCGGCTCGCCGGCGGTGAGACCGATCTCGCGCAGAGCCAGGCAGAATCGCGTGACGCTGTCCATCAGCAGCAGCACCGACAGGCCCTGGTCGCGGAAATGTTCGGCCACCGTGACGGCGGCATATGCGGCTTCCCGGCGCATCAGCGGTGGCTCGTCGGAGGTGGCGACCACCACGACCGAACGTTCCAGGCCGCCGGCAAGCTCATCCTCGATGAATTCGCGCACCTCGCGCCCGCGTTCGCCGACCAGGGCGAGAACGGCGACATCGCAAGCCGCCCCGCGAGCCAGCATCCCAAGGAGCGTCGATTTTCCGATCCCGGAGCCGGCGAACAGCCCGAGCCGCTGGCCCAACCGGCTGGGCGCGAAGCAGTTGAGGGCGCGCACGCCAAAATCGATGCGCGGCCCCAGACGAGCCCGGCCGGCTGCCGGTGGCGGGGCCGCGCGAACTTTTTGCGGCTGAGTGCCCAGCGGCAACGCGCCGCGGCCATCCAAAGGGCGGCCAAGCGGGTCGACCACGCGGCTCGAGCCAGGCGCGGGACGGCGCGAGCCTGGCACCGCCGCCGATCGTAAATCCGCGCACCTCCGCGACCGCGACGGTTCCCGGTCCCAAGCCTTCCAGGGGACCGAATGGCATCGCCTGGGCGAGCCCGCCGCGCATGCCGACGATCTCGGCGGGGACGGTAGCGCCGTCGCGGGCCTGCAATGCGAGACGATCTCCTATAGAGAGGAACTCGGTCAGCCCGGCCACTTCGATCCCGATCCCGGAGACGCTGACAACGCGTCCTTCAAGGCGGAATGGTGCGAGCTGGCGGATTGTTGCCGACGCGGCCGCCAGTTGCTCGGTAAATTCCTGCTGTCTCATTGCATGATATTCGATGCGTATAATGTAGTCGGATACATTTTATGGTATTTCACTTCATGTAGAGAGACGATTACGCTGATTAATACACGTATTTGGTGAAAAAACTATGGCGAGATACACGCGATGGTGGTAAAAGTCCCGACAGACGATCCACCGAGGTGTAAAATGCGCGTTCTGCTGGTAGAGAATGATCTCACCGCCGCGCGGGGTATCTCGATCATCCTTCAAAACGGCAACGCGGTGGTCGATCACGCCGATACCGGTGAGGAGGCGCTCGAACTCGCCCGCCACTATGATTACGATATCATGGTGCTTGACCTTACGCTACCGGACATGGAGGGGCATGAGGTCGTGCGGCGAATGCGACTGGCGCGCAATCATACGCCGGTGCTGGTGTTGACAGCGACGGCGCGTCCGGAAGTCAGGGTCAAGGCGCTTAGCCTCGGTGCGGACGACGTCATGGCGAAGCCGTTCGACCGGTCGGAGCTGATCGCCCGGGTGCAGGCTGTGGTGCGGCGGAGCAAGGGGTTCAGCCAGCCTCGATTGCGGATCGGCTCGATGGAGCTGAACCTTGACAGCCGGGACGTCACCGTGAGCGGGCGGCAGGTTCATCTGACCGGCAAGGAATATGCGATCCTGGAGCTGCTGGTACTGCGAAAGGGCATGGTGCTGACCAAGGAAGCGTTCCTGAACCATCTCTACGGCGGCATGGATGAACCCGAGATGAAAATCATCGATGTGTTCGTCTGCAAGTTGCGCAAGAAACTGGCGATGGCTGGGGCCGATCACCTGATCGGCACGGTTTGGGGACGCGGCTACATGATCCGCGAACCGGCGGTCGATCTTGATCCGTTGCCCGCGGAAGTACCGGCAACCCGTGAACCGGCGGCACTGTCGGCAGCTTGATATACAGCCCTATTGGTTAACTCCGCGCGCCCCTCCCCTTGCGGCCCGGCAAGGGGAGGGGAATCAGAAAGCGGGGGTTACACCGTGAACTGCTCGGCGATAATTCGTTCCGAAAGACCCTGATCTGGATCGAACAGCACCGTCACACTGACCGAACGATCCTCGCAAACCGCCACCGATACCACGTCGCGCACTTCGGTCGAATCGGCCACCGCCGCAACAGGGCGCTTGTCCGGCTCCAGCGCTTCGAACAGCACATCGGCGGTGCTTGGCAGCAGAGCGCCGCGCCATCGACGCGGCCGGAACGCGCTGATCGGGGTCAGAGGCAGCAGGTTGGCCGATAGCGGCACGATCGGTCCGTGCGCCGAGAGGTTGTAGGCGGTCGATCCGGCCGGCGTGGAAATCAGAATTCCGTCGCAGCTCAGCTCGGGCAGCCGTACCCGGCCATCGATGGTGATGCGGATCTTGGCGGCCTGCGCCAGTTGCCGCAGCAGGCTGACCTCGTTGAATGCCAGCGCCTCTTCCATTGCACCGCTGGCGGTGACGGCGTGCATGCGCAACGGATGCAGCACCGCCGCCTGAGCCTGGGTCAGGCGCTCGATCAACCCGTCCTCGCGGAACGCGTTCATCAGGAACCCGACCGAGCCGCAATTCATCCCGTACACCGGGGTCGTACCACCGAGCACCCGGTGCAGGGTCTGCAGCATGAACCCGTCACCCCCCAACGGGACGATGACATCGGCCGCCTCAAAGGCGCACTGACCGTAGCGCGACTGAAGCCGCTGCTCGGCCTCCTGCGCCAGGGTGGTCGGCGCCGCGGCGAACGCGATCCGGCCCGCTTTCACTTCGCCGATCGGCGCCGCCGCGCCGGCATCCGGCAGCAGCGCGCCACACGACCGAGAAGCATTCACATGAGTTTCCGATGGTCCAGGACCGGCATGTCGCGCCGGACGCGTTGGGTCACGGCAGCGTCGATGCGCGCGGTGGCCCATCCCGTGCCGTCCGAAACCTTGGCGACCACATGGCCCCAGGGATCGCAGACCAGCGAATGACCGTAGGTGAAACGGGGCTCGTTGCGGGCGCCGTCCAGATGCTTGCCCCAGGTTGCGGCAGCCGCCATCCAGCACTGGGTCTCGATGGCGCGGGCGCGGATCAGTGTCTCCCAGTGATCCTTGCCGGTCTGCAGCGTGAAGGCTGACGGCAGGAACACCACCTCGGCTCCGGCCCGACGCAGCGCGAGGAACAGTTCCGGGAAGCGTACGTCATAGCAGATCGCCAGCCCCAGCCTGACGCCGTCCGCCTCCAAGGTGACCACCTCGTCACCGGAACCGTAGGTGCTGCTTTCGCGATAGCCGGTGCCATCGGGCGCGACGATGTCAAACAGGTGAATCTTGCGGTAGCGGGCCATCTCGATGCCGTCGGGGCTGAACACGACGGTGGTGTTGAACAGCCTGTCGCCGGCCTGCTCGGCGATGGAGCCGCCATGCACATGGATGCGCTCGGCGCGGGCGATCTCACGCAGGAACTCGTAGGCTGGGCCGCCGGACTGATTGGAGCCGGGGGGTGGCAGCTTCTCCGCTTGTGCGAATTTCGTGTCGCGGCTGCCGCCGAGGCAGGTCCACATCTCCGGCAGGCTGACCAGGCCGGGATGATCCGACTCGATCGCCTGATCGATGAGCTGCCGTGCCTGGTCGATATTCGCGCGTTTGTCGGCGCCGGGATTCATCTGCACGACGGAAATGCGCATGGCGGTGCTCCGGTTCGGGAATGAAGACCCAGACATGGTTGTGCGTCCGTTCGGTCACCGAGGCCAGTCGAGGCGTGGTTCCGTACGGCTTTCGCGCCGTGGCGGGTCGGCCCGCCGGCCGTTACGGGGAACGCTGCCAGGGGGTGGTGCCTCGTCGGGCTCCTCGGGTGCCAGTTGATGGGCAGCAGGGGGAATGGGAGGGCGGCTGATCACCGGCACCCGACGCGTCGGCTGTACTGGTTCGGGTGGCGTGTAGAGTTCATCGAATTCAACCGCGTGCCCGGCCTCCGGCAGGCGCAGGACGACGGTCCTTATCTCAGTCTGTATTTCATCCAGCCGTGCCTCCAGCCCCTCCATGCGGGATTTCAGGCCGATGACGCTGAACGGAACCAGCAGAAACGCTAGGATCCACAGCAGGGCTGGCACCACCAGGACCAAGGGTATCCACCAGGGCAGCCAGGCTGGAAGATCGTAGGGCAAGTTCATAGGTCCAGCCTACACCGCTGTCCGGCGCCAATCCATCAAGCTGACGCCCGATCGTCTTGCCGCCGTCAGGGACGGATACGCCGGATCAGCAGCCGCACGGAGCCCGGGTTCGCCGGGTGGGGATGCGCCGCCGCCAGCACCAACGGCCTTATGTCGGGCCGATTCAGCCATAGCGGAAATTCCCGGCGGAGCACGCCCGGCTCACCGTAACCCCGCCCGGTGATCACCTCCACGCAACGCAACCGGTCGGCATGCGCGGCCCGCAGGAATCCGGTCAGCGTGTGAAATGCGCGCTCGGCGGTGTGACCGTGCAGATCCAGCGTCCGTGCCACCGGCAACTTGCCGGTGCGGAAACGTTGCCAAGTCGCGGCATCGACGCCCGGCGGAGATGTTCCGATATCGACCGCCGGCAGCGTGTGACGCCCGGCTGGCGGGGGTCGGAACAGGGATTGCGGGGGCGTTGGGCGCTCGGTCGGCGCCGGTGTGTTTTCCGGCAGCATACGGCCCGGCAAAGGCCGGATCGAGCGCACATAGCCGGCCCAATCGTCGCGATCCGCGTCGCTCAATCCGCGCCGCATGCTCAGCCCCGCTCCGGCGCTCGGCACAGCAGGGCCGCCGCGACGGCGGCCAGCGTGGCCAGCACCGTGTCGGCCACTGCGTAGCCGCCAAGGATGGAGATTGCGGCGCCAAACGCCGACGGGAATATGGTTACCCCGGCAAACATCACGGCGGTGCCTAGCCCCGTCGCTTCGGTCCGCCGGGTCCCGCCCAGCCGCGCATACTCGGCATAGGCGAGCCCGGTGTAGCCGCCGGCGGTGGCGCCACCGAGCAACGCCACGCCGAGAATGCCGGCCCACGGCCAGGACGGGCCGAGCCAGCCTGCCGCCAGCGTCGTGATCGCCATGCCGAATCCCAACAGCGCCAACATCCGGGCCGGCGACAGAAACCGATCCCCCACCCACCCCCAGACCGGGCGGCTGACGGCGCCCGCAACCTGATAGGCGGCGAGGGCCATGCCCGCCTGTATCAAACCGAGCCGCACGACCGCCGTGAGTTGGACTGTCATGAACGCAATGAAGCAAAGCTGGACGCCGGAGAACACGAAACTGGCGAGTGACAGCGGCCGCAGGCGCCGGTCATCTCGCAACAGGCGCCAGGGCTGCAGCAACGTCCCGCTCCATAGTCGGCGGCCGGGTGACCGGTCGGCGTCCCAGGTGCGGCGCGGCAGTTCCATCAGCACCAGCAGCACCAGGGCGGGCACCAGCTCCGCCAGCATGGCGGCGCGCCAGCCGGCGGCGACCACGATCCGCGGGACGATGATCGCACCCAGAACGCCGCCCAGCGGCACGCCGATCTGGCGGAGCGACATCACCAGGTTGAACACCGGGGGCGGCGTCTGCGGCACCAGAAGATGTGTGCTGGCCGGAGCGATGGCGCCGTATGCCAGACCCAGCACGACGGCGCCCAAGGCCAGCGACCCGAGGCTGCCGCCCGCCGCGGCGGCAAGCATTCCCAGCACCGCCAGCAGCACCACCTGGCTGACGCGCACGGCGCCATACCGGTGCACAAACCCCGGCGAGATCAGCGCCGAGGCGATGCCGACGGTATAGACGATGGAGACGAACACGCCGCTTAGTGCGCCTGGGACGCCAAGCTCGTGGGCGATCTCGGGCGCCGCCGCCGGCACCGAGAACAGTGCCATGGTGGCCAGCGTCTGCACTGCCAGTGTCGCCGCCAATGGCCATAGCGGCATGCCGCGGAAGCTGGACCACACGCCGCCGGCAAGTTCGGCATTCGCGCTCATGAGGTCCGGGCAGCCCTGATCCTGATCGTCACCCGCTTACGCCCGCACCGTCAGTGTTTGTATATGACAGCTCGCACCGGGGCGAAAAAGGCCATGGCTTCGTATCGTGAGAGCCGACAGCGATGACTGGGTCGGACGAGGTGCCGACCGCGCTGCAGGATTGGATGCGGGCGCACGTGTCCGGTTTCGGCGGTGCGCCGCGGATGCGTGCCTTCGAGGGTGGCCAGTCCAACCCGACCTATCGTCTCTCGGCCAGATCGGGGGAGTATGTGCTGCGCCGCCGGCCGATGGGGAAGCTGCTGCCAAGCGCGCACGCGGTCGATCGGGAATACCGCGTCATTCGCGCCCTGATGGGCACCGGGGTGCCGGTCCCGCGCGTCTATGGTTACTGCGGCGACGATAGCGTGATCGGCAGCACATTTTATGTGATGGACTATGTGTCCGGCCGCATCTTTTTCGACCCGCGGCTGCCGGATCAACATCTCGACGAGCGCCGGGCGATGTTCGCGTCGATGAACGATGTGATTGCTGCTCTGCACAGCGTCGATTGGCGTGCTGCCGGGTTGGAGGGGTTCGGCCGGCCCGGCGGCTTCCTGGCTCGGCAGATTGCCCGTTGGACCAGCCAGTACCGGGCGTCGGAGATGCAGCCGATCGAAGCAATGGATCGGCTGATCGCCTGGCTGCCAGCACATTTGCCGTCGGCGGACGAGGTGTCGCTGGTGCATGGCGATTACCGCATGGACAATCTGGTCTTCCATCCGAGCGAGCCGCGCGTGATCGCGGTGCTGGACTGGGAGCTGGCGACGATCGGCGATCCGCTGGTGGATTTCGGTTGTCACGTGAGCACCTGGCGGATTGCGCCCGAGCTGTTCCGCGGACTGGCCGGCAGCGATCTTCGGCCTGCTCGGGATACCGACGGAAGCGGAGTATGTGGCGGATTACTGCCGCAAGACGGGGCGCGCGGCGATTCGTGACTGGGAATATTACCTCGTGTTCGGGATGTTCCGGCTGGCGGCAATTCTGCAAGGTATCCGCAAGCGCGCGGCGGAGGGTACTGCGGCAAGCCAGCAGGCGATCGATATCGGCGACCGCGCGCCGGGGGTGGCGGCCGAGGCGTGGGCACTGGCGGAAAGGATCAGGTAAGCGCGCCGGGGCGTGGCACAAATCACTCGGCTAGTCATGAGGCCATGGCAACGCCCAGGACACCGGCTACGATCAGCGCGATACCTATCAGCTTTGCGACCGGCATGGGATCTCCGAACAGGTACTCTGCCTGCTATCACGGTGATGACGATCCCAAGTGCCACGAACGGGTAAGCGGACGAGAGCGGGATTTTCGAAAGTACGAACAGCCATAGCACGGCGCTGAGCCCGAAGCTGACGAGGCCCGCCAGGACGAGTGGGGACGCACCGATTGCAAGAGCAATCCGCCGCGGCTCGGCTTGTCCTGCCAAGGCCGACTGCACACCCGGCGTGGTCATGCCGAACTTCAGCATGACCTGCGACGCCGATGAAAGAAGCACACTGCCGGCAATAAGGGATATGAGTGATCCGCGCATTTCACTCAGCCCCTTGCCCAGAGATGCCGGCCAGGACGGGGGCGGCGCCAAGTCCTTGCGACCGGGAAAGTATGGACCGCATGATCTCGTAAGAGATAGCGTTCGCAGTGATGCCGATCGCAAGAGAGAGAATGGAAATAAGTGGCAGCATCGAGACGCCGCTGAACCAGAGATCGTCCCCGGACGTTCCCAGGAGGGTCGTCAGCAACAACGGCGCCCAGGCGGCAATGACGTGAAGGACGGCGATCCTCCAGGTCAGCATTTCCGAACATATCGCGGGCAAGGCGATGAGAAACAGCGGCCATCCGTAACCGATCTCCCGATCGACAGGCTCCCCGGCCAACGACCCCAGCACTATCATTAGTGAGCCGTAGACGAAGGCGGTTGTCCACCATTCCTGGCGCCAAAGGCCCGCGGGTACGCCACGTTCTTTCAGCACAGCCAGCAGAACGGCCGGCAGTACGCCGAAGGTTGTGACGTAGCTCGAAATCGTGGCCAGCGGAGCGGCAACCGATGGAGCGCAGAAGCCGACCCGGGTGATAATGCCCAGGTGGAGTGATCCGGGAAGCGAGATAACGAAAATCGGATGATCACACCACGCGTAGCCGTTGGTCCAGATCAGCACGCCCGCCCAATTGCGCAGAAAGTTCGCCGGCATCTTTGTCAGCAGATAGAGCAGATCGGGCATCTGATGCACATTCTGGGCGCCGATCGTCAAGCGATGAACCAGGAATGAACCCACGAGATATCCTGCCAGCATCAGGCAGCCGGCAAGGAATTTTCGGTTCCAGAGGAGAACGGCCGCCGAAATGAAGGCCAGGAACATACTGCTTTCTCGGCCCATTATCATGACGATCATGAAAATCCCCGCGGTTGGCGGATTCCAACTCAGCAAGGACAGAAATACGGCAGTAAGCCCCATATGAAACATATCGGTTATGTAAACGACCCGCAGGCTTGCCACGATCAACGGAGTTACCAGGAACAGCGGCAGCCATATGCTGGCCCGCCATCTCGTCACGACAATGGAAACCCATAGAATAAAGGTGGCACAAGTTATCAGTTCGAACCCTGAATCGATGCTGCTACCGAAAAACCTCGAACCGAGGGCCACCAGATCGGGGAGCAAAATGCGCGCGGCCCATGGCATCAGCGCCGGAAGCCCCTGCGCCATTGCCAGGTATGCCCCGCTGTCGGCCCAATGGGTCGGAAATCCAGGCGCGGCAAGAAGCGCCGTTATAGCGATCGTTACCGCCGCCAGTGCGATCCTGGCGGTGAGCGGAGAGCACTGGCGCAAAACTGCATTCACATCCTAAAGTCCCGAGTCATGATGCGATATGGCGGGGGCAACCTCCGCACGACTATATGCTGATTTTGCTGCCGAAAAGCAGCACGAGAACGCTGCAACCGGCGACGACCCAGGAGACCCAGTCGCGCGCCGCGAACACGATCGGATCATCGTGCATGTGCCCACGTGAGGTCGCCAGCCATATTCGACACTGCCAAAACAATATCAACGGAATCAAGGCCCACGACAATGTCGGATATTGGTCGGGCCCGGGATGGAGCTCGCTTTGCACATAGAGCGCGAGGACCATGCTGGACACAAAACTAGCGGCGACGCCCATGAGCCGGAGTATCTCGGCATCATCCGGGCTGTAACCGCGCCGGGCAATGCGCTGGCCCATGGTTGACGTCGACGCGGTGAGTTCCGATACCCGCTTTACCGTCGCGAGGCTTAGAAACAGAAAGCTTGAGAAAGCCAGCAGCCAAAGCGAGACACGATATCCGGTAGCGGCGCCGCCACCGAACAACCGTAACGTATAGAGTGCCGCCAACATGAATATGTCGACCAGGGGCCACGATTTGAAGTAGAATGAATAAGCTCCGGATGCGATCACATAGACGACGATCATAGGCAACGCTCCGATCAGCGCGCCCAGGAAAAATGCAACCAGTATAAGCAGAGGCGTCACGATCAAGCCAACATGCAAGGGCAGAAGGCCCGCGGCGAAGGGTCTCAGTCGCTTGCGCGCGTGCCGACGATCGGCGGCGAGATCAAGCAAGTCATTCGCCAAATACATTGCGGAGGCGGCACAACTGAATGCGATGAACATCAATAGAGCGGTGGCCCATCCGCGCAGGTCGGAAATCATTTGAGCGGTCACGATGGGCACGAACACCAGGAGGTTCTTCGACCACTGGTAGGGACGCATCGCGCCAAGGAGATGTCGTGCCGAGACTTTATTGTTCGGCAGGATCGCTTGCACGTCTGTCAACTGTCCGGCAGCCCGCTGCAACGACCGGGATGAGCTGACGACGATTCCGCTCTGCGCCACGCGCCAAATCGCCAGATCGGAACGATGATTCCCGACATAGGTGAATGGCTGATCGCCGATTGCCTCTTGAATGGCCGCGAGTTTCCGATCGCCAGTCAGATTACGCGTTCCGTCGGAGGCGAGCACGAGATCGAATAGGGACAGATGACCGGCAACCGCCGAAGCTATCTTGCGGTCGGCTCCGGTCGCCAGGATCAGCAAACGGCCGTCCTGCAACTCCGCTCTCAGCAGCGAGAGCAGCTCTTCATTGTAGGGCAGCAGGCTTGGATCGAGATCGCTCGCCGCTGCGATCTCCCGCTTCATATGAGCCTTGCCATGGAGCATCGACAGCTAATCCATGGATGATGGCGCGAGGTCGGCCGCTCAACGCCAGCAAGCACTCGAGCAGGGTATCCGTGCGCACCAGAGTGCCGTCCAGATCAACTATCAGGGGAGACGCGGCCTGATTTCGCCGCGTTATTTCGACCGCCTCTATAGACGTGTCCAAGATTTTATACTCATCATGCAAATCAAATATTAACTTTCCTCCGATTGCTTGAGCAACATATAAAAAAAGATAATTGGCCCTTTATATGAGCATGCACGGTCGTTAGCGAGATTGCACGGGGTATGGGCAGCACCGCGGCTGAAGGTGATCCCCGGACTATGCAGCCTGCAAATCGTCGAGCAGCGTGGGGACGAACTCCGCTACTGTCGGATGGATGTGCATGGCGTGCTGCAGCAGCGGATAGCGTGCTTTCGCATACATCGTGTCCAGCACGCAGTGCACCACTTCGTCGCAGCCGGTGCCGAGGAATGCGGCTCCCAGTATTTCCTGCGTCTCGCGATCGACCACGATCTTCATCAGGCCCTGCGTCTCGCTTTTCTCGTAGGCACGCGAGACGTCTTCCATGGCGATGCGGCCGACCAGAACCGAGTGGCCGGCGGCGCGTGCCTCGGTTTCGGTCATGCCGGCGCGTCCCAGCGGCGGGTCCGTGTAGAGTGCGTAAGCGGTGATGCGGTCGCGCACGCTGCGCGCCGCCCCGTCCAGCAGGTTCGCCGCGACGATATCGGCTTCGGTGTAGCTGGTATGGGTGAAGGCGCCGCGGCCGTTGCAATCGCCAAGTGCCCAGACGCCGGGGACGTTCGTGCGCAGCATTTCGTCGGTGACGATGAACCCGCGCTGGTTGGTGGCGATGCCGGCACGATCCAGCCCGAGGCCGTCGGTGTTCGGCCGCCGCCCGGTGGCCACCAGCAGATGCGATCCCTTCGCGCTGCCGGCGGTGGAGGTGATAGCGACGCCCCCGTCAGCCGTTTCGACCTCGCACTTGGCGGCGCCCAGTCGCACGTGGATGCCCTCAGCCTCCAGGATGGATTTCACCGCATCTGAAATCTCCTGATCCTCGCGGCCGATCAACCGTGACCCCGCCTCAAACAGCGTGACCTCGGCGCCGAAGCGGCGGAAGATCTGGGCGAACTCCAGCCCGACATAGCTGCCGCCGAGCACCAGCAGGTGCGACGGCACCGCGTCGATATCCATGATCGTATCGCTGGTCAGGCAATGCGCCTGGGAGAGGCCCGGAATTGCGGGCACGATCGGCCGGCCGCCGACATTGATGAACAGTTGCGGTGCTTGTAGCCGGTCGCCGTTCACCTCGATTTCGTGCGGGCCGACGAAGCGCGCCTCACCCTGCATCACGGTTATTCCCTCGGTCCGGCGCAGGGAGCGTTCCACCGCTGTCCGGCTGGCACCGACAATGGCATCCTTGCGGGCTCGGATCCTGGGCCAATCGATGCCGACCGGGCCGCCGATGGTGACGCCGAACTCCGCGGCCCGGCGCGCCATATGGGCCGCATAGGCGCTGGCCACCATCGCCTTGGTCGGGGTGCAGCCGGTGTTCACGCAGGTGCCGCCGAAGCGGCCGCGTTCGATGATCGCCACCTTCTTGCCGACGGCGGCGAGGCGCCGGGCGAGCGGCGGCCCGGCCTGGCCGGTCCCGATCACGATCGCGTCGTAGCTGGTCATGCTGCCCTCTCCGCTTTGGTGGCCGGCAGACGTAACACGAGTTGTTGCGTTGCGCCGGGTGTTGGTTGCAAGCTGGCAATTGTCGGGAGAAACAAAAAAGGAGACGTCCCATGCTACGCAAGTTTATGGACACTGAGGACCATGGCAACCAGATCGGTCCGTTCCTGCTCTCCGTTGTCGTTTCTGTGGTCGTGGCCGTGCTCGATGTCCTGCTACTGCTTTGATTGCCGGCGTACGCCAGCGTGCGGCTTGTGCCGCGGAGCTGCCAGTCACGATCGGGACAGGTGAACGTCCACCGTGAAATGGCCATGCGGGGCGTCGGTCGTCCCGGGTAAAAAGACGATTTTATTCACGAAGTTGCCATCTGAGCGCCACCATGATCGGGTTTTTCCCCATGTGATGGATCGACCGAAGGAGGCATGGACGATGACGGAGACCGAGTACGCCACGAAACTCGACGAACTCGATCGTCTGTTGAACGACCCGGACGTGCCGATGGAACCCGAGAAAGTGTGGTGCCTGCTGGCCGAAATCGCTCAGCGCGATCTTGCCGCCGGCTCGACAATGACCAGCTCGCCCTAGACGGGACAGGGAGAGCCTGTTCGGGCGGCCAAGTGATACCAACCCGCGAGGACGAAGACTCTCGATCCGTCGTGCCCGCGAAATCGGGCATCCAGGCGAGAGCCGTCTGGATTCCCTTTTTGCGGGAATGACGAATGTAGGTCACCCTCAGTGCGGTCGGGTGTGAGACACTCAAGTTGATGGCCTATTCCAGCGGCCCGATGTCGTGACTGCTCAGGAGATCGTCGGGCCGCTGCGATAGCCCGCTACCATCTCGCATATCCCAGCCACTCGGCTGGTTTCCCGGCGAGTGCGAGTTCCTGCCGATTCAGGGACCGGCCCCTGGGCCCGCGATATGTATCCACGAGGTTGGTTGCCGGATCGCTGAACGGCGTCGGATCCCGGCGCTGGGCGAGCAGTGACGTTTCGATAGCAGACCAGTTGGCCAACCCGAGAAAACGCCCGATCAGGGCGCTGGTCGTCTCCGGCGCTGCGACCAGATCGTGATAGGCGAGCGTCAGATGACGATCGCCATCGGTTTCCGCGAGAAATTCCACGATCTCGCTCACATACTGGCGCCATATCTGAACACCATCGTCAATCGACGGCGTCCAGCTTTTTTTCACCAGCGAATGTGCTACCTGGAGCGGATCACGGTGGATATGGATGAACTTGGCGCGTGGCACCAATGTGCGGATCAGGCGGAGGCACGAGCCTGATTGCGGCAGCCGCGGTTGGGAGCCTGTCCGGCCCGAGAGCACGCTGGGATCGCCGTAGGGCGGATGCTTGTCGCCCCAGATGGGCGTGTTGATGCCAAGCGATTCTCGGTAAAACCGCTCCACCATGTCGCCGGCGTGGCGGCACACGAAATCGACGAACAGTTCACGAAAGTCGCGACCGATCAGGTCCGGCCGCTTGCTGCGGACTTCGACCAGGTCCTTGAGCAAAACGAAGATGCGGCTTTCGTTCGTAAGCTGGATGAACGGATGTTGGTTCAGGATATGACACAGGAACGTGGTGCCGGATCGCGGCGCACCGATCACGAACAGCGGTTGAGATTCCACTCCTGCGGACCCTTGCCGTTTTCAGGACAAGTTTATGGGCACTAGGGCCAGATAATACTATGGCGTGATCGGCTACGGAGTGTAACGCTGGGTTACGAAGCCGCCACTGCAACCCGTGACAGGTTCACCAACTGGTCTCAATCGAAGCCGTAACTGAATTCTCCACCTGCGGCGCCGACATGCACGCGTGTCACTTCATTACTCTCCAGCATTCGTTCGAGGAACGCGCCGCTGATGGCCGGCAGCATCGTGTTGGTCAGGATTGCGTCGATCATTCGGCCGCCGCTCTCGGGTTCGCTGCACCGGCTGGCGATCAGTTTCACCACGTCATCGTCATAGGTGAACGGCACCTTGTGCCGCTCGTTGATCCGCCGGGCGATGCGCCCAAGCTGCAGGCGAATGATATCGGTAATGACCGAGTCGCTCAGGGGGTAATACGGGATCGTAATAAGCCGTCCGAGCAGCGCCGGCGGGAACACTTTCAGCAGCGGCTCGCGCAGGGCCTTCGCCACTTCCTCGGGTTCCGGCATCAGCTCCGGGTCGCGGCACATCGACATGATCAGATCGGTGCCGACATTCGAGGTCAGCAGGATCAGGGTGTTCTTGAAATCGATCAGCCGTCCTTCGCCATCCTCCATCAGGCCTTTGTCGAACACCTGGAAGAAGATTTCATGCACATCCGAATGCGCCTTTTCCACCTCATCCAGCAGCACCACCGAATAGGGTTTCCGGCGCACCGCTTCGGTCAGTACACCACCCTCGCCGTAGCCCACATATCCGGGCGGCGCGCCCTTCAGGGTTGAAACGGTGTGCGCCTCCTGGAATTCGCTCATGTTGATGGTGATCAGGTTCTGTTCCCCGCCATACAGCGATTCGGCCAGCGCCAGTGCGGTTTCCGTCTTGCCCACGCCGGACGGGCCGCACAGCATGAAAACGCCGATCGGCTTGGACGGATTGTCCAGGCCGGCGCGCGAGGTCTGCACACGGCGCGCGATCATGTTCAGCGCGTGGCCCTGGCCGATCACACGCTGGCCCAGCGTTTCGGCCAGCTTCAGCACGGCTGCGACCTCGTTCTTCACCATCCGGCCGACCGGGATGCCGGTCCAGTCGCCCACCACCGCGGCCACCGCCTGCTCATCGACGCTGGGCAGGATCAGCGGCGTCTCACCCTGGTGGGCGGCCAGTTCCGTCTGCAACGTCCGCAGTTCCGCCAGCATCGCGCCGCGATCCGCGAGCGGCGCGGCTTCCGCCCCATCCGCCGCCCCGTCGCGCAGCCGGGCACGCAATGCCAGCACCTTATCGACCAGTGCCTTTTCTGTCTCCCATCGATCTTCCAGGGCGGCGAGGCGCGTCGCCTCGGTTTCCAGAACCGCGCGGGCGGAGGTTTCGCGGGAGGCGGCGTCGATGCCGATGGCGGTTTCGCGCCCGATGATTTCCAGTTCGGTCTGCAACGCCTGGATGCGCCGCCGGCAATCGTCCACTGCCGGCGGCACGGCGTGCTGGCTCACGGCCACGCGTGCCGCGGCCGTATCCAGCAGGCTGACCGACTTGTCCGGCAACTGGCGCGCCGGGATGTAGCGGTGCGACAGCCGCACCGCCGCCTCGATCGCCTCATCCAGGATGACGACGCGATGATGCTTTTCCAGCGGCGAGGCAATCCCGCGCATCATCAGAATGGCCTTCTCCTCCCCGGGCTCGTCCACCTGCACCACCTGGAAGCGGCGGGTCAGCGCCGGG
Source organism: uncultured Pseudomonadota bacterium (assembly GCA_963777625.1). GTDB lineage: Bacteria > Pseudomonadota > Alphaproteobacteria > Acetobacterales > Acetobacteraceae > DATDIC01. Next base: position 228,223 of record CAVZRO010000021.1, on the reverse strand, counting down.
TCCTTCTCGAAATATTTCTTGTATTCGGCCCAGGTGGTGGCCGCGATCGTGCGCAACGTGCCGCGCGCCAGCGCCGGCTTCAGCAGGTTCGCGGCATCGCCGGTACCGGCCGCGCCGCCGGCACCGATCAGCGTGTGCGCCTCGTCGATGAACAGGATGATCGGCTTGGGCGAAGCCTGCACTTCCTCGATCACATGACGCAGGCGCTGCTCGAACTCGCCTTTCATGGTGGCGCCGGCCTGCAGCAGCCCGACATCCAGCGTGCGCAGGCTGACATCCTTCAGCATCGGCGGCACGTCGCCCTGCGCGATGCGCAGCGCGAATCCCTCCACAACCGCGGTCTTGCCGACCCCGGCCTCGCCGGTCAGGATCGGATTGTTCTGCCGCCGGCGCATCAGCACGTCGACGACCTGGCGGATTTCCTCGTCGCGCCCGACGATCGGATCGATCTCCCCGTTGCGCGCCCGCTCGGTCAGATCGACCGAGAATTGCTTCAATGCTTCCTGCTTGCCCATCGCCGCGGGCGCCATTGCCGACTGAGGCCTCGCCGGGCGCGCCAACCTGGGACCCGTCGGCCGCCGCCAGGCCCGCTTCCGGGGAACCACTGAGAATCTTCTCGAACTCGTCGCCGAGAGCTTCGGTCTTGACTTGCTCGAACTGGCGGCTGATCGCGTACAGCGCATTGCGCAGCGTGGTGGTCCTGAGCGCGCCGAACAGCAGATGCCCGGTGCGTACCTGGGATTCACCGAACATCAGCGTGCCGAACACCCAGCCGCGTTCGACCGCTTCCTCCACCTGCGGCGACAGGTCGGAGATGGAGGTCGCGCCGCGCGGCAGCCGGTCCAGCGCGGTGGTGATGTCGGCCGCCAGCTTCGATGCGTCCAGCTCGAAATGCCGCACGATCCGGTGCAGGTCGGAATCCTGCGTCTGCAGTATCTGGTGCAACCAATGCACCAGCTCCACGTATGGGTTGCCGCGCAGCTTGCAGAACACGGTGGCACCCTCGATCGCCTTGTAGGCGAGCGGGTTGAGCTTGCCGAACAGGGCGGCGCGGCTGATTTCCGTCATGGAATGGTCTCCTCGGCAGCCGTGGGGAGGGTGGCGTCGATCGAGCGTGCCATGCTGTCGGCGCTCGCATCAAGAAACAAATCCGCTGCGTCAACGGTCTTGCGCCGCGGCATCAGCCAGGTGGTCCAGCCTAGTCGGCCTTGCCGACCCAGGCGGATCGGCGGCACTTCGTCGCGCCGCAGGATCAGGTTCACGTCCCAGACGAGGGTGTCGCCGGCATAGTTGCGCACGATCGGGATCAGCCGGTGAAAGCTGGTTCCACCTGGCAGCAGGCGCAAGTAGTCGGTCAGCGACAGCGGCCCGAACACGATGCGGAACTTGTGCTGGCGGCTCCAGACACGCGCGCCGAGCAGCACGGTGCCGCCCAGCGTTGCCGTCTCCGCCCGATCGGCCGAGGCGGGTCCAGTCGCTTCGCTGCAAGCTCAACCAGGCGCCGATGAAGCATTCGATGCGCACCGGCATCTTGAAGAATTCCGACAGGATGGAGGCCAATCCTTCGGCATGCCGCGTCTGGCAGGAGAGATGGCCGGCGAAATGCAGCTTCGTCAGGTCCGGCATCGCATCGCGATCGCGCAAACTGTCCATTCCCAGCCCGATCAGCGCGCCGGTGTACAGGGCGAACCGATCGTCCTCGGGCCGGTCGAAGCTGATGGTCGGCCGCGAGTTCGCCCAGGCGCGATAGAACAGCGACAGCGCGCGGTGATGGAAAATGTCGGCGAAGCGCTGCAAGCTTGGGTCCCGGTGGTTGCGTGACCGGTCGCGGGCATATTCCGTCAGGTGCAGCGGCAGCGGTCCGTCCGGGCCGAACAGGCCGAAGAAATGCACCAACAACCGGGCGGCATGATCGGATTCCGCCGGTTCCCAGCGGGCCAGCGCGGCGGGGGCGAACGTGACCGACGGCTCCTGCCCCAACCGTACCGGGTCCTGGGCCGGGCGCACGCTGCGGCCGAAACGGGGCCGGTCGCGGAAATGCGCCTCCAGCCGGCGCATCGCCTGGTAGAAACCATACTCCCAGGGCGCTGCTGCCAGCCGTGCCAGCATGCCGTCGTCGCCGGTCGATGGCTCGACGGCCGACGTCGCCCGGGGCTGCTCGAGCGTTGGGGCAGGCGCGTCCTCGGGGGGATCGCGCTCTACAGGTACCGGACGCTGACCGATCCGCATCGGCCATCGCATCACCTCGCCCCGCTCGGGGCTTTTCAGTACCGTCTCGGTAAACGCATTGATGGAGACATATTTCGCCAGAAACCGGTCGAGCACGCCAGCCATCACGATGCCGCCGGCGCCGCCGAACGGCGCTTCGTCGATGGTGAGGGTGATTTCCAGCCCGCGTCCGGCGGCAACCGGACCGGCGCCGGGAATGCGGCGGACGATCGGGTGGCAGGCCACCGAGGTGAGCGCCTCCAACTGGCGGGCCGCCAGCGAGGTGGATGTCGGTACGTAAAGCCGCAACAGCTCGCGCAGCGCGGCCGCCCCGTGCAGCGTATCCGTGTCGAGCAGGCTGAGATAATTCAGCCCGAGATGGCTGAGGAAACGCCACGCATACTCGCCATCGGTGCGGCAGGGGCGGGGAGGGGTCGGGCCGATCAGGCAGCGGATCGATGCCACTGGGGCGCTGACCGTAATCGTAAGGTCGGTGTGCTGTTTGCCGAGCGGCATCGACATTGGCAGGTCGCGGTTGGTGCAGAGCAGATCAAGTCCGAGCTGGCGCAACCCGTGGTGAAACGGCGCCGCTTCCGGGTCCACCAGCGAAATGAACACCTCATGACCCAGATAGCTGGAGCGCGGCCCACGCTGGCGCGACCGCGACGAAAGCTGACGCGGTTCGCGGCGCAGCAGGTAATAGGATCGGTGGTCGGGGTTCCGGCTGAGGTCGTTGGCAGCATAAAAAGGCAGGAACGGCTGCGGCGCGCCGCCATCTGCGGCATAGCCCTCCACCGCGAGCACGCTGAAAATCTCGAAGTCGAGCGGGCGCATCCGGTCGGGGACGACATGTTGCTCCACTTCCCGTTCGGACAGGTTGACGCGGTCGCTACGGCGCGGGAACAGGTTGATTGCCGGGGTGCAGAACAGCGCCAGGTGGTCGGGCCCGAAGCCCGAGGCCAGGACCGGTTCGCTGCGGTCGAGCAGCAGGATGATCTCCAATTCCTTCCCGACACAGCGGCCGACCGCGCGGTCCATGTCGCGAAGTTCCAGGAACAGGAAGCGTTCCGGCATAGCGTAATATTCCTGCAGCAGGCGGTACCCGTCGAACGACTCCGGGGCACGTGGCAGCAGGGCTTCTTCAGGTTCGGCGCCGACCGCCCGCATCGAGCTGGCGGGCAGCCGTTCCTGCCAGGGCAGGGGGCGTTCCGTGGGGCGGACGTAAATGGCCGAAAGGTTGGCGAGCAACTGCTCGTATAGGCGCACGCGGGCGCCCTCTGGTCCGGACAGGAACAGCGGCAGCTTTTCCAGTGCGATCTTGGCGAATGGCGCTTCGCCGAGCGCTTTCAGACGCAACCGGATCGCCGCCTTCACGTTGCGCTGTTCCGGCAGGCCGAGCGCCGCCACCGCCGCCGGCGATCCGATATACTCCGCGTCGGTCAGCTCGATCGGCAGCAGTTGCACCGGGTGTGCCGTACGGAACTCGCAGTTGGTCTGGTCCTCGGTGCCAAGAAGACTGTGCAGCTCGGTGTTGCGCGGCAGCAGCACGCCTTGTGGTGTGCCACGGAGTGTTTGCTCCGGGCGGAACTGCACCACCGTCATGGACGGCGTCGGCGCCAGATAGTGCGGATAGACGATCTGCAAAAGCGATTGCGTGAAGGTGGGAAACTCGGCTTCCAGCTTGAGCTGGATGCGCGCGGCGAGAAGTGCAAATCCCTCCAGCAGTCGCTCCACGTACGGATCGGCGACGTCGAAGCTGCCAAGATTGAGCCGGGCCGCGATCTTGGGGAATTCGCGAGCGAATTCCTGACCGACCTCACGCACGAATGTCAGTTCGGATTCGTAAAGGCGGAGCAGCCGCGGGTCCATCAACCGCGCATCCGGATATCGGTCACCACCGCGAGGCGGGTTTCGAGTTCGATCGAGGTTTCCAGGAAAAGCTGCTCCGGAACCGGCTGCGCCCAGAGTTCGCCCTCGATCTCGAACACCAGGGATGGCGTGGCTTCGTCCTCCGCATCGCGACGCAGCCGGACGACCAGGCTTTCGGGCCGGATGCGCGGTTCGAAGGCGCGGATCGCGTCGGCGACGCTGGTTTCCAGCGTCTTGAGACGGTTGGACGAGCTGACGAGGCCAGCCAAACCGGGAATGCCGTAATTGATCGTGGACTTGGCAGCGAGTGGGGTTCCGGCGAGATCCTCGGTCGCGCCCAGGTTGGTCGTGTTGAGCAGCCATGCCAGATCCCGCAGCACGGCGCGGCGAAGCTGCGTCATGTTGAGGGTTTGCTGATCGAAGTTCTCGCGCTGCTGGTCCGGCGCATTGTCGGTAAGCCGATCCAGCAATGACGGCTGCAGCCGCTCGCGGCTGGCGGGCTCCGCCATCTCAGGTTTCGGTGGCCGGCGGCTCGGCCAGGGCGATTTTCCGCACGTCCATCAAAGCGTGCTCTCCGGTGTCGGTGGCGAGCATGCGCTGGCCGAGACCCAGGAACCAGTCCCCCTGTTCCTGCCATTCGGTGCGGCGGCCCAGCAGAATCGCCGGGTCCGAGGATTCCTGGGAGCCCGGATAGCGGGTGGGGATGAAGCCGAAGGATTCACCGCCGTTGGTCCACACGAAACGGGCGGGCATCCAGACCTGGTCGCGCAGATCCTCGGGCGGATCGATATCGACTGAGCGAAGCCGGTGGAAGGGAACCCAGTAATATTTCCCGTCGACCATCGCTTCCAGCATTGGGCCCAAGCGTGGATCGGCATCGGCGATCCACTCGAAACCGCTATCGTCGAGGCTGCCGGCCGCGACCGGTGCCTGCTCGAACGCCGTGTCGCGCAGGCCCGCCGCTTCGGCAAGCCGGCCGGCGGCGAACACGCGATTGGCCTCGATCAAATGCGACATCCAGGGTTCAGGGTCGCCGAACACGGTTGGCGTGCGCTCGCCGGCGAAGACCTTGGTTCTCAGCAGTTCGCAACGGATCGCGGCGCGATAGGCTTGCGCCATAGGGAGCGCCAGCGGATCGAGTTCGGCCGCGACGGTAAGCTGCGTTACCGCCCGGTCCCACTCGCCGAACACACAGAACATCTGAAACAGGAAGGTGCGCAAGCGCGCATCCCGCGGCGCCTTGCGCACCTCCTGCTTCAACTGTTCCAGAGCGCCGCCTGGATCTCCGGCACGCAAGATATCGCGCGCATCCATTGCGGGTCTGCCTACCTGCCCGACAACAACCGTCAGCGGGCAGTGATCGCTTCGAACTGATTGTTGTTGTAGATCTGATTCCACGAACCCATGGTCTGGCCGCTGGACATCGGCTGTCCGTCCGAACCCTGTTGCACGTACTTCACTTGCAGGGCGCCATACTCGAACTGCACCTCTTCCTTGCAGGCTTCGTCGCCATCAGAGCCGCTCCAGGAAATGGTCTTCACCGCGACCAGCGCGAAATCGAAGCGCAGGAAGGTGATGCCGCTGGTCATGTCGGTCGAGCCCAGACCCGAGGAGCCGCCGCTGGCGCGCCGAAGGTAGAGCGTGACCTGCTTGAAGTGCTGACCGGCGCAGCACATGGTGAACAGCGTCGGTGACGCACGGTCGGTTTTGCGGGTGATCTGGAACGGGTTGAACGTGACCTTGCCGGCGCCCGCGCCCGAACTCTGGCTGCCGATATTGAGCACCTGCTCGATATCGAAGCTGAAATCGTCGATCTCGAAGATGCTGTCCTGCTTGATATCGGTCCCGAGCGGTGAATCACCGTTGATTTTGGCTTGCGACTCCCCTTTCAGAAGGCCGCCCTGCGGGTCAGTGAACTGCATATAGGTATCGAACGCCATCTTCGTCTCCGTTGGCTAACTGCGTTGCTGATTGCCCAGCGGAACAGCCCTCGTCACGCGCTGGGCACGCGAGAAACGAGGCGGAGCGACACCGTCAGCCCTTCGAGCTGATAGTGCGGCTTGAGGAAGAACTTGGCGCTGTAATAGCCAGGGTTCTCCTCATTTTCGTCGAGCACGACGGACGCATCCGAAAGCGGGTGCGACGCCTTGTACTCCTCGGGGGCATCCGTCGGGCCGACATACTGGATGACCCATCGGGTGAGCCAAGCCTGGAGCTGCTCGCGGCTCATGGTGGAACCGATCTTGTCGCGCACCATGCATTTCAGGTAGTGCGCGAAGCGGCAGCTCGCGAACAGGTAAGGCAGGCGCGCCGACAGGTTGGCATTCGCGGTTGCCGCCGGGTCGTCGTATTCCTGCGGCTTCTGCAGCGACTGCGCACCGATGAACGCCGCGAAATCCGAATTCTTCTTGTGGATGAGGGGCATGAAACCGTTCTTCGCCAGCTCCGCCTCGCGCCGGTCGCTGATCGCGATCTCGGTCGGGCACTTCATGTCCACCCCGCCATCGTCGGTGGGGAAGGTGAAGGCCGGCAGCCCTTCCACCGCACCGCCGCTTTCGATGCCGCGGATGCGGGTGCACCAGCCGTACATCTTGAACGCCCGGGTGATGTTGGTACCCATCGCATAGGCGGCATTGGCCCAGCAGAACTTGCTGCTGTCGGCGCCTTCCACGTCTTCCTCGAAATCGAACTCCTCGACCGGTTCGGTCTTCTCGCCATACGGCAAGCGAGCCAGGAAGCGTGGCATGCAGAGCCCGATATAGCGGGAGTCGTCGCTTTCGCGCAGGCTGCGCCACGCGGCATATTCCGGGGTCTGGAATATCTTGGTCAGGTCGCGCGGATTGGCGAGCTCCGACCAGCTTTCCATGCCCAGCAGGGAGGGCGCGCTGGACGCGATGAACGGCGTGTGCGCAGCGGACGACACCTGCGCGATGTCGGCGAGGAACTGAGTGTCCTGCGGGCTGTGATCGAAATAATAGTCGCCGATCAGCAATCCGTAGGGCGAGCCGCCAAACTGGCCGTACTCTTCCTCGTAGATCTTCTTGAACAGCGGGCTCTGGTCCCAGGCTGTGCCGCGGAACTTCTTGAGCGTGCGGCCGACCTCTTTTTTCGAGACGTTCATGACGCGGATCTTCAGTCCCTCGTCGGTCTCGGTGTTGGTGACCATGTAGTGCAGGCCGCGCCACGACGATTCCAGTTGCTGGAAATCCTCCTGGTGCATGATGACGTTGACCTGCTCGGTCAGTTTGCGGTCCAGCGCGGCGATCATCGCCTCGATGCTGCGCAGTGAATCGCCGGACACCAGAGTAGTGTGAGCGAGCGCCTGCTGGGCCAGCGTCTGCACCGCCTGCTCGACCGCTTCCCGAGCACGGTCGGTTTTCGGCTTGAATTCCCGGGTCAGCAGCGCGGAGAAATCGCTGGTTCCCTGTGTGACGACTTCGGTGGCGCCACCCTGCGGTGCGGTTTCGGTTCCGGACATGGCTTATTCCTCCCCGCTTTTGGCAGCGTCATCGGGTTTGGGTGCGGTGGCGAGCGTTTGCAGCAGCGCCGGATCATTGAGTACCTTGGTGATCAGGTCCTCGGCGCCGCTCTTGCCGTCCATGTAGGTCAGCAGATTGGAAAGCTGGGTGCGCGCCTCCAGCAGCTTGTTCAATGCCTCCACCTTGCGGGCCACGGCGGCCGGCGAGAAGTCGTCCATGCTTTCGAATGTGATATCGACAGCAATGTTACCTTCCCCGGTAAGGGTGTTCGGCACCATGAAGGCGACCCGAGGCTTGATCGCTTTCATCCGGTCGTCGAAATTATCCACATCGACTTCCAGGAATTTGCGATCGGCCACTGGCGGCAGCGGATCGCTCGGCTTGCCGGACAGGTCGGACATCACGCCGACCACGAACGGAAGCTGCACTTTCTTCTGCGCTCCGTAAGTTTCCACATCGTACTCGATCTGCACGCGCGGTGCCCGGTTGCGGGCGATGAATTTCTGACTGCTTGCTTTTGCCACGATAGCCTCGCTGCCCCATCACGTTGGAGTTGTGTATGACACCCCGCCAATGACGCCGGATGTGACCCAGATCACCGGGGTTCCGGAAATTTCATTGTGGCGGGCCGACGACGATCTGCGCCTGGTCAACCGCACTGGGCGCCAGATCGCGCAGAACCTCCAGGAAGTTCTTTTCGGCCAGCCGCCGTACCCGCTCGATCATCAGCGGCAGCGGGCTGGAAGGCTCGAAACGCTGATAATATTGCGTGACCAGATCGAGCAGCCGCAACGCGTCAGCCCGATTGGTCACTTCGGTAAGCTGGCTCACTGTTACCAAACCCGGGTGCGAAGCGGAAGGAGTTTCGCCGGCGATCACCGGCCGCGGTTGGGAACCGCCAGCATCGTCCGGAGTGGGCTGATCGGGCGCCGCGGCCGGCATGGCCGCGTAACGACCTATCGTGCGGCCCAGGTCCTTGAGAATCTTGACGAGTTCATCGAAGTCGGGGCCGGTGCCGGGCCCGCTGTTGGTATCGAACACGACGGGGATGGCGGACGCTGCGTCGGTTGCGTCCGCGGCGGCGGTCCTGAGTGCGATCAGCCGTTCGGGATCGCTGTCCTGGAAGGCGGAACGGACCACCGCCTCGGTCGGCTTTTCCTTGGCATCGCTTTCCAGCACGCCGGTGGCGACCGCCACGTCGCGCCACGAATAGTTTCCGACTCTTGGCGAACTGGCCAACGGCATGTCGCGGAGATAACGCAGGACCAGGCCCGGATGCGCCACTCGCAGCAGCGCGTTGGCTCGCAGGGTCGGGTCGTTGTCGTCCTCGGTGTCGAGTTGCGGGTGGATATCGGCCCACCGGCTTTCGAGCAACTGGCGGATAAGCTGCAACACGCCGGCATATTCAGCGAGGCCCGCCAGATGTAGCCGGGCGACCGCGAGATGCGCGAGCACGCGGAGATCGCGTGTGCGGTCGAGCAAAGTGAGTGCGAGGGAGCCGACTTCCTTCCAATCGGGTTCTTCCGCTGGAATAATGGTGTCGCCATATTGCTGCTCGGGCTTGCCTTGAGCAGCGCGCTCCAGTGCACCAAACTCGGCATCGAACTCCAGGTTCGGGCCGGCGGGGAGCTCATCCGAGACGGCCGTCAGCCACGGGCCTGAATTGAGCGGCGCCATGGTTATGCGCGCCCCTGGCGAACTGGTCGCGCCAGCGCGTTCCCGTTCAAGACGAGCATAGCCATCGCCGCGAGCTTCGTCGCCGCCTCCCTGCCAGAGCCTTACATTCGCGCAACCGGCGTGGCGTGTCCAGATAATACATCGGCGTTACGGGCCGCCGGCGTGGCGATCGGGCCGCCTCGCGCCGCGCGTTCCCATTCCGTTGTGGCGCATTCCGTTGTGGCGTCGGCCTGGGCCCGGCCATATAATGTTGCGGCCATAATCTCCTAAGGGGGGCACAGCGTGCGTACAATGCTTGCTGTTCTGATGTCGCTGCCGCTTGCCGCAACCGCGGTGCCGGCGCTGGGCCAGAACAATCCATCCACCAGCCAGATCATCCAATCTCTCAAGCCGAGCGGAAACCTGCTGCAGGGCGGCACACGGGGAATCCGACTGGCAGCGCCCAGCGCGTCGACACCCTCGGCGACAACGCCAGCCGCAACTGCGAGCGTCACGGCGGCGCCCAAACCGGGGCACGCCGCAATGCAACCGACACCGGCCGCTGCCGCGGCGCCGTCGGTCAACCTCCAGGTCGAGTTTGCGACCAACTCGGCCGAACTCACGCCGCAGGCGCGGGAAACCCTCGACCAGCTTGGACATGCGCTGACCAGCCAGGACCTTGCCAGCTACCGGTTCCGGATCGAAGGCCACACCGACACTGTCGGCTCGACCGCGGTCAACCAGGCACTCTCACAACGACGGGCTAATGCGGTTGCCGCGTATCTGGAGCGGACCTTCGGCATCTCCGCTTCCCGGCTGGAGAGCATCGGACGTGGCGAGGCAGGGCTTGTCGTGCCGACGCCGCCGCAGACCCCGGAGGCTCGCAACAGGCGGGTGGAGGTCATCAACCTCGGCGCATAATCGGCCGCGGCAGCGCTCTCCGTGACAGGTCCGCACAGCGACGACACCGTCGTCATCACCCCGCGCGCAAGACGGGGGCCCATTAGGAAGCTGGTAGCGGGTTTTGCTGGTGTGGGAGCGTTGGTGGCAGCGCTGGCGCTGTGGTTGCTCTGGCCACAGCCTCGGCCGCCGCTGCCGGTCCCGATTCCCGCGCCGCCGCCGGCGATTCAGGCGCCGGTCGCACCGCCGCCCGCGTTCGCCCTGCAAACCGCGCCCGAAGACGAAATCAGGAACCACTCTGCCGACACGCTCGCATTGTTCCGTTTCGCCGCCAACCCGAACATCGTCGTGCTGGATTTCCCCACTCTTCTACAGCAGGGACTGATGCTGGACCGCGTCGCGGCCTTGGTGGAGAAGGCTGGCCTGCCGCGCGACCGCGTATTGTCCGATCCGGATCTGCTCGCCGCCATCCAACAGCGCGGCGACACGGTCGAGACCTTCTATTACGGGCATGACTATCCGGCCTCGGCGCTGGCACGCTTCTTCCAGCTTGCCGATCAGGATCATGTCCAGCTTAACGCGCAGGAAGCGAAGCTGCGCACGCTGCTGAACCAGTTGGGCTGGCTGAAACCCGGCGTGGACGGTGCACTTATCACCATTCCCCGGGTCGGGGCGGATGCCAATGTAACGATGGCAGCTCGCGCCACCATCCTGCGGCATGAGCTGTCGCATGGCGAATTCTTCAGTGATCCGGCGTACGCGGACTATGTGCGGCGATTTTGGCAGACGGATCTGACCGAGGCGGAGCGTGCCAACGTCCGCCGTTTCCTGGGGTCGCAGGAGTACGACACGTCGGACGAAGAGCTGATGCTGAACGAAATGCAGGCCTATCTGATGTTCACGCGCGATCCGCATTTCTTCAAGGCATCCGATATCGGCATGACCGAGGAGCGGCGGGCGGAGCTTCAGGCGGCATTCCTGCGTGGTCTGGATGTTCCCTGGCTGCGGGAGAATATGCTGCACCCGCTGAATGGCTCGCCTTAAGACAAAGTCACGCCGTCGGCCGGAGGTTGTCCGGCGGACGTCGGCAAACCAGCAATCCGACTGATGATGGCTGGCGGATGTGGCTCGCCAGGACGGACGGGCAGCATTTTTTGCGTTTGCGCGGCTGATTTCGATTGACCATTGCCGATCCGGCATTTCACCCTGGATCTGGCCACTGCATGGGAGGTGCCGGATGCAACGGTTGCTCCTTCTGACGACAGCGTTTCTCGGGATGACTTACGCCTGGGCGGAGCGTCCGGTGAAGGCGGCTGATCCGGTGGATGTGGCGCTGGTGCTGGTCGATGACGTGTCAGGCAGCATCAACGACGACGAGTACAAGCTGGAAAAGCAGGGCTATTACGCGGCTTTCACCAGCCCAGCCGTCGTCAGCGCGATACAGGGTGGCCCGATCGGCGCGATCGCAGTCATGTTCGTGGAGTTTGCCGGCTCCGGCCAGGTCGAGAACGTCGTGAACTGGACTGTCGTGCGTGATGCCGACTCTGCCCGCGCCTTCGCGCAGAAGATGCAGGACGCGCCCCGATCGTCCTGGGGACATACGGCGATCGGTGACGGCGTCACGATGGCCGTGCAAGATCTGGACAGCAGCGGACTTACCGCCGCTCGCCGCATCATCGATGTCGCCGGCGACGGCAACAACAATTCCGGCCGCCCGGTCGAGGAGGCGCGCGATGAAGCCGCGAAGAAGGGCATTATTATCAATGGGCTGGCGATCGCGAACGAGAGCGACATTCCCTGGCTGCAACGTCACACCCATCCGCCGGGCGGGCTGGCGAATTACTATCGCCACAGCGTAACCGCGGGAGAAACCAGTTTCGTGCTGGAAGTGCATGATTATCACAGCTTCGCGGACGCTGTGACGCGCAAGCTCGTGCAGGAGATTGCCCGGCGATCAGTCCCTGACCGGAACGGCTGACGGAATTCGCCGGCCGCTTTTCCGCTTCAAAGCGTCTCGCCGCCGCCGGAACCGGTGCGCGGGGTAGGAATCCACCATTCCGTTCCCCGCACCGTGGTTACGTATTCGGGCCAGCGCAGATCCACCGGCGGATCGAACTCGCGCGGCAACAGCGGCGCCACCCATTTCGTTCCAGCCACGCCGCCGCCGGTGCGGTTTTGGAACTCGGACCGGGCCGCCGCCAACTCGGCCGGATTGGCGAGCAGATCGAGAAACGTGCAGGCAATCGTTTTTGCGCCCATGAACAGCCCTGGATCGGTCGCGGCAGGCAGTCCACCCAGCGCATTGCGCGTCCAGGCGGGATATTCATAGCTGTCGTCGGGCGCGCGCAAAGTCGGCCGCATGTTGAACAGCCGCACCGTCGGCGCATGCCACGTGTACTCTACATAATCATCCGCGCCGATATGGAGCTGTCCCGGCGGAAGGCTCGGGCGCTGCCGCGCTTCCAATGCCTCGGGCGAGAGCAGCCGTTCATTGTCATCGATGAACGGGTTGTCCATCGGCGCGATATTCAGGTTCTGCTGGATCGTGCGGGCAAAATCCCTGGCTTCCTCACCGAACTCCGGCGCGCCGACGCGCTGCATATTGCGCCAGGTTATCTCGGTCATTTTCGTATTCGGCAACCCGACGCGCGTCTTGGTCACCCAGCGTAGCGAGGCCTGGCACCCGCACAGCGCCGCCGCGTGGCGCGCGTTGTTGCGCAACACCTGCTCGATCTGCTGCTGAACGGCGAGCGAGGGGGATCGCCAGGAGTACTGGATCTGGCTGAACCGCGGCGGCAGATTGTCCGAGGTCGCATCGCCGCCGACCAGGATGAACTCGTTCAGGGTCCATGCACCGGAGTGCGGATACATCGCCTCCTTGGTGTATTTGGTCGTGGTGTACATCAGGCACAGAGCATCGATGGCGCCGGGGCAGCGCGCGGTCGCGTGCGAGGAGGTGCGGATCGGCAGCAGCGACTTGTCGATCCAGGTCTCCGGCGCGAGCGTTTCAAACGTGATCACCGCGCTCCAGTAAGCCCCGCACTGTGTTTCACCGCAGACGCTGTTGGTGGTGTGGGGATGGCAGGCAATGAACGCGTCGCAGCCGTCGAAATAGCCTTTCGCGGCGTGCACCGGCTTGGAGCCGCAGACCTTCTCTGCCGGCTCGCCGAAGAATTTCAGCGTGCCGCTGATGCCGTTCGCCTGCATGGCGGCTTTGGTCGCCAGCATGCCGACCAGAGCGGTGGTGCCGAGTTGTGAATGCGGATCGGTGTGGCCGGCGGCCCAGGGATGCAGCCCGTCGCGAGGCGCTTGATGGGGCACGATCTGCTGCGAATTGCCGGGCACTGCGTCATATTCGGCGAAGCCGCCCAGTACCGGCGCGCCGTTGCCCCAGCGTGCCGCGAAGGCGGTCGGCATATTGCCGGAGGCTTTCTCCACGTCCCATCCGTCCGCGCGCAGCAGATCGACGTAGGCGTTGGCTGATTTGTATTCGCGCCAGGCGGGCTCGGCGTAATGCCAGATCTGCAGGTTGAAGTCGGAAAAGCGCTGGCGGTTGGCTTCGATCCAGCCGATCGCCGCCGCCTGCGTTTTGGTGAAATCCATAGCCTTGCCTCCTGGACAGCCGCACCCAGGTTATTGCGCGATATACCTGCCGTCCACGCCGTGATCGGGCGCATCGGTCATCAGCGACGGGCAGGCGCCAGCCGAGGATCGACCAGCGCATGCCTGAACGACGTCAGTGCGGAGTCGCCAGCCGACGCTCCAGACGTGACACGATCCGTGCCGTGATGAACGTGACGATGTAATAGATGACAGCGACAAATGTATAGGCTTCAAACGCCCGAAAAGTATCGGCCGCGACGATCATTCCGACCCGCATCAGGTCCGTCACCGAGAGGATCGCCACGAGGGAAGAGTCTTTCAGCATCCCGATGAAGCTGTTTGCGAGGGGTGGAAAGATCACCCTCAACGCCTGCGGAAGAATGACATGTCGCATGGTCTTGGCGCGCGAAAGACCGAGCGAATATGCTGCCTCGGTTTGTCCTTTCGGGATTGCCTCGATTCCGGCCCGGAAAACCTCCGCGAGAAAGGCGCCGTATGTGACGCCGAGGCCTGACACTCCTGCAACGAAAGCGGAGATGTTGATATGGAATATCAGCGAGATGCCATAATAGATCCAGACCAGGGTAACCAGCAGCGGAACGCCCCGAAAGAAATCGATATACGCGACGGCGGCTGCCTGCGCCGCGCGAAGGCGGGAAAGGCGGGCCATCCCCGCTATCAGCCCGATAATGATCGCCACGAGTTCCGAGGCGATGGAGACCTCGAAGGTAACGAGCAGTCCTAACCCGAACATCGGCAGATACGGGAGCAGCGCGCTCCAGCGGAACGTATATGTTCCCATTAGTCTCGCCGTCCGTGAGCCGGCGGCTGAAGCCCTGATCGCAGGCCGGCCCAACCGACAATGAAAACGGCCATCTCTGTGGCCGTTTCAGGTTCGTGCCCTCCGAAACGGCTCCTGGCCGTGGGATTCAGTAGCCGCCCCGTAAAAGCTGCAGCTGTGCGATGGGAGGTTCCCAGCCAACCTCTTTCAGATAGGTGGCGCGGTATTGTCCGGAATTGATCCAGTCCTGCACCTGCACGTCCACCCAGCGGCAGAAGTCACCGTTGCCGCGCAGCACGCCTCCGCCCGACGGAAAGTTACGGAGATAGGGCTGATGGCGACCATCGAGCAGCACCTTGATCGACCCCGGATGCTCCTTGGCATAAGTCAGCGCGCTGACATCATCGGACAGGGTGGCGCTCGACCGCCCGGTCACGACCTGCAGAAACGCATCGAGCGGTCCGTTCACATCGACCGGCTGCGACTTCGGAAACACGCTGCCGCGGATCTGTGATTCAACGGTGCTGAGCTGAACCGCGATCTTCGCATCGGGCACATTCAACGCGCTGATCACCTGATCAGCGGTCGCGTTCTCGGCAAGTGGCGAGTTTGGTGGCACGATGACCACGTCGCCCGTGGCCTCGAACGGCTTGCAGAAATCGACCACCATGGCGCGGGCGGGCGTCAGCGCCATCTGCGCCACGATAATATCGATCTTGCCGGCCTCAAGCGCTGGGATGAGGGCCGGAAACTCGACATCGACAAAAGTGCATTTCACCTTCAGCGTGTCGCACATGGTGCGAGCCAGTTCGACCTCGAACCCTTTGGGATTTCCGCTCGGGTCCCGGTACATGATCGGCGGATATTTCAGCTCTACGCCGACCCGAAGTTCCTTGCGGTCGAGGACCTGATCCATGAGCGACTTCGGCGTCTGCGCCCTGCTGGCGCTGCATGGCAGCACAAACCCGAGCACTGCGGCCGAGACGAACAACAAGTCGCGTCTGCGCCGCCTCATACAATTCGCCTGGCTGTCTTTCGTTTTCGGCCGAACCATCGCCAGCCTCCCCGTCGTGCAATTTTCTCTGGTGTCCCGATTTCAGTAGCCTACTTATCCCCTCCGTTCGTCACCAGCACGACGAACTTCAGAGGCAGGACGCCAGTCTGAAAGTGTAGGTACGCTGCGGAATCGAAGTCAAGGCTGCCGAACGAGCGATCCTCGATCGCGCTCAATCGCCGATCAGCCGCTCAATCTCGTCTCCATTATATCCAATGTCCCGCAGCACGTCGTGCGTGTGCTCGCCCAATCGAGGCCACAGCCGCTGCAGCCCCACCGGGGTCGCGGAAAATTCCGCTGGCGCTGCTGTCACCGTCACGCGTCCCTCGCTGGGATGCATTTCGTCCTGGAAGAAACCTGTTTCTTTCAGATACGCATTTTCCAGCAAGCCCGGTAGAGTCTCAACCGGTCCGCACGGGATATCCAACGGCCGCAGCCTGTCCAGCCATTCGGCCGTGCTCTGCGCCCGCAGCCCATCACTCAATGCTCCATACAGCGCATCCACATTGTCGGACCGGGCGCGAATGCTGCTGAAGCGCGCATCCGAGATCAGCTCCGGCCGCCCGATCGCCGCGAGCAGCCTGGCCCAGTGCACATCGGTCACACAGATCACGCAGATATGGCCATCCTTCGTTGCATATGGCCGCCGATGCGGTGTCAGCATCCGAGGATACCCCAGGCCACGCTCCGGTTCTCCCAGGACCGCGCCCCACAGATGCTCCGCTAGAAGAAAGGACAGCGTCGTCTCCAGCATAGGCACGTGCACTTCCTGCCCCTGACCGGTGCGCTCGCGATGATACAGCGCCATCCCGATCATCGAGGCCAGCACATGTCCGGTCAGCTTATCCACCAGCACCGTCGGCACGTAGCGTGGCGCCCCGTCTGGCCCGGCGTTCAGCGCCGCCAGCCCGCTGATCCCCTGGATCAGGTCGTCATATGCTGGGGATTCCTGCATCGAGCTGTTCTTCCGGAAGCCCGAAGCGCACGCGAGAATGAGCCGCGGATTGCGTGCCGACAGCGCGGCATGGCTCAGCCCCAATCGCGCCGCCGCTGCCAGCCGCATATTATGCACCACCACGTCGGCGCGATCGATCAGCCGGTGCAGCGCGGCCAATGGCGCGGGCCGTTTCAAATCCAGCACCACGCTGCGCTTGTTGCGGTTCAGCCCGGCAAAATATGAGCCCATCGCCTCGCCACGACCCGGTCCAATATGCCGCGTCGGGTCACCCGCTGGGCTTTCGACCTTGATCACGTCGGCACCCATGTCGCCCAGCACCTGCGTCGCGAATGGGCCCAGTACCACGCTTGTGATATCGATTACGCGGACCCCGGCGAGCGGCCCGGTCGCTTCGGCTCCGTCAATCATCGCTGTCCCCCGGCCTGGGCCGGCTCCGTCAATCATTGCTGCCCCCGGCCTGGGCGCGTGTCACAGCATGGCTGTGGCGGGCCGGGCAAGTGGGCTCGGGCAAGTGGAGCGCGGCGGGGGACACCAGCCTTGCACCCTCGCGCGTCGGAAGGCCGCCATGCAGCCTGCGCGCTTGGGGTTGCACGCGAATCGTACTGATTTTGGCCGAATGACCGAGGCTGTACTGAACGGCGTCGCGGCCGCGCCGCGTTCCAGCTTGCGCACCACCGCCCTGATCGTGGCCAGCGCGATGTTCATGGAACAGCTCGATGGAACTGTGCTGGCCACCGCGCTTCCGGCGATGGCTCATAGTTTCGGGACCGCTCCGCTGCGCATGAACATCGCGTTGACCGCCTATCTTCTGACCCTCGCCATGTTCATCCCGGCTAGCGGCAAGCTGGCGGACCGTTATGGCTCCCGCACGGTGTTCCGCGCCGCGATCGGGCTGTTCACGCTTGGTTCCATCCTGTGTGGCCTGTCCCAGAGCCTCCCTTTCCTGGTCGCGGCGCGGATGCTGCAAGGCACCGGCGGCGCTTTGATGTCACCGGTCGGACGGCTGGTGATGATCCGCGCTTGTTCGAAGTCGGAGCTGGTGTCCGCCATGGCCTGGCTGATGATCCCAGCAACGATCGGGCCGATTCTGGGGCCGCCGGTTGGGGGCTTCATTGTTACCTACCTGTCGTGGCGTTGGATTTTCTTCATAAACGTGCCGATCGGCTTGGCCGGCATCGTGCTGGTCACGTTCTTCATCGACGAGATGCGCGAGCAGACGAAGACACCGTTCGATGGGCTGGGGCTGTTGCTGTCGGGAACGGCGCTCGCCTGCCTGATGTTCGGCATTGAAATGGCCAGCCGCGGCGGGGGGTCATTGCCGTTCACCGGGGGACTCCTTGGCGGCGGCATCGTGGCCTCATTGCTCTATTGGCGGCACGCGCGGCGAACCCGCCATCCGATCCTGGATTTCCGGCTGATGCGCATACCGACATTCAGGTTTTCGGTGATATCCGGCTCGTTTTCCCGCATCGGCGCCGGGGCCACGCCATTCCTGCTGCCGATGATGCTGCAGCTCGGGTTCGGCTATACCGCGGCGCAGAGCGGAATGGTCACCTTTGCCGGATCGGTGGGTTCGTTGCTGATGCGACTGGTCGCGCCGCGCCTGATCCGCGAGATCGGCTTCCGCAACGTCATGACCTGGATCGGGCTGCTGGCGACCGTGCTGTTGGCGGCGTGCGCCGGGCTGCGGCCAAGCTGGCCGAGCGTTGCGGTCTACGGATTGCTGCTGACCTTCGGATTTTTCCAGTCACTGATGTTCATGGCGTACAACACGATCGCCTATGCCGACGTCCCACGGGACGACATCAGCGCGGCGACCAGCTTCTACAGCACGATCCAGCAGATGGCGCTGTCGCTCGGCATTGCTTTCTCGGCCGCGACCCTGGCCGCCTCGGTGGCGATGAATGGGCATGGGCTGCCGACGAACGCTGATTTCACGGTGGCCTTTCTGGTCATTGGTGCGATCGCGATGGTGGCACCAGCGATCTCCACCGGGCTCGACCGACATGCCGGAGCGGAGATGAGCGGCCGGCCGGCGGAGTAGGGAGGTTAGGAGCCGTTCGGAACAACCGCGTCATCTTGTCATTCCCGCGAAAAGCGGGAACCCAGGCCGCCGCTGCTGGATTCCCGCTTTCGCGTCGCTTTCGCGGGAATGACGGTTGATTCCGTTATTTCATGACGAGCTCTTAGCCAGTTCAGAGAGGCAGTACGGAGAGCAGCAGACGGCTGGGGTAGTCCGCGTCTACGAACACCGTGTTGACCGCGCGGCGACGGCGACGCGCCAACCCCTCCGGCTCGCCAGTGTTGGGGTTGACGTCGAATTTGGGGAAGTTGCTCGACGATATGTCCAGCCGGATCCGATGGCCTGGCTGGAACAGGTTCGCAGTGGGGAACAGTGTGATGCGAATGTGCACTTTGTCGCCCGCTTGGCGGAACCGGGGCCGCGAGGGGTCTTCCACGTAGCGCAGGCGGATGATCCCATCGGTCAGGTTCATCGCGTAGCCACGCGGATAATCGGGCGTTGGGGGATGGACGTCGATCAGCTTCGCGGTGAAGTCGGTATCGGGGCCATCGGTCGCGACGAACAAATCCGCCTCCACCGGGCCGACGATCTGGATCGGCCGGTCAAGCGGGGCAGTCTGGAACACCAGAACGTCGGAGCGGGAGGCCAGTGGCAGATAGGGCGGGGTGCAGCCGAAAAAGCCTGGCGCTTCCACTTGGTCGAACGCCCCGGCGCGGGCGATCGGCTCCAGGCTGCTGAAGGCACCACCGATCGTGGGCACCGGATGCGCGGGATCGAAATCGTACGACAGGGGCGCGGATCCGGCGGCCGGCGTTGCGGGATCCAGCCGCCCATCTGCATGCAGGTGATATGTGACCGGTTCGGCTTCGGGCGGCGGCCAATCCGCCGCGGCAATCCATCGCCCGCCATGGTCCATGTGTCCGGCCGGGGTGCGGCGTCCGGACCCGCCACCCATCACAAAAATCCGGACCGATGGTTCTTCGAACGGCGCCCCGCGGAGGATGTGGTCGAAGAACGCCAGTCGGTAGCGGCGCCAGTCGCCGGCCCAGGAGTTGAGGGGGGCGTCGGGACCGAAATCCACGTCCCCGAACACATGATCGCTGCGGTCCCCGTGCATCCAGGGGCCGAGAATCAGGCGCTGCTTGCCGCGCCCGGCCCGTTTCAGGCCGGCATAATTGGAAACCGCTGTCAGGGTGTAGGGGTCGTACCAGGATGACATGTGTACGCAGGATGCACGCGTATAGTCGGAGTACCATTGCTCCGCGCAGATGCCGAGGTGCTGCCAGAACGCATCGTAAGCGCCATGCGTCCATTGCTCGAACAGATAGGCTTCGTAGTCGGGATGATGCCGCAATGGCGAATGCCCTGGCTTCCAGGGCAGGCGGGTGAACCATTCCGAGATATCCTCGGCTGACAGTGCCGCGTGCATGGTAGGGTCTGCCGTCGCCTCGGGTGACACGACTGCGTTGTTGAACGCCCAGGTGGCCTGCTTCAGCTCGAACGCGCCTGACTGCCTGATGCCGGAGCGCCAGGAATTGGAGAAGCCGCCGCTATCCAGAACCTGGGCGGCGAGGCCCGGCGGATCGAGACACCCGAGCGCTGCCTGCGTATGCGCGGCATAAGACAGGCCCATAGTACAGACCCGGCCGTCGCACCAGGGCTGCTGGCGCAGCCAGGCGATGGTGTCGAACCCGTCCTCACCATCCGACAGGTATTTGATGAAACGACCCTCGGAGCCATAGCGTCCGCGAGTATCCTGGTACACCACCGCGTACTGGTGAGCGGTGAATCCGGCGGCCAGTTCGGCGCGACTGACGACGGTACGGTCGGCGGCGGTGATCTCGCTACGGCTGGGCAGGTTCCGTCCGTAAGGCGTGCGCTCCATGATGACCGGGAACGGTCCGGCGCTGTCCGGCAGGTGGATGTCGGTGGCGAGATGCACGCCGTCGCGCATCTCGACCATGGCATGGATCAGCCGGTTCCGGTTCATGTGCGGCCCCTTCGTTCGGCGGGGCTGAGCTTGCCACGCGCGGGATTGGTTGCCCACCGGCAGCTTCAATCGTTGCTGGTACAAAACTCCGGGTGCTGGGTGACGGATGTGAGCCCGACCGTCGTGGCTGTTACCACAACCACCAAATGCCCAATCCGATGACGGCCCATAGCAGCGCCGAACCCGCGGCTCCCGCCGCGATACCGCGCGCTGCTGCAAGAGGATCGTCCTGATCATCCCGCTCGATGATCAACGCCTGTCGTGATGCCAGCTTGTCCGCAGCCTCTGACTCGGGAGTTGCTTCCGCTGAAGTCGGCTGACGGAGTAACGCGATCAGATGCGGGTTGTCCGTGCGCAGGCGTCCTGGCCTGCGGCGATCAGGGACGGTCGCTTGGTCCTTGCCTTCCGAGGATTCCGGGCGGGACATATCGCGACGTTGGCTCCGACTAGATTAACGACACGTTAGGGGCGTACGGCTGAGGACGCCATAGGGGTTGATTTACCGCCTCTTAAGCCGACTGCGCCGGCGTGGCTCTGGGCGTCACCTATCCTCGAGCCAATAAGCACGCTGGCCGCGTGCCTCCGGCGCAGCCCGCTTGTCGTTCTTGAAGCCGCTTGAGAGATTTCCCCGGATGTCGTGGCTATGCTGATTGGCGCGATGCCTGACGGAACCATTCAGGCCTCCGCGCCTACATCCCGACCCACTGGCCCTTCACCCACTTGTAGGATCTGGTCTGTCCGGGGACAGGGACCCAGTGCCCCGCCTGCCACACCGCCGCGGGGGACACGTTCTGGGTCCAGTTGCCGGGCTGCACCACGTAGGTGGTGCCATTCCACTCGAAGCTCGCCGGCACCCAGACGGCATTTCCGGCGGGCGCGGCGGGTTGCGGCGTAGTCGCCGGCGCTCCGGGCACTACGGCATGAAACATCGAGACTGTTGGGGTTGCGGTCTGGGTCGCGTCCAGGTTGCTACAGGACGCGAGCCAGAGGCTCGCACCGACGGTCATGGTGAGAAACACTCTCGGCACCGTGTGCTCCTTTAAATCAGGGATATGCCTGTGCGCTGGGCTCATTGGGGCACCGCGGTGATCCGGACGAGAGCCTGCGGTGATTCGAGGACGGTCTGCCCGGCCTGCAGCACAGTACCTATGCCCGGAACGTCGACGTTGCCGGCTGGGGTAATGACCATCGGTTCAGTTACCTTAGATACGAACGTATCCCAGGTTGCGCCTGCCGATCCCGTCGGCGGGTTCTTCAATGTGGCGATGAACTGGTCGGTAAACCGTCCGCCTTGAGGAGTGTACCAAGAGAACTCGCCGGGACTGGAGCTGTCGAGTAAGATCACGCCCGAGGTTTCAAGGAACAGGCGGTGGTAGGAAGTCGTGGCAGGGGCGGCGAGGGCGGCCACCGATAGCTGCTGTTTGGCTTGCAGCGGGAAGTTGCATGCGTCGGCCACGATGAGAGTGAGGCGGGCGTGCTTGAGCAAGAGATCATGAATGACCTCTTGCAGAGGCAGGCCCGCTTGCGCACCGTTGCAGGCAAGGGTCGGCAGTGGCGAGACGTCAGTCGGGCTCCGTTCTCCGTGTCCGGCGTAATAGAACACCACAATGTCGTTGTTGCCGGGTGCGAGAGACTTGATTGCGTTGCGAATGTTGGCACAGTTGAAGTTCTCGTCTATAACAGTCATCGTAGGGCCGCCGCCCATGAACCTCAATTGCAGGATGTTTGCGATCGCACTCATCGTGCTGAGCATGGCTGTGCGGCTGGCCTGCGTACCCTCCCCGATGGTCAGGTCCAGCGTGGCGGCCGCCGTGATCGAATACAGTGTTTGTGCGCTCGCCGATGTTCCGGCGAGAAATCCCGGCACAACCAAGGCGAGGAGAAGTGACTTAAGCTTCATCGTAGGCTTCCTCTGCGAGAGGGCGGGTTCAGGACATCGAGACAATCGTTGCAGTTGCTGCCTTGGTTAAGACGACGAAGGTCAAAGATGGACGATGTTGAATTGTCGGCAAGAGAAGTTGGCCTAGTCCGAATTCTTTCGAGGGAGCGACAACGAAAGCCGCCAGCGGTTCGGTGGCGGCAAAGTAAAACCCACGGTCGGGCGAGAACCTTTGAGAACCCATAACGGTTGCTGTCCAGTCGTAGCTACTGGGCATAGAAAGGAGCTTGCCCAGCGCCTGCGCCTGAGCGGGGGCGATTTCGACCAGGTTGCGGGCATCGATGTCCTTCAACGTCGCCGTTCCGGTAGGACATGACAGGCAGGGCCGTCCCATTCGGAACGCCGAAACATGGGTTGTACGCTCAATTATCGGTCTCAGAACGGCCAGGAAATCCTGCTCTTTGTTTCCGTTGTACTGTATCCGCGAAGGCGCCGGCCAAACCTCGGGGTCCAAGCTTCGGTGCGCCCAGTAAGTGCCGAACGTGAGGACAGCCAAGTTCCGCCGACCGAGCGGGTCGCGACTCTGGGGAACGGCGATCGAGGAGATCACCGCCGCATCCTTTGATG
Organism: uncultured Pseudomonadota bacterium; assembly: GCA_963777625.1. Taxonomy (GTDB): domain Bacteria; phylum Pseudomonadota; class Alphaproteobacteria; order Acetobacterales; family Acetobacteraceae; genus DATDIC01. The sequence goes on along the minus strand of CAVZRO010000021.1, from coordinate 205,196 downwards.
CGGCAAACCGGATAAGTCGCTCGAACCTACGGGGCAAAGCGTGCGCGGGGGACCAGCGATTGGCGAACTGAACAGGATGATAACGACGGCCACGGGAGTGAAGGCCCGACCAACAGGTTGGGCCTTGATGAAGCCGTATCGACGCGCAGATGCTTCGATTGACATTCTATTTCCGGTCACCGTACGAATACACCGGGTACAGCAACGTTGCCGACAGAGACCACCGTCGACGCGCCAGGCGCCGCCGCGACCGGTGTGCTGTTGACGGCGTTGCAGATGGCATCGGCAATCTGCGATGCGATGCCGCCAAATGTCGGGATCAGCTCCACTATCGGCTTCGCTTCCGGCACAAACTTACACACCTGCTTGGTTTGTGCTTCGACGTTCTGAATCACCTGGGCCGTGTCCGTGCCCGGCGAGTGCGCTGCATCAGTACCCGGCGAGCAACCGGCGACCAGCCCGGCAACGATCAACAGCGGCACAAGTCTTTCAATCACGCGACGCGCTCCCCAGTTTTCTATCAAACGACGCTACGCGATGGGAACTGGCCATTGCAACAGGTTTCGTAAGAATCCTCCTGGAACTCCGCGGCGTCGATTACGAAACTTCCGAGCGGCATCGGGCCGATGAAGCAATCCGAGGTCTGCTCGATGCAATCGACCGTGGGGCTGCGACCCGCCCAGTGTGCCGGCCAGATGTCTACGAAACACAATGCGCCACCGTATATAGGTACCTCCACCTACCTCTATCGCCAGGTCGATTGCGGCTGGCACTCCGTCGCCAGGTAGACGAGGGGCTGACAGTATGGCGCTCGAACCAGCCTCGCAGCCTTTACACCGAGCCGTATTCGGATCGAAGGCGAACGAGGTCGTGTTGAACATCATGCAGGCAGGCCAGCCACAACACCATTTACGACGTTGAGACTGTTTCCTAGGCCGAAGGAAGCGGGAGAAGCTAAATAGACATCAAGATCGACGAGGCTGTACGATAGATCGCCAGAGCGCGAGGGGTGTGTCCGCCAACCTCACTTTAAGCGGGGTGCCAACCACATCGCTGCGGCGGCAGATCCCGTTGGCTGCCGGCCGGAGCCGTCACCCTGTCCGTCTCGGCATCGCACCATCCGCTATCGCTACAGCCCGATGTTTCTTGCGAAAAATCACCTACGGACGCGGGATCAGCCGATGATGATACGCAAAAAAGAGGCGCGGCCGGAAGTAACGGCCGCGCCAAGGTTGGGATTCGGAGGAACGCTATCCGGGCGCCAAACCCGAACGGCCAGCGCACGGTTGCATGTCACGCGATTGCATGCAACCTATAATTGCATCGCTTCAGGCGATATGTTTACACCGCGGGTGCCGCGAACGGAGACGCCAAAGCCGGGAGGGATGGAGTCCTGGCGAGGTGCCCTCAACGCTGATCCACGACGGGACAAAATGCCCGCAGCGCGACGAGCCGCAGCGCGGAGGCCAGTGGCTGTCCGTTTATCCTGGTCGAGTCGGCCTGTGCCACGAGGGCCGATAGAGACTGGCCGTGGGTTGCCGCGATATGGTGCAGGGCTGACCAGAAATCCGCTTCCAGGGCGACGCTGGTACGGTGGCCGGCCAGGGTGAAACTGCGCTTGACCAGCCCGGCGGGCCGCTCCGGCGATGTTACGGCTGTCACCTTGTTTCAGCCAGGCGGGCAACAGCCCAACTGGCTGCCTCGGCGACTACGGGGTCCGGATCAGTGGTCAATCGGGCGGCGCTCCCTGCAAGCGCCGGCCAGCCGGAATTGCCGATGGCCATCAGAACGTTGCGGACGAACCGGTTACGCCCGATCCGCTTGATCGGCGAGCCAGCGAATCGCGTCCTGAAGGTGGCATCGGTGAGCGAGGCGAGTTCCTCCAGTTCCGGCGCCGACAGATCGGGCCGCGCCCGCAGCTTGGGATGAGAGCTGGCCCGGGCGAACCGGTTCCATGGGCAGACTGCCAGGCAATCGTCGCACCCGTAGATGCGGTTACCCATCAACGGGCGCAACTCGTGCGGGATGGGGCCCTGGTGTTCGATTGTCAGGTAGGAAATGCACCGCGTCGCATCGAGCCGATAAGGCGCCGGGAAGGCGTTGGTCGGGCAGGCGGCGAGACAGCGCGAGCAGGTCCCGCACCGGGGAGCGTGCGGCGGATCCGGTGGAAGGTCCAGGGTCGTGTAGATTTCACCCAGGAACAACCAGGAGCCGTGCCGTCGCGACACCAGGTTGGTGTGCTTCCCCTGCCAACCCAGGCCGGCGGCCTGGGCCAGCGGCTTTTCCATCACCGGCGCGGTATCCACGAATACCTTCACCGAAGGTCCCCAGCGTGACACCACGAATTGCGCCAGCGTCTTCAGCATGCCTTTGACCACGTCGTGGTAATCGCGATTGCGCGCATAAACCGAGATCGTGGCGCGGTCCGGATGTTGCAGCGGCTCCAGCGGATCGGAGTCCGGCGCGTAAGACAGGCCGAGCGCGATGACGGTACGTGCCTCCGGCCATAGCGCCTGCGGGTGGCTGCGCTGGTCGGAGCGGGTAGCAAGCCACCCCATGTCACCATGCTGGCCGGATTGCAGAAACTCCGCCAAACGCGTGCGCGCTTCCGGACCAAGCTCGGCGCGGCAGAAGCCGATCGCGTCGAAGCCGAGCGCGAGCGCGCGTTCGCGGATCAGCGCCGCTGTATCGGGTCGATCGGCGGGCACATCCTCACCCTGAGAAGCCTGCAACAGACATCATTCATCCCCGGCCCCGATAGGTCGCGACCTCCTGCGCGGGGATCCACACGCCTTCAGGTGGCGTGCCGGTCTGCCAGAACACGTCGATCGGCATTCCGCCTCGCGGGTACCAGTAGGTTCCGACCCGCAGCCATATGGGGTCCAGTGCGCCGACCAGTTTCTCGGCGATCAATATGGTGCAGGCTTCATGGAAGGCGCCATGATTGCGGAACGCGGCGAGATAGAGCTTGAGCGATTTGCTCTCCACGATCCATTCCCGCGGCACATAATCGATCACGATATGCGCGAAGTCCGGCTGCCCGGTGATGGGACACAGGGAGGTGAACTCGGGGCAGGTAAATCGGACGAGGTAGGGCTTGTCGGATGCCGGATTTGGCACGCGTTCCAGGCGGGCCTGGTCGGGGGAAGCAGGAATCCGTGCCGCATGTCCAAGCTGGGTTAGTCCGGTGTAGGCGGAATCGGTCATGGCTTGTCCTCATTCGTCCAGCCGGCGCGGATGGATTGCACATGTTCGTCCAGCCGACCGGCGGCGATCGCGGTCCGCAGACCGCGCATCAGGTCCTGATAGTAGGTCAGGTTGTGCCAAGTCAGCAGCATCGGCCCGAGCATCTCGCCCGCCCGGAACAGATGATGCAGATAGCCCAGGCTGTGATGCTGGCAAGCCGGGCAGCGGCAGCCGGGATCGAGCGGGCTCGCTTCATCGGCGAAGCGGGCATTGCGCAGGTTAAGCACGCCACGCGCCGTGTAGGCCCGCGCTGTCCGCCCGGCGCGGGTGGGAATGACGCAGTCGAACATGTCGATGCCGCGCTGCACGGCGCCCATGATATCGTCCGGCGTGCCGACGCCCATGAGGTAACGGGGCCGGTCCGGCGGCAACAGGGGGACGGTGGCGTCCAGCACGCCGAACATGGCGGCCTGGCCTTCTCCGACCGCGAGTTCGCCGATCGCGTATCCGTCGAAGCCAATGCCAGTCAGCGCCTCGGCCGAAGCGGCACGCAATTCCGGAAACACGCCGCCTTGAACGATGCCGAACAGGGCGTATCCGGGGCGGGCAACGAATGCGTGCTTCGACAGGGCTGCCCACTGCATCGAAAGCTGCATCGAAAGGCTGGCCTGGTCGTTGGTCGCCGGGAATTGGGTGCACTCGTCCAGAACCATGGTGATGGTAGCACCGAGTTGATGCTGGATCGCGATCGAACGGGCGGGAGTCAGCCGATGCGTCGAGCCGTCGAGATGCGACTGAAACGTCACCCCCTCGGTGTCCAGTTTGCGCAGCTTCGCCAGGGACATCACCTGGAAACCGCCGGAGTTGGTCAGGATCGGGCCATGCCAATCCATGAACAGGTGCAGACCCCCGAGACGGGCGAGACGTTCCGCGCCAGGACGCAGCATCAGGTGGTATGTGTTGCCCAGTACGATCCCGGCGCCGGTCATTCGGATTGCGTCCGCGGTCATCGCCTTGACCGTGCCGCTGGTCCCGACGGGCATGAAAGCGGGAGTGGCGACCGTTCCGTGTGCCGTTTCGAGCACGCCGGCGCGCGCCAGGCCGGCGACTGCGGTGGCCCGAAAGTTGAAATCATTCATGACTAACGGGACGAGCCGTGGGCATGGCCCTGGCGTTCAAGAAGGCATGCATCGCCGTATGAGTAGAAACGATAGCCGTGCCCGATCGCGTGCGCGTAGGCCGATCTCATGCGATCGGTTCCCGCAAATGCGCAGACCAGCATGAACAGCGTCGAGCGGGGCAGGTGAAAATTGGTCAGCAACCGGTCAACTGCCCGGAACCTATAGCCGGGCAGAATAAACAAATCGGTTTCGCCATCGAATGGAAGAATGCGCCCGTCGGGCGTGGCGGCGCTTTCCAGCAGCCGCAGCGATGTTGTACCCACTGCAACCACAAGGCCGCCTGCAGCACGTGCGGCGTTGATCGCCGCCGCTGCCGCGGAGCTGAGTTCACCGCGTTCGGCGTGCATCCGATGGGTTGTCACGTCTTCCGTGCGGACAGGCAGAAACGTGCCCACCCCGACATGCAGCGTGACGCGCACACATTGCACGCCGCGGGCCGCCAACGCGGCAACGAGAGCCGGGGTGAAGTGCAGTCCGGCGGTGGGCGCCGCCACCGCGCCGTCATGCGTGGCGAACATCGTCTGATAGTCGCCGGAACTCGTCGGCGACCGGGCCGGCGGGACGGCGAATATAGGGCGGCAGAGCCAGTGCACCGGCGCTTCGCAGCGCGCTCCGGAAGGCAGTATCGGCGAGGTTGAACGCCAGGGTAACGCCGCCGTCCGGGTCGCGGTTTTGCACAAGTGCGGTCAGTTCCGTGCTGCCTTCAAAGCGCAGTACGTCGCCGCCACGCAGCCGTCGCGCATTGCGGGCCAGCGCGTGCCAGGTGCCATCCGGCAGCGGGCGGTCAAGAGTGATCCCAATCCGGGCATTGCCACGATAGGCGTCGAGGCGGGCGGGGATGACGCGCGTGTCGTTCACCACCAGCACGTCGTGCGGACTGAGCAGATCCGGAAGGTCGCGGATGGTTCGATCACGCAGGGGCTCGCCCAACACCAGCAGCCGCGCTGAATCGCGCGGCCGGGCCGGATGCTGCGCGATACGTTCCGGAGGCAGGTGAAAATCGAATTCGGAGAGCCGGAGTGACGCGTCCGGCGAGTTGAGCTGAAGCATCGGGTGGCATGTAGGGGTAAAAGCAGGTCCCCGCTACCTGGCGCATCTGGCGCCACGACCCGGCCGGGCCCAAATGGCAGGCGAGCATCTCACACCGAGGAACCATCCGTGAGCCGCAACACCATCGCGCTGATCTGGGTCGCCGGTCTTGTGCTGGCGATTCTGTTGTACGTCGCCGGACCGGGACATTTCATCGGGCTGACGCTGGCTGCTGTGGATCACGCGGAGTGGGTGGTCGCCAACGCGATCGGCTTCCTGTCGATGCAGACATTCGATCTTGTCCGCGCCGGGGCGATCGCGCTGTTTGCCGTGTTCCTGGCGCTGGGCGGCCTCGCCTCGCAGCGCGGCGTCGGTCGGGGTAGCGGCTTGGTCGGCGTCAGCGTGCTGTTCGTGGTGCTGATCGCGATCGGCGGGTACGATTCACGATTCTGCTGGTTTGCAGCGCTGCTGGTGGCCGGTGCCGGCGCGGTGAGCATGACCCAGCGCCTGCTCTGGGCACCGCCCCGTTCGCCATGGCAGGCGGGGGGCGAACGCCGCTCGCGGATCTGAGGCCTGATTGAGAGGGTGGTTCGGGCTTGCTGGCGAGTCCGGTGTCAGGCCGGGGTGGGCGCCACGCGCCGCAGCAACTGGATGAACGGGAGGCTGACCAGCACCGCCCAGAACTTGCCGACCACCTGACCGGCCAGGAACTGCAAACTGCCGAAGGCCAGCAGCAGGAAGACGACAGAGTCCGCGAGCAGTCCAATGCTGGCGGACACCAGCACAGCGAGCACGAGCCGGCGGCGCTGCAAGGGTGTATAGACGGCGAAATCAGCCAGTTCGCTGATCAGGAATGCGATCGCCGAGGCGAGCACCAGGCTTGCCGGCGCCAGCAGGGCGGACACCGCGGTGCCGAGAAGGATGGCGGCGACGCCCCAGACCGTTCCCAGGCAGCGTTGCACCACGTCCCGCAACACCAGGGCCACGCCGATCGTAAGCACGCCGGACGGCGCGAGCAGCCCCGGCGCGACCGGGACCAGACAGGGCTGCCCGGGAGGGCAAATGGTTCCGACATGAAGGATCATCCAGTTGGCGAGCGGGATCATCGCCAGGAACAGCGGAAACGCCAGCAGGCCGACGCGCCGGCGGACGCAATGGTCCATCAGTACGGGAGATAGGTGGAAATCTCGATCAGATTGCCGTCCGGATCGCGGCAATAAACCGATTGCATCGGGCCGAGTGCGCCCTCGCCGCTGAACCGGGCCGTCGAGTGCCGCTACACCGCAATCGTGCAGATGCTCGATCACGCTGGTGGGGCCGACGGCGGTGATGAAGCAGAGATCTGCCGCCCCCGGCCTGTCGTTCGCACCGGTGACCCAGCGAGCCGCATCGGTATCGCAGGGGCGCAGATTGATCTTCTGGCCGCCGAACTTGAGCGCGGTGCGGCTATGCGCGCCGTACTCCTCGCGCTCCATGCCGAGCACGCGCTGGTACCAGGAGGCGGCAATCTCCACGTCGGCCACGTTCAGCACGAGATGGTCGATCCGGTCGATGGTGAAGCGCATCAGGCTGATTTCCGGCTGTTATACGAGTCCGTCATAGAAGTCGTTGCCCTTATCGTCGATCACGATGAACGCTGGAAAATCCTCGACCTCGATCCGCCAGATGGCTTCCATGCCCAGTTCGGGATATTCCAGCACCTCGACCTTGCGGATGCAGTCTTGCGCCAGACGGGCAGCCGGCCCGCCCACGCTGCCGAGATAGAACCCACCATACGTCTTGCAGGCCTCTTTCACCGCACGGGAGCGGTTACCCTTGGCCAGCATGATCATCGATCCGCCGGCGGACTGGAACTCCGCCACGTAGCTATCCATGCGGCCGGCCGTGGTCGGGCCGAAGCTGCCTGTGGCGTAGCCGTGCGGGGTCTTGGCCGGACCGGCATAATAGACTGGGTGATTCCTGAAATAGTCGGGCAATGCCTCCCCGTTATGCAGCCGTTCCTGCAGCTTCGCGTGGGCGATATCGCGCGCCACCACCATCGCGCCGTTCAGCGAGAGGCGAGTTTTCACCGGACAAGCTGAAAGCTGCCGCAATATCTCCGGCATCGGCCGGTTCAGATCGACCGCGACAGCATCCCCGCTCAGATGGTCCTCAGTTGGTTCGGGCAGATACCTGGCGGGGTCGGTTTCCAGTTGTTCCAGGAACACGCCGTCCGGGGTGATCCTGGCCAGAATCTGCCGGTCCGCGCTGCACGAGACGCCAATCCCGACGGGCAGGCTGGCGCCGTGGCCGCGGCAGCCGGATCACACGCACGTCGTGGCAGAAATACTTGCCGCCGAACTGGGCTCCGATACCGATGCGGCGGGTCAGCTCCAGCACCTTCTGTTCCATTTCCAGGTCACGGAACGCGTGTCCGGCCTTGCTGCCGGCGGTCGGCAGCGTGTCCAGCCAGCGGGTTGAAGCCAGCTTGACCGTCTTGAGCGTCAGCTCCGCGGAGGTGCCCCCGATCGCGATCGCCAGATGGTAGGGCGGGCACGCGGAGGTGCCGAGTGTCCTGATCTTGCCTTCCAGGAAGCTGAGCAACTGCTGGGGCGACAGGATCGCCCGGGTTTCCTGGAACAGGAAGCTCTTGTTGGCGGAGCCGCCGCCTTTGGCGACGAACATAAGGTGCAGCTCATCGGCATGTTCGTGACCGGGAGCGGCCATGATGTCGAACTGGACCGGCAGGTTGTTGCCGGTGTTCACTTCCTCGAACATCGACAACGGGGCCATCTGCGAATAGCGCAGATTGGTTTCGGTGTAGGTGCGGTGGACGCCCCAGGCCAGCGCCTCTTGCTCGTCGCCGTCGATCCAGACGCGCTGGCCCTTCTTGCCGAACACCAGGGCGGTGCCGGTGTCCTGGCACATCGGCAGGACGCCGCCGGCGGCGATGTTGGCATTCTTCAGCAAATCGAGCGCGACGAACCGGTCGTTCGCCGATGCCTCCGGGTCGTCCAGGATGGCGCGGAGCTGCCGCAGGTGGCCGGGACGCAGCAGGTGCGACACATCACGGAACGCCTGGAAGGCAAGCTCGCTGAGCGTCTCCGGACTTATGGACAGGACGCTGCGACCGTCGCACACGACCGTGCGGACGCCGCCGAGGGCCAGCTTCTTCCATGGGGTCTGGTCGGGGCCGAGCGGGAACATCGGCGCGTACGCGAACCCGGACGGACGCTGGACCGGGGCATCCATGGCAAAACTCCTGACGGGTGGGGCGGCCTCGGCAGAAATCGACCGGTCAGCCCTTGTTGGGCCGGCGGCGGAACGCATCCAGGCTGACCACCTGCGGGGCGGGAGAGTCGGCGGCGGCCGACTCGGCTTCGGGAAGCGGCTCGGTCGGCGGCGGCAGCTCGGTTTGCGAAGGCGGTTCGTGATCCGGAGTGGCGTCAGGTTCCGGGCGGAAGCGCATGCCATAGCGCACATGCGGATCGGCGAATGCGACGACAGCGGCGAGCGGGACGACCAGTGATGAGGGCACGCCGCCGAACGACAGGCCGACACTGACCAGCCCCGCTTCCTCGTCCATCTTGAGGTCCCAGAACTGGTGCTGGATGACGATGGTCATTTCCTGTGGGTACTGGCCGCGCAGGCGCGGCGGCATGACCACGCCCGGGTGATCGGTTCGGAACGTGAGGTAGAAATGATGCTCGCCGGGCAGGCCATGGGCGGCGACGTGGGCGAGCGCGCGGACCACCACCTGACGCATGGCCGCTTCGGTCCATTCGTCATATGGCAGCAGGCTTTCGACCGGCGGTTCTTGTTCGTCCGTCATTGCCCGTTCAATAGCGCGGCAGGTGAGCACATTCCAGTCTGGCGGGAATCTTGTGACCACGAAGTGGGGGGCTTCTGTTGCCCGGTGCCCCCCGAACCGCGCTTATCGCTTATGCAGCGACAGCGAGCGCCTGATTGTCATTGGCACTTGTAGAATGGCCCGATAACGGCGGAACCATGCCGAGCAAAAAATCCGTCTTTACCACGCGTGTCGAGCCTGTTTCGCCCCCATGGGCCACGAGAAATCTCACTCGAAGCCGTTGATGGTGGAGGCGCCGGGTACTGCCCCCGGGTCCACAACGCTTATTCCACGAACCGTTTATCGCCATAGCCTTGCGGCAAAGCGAATATAGGCGCCCGGCGAACAAAAGTGGAGTCGCGAATGCCGCTCACGGAACACCAGTCGGCCGAGATCGCCCAGGCTCGGGGGCAGCTTGCGGAAACCCGGCGCCCGACCGTGCCGGCGCTGGAGGCGCGGCTGTTCGAGGTGATGCCGGTGCTGGACCACGGCTTTGTCCGGGTGATCGACTATATGGGCGATGACGCGGCCATCGTGCAGGCGGCCCGGGTGTCCTACGGGCGGGGGACACGGCGCGTATCGGAGGATGCCGGGCTGATCCGCTACCTGATGCGGCACCGGCACTCCACCCCGTTCGAGATGTGCGAGATCAAATATCATGTGAAGCTGCCGATCTTCGTGGCGCGGCAATGGATCCGGCACCGCACGGCCAATGTGAACGAGTATTCGGCGCGGTATTCGATTCTTGACCGCGAGTTCTACATTCCGGCGCCCGAGCATCTGGCGGCCCAGTCCACCGCCAACCGGCAGGGCAGGGGAGCGGTGCTGCACGGGACGAGGCGGCCGAGGTGCTGGATCTGCTGCGGACCGATGCCAGCCGCTGCTACGACCATTACGTGGACATGCTGAACGAGACCGCGGGCGGCGAGCCGGTTGATCCCGCTCGGCAGGGGTTGGCGCGGGAACTGGCCCGCATGAACCTGACGCTGAACACCTACACGCAGTGGTACTGGAAGATCGACCTGCACAACCTGCTGCATTTCCTCAGCTTGCGGGCGGACCCGCACGCTCAGCATGAGATCCGTGCCTACGCCGAGGTCATGCTGGAGACGGTGCAGAGCTGGGTGCCGATCGCCTGCCAGGCTTTCGTGGATTATCGGCTGGGGGCGGTCACCTTGTCGCAGCCGATGCTGACGGTGGTTCGTCGCATGCTGGCCGGGGAGACGGTGCAGCAGCAGGGAAGCGGCCTGAGCAAGCGCGAATGGACCGAGCTGATGGGCGCGCTCGGACGGCCGATCACCGATATAAGCTGAGCTGCTGTCGTGGAGCCCGCCGCATGAAGACGATCGAGGGACCGGGAGTTTTCGTGACCGTCGTTTGCCGCCGCTGTGATGCCGTACCGGGGCCGGCGCGATGACAATCGCACGGCGGCTGCGGCTGGGCATGGTGGGTGGCGGACGTGGCGCGTTCATCGGTGCGGTGCATCGGATTGCAGCGCGGCTGGACGATCAGTATGAGCTGGTTGCCGGGGCACTGTCGTCCGATCCGCAGCGTGCGCGGGAGAGCGCGGCTGAGCTGCACATCCAGGGCGAGCGCAGCTACAGCGATTTCCGTCTCATGGCGGCGCAGGAAACGGCGCGACCGGACGGTATCGACGTGGTTGCGATCGTTACGCCTAACCACCTGCACTACCCGGTTGCACGCGCGTTCCTTGACGCGGGCGTTCACGTGATTTGCGACAAGCCAATGACGCGGACGGTGGAAGAAGCGGAAGACCTGGTCGATGCAGTGGCCGCCCGTGGGCGCGCGTTCGTGCTGACGCACAACTACACCGGCTATCCGATGGTGCGGCAGGCGCGCGAGATGGTGCTGGGCGGGGAGCTTGGCGCGATCCGCTCGGTGCAGGTGGAGTATGCGCAGCAATGGCTGACCAAGGGCGGTCGGCCGGGCGCATGGCGCACCGATCCGGCCCGCAGTGGCGCGGGCGGCAGCGTGGGCGATATCGGCACGCATGCATTCAATCTGGCGGAGTTCATCAGCGGATTGAGCTGCTCCGAATTGGCGGCGGAGCTGACCAGCACCGCCGCGGAGCGTCCGTTGGACGATAATGCGCAGATGCTGCTGCGCTTTGCCGGGGGCGCGCGCGGTGCGTTGTGGACCAGCCAGGTGGCGCCGGGAAACGAAAACGCGTTGCGTATCCGCATCTATGGCGAAACGGGCGGGCTGGCGTGGGAACAGGAATCGCCGGACCGGCTGGTGCACTCGCCGTTCGGTCAGACGTCGCGGACGATCACGCGCGGAAGTGCGGCGGCCGGGCCGGCTGCGGCGCGCGGCCGCCGGATCCCGGCCGGCCACCCGGAGGGCTACCTGGAAGCGTTCGCCCAGCTCTATCGTGACGCTGCAGAGCTGATCCGCGCGCGGTCCGAGAACCGGGAGGCCAATGCGGATACCGCGCTGCTGCCGACCGTGCACGACGGGTTGCGCGGGGTCCGATTCATTGAAGCCGCGGTGCGATCGTCCGCGAACAACGCCGCGTGGGTGGAACTGCCCCCGGCCTGACCCGAGCAGCCCGGATGCAAGGAAGCACATGCGCCAGCAGCAGTTCGTGATCAAAGTATGGGACGCGCCCACTCGGCTTTTTCATTGGGCCATCGTGGTGTTTGTGTTCACGAGCTGGCTTACCGCGCACGAAGGCTGGCTGGATTGGCATGTCTGGTCCGGCTACAGCATCTTCGCGCTGCTGCTGTTCCGTCTGATGTGGGGCATAGTCGGCAGCGATACCTCCCGGTTCAGCCGTTTCCTGGGCAGCCCGATCGCCGCCTTTCGGCATCTGGCGCGGTTTCACCGGCGGGAGCCTGACAACGAGATCGGCCACAACGTCGCCGGCGGCTGGATGGTGCTGGTGATGTTGGCGGCGCTGGCGGTGCAGGTGGGTACGGGGCTATGCGCGAACGATCAGGTGTCCACGCAGGGGCCGTTTGCTGACAGTGTCGGGCAGGATTGGAGCGACTGGCTGACGCATGTCCACGTGGTGACCTTCAAGGCGATCGAGGCCCTGGTGGTGCTGCATGTTTGCGCGGTGCTGGCTTACGGGGTGATTCGGCGGCACAATCTGGTCGCACCGATGCTCACCGGGCGAAAGCGTTTGACGGCTGCCGCTTCCGTGCCGCGGATTGCCAGCCCGGTGCTGGCGGCGACCGTTATTGCGATCGCCGCCGGCGTGGTGGCGTTCATAGGTTGGTGGTGGGCGCCTATTTAGCCCGGTACTTGTTGTGACAGGCGGTGCAGGTGCCGCCCAGGGTCTTCACCTGGGCGGTGAAGCCGCCGGTGTCTTCGGCCTTGGCAAGCTGTGACAACTTGTCGGCGGCGGCGATGAAATTCGCGGCAGCCTGATCGAAGCCGGCGCGGTCGGACCAGATTGCCGGCAACGCCTTCGTGTTGTGGCCCTGGTCGCTGCCGGCCGGGAAGGTGGTTGGGAACTGTTTCATCCATCGTGCCATCGCGGCCGCGGGGCTGGCGAATGCCTTCACCGGCACCTGATGGGCGATACCTTGGTTAATCCCGGTAAAGGTGCCGGACAGCAGGTCCTGGCCGGCCTGACGGGTCTCGATGATATTGAACGCCGGCTCGTCGGCGCGCGCGATGCCAAGCGCGCCGACGGCCGCAAGCACCAGTAAGGCGAGTTTCATTCTATTCATCCTGTTTCCCCTCGCTTATCCCATCCCCCGCCCGCATCTTGCATTGTCCTGGCCGTCGCGCCAGCCCAGCCCGGCGTGGAACGGCCGAGAGCAGCCAAGGAGTGCTGATGCCCAGGATACGGAGCGTCGCGGTTTTTTGTGGCTCTCGGGTCGGCGATGACCCCCGTTTCCGGGCCGCTGCCGTGGCGCTGGGGGACGGCATGGCGCAGGCGGGTCTGCGCCTTGTGTTTGGCGGCGGACGGATTGGGTTGATGGGTATTCTGGCGGACGCGGTGCGGCGCGGCGGCGGTCAGGCCACTGGCGTCATCCCGGAGTTTCTCATGCGGCGGGAAGTGGCCCATGATGGCCTTACCGAGCTGATCGTCACCGACAGCATGCACAGCCGCAAGCAGCGAATGTTCGAAATGTCGGACGCGTTTGTCGCGTTGCCGGGTGGTCTGGGTACGTTGGACGAGACCATCGAGATCATCACCTGGCGGCAGCTTGGCCTGCATGACAAGCCGATTCTGCTGTGCGACGTGGCGGGGTCCGTGGCGCCGCTGCTGGCGGCGATGGATGCGGCGGTGGCGCATGGATTTGCCGCGCGGGACACACACCGGCTGTTCGAGGTGGTTCCCGGCGTTCCGGCGGTGCTCGACCGGCTTCGCGGCGAGGCCGGAGCGAGGGTGGGCGAGCCGACCCGGATGTAGCGCGCGCGGCTTGCTCCGACCGGTTGGCGCGGCTATATGCGCCGCCTGATCGGAGTGTAGCTCAGCCTGGTAGAGCACTGTGTTCGGGACGCAGGGGCCGGAGGTTCGAATCCTCTCACTCCGACCATTTCAGGAAAATTGCCGAGGTTGCTTGAGGTGATCGGGCGCGGATGACGCCTCCGGACCGTTGCTCGCGCAGGCCGCGGATGACGGGCAGCATGAACCAGGCCACGAGCTTCGCCTCGGGTGGTGTCCTGTGCGAGGCGCCTGCGCGAGGTACCGGCGATTCCCTATGATGCCATGGTGCTGACGGTGCTGCGTCCGCGCGGACGGCTGTAACCCGCGCAGAAAGCGGCCGATCCGCGGCTCAATCCAACAAGGCCAGATTGCGGGCGACGCTCTGCGTGGTCGGATGGTCCGGCCCCAGCGTCGCGTGGTAAATATCGAGCGCCCATTCCAGCGCCGCGCGGGCAGCGAGCGCATCGCCTTGATCGCGAAGCACGCCCGCCAGATTGTTGGCATCGCGGCCGATTGCCTGGTGCCGCGACCCGAGCGTCCGCTCGTCGATCGCCAGCGCCTGCTCGAACAAGGCGGCGGCCTGGTCCAACTCGCCCATATCGTGCAGCACCAGGCCGAGATGATTGCAGTCCGTGGCAACTTCGGGATGCTCGTCGCCGAGCGCGCGTGCATGCAGCAGGCGCGCGCGTTCCAGCAGGGCGCGAGCGGTGGCGAGATCGCGCAGTTCGTGCACCAGCCGACCAAGCTCACGCAACCCGTCGGCGAGCCCGGAATGATCGGGGCCGTCGGCTTGCTCCTGTTCGGCCAGCCTGGTTTCCAGTCGTGCGCGGGCCTGGCGCAGTGCTTCCATGGTCAGCGGGCCGCCCCCACATCCCAGCGATGGCGTCGGGTGGCCTTCGCATCCGCGAACCTGCTGCGGGCCGGGGGACGTCGGGCCCGATTCGGGGGATCGTTTGTCAGGTGCCATGGTGAGCCGCACGGTACTCCTGATGGGCGCCGGTGTAATGGGGCAAGTGCGGCCGGCGTGCGGACTCCGCTTCACTGGGCGCCGATTTCATACTGGGCGCCGATGTGAAAAACCTGCGTTACCGTTCGCGTCCGGCCAACCAACTGGGTAGTGTAACGCAATGATCCAAAGGGGCGCGATTCTCCTGATTGCCGTGATGACCTGCGGCGTGGCCGGCTGGGCCTCGGCGGACCAGCCGAGCGATCCGGTGGGCAGGGCCGTGACCCTGTTCATGCAGAGTTGCGTCGGCGCCTCCGGCGACATGCCCGCCCTACGCTCCTGGGTAGAGCACGCCGGATTGCCGGAAGTGCCATCGGACCGGGCAGACGAGTTCCTGAATGGGCTGCCGGGAGCGGCGTATGACGCGTCCGCCGGCCAGCTTGCGTTGGTGCTGGTAGCGCAGGACGACGGGTCCTGCTCGGTTGTCATGGACAATGCCAACGGTGCGGACCTGGTGCGGGATCTAGAGCAGGCGATGCGGTCTCAGAACATTACCTTTACGCCCACGGATGATCCGTCGGATCCGCAAACCAAAGATCTGAACAACAGGGAATATGCGGCTACCAAGGGCAACCGCAGTTGGCACATGCTGGTCAGCACGGTCAAGAATCCAACCGGCGGCCCCGCCATGCTGACCACCAATCCCTGAGCGCCAGTCGCCTTGGCCAAGCCATCCATTCGCTTCGTCTGCCAGTCCTGCGGCGCGGCCGGCCCGAAATGGGCTGGCCGGTGCGAGGCGTGCGGCGAATGGAACAGCATCGTGGAGGAGACGCCGCGGCCTGGGCCGGCCGCCAAGGCCAATCCCGGCCGCGCGGTGGAGTTCGTGCCACTGGCCGGCAGCGCGGAACCGCCGCCGCGCGCCTCGATCGGCCTGGCGGAACTGGACCGGGTGCTCGGCGGGGGGCTGGTGCCGGCTTCCGCAGTGTTGGTCGGCGGCGATCCGGGAATCGGCAAGTCAACCCTTCTGCTGCAAGCCGCCGCGGCGCTCGCCCAGGCGGGCCAGCCGGTTTTGTATGTTTCCGGCGAGGAATTGATTGAGCAGGTGCGGCTGCGGGCGCGCCGGCTAGGAGTGAGCGAGGCGCCGCTCGGGCTCGCGGCGTCGGTCAACTTACGGGATATCGCCGCAAGCCTGGAAGCCAGGCCAGCGGCGCTGGTGGTGATCGATTCGATCCAGACCATGTGGCTGGATTCGATCGACAGCGCGCCCGGTACGGTGGCCCAGGTGCGCGCCGCTGCGTTCGAGTTGATCCGGCTGGCCAAGTCGCGTGGCTTCGCGCTGGTGCTGGTGGGGCATGTGACCAAGGATGGGGCGATCGCCGGACCGCGCGTGCTGGAACATATGGTTGATGCGGTACTGTATTTCGAAGGCGAACGCGGACACCAGTTTCGCATCTTGCGCGCGGTGAAGAACCGCTTCGGCGCCACGGACGAGATCGGCGTGTTCGAAATGACCGAGCGCGGACTGGCAGAGGTCACCAACCCTTCCGCGCTGTTCCTGGCCGAGCGGCGCGGCAACATTGCCGGCAGCGCGGTGTTTGCCGGGATCGAGGGCACGCGCCCGGTGCTGGTGGAGGTGCAGGCGCTGTTGTCGCCCAATCCCGCCGGCACTCCGCGCCGGCAGGTCATCGGCTGGGAAGGCGGACGTCTTTCGATGCTGCTGGCTGTGCTGGAAACGCGCTGCGGCCTGCGGCTGAACGCCACCGACGTGTATTTGAACGTCGCCGGGGGTTTGCGGGTGAACGAGCCGGGGGCTGACCTGGCGGTGGCCGCCGCGATCTCCTCTGCCGCCACCGACCAGCCGACCAGTGCCGGAACCGTCTACTTCGGAGAGGTGGGACTGTCCGGAGAGATCCGGCAGGTGGCACAGGCGGAGGCGCGGCTGAAGGAGGCGGCGAAGCTCGGGTTCGATGCCGCCTGCCTGCCGCGACGCCTTGCGCGGGGCGGCCGGGCCTTGGCGGCTCCCGATGGGTTGCGGCTGAACGAGATCGGGCACCTTGCGGATCTGGTTGCCGGATTTGGCCGCGCGGATGAGTGATGCGGCTTGGCCGCGGCCGATTGGTTCGATACACCCTGGGCCCGAGCTGACGTGGCGAGTTGATGACCTGGGTTGACCTCGTGATTCTGGCGATGCTGGCGATCTCGGGGCTGCTTGCGTTTTTGCGCGGATTTGTGCGTGAGGTGCTCGGCATAGCGGCCTGGATCGGAGCCTCGGCCCTGGCGGTATGGGCCAATCCGCGCATCCTGCCGACGTTCGACGGCTGGCTGCATGCCTATCCGGGCTTCGCCCAGCCGGTCGCGTTCGGCGTGGTGTTCATCGGCACCCTGATCGTGCTGCTGCTGATCTGCCACGCAGTCGGGAAGGCGGTGCGCCGATCGGCGCTGGGAGGCCTTGATCGGACCTTGGGTCTGCTATTCGGTCTGGGGCGGGGTGCGGCCCTGGTGGCGCTAGCCTATATCCTGGTGGGATGGGTGTTCCCGGTGGAACGGTGGCCGGCTCCGGTCCTGCATGCGAGGGCCATGCCGCTTGCTTATGAGGGGGCGAACTGGGCCGCGAACTGCTTACCGGCAGACTATCGTCCGCATGTGGATCCCCCGCCGGCCGGGCGTGCCACCACCGAGGCAGCGTTGCTCCGGGCAACACCGCAGGGACGGGCGCTCGGTAAGCCGCGTGCGCGCGAGTAGGAGAACGGCATGAGGATGGTCGCCGTGGCGGACAGCGCCGAGGATGACAAGCTGCATGAAGAATGCGGCGTGTTCGGCGTCTGGAACATACCCGACGCAGCGGCGGTGACCGCGCTGGGCCTGCATGCGCTGCAGCACCGCGGTCAGGAAGCCACCGGCATTGTGACCTATGACGGCGCGCGCTTCCATTCCCACAAAGGGATGGGGCTGGTGGGCGACAATTTCGGCGATGCGCGGGTGATCGCCTCGTTGCCTGGTTGCAACGCGATCGGTCACAACCGGTACGCCACCACCGGCGAAACGATCCTGCGCAATGTGCAGCCACTGTACGCCGACTTCGAGTTCGGCGGGTTCGCGGTGGCGCATAACGGCAATCTGACCAACGCGCACGCGCTGCGTCGGAGCTTGGTCCGACGAGGCTGCCTGTTCCAGTCCACCACTGACTCCGAGGTGTTCATCCACCTGATTGCCATCAGCCTTTATTCCACTGTGGTGGACCGACTGATCGATGCGTTGAAGCAGGTGGTCGGCGCCTATTCCCTGGTGGCGCTGTCGAATGAGGCGCTGATGGGCGTGCGTGATCCGCTGGGCGTGCGGCCGCTGATCCTGGGGCATATCGGCAAGGACACGAACAGCGGCTGGGTGCTGGCGTCGGAAACCTGTGCCTTGGATATCGTCGGGGCCGAGTTTGTCCGTGACGTCGAGCCGGGCGAGATCGTGGTGATCAACGACCAGGGGGTGCGCAGCATCAAGCCGTTTGGCCGGTCACGGGAACGGTTCTGCGTCTTCGAGTACATCTATTTTGCGCGGCCGGATTCGGTAATGGAGGGCACACCGGTCTATGAGGCGCGCAAGCGGATCGGGGCGGAGCTGGCCCGGGAAACCGGCGTGCCCGCCGACGTGATCGTACCGGTGCCGGATTCCGGCGTCCCGGCGGCCATGGGATACGCCACCGAGAGCAAAATCCCGTTCGAGCTGGGAATTATCCGCAACCATTACGTTGGCCGCACCTTCATCGAGCCGACCGATCATATCCGCAATCTCGGGGTCAAGCTGAAGCACTCGGCGAATTGCGTGACCCTGGCGGGGCGTCGTGTGGTGCTGGTGGACGATTCGATCGTGCGCGGAACGACCAGCAGGAAGATCGTCGAGATGGTCCGGCAGGCCGGCGCGAAGGAAGTGCATATGCGCGTCTCGTCGCCGCCGACGACGCATTCTTGCTTCTACGGCATTGATACCCCGGAACGCGGCAAGCTGCTGGCGGCACGCTTCAGCGTGGAGGAGATGGCGGCCCAGATCGGCGCGGACAGCCTGGCGTTCATCTCGATCGACGGGTTGTACCGTGCGCTCGGCCAGCCAGCTCGAGACGCCGCGCGCCCGCATTACTGCGATGCCTGTTTCACCGGAGATTATCCGATTCCGCTGCCGGACCAGGGTGACAATGCCGAGCGGCAGCTCAGCCTGCTGGACAGCCATTGACGGCTCGGCCTCTGGAGGGGTCCGTCGCGCTGGTAACAGGCGCAAGTCGCGGTATCGGGGCGGCGGTCGCGATCGAGCTGGGCCGACTGGGCGCCCACATGGTGATTACCGCGCGCACGCCGGGCGGCCTGGAGGAGACCGACGATGCCATTCGGTCGGCCGGCAGCGCGGCGACGTTACTGCCACTTGACCTGCATGAGGGCGGGGCGGTGGACCGGCTGGGGCCGAGTATTTATCAGCGGTTCGGGCGGCTGGATGTGCTCGTGCATTGTGCCGGGGTGCTGGGCCGGCTGACGCCCGTTTCGCACCTGATGCCGCACGAATGGGCGGATGCGGTCAGCGTCAACCTGGACGCCGCGATGCGTCTGATTCGTACCGGCGAACCGTTGCTGCGCGTTGCGCCAGCGGGGCGCGCCGTGTTCGTGACCGCCGGACGCGCACGGGCGCCGAAAGCCTATTGGGGATGCTACGGCGCGACCAAGGCGGCGATGGAGCATCTCGTGCTCGTCTGGGCTGATGAAACGAGTGGCACCGCGCTGCGTGTCAATCTGTTCGATCCGGGTCCGGTCGCCACGAAACTGCGCCGCGAGGCGTTTCCCGGCGAATTGCAGGACCGTCTGGCGAGACCGGAGGATATCGCACCGGCGTTGGCTGGCCTGTGCCTTCCGTCAGAGGCGCGTCACGGAGCGTTGGTGACGCGCTGACCGTGGCGGACTGGAGCCGGGTAGGCATCGTCGTCGGACTGCGTGCCGAGGCGCGATTGGTGCAGGTGCTTGGCGGGCAGGTTGCCATAGGCGGAGGCACAGCGGATGGGGCGCGACGCGCAGTGGAACGGCTGGTCGCGTCAGGCGTGAGCGCGCTGGTGAGCATCGGGTTGGCGGGCGGATTGGATCCATCCATGCGGCCCGGACAGGTCGTGGTGCCTGAGGCAGTATTGCATCGCGGACGCAACTTTCAAACGGATCATAGCCTGCGGCTGATGCTTGGCGGCGCTACGCCGCACCGACTGCTGGACGCGGGCCGGGTGGTGATGCGCGTGGCGGAGAAGCAGGCTCTGTGGCGCCAGACTGGGTGCGCCGCGGTCGATCTGGAGAGCGGCGCGGTCGCCCAGCAGGCCGCCGATCTGAGCCTGCCGTATGGGGTATTGCGGGTGATCTGCGATCCGGGCGACCGCGCGTTGCCTCCGGCGTCAGTCGTTGCGCTTGCCCCGGATGGGCGTATCTCGGTGGGGGCGGTGTTGCGATCGATTACCCGGCAGCCGGCACAGATCAGTGCGCTGCTTCTGCTTGCTGCCGATGCAGCACGCGCCAAAAGGCGGCTGCGCGATCATCTCCGGCGGATTACCGGCGGGCAGTAAACCAGGTAAGTCTCAGTAGCCCATCTCATTCGCCAACTGGTCACGCCAGCCGCGACTGGACGCCGGTGCAAATGGCTTGCCGGTGCTGTTGTCCAGGATTTCCGACTCGTGATCGGGTCGAAGTTTAAGCTCCTCGCGCACGCGTGCGAGCGCCTCATCTGTCGTGGCGCAATGCGCGACGATCTGGCCGTTGATCCGCACCTCGTAGCTCATTGCCATCCTCCTGCCCTCCGAGGTGAACGCGGGCGCCTGCGACGGGTTGCGCAGTGGAGCGGGTGAAGGGAATCGAACCCTCGTATGCAGCTTGGGAAGCTGCCGTTCTACCATTGAACTACACCCGCATTATTCGCCGCTTTTCTGCATATGACGGGCCAGATGATTACCGATTGATCCACGGCATGCGTGATATGCCATGACGGGGCTCGTCTGGCTAGTGCTGGGAGAGCTTGGAGTTGGTGGTGGACTTTGGCCTTGGTTCAGGCCGCACCCTGATGTGGATGATCACATGATGGGAGACGCCAGTCGCCGCCGAGGTGCTTGTGAAAGGGCTCACACGGAGATTATTGTCAACGGGGACACCAGTGATCGACGAACATATCTGGAATCCTGGAGAAACGACCTTGCCAATGAAAATGCTTGGCACTGTAATCTGGATGGCGTGTGCCTTCGGCATTGTGCTGGCAGGTGTTGGCGTCACGGGGGCATCCGCGACGTCGCTCAAGCCGATTGATCAGCTGTACAAGTCTCTATTTGATCTGACAGGCGGGATCATTTGGCATTGACGCTCATGCAGCATGTGAGAGCGGTGTGTCACCTCCGATCTGTTTGTCGCGTGCGAGCTGGGCAGCGTCAATGAAGGTCTGCATTGGAGTTTTTCCGAAGCAGTATCGGCCCTGATGGGTTCGGTTCTCATTGTAGTCGGCGAGCCAGACATCAAGGTCGCTCTGCAACTCGTTGATCGAGCTGTATAGTTTCTTTCGGAACGCCACACGATAGAACTCGTCGAGCATGGTTTTGTGGAACCGCTCGACGATGCCATTGGTCTGCGGGCTCCTGGTCTTGGTCCGCGTATGGTCGATGTTCTCGACCGCCAGGTAGAGCTCGTATTCGTGCCGATCGTGGGCGCCGCAGAACTCGGTGCCGCGGTCGGTCAGCACGCGCTGCAGCGGCACGTGGTGTTCCTCGAAGAACGGGATGACGCGATCATTGAGCAGATCGGCGGCGGTGATCGGGGTCTTGCGGTCATAGAGCTTGGCGAAGCCGAGCTTGCAGTAGGTATCGATGAAGGTCTGCTGGTAGATGCGTCCGACGCCCTTGAGGGTTCCGACATAGAACGTATCCTGCGCGCCGCAATAGCCGGGGCATTCGGTATCGAACTCGCCGTGAGCTTCTTTGTCGGCCTTGGCTTTTTCCAGGGCGGCGAGCTGGCTTTCGGTGAGGATCAGCTGCTCCTGGGCCATTTTGGCTTCGAGGGCTTTGAGGCGGAGCTTCATGGTTGCGAGGTCGTGGCGCAGCCAGACGCAGCGGACGCCGAAGGGCGAGATGGAGATGCCGCGTTTGAGCAACTCGTTGGAGGCGCGGGCCTGGCCCCAGGCGGGCTGCTCGATGGCGATGGCGAGCACGGCCTGCTCGACCTCGGGGGCGACGCGGTTTTTGAGGATCGGCTTGCGACGGGAGAGCTCCTGAAGGGCGAGTTCACCGCCTTTGTCGTAGAGTTCCTGGAAGCGGTAGAAGCTGTCGCGCGAGTACCCCATGATTTTGCAGGCTTGTGAGACGTTGCCGAGCTGTTTGGCGAGCTCGAGCAGGCCGGACTTGGCACGGATGATCTTCTGGTCCTTAGTCATGGTGATGTCCTCTGGTTGAGGCCAGCCGACACCGCCTGTCAGATTAAGTCAAGACTTATGCAGATCAGGCCGCGCTCCAAAACACTCTGGATACGACAGCCAGGGATCTCATGCTTCCGGGCGCCATGGTTCTTTTGCGCACTCCGCAAGGCGAGTTTATCGTCAGCTACGGAACGACGGAGCTGGGAGCAGCAACGGCTCCACGCGCCAACACGCATTTCAGGATCGCCTCGAATACCAAGACAATGACATCTGCCGTTATCATGCTCCTGGTCCAGGAAGGAAAAGTGGGACTCGGTGATCCAATCTCAAAGTACGTTCCAGGCGTCCCCAATGGAGCCAACATTACCGTCGCTGAACTGCTTAAAATGCGCAGCGGTCTCTACAATTATACCAATGCGCCAGAGCTTGCGGAAAGCCTTGACCATAATCCCACTAAGTCCTGGACGCCGGCGGAATTACTGGCCATTGCGTTCAAACACCCGCCGCTATTCCCGCCCGGGCAAGCTTACGAATATTGCAACACCAACTATGTGCTACTGGGGCTGATTGCGGAGAAGGTAGAAGCCAAGCCGTTGGCCGAAATCTTTCGGACGCGTTTGTTTGCACCTTTCGGCATGAGCGAGACTTTGCTCCCTGCCAAGGCTTCCAACACGCTCCCTCAACCGTATTCCCACGGCTATCTTTACGACAGTTCTTCGTATGCTTTGGCGGATGCGCCATATCCCGCCAATCTTCAGGCCGAGGCCAAGGCGGGAACGCTTAAGCCCAATGACTATACGGAGCAGAATCCTTCCTATGCCTTTGCGGCCGGTGGCGCTATCTCTACCGCTCATGATCTCGCCACCTGGATGCGTGCGTTGGTTGATGGCAAAGTTTTCAATCCTGATACTCAGCGCCAGTGGCTCAACAGTCTCGAGCCCACAGATCAGGATAGGCCGGATGGCCAAAAGTATGGATATGGTATCACTGAGATAAGCTTTGGGCAGAACAGGCTGTATTTTCATGGCGGCGAGATGCCCGGGTATAATTCTTTCATGGGCTACGATCCAGGCAATGATGTAACGCTCATAGTGTGGACTAATCTCACGCTATCCGTCGATGGCAATGTGACAGCTAATGCCATAATGCTAAATATGCTTGATCAGATATACGTGGAATCGCCGCTCGGAAAGAAGCAGTAACCCCCGGCTCATGCTCCGTGTTTTTACCCCTCGCGCGCCGAACGAAATCAGCTCCGGCGGGATCACCTGCCGGAGGTAATTGCAGTCTCTCGATTCGAGCGGTTCGTGGTCGGTCATCGTGGCCATCCAGCTTGGGACGCTGACGTTCTACCATCGAACCGCACCCGTCAGGGCTGTGCTGCCAAGCCTATCCGGCAAGCCGGGTTGACCGTGCAGTCCAGTTCGGCCTAGGTTGTGCCGTTGGTCGCAGCGACCGACCCTCGTGATTTGTCCGGCCGGATTGCGGCGAGGTGAAATAAGCGCGCTAAAGAGGCCAGCGAAAGCCCCTGAGGGGCTTAGCTGCTCGATGGTCGGGCCATGATGCAACAGGGGCCCAGACACGATGTCAACCAATCCCGTCCAATTTCGTCCGGCGACGCGTCTCGTGCATGATGGGGTGCAACGCAGCGGCTTTGGCGAAACCGCCGAGGCGTTGTTCCTGACCTCCGGCTTTGTCTATGACAGCGCCGAGCAGGCCGAAGCCACATTCACCGGTGGCGTGGAGCATTACCAATATTCGCGGTTTGCCAACCCGACGATCGAGATGCTGGAAGCGCGCCTTGCCTCGATCGAAGGGGCCGAGGCGTGCCGCGCCATGGCAACCGGCATGGCGGCAGTCTCCGCGACGTTGCTGGCGCATCTCAAGAGCGGCGATCGCGTAGTGGCGTCGCGGGCATTGTTCGGGGGATGCCACTGGATCGTTTCCACCCTGCTGCCGCGCTATGGGATCGCGACCGAGTTCGTCGATGGTGCTGACCTGGATCAGTGGCAACGCGCCCTGTCGCGGCCGACCCAGCTTGTGTTGGTGGAAACTCCGTCCAATCCGATGCTGGAACTGGCCGATCTGCGGAGCGTCGCTGAGATGGCGCATGCGGCCGGGGCGATCGTGGCGGTGGACAATGTGTTTGCCACGCCGATCTTGCAGCAGCCGCTCGCGCTTGGCGCGGATGTGGTGATCTATTCCTGCACCAAGCACATAGACGGGCAGGGGCGTGTGCTCGGTGGCGCGGTGCTCGGGACCAAGAAATGGGTGGAGGGGACGCTGCAACCTTTTGTCCGCAATACCGGGCCGTCGCTGTCGCCGTTCAATGCATGGATTCTGCTGAAGGGCCTGGAGACATTGGCGCTGCGGGTCGATGCCGGCTGCCGGGCTGCCGAGGGCATCGCTGATTTCCTCGCCGGCCGACCGGAGGTGCGGCAGGTCTGGTACCCGACCCGCGGGGATCATCCTCAGCAGGCACTCGCCCGGGCACAAATGAGTGGCGGCGGCACGGTGGTTACATTCGAGGTGAAGGGCGGCAAGGCGGCCGCGTTCGATTGCCTGAACAGGTTCCGGCTGATTGCCATTTCCAACAACCTTGGTGATTTAAAATCGCTGGCGACCCATCCGTCGACGACCACCCATATGCGGATCGGCGTCGAGGAACGCGCCCGGCTCGGTATTGCCGATGGCGTGATCCGCTTGTCGGTGGGGCTGGAGGATCCGGCGGACCTGATCGATGATCTCGATCGTGCGCTCAGGGGCAGGGTCGGTGCAGCAACCGCGTCGCTGGCCGCCAAATGAGGCTACGCTTGCCATGCATCTGGACAAATCCGCGCGTCAGAAGGATGAATGAGATGTCGGCGTAAGACGTTCCGTAACCGGTGAAGCAATTCGACGATGGCCGCGGACTACGTGAAAACAACCCGAGGTATCCGCGTTTCGGTCCGGTCCTTTTACCTTGAAGACCAGTCGGAGCCGGACGATGGCCATTATGTGTGGGCCTACAGGGTAAAGATCGAGAACAACGGACGCGAGCCGGTGCAGCTTCTGCGCCGGACCTGGCGTATCACGGATGCCAACGGGCGAACGCAGCATGTGCACGGGGCCGGTGTTGTTGGCGAGCAGCCGCTGCTTGAGCCGGGTGAGAGCTTTGAATACACGTCCGGGACGCCGCTCGACACTCCGTCGGGGTTCATGGTGGGCGCTTATCATATGATCATTCCGTCATCGGGGGAAAATTTCGACGTGGTGATCCCGGCATTCAGTCTCGACAGTCCGCACCAGGGTGGGCGCGTACACTGACCGAGCGGAGCCTTGCCCACCCATCGGGCCGGCCTATATCCCTCACGAACCGATCTGCTATCCGCATTCGGGGGAAAGATCCGAGGTGAATATTGTGAACCCTTCCCGAAGCCGGGCAGAAGAATCCGCGTCTGTGCGGCCTAGCCGTGACGAAGCTGAGGAAGCGGTTCGCACGTTGCTGCGATGGGCGGGGGACGATCCGAATCGGGAAGGACTGGTGGACACGCCCGCGCGCGTAGTACGTTCGTATGAGGAATTCTTTGCGGGTTATTCACTGGATCCGGTGGCGATACTGGAGCGGACGTTCGAAGAGACCGACGGTTATGACGAGATTGTGTTGCTGCGCGACATCAGGCTGGAGAGTCACTGCGAGCATCACATGGTACCAATCATCGGGCGGGCGCATGTAGCGTATCTTCCGCACCGGCGGGTGGTGGGCATCAGCAAGCTCGCCAGGGTCGTCGAAGCTTATGCGAAGCGATTTCAGATACAAGAAAAGCTGACGGCGCAGATCGCCAATACGATCCAGAGCGTGCTGCAGCCTCGGGGCGTCGCGGTGATGATCGAAGCAGCGCATCAGTGCATGACGACGCGCGGCGTGCACAAGCCCGGCGCAACGATGGTGACCAGCCGGATGCTGGGCGCGTTCCGCGACGATTCCAACACGCGACGGGAGCTGCTGGCGATGATCGGCAGCCATGGTACCGCGATCAGCGGCAATTAGGGATACCGCGGGCGGCGCCGCAGTTGCGCGCGGGCGGTTCGCGCCGCATCATCCGCAAATGACATGGTCGATTTTGGTTCGGGACCCGCAGACCGGCGCGCTCGGGGCGGCCGTAGCATCCCGTTTCTTCGCGACAGGTGCTATCTGCCTGCATGTCGAGGGTGGTGTCGCGGCGTTGTCCACCCAGGCGCTGGTCAACCCCATGTACGCGGTCTGGGCGATGCCACGGTTGAGGAACGGCGAAGAGCCGGCCGCTGTCATTCAGTCTCTGACCGCGGAAGATGCCGGCGCAGATCAGCGGCAGATTCACATTCTCGATGCATCGGGCCGGATTGCTCAGCATACCGGGCCGGGTTGCATCACCTGGGCCGGATCCGTGCGTGGCGCCGACGTATCGGTTGCCGGCAACATGCTGGCCGGGTCGGATGTGGTGCAGCGTACGCGCGATGCGTTCGTTGCGGCCGACGGAACCCTTGCGGAGAGACTGCTGGCAGCGATGGAAGCCGGAGAAGCCGCCGGTGGAGACAAGCGCGGCAAGCAGTCCGCCGCACTGAAAATCTGCACGCACGATCCTTATCCGGACCTGGATATAAGGGCCGACGACCACCCCGATCCACTGGCCGAGTTGCATCGGCTGTATCGTGTGAGTCGGGAACGCTTCGCCGTATTCCGTCGGTTCTTGCCGGGAGTCGCCAGCCCCTGCGGCGTGCTTGACCGCGCGGTGATCGCTGGCGCGATCGAACGGGACAGGGCTGAGCCATAGCCGGACGCCTGACGGCGCGGCGACGGAGGGGAGACGGTCGGCACTGGACTGGTGGCCTGTATCTGACCGATCATGGGCGGGCGATAGTATAGGGAGGCGGTCATGCGCCGCTTCGTTGCCGCCATTTGCTGTATTTCAGGTCTGGCGGTGTCAACGCCGGCACGTCCCGCCGTGGCGCAGGGCAGCATACTGCATGTGGGGTTGCGCGAAGATCCAGACCTGCTCGATCCGATCCTCGGCTCGAGCTATGTCGGACGGATCGTGTTCGCCGGGCTGTGCGACAAGCTGTTCGACATATCGCCGGACCTGCGGATCGTACCGCAGCTTGCCATTGGTTACGATTATAAGGATACGACGCATCTGGTAATTCACT
This sequence comes from uncultured Pseudomonadota bacterium, assembly GCA_963777625.1. Classification (GTDB taxonomy): domain Bacteria; phylum Pseudomonadota; class Alphaproteobacteria; order Acetobacterales; family Acetobacteraceae; genus DATDIC01. The sequence goes on along the minus strand of CAVZRO010000021.1, from coordinate 178,050 downwards.
TGCGTCCGGGTGTCCAGTTCCAGGATGGAGAACCGGTGGATGCGGAGGCGGTGAAGTTCACGCTCATGCGTGCGCTGACGGTGAAGGGCAGCATGCGGCGGGGCGAGATCAATTCGATCGATGCCATCGAGGTGATCGATCCGCAAACCGTGGAACTCGATCTTAAATCGCCCGACTCGCCGTTGCTGGCACAGTTGACGGACCGGTCCGGCATGGTGTTGCCGCCAAAGGTGGTGGAGCGGGAGGGCGACAAGTTCGGACTGCATCCGGTCTGCTCGGGCCCGTTCTCGTTTGTCGAGCGTGTGCCGCAGGACCGGATCGTGTTGCAGCGTTTCCCCGGATACTGGAATGCCGGACAAATTCATCTCGATCGCGTGGTGTACTTGCCGACGCCAAACTCATCGGTCCGGCTCGCCAATCTGGAGGCGGGTGCTCTGGACCTCGTGGAGCAGATACTGCCGACTGACGTGCCGGCAGTGCAGCGCGACCCGAAGCTGAAGCTGGCGGTGCAGGACTCGCTCATGTACGAAGGGATTACTTTCAACACGGGCAATGGTCCGGCGGCGCAGACGGTGATCGGGCAGACGGCATTGGTGCGGCGCGCGTTCGAGCTGGCGATCGACCGGACGGCGCTGATCCAAGTGGTTTACAGTGGCATGTACACGCCGGTGGCACAGGCGAACCCACCGAGTTCGCCTTATTACGACTCGTCCGTGCAGCCGCCCGGGCGCGATTTGGCCGCAGCGCGGGCGCTGCTGAAACAGGCGGGCGTTACCGTCCCTGTGCCGGTGACGATTACTATTCCCAATAACCCGGACTTGCAGCAGGCCGGGCAGGTGATCCAGGCAATGGCGAAGGAGGCGGGATTTGACGTGAAAATCCAGGCGATGGAGTTCGCGTCATCGTTGCAGGCGGGCTATGCGGGCCGGTTCGAGGGTTACATGATCGGCTGGTCCGGACGATCCGATCCGGACGGCAATATGTGGCAGTTCCTGCACACCGGTGGGACCTTCAATTACGGGCATTATTCCAATCCGGCGGTGGACAAGGCACTGGACGATGCCCGGCTGACAACCGATCTGGCGCAGCGGCGAACGCTGTACGGCCAGGTCTGGCGGCAGGAGCGGGTGGACATGCCGCTGGTCTATCTGTGGAACCCGAAAAATATCGTCGGCATGAAGAAGTCGGTGGAAGGGTTCGTGCAGGTCCCGGACGGGCTGATCCGTTTGCAGGGTGTGCGACTGGAGCAATAGTTCCCAAGGTGAGAGCGGCCGTCGCGACTTTGGGACGCCGCCGTGTTCGTCATGCGCCGGCCGGAAGATTGATAGCCTCGATCCGCACGTTGCCAGCATCCAGTCGGACGATGCTGCGCGAGGCCGGGGCGATTTCGATGCGTCGGAACAGATCGAGGGGCACGCCAAGGAAATAGGCGAGCAGCGCCTTGATGATGTCCCCATGGCTGACGATCGCGACTTCCCCTTCAGGCCAGACGTTGCGCAAGCGCAGGATCGCCGAGACGGCGCGGGTCTGGGCGGTCAGCATCGTCTCGCCGCCCGGAATCTGTGTAGCGCTGCGTAGCTGATTGAACAGCCGCCATTCGTGGGAGGGATGAAGTTCATCAAAATGATGACCGGTCCAATCGCCGAAGTCGATCTCATCCAGCTCGGGTTCGATCGCCACAGTGAGGTTCAAACGGGCGGCGAGAGGCGCTGCTGTCTCCCGCGCTCGCTGCATGGGGCTGGATACGAGCGCGACAACGGGCCGGGTTGCCAGCGCACCGGCCAGCCGCGCGGCCTCCTGGCGTCCGGTCTCGTTCAAGGAATGTCCAGGGGACCGTCCAGCCAGGACCTGCCCCAGAAGATCGTAAGAGGCGTGCCGGATCAGATGGAACACCGTTCCGGCGGACATGATCTCACGTACCTGCTACGAACGCCTCGATCAGTTGGCGCGCCTGATCGTCGGTTACCTGTTCGGGCGGGCTTTTCACGAGCTAGCTCGAAGGATCGGTGAGGGCATCGCCGATGCCCCCGATCCAGTCCCAGCTTGGCGCAGCAGACAGCGTCGATGGCGACACCCGCGGAACTGGGCGCATCCCACACCTCCACGTCACCTCACGGAACACGGAGAGCCTCAGGTCAGGCTGTCATTCGTTCCCCCGTCGTCGGGGTCGGGACCCGGATCGACGCTGCCGGGATCCGAGCCGCCGCTCGGGTCCGCGGACGGGTCGGTCCAGGTGCCTGGATCCCCTCCGCTGCTCTGGTCCCAAGAGCCCGAGTCGACATATCCCGGGTCCGGTGGGGCGGCCGCGCCTGGGTCCGGCGAGGTCCAGCTTCCCTGATCGACGTAGCCGGGATCGGCTGCAGGGGCGCCCCAGGGACTGCCGGCCCCACCGCCTGGAAAGCCGCCCTGGTCATATCCCTGGCGTGACGAGAACAGATCACGGATCGCATCTGCAGCCAGCACGCCGCCGGCGACACCCGCAGCGGTTGTCAGTGCGGAGCCGAGAAAACCGCTTCCCCCTGAGCGTTGGAACAACCCGGGTTGATATCCGGGCGGATATTGCGGCGGAGGAGGGGCCTGCTGATAGCCGGGTGGGGCGCCGGAACCCCAGGGACCGCCGGACGGCGATTGCTGCGGCTGGGGGCGGCCGCCGAACAGACCGCCGAAAAATCCGCCGGACTGCTGTTGCTGCGCCGGATGCTGCGCTGCCTGCTGGGCCTGCTGCAGCTCCCACTGCAAGCGATTCATCCGGTTCTGTGCCTCGACCAGCGCATGCTCCTGCACGAACGCGAGTTGGGCGATGCGGTAGCGAGCCTCCGGATACCGGTTGAACAGATCGCCTATGAGCGCGTCGGCGTCGCGATCGATCGGCGGCAGCGCGGCCGGCGTTGTGGCCGGTACCGAGGCCCCGCCGGCCCAAGTGCTCTGTTGCGCCGGCGCGCCGCCGACCCGGGCGATGAAATTAGCGATGATGTCGCGTTCTTCATTCGTCATCTGGTGTTCCCTTCTGGGTGGGTCCTGCCGGAGGGTCGAGACACCCCCAGCCGCCGCCATTCGATGACCGGACAACGGTCCATCACGACCTGCAACCCGGCGTTGCGTGCCCGCCCTGCGGCGGCCTGATCGATGACGCCGAGTTGCATCCATATGACGTGGGCACCGCACCGGATGCCCGCATCCACAGCCTGTCCGGCATGCGCCGGATTGCGGAATATGTCCACCATTTCCAGCGGCATGGCCTGTTCGAGCGTCGCCACCGCCGGCTCGCCAAGCACCGCGCGACCGGCAAGCCCCGGGTTCACCGGGGTGACGTCGAACCCGTGGTCGAGCAGGAAGCCAAGCACTCCGTGGGACGGACGGTACGGCTTCGCTGATGCGCCGACCATGGCAATACGCTGTGTGCTGGTCAGTATGTCGGCGATCGCTTCGTCGCTCAGCCTATCCACGCTCATTGCAAACCTCGTGTTGCGGCACTTGGCGATGCTGGTGGCATGGTTCAACGCGGGGCTACCGGCCGGCGCGTGCCTTGCGGCGGCCCGGGTGCGTGCGGTATTGCGCTGCACCAATGAGCAATGACGGAAAGCTGAGCTTCCAGGAGCTGATCCTGCGTCTCCAGCGTTTCTGGGGAAGGCAGGGATGCGTGCTGCTGCAGCCATACGATGTCGAGATGGGGGCCGGTACGTTCCATCCGGCAACCACCTTGCGGGCGCTCGGCCCGAATCCCTGGCGTGCGGCTTACGTGCAGCCCAGCCGTCGGCCGACGGATGGCCGCTATGGTGAGAATCCGAACCGCCTGCAGCACTTTTATCAGTTCCAGGTGATCATGAAGCCGAGTCCGGACGATGCGCAGGACTTGCTGCTCGCCAGTTACCGGGAGTTGGGTTTGGACCCGCTGCGGCACGATTTTCGTTTCGTCGAGGATGACTGGGAGAGCCCGACCCTTGGGGCCTGGGGCCTGGGTTGGGAAGTCTGGTGTGACGGGATGGAAGTGGGCCAGTTCACCTATTTTCAGCAGATCGGCGGCATCCCGGTGACGTTGCCTAGCTTCGAAATGACGTATGGGCTCGAACGGCTGGCGATGTATGTGCAGGATGTCGAGGATGTATTTTCGCTCGACTTCAATGGCGCCGGCGTGACCTATGCGGATGTGTTCCTGCGTGCCGAGCGTGAGTATAGCGCGTATAATTTCGAATATGCGGACACTGCGCTGCTGATGCGCCATTTCGCGGATGCGGAAACGGAATGCATGGCGCTGTTGCGACGCAACCTGGCGCTGCCTGCCTATGATCAGTGCATCAAGGCGAGTCACCTGTTCAACCTGCTGGATTCACGTGGGGTGATCAGCGTCACGGAGCGGGCAAGCTATATCGGCCGTGTGCGGTCGCTGGCGAAGGCGTCCTGCGAGGCCTGGGTGGCGGGGGAAAACCCGTGACCTTAGAGCGATCGGAGACTATTCCCTGTTGTTGAGCGGCCTGTACCAAGGACCGATGGGCGCACAGCTTGAATGGGCCTTGAAAGCGTAAGCGCATGGTGGAATTGTTTTTGGAGCTGTTCAGCGAAGAGATTCCGGCTCGCATGCAGTCGAATGCAGCCGCGGAGTTGAAGCGGCTGATCGGCGAAGCGCTTGCCTTGCTGACACCGCGGAATATTGAAACCTGGTACGGTCCGCGTCGGGTGGCCGCGCGGCTGGACGTGGCGAGGGAAGTGGCCGCCAGCACGGTGACGGAGCGCGGACCGCGGATTTCGGCGCCGGACCAGGCGCTGGCGGGATTTATGCGCAAGCATGCCGCTACACGCGAGCAGATGCACCAGGAAGGCGGCTATTGGGTGCTGGAAAAATCCCTGCCGGCGGTTCCCGCGAGCGAGATCATTGCCGGCGCGTTGCCGCCGATGTTGCGCCGGTTTCCCTGGCAGAGATCGATGCGCTGGGGTGGCAGCGGCAGCTCGTTCATCTGGGTTCGCCCGTTGCGGCGTATTATCTGCCTGCTGGATCAAGCGGTGGTCGGCTTCTGCCTGCGGGATGGGATGGATGACGGACACGGGTTGGTTGCATCTGACAATACCGAAGGACATCGCTTCCATGCACCGGGAGCATTCGCGGTTTCGTCCTGCGCCGACTGGCGGGAAAAATTGGCGGGGCGACAGGTGCTGGTGGATGCGTCGGAGCGGCGCCAGCGGATAGCGGAGGGGCTTGCGGGACAGGCGGCGCAGATTGGCCTTGAGCTGGTGGACGATCCCGGCCTGCTGGACGAGGTCGCCGGACTGGTGGAATGGCCGGTCCCGATGCTGGGGAGGATCGATCCGGCGTTCATGGACCTGCCGCCTGAGGTGATGCAGGTGTCGATGCGGGTCAACCAGCGGTACTTTGCGTTGCGTACCGATAGGGGCGAGCCTGCCCCGTGGTTCGGGTTCGTCGCGAATATCGAGGCCGATGATGGCGGTCACGCGACCCGTGCGGGAAACGAGCGGGTGCTGCGGGCCAGGTTTGCGGATGCGCGGCATTTCTGGGACCTGGACCGGCGGACAAAGCTCGCAGCACGCGTTCCGCTGCTCGATCAGATAATCTTCCATGCGAAACTCGGCAGCCAGGGCGAGCGGGTGCGCCGATTGCGCCGGCTGGTCCGGATTGTGGCGCCGCTGGTAGGGGGCGATCGGGCGCTTGCCGATCGCGCGGCCGAATGCGCGAAGGCCGACCTTGTCACCGGAATGGTCGGAGAGTTTCCCGAGCTGCAGGGCGTGATGGGGCGATACTACGCGCTGCACGATGGCGAGGATCCGGCGGTTGCTGACGCGGTGCGGGATCATTATGCCCCGAAAGGGCCGCGAGATGTGGTTCCGGCAGCGTCGGTTTCCATTGCGTTGGCGGTGGCCGACAAGCTCGATCAGCTCGCCGGATTTTTCGGGATAGGGGAGAAGCCGACGGGTTCGGGCGATCCTTATGCGCTGCGGCGGGCTGCGCTTGGTGTCATCCGGATAATCGTGGAGCGGCAGCTCCGTCTTTCACTTCGGCAACTCATCGCCGAGGCGTTCGCCGGGTACGCGCGAGAGTGGAGCCAGCCGGATGTCGATGAGTTGTTCGCGTTTATTGTGGAACGGCTTCGTGTCCAGTTGCGGTCCGATGGGGCGCGCCACGATATCATGGCGGCGGTGTTCGAGGCGCATCCCGACGACGACCTGACCCGGCTGATCCGGCGCGCTGATGCAGTTACGGCGCTACTGGCCAGCCGTGATGGTGCCGATCTGCTGACCGCATATCGTCGCGCCGCGAACATCCTGCGTATCGAGGAGCGCAGGGACGCGATGGTGGTGGATATGCTGTTTCGGTATGATCTGCTGACAGAGGCGGCGGAACTGCGTTTGGCGAGAGATGTTGACGAAGATCACGCCAGATGATCGTTTCATTCCTGCAGCATGAAAAGTTCGAACCAGCGATGGCTCAGATGGCCCGGCTGCGGGAACCGTTGGATGAGTTCTTCCAGCATGTCACGGTCAACGCGTCCGATCCGGAGCTGCGCATGAACCGGTTGCGACTGCTTGCAGCAGTACGCGATACGATGAGTTATGTCGCCGATTTCTCCAAAATCGAAGGCTGAACGGAGTTCCCGATGACCAAGTGGGTGTACAGCTTTGGCGCCGGCCATAACGAAGGCCGCGCCGGCATGCGCGACCTGCTGGGCGGGAAGGGCGCCAACCTTGCCGAGATGGCCAGCATCGGCCTGCCCGTGCCACCCGGCTTCACGATCACTACCGAGGTCTGCACCGCGTTCTACGAAAAGGATCATCGGTATCCGCAGGATCTGGACACGCAGGTCCGGCAGGCGCTGCGCGAGGTCGAGCAGGCGATCGGGCGGCGGTTTGGCGACCCGGCGCGGCCGCTGCTGGTGTCAGTCCGCTCGGGCGCGCGCGTGTCGATGCCCGGAATGATGGATACGGTGCTCAACCTTGGCCTGAATGACGACACGGTGGAAGGGCTGGCACGCGATGCCGAGGATGACCGGTTTGCGTGGGATAGTTACCGCCGGTTCGTTCAGATGTACGGGTCGGTCGTGCTGGGTGTGAAGCACCACTGGTTCGAGGACATCATTGACCAGACCAAGCGGGAGACGGGCGCCAACGAAGACACAGCGTTGTCCGCACAAGACTGGCGCCGCGTGGTGGACGGCTACAAGGAGATTATCGCGAACGAGACCGGGAAGCCGTTCCCGCAATCGCCGGAGGATCAGCTTTGGGGCGCCATCGGTGCGGTGTTCGGAAGCTGGATGAATTCACGCGCGGTCACGTATCGCCGACTGCATGAGATTCCCGCGGAATGGGGGACGGCGGTCAATGTCCAGGCGATGGTGTTCGGCAACATGGGGGAGGATTGCGCGACGGGGGTCTGCTTCACGCGCGATCCATCGACCGGGGAGAATGCGTTCTACGGGGAGTATCTGGTGAACGCGCAGGGCGAGGATGTGGTTGCCGGCATCCGCACGCCGCAACCGCTGTCGGCCATGCGAGCGAAGCCGAACGAAACACCGATGGAAACCAAGATGCCGGCTGCGTACGCCGAGCTGATGGACGTGCGGCGGAAGTTGGAACTGCATTTTCGCGACATGCAGGACATTGAGTTTACGATCCAGAAGAACCGGCTTTACATGCTGCAGACCCGCAACGGGAAACGCACTGTTGCGGCCAGCCTGCGCATCGCAGTGGAGATGGCACGCGAAGGGCTGATCGACCAGGCGGAGGCGGTGCGGCGGGTCAACCCCGCGGCGCTCGATCAGCTTCTGCATCCTACGCTCGACCCGCGCGCACATCGCGCGTTGTTTGCGAAAGGGTTGCCTGCCAGCCCGGGTGCCGCGTCCGGTGCTGTCGTGTTCAATGCGGACGAGGCGGAATCTCGCGCGGCCAAGGGCGAGGCGGTGATCCTGGTACGCGTCGAGACCAGTCCGGAAGATATTCATGGCATGCACGCGGCGCGCGGCATCATCACCGCGCGGGGCGGCATGACCAGCCATGCCGCCGTGGTGGCACGCGGCATGGGCCGGCCATGCGTGGCCGGCGCCGGCGGCATCACGATGGATTACAACGGGCAGACCATGCGTTCCGGCGGTACAACCGTTCGGGCCGGCGATATCGTTACTATCGATGGCGGATCCGGGGAGGTCTTGGTCGGCAGTGTGCCAATGATCGAGCCTGCCATGTCAGGCGACTTTGGCACGCTGATGGAATGGGCTGACCAGGTGCGGCGGTTGCGCGTGCGCGCCAATGCCGAAACACCTCTGGACGCCGAGACAGCGCGAAAATTCGGCGCCGACGGCATCGGGCTGTGCCGTACTGAGCACATGTTCTTCGACCCGGAGCGCATCGGCGCGGTGCGGCAGATGATCATGGCGCATGATTCCGCTGGTCGCCGTGCCGCTCTGGATCATCTGCTGCCGCACCAGAGAGATGATTTTGTCGAGCTGTTCCGCATCATGGCGGGATTGCCGGTGACTATCCGTCTGCTCGACCCGCCGTTGCATGAATTCCTGCCGCGCGGTGAAGCCGAGCTGGCCGAAGTGGCCGAGGCGCTCGGCACGGATACGGAAAGCATGCGGCGTCGTGCCGCCGAGTTGGCCGAGGCCAACCCGATGCTCGGTCACCGCGGTTGCCGGCTGGGCATCAGCTTTCCCGAGATCTACGAGATGCAGGCTCGCGCCATCTTCGAGGCGGCCCTGACAATCGCCGACGAATCCGGCTCGCCACCGGTTCCGGAGATCATGATCCCGCTGGTTGGCATCAGGAAAGAGCTGGAGATCACGCGTGCCCAGATAGAGGCAGTCGCGCACGAGATGTTTCGGAAGGCGGGCCGGGAGCTGGACTATACGATCGGCACGATGATCGAGCTGCCGCGCGCCGCCCTGACTGCCGACGCGATTGCTGAAATGGCCGATTTCTTCAGCTTCGGAACCAACGATTTGACTCAGACCGTGTTCGGCTTATCGCGCGATGATGCGGGGAAGTTTCTGCCGTTCTACATCGAAAAGGGAATTCTGCCGAAAGATCCGTTCGTCTCTATCGATATCGATGGCGTCGGCGCCATGATCATGATTGCGGTGGAAAAGGGCCGCCAGACGAAGCCGGACCTGAAGATGGGGATTTGCGGAGAACATGGCGGCGATCCCACATCCATTGTCTTCTGCGAGCGGATCGGGCTGGATTATGTCTCGTGCAGCCCGTTCCGGGTACCGGTGGCGCGACTGGCCGCGGCGCAGGCGGCGCTGGGCACGACGAACGACAGGACTGCTTAGCGCATGAACGCTTCGCGACGAAGCGATCATGAGCTTAGATTTCATTCAAGCGCGTGATTCACGCTTTCTGGCGAGGGCGCCTCAAGCGATCACGCTTGGTAATCAGCGTAGGCTGGCGTTCAGCCGGTTGAGCGCTGCGGCGCCAGGGATCAGCGCCGCTTCGTCGAGTTCGTTGAACGGCGTTTCCACCGTGTTCAGGTGCTGGTGCAGGTCTTCGGGGTCAGGATCGAGGTAGAGCAGGCCGGTCACGATTTCTCCCACAGCCTCGCGTTGCTGCAGGTAGTTCATCGCAACGACGCGGTCCTGAACGTCGTATTCGTCGGCCAGCTTGCGCAGCCGGATCAGCGAACCGTCGTGCTGGCGCACGATCTCCACTGAGCCGGGGGCGTAATCGACGGTGATCTCATCGCGGGCGGTGATCACGTCGAGAAAATTCACGGCTTCATTGTGGGCTCGCACATAGTCGAAACTCTTGTGCGATCCTTCATGATTGTTGAAGGCGACACATGGAGAAATGCAGTCGATGAACGCTGCGCCCTGATGCTCGATCGCCGCCTTGATGAGCGGCACGAGTTGCGCCTTGTCACCGGAAAAGCTACGGGCGACGAAGGTGGCGCCGAGCTGCAAGGCAAGCCCGACCAGGTCGATCGCGGCATCCTTGTTCACCACGCCGCGTTTCGATTTGGCCCCCTTGTCGGAGGTGGCCGAAAACTGGCCCTTGGTGAGGCCATAGACGCCGTTATTTTCGACGATATAGACCATGTTCACGCCGCGCCGCATGACGTGGGCGAACTGGCCGAGCCCGATGGACGCAGAATCGCCGTCCCCGGACACGCCCATATAGATCAGGTCGCGGTTGGCCAGGTTGGCGCCTGTCAGCACCGACGGCATGCGCCCGTGCACCGAATTGAACCCGTGCGAGGCGCCGAGAAAATACGTCGGCGTCTTGGATGAGCAGCCGATGCCGGACAGCTTGGCGATGCGATGCGGCGGCAGGCCCAGCTCGAAGCAGGCGCGCACGATGGCGGCGCTGATCGAATCATGGCCGCAGCCGGCGCACAGCGTCGATATCGCCCCCTCGTAGTCACGTCGGGTGAAGCCCAGCGCGTTGGTCGCCAGGTCGGGATGATGCAGCTTCGGCTTGGGAATAAAGGTCATGGCACGGCCTTGCGGAACGGGACGACATTCAGCGCGCCGATGCGTTCCGCAATCGCTCCGGAGATGAAGCGCGCAGTGATCGGTGCGCCGTCATAGTGCAGGATGGGTACGAGCCGTGCCGGATCGATCTCAAGCTCGTTGATTAACAGGATGCGGAGCTGGCCGTCGCGGTTCTGCTCGACCACGAACACCTGTTCATGATCGGCGATGAAGTCGCGGACGTCGTCGTTGAACGGAAATCCCCGCACCCGCAGCATGTCGAGCGCAATCCCCTGCTCGGCGAGAAGATCGTCCGCTTCGGACATGGCCGGGCTGGTCGAGCCGTAATAGATCACGCCCAGTCGCGTCGGTTCCGACGCTTGCCGCACCACGGGCGCCGGTACGAGCTGCTGCGCGGTTCCGAATTTCCGCAGCAGTCGCTGCACGTTGTCGGCATAGGCGGCGCCTTCCTCTGTGTAGCGGGCGTAGCGGTCCTTGGAGGTGCCACGCGTGAAGTAGGCGCCGCGGGTCGGGTGTGTGCCCGGATAGGTGCGATAGGGGATGCCGTCGCCGTCCACGTCCAAATAGCGGCCGAAATCCTTGCCGGCTTCCAGCTCTTCCGCAGTCATGATCTTGCCGCGGTCCATCTGCCGGGCGTCGTCCCATGTCAGCGGTGCGCACAGCCGTTCGTTCATGCCGATATCGAGATCGAGCAGGACGAAGACCGGGGTTTGCAGACGATCCGCCAGATCGAACGCCTGCGCGCCCATGGTGAAGCATTCGTGTGGGTCTTCGGGGAACAGCAGCACGTGCTTGGTATCGCCATGCGACGCGTAGGCGCAGCTCAGCACGTCGCATTGCTGGGTGCGCGTCGGCATGCCGGTGGAGGGGCCGGCGCGCTGCACATCGAAAACGACGGCGGGAATCTCGGCGAAGTAGGCAAGGCCGAAGAACTCCTGCATCAGTGAAATGCCCGGACCCGAGGTCGCGGTGAAGGCGCGCGCCCCGTTCCACGCGGCCCCGATGACGATGCCGATCGATGCCAGCTCGTCTTCCGCCTGGATGATGGCGAACCGGTTCCGGCCAGTTTCCTTATCCACGCGGTAGCGGCTGCAATAACGGGTGAATGCTTCGGCCAGCGACGAGGACGGCGTGATCGGGTACCACGCCGCGACGGTCGCGCCGCCATACACGGCCCCCAGCGCCGCCGCGCTGTTGCCGTCGATCGAGACGCGGTCGCCCACCGTGTCGGCGCGCCGCACGCGTAGTCCGATCGGGCATTGCAGGTGCTCCAGCGCGTAGTCGCGGCCCATGTGCAGGGCGTGGATATTGGGCTGGATGAGCTTGTCCTTGCCACGGAACTGCTCGCCGAGAAGCTGTTCGACAACGGCGACATCCATGTCCAGCAACGCCGACAGCGCGCCGACATAGATGATGTTCTTGAACAACTGCCGCTGACGCGTGTCCGAGTACTGGCGATTGCACAGCTCGGTCAGCGGCATGCCGATCACGACGATATCGTGGCGGAACTTCAAGTCCGGCAGCGGCTTGGTGGAGTCGTAGAACAGGTATCCGCCCGGCTCGATCGACGCGACGTCCTTGTCCCATGTCTGCGGGTTCATCGCGACCATCAGATCGACGCCGCCGCGCGCGCCGAGATGCCCGGCTTCCGACACCCGCACCTCGTACCAGGTCGGCAGCCCCTGGATGTTGGAGGGGAATATGTTGCGCGGTGCGACCGGCACGCCCATGCGGAGGATCGACTTGGCGAACAGCGTGTTGGCGCTGGCCGATCCCGAGCCGTTCACATTGGCGAACTTGACGACGAAATCGTTAACTCGCTGCTGTCCGTCAACGTGTATCAGTGATTGCAGCATGCCTGCTCCGCCTGTGCCACATCGAGAAGAAACCGCTGCATGTCCCAGGCACCGGTTGGACAACGCTCGGCGCACAGGCCGCAGTGAAGGCACACATCCTCATCCTTCACCATCACCCGCCCGGTCTTGAGCGGGCCGGAGACGTAGAGCGCCTGCGTGGTGTTGTGCGCCGGCGCGCTCAGCCGGATGCGCAGCTCCGCTTCGTTGCCATTCTCGGTGAAGGTGATGCAATCCACCGGGCAGATATCGACGCAGGCGTCACATTCGATACATAGCGCGTCAGAGAACACCGTCTGCACGTCGCAGTTCAGGCAGCGCTCGGCTTCCTTGTAGGCGAGCCGGTCATCGAAGCCCAGCTCGACCTCCGCCTTGATGTCCCGCAGCGCGATCGCCTTGTCCTTGTGCGGAACGGCGTAGCGGCGATCCAGCGAGATATCGTTGTCGTAGCTCCATTCGTGAATGCCCATCTTCTGGCTCATCAGTGTCACCATCGGCGGTGGGCGGTTATTTACGTCCTCGCCCTGGCAAAGCTGATGAATGGAGATGGCGGCCTGGTGACCGTGGGCGACTGCCCAGATGATGTTTTTCGGGCCGAACGCAGCATCACCGCCGAAGAACACTCGCGGGTGGCTGGACTGCATGGTCGCCTGGTCAACGACGGGCATATCCCATTGGTCGAACGTGATGCCGATATCCCGTTCGATCCAGGGAAACGCATTTTCCTGACCGACGGCGACCAGGACATCGTCGCATGGGAAATGTTGTTCCGGCTCGCCGGTCGGCACCAGCCGGCGGCGGCCTTTGGCGTCATACTCGGCCTTGACCTTCTGGAACGTCATGCCGGTCAGCCGCCCCCCGGCGTGAACGAATGACGTCGGCACAAGATAGTTCAGGATCGGGATGTCTTCGCGGATCGCATCCTGCTTTTCCCAGGGGGATGCTTTCATTTCCTCAAACCCGGAACGGACGATCACCTTCACGTCGTCGCCGCCGAGCCGTCGCGCCGACCGGCAGCAATCCATCGCCGTATTGCCGCCGCCCAGCACGATGACGCGGCGGCCGATCCGGCTGATATGCCCGAATGAAACCGAAGACAGCCAGTCGATGCCGATGTGAATGTTAGCCGCCGCCTCCTGCCGGCCGGGGATCGCCAGATCACGGCCACGGGGAGCGCCGGAGCCGACAAATACGGCGTCATAGGTTTCAGCGAGCATAGCCTTCAGGCTGTCGACGCGCTGTCCGAGCCTGGTCTCGATCCCGAGATCGACGATATAGCCAACCTCTTCGTCGATAACCTCCTCCGGCAGGCGGAATTTCGGGATCTGGCTCCGGATCATGCCGCCGGCGCGCGAATCTGCATCGAACACGACACAGTGGTATCCCAGCGGCGCAAGATCACGTGCCACGGTTAGCGAAGCCGGCCCGGCCCCGATCAGCGCGACCGTCTTACCGTTCGCCTGTGCAGCAGGCCGCGGCAGCCGCCCGCGGATATCACCTTTGTAGTCTGCCGCGACCCGTTTGAGCCGGCAGATCGCTACCGGCTCGTCTTCGACGCGGCCGCGACGGCAGGCGGGTTCGCAGGGGCGGTCACAAGTACGGCCCAGTATTCCCGGAAAGACATTCGACTGCCAATTGACCATGTAGGCATCGGCATATCGCTGCGCCGCAATAAGCCGGATGTATTCCGGTACCGGCGTGTGTGCCGGACAGGCCCACTGACAGTCCACGACTTTGTGGAAATAGTCAGGGTCTTGAATATCGGTCGGCCGCAAACTTGGAGTCTCCATCACCGGGGGGCCGTTATTGAAGGTTGGGCCGCACGCCGTCAATGCACCGTAGGAAGAAAGCCCGGTGGCTTCAAGCGTGACCGCCGCATGGCGGGCCAGCGTGGCTGCCACACCTGGGTCGGGCGGTAGTTTACTTGCGTCTCACGCAGCCCGCTGACAGCTTGCAACCACGAACCTGTCCCCGGAGCTTCGCGTGTCGTCCTATCCAGACCTGCCGAACGTCGATCTGCTCGACCGCATCCCGCTCGACGCGCAGGTGGTGCTCGACGTGGGGTGCGGCACCGCATCGCTGGGTGCTGCCTATCGACGATGCAACCCTCGCGCGATCCTGCTCGGCATCGACCGCGATGCGGAGGCTGCCGCGATCGCTGCGGAGCGCCTCGATCAGGTGGCGAACGTGGATGTGGAGGCGGACCCGCTGCCGTTTGAGCTTTCCGATGGGATCGACTGCATCATTTACGGCGACGTGCTGGAACATCTGCGCGACCCCTGGACGCTGCTGCGGCGCCACATGGCTGCGCTGGCGGACAATGGAACGGTGCTGATCTGTATCCCGAATGTCGAGCACTGGAGTTTCGCCGCCCGGCTACTGCGCGGAACCTGGGAGTACGAGCCAAGCGGGCTGCTGGACGAGACGCATCTGCGCTGGTTCAGCCTGGAGAGCATGCGCCGCACGCTGGTGGCGACTGGCCTTACGCTGTGCGACGTGCATCCGCGCGTGTTCGACCAGGAGCAGGCGCGGAGCTTCGTCACTGCTGTCACGCCGGCGTTGCGGGCGATGGGCGCCGACCCGCAGGAATATCTTACCCGGGCCGCGCCGCTGCAGTACGTCTGGCGCGCCCGCCGGCAGGCCCAGCCGCGGCTGACGATCGCCAGCTCCATGCTGGAGCCGGTGGGCGGGGTTTCGCATGTCCGCGTCGTCTATCCGCTGCGGGCGATGGCGACCGACCCGTCGGTGGCAACGCATCTGGTGACCCCGCCCGAGATGCCGGCGACCGAGCCGGACGCACCGCGCATCTGCATCCTGCACCGCGCGGCGCTGGGCGGAGCGCGCGGCGTCGAGATGCTGCAGCGCCTGTTTGCCGAGGGATGGGTGGTGGTGACGGAGTTCGACGACCACCCGGATTATTTTCGCGTCATGCAGGGCAGTGAGCACCTGACGTTCCGCGGCGTCCACGCGGTGCAGACGAGCACGCCGGCGCTGGCGGAGGTTCTGCGGACCCGCAATCCGGAAGTGATGGTCTTTCCCAATGCTATCCGCGTCCTGCCGGAGCCGAGGAATTTTACCGATCCCAACGGCATGACGCTGTTCTTCGGCGCGCTGAACCGTGAGGCCGACTGGGAGCCGCTGATGCCCACACTGAATTCGGTGGCGGCGGCGGTCGGTGATCGCCTGCGCTTCCAGGTCGTGCACGACAATGCGTTCTTTGCCGCCTTGCAGACGCCGCACAAGCGGTTCACGCCGACCTGCGACCATGACACGTATATGACATTGCTGGGGCAGAGCGAGATCGCCCTTATGCCGCTGTCCGACACGCCGTTCAACCGCACGAAATCAGACCTGAAATTCATCGAGGCGGCGGCGTGCCGGGTTGCGTCTCTGGCTAGCCCGGTTGTCTACGCTGACACCATCGAGGATGGCCGCACCGGACTGCTGTTCAACAACGCGGGTCAGCTACGCGACCGCCTGCTGCGTCTGCTCTCGATGCCGGGCCTGGCCCAGGCGGTCGGGGAGGCGGCCAGGGACTATGTAAGCGAAGAGCGTATGCTGGCCTATCAGGTGGCACCGCGCATCGCGTGGTACCGTTCATTGTGGGCGCGGCGTGCGGAGCTTACCGCCGCGATTCAAGCCCGGCTCGCTTCGCCCCCGGTCGGCAATCGGCTATAAAGAGCGAAGCCGTGCCTATACTTTCTCCACCTGGCTGTACTCCAGCTCGACAGGCGTAGAGCGCCCGAAGATCGACACGCTGACCTTCACGCGGCCCTTTTCCTCGTCCACTTCCTCGACGGTGCCGTTGAAGCTGGTGAACGGGCCGTCTGCCACGCGTACCTGCTCGCCCACCTCGAACAGGACGGACGGGCGTGGGTGCTCCACGCCTTCCTGCGTCTGCTTCATGATCCGTTCCGCTTCGGCCTCGGTGATCGGCGACGGCCGGGTGCGGCTGCCAAGGAATCCGGTGACCTTGGGCGTGTTCTTGACCAGGTGCCAGGCGTCGTCGGTGAGGTCCATCTTCACCAGCACATAGCCGGGGAAGAATTTGCGTTCGGCGTTCACCTTCTGGCCACGGCGGAGCTCTACCACTTCCTCGGCCGGCACCAGAACGTCGTCGATCTGATCCGCCAGGCCCTTCTGGGCTGCCTGCTCCTTGATCTGCTGCGCGATCTTTTTCTCGAAGCCGGAATAGACGTGCACGACATACCAGCGCTTGGCCATCATCAGCCTCCTCAACCCCAGGCGCCGAACAATGCCCGCACGGCGATTCCGATAACCTGATCAACGCAAAAGAAAAATACCGCCGCCAGCGCCACCATTCCGAGCACCAGGCCAGTGGTTACCATCGTCTCTTTGCGGGACGGCCAGGTGACACGCGCCACCTCCGCCCTGACCTCACGCACGAACTTTGCCGGTTCCACCGCCACGCCAGTCACCTTTGCCGAGTTCTCCGCGATATACCAGACTTCCGCAGGAAGTCGGGTGAGTCTTGATTTCGCGCAGCCGCCACACCAACCCTGCGCGCGGTATACCCAGAATCCTGCGGATTCAGGGTATACCAGTCTGCCCGGGGGCTGGCAGGGGTGGAGGGTCTCGAACCCCCAGCCTCCGGTTTTGGAGACCGGCGCTCTAGCCAATTGAGCTACACCCCTGCACGCCAAACGTGCGACCCGCGCCAAAGACACGTGTCCGTGGGTGCGGGAACGGCGTAGAAAGGCTTGGGCAGCGTCGGTGTCAAGTACGGGCCGGAGCGGGTGACGGGGATCGAACCCGCACAACCAGCTTGGAAGGCTGGGGCTCTACCATTGAGCTACACCCGCGAGGTCGGCAACCCTACAGCATGACTGCTCCGGTTTGAAGCGGTCAGGCGCCCGATTGCCCTGGTCGCACCCTCACCCGCCCGCTGCGCGGGCGACCTCTCCCGCCAAGAGCGGGAGAGGTCGACTGTCATGCCGCCTGTTGCTTCGGTGGTGGGGCGCGCCGCACCCGGACCCGGCGGATCCGCCGTGGGTCCGCCTCCAGGATGCGGAACTCGATCCCGGATGGATGGCCGATAACCTCCCCGCGTGCGGGCACCCGGCCGGCGAGCGTGAAGACCAGACCACCCACAGTGTCAACGTCGGCATCGCGTTCATCCTCGGTCAGCACCGAGCCCATCCGCTGCTCGAATGCCTCCACCGGCAATCGGGCGTCGATGTCAATCGAACCATCCGTCCGCTCGACGATCATGGGGCCTTCTACCTCGTCATGCTCGTCGGAGATGTCGCCGGTAATCGTTTCGACCAGATCCTCGATCGTGACCAGACCGTCGATGCCGCCATATTCATCGATCACCAGGGCCAGGTGCATGCGCGCCTGGCGCATCTGCAACAGCAAATCCAGCACTGTGATTTGCGCCGCCACCATCAGCGGGTGACGGAGTATCTTTTCCAACGAGAATTCGTCCGGACGTCCCACATAGGCATACACGTCCTTGATATGCACCATCCCCAGTATGTCATCGAGCTGTTCGCGGTAGACCGGCAGGCGGGAATGGCCGTCAATCCTGATCTGCTCGACAGCTTGCTGGAAGGTCAGGTCCACCGGAATGGCGATAATGTCGGCGCGCGGCACCATCACGTCGCCGGCGGTCGTGCCGCGCAACCGCAGGATGTTGGCGATCAGGGCCCGCTCGTGGCGGTCGAGTTCAGGAACCGCGCCGGGCGTCTGTGGTTCCGCG
This sequence comes from uncultured Pseudomonadota bacterium, assembly GCA_963777625.1. Classification (GTDB taxonomy): domain Bacteria; phylum Pseudomonadota; class Alphaproteobacteria; order Acetobacterales; family Acetobacteraceae; genus DATDIC01. Next base: position 160,042 of record CAVZRO010000021.1, on the reverse strand, counting down.
GCGGCTTCCTGCACCAGTTCCGCGATCGAGTCGCGAACGCTGTGTTCGGCGGTGCGGTGTTGCAGCAGCGAGCGCAGGCGGCCGAGCACGCTCGCCCGAGATAAGCTGCTGCTCAACGCTGCTTCCACGGGTTCGGCACGCGAATGCGGCGCAGGATGCGTGCTTCGGCCATTTCCATCTGCCGGGCCTCACCCGCGCTTCGATGATCATGTCCGGCGAGATGCAGGGCGCCATGCACCACAAGGTGGGCCAGGTGATGCGCCGGTCGGCGTCCGGCGGCGGCCGCTTCGCGCCGGACCACGCCGGCCGCGACGACGATCTGGCCCGGGAGGCCGGGGTATGGCGGATCGTACGTCAGCACGTTCGTCGGCTTGTTGCGGCCACGGTCGCGCGCGTTCAGCCGTCGTACGGTGCGGTCGTCGGCAAGCAGGATGGTGCCGGAAAGCCCGGCGGCGTGTGCCGCGCGGGTGACCACGATCCGCAGCCGAGGCACAAATCGGCGCCAGGTCGGATCGGCGACGATGATCTCGGGCTGGTTGGGCGGCCCCGCTTGCGCGGGGCGAATACTTGCAGGATCCATCACTATTTGCCGGACCCGGGCTCCGTGATTGCCGTGTCGCGGCCGCGCCGCGCCTCGCGGCGCTTTTCGCCGGCCGCCGCGTCGCGCTGGTCATAAGCCTCGACGATCAGGGCCACCAGCGGATGGCGCACCACGTCGCGCTTGTCGAATCGGACCACGGCGATGCCGGGCAAACCCTCTACCGTTTCGATGGCGTCCTTGAGGCCCGACCGCACGCCCGCCGGCAGATCGATCTGGCTCAGGTCTCCGGTCACGACCATCCTGGTGCCTTCGCCCATGCGGGTCAGGAACATTTTCATCTGCACCTGGGTCGTGTTCTGTGCCTCATCGAGAATAACATAGGCATGCGCGAGCGTGCGGCCGCGCATGAAAGCCAGCGGCGCGACCTCGATCTCGCCATTGCCCAGACGTCGGATCACCTGGTCGGCCGGCATCATATCATGCAGCGCGTCATATAGCGGCCGCAGATAGGGATCGACCTTTTCCTTCATGTCGCCGGGCAGGAAACCGAGCCGCTCGCCGGCTTCGACGGCGGGGCGTGACAGCACGATCCGATCCACCCGGCCGGCCTGGAGCATTGCAACCGCCTGCGCGACGGCCAAGTAGGTCTTGCCGGTCCCGGCGGGGCCGATCCCGAAGACCATTTCATGGCGGGCGAGTGCTTCCATGTAGGCGGCCTGACCGGCGCTGCGCGGGGTGACGGCGCCGCGCCGGGTCCGGATGGCCGGCAGATCGGATAGCGGCAGCCGCGGATCGGCATCGGCATCGGCGAAGCGGATTGCGGTCTCCACCTCAGGCTTCCCCACGCTCTCGCCGCGTTCGAGTTGGTGCCAGAGCCGCTCCAGCGCGGCCTGGGCCGCATCGACCCGAGTCGGCTCGCCGCCAATTGCCACGCGGTTGCCGCGGCACGACAACCGCACGCCGAGCGCCTGCTCGATGCGCGCGAGGTGGCGGTCGTGGTCACCAAGCAGCAGCGGCAGCAGCGTATTGTCGTGAAATTCGAGCGTGACGGCCTTCCCGTGCTGGCGGGAGGGAGCGGTGGAGAGAATGGCGGCGTGGCTCAAGCGCTGGCTCGCTCCGTATCGAGGGTTGCGGACAGAGAATTGGGGAGGGCGGTGGCGATCCGCACCCGGGCTTCGGTGCCGATCAGCTCTGCGGGGCCGGTTACATGGACCGGTTGCAGATAGGGCGATCGCCCGGCAATTTGGCCAGGATGGCGACCGGGTCCGGTGAACAGCACGTCCATCGTCCGACCGACGCACGCGTCATTGAACCGTTCCTGCTGAGCCCGGAGCAGGGACTGGAGCATCTGCAGGCGCTGATCTTTCTCCACTTCCGGCACCTGATGTGGGCCGGTTGCCGCCGGTGTGCCAGGGCGTGGCGAATAGCGGAAGCTGAACGCCTGGGCGAAGCCGACCTGTCGGACGAGTTCCAGTGTCGCGGCAAAATCTGCTTCGGTCTCATCCGGATGGCCAACGATGAAGTCGGAAGACAAAGCGATGTCGGGCCGCGCCGTCCGCAGACGTTCGACGATACGCAGATAGTCGGACGCGCGGTGCCGCCGGTTCATCGCCGCCAGGATGCGATCGGAACCCGCCTGCACCGGCAGGTGCAGGAACGGCATCAGGCTGGGAACATGCCGATGTGCGTCGATCAGGTCCTGATCCATGTCGAGCGGATGCGAGGTGGTGTAGCGGATGCGGTAAAGGCCGGCGGTATCCGAAAGCGCCTGAATTAGCCGCGCCAGCGTCCAGGAGCCGCCGTCGGGTGCTTCGCCATGCCAGGCGTTCACGTTTTGGCCCAGCAGCGTAATCTCGCGCGCGCCCTGGGCAACCAGCCGATGCGCTTCCGCGAGTATCGCAGTGGCCGGGCGGCTCTGCTCGGCCCCGCGGGTGTATGGGACCACGCAGAAGCTACAGAATTTGTCGCACCCCTCCTGGATCGTCAGGAACGCGGAAATGCCCTGCGGCGCCGCTGCCTCCGGCAGGTGGTCGAACTTGTCCTCCGGCGGAAATTCCGTGTCGATTACCGTGCCCGTCGCCCTGCATGCGCGCGCCACCATCTCCGGCAACCGATGATAGGTCTGCGGCCCCAGCACAATGTCCACATAAGGGGCGCGTGCCAGAAGCTGGGCCCCTTCGGCCTGGGCGACGCAGCCGGCTACGGCCAGGATCATCCGGCCGCCGGCCCGCGACCTGGCATCCTTCAGCCGGCGCAGTCGGCCGAGCTCGGAGAACAACTTTTCAGCCGCTTTCTCGCGGATATGGCAGGTGTTCAGGATGACCATGTCGGCGTCATCGGGTCCGATGGCTGGCGCATAACCGACCGGCGCCAGGACGTCCGCCATGCGGGCGCTGTCGTACATGTTCATCTGGCAGCCCCAGGTGATCACATGCAGACGTTTTTGTGCTGGCCCGCGAGGAAGCTCCCGCGCGCTTGCCTCGGCTATGCCGTTCATCCGGAGCGCTCCGCCCTGCCACTCCGGCGACGGCCAGCGTGGAAGGCGGGAGGAATGATCAGGCCGATGGTTGGCGTCAACCTGGTATCCGTCGGATGATCTCCGGTTCCTGTCGCCACTCTGACAGTACAGGTCGAGGGCATGTCAACTGCCGGTTTCAAGCATAGACAGACTGTCCGGCCGGGCTGGGGTTGGAATGCGGTGGCGTGACACTGATCGGCCGCGCCGGGCGGTTCTGCCGCAGCGTCGCGGCGCCATCCGCGACAACCCGCCACACGGTCTGGGCAAGTGCCTTCCGGTCCGCAAAGTTGTCCGGCTCCAGTGGTGTATGTAGCAGAATTGAGACGCGGAGGCCGCGGTGACGTGCCAGCCGCCAGTAATGCGAGGCGATGTCCATGTCGCCGTACCAGGCGAACAAAGGCCGGGTCGCTCGTCCGATCGGGAGGCCGGCCAGCCGGTCGTAGACCACGGAGACGGGCTGGATCAGGGGTTTGTCTTCGCCCTCGGCGACTGCAAAGAGCGCCGAGCGGAACGGCATCACGCGCGAGCCGTCCGAGGTGGTTCCCTCCGGAAACAAGATGAGATTGTCGCCCTCGGCGAGTCGGGCGCGCATTTCGTCACGTTCCTTGCGGGTGGAGCCGCGCTGCCGGCTGACATACACGGTCCGGCCGAGCCGGGCGATGAGGCCGACCACCGGCCAGGAGCTGACTTCGCCTTTGGACACGAAACAGGCATCCAACTGGCCGCCCAGGACTGGAATGTCCAGCCAGGAGGAGTGGTTCGATACGAACACGACGCGTCGACCCTCGGCCTGCTGGCCGATCACGCGCACGCGGATGCCGAACAGGCGGCAAAACGTCGCCCAATAGAACCGCGCGAATGCAATCTTTGGCCGCCCCGGTGATACCAGGCAGCCGGCCTGGATCGGCATAGCCACGAGGGTCCAGCCAAACAGGAACGCGAGTTGTCGCAGGGCGCGGATCGACCCAAGCAGTCGGGGATGGTTCCGGCGGCGGAACACGGCGTCGCCCGCTGCCTCCATGGCCGCAAAGCCGGGAGTCCGGAGGGGTCGGGGGGCAGCACGGCGAAGTCGGCGCGGTGCATGGCGCATGGGGATGCGATAGCCCGCCGGCGGTGTCCGAACAATGGCGCAAGCGTGACCGTCGGTTGACATTCGCCGGCGCCGGTTTCGTGTTTAGGTCGAGCTCATGCCGCGTGCGACCCATCTGATCCGCAAAACCGCCGTTATGGTCATTGCGGGTGCGATCACCATCACCGGCGGAGCGCCGCACGCTGCCGATCCGCAGCCATATACGGTGAGCATGGGAAAGACCGGCAACGCCGCGCTCGACGCCGCGCTCGACGGGTCATCGGAGCTTGTGTCATTGCGCGAATCAGCACCTGTCGGGCCGTTCGCGCTGGTGGCCCGCGCGCGCAACGACCAGGCCAGGTTCGCGACCGCGCTGAACAGCTTCGGCTATTTCGGGGGGCGCTCGGCGATCCGGATCGACAGCCACCCGATCGACGATCCGAATCTGGTTGATCTGCTGCAGGACTTGCCTTCGAGGCCGCCGGCAAAGGTCGAGGTCACGTTCGACCCAGGCCCGCAGTTCCATCTGCGCACCGTTACTGTACTCGGCTCCGTTCCACCCGACGCGGCGGCGGCGCTCGATCTGAAGCCTGGTGCACCCGCCGTGGCGCGCGACGTGCTGGCCGCGGAGCAACGGCTGCTCTCGGCACTCCGTGACGAGGGTTACGCGCTGGCGAAGGTCGACCTGGTACCGGCGACGGTGCACCTGCCGCAGCAGGTGATGGACGTGACGTTCACGGTGCAGACCGGGCCGCGGGTCGATATCGGGCCGATCACTTTTCACGGGCTGCGCGACATCAATCCATCATTCATCCGCCGCAGGATCACGTTGCACAGCGGAGAGCAGTTCAGCCCGGTGACGATCGAGGCGGCGCGTAGCGACCTCGCCTCGTTACCGGTGTTTTCCTTCGTGCATGCCGAGCCGGCGACGCAGCTCGACGCCGACGGGCAACTGCCGATCACATTCGAGTTTGCCGAACGCCCGTTGCACGCGGTGGATGTGGGCGCGTCCTATTCGACCGATCTGGGTGTGGGACTGACCGCCGGCTGGCATCACCGGAACCTGTTCGGAAACGCCGAGCAGCTCAATCTCACCGCGGCCTTCCAGGGCGGCGGCAATTCTGAGCTGCATCCGGGATACAAGCTGAACGCTCAGTTCATCAAACCGGATTTCCTCACCCGCAACCAGTCGCTGGAATTGAATCTCGGTGCGGTCGATCAGAGTCTGCTGCCCTATACGCAGAAGGCGCTGACACAGTCGATCCTGCTCAACCGCAAGGTCTCGCCGCACTGGACGTTGAGTTACGGGATTGGCGGGGAGGAAGAACGCATCACGCAGGAGGGCGTTTCCACCCGCTTCAATCTGCTCAGCGTGCCGGTTCTGGTCCGGTTCGACAACACCGACGACCTGTTGAATCCGACGCGTGGTGCGCGCGTGGCGCTGACGCTGACGCCGACACAGTCGCTGACAGGGCAACACAGCACCTTTCTGATCGCTCAACTTGCCGGATCCACATACCTGGATCTAAGCGGCAATGGGCGGAGCGTGATTGCGGTGCGCGGGTTGTTAGGCAATGCGTTCGGTGCCGATGAGGTCAGCCTGCCGCCCGATTTGCGCTTCTATGCCGGCGGCAGCGGGACGGTGCGCGGCTATCGCTATCAGTCGGTCGGCCCGCAGTTTCCCGACGGTACGCCGATTGGGGGAACCCAGATCAGCGCCGCCGGGATAGAGTACCGGCAGCGCTTTTTGCAAAACTGGGGCTTCACGCTATTCACCGACGCGGCGGAGGTGAACGCGCGGGGTGTATCGTTTCCGGTGAAATACGGGGTCGGGGCAGGGGCAGGTCTGCTCTATTACACTTCCATCGGGCCGATCCGGGCACAGTTCGCGCTGCCGGCGGTGAAGCTGCCGAATAGCGGCTCGTTCGAGCTGTACGTCGGCATCGGGCAGGCCTTCTGATGCGTCGCCTGCTGTGCATCGGGATGGTTGCCATCGCAACGTTGATGGCGGCAAGTGGCGTGGCACAGGCGTCAATCCTGGACCGGCTGCTGTCCTGGGCTAGCGGCTCGGTGGCGACGCAAGGGCTGGCGATCCATTGGGGCGGGGAACTGACTGCGGCTCGGGTCGAACTCCGCGATCCCAAGGGTGCCTATGCGGCGCTGGAGCAAGTTACGGTCCAGTGGTCTCCACTGCAACTGGTGCGTGGCGCGATCGATGTGAGCCTGCTGAGCGCCACGCACGCGGAAATCATGCGCATGCCGGAAAGCTCGTCCGGCAAATCCAGCATGCCGTCGAAGATTGTCGTCAAGCAGCTTCGGCTCGACCGCGTGGATGTGGACAAGCCGGTGGTCGGCACGGCGGTGGCGCTAAAAGTGGACGCATCGGGTCAGCGCGTCGGGGCCGATCACCTCCAGGCCAGCCTGACCGCCGAGCGGATCGGCGGTGGCGGCACATATGATCTGAGTGGAACGCTCGAATCCGGGCAGATCGAGGCGCGGGTGAAAGTGGACGAGAACGCTGGCGGCTTCCTGGCCGGCGTCGCCGGCCTGCCGGATGTCGGGCCGCTTGCCATCGACACGTCGGTCCAGGGGCCACGGAACGACCTGCACACGCAAATCGCCGTGCAGGCCGGGCAGATGACAGCCAATGCGCAAGGTCAGATCAATCTTGAGGCGAGCACGCTGACAGCCACGATGAAAGCCGTCGCTCCGGCGATGACCCCTCGCCCTGATCTATCGTGGCAGTCTGTCATGCTTTCGGCCAATGTTCAGGGGGCATTCACCCGGCCGGACGTGACCGCGAGCCTGGACCTCGACGGGCTGGCCGCAAGCGGCGCGCATGTGCAGCGTATTGCGGTGCAGGTCAGCGGTAACCAGGGCAGTGTCGATCTCAAGGGCGAGCTGGATGGGCTCGTACCTGCCGGGTCCAACGTCGGACCTGTTTGCCGCCGCACCCGTGTTGCTGACTGCGAACGCGAGCCTCGATGCACCCGACCGGCCGGTCAGCTTCACGCTGCAGCACCCGACGCTGGACGCATCCGGCACGCTGAAGACCGCCGGCAATCAGCAAGCCGACATCCAGTTGTCTGTTCCACAGATCGGGCCGCTTGCCGCGGCGGCGGGCCTCGACGCACAGGGCAACCTGCATCTTACTCTGGCCGCCACACGCCAGGGTGGGACCACGCAAGCTTCGGTGGACGCGACGGTCGGCATTACCGGCGGCATGGCACCCGCCCCGGCACTCATCGGCCCGTCCGCGCACCTGGTTCTTGCCGGAACCATGACCGGCGACGCCGTCACGCTCAGTCGGTTCAGTTTCGACGGCCAGTACCTGTCGCTGACCGCAACAGGCAGCGCTTCGCCGCAAAAGATCGACCTGGCCTGGACCGCCGCTCTGACCCGGCTCGCCGCGGTCAATGCCGCGTTGAATGGAAACCTGCACGCCAACGGCCAGATCGGCGGATCGGGGCAAGACGTAACACTCGCCGCGGACCTCGCGGGTACCGTTGCACCGCCGGGCGGATCGTCTGGGCCGGTCACGGCGCATCTCGATGCGCAAGGATTGCCGCATGCTCCGCGCGCGCAGGTCATCGCGCAGGGAAGCCTGCTCGGCTCGCCCCTTCAGCTCGCGGCGTCCGGCGCGAAGCAGCAGGATGGGGCGATTCAACTCTCGATACGCCAGGCAGACTGGAAGAGCGCCTCGGCTCACGGCGAGCTGACATTGCCGCCCGGCAGCAAAGTACCTGTCGGCACGCTCCAGTTCGCGGTTCAGCGGCTGGCGGATTTCAGCGCTCTGGCCGGGCGGACGCTGACGGGAGCTGTCACCGCAACGATCAACGCCACGTCGGCCCAGGCGACGCTGCATGCCGAGGGCCGCAATGTCGGCGTGCCGGGCACTGGCTCGATCGGCGCGGTGGCGCTGGATGCAGGAATTGCCGATCCGACAACACATCCGAGGGTTGACGGAACCCTGTCGCTCACTGGTATCGCGGCACGCGGGATGAAGGGCTCAGCCAAGCTGACGGCCAAAGGCCCCACCGATCAGCTCGCGGTTCAGCTCGCAGCCAATCTTCCCAATCTCGATGGCGCACCCGCGCGCGTGGCCACCACTGGTACGGTCGATGTGGGTGGCAAGGCGCTGACGCTCGCCAGCCTGAACGCCGACTGGAAGCAACAGACGCTGCGACTGTTGTCCCCCGTCCAGTTCGTTCTGGCGAAAGGGGTGACTATTCACGATCTGCGTCTGGCGCTCAGCGGTGCCACCCTGCAAGTGAACGGGACCGTTGGCTCTGCGCTCGATCTCACCGCCAGCGCGAGGAATCTGCCGGTCAGCCTAGTCTCGCTAATGTCGCCCGGCCTGCCGGCGAGTGGCACTATCTCGGCCGATGCACGCCTTACCGGCACAGCGGGCGATCCGGCCGGGACGATCCGGGCCACGGCATCGGAATTGCGGCTCGCGACGGAGGCAGGCCGCAAATTGCCGCCTACCTCCATCACCGCCAGCGCCACGTTGCAGGGACAGGCGGCCCGGATCGATGCCCGGGCCGTCGCCGGGACCTCATATGTCACGTTGAACGGGCGGGTTCCGTTCTCGCGCACCGCGCCGCTCGATGTGCACGCGGGTGGGACGCTCGATCTCGCGCTGGGCGATCCGCTGGTTGCCGGCAGTCTTGGGGGTGGCTTGGAAGGCCATGTCACGCTCGCCGCGGAGGTCGCCGGGACGGCCAGCCGCCCCGCCGGGACCATCCGCGTCCAGGCCGGCGGTGTCCGCCTGTTGAGCAACACTGGTCGGGCGCTGCCTCCGGCTGGCGGAACCGCCGTGGCCACCCTGAACGGAAATTCGGCCCGGATCGACGGCCGCATCACGGTGGGCAAATCCTATGTCGCTTTGAACGGTCAGGCTCCGCTGAGCAGCGGACAACCGCTCAATCTGCACGCCACCGGATCGCTCGACCTGGGGATTACCGACCCGATCCTGACCGCGAGCGGGCAGCGCGTGAACGGAACGCTGACGCTGGCGGCAGATGTCACCGGTACTGCCGAGGCACCACGCCTGACCGGCACCGGGCAACTTAGCAATGGTGACATCCGTGACTATGCCCAGGGAGTGCATCTGGACGGCGTCAACGCGCGGTTCGTTGCGACGGGCGACACGCTGCAGATCCAGAACCTGACCGGACGCGCCGGCAACGGGACCATCGGTGGCAGTGGGACGATCGGTGTCCTGCAGGCCGGCATGCCGGTGAACCTGACCGTCATCGCCAGAAACGCGACACCCCTCTCGGGCGGCGTGGTGACCGCGACCGTGAATGCGGACCTTACGGTTCGCGGCGACATGGAACGGAGCGTTGCGCTGGGCGGTTCCGTTGACGTGAGACAAGCGGTCGTTCGCATTCCATCGAAACTACCCACGAGCGTGGTGACGATTCCGATACGCATCGCCGGGATGGCGCCTGCACCGCCGCCGAAACCAGCCTTGTCGCCGCAGGTCGCGATGGACCTGACGATCCGGGCGCCGGAGCAGGTGTTCCTGCGTGGCCGGGGCTTGAACGCGGAACTGGGCGGCACGGTCACCATCCGAGGTACCAGCAAGCAAATGCTGCCGCGCGGTGCTTTCAACCTGATCCGCGGCAGCTTCAGCCTGGTCGGCAGCACGCTGAACTTCACCTCGGGCGAAATAACCTTTGGCGGCGCCAGCATCACGGATCCGACGCTGCACCTGGTGGCAACCTCGGTCAGCAGCGGCTCCACCGCCACCCTGACCGTCGGCGGGACTGCGCGGGACCCGAAGCTGACACTCTCGAGCGTTCCGGACATGCCGCAGGACCAAATCCTGGCGCAGCTTCTGTTCCACACCAACACGGGGCAGCTCAGTCCGTTTCAGATCGCCTCGATCGCGGCAGGGCTGGCGGAACTGTCGGGGGGCACGTCCAATCTTCCCAATCCGCTGGTCGGGGTGCAGAACGCGCTCGGTCTCGACCAGCTTGGGATCGGCTCGGGCCCCAATGGCGCACCGACATTACAGGCCGGCCGCTACATTGGTCGGCGCCTATACCTGGGCGCGCAGGAGAGCGCCGGCGGGAGCGGCGGGCAGGGGACGGTTCAATATAACCTGACGCAAGGGCTGAAGCTGAACGCGACGGTGGGCGCCGGGCAGACCACCTCCGCGATCGGCGCGACCGGCGAAAGCAGTGGGGCCAGCGTCGGCGTGACTTACCAGTTCGAGTATTAGAGTATCCGTCGTGGTCAAGCCGCGGCGGCGACCTTCGCTTCGATATTGTCCCAGATCGCCTGTTCCAGGTGCACGCCATCGAATTGCGCGATCTCCTGAATGCCGGTCGGCGAGGTGACGTTGATCTCGGTCAGCCAGTCGCCGATCACGTCGATACCGACGAAGATCATGCCTTGTTCGCGCAACGTCGGACCGATCGCCGTGCATATCTCGCGGTCTCGCGCGGTCAGTTCCGACTTCTCCGCCCGTCCCCCGACATGCATGTTGGAGCGAGCCTCGCCTTCGGCCGGAACGCGATTGATCGCGCCCATTGCCTCCCCATCCACCAGGATGATGCGCTTGTCGCCACGGCGCACGGCCGGTTCGTACCGCTGGAACATCAGCGGCTCGCGCGAGCGGGCGAAATGCATTTCCAGCAGCGCCCCAAAGTTCTCGTCATCCGGCTTGATGCGGAACACGCCGGCGCCGCCGTTGCCGAACAGCGGTTTCACCACGATGTCCTTGTGCTCGGCACGGAATGCACGGATCGCCTCCAGGTCCCAGGTGACCATGGTAGGTGGCATTAGCTCCGGGAAATGCGTGACCAGGATTTTCTCCGGCGCATTGCGCACCGCCGCCGGATCGTTCACCACCAGCGTTTCCGGGTGGATGTGCTCCAGCAGATGGGTCGCGGTGATGTACGCCATGTCGAACGGCGGATCCTGGCGCATCAGCACCACGTCCATGCTGCCGAGATCGAGTTGTGCCGCTTCACCGAACCGGTAATGGGCGCCGCGCACCCGCTGAACGCTCACTGGCCGGGCCTTGGCCAACAAACGTTCCTCGCGACGCCGTCCTTTGCGCACCATCCCTTCGTGCAACGCCATATGGCGCACTTCGTAGTGCCACAGCGAATGGCCGCGCGCCTGCGCCTCCAACATCAACGCGAATGACGAGTCGGCATCGATGTCGATGCCCTCGATCGGATCCATCTGAACCGCGACCCTCAGCGCCATGGCAGCTCCTGTACCGCGGTGGACGAAGCCTCGGATGCTACCCGGAGATCGCCTCCAGCGCGAGACCGCGGGTGCGCGGGCCGAAGCCGCCGATCACGATGACCACGATCAGCATGGCAAAGGCGATGAAGCCGAACACCGCGGTGGTGCCGCCGAGCCCGAGGAAGAAAGCGATCGCCAGGCCCGACAGCGCAGCGGACAACCGGCTCCAGGAATACACGAAGCCGATCGCGCGGGAGCGTATCCGGGTGGGAAACACCTCCGCCTGATAATTATGGAAGGAATAGGAGAGCCAGTTATTGGAGAGCGTGATCAGCACGCCGAGTGCGATCAGCCCAAGCTCCGTGCTCTGCTGGGAGAACAGCATGCCGAACACGCCGATTCCTATTGCGGAGCAGACGATCTGCGTCTTGCGCTCCATCCGGTCGGCAACCAGCATTCCCAGCAGCGGGCCGATCGGGTTGGCAATTGCTATGATGAACGCGAATTCCAGGCTGCGGGTGACAGTGATCCCCTTGGCGATCAGCAACGTCGGCACCCAGGCGGCAAAGCCATAATAACCGAAGGTCTGGAAGAAGTGGAAGATCGACAGCATTATGGCACGGCCGCGATAGGGCGACTGCCAGATTTCCGAAAAAGTGGCCTTGCCTTCTTCCGCGATCGCAATGCCGACCGGGGGCAAACGGCCGGTCTCGGCCTCGATACGGGTTTCGATGTCCCGCACCACGGCCTCGGCTTCGGCCAGCCGGCCGACGCGGGCCAGCCAGCGCGGGGATTCCGGAAGGCCGAGCCGCAGCCACCATACGAACAGCGCGCCGATCGCGCCAATGACGACCACCCAACGCCAGTTGTGCACGCCCAACAACCAGGCCAGCAGCGCCACGACGGGTACAGCGCAGAAGCTGACGAACTGGCTGAAGGCAAAGGCCCGGCCGCGTTCTTCACGCGGGATCAGTTCCGAGACGTAGGTATCGATCGTCACCAGCTCCACGCCGATGCCGATCCCGGCGATGAAACGCCAGATATCGATCCAGAACCCGTTCGGCATGAACGCCATGACCAGCGTGCTGAAGGAGTACCACAGCAGCGAGAAGGTGAAGATCGTTCGCCGCCCGTACGCATCGGGGATCCACCCGAAGATGATCGTGCCGACGAACAGCCCGGCAAACAGCGCGAACACGAACGTGCCGGCCCCGGGCGAGTTGATCGCCTTGAGCAGCCTGAACGGGCCGAGCGACGCATCGCTGAACAGGCCCTGAGCGTTCATCCCGGGAACGATGTAAGCAGTAAGGAACAGGTCATAGAGTTCGAAGCAGGCGCCGAGCGAGATGAGCAATATCATCCGCCACACGTGGCGGCTGCGAGGTAACCGGTCGAGCCGTGCCGCCAGCTCAGCCGCAGTGGTGCTCATCACTCGTTCCCCCCGTGACGCGTGGCCGCCGAACCGACGCCAGCTCATTGCGGCTATGCAGGACTGGCGCACCGCGTCGCGTCAAGGGGTAGGTTCCGACCCGATCACCTTGCTGAATCCCGGTAGCCGCGCCATCTAGCGAGCAAATGCAAAATACATCATTCACCTCGCCCGACCCGGTGGGATGGCACGGGACCACGATCCTGTGCGTCCGTCGTGGCGGGCATGTCGCTATGGCCGGGGACGGCCAAGTGAGTCTCTGGACAGACCGTCATCAAGGCCAACGCGCGCAAGGTGCGGCGGATCGGGCCGTCCGGCTCGATCCTCGCCGGATTTGCCGGCGCGACGGCGGACGCGTTTACGCTGCTCGAGCGGCTTGAGTCGAAGCTGGAGCGGTTTCCGAACCAGCTTGAGCGCGCTTGCGTCGAGCTGGCCAAGGACTGGCGGACCGATCGCTATCTTCGCCGGCTGGAAGCGATGATGGCGGTCGCCGACAAGGAGCGCAGCTTCACTCTGACCGGCAACGGCGATGTGCTGGAACCTGAGGATGGCGTCATTGCCATCGGCTCCGGCGGCAATTTTGCCCTGGCAGCGGCACGGGCGCTGCTGAGCGTGGAGGGGTTGTCCGCCGAGGAGATCGCGCGCCGCGCGATGGCCATCGCCGCGGATATCTGTGTGTACACCAATAACAACGTGATTATCGAGACTATCTGATGGAAACCCCGACCTATACCCCGCGCGAGATCGTCTCTGAACTCGATCGCTTCATCGTCGGTCAGGACGACGCCAAGCGCGCCGTCGCCATCGCGCTGCGCAATCGCTGGCGCCGCCAGCAACTGCCGGAGGTCATGCGCGAAGAAGTGGTGCCCAAGAACATCCTCATGATCGGGCCAACGGGCTGCGGCAAGACCGAGATTGCCCGCCGGCTGGCGAAGTTGGCGCAGGCGCCGTTCCTGAAGGTGGAAGCGACGAAATTCACGGAAGTGGGCTATGTCGGCCGTGACGTGGAAAGCATCGTGCGCGACCTGGTGGACGCAAGCCTGAACATGTTGCGCGATGCGTCCCGCAAGGACGTGCAGGCCAAGGCCGAACTGGCCGCCGAGGAGCGGCTGATTACCGCCTTGGTCGGCGAGGGGGCGGCGGCCGATACGCGCTCCAAGTTCCGCCGCATGCTGCGTCACGGGGAATTCGAGAACAAAGAGATCGACATCGCCATCAGCGAACCCGCCGGAACGCCGATCGGCCAGCTTGATATTCCCGGCATGCCGCCGGGCCAGATGATCAACCTGTCCGAGATGATGAAAGGCATGTTCGGCCGCCCGCCGCAGCAGCGTCGCCTGACGGTCGCTGCCGCCCGGCAGGCGCTGGAGCGTGAAGAGGCGGACCGCATGCTGGACAATGACCGTTTGGCAAAGGACGCGGTAGCGCTCGCGGAGAATAATGGAATCGTCTTCATCGACGAGATCGACAAGATCTGCGCGCGCACGGTGGAAGGCGGGTTCCGCGGCGGCGACGTGTCACGGGAAGGCGTGCAGCGCGACCTGCTGCCGCTGATCGAGGGTACCACCGTGACCACCAAGTACGGGCCGGTGAAAACCGACCATGTGCTGTTCATTGCGTCGGGTGCGTTCCATCTCGCCAAGCCGGCCGATCTGCTGCCCGAGTTGCAAGGCCGGCTGCCGATCCGCGTAGAGCTGGCTTCGCTGTCGCGGACTGATTTGCGGCGGATTCTCACCGAGCCGGAGCATTCGTTGGTAAAGCAGTACGCTGCCCTGCTCGGCACGGAATCGGTGAAGCTGGAATTTACCGACGACGCGGTTGACGCACTGGCCGAACTGGCAGCCGACATCAATGAGCGGGTCGAGAATATCGGCGCCCGCCGATTGCACACGGTGCTGGAACGCCTGCTGGAGGAAATCAGCTTCACCGCCACCGATCGGGCGGGTGAAACTGTCACGGTCGATGCAGCCTATGTGAATGAGCGGGTCGCTCCGCTGGCGCAGAAAGGGGATCTCAGCCGCTTCATCCTGTAGATGATGCGCGCGAGGGTGCGGGGAGGAAGCGATGCCGGATGATCAGGCCATCATCGAAACGTTGCGGGATGTGTCGTCCGCCACCATCACCACGATCCTGCTCAAGAAGGGCCTGCGCAACGTGTGGATGCGCGGGCCCCGTCCGCTGCGCCCCGAGCAGCCACGGCTGATTGGCCGCGCCTTCACCATGCGCTTCATTCCTGCGCGCGAAGATCTCGCCACGCCCGAATCATGGTCGTCTCCACGGTCCACCCGTGCGGCGATCGAGGATATGCCTCCGGGTTGCGTCGCGGTGGTCGATGCGATGGGCGTCAGCGATGCGGGGATCTTCGGCGATATCCTGTGCGCCCGCATGAAGAAGCGTGATGTGGCAGCGCTGGTAACCGACGGCGTTGTGCGTGACCTTGCCGGCGTGCTGGGAACCGAGCTGCCGGTCTGGTGCACCGGTGCGGCGGCGCCGCCCTCCGTGGCCGGCCTTACGTTCGTCAACTGGCAGGAGCCGATCGGCTGCGGCGGTGTCGCGGTATTTCCCAACGATCTGATCCTGGTCGATGCAGATGGCGCCGTGGTGGTTCCCGCGGCCCTGGTGGACGACGTGGTCGCAGCCGGCTCCGAGCAGGAACGCTTGGAAGGCTGGATCATGGAAGAAGTTGAGAAAGGCGCGAAACTGCCAGGGCTTTATCCGCCCAATGCCGAGAACAAGGCGCGCTACGAGTTCCAGCCGGCGGCGCTGAAGCGAATCGTGTCGGCCGAAGTGATAATCCTGTAGAGATCAGAAGGTCTCGGCGAGGAAGGCACTGGTCTCGGCGACCGCCTGTTTCAGCCCCACACGGCGGACCACAACCCCGGACGGAAATGCCGAGAGCAGCCGTCCAGGGGTCAACCGGTCGAGCAAGACAAACACGCCCCGGTCCGTAGCCCGGCGGATCAGGCGTCCGAACGCCTGTCGCAGGCGCAGCCGGGCGATCCGGTCGTCGTACGCCTTCGGGTTCCCGGCGGAGAGGTGGATGCGCCGCTCTCGGTGCAGAATATCGGGGCGCGCCCACGGGACTTTTTCGAAGACAACCAGGCGCAGCGCCCGGCCCGGCACATCCACGCCATCGCGCATTGCGTCGGTGCCCAGCAGGCAGCTTGCCTCCTCGGTGCGGAAAATATCCACCAGGGTGGCGTTGTCCATCGCGTCGACATGCTGGGCGAACAGCGGCAGGCCAGCCGCTTCCAGTTCGGGTGCGATGCGCTGATGCACGGCGATCAGCCGGCTGATCGCCGTGAACAGGCCGAGCGCCCCGCCGCCGGCGGCGAGGAACAGCGCCCGATAAGCCGCCGCCAAAGCACCGATCTGGCCGGGCGGCACATCCGTAACGACGAAAGCACGAGTCTGGTTGGCATAGTCGAACGGGCTGGGCAGCGCGGCCCGGATTGCCGGGGAGGGCAGGTGCGGAGCGCCGACCCGCGCCTCTGCCGCCGCCCAGGCTGACTCGGGATCGATATCGCCGGAATCTCGGAGCGTGGCGGAGGTGACCAGAAGCCCGTGCGCCGGGGCTGCGACGGTCATGGCAAACGCGACCGTCGGATCGAGCCAGTGTCGGTGGAGCCCGGCATCCCGGTCCGTGCCATCCCGGCGATCGAGGCGGAGAAACATGATGTGGTCAGGGCGTGTGCCAGGCTCGGGGGGCGGTTCGATCAGGTCGCGCAGCATGGCCCGCCAAGCCGAAAGCGGCGCGAGGGCGCGGCGGGTGATCGAGCGGCAGACTGCCTCGATGCGGGCGCGGGTCGCGCTGTCCAGCTCGTCTGCTTCGTCTTCCAGCCGGGCGGCCATCCGGTCGCGCAATAAACTGAGGGGCTCGGTGATGCGGGTCAGGGCGCGGGCCAGGCGCTCGGCGGCCGGTTGAAGCTCCGGCGTTGCCGGAAACAGGTCGCATTCCAGGGGGCCGCGGGGCGGAAGCGCTTCTCCCGCAGTGCGGGCGAGAACCTCCCGGCGGAACAGACACAGCACCGCTTCGGTCGGATTGGGCCGGCCGGCGTCCAGCCCGGCCAGTTCGGGACCGTCCTGCGGCAGGCGGGATGTCCAGCCCGGCGCCGGCAGAGCGCGCGCTGCCTGTAAGGCGGCATCCAGCATGGTTTCCAGCGGCGGGTGCCCGGCGACCAGCTCATCCAACCGGCGGCGAAGCCCGCGCGCACGGGAGCGCCCGCCCTCGGCACCGAGTAACCAGCGGCGCAGCTCAGCCGTCTCCGCACCGGACAGCACGGCGGCGAATGCCCCGTCGGCGGCTTCGAACAGGTGATGGCCTTCATCGAAGACGTAGCGGGTCGGGACGGTGGCGTCGTCCAGGCCGCCCCAGGCTGCCTGGGTCATGACCAGCGCATGGTTGGCGACGACGAGTTGGGCGGAGCGGGCGCGGCGGATCGTGTGCTCGATGAAGCAGCGGCGCCAGTGCGGGCAGCCGGCATGGATGCATTCGCCACGGCGATCGGCGAGGGCGAGGAACGTGCCGGCACCGAACAGCTCGGCCATCCAGCCCGGCAGGTCGCCGCCCTGAATATCTCCGTCAGCAGTGGTCAGGGCCCAGCGGGCGATCAGCCCCAGCGGGATCACCGAACCCGGCATGAAGCCCGTCATCGACGGGCCGACGGCGTCCTCCAGGTTCAGCAGACACAGATAGTTCTCCCGCCCCTTGCGCACCACGACATGATGGCGACGCTGCGCCGGGTCGGGAAACAGCCGGGCGAGTTCGGCGTCGATCTGGCGTTGCAAATGACGTGTGAAGGTGCTGATCCACACCGCACCGCGGTTCTTCTCGGCCCACAGGCTGGCCGGTGCGATATAGCCGAGCGTCTTGCCGATCCCGGTGCCGGCTTCGGCCAGGACAAGATGCGGATCCCCGCGTGTCTCCCGCGGGGCGAAAGCGGCGGATGCGGCTCCCGCGTAATCGGACTGGCCCGGGCGCTGCTCGGCATCCGGGCCTAACATTCCGGCAAGACGCGCGCGCGCCTCTCGATCGCCGATCGGGTGGGACGAGGGGGGCGGGAGGGGGGCGGTTTCCTCCCATTCGGGTAGGCGCTTCCAGACTTTCAGCGGTTCAGCCGACGGGGCGGCGTCCGGGCGCCCGAGTGCGGCCATGACGAAGGGCGCCCAGCCCCAGCCGGCGCGGCCCATCTGGGCGGCGAGTGCAGCAGCATCCCGGTCCATCGGCAGCTCCCTCCCTGCTGCGAGCCGGCGCAGGATGACAGCGGCGATGTCGGGGAGAGATGCGGCTTCGGCCTCGAGACCGGTAACCGGCGGATCGAGTTCGAGCGCGATGCAAAGGCCGCGCGGTGTCGGCGTGGCTGAGCGAGCGGGCAGCGCGAACGCGAACAGCTCGAGCAGATCGAAACAGGCGACCGGGCGAATATCGAGCCGGCGAAAGCTGCCAGGGGCGTGAACGACGAGAGGTGGACCGGATCCGGCGAGATAGTCGGCGGTTTCGGCCTGAGAGAGTGTAAGTACCTCGCCTTCGGGGGTGAGCAGTGCCGCGCGGCGATGACCGGCGACCAGGGCAGGCGCCTTGGGCACGATCACATGCGCGGTTGCCGAACCGGACGGGATCACGCCTGCACGCCCGGCCGGCAACGCGTTCGCACCTGGCACGGAAAGAGCAACCGGCGCGCGCGGCGATCGCCGGAACCGGCCCTACCGCACGCTGGATTTCGGCGTTGGAACGATGCGCGTTATCACGTTGTTCGGACGGTCCAGATAGTCTGGGACGCGCGGCGCCATTTCGTTCTTCCAGTAGTCGCTTTCGTATACCGCCTTGTACAGCGCCTCGCGTTCGGCTTCAGAACTCGAACCGACGCAGCCAGATATAGTTGGAATCGTCGGTTTCGCCGCGGAAACTGCCGCATACGACCATCCCTTTCGAGACCTGGAACGGGATGATTTCCTGCTCCATGATCCGCACCCACTCGTCCATCTTTCCCGGATGGACCTTGTATTGGCGGAGTTCGTAGAAGGCCATATGGTTTCTCCTGTCAGTTGCTGATTGCGGCGCGACGCCGAACTATCATAGCCGCGGGCCTGCCGCGGTGTAAGGGTCAGAACGCGGAGTCGAGCAATTGCCGCACCACCGCCGGCCCATCAATCCGGCGCGGGTTCGTGTGCACCCAGCGATCGTGCATCGCGGCGGCGGCGAGGCGATCGAGCTGATCCGCTTTCACCCCGACATCGCGCAGCCGCCCGGGCAGCCCCAGCGTCGCTACCAACTCCGCGACCACATCGGCGGCGGGTAGACCGGGGCTGCCTAGCGCCTCGCTGACCTTCGCCTGACGTTCCGTACCCGTGCCGGCATTGAATCGCAGCACATGAGGCAGCATCACGCAGGATGTGTAGCCGTGCGGGACTCCCGCCGTGCCGCCGAGCACGTGCCCGATGCCGTGGCTCGCTCCCATGGGCACTCCGCTCTGGCCGCCGGTAATCGACAGCCACGCGCCGACCTGGCAGTCGCCGCGCGCATCCAGATCATCCTCGCGTGCCTTCACGGCCCGCAACCCACGCCCGAGCAGCCGCATTGCATGCAAGGCCGCGGCGTCGGCCATCGGTTGCGGCGCAGCGGCACAGATGGTTTCAACCGCATGATCCACCGCGCGCATCCCGGTTGACAGGAAAAGCCACTCCGGCGTGTGCCGGCTGAGTGCCGGGTCCAGGACCACGATCCGCGGCACCATCAACGGGTGCCCATAGCTGTCTTTGAGATGGCGCACTGGGTCGGTGCATCCAGCGAACCAGGTGTATTCGCCGGCCGAGAGGGTGGTGGGAATGGCGATCGACCGTACGCCGGGCGGCCTGAGTGTCGGGCGCTGAGTGGTTCCATCCGCCATCACACGGGCGCGGAATGCATCGAGCTGGCCGGGCTCGGTCACGTCGTTGCCAAGGCACAGGCCGATCATCTTTGCCGCGTCGGTCACTGACCCGCCACCGAGTGTCACCAGCAAATCCGCCCGCACCGACCGCGCCTCGTTCGCCGCCGCGACGACCGCCGGCCGTGGCGTGTGCGCGCCGATCCGCGTGCAGACGCCGGCGAGGCGGTTCCGCAGCACGGCACGCAACCTGTCGAGCGCGTCTGTCTGGCGGGCCAGCGTCCCGCTGCCGAGGACATAAACCGCCCGTGGATCCAGCTTCTCAAGCGCCGCTTCCAGGGCCGTAATGAAGTCGGTGCCATAGATGACGTAATCCATGGCGGGGAATTGGTGTGTGCCCGTCAGCATAAACGACCTGCCTCAGGCCGAGCGGCAGAACGCGTCCAGCGCGTCGGTCTGCCGGTGCTCGCCGGCATGGTCGGCGGCGATGGACTGATAGAACCGGGCCGCCGCCAAGAACAGATCGGCGGATGCCGAATCGCCGGTGAAGGCGGCGATCTCTTCCATTTCCGCGACCCAGCGGTACGCCTTCGAATACATACCCGGGGTCTGCCGTGTCAGCCAGGTGAAAAGCTGCGGTTGGCTTTCGGCGAGCTCCCGCTTGAGGTGTTCTGCCGTTCCGCCGCGCGTCGCCGCCAGCATCATCATGGACCCCAGCGCGGTGAATCCTTTGGTAATTCCAGCGTAGGACATCTTCATGGCCGACGCCACGCCGACCGGTCCGGGCAACACCGGCATGTCCAGCCCATATTGCTCCAGCACCGCCACGCGTGCCGCATCCGGTCCTGACAGGTAGATTTTCGTGCGCGCGCCGGTGCGCGGCGGCGGACCGATGATGCCGCCATCGACGAACGGGCAGTCGATCGCGTGCAGCACCGCCGCGATTCGCTGCACGGTATCGGGGCTGACCGCGTTGCAATCGACATAGACCGGTTTCCGGCTGGCGTTTGCCAGCGTCGGCGCCAACCGCTCGGCCAACCCGACCGCATCGCCGGGTGGCAGGATGGATAGGATGATGTCAACGGCGGCGATCTGTTCGTCGGGCACATCCGTCATCGCGGCCTCGCGTGCCCGCGCGGCGCTCTCCTTGCCGCGGCCGGCGAGCGAGGTCCGCACCTCGACGCCCCGTTCGGTCAGCCGGCGCGCCACGGCGCTGCCCATCGCACCCGGCGAAATCACGGCAACAATCGGTGGCATCCGCTGCCTCCTTCTTTCATGGCCAGACAGTTCATGATCACTGCGGCGAACGCAATCGTGCAGCCCGCCGCTCCCCGATCAACAGCAGCCCGCCGGCGGCCGTGATCAGGATGGCGCCGGCAAAGGTGGTAGCCGGCGGGATGGTGCCCCAGATCAGGAAGCCGAGAACGAATGCCCAGATCAGGCCGGTATACTCGACGGTCGCCATGACGGATGCGGGGGCGTGGCGCGCCGCTTCGAACAGGCTGAACTGCCCGATTCCGCCGAACAGGCTGACGAGTGCCAGCAAGCCGAGCTGGGCGAGAGTCGGCGTCTGCCATTGCAGCGCGCATCCGATTCCGGTCCCGACAACGAATGTCAGGTTGATGAAGAAAATCTGCAGCAGCGAGGATTCCCGCCGCGCGATCTGACGCATCAGGATGACGCCGTAGCCCCATTGGGCGGCAGCCAGAAGCACCAGCAATGTCGGCACGGAGATCGGCACGCCCCATGGGTTCGTCACCACCAGCACCCCGACGAACCCGACCGCCACGCTGATCCAGCGTGACCGCGTCACCTGTTCACCGAGCAAGGGCGCCGCCATCACCGTGACCATCAAGGGCGCGGCGAAATAGAGGCTCCAGAGCTGCGCGAGCGAAAGGCTGCGTGCCGCGGTGTAGAAGCAGATCCAGGCGGTCAGCGTGATGACGCCACGGAACACCAGAGGCGCTTTCATCGGGGTGGCGAGCGTGCGCTCCAGCAATGCGCGGCGGCCGATGACCAAGCAGGCGATGGAAATCGTCAGGCTGCGGAAAAACAACACCTCCCATGTCGGCAGGGTGGCGACCAGCCATTTGATCGTGGCGTCATGGACCGAGAACAGCGCATAGGCCAGCATCCCCAGCCCGATGCCGAACACCGGTGACGCCACTGAAATCGGGGGCGTTGACGCTCAAGCGGCACAACGCTGGAATACGCCACAGGGAGACGCCCATGGCAAAGTTCTACGGCAATATTTCGCCCGTCACGACCCCCGACTGCGCCACGACAGCTATCTGAACGGCGGGACGCATGCCACGGCCATCGCGCAAGATTGCATTCGGTACTGACCGCTTCGGATCACGGGTCACTGATCGTGAACCGGTTCGATTACCACATGGTCAGCGCGACCGCGGGGTACGGGGTGGGGTTCCAGATACTGGAAAATTCCTCCTACGACATGGGGGAAGTGGAAACCGCGCTGCGCCTGCTGGAACTGCGTCGCCAGTATCATGGCGATGGGGTGGTGGCAGTTGATTGCGGCGCCAATATCGGCGTGCATACCGTGGAGTGGGCGCGGCACATGAGCCAGTGGGGCATGGTGCTGGCGATCGAGGCTCAGGAGCCGATCTACTACGCGCTCGCCGGCAACATCGCCCTCAATAACTGCTTCAATGCCCGTGCAATGAACGCGGCGGTGGGTGCCAGCACCGGGCTGATGCGCATTCCCCGCCCCGACTATCTGTCGCCCGGTAGCTTCGGAAGCCTGGAACTGCGGGGCCGCGACAATACCGAGTTCATTGGGCAGGCGATCGATTATGAAAGCCGAATGGCGGAGGTGCGTGCGTTGACGCTGGACTCGCTCGCCCTGCCGCGGGTCGATCTACTGAAGATCGACGTGGAGGGGATGGAACTCGATGTGCTGGCCGGCGCCGCTGCGCTCGTCGGCGCGCAACACCCGATCATGATCGTCGAATATGTCAAATCCGACCGCCAGCGGCTGGTGACGACACTCGAAGGCTGGGGTTATCGCCAATTTCCCTTCGGCCTCAATCTTCTGGCGGTCCACAGTAACGACCCGTGCGGATCACGCATTACCGTCCGAGACAAGTCCTGACCCAAGGGAGAGCCTTCATGATCGCCGATTTGCGTATCTACACCTGCAAACCGAACCGCATGAACGACTTTGTCGCGCTGTACAAGGAACTCGGCTGGCCGTTGCAGCAGAAATATCTTGGCCGCTGCCTTGGCTGGTTCACCACCGTGGAAGGGCCGTTGAACCGGGTCGTGCATCTGTGGGGGTATGAAAACCAGGGTGACCGTGAGGCGCGGCGCAACGCCATGGCGGCGGATCCGGGCTGGCAGGTGTTTCTGAAGCGTGCCGCGGATGCCGACGTGCTGCTGAACATGGAAAACCGCATTTTGCGGCCGACCGATTTCTCACCGGTACAGTAAACCGCATCGTGATTGGTCGCGGCGGTTAACTAACCGATACCGGTCCATAGATCGGATCAATGTCGTCCGTCCTCGGGCTCGCGGCGGTCAATTTCTTTCTGGCTGATGTCTCGGGTGGGCTGGGGCCGTTCCTGGCGACCTGGCTCGCCGGCGCGGCGAAATGGTCGCCGGAACGGGTCGGCTTTGTGATGACGGCTGCCGGTCTTGCCGGGCTGCTGTTCAACACGCCGGCAGGGGCGCTGGTGGACAGGCTGGGTCATCCGCGCCTGTTGATGGCGGCGGCAACGGGCGTGGTCCTGGCTGGAACTCTGGCGCTTCTGCCGGCACGGCAGTTCGGCAGTGTGTTGGCATCGCAGATCGTCGTGGCCGTGGGTGCGGCGCTGATCCCACCCGCTTTGACGGCCATGACTCTTGGAATCGTTGGAAAGCGTGGGTTCCCGCGCCAGCAGGGGCGTAATCAGTCATGGAACCACGGCGGCAACGTCGTCGCATCGGTGTTGATCGTGCTGCTGGCCGGAAACATGGCTGGCATCGCGGCGTTTTGGGTGTTTGCCGGGATGGCCACGGGAAGTGGCATTTCCCTGCTGCTGATCCGATCGGCAGATATTGACGAGACCCGAGCCCACGGCCGCGATGATGATGATGCGAAGGCCGTGTCCTTACGGACCGTGCTGACCGATCGACGCATCCTGCTGCTGTGTTTCGGCCTGACGACGTTCCATCTCGGGAATGCGGCAATGCTGCCGTTGCTGGGTCAACGGCTGGCCGATGTCGGCCATGGCAACGCAACGCGCTGGCTGGCGATCTGTGTCACTGTCGCGCAGTTCGCCATGATTGGCGTCGCGGTCATCGCCGGATGGGCTGCACAGCGCTTCCGGCAATCCTGGCTGTTCGTAATCCCGTGCTGTGTTTTGCCGATCCGCGGCGTGATGGCGGCGTTCGGCTGGGCGCCGGCATGGCTGCTGCCAATTCAGCTTTTGGATGCATGTGGGGCCGGCCTGCTCGGCGTAGCCGTGCCGATCCTGATTGCCGATTATACCTGGGGCAGCGGTCGCACCCAGACAGCGCTAGGCGTCGCCGCAACATTTCAGGGCATCGGCGCATCACTCTCAACCAGTTTTGGCGGCGTCCTAGTTGTACAGCTCGGATGGACGTGGGCGTTTCTGGGCCTCACCGCGCCCGCGGCAATCGCCCTGGCCGTCGGCCTGCGCCTTCACGCCACCGGATCCAACTCGAAGGCCGCGGCCATCAGGGCCCGCGTGTATTCCTCGCGCGGCAGGGCGAATATGGTTGCCGCGTCACCCTCTTCCACAACCGATCCGTGCCGCAGCACCACCACGCGATGGGCCAGCGCGCGCACGACTTTGAGATCGTGGCTGATGAACAGATAAGCCAGGTCGTGGTCACGCTGCAGCCGTCGAAGCAAGTCCACGATCTGAGCCTGGACGGACATGTCGAGGGCGCTGGTGGGTTCGTCGAGCACGACGAAACGCGGCTTGAGTACCATCGCCCGGGCGATCGCGATGCGTTGCCGCTGTCCCCCGCTGAACTCATGCGGGTAGCGATCCATGTGTGCAGCACCCAGTCCGACTTCCTCAAGTTCCGCGGCGACGCGGGTCATACGTTGCGCCCGGTCAAGTCGAGGTTCGTGTACAAGCAAACCTTCGGCAACGATGTCGCCTACAGTCAATCGTGGCGACAGGCTGCCGAACGGATCCTGGAACACCACCTGCATCGCCGAACGCAGGCGCCGCAGCGCCCGCCTGTCCATATGGGTCAGATCGTGTCCGTCAAAGGTGATCCGGCCTTGCGCGTGCATCAGACCCAGCATGGCGAATCCCATGGTCGTTTTGCCCGATCCGGATTCACCGACCAGCCCGACGGTCTCGCCCTCATGGATCGACAGCGAAACGCCGTTCACGCCGCGTATCTCTCCCACTTTTCGTCGCAGTAAGCC
The DNA here is from genome assembly GCA_963777625.1 of uncultured Pseudomonadota bacterium. Classification (GTDB taxonomy): domain Bacteria; phylum Pseudomonadota; class Alphaproteobacteria; order Acetobacterales; family Acetobacteraceae; genus DATDIC01. Next base: position 135,003 of record CAVZRO010000021.1, on the reverse strand, counting down.
ACGCCGGATCGCGAAATGGACGTGCACGTCACTCGCTTCGGCCAGCAGCACCGGGCTGTCCGGCAGCGGTGCCGGGTTGCCTTTGGGCACAGCAGCCAGCAGCATGCGCGTATAAGGATGCCGCGGGGCGGCGAATATACGTGATGCGATGCCGGCCTCCACGACCCGGCCTTCCTTCATGACGCACATATAATCGGCATAACGCCGTACGATTTGCAGATCGTGCGTGATCAGCAGCAGTGCCAGGCGGCGCGCCACCTTAAGCTCGGCGAGCAGATCCAGTATCTGCGCCTGGATCGTGACATCCAGTGCAGTGGTCGGCTCATCGGCGATCAGCAATGCGGGGTCGTTCGCCAGTGCCATCGCGATCATGACCCGCTGACGCTGTCCGCCCGAGAGTTGATGGGGAAACGCCCCCAACCGATGCTCGGCCTCGGCGAAACCCGCCTGGTTGAGCGCTTCAATCACGCGTTCGCGCAACTGGCGACGCGGAATGTCGCGATGGAGGGTGATCGCCTCGGCCACCTGCCGGCCTACCCGGTGCAGCGGGTTCAGGCTGGTCATCGGCTCCTGGAACACGATCCCAGCCACATCGCCGCGCGCACGGTGCAAGACGGCCGGGCGGGCGCCGATCATGCTTTCGCCATCCAGCATGATGCGTCCGGTCGGATTGCTGGCGGCATGCGGCAGCAGTTGCAGCAATGACAAGGCGGTCAGCGACTTGCCGGAGCCGCTTTCGCCGACCAATGCCAGGGTCTGTCCCCGATCAAGCGTGAACGAAACATCGTCAACGACGCGCGTCTCGCCGAAGGCGACGGACAAATTCGTCACCTCCACCAGGCTCATGTTCCGCTAACTTCATCGGAGGAGGGCCGGTGAACGCGAGGTTCGATTTTACTTGCACGCGGCATCACTCAACCAGGCGGCGTGGATCGAACGAGTCCCGCACCGCCTCACCAATGAAGATCAGCAGCGTGAGCAATCCGCCCAACACGATGAACGCGGTGAAGCCAAGCCAGGGCGCCTGCAAATTGTCCTTCCCCTGGGTCACCAGCTCGCCCAGCGATGGGGATCCTGGCGGCAGCCCGAACCCGAGGAAATCCAGGCTGGCCAGGATAGTCACCGAGCCGGACAGGATGAATGGCAGATAGGTCAAGGTGGCAACCATCGCGTTCGGCAGTATGTGTCGCCACATCACACCGACGTCCGACACGCCGAGCGCCCGCGCCGCACGCACGTAATCAAGGTTCCGCCCGCGTAGAAACTCCGCTCGCACCACACCGGTCAGATTCATCCAACTGAACAGCAGCATGAACACCAGCAGCACCCAAAACCCGGGGACGATAATGCTGCTGAGAATAATCAGCAGGTAAAGCTGCGGCATGCCATTCCAGACTTCGATGAAACGCTGGAACAGCAGGTCGGTCAGGCCGCCGTAATAGCCCTGCAGGGCGCCGGCTACCACGCCTACCACCGAGGACATGACGGTCAGCACGAAGCCGAACACAACCGAAATGCGGAACCCGTAGATTACGCGAGCCAGCACGTCGCGGCCCAGATCGTCGGTGCCCAGCCAGTTTCGCCAGGTAGGCGGCGAAGGCGCCGGGCTCGGCAGGTTCTTCACGACCGTATCGAAGCTAAAGGGGATCAGCGGCCAGACCATCCAACCACGCGCCCTGATCGAACGCTCCACGTCGGGGTCTGTATAGTCGGTTTCGGTCGGCAGGAAATCCGCGCCGAACGTATCCTCGGCATAGTCTTTCAGCACCGGGAAATACCAGCGCCCATCGAAATGTACCAGCAGCGGGCGGTCGTTCGCAATGAACTCGGCAAACAGACTGAGCAGGAACAGAACCAGGAAGATCCAGAAACACACATAGCCACGCCGATGTTGGCGGAAAATCGCCAGCCGCCGGCGCGTGACCGGCGATAACCTCATTGGGTGCGCGTCCGCCGGCACCTCATCGCCGGGCCTCGAAATCGATGCGCGGATCGACCACGGTGTACAGCAGGTCACCGACGATCTGCATCAGCAACCCGAGCAGGGTAAAGATGTACAGCGTTCCGAACATGACCGGATAGTCCCGCTGGATCGCCGCCTGGAATCCGAGCTGGCCGAGTCCATCGAGCGAAAACACAATCTCCACCAGCAGAGCGCTGGTGAACAGGATGCCGATGAACGCCTGCGGGAATCCGGCGACGATCAGCAGCATTGCGTTGCGGAACACATGGCCATACAGAACCCGCCGTTCGCCGGCCCCCTTGGCACGCGCGGTGACGGTATATTGTTTGCGGATCTCCTCCAGAAAGCAGTTCTTGGTCAGCATCGTCAGATTGGCGAAGCCGCCGGCAACCACCGCGATGATCGGCAATGTCATGTGCCAGGCGTAATCGCCAAGCCGCGCCGGCCAGCTCCACGCCGACGCCCCGTCACTGGTCAGACCGCGCAATGGAAACCAGTGCAGATAGCTCCCGCCGGCAAACACCACGACCAGCAGGATCGCGAACAGGAAGCTGGGAATCGCGTAACCCACGAGGACCACTGCGCTGGTGGCGATATCGAAGCGGCTGCCGTCGTGTACCGCCTTGCGGATACCCAATGGGATGCTGATTACGTAGATCAGCAGCGTGGACCATAGCCCGAGCGAGATTGAAACCGGCAGCCGTTCGCCGATCAGTGCCAGCACGCTCTGGCCGCGAAAAAAGCTGCGTCCGAAATCAAAACGCAGATAGCCGCCCACCATGTTCAGAAAACGGGTCAAAGGTGGCTTGTCGAAACCGAACATCTTGCGGATGTCTTCCAGCACGTGCGGATCGAGCCCGCTGGAACCCCGGTACGATCCCTGTCCGCCTGCCGATCCGATCTCGGCGCTCGGGCCGGACAGGGTGGACAGATTGCCATGCCCCCGGAGCTGCGCCATCACCTGCTCAACCGGACCGCCGGGCGCGAATTGCACGATGAAGAAGTTGATTGTGATGATGCCGAAAAGCGTCGGCACCACCAGTAGCAGCCTGCGTACCAGGTAGGCGGCCACGCTGGCGCCCTATCCGCCGGCTCTCGCCGCGTCCGTCAGCTTCGCTTTGGCTGCATCCACCCACCAGAGATCGAAGTTGAATCCCTCCCGGATCGGCTTGGCGGGATGGGCGAAACGGTTCCAGTAGGCGATGTGGAAGTCGTCGCTGCCCCAGCCCGGCGCCAGGTACCAGCGCCACAACAGCACACGGTCGAGGGCGCGAGCGGCGGCCTGAAGCTGTGCGCGGTTCGATGCATCGATCACCTTGTCGATCAGGGTGTCCACCGCTGGATCGCAGACTCCGGCCACGTTCATGCTGCCGGTGGCCTTGGCGGATGCGCAGGAGAAGTAGTCGCGCAGTCCGTTTCCGGGCACGTCGCCTTCAGGATACACCTGCAACAGCATATCGAAATCAAAATCGTCAGTGAGGTGCTCGTACTGCGCCGGATCGACCGTGCGTACCTGCACGCTGATACCGAGATGCTTCAGCGTGTCCGCATAGGGCAGCGCAACACGCTCGTAAGATGGGTCGGGCAGCAGGATGGTAAACCGCATCTGCTGGCCGGCCGGATTGACGAGCTGCATGTTCTTCACGTGCCAGCCGGCCTGCTCCAGCAGTTTCAGGGATTTTATCAACTGCGGCCGTTGATTGCCGGAACCATCGGTGGTCGGCAGTGTGAAGGGCTGCGTGAACAAGTCCGGCGGCAGTTCCTTCCGGAACGGCTCGAGCAGTGCCAACTCGTCGCCGGTCGGGATGCCGGAGGATGCCAGATCGCTGTTGCTGAAGTAACTCAGCGTGCGCGTATAGGCGTTGTAGAACAGGTTCTTGTTCGCCCATTCGAAATCGTACGCGTCGCCGATGGCCTGCCGCACCAGCGGGTCGCTGAACACGGGCCGCCGCGTATTCATCGCCCAGCCCTGCATGCCGGTCGGCAGATGATGGCGGATGGTGTCGCGGATCACAAGGCCTTTGCCCACGGCAGGGAAATTGTATCCGGTCGCCCAGCGCTTGGCGATGTTCTCCGATCGCAGATCGACCTGGCCGGCCTTGAACGCCTCCATGTCGATGGCGCTCTCGCGAAAATACTCGATGCGCACCGTATCGAAATTATTGGTTCCGAGAGCCGTCGGCAGATCACGGGCCCACCAGTTTGGGTCTCGTTGGTATGTGACGCTGCGGTCCATGGTAAATGCGGCAATCTTGTACGGACCGGATCCGACCGGAGCCTCGCGCAGTGGTTCGGAGAAGTCACGAGTCTTGAACCAGTGTTCGGGCAGCACCGGCAGGCCTCCGAGGATCAGTGGGAGCGCACGGTTTTGGTTCGGCTTCAAATGAAACACGACGCGCGTCGGGCTCTCGACGGTCACGTCCTTCACGTCCGACATCTCGATGCGAAAGCTGGGCCGACCCTGGGCCAGCAAGGTTTTGAACGTCCATGCGACGTCCTCGGCCGTCAGTGGCACGCCATCGGAAAAGTGTGCCTCGGGACGCAGATTGAACGCGATCCACTGATGGTCGGCGGGCATCTCGATGGTTTTGCAGATATGGCAATAGGCGGTGGCGATTTCATCCGCCGACGGAACCATCAGGCTTTCCCAGACATGTCCGACCGTGGAGCCGCTTTCCGAGCCGCCCGGCATTCCCACCCACGGGTCCACCATGCCGGCGGCGGCAGTGCCGCGCAGGATGAACGGGTTGAAGCTGTCGAAGGTGCCGATCGCGCCCAACGTGACCTGGCCACCTTTGGCCGCATTCGGGTTGACATAGGGGAAATATGGAAAATTGGCGGGCAGGGCAGGGGTGCCGAGCACGGTAAACCCATTGCTGATCGTTACGGCTTCATCGGCACGAACCGCTGGGCTGGCAAAGCTGCAGAGCAACAAAAGCGCCAGCGCGCGCGCGAACAGTTTCCTCACCCGCGCTTGATGCCTGCCCGGGCGCGCAAGGCATACTGAAATCGCGGTAAATCTCACTCTGAGATCAGCGCAGTTACCGGGTGAAGCAGACCCGGGTCGCCCACCGCCAGCACCCGCCCGTCTCCATCCGCGCGAAGTGGTCGGCCATTCCAGTCCGTCATTCGTCCGCCGGCTCCCTCGATCACTGGGACCAGAGCCGCCCAGTCCCATGGTTTCATCCCGGATTCGGCGATGATATCGATATGTCCCAGCGCCAGCAGCCCATATCCGTAACAATCTCCACCCCATGATACCCGTCGGACCTGCGACGCCAAGCGCCGCCAGCGCGGCTCATCGTCGCCCAGAAGAGAGGGGCCGGTGCACGACAGCTCCGCTTCCGCCAAGGCGACGCAGGGGCGGCAGCCGGCACGCCCGCCAAGCGGGCCGCGAAAGCGCGTTGCCTGTCCGGTCACGCCGATCCAGCGCTCCCCGGTCACCGGCTGATCGATGACGCCGAGAATCGGGCGACCATCCTCCATCAATGCGATCAATGTTCCAAACAACGGCCGGCCGGTAATGAACGCCTTTGTGCCGTCGATCGGGTCCAGCACCCAGCGCGACCGAGCGTCCGGCCGGTCGATGCCGAATTCTTCGCCCTGAATGCCATGTTCGGGGAATCGTTCGGCCAATACCGCGCGCATGGCCTGTTCGGCGCTGCGATCGGCGATGGTAACGGGTGTGCGGTCGGGTTTCAGCCGTTCCGCCACGCCGGCGCGGAAAAATGGGCGGATCACCGCTCCGGCAACATCGGCGGCCGCTTCGGCCGCGGCGATCAGCCCTTCCATCGGTTCCGCTAGGGGGTCTTCGCGGGAGCGGTCGGCGGTGCGGGCGCCGCGCCGGTGCCACCGGGGCTGGTATTTGCGTTCGCTGCCTGTCCAGCAGCGTTGTCCGACGCGCCGGAGGGGGAAACGATCTTCGGCGACGAGGCGGGCGGCGACGAGTCGGGCGCGCTATTCGGCGCCGCTGCGCTGCCGGGCGCGCTGTGATTGCCCGCCGGGGCAGCGCTGCCCGGCGCCGGTGCGGTCGCGGCAGCCGCCTTGGCCGGGGCTTCGGGCGCTGGAAGCGGCTCCGGCTGGTCCGAAAGGCTGCGTAGGTAATCGATTACGTTCGCCCGCATCTGATCGTTTTTGATCCCGGTGTAGGTCATACGGGTGCCTGGAGCGTAGGTCTGTGGGTCATCCAGCCAGTGGTTCAGCGCGTCATAGGTCCAGGGCTGACCTTTGAATTTCCCCAATGCAGCAGAGTAGTCGAACCCAGCTTCGTGGTCATGCGGCGCGCCCAGGATTCCGTACAGATTGGGGCCGACGATCGGTTTGCCGCCCTTGTTGAAACTGTGGCAGGCGGCACAGACTTGGCTGACAAACTGATGTCCTTTCTCCACATTGGCCGAGGCCAGCAACGGGGCGACTGGCGGCAACTCGGCGGGCTGCGCGGCGCCGCCGGTCGTTGCTGCGGGCTGCACGCCCTGGATGCTGATCGGTGACTTGGCCGGCGGTGTCTCGTAAATCAGATTATCGCCGATCAATCCGGTGACAAAAAAGGCAATGCCGGCCACCAGGGCAGCGGCGACCGCCTTGTTGACATCCATGCTGTCCATCATGCGATGCGACTCTCTCCGTCGAATTGCCGCGGCACGCGTAAACCCGTCCGCGCGTCGTTGCGCCCGGCTGTCCGCCTGCTAAGGTGCCGCGCACCATACGGAAACGACCTGGACCTCGCAATCGGCCGCTGATGACACCGATCATCGTTATCCCCAGCCGCATGGCGTCGTCGCGCCTGCCCGGCAAGCCGCTTGCCGACATAAACGGGCAGCCGATGATCGTGCACGTGCTGCGCCGCGCGCTGGAGGCTGCGATCGGCCCGGTTGGAGTCGCCTGCGCGGAGCCCGCGATCGCCGAGGCAATCCGCGCGGCCGGGGGGCGCGCGGTGCTGACCGATCCGGCGTTGCCCACTGGTTCGGACCGCGTCCATGCCGCATTGGCCGAATTGGACCCGGGAGGAGAGTGTGACGTGGTGGTGAACCTGCAAGGCGACGTGCCGACCGTCTCGCCTGACCAGATACGCGCCTCGATCCGGCCGCTGGAAGACCCCGGCATCGATATCGGCACGGTGGTCGCACCGATCCTCTCGGTGGAGGAAGCGAACACGCCATCCTTCGTCAAAGCCGCCTGTGCCTTTGCCGAGGGTCAGGAGGTTGCGGGGGTGCTGTATTTTTCTCGCCTGCCGGTCCCGTGGGGCGATGGTCCGCTGTGGCATCATGTCGGCATCTATGCGTTTCGCCGCGGGGCGCTGGCCCGCTTCGTCAGCCTCCCCGAAAGCCCGCTGGAGCGCCGGGAAAAGCTGGAGCAGTTGCGGGCGATGGAGGCAGGCATGCGAATCGGCTGCGCACGGGTCGGGCATGGGCTGTTCGGCGTCGATACGCTGGCGGATCTGGAACGGGCGCGTCGCCTGCTCGCTCAGAAGACGCCAGCGTGACTGGTGTGATCGCCTTCCAGGGCCAGCCTGGAGCCTATTCGGACCTCGCCTGCCGGGTGGCGTATCCGGCCTTCCGCACCCTGCCATGCGAAAGCTTCGAAACTGCCATCGAAGCGGTGCGCGATGGCCGGGCGGAACTGGCCATGCTGCCGTGCGAGAACACACTCGCCGGCCGGGTGCCGGATATCCATCATTTGTTGCCCGAGTCCGGGCTGTTCGTGGTGGGCGAAGCGTTCCAGCGCGTCGAGCATTGTCTGCTGGCGGTGGCGGGCACGCCGGTTGAAGGATTGAAGCGAGCGCATTCGCACAGCGTCGCATTGGGACAGGTGCGGCATTTCCTGCGCCGGCTTGGCCTGCAGCCCGTCGTGCAGGCGGACACCGCGGGTGCAGCGCAGCTTGTGGCGAAATGGAACAATCCAGAGGAAGCGGCGATTGCATCCTCATTGGCGGCTGAGATCTATGGGCTGGAAGTGCTGCAGGCGAACGTGGAGGACGCGGCGCACAACACGACTCGTTTTTATGTGATGGCTCCGCGCCCGAGGGCACCTGATCCGGGGCAGGCAAACCTGATGACAACCTTCGTGTTCCGCGTTCGCAACGTGCCGGCTGCACTTTACAAGGCGCTTGGTGGGTTCGCAACCAACGGCGTGAACATGACGAAGCTCGAGAGCTACATGTTGCAGGGCCAGTTTGCCGCGACACAGTTTCTGTGCGATGTGGACGGCCATCCGGAGCAGCCGGCGCTGCGGCGCGCACTGGAGGAGCTATCATTTTTCTCGTCGGAGGTGCGCGTGCTTGGCGTCTATCCGGCGGCGCAGTTCCGGCTTTCGCAGCCATTCAGCGAACAACCTTAGCTGTCCGCAACGTTCGCGCCGTTGCAACGGAAGCCTCAGAACAGTTCATCGCCCCGACGGCGGAACGCATCCGGGAAATCGCGGTAAAGTGCGAAATCTTGCGTTCGTGACCAGCGAGTTGCCGCCGAAATGCAATCCTTCCGTCGGGGCCTGCCGGGAGGCGACGTGCTGAAACGCCCGTTCGAGCTGTGCGAGGTTGGCAACCTCCACCATGATGTGGAATTCCCCCATTCCTGGCGGCGCCAATCCAAGCTTACGTCGTGTCAACCGCCGATCAGTCCGCCGGCCTGCAAATGCCCCATGTAGGCCGTCACCTGCTCGACGAAGGTGGTGTCCCGTACGTCCGGGCGCAAATCACACCAAATATGATAGATGTCCACCCGGAGAGCCCCGCCTGCGTGCGGAGCACATGCTACGGCGCGTCGGAGGATTTGCCCAACGTGTCCGCGACGGTCGCACCCCGACTTGCCACCAGCTTCGGCTTGTCGGTGGTCGTGCCGCATCGGGTCTGGCGATCTGCCTCTGCGTTTATCTCTGCGCCGAGCAAGACCACGTACGCCGACAGCCACAGCCAGGTCAGCAGCACGATCATCGCGCCAAGCGAACCATAAGTTTTATTGTAACTGCCGAAATGCGAGACATAAACGGCGAAGATTACCGACCCGATTGCCCATAGCAGCGTTGCGGTCACTGCTCCGGGCGAGATCCACTCCCAGCGCGGCTCGCTGCGGTCAGGGGCGAACCGGTAAAGCGCCGCGAGCATCAGCATCACGAAGACGATGAGCAGCGGCCATTCCACGATCAGCGTCACCCATTTCGTTCGTGAATCCGCGCCTATTGCGCTCAGCACGGCCGGCAGCCCGGCAACGAGTGCGACCACGATCAGGCCGCTAACAATCAGTCCAATCGTCAGGACCAGTGCGACCGCGTTGAACCGCAGGAAACTGCGCCGTTCGGGCTGATCATAGGCGATGTCGAGCGCGCTGATCATCCCGCTCATTCCACGTGAGGCGCTCCACAGCGCGAATGCGATGCCCAGCACGACCCCGATGCTGAGCGCGCCGCCGGAGGCGGAGACCAGTCGATGCAGTTCGGTGCCGATGAGCTGCTTTGTCGAATCCGGCAGGATGCCACTTAAGGCGTTGACTTGTTCTTCCACTCGTCCAGGATCCGCAACAAGGCCGAAAATCGATACCAGGGCGGCAAGGCCGGGGAACAGAGCCAGCACCACGTAATAAGTCACCCCGCCGGCTACCAGCGAAAGGTTCTTTTTTCCACTGTCCGACAAGGCGCGCCGGAGCACGCTTTTCCAGCCGCGTGCCGGGATCTGCCGGGGGTTGGCGGCCTCACGCCCTATTCCATCATCGACGGTCCGTGAACGCTGATCATCCGGCACAGGAAACACCCGCGGCTGAAATGGCTTCGGTGTAACCGCAAGCGGCGCCGTGGGTTTCCGAGCGGGTGTGATAAACCGGACGCGCGTGGCAAATCGTGCGTCTCAAGCGGGGTGGGTCTCGCGTGCGCCCCGTTGCACCGATGGCGGGCGCCCACCACGCCGAAGTCCGGCATACGTCTTGGTGAACTCGGCTCCCAGCAGGAATATCTGCACGGAATAATAGATCCACAACAGCAGAACCAGCAGCGACCCGGCCGACCCGTAGCTGCTGGCGATTGCACTGCTGCCGATATAAAGCCCAATCAGGTATTTTCCGGCGACGAACAGCAGCGCCGTGACCGCCGCCCCGATCATCACATCGCCCCAGCCGATAGCCCGGTCTGGTAAAACCTTGTAGATGGCGGCGAATAGCGCGGTAACCAGAACAAGCGAAATCAGTCCGCTGGTTAGACGGACGACCGCGTGAAGCCCGCTCGCGTGATCGCTCAGCCAGGCTCCGGCTGCTTGCAAGATTGCGCTGGCAGCCAGGGACACCAGCAGCAAGAAACCGAGCGCGGCAATCAGCCCAAGCGACAGCAACCGTGCCCGTACCGATCGCCATGGTGATCGAACGTGGCGGCTCCGCTTTCCAGATCAGGTTCAAGGATGTTTGCAGTTCGGTGAAAACGCCAGTCGCGGTGATTGCCAGGGTGACGACACCGATCCCGGTGGCGAGCAGTCCGCCGCCGCGGTAGCGCGCGCCTTGCAGCAAATTCTGTAAGGCGGTGGCGCTGTCCTGTCCCATCAGGCCGCTCAACTGCCCGACGATCGCCCCCTGTGCTGCCTGATAACCGAAGAACAGCCCGGCAACCGCGATGGCGATCAGCAGGACCGGGGCCAACGAAAAAATCGTGTAGTAGGAGATCGCCGCGCCCCGACTGAGCGCATCATCGACGATGAATCCGGCCACGGTATCTCGCGCCAAGTGCCAAGCGAGTCGCAGCAGCCGGCGCCCCCGGATCACCTGCGCGTCATTCGTTGTCCGCGCGATCGTCCGGCGGCGGAGCGGGCCCGGAGTCGCGCCCCGCCAGCCGATCCTGGATTTCCCCAACCTCCCGGTCGGATGCTTCGCGGCCGTGGGTGCGGCGAAACCATTCACGGATCGCCTCGGTCGAGATCGGGTACCCTTCAACCGGTAATATCAACTTCGCCTCCGGTACCGCTAAACCGCCACTGCCAAACCGCCACTGCCAAACCGCCACTGCCAAACCGCCACTGCCAAACCGCTGAGCCTGGTGGTCGGATTGAGAAACAACCGAGACCCTCAGCGGGTTCCATGAACGGGTGACCATTCGGTAACCGAAGGGCGGCGTGGCCGGTTTAGCGCATCAGCAGCACGGCCAGGCTGCCCGCCCCGACGAGTAGGCAGTAGTAAGCGAACGGGTTCAGCGCCCAGGCCTCGTGGTTGCGGAAATAACGCATCAGGAACACCGTGCTGGCGAACGCCGTCACCCCGGCGACGACCGCCGCAATCACGGCATTTGCCGCCACTCCGTGTGGCACGCCCTCGTGCAGCAGTTTCGGCACCTCCAGCACCGTCGCGCCCAGAATGACGGGGGTGGCGATCAGGAATGAAAAATGTGCCGCTCCCTCGTGATTGATCCCGCGCAGCAATCCTCCGACAATGGTTGCGCCAGAGCGGGAAATGCCCGGTATCAGCGCCGTGCACTGCCAGCACCCGATCGCCAGCGCATCCCCGACCCGCAAAGTCGATAACGGCCGCTGCCCTCGCCCGCGCAGCCGTTCCCCGCCGAGCAGCAACAGGCCGTTAACAATCAGGAACGTGGCAGCAACGACCGGATCACCGAACAGCCGGCGAAAAAAATGCTCCAGCAGTCCCCCGACGATAACCGCCGGGATAGTCGCCACCACGATCAGGCCGAATACTCTGCGGCTTTCTTGAACCTGGCGCGCGTTGTCGAGGCCCAGTACCCCTATCGCCAACGTCCACCAATCCCGCCAGAAATACAGCAGCAGCGCCGCTGCCGTCCCGAGATGCAGCATGACCAGAAAGGGCAGGAACGAAGGACCGCGCTGGTCGATCTGCCAGCGGGCGAGCGCCGGGACGATCACGGCGTGACCAAGGCTGCTGACCGGGAACAGCTCGGTGGCACCCTGCAGCAGTGCGATCAGGATCGATTGGATCGTGTTCATGGGCAGTTTTCCTCGCGCGACGCCGGGAGTCGAGGCAACCGCTCAATCGTTCAAAGGGTAGGCCGCCATCAGCCGCTTCTGACGGCGCCATAGCCGGAACGTCTCGCTTACCCGGGGCGGACGAAAGCCGCGGGCCAGGTTCGCCGCGCCGATCGCGTAGGCGTGACCATAATGAAAGAATTGCGCCCGCCAGGCGTCGATCAGCCGGGTCGCCGGATCCCAGACATGGGTCGCCTCGGATCCGGCGCCGTTGATCTCGATTATGCGGAAGCCCTCGCCTCGGGACAGGGCGGCGAGGGAGGTGAAGCGTACATCGATACGGCCGAAATGAAATTCCGGGATGCTTCGGGCGATGCGTTCGAAACACGCGACCAGTTCGGGGGTCGCGTGGCTGGTGCCATCGCGGAAGATTGAACCCTTGCAGTGGTTTCCCACGAATACGAGGCGGACCCGCTCACCCTGGGGCGGAACTTCGTGCAGCCGATGTGACAGGCGGGGCAGGTAAAGGTGCGTAAGATGCCCGGCACGCGGATCGGTCGCGATCAGTTCGCGTAGGGTCGAACGCCCATCCCCGGTGACGCAAGGAGCATATTTCAACGTGATGGAAGTGATGCGGCCTGCCGGCTCGTCCGGGTGGCGGACATAGAAAATGCCCGCCTCGCCCTCGTCCGCCAGGTATTCCTGCAAAAGCAGCCGCTCACCGCGTGGAAAAGCAGCAAGATAGCGGTAGAGGTCAGCGGGGTTGGCGATCAGCCTCACTCCGCTGCCGTTGCACCCGATATCGGGCTTGGCAACCACCGGATAATCCAGCTGTGCCGTTCCCAGTTCCTGCTCGGCTTCCGCCAGATCGGCCTGAGCATTCCACGGATGGGTTCTCAGGCCGGTATAGCGCGCCAGCAGGGGGCGGATGTCGTCGCCGACCTGATCCAGGATAGAAATCTTGGATTCCCCGCACAGCCCGCCCGCCGTAATGCACGGATTGGCTGCGGCCAGCGCCAAAGGCGAACGGTATCGCACCGCCAGCCCCACGCAATGTGCGATGACGGGAGCGTAGAACAACCACCCTGGCCAGAATTCAAAGAAGGAGATCGGTTTTTCCGGTCGCCGGGCTGATTGGGCCAAGCGGAGGGCGGCGTCGAGCTTCATTCCTGATGCGCGTCCTTCCAGAGCCAAGTGGCGAATCGTCCGGCGAGAGCCAGGAACAAGATCATTGCTCCGGCGCCGGCCCACCGCCAGATACCGAAATGTGCCATCAGCTCATCGCCGATCTTCATTGATATGACGAACAAGCCGGAGGTCCAGATCGCTGTCGCCGTCATGCTGGCGAGGATGAATTTTCGAAAGCTGGCGCCGAGATAACCACAAGTTGTATATACCGGTAGTCGCACACCCGGTAAAAACCGGCTGATCAGGACAATGCTGAACACGCGCCCACGTATCCAGGCCGGCACCGTTGCAGTGCGCTGGGGCGGCAAAGCCCGCCGCACCCAGGGAATCAGGGCGGCGAGACGCCCAAGCCCGTACAGGCCGGCATCCCCCAAAACGATACCCACATACAACGAGCCCAGCGCCACAGGGATCGAAAGGTCACCCGCCGCGGACTGCATCGCGGCGAGGATGGTTGCCGCATCTTCCAGGATGAACGTCGCGACGATAATCGCACCGGCCTGCAGCCCCGGGTGATGTGCCGCATACTGAAGAAGCGAGGCGACGGAGACGCCGAACATGGTTTGCTGCCCGCCGGCCCCTCAGCCCGTTTGGGTTGCCCGGCGATCCGGCCGGCATCAGCACAAAATAGGGTGGGTCGCCCCGATAGGCCATAACCAGTCGGTGAGCAAGCAGCATTGTGGCCCATGCGGCGGCTTGAAACAGGCACCTCAGTGGCGGGACCTTCGGGTCTTCTGGATGGTGGTCAGCCGGTACAGCATCGTGGTCCGGGTTGCGGTCAGGACGTCGCCCGCGGCATCTCTTCCCAGTAGTGATGCGCGTAATGCAGCCGGCACGCAGCTTTCAGTGCCTCCTCGGACATCGCGCCCTCGCGCCCTGGTGCCATCGTGGACATATCCAGTGGCGGTGCTCCTTCGGTAATCCACGCGGCCACCACCTCGCCGATCGCCGGCGAGATAGACAGGCCGCCTACGCAACACCCGCCGGCCACATACAGCCCTTGAACTCCGGGTACGGGACCCACGGTATGCTCTCCGTCCGCGGTCATTGTCGGCAGCCCGCCTCGATGAACCCGCAACTTTATCGTCTCCGGAACCTGCTGAAACACCGGCAATTGCTCGCGTACGCTGTCGGCCAACTGCCGCAGCACGCCGAGGTCGAGCTCCAGATCGGCAATATCGAACCGCGCCGGCAACGCGCCCTGATCGAACTGCAGGGGCTTCGCCTCGTAGCCGCCCAGCATCAACCCGCCCTCATCCGGACGCACGTACACATTCGCGTCGATAATCCGGGTGATCGGCTGTAGTGCCTGCACCCCGTCGATCGGCTCGGTGATCATCAACTGGTGCCGCGTCGGCATCACGCGCACGCCCGCCCCGCTCAGCGCAGCCACTGCGCGCAGCCACGCCCCCGCCGCGTCCACCACCGTCTCGCACCTTATCGTCCCGCGCTCCGTTTCAACGCCAGCTACTGCGCCGTTTCGCACCGCAATGCCGGTGACCAGCGTATGAGGGAGCGTCGTTGCTCCCAGCCGCTCTGCCGCCCTGACATACCCATTCGAAATTTGCGATGGCTCGAGGTAGATATCGGTAGGCGAGATATTCACTGCCAGGATACCCGTGGTCTCCAGAAACGGGTTCATACGTTTCGCCTCGGCGGGCGAAATCTCCTGCAGCCCGGTCCCGAACCGCCGCCCGCGTTCCCGCTCTCTGCGGAGCTGCTCCACATGTTCCGGCGTCCGCGCGATCTTCAGCGCGCCCGGCTGGTAAAAAACGATCTTCTCCCCGGTTTCCTGCTCGAACGCCTCGATCTTGCGTACCGCACGCTGCGCCAGCCGAGTCATCAGGTCCGTCCCACGCGCCTGTGAGCTCAACCCCGCCGCGCGTGGCGAGGTCTGCGACCCGAGCGCATGCTTATCGACCAGTACCACCTGCTTGCCTGCATGCGCCAGGTGAAAGGCGATGCTCGCCCCCAACGCTCCCGAACCGATCACAACGCATTCCGCCGCTTCGATCATTCTCTTCTCCTCATCCCGCCGCACGTCCGCGACCCAGACGCAGCTCCAGGTAGCGCGCTCCCTTCGCCAGCGGATACGCCATCACCAGGTACATTCCGCCCACCAGCAGATACAGTTGCATGGGTTCGAAATATTCGCTGCTCAGGTCGCGCGCCCGCAGCATCAGCTCCGGCGCCGAGATCAGCGACGCCACCGATGTATCCTTCAGCAGCGATACCGCATAATTCGCCATCGGCGGCACGATTACCCGGAACGCTTGCGGCAGGATAATGCTGCGCATTGCCTGCGCCGGCGTCATGCCGATCGCCAGCGCCGCTTCCCGCTGACCCGCATGGATTGCCCGAATGCCCGCCCGGTACACCTCCGCGAGGTACGCAGCATAGTTCATTCCCAACCCAACGACCGCGGCGGTGAACGCCGACAGCACGAAGCCGGCTGATGCCAGGCCGAAGTAGATCAGGAACAACTGGGTGAGCGCGGGCGTGCCGCGAATCAGCTCGATATACCAGCCCGCAGCCACCGCCAGCGTCTGCCGGCGCGAAATTCGCGCCAATGCCAACAACAGCCCCGCCGCGACCGCCACGGCATAGGCAAGTGCGGTCATTTTCAGTGTGCCGCCCGCTGCCACCAGAAGCTGGGGCAGCCAATCCCGCAGGTCGTCGCCGATCACGCCGTGCGCTCCCGTGCGGTCTGCCGTTCCAGCCGCCGCACCAGGTGGGCCAGCGGCAGGCTCATTGCCAGATACAGCACCGCCACCATCAGATAGATCTGGGTGCTGAGATAGGTCTGATCGACCAGCATATGGGCCCGGAACGTCAGCTCCGGCGCTGCGACCGAAGACGCCACCGAGGTATCCTTCAGCAGCCCGATCGCGAAATTGCCGAGCGGCGGCAGGATCACCCGCATAGCCTGCGGCAGCACGATGATGCGTGTCGCCTGCAGCCGGGTCATTCCGATCGACAAGGCCGCCTCGGTCTGTCCGCGATGCACCGCCTCGATTCCGGCGCGGAACACCTCGGTCAGGTAAGCCCCGCCGTTAATTCCGAAGCCGATGATCGCCGCCGGTACCGGCGATAGTTTCACCCCTATCTCTGCCAGCCCGAAATAGATGATAAAAAGCTGCGTCAGCACTGGGACCGCGCGGAACACGTCCACATAGAGCGTGCCAGCGGCGCGCAGCACGCCGAACCGCGAGGTCCGAAACAGGGCGCCGCCAAGCCCCAGCACCACCGACAGCGCGAAGCCGCCAAGCGTGACGATGATGGTGATCTTCACGCCCAGCAGGAGCGTATCCAGCAGGTAAGGAAACTGCGCCGCCGTGCGTACCCAAGGGCCGTTCATGCCGTTGCCGGGAACACCTGCCGCTCGATCACCGCGCGCAGGAATTCGCGCGTGCGCGCGTGCGAGGGGGCGCGGAATATCGACTTTGGCGGTCCCTCCTCCAGGATGCGTCCGTCATCCATGAACACCACGCGGTCGGACACATCCTCCGCGAACTGCATTTCATGGCTGACGATGATCATCGTCATGCCCTCGACCGCAAGTTGGCGCATGACTGTCAGCACCTCGCCCACCAACTCGGGATCCAGCGACGATGTTGGCTCGTCGAACAGCATAAGGATCGGGCGCATCGCCAGCGCGCGGGCAATCGCCACCCGCTGCTGCTGACCGCCGGACAGCATTTCGGGATAGACGTCACGCTTATGTGCCAGCCCGACCTTTTCCAGCAGCGCCATCGCCTGCCCGCGCGCCTCGTCCGCTGATTGGCGCAGCACCTTGATCGGGCCCACCGCTACGTTGTCCAGCGCCGTCAGATGCGGGAACAAGTTGAACCGTTGGAACACCATGCCGATCCGTGCCCGCATCCGTGCCAGTTCGCGGTCCCGCATGTCGGTGCGACGTCCTTTGAACTGCCGCTCGCCGATCGGCTGCCCCTCGATCAGCACCTGTCCGCTGCTCGGCCGCTCCAGCCAGTTGACGCAGCGGAGCAGGGTTGTCTTCCCGGATCCCGACGGACCGATGATCGAGACCTTCTCACCCGCCGCAATGGTCAGATCGATACCCTTGAGAACTTCGAGCGCCCCGAAGCGCTTGTGCAGATCGACAATCCGCACAAGTTCTCGCTGGTTGTCCGGTCCTTCGCAGCTCACGCGAACAGCGAGGAGAAATCCTTTGCAGTATGTCCGCCGGCCCCGATCGGGTTGTCATTGGCATCGCGATCGACCCCGATGCGTGGGTTCGGCTGCGGCGGCACCAAATAATCCGGGTTGCCCACGCCATACTTCGCCATCAGCTTGGCGTTGAGCCCGGTCTTCCACAGCCACTTCACCCCGGCATTCACCGCATCGAACAAATCCGGATTGTTCTGATTGAGTCCCATCACGGTGTGCTGCTTGCTGGTGAGCTGTGGAAACGCATCGTCATGCACCACCGGGATCTGCTTCAGCCCCCAGCCGGGGTTTTGCAGGATCATGTAATCCACCGTCGGCGCATCCAGTATGGCGAAATCCAGCCGCCCGGCCGAAACGTCGCGGATGCAGGAATCCGAGGTATCGTAGAGCTTAACGTCGGTGGTCCCCGGCACCTTCTTCATCTCCGGCACGATCGTGAAGCCGGTCACCGTCCCGATGCTGCGGCCCTTCATATCGGCGATGGTCACCTTATCCAGCGGTACGTCCTTCTTCATCGTCGCGAAGGTGCCGGCATAATAGATCGCATCCGTCACCAGCATCACCTTCGCCCGCACCGGCGTCCAGCCCATGTTGCCCAGCATCACGTCGGCCCGCCCGCTGCGGATGCTTTCGATCGTCGCTGACCATTCCATCAGCGACGGCGTGACGCTGAGCCCCAGCTTCTGGGCGATGGCGGAGATCATGTCGCCGTCCGTGCCGATCAGCTTGCCGTCCTTGACGCTGGTCATCGGCATGTCGCCGTTGATCGCCACGGTCAGCGTTCCCGGGCTGACCGTCTTGAGGCTGGGTGCCGCGTCGGCACGGCCGATCCGAACCGATCCCACGGCGGCGGCCGCTGGAATTGCCTGCAACAGGAACCCGCGGCGGCTGATCGCGCTGAACATCGCTTCCCCCGATATGACGTTGGTTTTTCCCGCCACCATCAAGAAGCAACCCGAACGTCGTGGCAAGTGGCACGCGGCCTCAGCTGTGACTTTTCACCCCGGTGAAATAGCTCACCCAGTGCAGTCCGTCCTTGCCGGACACCAGCAGCGGCAAATAAGCCTGACGGGCGCTGCGGGCCTTGCCGATCAGCGTATCCAGATCGTCCGGCGTACTCACCGGCACACCGCCGGCATTCACGATCACGTCGCCCAGTTGAATGCCTTTTTCGCCGGGGTCGGTCTCCCTCGCAACTCCTTCGACCACCACGCCGCTGACCCCAGCGGGAATGCCTAATTTCTGGCGTGCGGCGTCGGTGATCGCGGCCACCTTCAGGGTGGTATCCGGCACCGAGGCCATCGCCATCATCGCCGCCGGCGCCATCGCCGCTTCCACCGGAGAGCTCATGTTCGGCCACTCGATCGGCGAGACCTGCACCGCCTGTTGCTTGCGGTCGCGCCAGACGGTCAGGTCGACCGTGCTGCCGATATCCATCACCGCGATCTGCCGGATCAGCGCGCGCGTGTCGGAGATCGGCTGGCCGCTGACTGCCAGGATCACATCGCCATCCCGCAGGCCGGCTGTGCGACCCGGCCCGTTTGCATCGATCGCCGTTATCACCGCGCCACCCGGTCGCGGTACGCCGAATCCCTTGGCGAGCTCAGGACTGACATCCTGCACGCTGACGCCGATCCAGCCAGGCTGCGGCAGTGTCGGGTCGAGCAGGTGACGCACGATGAAATCCGCATCATTCGCCGGAATCGCGTAGCCGATGCCGATATAGCCACCGCCGGTCTGTGTATAGAGCGCGGTATCCACCCCGATCACCTCGCCGCTCAGCGTGACCAGCGGTCCGCCCGAATTACCCGGATTGATCGCCGCATCGGTCTGGATGTCGTCGTCGAACGGTGTCTGATTGAGGTTGCGATTGAGACCGCTGATGATCCCCGCACTGACCGACAGCCCGAGCCCATAGGGATTGCCGATGGCCAGCACCGGGTCGCCGATGCGCGCGCCGGAGCTGTCGGCGAACTTGAGGGCCGGCAGCGGCTGGTCGGCATCCACCTTCAGCACCGCCAGATCGGCGATGTTGGCAGCTCCGATCAGCCGGGCACGACGCTGCGTTCCGTCACCAAACACCGCCGTGATCTCGACCGCGCCCTGGATCACATGACGGTTGGTGACGATGGTCCCGCTCGGATCGATGATGAAGCCGGAGCCGAAGAAGCGCTCGCGCTTGGCCGCTACCTGCCCGTCGGCCGGCTTGGTCCCAGTAATCTTGATGACCGATAAGCTTACCACGGCCGGCAGTACGCTTTCGAGCAGGTCCGCATACCCCTCGGTGCAGCATGGCGCCGCCGGCGCCCTGCCTCCAATCACACTGATGCTCGCTGCAAGCAGAAGGGCCGGAAGCAGGCTGCGGCGCATCGGGACGCTCCGTTTCTGGAATGGACGTGCGTGGTTCACGTTTGCCGGGACTGGCGGGCCTCGACCAGCAGGCAAAGGATCTCAAACAGGATCGAGGCGCCATTGAAGGCGGTGATACTGCCCGTATCGAACGGCGGCGCAACCTCCACCAGATCGCCGCCAATGAAATCAATCCTGCGCAGGTTGCGCAGCAGGCGCAACGCCTCTCGTACGCTGATACCGCCGGCCTCCGGCGTACCCGTGCCAGGTGCCTGCGACGGATCGAGGCTGTCGATATCGTAGGTCAGGTACACCGGCCCCCGCCCGACGACGCGGTGCGCTTCCTCGGCGGCGTATTGCCAGCCTTTGTCTTGAAACTCGTCCATCGGCAGCACGCGCATTCCGCTGCGCTGGCTGAACCCCCACATGTCCGGATCATTGGTGGTGCCGCGGATGCCGATCTGGATCACCCGCTTCGGGTCCAGCAGCCCTTCGTCAACCGCCCTGCGAAACGGCGCTCCATGGTGGAAGCGCGACCCCAGGTAATCGTCGCCCGTGTCGCAATGCGCGTCGATATGGATCATCCCGACCGGGCCTTTCGCCGCCACCGCCCGCAGGATCGGCAGGCTGATCGAATGATCGCCGCCCACCGAGAGAGGCACCACATTTCCGGCGACGACGGTGCGATAGAACGCGACAATCTCCGCCAGCGCGCCTTCTAGCGTGAACGGCTGCTCGATCCAGCAATCGCCGAGATCGCGCACGCGCGTCGCCTCGAACGGGCGCACCCCGGTGGCGGTGTTGAACCGGCGCAGCAGCGAGCTTTGGTCCCGCACCGCACGAGGACCGTGCCGCGCGCCGGTGCGGTTGGTCACCCCACCATCGAACGGCACACCGATTATCCCGATATCGACATCGTCCAGCGTGTCCGCGAACGGCGCGCGAAAGAAGCTGGCGATCCCGGCATAGCGGGGCCGCGCCTGTGGATCGGACATGTCCGTGTATTTCTGGGGCTGCTTGATCATCCGGTTACCTCCCGCTCTTGCCTGCACGCAATGGCCGGCAGCGTACTACGGGTCAACTGGAATCACGACTCCACCGGATGCCGCTCATTACAACCATATCGGCGCTCAGCGAGCGGGTGTGCGTTCCCTGATCCGGTCGGCGACATGATCGATGCACAGCTTGGGGACGATCAGGCCGAAGGCCATTGCGAGCAGGATCAGGAACGCCATGCCGCCATCGGCGATGGTTCCGGATAGCAGTGCAGGCGGCGTCCGTTCTCCCAGCCCGACCAGTGCGACCAGGCCTCCGGCCATCCGGAACAGAAAAACGCCGGGAATCAACGATACCACGGACGCGAAGGCGAGCGCCGCGAACGGCAGGCGCAGCCGGTCGGCAATCGGCGCGGCGACGGCGCCCACCAGGAGACAGGCGCCGAGCGCACCAATCTCTATGCTCGCTCCGGCGACGGACATCAGTCCCCAGCGCACGGCGTGTGCAAGCATCCCGATCAGCATGGGAATCGGCAGCTTGCGCCACGGCATGGCAAAGAACGTCCCATACGCAGAGACGGCAATTCCCGCCGCGATGACGTCGTACCCCAGCGGTACCGGAAACGACGGCCCGGACACCGGCAAGGTCGTGCCCCCCAGAAAAAGCCCCGTCAGCAGCCCTGAACAGATCATCAGGATGATCAGGCCCGCAAAGCCGATCCGCGCCGCGCCCAGCGAAATACGCGCGTGCGCAAAATCGAGCGTGCCGTTGAGCAGATGCGGGCCGGGCACCAGTACCATACAGGGACAAACCGCCACGAGATGAAGCACGCTGCTCAGATGCAGACGAACTGCAATCGCCCCGACCACTCCGGCAAGTAGCGCGGCGCTAAACGGCTGGATCAGCAAATTGCGGCTGACGCCACCGAGCCAGCGTCGCAGGCACCCGCCGGCGCTGGCGCTGAGCGCTATGAGCACAAGGGTCCACAAATGGGCGGCGCCGAAGATCACCCCAAGTGCCGCGGCTCCCGCCCCTGCCAGTACGGCGAATCGCGCCACGGAGACGGGCGGTAACGCCCGGATCGCATCCAGTTTCGACGACACCGCCTCTGCCGGCAGACGCAAGCTGCATACTTCGTCGATCAGCGCCAGGACGGCGGTCACTTTCCTCATATCGACGCCCGCCGGAACGGCCCCGACAATCGCGTCATTCGGGCTGCCGCGCTGGTTGATCCGGATCGTCAGCTCACCCCAGCGAACGAAGAGTGCCGCATCGAAGCCAAGGGTGCGGGCGATCCGTCCCGACTCGCGTTCGAGGCGCTCGGTGGTCTCTCCGTTGACGAACAGCAGGGTGGCCACCTGTGTCGTCAGGTCGAGCATAGCGGCCGGGGGGAGGGATCTCGCCGGGAGGGACTTGGACTCGCTCAAGCCTTCAGCGCTTCCGTATCGCTGATGCCGACGATCGCCTCATTGGTGACGGCTACGGCCGCCGCAGGGCGGGGCCATCGTTCCGTGCTTTTGCCGCCGGGTTCCTCGCCGGCGGAGGCTGGGCGGCGCGTGCTTTGGCAGCCGTGACCGTCACGGAATCGCGTCGCAACCGATTCTCTCCAAGGAACAACAGAATAGGCGCCGCAATGAAGATGGAAGACGACGTCCCCACCACAATTCCGAACAGCATCACCCAGGCGAAATCGGAAATCGACCGCGGCCCGAACAGCGCCAGCGGCAGGGCGGCCAGGAACAGCGTCATGGAGGTGCCCAACGTCCGGCTCAACGTCTCGTTGATCGACAGATCGATCAGGTCCCGCAGCGGCAAGGTTTTGTATTTGCGCAAATTCTCCCGCACCCGGTCATACACCACCACTTTGTCGTTGGTGGAATAGCCCAGAATGGTCAGGATCGCCGCCACCATAACGAGATCGAAATCGAACCGCGTGATCACCAGAAATCCGACCGCCTTGGTGATGTCCAGCACCAATGTCACCACTGCTCCGACCGCGAACTCCCATTCAAAACGGAACCAGATATAGACCAGAATCATCGCCAGGCTGACCACCAGCGCCAGGATGCCGTTGCGCAGCAGCTCGGCCGATACCGACGCGCCGATGGCATCGGTGCGCAGCAGCTTCGACCCCGGCACCGCCTTGTCCAGGGCCGCGCGTACCTGGTTCACCATCGCATCGGTCGACTTCGCTGAGGCCTGCGCCCCGATCCTGATCAGCACCTCGTCCGGCGCGCCGAAACGCTGCACGCCTTGCTGCGGGATGTTCTCCGCCGCCAGCGCGTCGCGGATCTTTCCGAAATCGGCTGGCCCCGGCGTGCGTACCTCCATCACGATGCCGCCGGAGAAGTCGATCCCCAGATGCAGCCCGGGATGGAAGAACAGGATGATCGACGCGGTGGACAGCACCGCCGAGACGATCAGCCCCATGAACCGGCCGCGCATGAAATGGATGCGCGTCCCATCGGGAACCAGCCGGAAATGCGGACGCAGGAGGGAACTCAGGAACATCGCGATCAGACCGGCAACAGCCGCGGGCGCGTGCTGATATACCAGCGCGACACCAGCAGGCGGGTGAGGCTCCAGGCGGTGAACAGGCTGGTCGCGATGCCCACCGTGATGGTCACCGCGAAGCCGCGCACCGGACCGGAGCCGAAGATAAACAGCATCACGTGCGCCAGGAACGCAGTGGCGTTGGAATCGAAGATAGTACGATAGGCCCGCTGGAACCCGTGCTCAAGCGCCTGCAACGGCGGCCGGCCGTTGCGCTGCTCCTCACGCACCCGCTCATTGATCAGGATATTGGCGTCCACCGCCATGCCCAGCGTCAGCAATATTCCCGCCATGCCAGGCAGCGTCAGCGTCGCCTGCAACAAGGACATGACGGCCAGCATCAGGATCAGGTTCACCACCAGGCAGATATTCGCGAACCAGCCGAGCAGGCCGTAGAAGAACCCCATGAACCCGACCACCAGCAGGAACCCGACGCCCAGCGCGATCGCCCCCGCCCGGATGGAGTTCGCCCCCAATTCCGGCCCGATGCTGTTCTGTTCCACCACAGTCAGCGGCGCCGGCAATGCGCCCGCCCGCAGCAGCAGGGCGAGGTCGGAGGCGGATGTGGCGGTGAAATTGCCGCTGATCTGACCGCTGCCACCCAGGATCGGCTCGCGGATCACCGGTGCGCTGATCACTTTATTATCCAGCACGATCGCGAAGCGGCGTCCGACATTGGCGCGCGTGATGTCGGCGAACCGCCGTGCACCCACGCTGTTGAATGCGAAGTTCACCACCCATTGCCCGGTCTGCGATTCGGTCCCGGCATGCGCATCCGTCAGGTCGCCACCATCGACATCCACTCGGTCGAACACCGCGATCTTTTGGTTCGGATTGTCCTGCATCGGCAGGAACTGCGCGCCGGGCGGCGGCACCGCCGCGCCCGGATTGGCCGTCTCGTCCACAAGCTGGAACGTCATGTGCGCCGTCGTGCCCAGCAACTGCTTGATGCGTTCCGGATCGCCGATCCCCGGAAGCTGCACCACGATCCGCGACTCGCCCTGTTGCGTCACCTGCGGGTCCACCACGCCCGTGGCATCGATCCGGCGGCGCACGATCTCGATCGATTGCTGCATGGCTGCCGCCGCCCGGTCATGCAGCGCTACCGGCGACAGCGTGACGGTGACCTGCCCCTGTGGCGTGGAGGCCAGTGTCAGGTCCGGCGTGGCGATCGCCCCCTCGGTCGTGATGAGCGGTCGCAACGCGGTCAAGGCATCCGGCAACCGGCCCGGATCACGCAGTTGTACCACCACTCGGTTTTGTGCCGGCTGCGCCTCGATCGTCCGGTAGAACAGGCTGCGCTGCACCAGTGCCCGGCGGACCTGGTCGATCAGGCCGTTCAGCCGCTGCTTGATCACACTCTCCATGTCCACCTGCATCAGCAGGTAGCTGCCGCCCTGCAGATCCAACCCGAGATGCACTTGCCGCCACGGCAGCCACGAGGCAGGCGCGCGAGCGGCGTTCGGAATGCACAGGATCGCCCCGAGCAGGCAGATTCCCAGGATCAGGGTGGCCTTCAGTCGGCTGAAATACATCATCGGCGGGCATGGATCGGCTGCATGGGGGCGGATTAGACGTTATGGGCCGCCTTGGACAGGGGGATTAGCACTCTTGTCCGACCTCGAGGTACCGACCGACGGGACTATTGCCCAGCCCCGCTTCGAAGATTTGCCTGCCTCCAGCGAACGAGGCAGAGCAAGAACCAACATGATCGGCAGGAGCATCCTCGATGTCGCTTCCTTGGAACCGCTATGACCGCACCGCCGCTCGCCGGCCCGGCAACGGCCGGACGCCACGGCCGACTTTTCCCACCATCGACATGCATGCGCACATCCTGGTGCCGGAAGCCGCCGACCACGTCCGGCCGCATCTCGCGGCTGATCCGCGCACGCAGCACTACAGCGACGAAACCCGTGAACTGACGCGCCGCCAGGACGCCGACCGGCGCCGGAATCTGACGGACCTCGAACTGAGGCTCGTTGATATGGATGCCATGGGAATCGACATCCAGATCGTTTCGCCCGCCCCGCCGCAGTGCGGCTACGCCGTTCCGCCCGATATCGCCGTTGCCGCGTGCCGCATGGTGAATGACGGCATTGCCGCTTTCGCGGCGCGTCGCCCCGACCGACTGGTTGCGCTTGGCACGGTGCCACTGAGCGTTGGCGGTGCAGCGGCGGCCGGCGAACTGGACCACTGCATGGGCACGCTCGGCTGCAAGGGCGTCCAGATACTGACCCATGTGGGCGACCGCGAAATCTCAGATGCCGAATTCGCCCCATTCTGGGCCAAGGCCGAAGCACTCGGTGGGGTGGTAATGATACACCCGGGCGGATTTACGGAGGCACACCGTTTCGGGCGCTACTATTTCAATAACGTCATCGGTAACCCGCTCGATACAACCATGGCGCTGCATTACCTGATTTTCGACGGTGTGCTCGAACGTCACCCTGACCTTAAGCTGATCGCGGCGCATGGCGGCGGCTACCTGCCCGCCTATTCCGGCCGTATCGACCATGCCTGGGGTGCTCGCAGCGACAGCCACGGCGACCTGCCGCATGCGCCCACGGCCTATCTCAGGCGTATCTATGTGGATGCAGTCGTATTCACACCGCATCAGCTTGAGGCGTTGGTCGGGCTATTGGGCCCCAGCCACGTGTTGATGGGCACGGATTATCCGTACGACATGGGCGAGTACGACCCGCTGGGGCATCTGGCGTCGTCGTCGCTGGATGCGGTCACGAAAGCGATGATCGCCGGCGGCAACGCGCGCCTGCTGTTCGGGCTCTGATGCCGGCGATCCTCTCGCTGGGGGATCGTTCAAAGTACGATCGCTTGGTCTAGATGGCTCAGTCCACGGGCGGACAAGGTGGTTGAGCCCGGTCCCCCCAGAAGGACGGTCATGCTGGCGTTTCAGCGTGCGCCGTCATTGGTACCGGCGCTGGCGTGAGCGGCGCGGACGGCGTCGCCGGGCGGCGGGGAGCGGATTTCAGGGCGACGGCGGCTTCCAGGGCGGCACGGCGAAGATCGGTCTGCGCCGCCAGGGTCCAGCGTTCGGTGAAGCAGGCCCTGGCGCCGGCCGCCATGCGATGCCGGTGGGCGGGATCGCGAACAAGCCGGCTGAGTGCCTCATACCAGGCGGTTTCGGTGTTGGGGACCAGCGAGCCAGGCGAAAGCGCACCGCGATAGGCGGGGACGTCGGAGGCCAGCACGGCCAGCCCCAGCGCCGCATAGTCCATTGCCTTGATGGCGGATTTGGCAGCGTTGAAGCTGCTGCCGGCCAGCGGCGCGATGCCGATGTCCCAGCCCGGCTGGTGGATGAGCCAGTTGACGAACCCGGGATAAGAAAGATTGGCACTGATCGCCAGCGGGACGCGATTGACCCAGGCGGGCAGGTCCTGCCGCCCGCTGACGCCGATCATGTCAAAGCTGACGCGGCCGGGAAACTCCGCTTGCAGACGGGCGAGCGCGGGTTCGACCAGGGCGAAGTCGGCATCGTGGGTCAGCGTGCCCATGAACAGGATGCGCACTGGTGCCTGACGGCCAAGACGGGTCGCCGGAGGGTCGGCCCATAGGCGCTCGTCCAGGCCGTTTGGCATCAGTTGAACCCCATTGCGCAGGCGGCGGATCCGCTTGAGCAACTCGGGCGTGGAGACCCAGACCGCGCTGGCGCCCCGCAGCATGCGTTCGATATCGCGGAGCAGGGGACGCAGCCGGCTCGCGTCCGGATGCGTACGCGGCAGTCCCAGCAGATCATCGTCGAGATCGTACAGCAGCAGGATGCGGTGCTGACGACAATGGCGCAGCAATGCCTGACCAGCCTCGCCGCCGGTGACTGCGTGACGCTGGGTGACGATCAGATCCGGTTGATAGTGCAGCGCGTCAGCCGGGTCGGTGACAATGAGTTCGAAGCCGGCGGTGGCGGCGAGATGATCGAAAGGCTGGATCAGCCGGATATAGGCACACGGGGTGAGCGCGCCGGTGGTGAACCGTTCCGGGATAAGCACAATACGGCGCCGGGCCGCCGCATCGCGCGAGCGGCGGGTGGCAGGGGGCACATAGCTGTCGGTATAAAAATCGGGATGCGCGGGTCGTTGCGTGGCAGTGACCGGCACGCGGGCGGAGAGTACGGCGCGGACGGTGGTGAACGTCTCGATCCAGTCGCACGGTGGGGAGGCGGGATCCACCAGCCAAGTCAGCGGCCGACCCTCCAGCCGCTCTGGGAAGGCGCCGATGCAGCTGGCAACGATCGGCAGGCCGGCGTCGATCGCGGCGCTGAGCGTGTAGCTGTAAGTCTCCGGCCACTGCGCGGGAAACCAGACCACGTGCGGATTGATCTTGGCAAGCAAGGCAGGAAGCTGATCGTCCTTATATTCGCCGGTACTGCGAATTCGGCGGCGGATGGCGGCAGGCAGCTCGTGTTCCGGATAGCCGATCAGGCGGACATCGAACTCCTCCGGATCGGCGGCTTCCAGAACGGACGCGACGGTGGAGGCGCCTTTCTGCTGAGCCAGTACGCCGATCAGCGCGATGCGCAGCTTGCCGGCGCGCGCCAGGCGGGGCGGCGATGATGGCCAGGGACTGGCTGCCACGGGATCGTGCGGGACGACGATGGTGCGTGCCGCGAGCCCGAAGCGGGCCAACCGCGCATGCACATCCTGCGACGGGCAGATGACGCGATCGGCCTCATGGAACAGCCAGGAATGCTGGAGGCGCCAGGAGGTGATGTCGCGTGCGTCGTGGCTGGGCCGATCCGCGATGCAGGCGTTGCAAACTGCCGGCGAAGGCTCGTTGCAATAGTGCGCATCGAGCCAGGGCAGCAGGTTCACCTGCGGACAGATGGTGTAATAGTCGTGCACAGTGACGTCGAACGGCACGTCGAGCGCGTGGACGAGGTGCCGCAGGTCGAGGTCCATTCCGAGCAGGTGATGGATATGCAGTCGGCTGACGCCGGCCGAGCGCAGAATGGCGGCGATGCCGTCGATCTGCTCGGCCGGCAGCATCGCGACGGAATGGCCCGGCAGCGCCGGCACGGACAGCGCGATGCCGCGAGCAGTCGATTCCAAAAGCAGGAAATTGGCGCGGTCGCCAGAACGGCGAATCAGATCGCTGATGTGACGTCGCACGCCGCCGCCGAGCGCGTGGGTGACCAGCAGGGTGACCGGCCGACCGAGATGGCGGAACAGCGCGGCGGTGGCGGCGAGGCGGGCGGGACCGGCCTCATCCTCGCGGATGTGCTGGTCGATCAGCCGTGCATAGTGCGGCCAGCGTTTGGCGAGCAGCGTCTGGCCCTGCGCGGACTGACGGTCGCCATCGGCGCCGAAGCTGACCTTGCCGGCGTGGAAAACGAAGGTGTCGCAGGCCAGCAAATGGTGCCAGCCGCGGGCGGTGGCGCGCAGGCAGAAATCGTTTTCTTCGCCGTAGCCGCGGCCGAAGGTGGCGGCGTCGAACAGGCCGACATCCCTAAGCGCGGTGCGGCGGAGATACATGCAGAAGCCGACCGTGGTCGGGACTTGGATGTGGCGGGCGCCATTGGCGGTGCGGCAGGCCTCGTCCAGCGTGGCGACGGGCAGGTCGAAGGCCGGTGGTCCGCCGGCAATGCTGGGATAACCGCAGATGGTGGCGTTGTTGGAAAACGGCGAGACGGAGGCGATGCGCGAGGCGGAATAGGCATGCCCGGCAAGACGGGCGAGCCAGCCAGGCGGAACCTCGGTATCGCTGTTGAGCAGGACGACGTCGTGTTCTCCGGCGGCTTCGATACCGGCATTTGTGGAGGCGACGAAGCCGCGGTTCCGCTGGTTGCGCAGCAGCAGGATGCGACCGGCGGACTTTAGCTCCTGCAGCCAGGCGGAGAGGTTCGGTTCGGGTGAGCAATCGTCGACCACGATGACGCGGCCGGCCGGCCGGTTGGGGTCGGCGAGCACGGCGTCGAGGCAACGCTTCGTTTCCGACAAGCCTCGATAGGCCGGGATGACGACATCTACGACCAGGCCGGGCGGTGCGGGCGGCGGCGTGGATGTGGAGGGAAGGAAGTCGGCAATACGGATCGGCCGTTCGGTTGGCCAGCCGCGACCCCGGCCGAACAGCAGATGATAAACCAGCGGGTTGCCGGCGGCTTCCACATGTTGTTCGGCGTACCAGGCAGCGTCGAAATGCGGATGCGGGTTGCGCAGTTCGGGCGCGCCGACGCGCAGATAATGCACCAGCGGGTCGATAGCGGTGGCCGCGACGTCGGCGTAATGCGCGCGGTACCAGGCGCCATCAAAGAAACGGTTGGGATCGCGACCTTCATTGACGCCAAATCGGATGTAATGGGCCAGCGGGTCCATGCCGGATACCTGGACGTCGGGATAGTGGCTCAGGTACCAGTCCTGTTCGAACAGGACGCGCAATTCCTTCGTCAGGTCTTCGTCCACTGAATCCATTCACCGGTGCGTGGTTGGGAACGATGAGCATTGTATCAGGCTGCGATGCGCAGCACAGCGTAAAATTCGCTGCTGGGACGCCGGGTCGGGTAGAGCCGTTCGACCCGGAACGGCGAAAGCCCGGTGGCGGCGAGAGTCTCGATCAGGTAGCGAAAGCTGTCCGGCGTAAAATGCCACGCCGCGACATCGAGCGGGTGACCAGTGGTGCGAATGGTACGCAGGAGAGTGGCGATCTCTTGAACCAGGCGCGGATCGGGCGCCTGCTGTCGCGGATCGGGGCCGTGCTGTCCCACCCAGTGTGCGGCGGCATCGTCGTGAGTCCGCCACAGACGGTTCGCCATCACGCTGGGCGAGGACCGGCCCGTCCGGGATGTCGCGAAAGCGTCCAGCAAGTCGGGGAGCGACGTATCCGGCAGGTAATGGGATGATGAGAAGCGGCGGTCGCCGAGAACAAGGAAGCAGCGTCCGCCCGGGCGGAGTATGGATGCCACGTCGGTCAGGTGGGTGATAAGGCATGGCTGGCGTTCCAGGCTGCAGACGGCGAGAACGGCATCAAACCGTTCCGCAGTCAGCTCGTGGTAAGGCTGGCCGTGCCAGACGAAGTCGATTTCGGGAATGTCCGCGGAGCCCGCCCTTTGTTCCGCAGACAGGCGGTAAAGTTCCTCCGTGGAGAAGACGTCCAGCGTGCGAACGGTTCGATGGGTACGATCGAGCGAGGAGC
Source organism: uncultured Pseudomonadota bacterium (assembly GCA_963777625.1). Classification (GTDB taxonomy): domain Bacteria; phylum Pseudomonadota; class Alphaproteobacteria; order Acetobacterales; family Acetobacteraceae; genus DATDIC01. The sequence goes on along the minus strand of CAVZRO010000021.1, from coordinate 104,719 downwards.
GCCAGCGCGGGCCGATTTCGAGGAACGAGCCATGGTCAGCGATGAGCGCGAGAAAGGCGGCACGGCTGTCGATTGCCGAACATGGGCGGCCCTCGTGCCGGCCATAGGTCTCGTAGTGGTGCCGGGCGTGTGCGGGGTCGAGGCCGAGCAGGTCGGGGTTGTCGGGATGCCCGACATAGATCGTGTGGTCGAATTCGGCCGGGAGCTCCTGCTCGGGATCGGCTGACGGGACATCGGTGTGCATCAGGGGACGGGCGTGGGCGACGGGCTGGGACCTAGCGTCGAATGACATCGCGCTCCTGGGTTCTAGCGGCTGCCGCTCAAAATAGCGACGGCACCGAGTCGGGGCCGGCCCCCTGTCAGCTTTTAGGCGTTGCGGACGAGAGGGCGGAGCTGACATGGGCGGCGATGGTGCGCAACAGATCAGCCTGTAACGAGGCGGCGGCGGAGAGTGGCGACCCGGCGCTGGGGGAGTTGACCTGGGCCGATTGCTGGGCCTGTGGGGTCTGAAGCTGCTGATCGAACTCGGTGCCGCCGTGCCGCGAGCGGCGCGAGTGGTTCACCGAGGCGGCGTCCTGGGCGGTCCAGATGGTCGGGCTGGTGACGCTGAGAGTCATATTGGTCTCCGGTGATTGTCAGGCGGATGAAGTTGTGCATCTGCCATGCCAGCCGGCAGAGGCGTGTCGGGAGCACTACTCCGACGTGCACTGCGGCTGAGAAATCCGGAAGGCTCGCCTAATCGCATCAGGAGGGCGTTCCTAGCGGCCGGCAGGAGATGCCGGGCGGTGATTGGTGCCCGGTTCACCCGAACAAGGCCATGAACGCGGCGCCGGCAAGCAGGAGCGCGAACGGGTGAAGGTCGGTGATGGTCAGGAGCAACGTGGTCGCCGCCGTAATCGCGTAGGCGGCCCAGCCGGTTTCGGTGCCGCGGATCAGGGCGAGGCCGCTGGCGATGGTGAGTCCGACCGCAATGGGGGCGAGCGCCTGCTCGACGATGCGGCGCCACAGAGCCTCGCCGGCGCCGTGCCAGAAGCGCGACGCCAGCCAGGCTAGTATGGAAGAGGGCACGAACATCGCCAATGTGGCGACGGCGGCGCCGGCGGGGCCGGCTGCGCGTTGGCCTACGAGCAGGGCGATCAGCGAGCCGGGGCCTGGCGCAGCGCGGGAGATCGCGAACATGTCGAGGAATTCCGACGCGCTGAGCCAATGATGCACGTCAACGGCGGCGTGCTGCATGTCGGGGATGACGCCCGCGCCGCCACCAACGGCGAGCAGCGACAGGAGGCTGAACAGGGCAGCGAGCTGGACGAGCGTGCCGGTCATCCGGGTCGTCCGCGCCAGGCGAGCAACAGACTGATCGGAACCAGTATCGCGAGGGCATACAGGAGGGGGACTTCCAGCAGGCCGACCGCAATGGCGGTGATCGCGGCCATGAAGATGCCGAGCGGCGTGCGCAGATTGGTGCGGCCGAGGCGAAGGCCGGTGGCGAGGTTGAGCCCGATGGCGGCGGCCCCCATCCCAGCCAGGACGCGGGCGATCCACACCCCGGCGGGGCCGCCGCGGGCCGCCGCATAGAGTGCACCGGCAGATACGATCAGCGCGACAGGCACCACCATCAGTCCGGCAACGGCGACGATCGCGCCGATTGCTCCGCGCAAATGGCTGCCGATAAATACCGCGAGATTCACGTTGTTGGCGCCCGGCACGATCTGCGACAGGGCGTAGCCGGAGAGGAACTGCCGGTCATCCAGCCAGCCGCGCCGCTGTACAGCTTCACGTCGGATCCAGGCGGCCAGCCCGCCACCGAAGCTCATGGCGCCGATGCTGAGGAAGCCGAGAAACAGGGCCGAGAGCGGGGTGCGGCAAGGTGGCGTTGCCGGTGGTGGGCTTGTCATTGGGTCATTGAACCGCGTCGGATGCGGGCGTGAAAGCCGGAAGGGGGCGAGCGAGCATGGATTATCGGCGGCTTGGACAAAGCGGCTTGCAAGTATCGCGGATCTGCCTGGGGACCATGATGTTCGGTGGCCCGACCGGGGAAGCCGAAGCGGTGCGAATCATCGGCCGGGCACGCGATCAGGCGGTGAATTTTATCGATACGGCGGACGGGTACAGTGGCGGCCGGTCGGAAGAGGTGGTTGGGCGGGCGATTGCTGGAGCGAGGCACTGGTGGGTGCTGGCGACGAAGTGCGCCAATCCGACCGGCGACGGACCGAACGCACGGGGGCTGTCGCGACGGCACATGTTCGATGCGGTGGAGGCGAGTTTGCGGCGACTGGGTACAGACGTGATCGATCTGCTCTATCTGCACAAGGAGGATCATGAGACTCCGCTGAGCGAAACGGTGCATGCGCTTGCGGACCTGATCCGGGCAGGGAAGGTGCGGTATTTCGGGATATCGAATTATCGGTCGTGGCGGATGTCGGAGATTTGCCGGCTGTGCGACGCAGCGGGGATCGACCGGCCGGCGGCGAGCCAGCCACTGTACAATGCGCTGAACCGGCAGGTAGAGGTGGAGCATCTGCCGGCCTGCGGGTTCTATGGGCTGGGGGTAGTGCCTTACAGTCCACTGGCGCGGGGCGTACTGACCGGGAAATACAGCGCTGAAGCGCCCCCTGCGCCCGAGACACGGGCCGGACGGAGGGACCGCCGGATGATGGAATTGGAATGGCGGCCGGAAAGCCTGCGGGTTGCGGCGGACCTGGCAGGACGGGCACGGGAACAAGGAGTGACCCCGGGGCAGTTCGCGCTGGGATGGGTGTTGAACAACGAACTGGTTACTGCGGCAATTGCCGGGCCGCGGACGGAAGCACAGTGGGAGGAATATGTCGGCGCGCTGTCGGTCCGGTTGACGCCGGAGGACGAGGCACTGGTGGACCGGCTGGTGTCACCGGGCCATCCATCCTCGCCGGGCTATAATGACCCGGCGTATCCGATCGAGGGACGCGTGGTGCGAGCGCGGGCGGGGAAAAAAAATGCAGTGTGATTCGTTGGGAGGAGAAAGAGATGGCTGAACTGACCCGGATTGAACTAGCCGAGCGGATTGCGAGGCTGCCGCGCCTGCCGCTGGCGCATTTGCCGACTCCACTGGATTTCTGTCCGCGGCTGACGCGGGCGCTCGGCGGGCCGAAAATTTATATCAAGCGGGACGATCTGACGGGGCTGGCGTTCGGAGGGAACAAGACCCGGCAGCTCGAGTTCCTGTTTCCACAGATACTAAAGCAGGAGCCAGACACGGTGGTGGTGGGCGCTTACACGCAGTCCAACTGGTGCCGGCAGATCACCGCAGCGGCGGCGAAATGTGGGCTGCGCACCCGGCTGGTGCTGGTGCACGGAGAGAAGGGTCCGGCGGCGCAGGGCAATCTGCTGCTGGACCGTCTGATGGGCGCGGAGGTGGAGGTGGTACGGCTCGACGACATGCACCAGCTTGCGCCACTGCTGGACAAGGCGGCGGAGGAACTGCGGCGGCAAGGGCGGCGGCCCTATGTGATCCAGCCTTTTGCGATGGAGACGCAAGCGGCTTCGGCGGTCGGATACGTGAATGCGACGGTCGAGCTGGATGCGCAGCTCGAGGCGGCGGGTGCGCGGGCGGACTGGGTTTTTTTGGCGGCCGCCAATATCACGCCGGCGGGGTTGCTGCTGGGATTGAAGGCGCTCGGGCGGCCGACGCGGATGGCGGGCATATGTCCGATTAGCTGGAATGACGATCGGGCCGCGGATATCGCGGCGATCGCGAATGGGGCCGCGGAGTTGCTGAAGCTGCAGTTGCGGGTGCGGCGCGAGGAAGTCGATGTCGATGAGAGCTATATTGGCGAGCGGTATGGCGTGGTGACACGCGAGGGGCGCGAGGCGCTGCGGCTGGTGGCGGAGACCGAGGGGGTGTTTCTCGATCCGGTGTACAGCTCCAAGGCGATGTCGGGGCTGATCGACCGGATACGGCGCGGGCGGATCGGTGCAGCGGAAACGGTGGTGTTTCTGCACACGGGCGGCACGCCGGCGCTGTTTTCATATGCCGACGAGCTGATGGCGGGGGAAGGTGCGTGATGGCGAAGGGGATCCTGATTGCGGCGATGAATTTCCGCGACGTGGCGGAGGATGAGTTCCACGACTGGTACGACCTGGAACATGTGCCCGAGCGGCTGCGGGTGCCGGGTTTCCTCAATGCCGAGCGGTGGATCAGCGCGGATGATCCGCACGTGTCGGTGGCGACGTACGATCTGGATAATATACGAGTGCTGAACAGCGCGCCATACCTGTCGGTGGCACACGATAGATCGAGCCCGTGGACCAAGCGGGTGACGGGGACATGCGAGCGGCTGCTGCGGTTCGAGGGGGAGCAGATCGTGCCGGGTGACCGAGTGGCACCCGAGGGGGCAGGGGGCCTGCTGCTGGTGGCGATGAATGTCGCGGCGGAGCATGAGGCGGATTTCAATGACTGGTACAATGCGGAACATCTGCCGGCGCTGGCGGCAGTGCCGGGAACATTGTGTGCTCGGAGGTACCGAGGGAGCGGGGCGATGCAGCGCTATGCGGCAGTGTATCACCTTGCCGCGCCGGAGGTGGTGGACTTGGCAGCCTGGAAGGCGGCTGTGAATACGCCCTGGACCGAGCGGTTGCGGCCGCATTTCCGCGATTTTCTGCGGGTCCGGTGCCGGCGGTATGCGGGGCGGCGGAAGGGTAGTGATTAGCTTTCTGCCGAAACCGGTGGGCAGAATGCATGCAGCAAGCGGAGGTGATCATGGCTGATGGTTTCGCGCATCCCGAATATCTGGTTTCGGCTGAATGGCTTGCCGGCCATTTACATGATCCCGACGTCGTGGTGTTGGATTGCACCACGCACCTGATCCCCGATCCGAAGATTACCTACCAAGTAGTGCCAGGCAGGGCGGACTTCGAACAGGCGCATATACCGGACGCGCAGTTTGTGGATCTGCAGGCGGATCTGTCGGATATGTCGCACCGGTTCCGTTTCATGCAGCCTTCCGCCGATGCGTTTGCGATGGCGATGCGCCGGTTTGGCGTCAGCGACGACAGCCGGGTGGTGCTGTATTCGACAGCCAATGTCTGGTGGGCGACGCGCGTCTGGTGGCTGCTGCGGGTGTTCGGGCACGACAATGCGGCGGTCCTGGATGGCGGGTTCCAGGCATGGCGCCGTGAGGGACGGCCGGTGGAAACGGGCGTGGTGCCGCCGCGCGCGCCGGGGCGCTTCAGTGTGCGGCAAGCGCAGGACTGGATGGTCGACAAGGACGCCGTCCGGGCGGCGATTGGCGATCCTGGCACCTGCACAATCAACGCGCTCACGCCGCAGCAGCATGCGGGTACGGGCGGTAACGCCTATGGGCGGCCGGGCCGCATCGCCGGAAGCGTGAACGTGCCGGCGGCGCATCTGGTGGATCCGGCGACAAACAAGTTTTTGCCCGCGGATGCACTACGCGCGGAATTCACGAAAGTTGGTGCGATGGACAAGCCGGTGATCACCTATTGCGGCGGGGGCATTGCGGCGAGTGCCGACGCGCTGGCGTTGATTATGCTGGGGCATCGCGACGTGAGGCTGTACGACGCGTCGCTCTCCGAGTGGGCGATCGATCCAAGCTTGCCGATGGAAGTGGGGGAGTAATACCGTCCGAGACGACAACTCTTCCCTCATAGGGCCCCCGCGGGGCGGGCATCCATGCCAACACTGCGGTTTGCGCGGGCGGTCGCTGGATTCCCGGTTGCCCGGGAATGACAGCGGATGGGTCCGTCTTTCCAGCGTCTGGTATAACGGGCTGGAGCTGCCAGTGGGTATCGATCTGAGCGGCGGTGTTTCATTCGAACCGGTGGGTGAGGCGGATGCGGGCCTGCTGCTGGAGATGGTGCGGGCGTTCCACCAGGAGGAGGAGCGGGTGCTCGGCGTAGCCGGCGAAGCCGCTGTGGCAGCGATTGCCGGAGGCGAGCCGCTGGCACGGGCGTGGATCGCGCGGCGCTCGGACCGTGTTGTGGGCTATGTGGTGATCACGCTGGGGTACAGCATCGAGTATGGCGGGCGGGACGGATTCATCGATGATCTGTACGTGGTGCCGGGCCAGCGTGGGCAGGGAGTAGGGCGCGCGATGCTGGGGTTCGCGGTCGCGCAGGCGATGGAGCCTGGGATCGGGACGTTGCCTCTGGAAGTGGAGACGGGGAACGCGGCGGCGCACCGGCTTTATCGGTCGAAGGGCTTCGAGGAGACCGGCCGCCGGCTGATGCGGCTGCAACTTTCATCGTGAGTGCGGCGCTTGTGGTGCGGCCGGCGGTTGCCGACGACCGGGCGACGCTGAGGCAAACTGTTGTCGATCTGCAGGAGCACGAGCGGCGGTTGCATGCGACGCGGCTACCGGCGGCCCATATCGCGGACGCCTATCTCGACTGGATGCTGGCTCGGGCGGAATGCGACGGGGCCGTGCTGGTGGCGGAGCAGGGTGGGGCGTTCACAGGTTTCGTCGCCGGCTGGATCGAGCAGGCGGATGCTGTAGCAGAGACATCGGATTCCAACCGGGGTTGGATATATTTCAGACATCTGCGTGATGCCGGCCTATCGCGGGCAGCGGATCGCGCGGCGGTTGCTCGGAGAGATTGAAGCCTGTCTGCGTCGGCACGGTGTGGCACGCGTCCGCATCAATGGGCTGGCGGCGAATGAGCCGGCGCGCAGGAGCTATGAGCGGGCAGGGTTCGTTCCGTATGAAATTCTGTATGAGACGTGTGCGGATGGTGGGCCGCGGTTGTGACTGCGACCGGGCATCGCTGGCGGCGGCGCGGCATTCGTTCGCGGAGGAATTGCGCCTCGGTGCTGATGTGCGCTCGCCAGCGGTGGTGGAAGTGTTCGCGAGGGTGCCTCGGGAGCGGTTCGTCGGCGCGGGGCATGGCGTCGGTGGTTGCGGAAGAACGGGTGCGGCACGGGCTATTTCAGCGTGATTCTGGCGGAAACGGTCGGCGCGGGTGGCGCCGTCACAGAGATGGATGCGGCGCTGGCCGGGCGGGCGGCCGTGGCGGTTGCGGCGTGGCCGCCGGCCGCGGTGATCGCCGCAGATGGGTCATCTTATTGCGGCGGCCAGTTCGATCTGATCGTGGCGAGCGCGGGAGTGACGCATCCGCCGCCGGTGTGGCTGGACCTGATGTAGTCGGGCGGGCGGGCGCATCAGAAGCGGACGATGCGGGCCTGAGCTTCGCCCTCACCCGGATTGCTTTGCAATCCGACCTCTCCCGCGCAGCGGGAGAGGTGAGGTTTTAGCCAGTTCACGCTCGGTATGGGGGCGGATGGATGCGGTGAAGTCGCTGCGCCGCGATGTGCGTGCCGAGAGCGAGACGTGCTGGTTGCACGGGAGGGCTGGTGCTTGTCGCGGCTTCCTCCGGTAGCGGCGAAATAACAGTGCCTCTCCCGCGGCACAGGGCGCGGGTGTAGAACGCTTGCGCGTAACTCCGGAGGGAACCGACGTGGCCAGCCGAATCAACCGCGCGATCGAGTTGTTACAACAGGATCAGGCGATCTATTACACCGGCCATCATACCGGTCACCTGCTGACCTATGACGAAGGCCGGAAGGATGCGCACACCTGGGCCGATTACATCAATGTCGGCATGGAGCACGGCGCGTTCGATCTGGCGGGGCTGGAAGTCTACATGCGGGGACTGGCCGATGGAGGGGCGACCCGTTCAGGTCATCGCACGCCGACGGTTGTGGTCGAACTGCCGGTGAACGGGATCGACGAGCGGATGGTACGCGACAATGCATGGCAAGTGCGCCAGATTCTCGGGCGCGGTGTGCATGGGCTGCTGCTGTGCCAGGCGGAAGAGCCGGACGCCGTGCGGGCATTCGTGGAAGCGGCGCGGTATCCGCATCATCGTCGCGGAATGGACCCGGAGCTTCCTTCGCCGCTCGAGCGGATGCGCGGCGCGAAGGTGGGAACTCGGCGTGGATCGGCGGGCGGGCGACCGCTGCTGGGCATCGGGATGCGGGGACGCGGGTCGGAGATGTCGGCAGCCCCGATCTGGGGCGTTTCGGCCGAGGAATACCTGGACCGCGCAGACCCGTGGCCGCTGAACCCGAACGGAGAGCTGATGCTGGGGCTGAAGCTGGAGAGTCCGGAAGGGATCGCGAATGCGGACGCCTTGCTGGCGGTGCCCGGAATCGCCTTCGCGGAGATGGGGCCCGGGGACCTGAGTTTGTCGCTCGGTTCCACCAAGCTGCTGCGCGATCCTTATCCGCCCGAGATGCAGGAGGCGCGGGACAAAGTGTTTGGCGCATGCCGGAAATACGGGGTGGCGTTCCTGGAAGGGTGCAACCGCCAGAACTTGACCGGGCGGCTGGACGAAGGTGTGCGGGTGATTGGCGGCCATGACGAGGAGCTGGCGCGGATCGGTCGGGCGCATCAGAAACGGACGATGCCGGCCTGACCATAGATCCATCAGCCGGATTGCGTCGCACTCCGACCCCCGATCGGGTCGGGGGCAGACTCTCTCCCGCGCAGCGGGAGAGGTGAAGCAAGGCGTTAGCTGGCGGCAGCCAATTCACGCTCGGAATGGGCCGCGGCGGTGGTTTCGATTACCGCGAAGAATGCGCCGTGCGCGGTTAGCTCGGCGACGTTGTCGTGGTAGTGCGCGTGGAAGCCGGATTCCGGCATGGGGCGCAGGGACGGAAGGGTCCCGAGATTGGCGTGTGCGGGATGCGCGGAGATGTTGAACAGTGCGAGAATGCGTTCCCCGTCCAGTTCGCGGACGAAGCCAATCAGCGGTTCCGGCAGGTCGAGCGGGTGCAGGAGGCCGCGGACGAGCGCGGGGTGCTGACGCCGCCACGCAAGGAACCGGCGGAACCCGTTCAGCAGCCCGTCCCCGTCCCGTTCGTGACAATCGACGGCCAGGGCACGGTGAGGCTCGGGCATCGGTAGCCACGGCTCGGGCGCGGTGGTGAAACCGCCGTGCGGCGCGTCGCTCTGCCAGGGCATTGGCGTGCGGCTGCCGTCGCGACCGCGAAATTCGGGCCAATATTCGATACCGAACGGATCGCGGAGATGTTCTGGGCCAAGTTCGGCCTCGGTAAGACCGAGTTCCTCGCCCTGGTACAGGCTGACAGTGCCGCGCAGGCTGAGCAGGAATGCCATGAGCAGACGGGCGAAAGCCGGCTCCGGCTGCGCCTGGCCGCGGCGCGGGTTCCACCGCGAGACCGCGCGTTCCACGTCGTGGTTACTGAAGCACCAGCAGGGCCAACCGGCTTCCCCGGCAGCCGCGAGGTCGTGCAGCAAGCTGCTGACTGTGGGCCAGTCGAAGCCGCCGCGCAGCGGGCGCAGCGTGTATGCGGTGTGGAGTCGCTGGTCGCCCGCGGTGTAGGTGACGACCCGGTCGAACGCGTCAGGCTGGCTGGACACTTCCCCAACGGTGACGCTGCCGGCATAGCGATCCATCATACCGCGTATGCGTTGCAGCAGGTCGAGCGACTCGGGTTGCAGCATGTCGTGGCAATGCTGCTGCATGGCGAACAGCTTGGGCGGGATCTCCGGCGGTGTCGGGGCGGGCGGGTTGGACCGCAGCGTCCGGTCGTGCAGCAGGAAATCCATGGCATCGAGGCGAAAGCCATCGACCCCCCGCCGCAACCAGAACTCCCCGCCCGCAAGCAAGGCCTCGAGGACATCGGGATTGTGGAGGTTGAGCGCTGGCTGCTGGGCGAGGAAATGGTGCAGGTAGTATTGGCGCCGCCGCGGCTCCCACCTCCAGGCGGAGCCGCCGAACACGGAGAGCCAGTTGTTGGGCGGCGTGCCGTCCGGCGCCGGATCGGCCCAGACGTACCACTCGGCCAGAATGTTGGTGCGGTTCGACCTGCTTTCCCGGAACCAGGGGTGGTGGTCGGAGGTGTGACTCCAGACCTGGTCGATCAGCACGCGAAGGCCAAGTCGGTGCGCCCGATCCGCCAACTCGTCGAAATCGGCGAGGGTGCCGAACAGCGGGTCAACGGCCGTGTGATCGGACACGTCATAACCGAAATCCTTCTGGGGCGAGGTGAAGAAGGGACAAAGCCAGATGGCATCCACGCCCAGTTTGGCGACATGGTCGAGCTTGGCGGTGACGCCCGGCAGGTCACCAATTCCATCGCCATTGCTATCGAAAAAGCTGCGCGGGTAAATCTGATAGATTACCGCGCCGCGCCACCATTCGGCTCGTGCCATCGCCGGCCTCCTTGAGGGCCTGCATAGTTTATCACTCGATCGTGAGTGTAACCTGAATTTGGCCGATTTTGCGACACGGCGAGTAAATCTTGGTAGGTGTCCACGTCCTGCAACACCCGCAGAAAACCGATGCGGCGCCCCTTCAAGTTGCACAACGTGTCGGCGAGGGCGTGCGGGCTGGACCACCGGACGTGGTGGAACGGGGAACTGGGACGGCGCGAACCAAGGGCGACGAGCCAATAGCCGCCGTCGGTGGCTGGGCCGAATACCGCGTCGGCGCGCCCCAGGGCGGCAAAGGCGGCCTGGATATCCGTGGGCCCTGCATCAGGGATATCGCTGCCGATGAGGGCCACCCGCCCGGCGCGGAACCGCCAAAACGCGCGATCCATACGTCGTCCCAGGTCACCGGATCCCTGATCGATTCGGAGTCCGCGGAAAGCAAGTGCGATACGGGTCCGGTCGGGCGTCACGGCGAGTACGGTCCGAAACCGGCGCGTGCCGCCCAGCCGCCGTAGCAGGGTGGTCGTGGTGGCGGTGTGAAAGCGAAGCGCCGCTCGCGCGCCGATTCGCTGCGCAAGTCGACGCTTCACGGTGCCCAGGCGCGGGGCGCGGGCGAACACGATCACGGTGTCCTTCATCCGTAGAGCAGCCGAATCCACCGCGGAGGCACCCCGGCGAAGAAAAGGCTCAGGCAGAACAGGTTGCGAAGGGACCGGCGGCGCCAGCCACCATGCTCCCAGCGCCGGGCGGAGGTGATTGCTCTAGCGTCCAGAGGAACCAGCCGTTGCCGCCCGAGGCGGCGGACCAGATCGACATCCTCCATAAGGGGCAGGGGACGAATGCCGCCGATTTCTCCCAGCAGGTCACGGTGGATCAGCAGACCCTGATCGCCGTAGGGCAATGCCAAGGCGCGGGAGCGCCAGCGCACGGCACGTTCTAGTGAACGGCTCCGCGGATCGTCGCTGTTCAGGGCGAAGCGGAAATAACCCGCGCATCGCGGAGCAACGACGGTGTGGTGGCGAACAGCATCCTGCCAACCTGCGTCCAGCCGTGTGTCGGCGTGCAGAAGCAGCAGCCACGGACTTCGGACGGCGGCGACCCCGGCAGCGAGCTGAATACCGCGCCCCCGCTCGGCGCTGATGACGCGGGCGCCAGCCGACTCGGCGATGGAGCAGGTGGTATCGTTGCTGCCGCCATCCACCACGAGGATTTCGGCCGGTATCTGGCAGTCCGATGCCACCAGCGAGGCCAGGGTTGCCGCTATAGTCGGCGCGGCGTTGAGAGTGGGAACCACGACAGCCACCGCCGGGAGTGGCACGGGTGGCGGCATTCGCGCGTATCGGTAATCGCTAACGCGCGAACGGGTTCCTGGAGCCGGCAGCCTTGCCGAACATGCGGGTCCATGCCGTTTCGCGCAACAGACGACGCATGTCGGATTCCTGCTGCGTGGCGGCCTGGACTGCGGGGCTAGACTTGGTCGGCCGCGCGAGGCTGCGCTTGGCAGTTGCCGGCTTCTGCTTTCCATCAGGCATGTGTTTCCTCCCGTATTTGCGGCGCTCACATGATATCAAACCGATGGGGAGATATTTCCATTGTCGCGAAAACGCTGCTGATCACGGCGCCGAGGGTTCGAACGCCGGAAAGCCGAAGCCGAGCCAGGCGAACAGACTCATCGCCCTCATCGCGGCGGGACGTGTGGCTGGGGATCGCCTGTCGGCCGATGCCGGCCCGCCCGCCGCCACGACGACACTCTCTGTGCCATGCGCCAACAGCCGGTCGATGGCCCGGCGCACGTGTCCACGCGCCCGGTGGAGGAGGACCCGCTGGTTTCCCGGGCTGATAGACAACAGCGTGCAGGCCTCTTCGGCCGAACGGCTTTCGACATCGCGCAGGATAATGACCGCCCGTTGACCAGGGGGGAGCTGGTCGAGCACTTCCTGCACGTGATCCCAGAGCTGCCGGCCGGCGACGATGCGCTCCGGGTCCAGCACATCCCACCAGCGGGGCTCTTCGCGCCAATGTCCGTCGGGCTGAAACTCGCTGATCGGGACCGCTCGCTGGTCGCCCGCGTCGCTCGAGGTGCTGTCGAGGACGGCAGGCAGGGCGACCAGCCGGCCCTCGCGGCGTGCCCGGGTCCGCGCGCGATTCAGGACAATGCTGAACAGCCAGGTGATCAGGCTGGAGCGGCCTTCAAACCGGCCGATGCCGGAAAACACGGCGAGCCAGGCATCCTGCACCACTTCTTCGGCCTGGGCCCGGCTGCCGATGATAGCGGCGGCAACACCGATCAAGGAGTTGTGGAACCGCCGGATCAACGCGCGGAACGCGGCATGATCGCCGGCGCGCAGGCGCGTGAGGAAGGCCGGATCGTCGAATTCGCTGTTGCGCATGGTTGGCCGGCGGCCTTCCCATATAACGAACGCAGCCGTCTCGCTATCATGATCGGAGGGCTGGCGCCATGCTGAGGTGCCGAGACATGAGCGAACTCGTGACCGACTATCTCGAGCACGAGCTGCCGGTGCGGCGACGATTTGGGGTTTGGCTGCACTTGCGGCTGTGCGAGGCCTGCCGCCGCTATACCGACCAGATGCGCGAAACGGTGGCGCTGCTCTCCCGGCAGCCGCCGGCGCACCTGCCAAGCGCGGAGGAGGAGAGGTTGATTGCGGCGGCCCAGCCGCCTCCATGAATGGAGCGGGTGGGAATAGCGCGGCTAGCAATTGCCGTTTCGCCGGGCAGCTTATGCCGCCGGAGCAGGCATGTCACAGGCGGCCTGGAAATCGGCGACTTTAATCGAAATTTAGGAGTACTCCCGTAGGCTTCATGGCGCGGTGCAATTTTGACCGGCCGCTGCGGGACGATGGAGCGTTGGCCATGAATTGGTGTCCCGGCGTAATTCCAAACGGGTTCATCCGGCCCGAAATGCGCTTCGGTTCAGCGGCGAAGGGCGAATTTCCTTGAGGGACCGGCGAATTGAGCATATTATGGAACGAAACCCCCCTCGTAGCGGCGGGGCGGCGCGTCCGAGGTTTGCAGGTGGCGTGAGCGAACGCGTCACGGTTTCGCGCGCAGGGTCGTGGTGCCTGGGTTTCGGCCCATTTCGCCACAAAACGAACATGCCTCCCACCTTGATGTTTGGCAGTGTGAAAGGGGGTCCCGGCATGGTAGCGCCGCCCCACTTAAAAAAGATTCTATCGTGTCTATTGCGCGCCGACGAAAAAAAATTCGCGCGACGCGCCGTCCATAAGCTACGCTCGCGCCCATCTTGCATGTGCGCCCGCAGTGTCAACCACTCACACGGAGCGACCGATGCATACGGTCGATGACCTGTTTACCACTTACGCGCGCAGTTTCGAATCGACGCGCGAATCGGAGATGTCGCTGGCCGAGTACCCTGGAGGCTTGCCGCGGCAATCCGATGATGTATGCCACCGCGACCGAGCGGCTGCTGGCCGCGATCGGTGAGCCGGAGATGGTGGACACCTCCAAAGATGCCCGGCTGGGGCGGATTTTCATGAATCGGACGATCCGGGTCTACCCGGCGTTCGACGAGTTCTACGGGATGGAGGAGACGATCGAGCGGATCGTCGGGTTCCTCCGCCACGCGGCCCAGGGACTCGAGGAGCGCAAGCAGATCATGTACCTGCTTGGCCCAGTCGGCGGCGGCAAGTCGTCCTTGGCCGAGCGGATCAAGGGCCTGATGGAGGTTCACCCGGTTTATGTGCTGAAGGCCGGCGACCAGGTGAGCCCGGTTTTCGAAAGCCCGCTGGGCCTGTTCAATCCCGAGCGGATGGGCGCATTGCTGGAAGAGCGCTTTGACATTCCGCGTCGCCGTCTGACCGGCCTGATGAGCCCATGGTGCATCAAGCGACTCGACGAATTCGAGGGTGATATCTCCCGGTTCCGTGTGAAGCGGATGATGCCGTCGCGGCTGCGGCAGATCGCGATCGCCAAAACCGAACCGGGCGATGAGAACAACCAGGATATTTCATCGCTGGTCGGCAAGGTGGATATCCGCAAGCTGGAGTTGCATGCGCAGAACGACCCGGACGCGTACAGCTATTCCGGCGGGCTCAATCGCGCGAACCAGGGCGTGCTCGAGTTCGTGGAGATGTTCAAGGCGCCGATCAAGATGCTGCACCCTCTGCTGACGGCGACGCAGGAGGGGAATTACATTGGCACGGAGAATATCGGTGCCATCCCGTTCAACGGGATCATCCTGGCCCATTCGAACGAGGCGGAGTGGCAGACTTTCAAGAACAACCGGAACAACGAAGCCTTCATCGACCGTATCTACGTGATAAAGGTTCCGTACTGCCTGCGGGTGACCGAGGAGCAGAAAATCTACGACAAGCTGGTATCGAGCTCGGAGCTGGCGGAAGCGCCGTGCGCGCCGGCCACGCTGGAGATGCTGGCTCGATTTTCCGTGCTGACCCGGCTGCGGCGTCACGAGAACTCGACCCTGTATGCGAAGATGCGGGTCTATGACGGCGAAAGCCTGAAGGAAACAGATCCGCGCGCCCGCAGCTTGCAGGAATATAAGGACGCGGCCGGCGTCGAAGAGGGAATGGACGGAGCTTCGACCCGGTTCGCCTTCAAGGTTCTGGCGGCAACCTTCAATCATGATACGACGGAGATCGCCGCGGATCCGGTGCACCTGATGTATGTGCTGGAGCAGTCGATCCGGCGCGAGCAACTGCCGGCAGAGACGGAGAAGCGCTACCTGGAGTTCATCAAGGGCGAGCTGGCGCCACGATATGCTGAGTTCATCGGCAACGAAATCCAGAAGGCCTATCTGGAATCATACTCCGACTATGGCCAGAACTTGTTCGACCGGTATGTCGCATACGCCGATGCCTGGATCGAGGATATCGACTTCAAAGATCCGGATACGGGACAGCTCCTCAATCGCGAACTGCTCAACCAGGAGCTGACGAAGATCGAGAAGCCGGCGGGTATCGCCAACCCCAAGGATTTTCGTAATGAGGTTGTGAAGTTCAGCCTGCGCGCCCGGGCGAACAATGGGGGCAGGAACCCCTCCTGGACATCGTATGAGAAGATTCGAGAGGTCATCGAGCGGCGGATGTTCTCCCAAGTGGAGGAATTGCTGCCGGTGATCAGCTTCGGTTCGAAGAAGGACAGCGAAACCGAGAAGAAGCATGCCGAGTTCGTGGATCGCATGACGGATCGGCAGTATACGGAGCGGCAGGTCCGGCGGTTGGTGGAGTGGTACATGCGAGTGAAGCAGGCAGGGTAGGATCACGACGGCGAGGGGATAACTGGCCTATGCACATCGTTGACCGTCGTCTCAATCCCGGCGGCAAGAGTCTCGCCAACCGCCAGCGCTTCATGCGGCGTGCGAAGTCGCTGATCCGCAAGGCCGTACACGAGAGCACGAGCAACCGCAGCATCAAGGACGCCGACGAGGCGGGTGAAGTGTCGCTGCCCGCGCAGGGGGTGCATGAACCATCGTTCCACCGCAGCCTGACCGGCGGTATCCGCGACCACCTGTTGCCTGGGAACAAGGAATACGTGGCCGGTGATACGATTCCCCGCCCACCGGGAAACTCGGGCGGGGCCGGATCCGAGGGGAGCCCGGATGGCGACGGACAGGATGATTTCCGGTTTGCGCTGTCGCGTGATGAGTTCGTCGATTTGTTCCTTGAAGACCTGGAGCTTCCAGACTTGGCCAAGCGGCGGGTCGTGGATACCGAAAGCCTGAGCTGGGAGCGGGCCGGCTATTCGGTGAACGGCTCGCCGGCCAACTTGGCGCTGATGCGGACGGTGCGTAACGGATTGGCGCGGCGAATCGCACTGCGGCGGCCGAAGACCGAAGAGCTGCGCGCGCTGCGGGAACAGATTAACGCACTGGCGGAAGACGACGCCGGGCGGGCGGTATTGCTGGAAGAGCTCGAACGCAAACTTCGCCGCACCGGCCTGATCCCGTACATCGATCCGGTGGACGTGCGGTATAGGCGGTTCGAGGCACACCCGAAGCCGGTCGCGCAGGCGGTGATGTTCTGCCTGATGGACGTGTCCGGCTCGATGACCGAGCACATGAAGGACCTGGCGAAGCGGTTCTATGTGCTGCTGTACATTTTTCTCAGGCGCAAATACAAGCACGTGGAAGTCGTGTTCATCAGGCATACGCATCTGGCGGCGGAGGTGGACGAGGATACATTCTTCCATTCGCCGGAAACCGGGGGGACGGTGGTTTCCACGGCGCTGGAAGAGATGCGCCGGGTGGTCGCGGAGCGATTTAGCCCGGATTCCTGGAACATCTATGCCGCGCAGGCGTCGGACGGCGACAACACAGCCTCGGATAATGAGCGGACGGCCGACCTGCTGACCAACTGCATCCTGCCGGTATGCCAGTACTACGCGTATCTGGAAGTAGGACGCGATTCCGAGCATTTCCCGCCGGGCTTCATTCGCCGTGACAGCGACCTGTGGCAGACCTACAGCGACATCTGTCGTGCCGGCGCACCGATGGCGATGCGCAAGGTGAACCACCGGCGCGATATCTATCCCGTATTCCGCGAACTGTTCGCGCGGAAAGAGGCGCCAGCCGGAGCCGCAACCGCATGAACTACATAAATCCGAGCGCCGTCCGTCCATTGTTCGAGGGGGCCGACTGGGAGTTCTCGACCATCCAGCGCGCGTACGACGCAATCGAGGCGATCGCGCTGGGTGAATTGGGGCTGGATGTGTATCCGAATCAGATCGAGGTGATCGGTACCGAGCAAATGCTGGATGCCTACTCCTCGATCGGCATGCCGCTGTTTTACAAGCACTGGTCGTTCGGCAAGCATTTTGCCCGCAACGAGGCGATGTACAAGGCCGGCATGCAAGGGCTAGCGTATGAAATCGTAATCAATTCGAACCCCTGCATCTCCTACATCATGGAGGAGAATACGGCGACGATGCAGGCGCTGGTGATTGCGCACGCGGCGTTCGGGCACAACCATTTTTTCAAGAACAACTACCTGTTCCAGCAATGGACAGATGCCGACGGCATCCTTGATTACCTGGAATTCGCCAAGAGCTACATCTCCCAGTGTGAGGAGAAGTACGGTGAAGCGGAGGTAGAACGGCTGCTGGATGCGGCGCACGCGCTGATGAACCATGGGGTGCATCGGTATCCACGGCGCCGGACTATGGACCTGCGATCAGAGGAACGACGTGAACGCGAGCGCCGCGAACATGAGGAGCATATGTTCAACGATCTGTGGCGTACCGTGCCGCAGAGTGGAGAGGCGAAACCCGATCGGTCGGCGGAAGAGCGGCGGTGGGCCCTTCTGGAACTGCCTCAGGAAAACATCCTGTTCTTTCTGGAGAAAACCGCGCCGCGGCTGAAACCCTGGCAGCGCGAGGTGCTGCGCATCGTCCGCCAGATTGCGCAGTATTTCTACCCGCAGAGTCAGACGAAGGTCATGAACGAAGGCTGCGCCACATACGTACACTACCGGACCATGAACCGGTTGCATGAGAAAGGGCTGTTGACCGACGGCGCGATGGTAGAATTCCTACGCAGCCATACGAACGTGGTGTTCCAGCCGGATTTCGACGATCCGCGCTATAGCGGGATCAATCCGTATGCGCTCGGATTCGCGATGATGCAGGATATCGAGCGCATCTGCACCCAGCCGACGGCTGAGGATCAGCACTGGTTCCCCGCCATTGCCGGTACCGGCGATGCCATGGCCGTGCTGCGCGACTGCTGGGCCAATTACCGGGACGAAAGCTTCATCCTGCAGTTCCTGAGCCCGCGGATGGTACGGCAGTTCGGGCTTTTCCATGTCGTCGATGACGCCAATGAGCCGAACCTGCGAGTTGAGGCGATTCATGACGAGCGCGGCTACCGCAAGATCCAGCGGGCGCTGGCCAAGCAGTACGATATCGCGTGGACTCTCCCTGATATTCAGGTCGCGGATGTGAATCTGGATGGCGATCGGCGGCTGATCCTGCATCATCGGGCGTTGAACCGTGTGTTGCTGGAAGAGCGCGATGCGCGGCATGTTTTGCAGCATCTGGCGGATCTGTGGGGCTACGACGTGCTGCTGAAGGAGCTGGATCCGGCGACGGATTCGGTGCTGAAGGAGCATGCAGCGACCCCCCGGCCGGGCCTGCTGCAGCCGATCTGAAGGGTCGGAGGAGAGCGCGGGGCCAAGACGGGTTCAGGCGAAGCTAGTGCCTCGCATCGTTGATTCTGCGGATGATCTCTGAATTGATATCTCCGGCAATGCCGGAGATGCGCCGTGACCGCGAAACAACCTGCTGTGAACAAATACATCGTCAAGCTCAGCGCCGAGGAGCGGGAACGGCTCAATGGGCTGATCCAGAAGGGCAAAGCGCCTGCCCGGCAAGCGCTGAAGGCCCGCATTCTGCTGAAGGCCGATGCCTCGGACGCCGGCGAGGACTGGAGTGACGGCCAGATCGCCGACGCGCTGGATACCAGCGTCGACACCGTCGCCCGTACGCGCCAGCAATTGGTGGAGGGAGGTCTCGATACCGCGCCCTGCTCCGCAAGCACCCTCCCAACTTCGCCAGGCGGCGCATTTTCGACGGGGCTGCCGAGGCCAAGCTGATCGCCTTGGCCTGTTCGCCGCCGCCCAAGGGACGCAGGCGGTGGACGTTGACGCTGCTGGAAACCGCCGTGGTGGAACTGAATATCGTCGATCGCGCCAGCGACAACACGATCGGACGTACGCTCAAAAAAGCACGCTCAAGCCTTACCTATCAGAGTGAAGTAACTCTATCAGGCGATATGGTCGGCCGGGGGCGTCCGAGCCAATGGGTCCTGAAAAACCGAGCCGGTGAAATTCTTGGTTGGAGCAACCCTCGCTTGGCGTCATGCGGCTGATTGGATCGTCATGTTTGTACTCCGTTTTGATTGGCTGATGTTTCCCCGAGCACTGATACCGGCACGACAGGCACATACTATTGGAAACGGAACGACTTCCGATAATGTGTCAAGGGGTCCGCCGTGCAACCGACCGCTGTACGGTCATCTCGCCGGTTCCTCCGCCGTCCACTCACGTACGATACCCTCGACCCATTTCGGATTGTCGGCGGCACACCGATCGCAGGCAGGTTGATCATCGGCCGCGCAGGAACTCCCCGAACGCTGCGCCATAGTCAGGATGCCATCGCGACAATGCGGGCCGGTTCTCAGTGATATCTTGTGCCGCCCAAAGAATCCGCCGATGGTCAATCTCGCGGGTCACTTCATTGTCGGGGCAGAGGATGTAGAAGTTGCCGCTGTTCATACCGTCGATCAGCATGTCGATCACTTGATCGGGCGTCCACGAGCCGGGCGGTTTCTCGGTTCGACCGCGGCTTGTCATGCCGGTGAACGTCGAGCCAGGGATCAGCAGATGCGCGGTGATCCGCGCGCCGTCCGCGTTGCGCAGGCTGTGCGCGAGAGCTTCGGTCAATACTTTCACGCCGGCCTTGCTGACATTATAGGCGGTGTCGCCGGGTGGGCAGGTAATCCCTTGCTTCGACCCGGTGTTGATGATCGCGCACGGCGTTTCCTGTTTCAGCATGTGCGGCGCGAAGCTCTGCACGCCGTTGATCACCCCCCACAGGTTCACCTCCAGCACACGCCGCCAGCGGTCGATGTGTTCCCACGGCCCGCCGCCTGGGGCCGTGCCTGCATTGTTCATCAGGACGCCCACTTCGCCGAACGCGCCATAGGCGGCGTCGCGGAGTTTGCCGACATCGTCCAGCTTGCTGACATCGGTCGGCACTGCCATGACCGCGCGCTTGCCGTTTGGCGAAGCCGCAGCGACTTCCGCAACAGCGGGTTCGAGTGCCTGTTGGGACAGATCGGCAAGGCAGACGCGGAGACCCATGGCCGCGAAGTGCCGAGCTGCCGCGAGACCAATGCCGCTGGCCGCGCCGGTTACGACCGCCACACGGCCGGCGGTCAATGCCGGATGGGTGGCCATCGGATTACGCTCCGCGCCGCGGGGTGTTGAGGTTCACGGTCACATTCTTCCGCTGGGTGAAGCTGTCGAGCATGCCTTCCAGCGAGAATTCGCGCCCGATACCGCTCTGCTTATAGCCGCCATAGGAATGGCCCGGCTGCTGGCCCAGGCCCTGATTGACCTGCACCCAACCTGATTCGATCGCATGTGCCGTACGCAATGCGCTGCCGATCTCGTGGGTCCAGACGTACGCAGCCAGCCCATAGTGGCTGTCGTTCGCCATACGGATCGCCTCGGACTCGTCACGCCACGGAATCGCCACCAGCACCGGCCCGAAGATTTCCTCCCGAGCCAGGCGCCAGTCGTTGGAGTGATCGGCGAACACAGTCGGAATCGCGAAATAGCCCTCGCTCAGCGGCCCATCCTTCGGCGGCAATCCACCGAACACCAATCGCGCATCCTTTCGCTTCAGACCCTCATCAACATATCCGCAGACTTTGCGGAACTGTTTGTCGTTGATGATCGCACCGATATCGGTCGCTTCATCGAGCGGATCGCCGAGCCTCAGCGCCTGTGTCTTGATGCGCAGCTTATCGAGGAAGCTGTCAAAGATGTCGGCATGCAGGAACAGCCGTGAACCCGCGGTGCAGGACTGGCTCTGCCGCGTGAACCGCATTCCGGCGATTACGCCATCCACGACCCAGTCTTCATCGACGTCCGGGTACACGATCGCGGGGCTCTTGCCCCCGAGCTCCAGCGACACTGGCACGATCCGATCCGCCGCGGCGCGCATGATCAGTTTGCCAACCTCGGTGGATCCGGTGAACGACAGCTTGCGGATCGCCGGATGTTGCGCGAGGGCGGCACCGCATTCCTCGCCGAGGCCGGTCAGCACATTCAACACGCCCGGCGGCAGAAACTCCTGACAGACCTCGGCCACCAGCAGCACGCCGAGTGGCGCGTCCTCCGCCGCCTTCAGCACCAGCGTGTTGCCGGCACACAAGGCGGGCGCGATCTTCAACGCACCCAGCAGCACCGGTGCATTCCACGGAATGATGGCACCCACGACGCCAAGCGGCTCGCGCCGCGTGTAGCTGAGCACATGCTCGCCGAGTGGAATCGTCTCCCCCTTCAGCTCGCCGGCGAGGCCGCCGAAATAGCGGAAGATGTCGGCCGACAGCCGTGCCTCCGGCCGCGCCTGTGTACGCAGCGCATTCCCGGTCTCCAATGCAATGATGCGTGCCAGTTCCTCGACGCGTGCCTCCAACGCTTCCGCAACGCGGAGCAATAGCCGGCCGCGCTCTCGCGGTGGCACCTTGCTCCAGCTCGGGAACGCTTGCGCGGCCGCCTGCACCGCACGATCGACGTCAACCGCGGCGGCGCGCGGGATGTCGGCGATCTTCTTCCGCTTCGCCGGGTTCTCGACATCCAGTGTGTCGCCCGATCTGCTGTCCACCCAGGTACCGGCGATCAGCATTTGCGCATGGTGAGGCGACTTGGTGCTCGCGCGTGTCTGCTCGGTTACTGACATGATGGGGTCTCCGGAATCGCTGCCTGGCGAAGCGCGTGCTATGAGGGGCGGGATATAGCGGCAGCGCCCAGGAGGGTCCAGGTGACGAACAGAATCAGACAACTCATGGCCGTGCTCGTTGCCATATCCACCGTGATTCCACTTCGCTCCGTCCTTGCCGAACCGCTGCGGATCTATGCGGCGGGAAGCCTGACTTCCGCGATCACCGATATGGTGAAGGCGTTTCCGGCCGCCGCGGGCGATGTCGCGCCACCGGTATTTGGTCCCTCCGGGGTGCTGCGCGAAAGGGTCGAGCGCGGCGATCACGTTGATGTTTTCGCGTCCGCCGACATGGACCAGCCGCGCCGGCTGGCACGCTCGCATAGCGGATCGTCGGTGGTGATGTTCACGCGCAACCGGCTTTGCGCGTTGGCAAGAACGAGCCTTGGCCTGACATCGGAAAACCTGCTCGACAAACTGCTCGACCCGTCCGTGCGGCTGGCAACCTCCACACCTGGCGCCGACCCCGGCGGCGACTACGCCTGGGCTGTTTTCGCGCGAGCCGAGGCGGTGCATCCAGGCGCCCAGGCCATCTTGCAGAAGAAGGCCATGCAGCTTGTGGGCGGACCGAACAGCAAGCCGCTCGTGCCGGGACGAGGTGCGGTGCAGGGCATCTTCCTCGCCGATCGTGCTGACGTGATGCTTGGCGACTGCAGCAGCGCGCAAGCGGTCATACGGGACATGCAAGGGCTGGCGAGCGTTCCGCTGCCGCCGTCGCTGACCGTCGGCCCGGCCTACGGTCTGATAGTTCTGTCCGATGATCCATTGGCCGCGCGCTTCGCCTTGTTCGTGCTGTCCGAGCAGGGCCAGGCGATCCTTCGCCAGTACGGCTTCGATCCGATCGGCCTGCCTTGATCGCTCACAGTGTCGCCAACATGCCGATCGGTCCCGTGGGGAGCTAAGGGCTCGTCAGGAAATAACAGAATCAACCGATAGGGGTCGGGAAGGCTTGCCTCCCCGCCCTCCGAACCGTGCGTGCGGTTTTCCCGCACACGGCTCTCCAGTTGTTGGTTTCCTCATCGGGAGTGTCTCGCCTGCTCGAAGGCGGTGCGAAGGGTGAGCAGCCCATGAGCAGCGAAGAAGGCATTGGGCCAGCGTTGGTGATCGGCCGCGCATCGCCCGATGCCGGGGCGCTTCTCCTGCTTGCGCAGGATGGCGCGGAGGCGTCGGCGCACGAAGCCGTCGAGGACGCCGTAGCAAAGCTGGCGTGGCATGCTTGAAGTAGCCAAACCATCCCCGAAGTATCGGGTTGAGGTCGTGAATGATCCGCCCGAGGCTGTCGCCTCGGCTACGGAGCGTTCGCGCCCTCACCTTGTCCTTCAGCGCCTTCAGGCTCTTCTTGCGAACCAGCCGTCGGCCTGCCTCGAACCGGTAGCCGAGGAAGTCGAACCCCCGCCCCGGTTGTTGGCAGTCACCGATCCGCGTCTTGTCCGGGTGCAGCGTAAGCCCGTTCTCCGCCACCCATGCCTGCACGTCGTGCAGGGCAGCCTCGGCCTCCGCTTGCGTGCGGCACAGGATCACGAAGTCATCGGCATAGCGCACCATCCGTCGTCCGCTCCGCTGCATCAGACAATCCAGCGGATGCAGATACAGGTTGGCCAGCAGCGGCGAGATCACCGCGCCTTGCGGCGTGCCGCTCGTCGGTTGCCACCGTTCCATGCCCTTCATGATGTCCTGCCGCAGGAAGCTCTCGATCAGCGCCAGCACGCGGCCATCGCTGATCGATGCTTCCACCAGGGTCATCAGCCGTTCGTGCGGGATCGTGTCGAAGTAGCTCGCGAGGTCGGCGTCCACCACGAAGGTGAACCCCTCTTTCACCAGCCGATCGACTTCCCGCAGCGCCTCCTTGCAATGCCGTCCCGGACGGAAGCCGTAGCTACCCGGCCGGAACTGCACCTCAAAGATTGGCTCAATGACCATCTTCAGAGCCGTCTGCACGATACGGTCCTTGATCGTCGGTATCCCCAGCGGCCGAGTTCGTCCATCGCCCTTGGGAATCTCCACCCGCTTGACCGGGCTCGGCCGGTAGCTGCCGTCCTTCAGATCGTCATGAAGCTCGTGCAGATACCGTTCCGCCTGCGCCGCGAACCGCTCGATGCTCTGGCCATCCACCCCCGACGCCCCCTTGTTCCGCGCGACTTTCCGCCATGCGCCGTCGAGAGTTGTCGGTCGGATGACCTTGTCCACCAGGCTGAACCATTTGCCTCCCCCGGGTCCGGCCAAGGCCGGCCCGAGGGCATGCTGTGACCCCCCGCCTCCGCAGGGGCAGGCTGTTGTCCAGCGCCGACACCATGCGCTCTGTCCAGATCGAAGCTTCCACCCACCACCATTGGCGCTCGTGGGTCTCTGTCCCTTGCTTAGTCCGATCGGGCACTGCCGAGACTGTTCCTTGCTCCATCCCAGACCTCGCACATCCAACTTCCTGCCTCCCTTCCCTCGGAGCGTCATTCCCCGCAAAAGCGGGAATTCCAGCAGCGGCGGCCTGGATTCCCGCTTTCGCGGGAATGACGAGATGACGCGGTTGTTTCCGAACGACCCCTAACTTCTCACTGGGACTCGAATTGCCCTGCCTTGCCAATCGGGGATTGTGAGAGCCAATTCAGCGTTTGTGACGTGGTATCAAACGGGAGGTAGCGATGGCGAAGATGCGGGCAGCGCACGTGACGCGGGCCGGCGGCCCGTTGGAACTGGTCGATCGCGAAGTGCCTGAGCCGGGGCCGAGCGAGGTCCGCGTTCGCATCGAGGCTTGCGGCGTATGCCACAGCGACAGCTTCACGGTCGAAGGGCAGATGCCCGGCCTGACCTTTCCGCGCATCCCGGGACACGAGATCGCCGGGGTGATCGACGCGCTCGGCTCTGGCGTGACCAGTTGGCGCATCGGGCAGCGCGTCGGCGTCGGCTGGTTCGGCGGCCATTGCGGGCATTGCGACCCGTGCCGGCGTGGCTGGCTGATCGACTGCCGCAACCTGCGCATCCCTGGCATCTCGTATGACGGCGGCTATGCCGAGGCGATGGTGGCTCCGGTTGATGCACTCGCCGCCATTCCCGATGAGTTGGGTGCCGCCGAAGCCGCACCGTTGCTCTGCGCCGGGGTCACGACCTTCAATGCGCTGCGCCACAGCGGGGCAATGCCGGGCGATGTGGTCGCGGTCCTGGGTATTGGCGGCCTCGGCCATCTGGGCGTGCAGTTCGCGAACAAGCTCGGCTTCCGCACCGTTGCGATCGGCCGCGGCGCCGACAAGGCGGACCTCGCCCGCCAACTCGGTGCGCATCATTATCTCGACAGTGCGAGCGATGACGTGGCGAAGGCGCTCAATGCGCTGGGTGGCGCGCGGGCCGTGCTGGCGACCGCCACCAGTGCGCAGGCGATGTCGCAGGTGATCGACGGGCTGGGCGTGCGCGGCCGGCTGATTGTGGTGGGCGCCGCATTCGAACCGATCCAGGTTTCACCGCTGCAGTTGATCAGCGCGAGTCGCAGCATCGTCGGCCACGCCTCGGGCGCCTCGATCGACTCCGAGGATACGCTTGCCTTCAGCGCGCTGTCGGGCGTGCGCCCGATGATCGAGACAATGCCGCTCGCGCGCGCACCGGAAGCCTATGCACGGATGATGCGGGGCGATGCGCGCTTCCGGATGGTGCTGACGATGAAGTAGATGGATCGGCATGGGGTGCGAGCAGCACGCTGCTCGCACCCCACCCAATGATCAGGACGTTGGTCGCCGTGTTCGAATTGCGTGCGACGATAGCGATGAATGTGGTTACGCCGCCTTGTAGCCGATCACCGCCTTGACCTCGAGGAACTCCTCCAAACCCCATTTGCCGTATTCACGGCCATTGCCCGATTGCTTGTAGCCGCCGAATGGCGCGGCGTTGTCACCGACGGGATAGTTCAGGTGAACGTTGCCGGCGCGCATCTGCCCGGCCAGCCGACGCGCGTTGGTGATATCGGATGACTGCACATAGGCGGCCAGCCCGTAGACCGTGTCGTTCGCCAGATCCACGACCTCGGCCTCGTCACGATAGGGCAGGATGGCGAGCACCGGGCCGAAGATCTCCTCGCGGGCAATCGTCATGTCGTTGCGCACGTTCGCGAACACGGTGGGACGCACGAAGTAGCCGCGATTGAGGTGCTCCGGCCGGCCTGGTCCACCGGTCACCAGTTCGGCTCCCTCGTCGATCCCCGCCTGGATCAGCCGCTGGATCTTGTTGAACTGAACCTCGCTGACCACCGGCCCAAGGTTCGTGCGCGCATCCTTCACGTCGCCGACGACGAGATGGTCGGCGACTGCCTTGGCGATGGCCTTCACCTCATCCTGTCGATCGGCTGGCACGAACATGCGCGTGGGCGCGCTGCAGGATTGTCCGCTGTTGCCCATCATCCCGAGCACGCCCTTGGTGACTGCGCTCTTGAAATCAACGTCGGGCATCAGGATGTTGGCCGACTTGCCGCCGAGTTCCTGGGCCACGCGCTTGACGGTCTTGGCGGCGGCCTGGGCGACCAGGATGCCGGCGCGGGTGGACCCGGTGAACGACATCATGTCGATGCCGGGATGAGCGGACATGGCCTCGCCCACGACCGCACCCTCGCCCTGCACCATGTTATAGACGCCCTTTGGTACGCCCGCCGCGTGCATCACCTCGGACCAGATGATCGCGTTCAACGGCGCAACCTCGGACGGCTTCAGCATCATGGTGCAGCCCGCGGCGAGCGCCGGCGCGACCTTGCAGACGATCTGATTGATCGGCCAGTTCCACGGCGTGATCAGCCCGACGACGCCGATCGGCTCGCGCGCGATCAAGGTCGTGCCGTCCAATTCCTCGAACCGATAGTGCCGCAGCACCTCGATCATGCGGTTGAGGTGATTGGAACCGGTGGCGGCCTGGCGCTCGCGCGCGAATTGCAGCGGTGCGCCCATTTCCTGCGAGAGCGTCGCGGCGATGTCGTCCCGCCGCTTGACGTATTCCGCCAGGATAGCTTCCAGGAGCTGCAGGCGCTCCTTCGGTGTGGTGCGCGCGAAGGCGGGAAATGCCGCTCGCGCCGCCGTGACCGCGCGGTCAACGTCCTTGGGTCCACCCGCCGCAATCTTTGCGAACGCCTCCTCGGTCGACGGATCGATGACGTCCACCAGAACCGGTTCCAGTGGCTCTACCCACGTTCCGTTGACGTAGTGCTGGCGTTCGTGCTGCATCGAGTGGTCCTCCGTTCGGCAGACTCTGTCATCACGTCTGTGCGCCGCATCTCGTGGTGGCGCTGGTGCTATATGCGCATGGATACGACGGAATGGAAGGTGGGCACGAACGCTGAACTGCCGGCCAGCTTGGTCGCCAATCCACCGCTCGACCAATGGGTGGCCTTCGACCCGTCCGCCTCCTCTGTCATCTGTCAAAAGCCAGGGATATATTCCTCGGGGTTGCCGCTTGCTGCGTTGGGATACCAGCCGTCAGCATACCGCACGGCCCGTCGAGCGGCCCACGGAAACGCGCCACCCAGAATGACCGGCGAATGAGGCTTCTGTACAGGTCTGCATCGATGGGACGTTGACGATCAGGTGGTTTCATATGCCCCGGCCCCTTCGGCACTCCAACCACCGCCGATGCCGAACAGGAATCGTCCACCACTGGTCTGATCGCATGGAAGCGACGAGCTTCGCCGTCTGCATCGTGTCGCGCTGAATGGCCAGGCACACGCCGGTGCCGACCTTGGGCCGCTTGGTTGCAGAACTCCATGCGCACGCGATGTTGCAAAACTACGGAACGCGAGGTATCGTACGCTCACGCGTCCGCAACGTCCTTGCGTTGCGAGCAGTTGGAGCGACGGGATGAAGGTGCCCACCGAGGCGCAGTTTCAAAGACCCGGTCCGCTCGGTTTGGCGGCGGCCGTGTTTCCGGTCATGCGCCGCAAAACGTGGATCAGCCGGCGCACCACACTGTTTGCGTATCTGCTGAACGCGCCTTCGGTTTTGGTGATCCTACTGCTGGTCGGTTATCCGATCTGCTATTCCTTCTGGGTCAGCCTGCACCGCTACGATCTGCGGCGGCCGCGGATCTTCCGTCTTGTCTGGCTGCAGAACTACCTGGACATCCTGGCGGATCCCGACTTCTGGACGGCGCTGCGCATCACCGTCGTGTTCACGGTGATTGCCGTCATCATCATCGTCTCGGTTGGCCTTGCGGTCGCCCTGCTGCTGAACCGTCGCTTTCCCGGCCGCGGCTTCGTGCGGACGGTCATCCTGATTCCCTGGGCGATTCCACCGGTCGTCAACGGTCTGATGTGGCAGTGGATCTATGACCCGAAGATCGGCGCGCTGAACGCGTTGCTGCGCTGGCTCGGGGTGATCGAGCACTATCAGGGCTGGTTGGACGTCCCCACATACGCGCTCGGCGGATTGATCGTCGCGCACACGTGGAACGAGTTCGCACTCGCCGCGATCCTGTTTCTCGGTGCATTGCAGCGCGTCCCGGCGGAACTTTACGACGCCGGACGTGTCGACGGCTGCCGCTCATGGCAGCTGTTCCGGCACATCACGCTTCCCTGGCTCGCCCAGGCGCTGCTGATCGTGCTGATCCTGGAGACCATGCTCGCGGTGCGGGCATTCGATATCATCTACGTCCTGACCGCCGGCGGCCCGGGTACATCCACGACGACGCTCACCTGGGCGACCTATCTGACGACGTTCGAAAACCTCGATTTCGGCCACGGCAGCGCCTACGCCTACATCGTCACCCTGATCACGCTTGGCCTGTCGGTGATCTATTTCCGCATCCTCTATGGCCGCGGCGAGTTCGAGGCATGAGAGCGGCGCGCGCGCAGAGCCGGATACAGACGCTTCTGCTTATGGGCGGCGGGCTGCTGGTGACCATCTATGTCCTGGCACCGTTCTCATGGCTCGTCCTGACCAGTTTCATGCACGAGAGCGATGTCCTGTCGGTGCCGCCCAAGATCGGCTGGGACAGCTTCACGATCCGAAATTATCTGACATTCATCCACGCCTCCGGCATCGAAGCCGTGGTTGGCAGCCGGGCCGCGGAGAACACGCTGCCGGGGATTTTCAACTCTCTCGTGGCGGCGACCGCGACGGCGGCGCTCAATCTGGTCCTGGGAACACTCGCCGGGTACAGCTTCGCGCGTCTGCGCTTCCCGGGGAGGATGCCGCTGCTGCTGACGTATCTCGGCTCGCGGATGGTGCCGGGCATTGCACTGATCGTGCCGCTGTATTTGACTATCAAGACGTTCCATTTGCTCGATGACCTGGCCGCCCTGGCGATCACCTATCTGACGCTGACGCTGCCGTTCACGATCTGGCTGATGAAGAATTATTTTCAGGGCATCCCGCGGTCGTTGGAAGAGGCCGCCCTGGTCGACGGCTGCACCTGGGTACGGATGCTGTGGAAGATCCTGATCCCCGTGGCCGCGCCCGGTCTTGCCGCGGCCGCCATCTTCGCATTCATGACCGCGTGGAACGACTATCTCTTCGCGGTCATCCTGACCACCACGATGGCATCGAAGACCGTGCCGGTCGTGGTCGCCGGATTCGTAACAGATGTGACGACAGCGCGGACACTGATGGCAACCGGCGGTGTGCTCGCCGTACTACCCCCGCTGCTGCTGGCGCTGATGTGCCAGCGCCTGATCGTGCAGGGCCTGACCAGTGGCGGGGTCAAGGGATGACGTCTCGACGCAACCATATCCGGGCAATCCGAGGAGAAAACCTTATGACCACGCATCGCCTTTCGCTTCCGCTTCAGCGCCGTGCCTTCCTGGCAGGAACGGCGCTTGCCGCCATCGGGCAGCCCGCGTGGGCGGCCGCGCAAACCCAGATCACGTTCTCCGGCTGGGCGTTCGAGCCGCAGGTGACGGAAGCCGACGTCAAGCTGTTCATGCAGCAGAACCCCGACATCTCCGTCGCCTACACACCGCTGGACATGCAGTCCTACAATCAGAAGATGATTGCGCTGTTCGTCGCCGGATCTCAGCCGGAGTCGTTCTATATCCGCGACACCGATCTCGGCGCCTGGGTCGAGGCCGGGTGGGTGCAGCCGATCGACGGCATGAGCGGCCTGGACGCGTTGAACGCGGACATGTTTCCGTACATCCGCCAGGCGATGTCGTATGGCGGCAAGCAGTATGGCACGCCGTATTATGGTGACATCTTCATGTACATGTTCGACAAGAAGGCCGTGGCCGCGGCGCATGTCGCACAGCCGCCGGTCACATTGGATGAACTGAAGAACGCCGCGCTCGAGGTCAAGAAGGCGGGCACCGAATACCCGATCCTCAAGGGCTACAAGACGGACGTCGATGGATTGAGCGAATTCTGGTCGATGGTGCTGGCCTCGGGCGGGCATCTCTTCAATGCGACGCTCGACCCGATCTATCCGAATGAAGACAAGACCGCGCTCGGTGTCCTGGAATGGCTCGTCGACGCCATGCACACCTGGAAGATCATGGACCCGAGCGGCCTGCAAATGGATCAGACGCAGGCGCGCGATGCGTTCCTGGGCGGGCAGGGCGTATTCACCTCGAACGTCGGCAATGTACTGCCGCGGGCCAACAACAAGGCGTACAGCAAGCGCGCCGGTGACATCCAGATCACTCGCTTCCCCGCGTTGAAGGATGTCGGCAAAGGGCCGATGGGGTGGGCGCGCATGTACGGCCTGAGTTCGAAGACGAAGCAGAAGGATGCCAACTGGCGGCTGATTTCCTTCATGGGCGGCAAGGACAAGAGCGGTGCGTACTACACGGCGAAGGACTGGTATCTGAAGTTCGGCGTTGGGTATTCCTACCAGTCCCTGGATCACGATCCGGACATCATCGCGGCACAGAAGGCCGCGGGCTATGACCTTGAGGTGCGCAGCCAGCAATACGCGACGGCACAGATGCGCGACAACATCAGCTCTCCGTGGTACAGCGAATGGGATCGTTTCACGCAGCAGCAGATCCAGAACGTGCTGCTGCAGCAGACCAAACCTCAGGCGGCGCTGGAGGCTTCCGCGGCCAAGGCCCGGGCCCTGAAGAAGCAGGGCTGATCGAGCGATGTACTTCATGGAGCGTCGCGGCGCGGGCGTGCCGGTGGTCTGTCTGCATGGCTTTTGCCAGTCCTCGGCTTACTGGGAACCCACCCTGGATCGGCTCGCCGAGAGCGGTCGTGCCGCGATCGCACCGGACCTTCCCGGCTTCGGCGGCTCCGCGGATCAGCCCGGGCCATACACGATGGAAGGATACGCCGACGCCGTCGCCCGCATGCTCGACGCGCAGGGCATATCGCGCATCGTCCTCGTCGGCGGATCGATGGGTGGGGTGGTGGCACAGCATTTCGCGCTCCGCCACTTCGATCGGCTCACGCGACTCTTGCTGGTTGCGACAGGCGCGTTCACGACCGATCCGGCGGCGGCACTCGCCAAGGCCGATGTTCTCGCGAGCGGCCCATGGAACGCGGCGACCGCCGGGTCTGTCGTTGCCGGGTTCTTCCACCAGCCGCAATCCGGCGAGCGGATGGAAATGGTCATGCGCATCGCGATGTGCGCGTCGCAACCCGCGGCGGTGGAAGCGGCACGTTCGAATGCGACCTCGAATACGTTCGACCGTCTTGGTAGTATCGCGGTTCCCGTCATGATCATTCAGGGCCGCCACGACAAGGCACGCACGCCCGAACATGCGGCGGCCATGCAGAAGCAGATCGCCGATTGCCACGTCGCCGTGCTGCCGAACTCCGGTCACACGCCGCAACTGGAAGAGCCGGACGCGTTTCACGACCTGGCGCTGCCGTTCCTGACTGCGGAGGGCGCCGAGCTTCATGGCGCCGTGATGCCGTAAGCTACGCGGCGAGATGCGCGTCGAGGAAGCGGACCAGTACGGCGTTGAACCGCGACGCCTGCTCGATATTGGGCAAATGCGCGGCGTGTTCGATGACTTCGAGCTGCGATCCGGGGATCGCCGTGTGCAGGGCCTGCGCTTCGGCAACCGGCGTCGAGCGGTCATCCCGCCCGACGAGGATCAAGGTCGGTTGGGCGATGCGGGGTGCCACGGTCTCGAGGCGCATGTCGCGCATCGCCATCGCACATCCGAGATAGCCGTGGAGTGATGTGGCGCGGATCATCGCGCGCATGTCGTCGATAAGCTTCGGCTGGCTGGAACGGAAGCTGTGCGTGAACCAGCGTTCGATCGACGGCTCGACTTGCGGTTCGAGTCCGTTCGCCTCGATCGCCGCGATCCGATCGATCCACATCGCGCGCGGGCTGTGCATCGTCGTGTCACAAAGCACCAGGCATGCAACCCTGTGCGGGTGGCGGACGGCGAGTGCCTGCCCGATCATTCCACCAAGCGAGAGACCGACATAGGCGACCTTGCCGATGCTGAGCCGATCGAGAAGATCGACGCCATCGTCGGCAAGCCGCTCGATCGTATACGGCGGCGGCGTGGCTTCGGTCGCGCCATGCCCACGCACATCGTATCGCAGCACGCGAAAGTGCTTGTCGAACGCAGCGGCCTGGGGCTCCCACATGGCCGTTCCGGTGGCCAGACCGTTTCCGAACATCACGACGGGAGCGGTTTCGGGACCTTCCAGACAGCAATTCACGGCGATCCCGCCGACGATGATTTTCCGGGCGATCGGAGCAGTGGCCATCGTAACCTCGAAGATCGGCAATCGTATCGCGCAGCTTGCGTCTGCGTCATGCGGCGGGAGCGACACCTGAAATGCCCGCAAGCAGTGTCGGCTCTCTGCACTTCTATTCCAGGCAACCGTGCATGTCACGCCGGCGATGTCACGATTGGGCCGTGATGCTCGAAGCATTTCGGCGAGATGTCTCGCCGAGCGATCCCGATGAGCGACTAAGGGTATCGCGGGCGCGTACAAGGCAATACAGTGACCCAAACCCGACAGAAGAAGGCCCACCCAATGACCCTCAAGATCTACGGTGTTCTGCGGTCACGTGCGACCCGACCCATCTGGATGGCCAAGGAACTCGGCGTGCCGTTTGAGCATGTGCCGGTCATCCAATCCAACCGGCTATCAAATCCTGCTGCCGCGGATGCACCGCTGAATACCAGTTCGCCGGAATTTTGCGCAGTCAATCCGAACGGGCTGGTGCCGACCATCGATGACGATGGCTTCATGCTAAATGAATCGCTTGCCATAACGCTGTATTTGGCGCGCAAGCATGGTGGCCCGCTGGCACCGAAGGACGTGCGCGAGGAAGGATTGATGACGATGTGGACGCTGTGGGCCGCCACGGAATGCGAGGCGCCAGCGCTGCGGGTCATGCAGAACGCCGCCGCGGTCAAGACGCGGGACACCGCCGCCTATGAGGCAGGCGTGGCCGCTCTGCGGCCAAAATTCGCTGTCCTGGACAAGGCATTGCACGAGGGCGGGGGATTTCTCGTCGGCCGGCGCTTCACTGTTGCCGATCTGAACGTCGCCGAGATCATCCGCTACGCACAGGCGGCACCGGAGCTGTTCACCGACATGCCGAACGTGCAGAGCTGGATTTCGGCGTGCCAGTCGCGCCCCGCGTTCACCGCGATGATGGCCGAACGGAATGCGGAGCCGATGTAGGCCCGCTGAGCGCGGCTATTTGCCTGTCACGCGCCAGATTACATCGCCCACATCGTCTGCCATCAGCACCGAGCCGTCCGGACCGATGGTCACTCCGACCGGCCGGCCATAGGATACCCGCTCATCCGGCGCGAGGAAGCCAGACAGGATATCGCGCGGCGGTCCGGCCGGGTGGCCATTTTCGAATGGAACGAAGACAAGTTTGTAGCCGCTCAATTTGCTCCGGTTCCAGGAGCCGTGTTGCCCGATGGCCATGCCATCCGGAAAGCCGGGAAGCGTGCCGGCGGGCAGCCAGCACAAGCCCAGAGACGCGGTGTGCCCACCCAACGCGTAGTCCGGTGTAATTGCCGTTGCGACCATCGCCCTATCTTGCGGTACCCTGTCGTCCACCGTCTGCCCCCAATAGCAGTAAGGCCAGCCGTAGAATCCGCCGTCGCGTACCGACGTCAGATAGTCAGGCGGCGTCTCGTCGCCCAGCCCGTCACGCTCGTTGACCACCGTCCACAGCACACCGGTCTGAGGCTCCCACGCCATGCCGACCGCGTTGCGCAGACCGCCGGCGAAGGTGCGGCCCTTGCCGCTTGCGCGATCGAACTCGTAAATGAGGGCTCGGCCTGCTTCGGCTTCCATGCCATTCTCGGCGATGTTGCTGGACGAACCGACCCCGATGTACAGCTTCTTCCCGTCCGGGCTTGGCAGGATGCCGCGCGTCCAGTGCCCGCCGGGCTTGAACGTGGCCAGTGTGTGTCCTGGCGCGGAAATGCGACGCGTGCCCATCGCGTAGGGAAAGGCAACCAGGCCATCGGTGTTGCCGACGTAGAATGTATCGTCCAGCATCGCCATGCCGAACGGCTGGTTCAGGCCCTCCAGGAACACCTCCTGGATTTCGGCCACCCCGTCGCCATCCGCGTCGCGCAACAACGTGATGCGGTTCGCGCTGATCCCCGCCGCGCCGGCGCGTTTCATCGTGCTGACCATGGCGTAGTCAAAGATGGTCCGCATGACCTCTCGGGGCTCGTTCGCGGACTCGGCGGCGAGTACGTCGCCGTTGGGCAACACGTGGATCCATCGGGGATGCTTCAGACCGGTCGCGAACGCATTGACTTTGAGTCCCGGCGCCGCGACCGGCGTCTGTCCCTCGGTCCAGCCCTGGGCCGTCGGCATCTTGAGCGTCGGGATACTGCCCTGCGACCTCGCCTCTGGTATCGTGGGGGCGGCACCCCAGGCCGGCTCGGGCGACCCCTGCGTCAATTGTCGCGACACGCGCGCGGCGCCACCGACCACCGCCACCACGCGCGAGAATACTGCCGAAAAGCTCAATTCACCGTCCCCTTGGTCGAGTGCAGCCGTGCTGCCGAAAGTGCATCAGAACCTATGTTGCCTCCCCGGCATCGATTTCACGGCGCTGCGCGGCCAGCTCCGCGCCAATGCGCTGAACGGCCGAGTGGCAGCGCGATAGCCGGTGAGTCGTGGCCCGCGACGATGTCGCTTACGGTCAGGAAGATGTGACGATGCCTTTAGCTTGGGATTGAGGCGGTCGCAAGCCGGCGGTGCTGTCGAATTGCGGCCGACTGCGGCGCAGTATACGGTCCAGCACAACGCGCAAGCGCCTGCGTTGCCGTCGGAAACCGGGCAACGCCCGAGGAGGAAAGTCATGACCGATCCGCCAAAGCGGGAACTCGGGCGCACAGGACCGCGGGTCACCATGCTCGGCTATGGTGCGATGGAACTGCGCGGTGCCCCGCGGGCGAGGGGTGCCGGATGCCGAGGCTGTGGTCGGCGGAGAAGTTGGGCGAGCGCGAGGGGGACGCAATGAAGTTCGGCATCCACAACCCGTCATGGCTGTTTGGACCGGATCCAGCCGAAATCTTCGAAGCGGTGAAGGAGAAGGCGCTATGGGCCGAAACTCATGGGTTCACGTGGTTCTCCGTGATGGATCATCTGATCCAGATTCCCAACGTTGGTGCGCCTGATGAGCCGTTCATGGAGGGCTGGACGGTTTTAGCGGCACTCGCGGCGGTTACCAGCCGCATTCGTCTCGCCACACTCGCCACGTCTGTCGGCTATCGCAATCCGGCGCATCTCGCCAAGATTGCTGCTGGGGTCGATCTGATCAGTCGCGGACGCCTGACGTTCGGCTTCGGTGCGGGCTGGCACGAACCGGAATATCGCCAGTACGGCTGGGAATTTTCGCCAAAGCCTGCCGTGCGCATCGGCCAGATGGAAGAGGCTGTGCGGCTCATCCTCGCGCTATGGACGGAGCGGCGGACGACATTTGGCGGTCGGTATTTTCGCACTGACGATGCGATCCTTGAACCGAAGCCGATCCAGCAACCACACCCACCGATCATGATTGCTGGCGGTGGCGAGCAGCTTACGCTGCGCGCCGTCGCCCGCCTCGCGGATGCTTGCAACGTTGGTGGCGGCCCCGACATGGTGAAGCACAAGTTCGCGGTACTCCGTGGCCATTGCCAAACGGCGCAGCGCAGCTATGACGCGATCGAAAGGACCAGCATCATCAGCTTCCTGTTGGCGCGCGACGAGGCCGCACTGGCGGCAAAGCGCCAAAGGCAGGCTGTTCCGCCGTCCTATTACGGCTTTGCCGGCACAGTGTCACAGGTCACCGATCTCGTGGGTGCGTATCGTGATGCCGGCGTGCAGCTCTTGATCAGCAGCGCCTACAGGAATGATTGTGAAACCCACGAGCTGCTGGCGGCCGATGTCATGCCGCATTTCGCATAAAGGGGAGTTTGCATGGACGACAAGGTATTTCCGGTTACGCACAGCGATGCCGAGTGGCGGGGCATCCTTTCGCCGGAACAATACGAGGTAATGCGGGGCCACGGTACGGAGGCGCCAGGTAGTTGTGCGCTGCTGCAGGAAAAGCGCGCCGGCCGGTTTTCGTGCGCGGGATGCGGGCAACCGCTGTTTGAAGCATCGCTGAAATTCGAGAGCGGCACAGGATGGCCCAGTTTCAACAATCCGATCGATGGCGCGGTTGAAACGTCGGTCGATCGCAGTCATGGCATGATGCGGACCGAGGTGCACTGCGCCAACTGTGGAAGTCACCTGGGGCACGTATTCCCGGATGGCCCGCCGCCCACCCATCGGCGCTATTGTGTCAACGGTATCGCGATGGACTTCAGCCCGACGAGCTAATCGGCGAGCCCGATTGGAGCCCGAGGTCTCCCAGAACTCTGTCCTGCGGGCGACAGGGCGAGCCGCTTCGATCGCGTTGCCGAGATCATGCGCGCTGGGTTGAGGCCGCCTGCTGGTGCCGATGAGGTCATTCCGGTTCCGGTGACAGCGCGGTGTCGAAGGGGGGCGCTGTGATGATATCCGTGATGACCGCAACCACCGCTTCGCGATCGAAGCCGTTACGTTCGGCCTCGTCCACGAGGGTTTGCAGGCGCGGCCGGAGCCAATCGTGGACCGGGGTGTCAGCGCTGTTGGTCATCCGATACTCCTGGCGCGCAAGTTGGTTGCGAACTCGGCGAACACGCCAAGCAGTCCGGCCGTCCCGGCGTGCGTCAGATCAGGTGGTTTCTGAGTTCCTCGATGACTCGGCGGACGCGATCGGCAACCTCTCCCTGGGGAACCAGAACAAGGAACTGCTCGTAGCATCGCAACGCCGCCCGGACGTGGTCCAGTCGCTGGTGCATCAGCGCAGCCTCCCGCCACAGCGTGGCATGATCGGGCGCGATCCGCAGCATGTCCTCGGCACAGGTCAGCGCGCCGTGCAGATCGCCGGCATCCAGGCGGCGGACCTTGATGTTGTTCTGCAGGCGCAGCAGCACCGCACGGGTGTTCATCGGCGCCAGCAGTCCGGGACGCAACTCTGCCCGTTCGCCTTCGACCCGCTTCAGCAGCAGGCGCAGGTCGCGCGCGTCGAGTAGCGTGCCCGCGTCGAACACGTCGATCACCAACTGCGAGCTCTTTCCCGGCAGTGCCACAAGAAAATGCGCGGGGAAATCGATCCCATGCGCACTCCATCCGGCGGCCCGCATGGCGTGCAGCCACACCACGCCGAGTGCCACGGGCAGTCCCTTCCGCCGCTCGATCACTCGAATGAGATTGGCGTTTGCAGGATCGTCGTACTCGTCCTTGTCGCCGCGAAATCCGTACCGGCCGACCAGCAGCCCTGCCATGACCTCGGCCCGGGTTGCCAGATCGACATCGTCGATTCGCCGGGTCAGGGTTACGGCGTCGCGTGCAATGGCCGACAGTTCCTCGCGCGCATGCTCCATGCTCGCGAGCGGCGCATCGATCCGCGCGAACGCGAGTGCCGCGTGCGCGATGTCGATCTCGACGTCCGGTAACAAGCCGATTGCGTCGAGCGCGGCGCGCGGGTCCAGCGGGGCAGGCGGAGCAGCCATGGCCGCAAGTGCTACGGCCTTGGGCGCAGCCCCGCAAGGAAGATCGGGCTATTCCGCCGCAGGAAGGTAGATTTCCTTGCCCTTCTCTGCAAACTCCTTGCTCTTCTGCTCCAGTCCGGCAAGGCGCGCGGCATCTTCCCGCAGATCCTGAGTGATCTTCATCGAGCAGAACTTCGGTCCGCACATGGAGCAGAAATGCGCCACCTTATGCGCATCCTTCGGCAGCGTTTCGTCATGGAAGCCGCGCGCTGTGTCGGGGTCCAGCGACAGATTGAACTGATCCTCCCACCGGAACTCGAACCTCGCGCGGCTGACCGCGTCGTCTCGCAGTCGCGCGGATGGATGCCCCTTCGCCAGATCGGCTGCGTGCGCCGCGATGCGATACGTAATGACGCCGGCTTTCACGTCGTCTCGGTTGGGTAGACCCAGATGCTCCTTCGGCGTGACATAGCAGAGCATCGCCG
The DNA here is from genome assembly GCA_963777625.1 of uncultured Pseudomonadota bacterium. Lineage (GTDB taxonomy): Bacteria > Pseudomonadota > Alphaproteobacteria > Acetobacterales > Acetobacteraceae > DATDIC01. Next base: position 66,653 of record CAVZRO010000021.1, on the reverse strand, counting down.
TGCCGAACCAGCCGATCATCGCCGCACCGATCGCGGAGGTGATGTGGTCATAGCCCGGCGCAATGTCGGTGGTCAGCGGGCCGAGGGTATAGAACGGCGCCTCGCCGCACTCGGCGAGTTGCTTCTCCATGTTGACCTTGATCTTGTGCATCGGCACGTGGCCGGGGCCCTCGATCATCACCTGGCAGCCCTTGTCCCAGGCGATCTTCGTAAGCTCACCGAGGGTTTCGAGTTCGGCGAATTGCGCGGCATCGTTGGCATCGGCGATGCAGCCCGGGCGCAACCCGTCGCCCAATGAAAACGACACGTCGTATTTGCGCATGATGTCGCAGATGTCCGCAAAGTGCTCATACAGGAAACTTTCCCGGTGATGCGTGAGGCACCAGCGGGCCATGATGGAGCCGCCGCGGGAGACGATGCCGGTGACGCGCCGGGCGGTCAGCGGCACGTAGGCTAGCCGAACGCCGGCATGAATGGTGAAATAGTCCACGCCTTGCTCGGCCTGCTCGATCAACGTGTCCCGGAACACCTCCCAGTCGAGCTTGTCGGGTTCGCCGTCCACTTTCTCGAGCGCCTGGTATATCGGCACGGTGCCGATCGGCACCGGCGCATTGCGCAGGATCCAGTCGCGAATGTTGTGGATGTTACGGCCGGTGGAGAGGTCCATGACCGTATCGCCGCCCCAGCGGATGGCCCAGACCAGTTTTTCCACTTCGTCGGCGGCGCCGGAGGTCACTGCCGAGTTGCCGATATTGGCATTGATCTTCACCAGGAAGTTGCGGCCGATGATGACCGGCTCCAGTTCCGGGTGGTTGATGTTGGCCGGGATAATGGCGCGGCCGCGCGCGATTTCGTCACGCACAAACTCCGGGGTGATGAAGGCCGGAATGGCGGCGTCGAAATCCTCGCCGTCGGCGCGGCGGTCTACGGCGCCATCCAGCATCTTTTGGCGGCCAAGATTTTCGCGGTGCGCCACGTAGACCATTTCTTCTGTCACTATGCCGGCGCGGGCGAAGTCGAGCTGGGTGACAAGCTGGTCCGGCATGGCCGCCATGGACCGGGTGGTCGGCAGGGCAGGGGGGCACCAGCCGGTCGCCGGCGGCGTTGCCGTTGTCCTCCGGCTTGACGGCACGGGCATCGAGCCGGGTGAAGTTGCGCCGGGCGATCCAGTCGCGACGGATTGGCGGCAGCCCGGCTTCAAGGTCGATCGCGATCGGCCGGATCGGTGAATGGGCCGGAGGTGTCGTAGGCACGATACGGTTCTTCCCGCGCCGACGGATCGAGCGCGATTTCCCGGAATGGGACATGGATTTCAGGATGATCGGCGGGCGACGTGTACACCTTGCGCGAGCCGGCGATCGGCCCGGTGGTGACGGTGGATGGGCGGACGGCGGTCTTGGCCTGGACTGTCATGGGCGTCTCTCCCTCATGGCATTCCGGTTGCGGGGCGGGTGGTGGTAGAGGCTGGTCCCGTCCCTACGCCGGCATGACCCGGATCAGGTTCAAGGGTCACCGGCGCCGGTGCGTCGTGCGACGCACCCCTGCCGAACTCTCAGTCCCGGTGATGGCGGGACCCCCCTCGGTGGCCCGGAAGGATGCGGGAGGGTGGGGTTGCTGTCAAATGGCTGTCCTCGCTCGTGTGGCCGGGATCGGTAGCAACAATCGATGCGCTCACGTGGTCGCATTTGGCGGCAAGTCGTTGGAGAGAGATTCCGCCGAGGGGGACCTGTTTCTCGGGCCCGAGCCGGATTACGATTACGGCAGGTCCCCGTAGCTCAGCCGGATAGAGCACAGGATTCCTAATCCTGGGGCCGTGGGTTCGAATCCCGCCGGGGACGCGGTGGCTGTAAACTATTGACTTAATTGACTAAATTGGAGCCTGCCACCACTAACTGCCACCACAAATGAGCACCCATTACGCCGTTCAGTGCTGTTCGGGTCTCCGACAAACCGAGATTGACCAGGGCACGCGTCCTAGACACATCAACAAGGCCGATACAATGTACGGTGATGACGTTTATTTGCTCGGTGACTCTGGGGAAGCTGGATAAATTTGCAAGAGGACGCGCTCACCGTATGCGTCGCCAGCATTGGTCGGGATGACCGAGAACCTATCTATTACTCCTTGATGGCTGGATTAGAGCCTACCCCGGGGTGGGAGTATGAGTTTTTCTTTACGGTGATACGAGCAAACGGAGATGACGGTACCGAAGAAGAGTTGTGGGATGGGCGCATCCTTGGAAATATTGCAACCAAGGCAGACAGAATAACAATAAGGCTTCTGCTTCTTGAAATGGGATATTGGCTTGCCAGGTACTCAGGCGCTGAGAACTTTGCCATGAGCACCCGAGACTCTTACCTGCCGACGAAGGCTGTTGAAAAGATCTGCAGCTATGCGGAACCTTCAAGGCAGCGGGCTTTGCAGTGACTTCAGGCAAGTGACTACCACGGCCAACATCTTTGGTTAATGAGACGGGCCTATTATGAAACGCCTCTCGAAGAAGGCCGTTGAAACGCCGGGACCATTGAGATAGCGTCTCCGCCACGGAAGGAGGGAAGCATGTTAAAGCATCGTTTGCCGGACCGGCAGGAGCAGATCGCGTTTATGACCAACGCGCCTGAGCGTATGTCCGGTTACGTAAAAAGTTACCTCTCCGACCCCCAGGTTAAGAAAGCCCTTTATCGGCATTGCGAACCTGAAAGCGCGCTGCCTCGAAAGCTGCTGAAGCATTCAGCAGCCTAGCTAGCTTTCGGCTTTGCCCTACAGCAGAGGGCGGGCGCTTTGCCTACGGAACATCCGTCGCCATCTCCCCGGCATGCCCATCCAAATCGTCTGCGCTCGCCCGCCAAGCCGAATCCCGCGCAAGCCGAAGGCAGCCGCACCGCTCGAAGTACAGCCCGCCCGCATCGTGACCGCGCGCAGGCGGGGCACACGTTTGCCTAAGCGGTGGACAGGAAGGCACTCCGGCCGAATCCGCGTTCTTGTTTTGTTCTCCTTGTTCGGCTATCGTGCGGGTGTGACAGCACGAACTGCTACCCGCTCCGTGGCCACAGCGACCGAAAGCCTGATGAGATGGTTATTGCTATGATAACGGAGGCAGTGACAGATTGGCCGTGTGTGGACCGAGGGGATGTCAAGTGATGACGGGAAAGAGAGACCTTGAGAAGGCTGCTGCGTTGCTCAGGAGGCATCCGCAAGGCCCTAGTGCTTCGGAGCTGGCCCGTCAACTGCAGGACGATGGGCTGACACTTATAATGCCCAACGCGCTATTCAGCGAGCGCTTACTCAGGGAACGCGGAGTTAGGTCCGAAACTTGAACTGAGGGTTGGGAGGCTCAAAGTGGCTTAGCCCAACTTTGGGCTGGTCCAGCGATGAGCGCGAACGGCGTCGTCACAGTGTCAGCGGTAGCGACCAACGACGCCCGTTCGAGCGTGATCGCGACAGAGTTTTGTATTCTTCTGCATTTCGCAGGCTGGCCGGCATTACGCAGATTGTCCGTGCCGGCGAAGCGGATGTGTTCCATACGCGGCAGCAGCATACGTTCAAGGTGGCCCAGGTGGGTAGGCGCCTGGCCCAGATTTGCGAACGAAACCAAGTGGATCTTTGCCATGAGCTTGGGGTCGACGCGGAGGTAGTAGAGGCGGCGTGCCTCGCGCACGACCTCGGCCACCCGCCATTCGGCCATGCATTTCCAGTCTTACAGAGGCAGAGGCGGTCGGCCTCTATCGGCGTCTGTTTGGATTATCTAGCGGGTCAGTGTTAGACCCAATCGCGCGATAGCCGTTTCAACTGTTTTTCGTTGGCCACGAGGGGGGGGGTGTGACAACGCTGTTTGTTCCCTGTTTCCGGGTGTCACCCTGGTCACCCTGGTCACCCTGGTCACCAGGGTTCTCATCGGCCGGAAGTCGAGCTGTTGTCCTCCATTGATGTGAGTAACAGTGATACGGGTGCTTTGCAATCGCCTGGCTTCAGAGAGGTTATGGGTGACGCCGTATCGGTAGTTATACGCCCGATAACTGGAAACGTGCGTTGAACGAGGTTAATCACATAGTGACACGGGGCTCTGCCGATGACCTATAGGTGACGCTGCACGCTCTTGCTACTTGTGATGCAGATCGCGGCGAAGGAGCGTTACGGATGACGCGAATACCGAGACACCACGGACCTTGAGCCCGTTGTCATAAGCAAGAAGGCGCGGCTCGAACAGGAACAGGACGACCGGATCATGCTGACCCGAGTAGCAGCAAGGAAAAGGTACAGCCTAGGGAGACGCGCTTTCGAGCGTGCGCTCGAAACCGGTCAAATTCCATTTCTGCGGCTTGGAAATCGCGTAATGGTGCCGCGCAAGCGAGCCGACATGCTTCTGCTGGGCGCTGATTGAAACGGAACCCGCGCACCGCTCTTCGCGGATACGCGGGTCCAGGATGTATCGACAAGGATTTTGGAAGGTCCTCACAGATACGTCGCTGGCCGGGTCAACGCAAGCGGGAAGCGGGTTCTCCAAATTAATTTCAGGAGAACACCACAATGTATATAGACACAAGTCACAGCGAACACTTGATGCAGCTATGGCTCAAGTTCAAGTCCTTAATTGATGACGTGCATACTCGAAGAAGCACTGCTGAAATACGAAAGCAATATCCTTTTTGCGGACTGCACAGACATGCAGCGGATAATTGATGCAGTGGTGGCAGTGAAGACCGCAAAAGGAAACCTATAAGGCCAACCTGCAAGAAGTCCAACGATGAACAAGCACATTGATGACCTTTTTACCTGGGAGCAAACTCTCCGAACATCTGGCGGCAACACCTTCGCCGCTGATGTTGCGGTATCTGCCGAACAGGCAAAACGCTACATCACGGGTGCATTGCAACACCTGTTAGCAGTGCTCGCTAATTGCGAAGGAGCAGCCGGAAATTCTGGATACGGCAATAGCGGTGGTGGAGCGCGCGCTGGAATAGGGTGTTACACCCGCAACTGTCGCATGGCGGCAATGCGGATGCAATCAGGTATAGGTGGTCTGGTTCCGTCTGCCGGTAGATACAACCGCGCAACAACCAGCTCGGGACCAACGCCAATGCAGCACTGAAACCAACCTACTAACGACTGTCAACGAAGCCCGGCAAATCCTGCGGATCTCCGAAAAGCCTCTCTACAATCTCTTCAACTCGTGGCGAGCTGCCGAAGCGTGAAGGTCGGCGATCGCGACCTTTATCCGCACGGCGGACCTATCCACTCATTCATCAACCGGCAGGTGGTGAAAGAAGCCGCATAGCCAAATGCAAACGGCCGCCCTGCCAAGGCGGCCGTGCTAAACGAAACGACAATTTCCAATGGATGTATATAATGCCACAACAAGAAGCGGGAATCAACCCCGCCACGAAACTTGCGCCCGCTTATCTCAAAGCGGTCGATGCTGTCCGACGTTTTCCATCGCATACCATGCCCCCACGCGGACCCGACCGCACGGGTCTATGACGACCTGCTGTACGCCGCAGGCGCAGCCATGGCAGGGCTGATAGCACACGGCAACCTAGGACGTCCATCGGAAGATACTGATGGTCCAACTCGCGGCGGCGGGATGGGCTCAGCACTGGATCGGGCACGAACGCAAGACCGAATCGGATGCGTTTGAAGAAGAACTTCGCGAGATGGGAAACCGTCTACTCGAAAAAGCCGCCCTGGCGGCTGGCGCGGCGGGTGGCATCATCTGGTGACCTTAGCGATCGCACTCGGCAACGACCACGTCCAGAAGTTCCTTACCATGGACGATGCCGGCAACAGCACGGACCCTGACCGCCGAATATGAACCCGACGCGACATCAGTCACCGACTTACAGCGAAGATCGACTTGCACTAACCTTCGCCGAAAAACACCAAGCAGCACTTGCGGTACGTGGACGCATGGGGCCACTGGCTCCGGTGGAGCGGCGCCGTATGGAGCAAAGACAGCACGCTCAAAGTTTGCGACCATGCCCGCGCGATCTGCAGAGAAGCAGCGGCCGGATGCAACGTACCCCACACGTCCGATAAGCTGGCAAGCGCAAAGGTGGTAGCGGCCGTGGAAAGGCTCGCACGGGCCGACCGGCGCATGGCCGCCATTCCCGAGCAATGGGATTCAGACCCGTGGCTGCTATGCACTCCAGGCGGCATCACGGATCTCCGTACCGGTCGCGTACGCGACACCGTGCCCACAGACTACTGTGACGCGGATGACGACCGTCGCGCCGGGCGGAGAGTGCCCACTATGGCTGGCATTCCTGGACAAAATCACCGCCCAGGATAGAGACCTCCAGGCGTACCTGCAGCGTGTGGCCGGATATTCAGCTTGACCGGCATCACCACGTGAACATGCACTGTTCTTCGGCCACGGTTCAGGCGCCAACGGTAAAGGCGTATCTCCTGAACACGCCATCACCGGCTTTGATGGGTGACTTACGCCACAGTCGCAACTATGGATACTTTCACTGCCAGTGGCGTAACGAACGGCATTCGACCGAGCTCGCCATGCTGCGCGGTGCGCGGCTGGTGACGGCCCAAGAAACCGAAGAGGGTCAGACACTGGGCCGAAGTCGAAGATTAAAGCCTTGACGGGCGGAGACGCCAATCACCGCGCGGTTCATGCGCCAGGATTTCTTTACCTTCACCCCGCAATTCAAGCTTTTCATCGCCGGCAACCATAAGCCAGGGTTGCGGACTGTGGACGCACGCCATAAGGCGCCGTTTCAACCTTATCCCGTTCACCGTGACGATCCCGCTCGAAGAGCGAGACCAGACAACTCAGTGAAAAGCTCAAAGCGGAATGGCCGGGCATCTTGGCATGGATGATTGAAGGATGCATGCAGTGGCAGCGTGTTGGATTGGCACCGCCTTCAGCTGTGACGGCAGGCAACCGATGCAATATCTTCAGGCAGAAGACTCCGTCACTAACGTGGCTTGACGAGTGCTGCGACATAGGCACCTGAGCACTGGACATACGGTAGCGGAGCTTTACAGCTCCTATCAGCGTATGGATGGAGCAGAACGGCGAGCAGGTACCATGGCGCAAAACGCGCTTCTCTAAAGTGGCTAGGCGGTCGCTTCGAGCCACGCAGGAGCCAACAGCAGCACGCGGGTTCACTGGTCTTCGGCTCAAGCCGCCGCAGGGCTTCCGCCTGAATCCGCACGGGGTGGCGAAGCTACACGGTCTGCTGGGCTAATATCGTTCTGCTATAGCAACGTATGCAGTGGACACGGCCGCTATATATAGAGCGATTCACGCGCGCGTGTAGCGCGATTACAGAGCTTCCTGTCACAGTGCGTCACTCGCAATCAAACGTATTAGAAGCTGGTGCGAAACCGCTATCACCATTATCAAAGCATAGGATGTAACTAAATGACCTATTATGACGGCCACCGGTGCGGGTGATGCGCCGGATTTTTCACATGGCTTGCCGTATGAAAAATCGGGCGGGGGCACGCTGCCCGATTTCGTCGGCCGCTTGGAGCGTGCGATCAGAGCCGCGAAAAAGCAATCAAGGCTTAAGCTTCCGGATTTGACCGTGCTCGCGGCGCAAAATGACCCCTATCGCCTGCACACATCTGCCGGGCATCGTGATGCTGTGTGGTTCGCTGACCGGGTGAGCGAGCACCTGCGTCCATTCGAGACCATACACCTGCGGGGGCTGTTTTATCGAATTGTCGCGAAGGGAGACGTGCGGAGGCCAGACGGCGACTTGTTCGTGAACACGGAAGAATCATGGTCGTGGTTCGCCACCAGGGCCGCCAAAACCGCGCGTTGGTTAGGGCATGTGCCGTTTGATCGTATCGTCGATGAGCGAAACGCGGCGCCGGAGATCTACGTTCTGGGCGCCAAAACCCCAGAATGGCATCTGTCGGCGGGAGAAAGCGCGTATGTCCCGGATTTGAATGAAGCGCTGCCCAGGTTCGAGTGCTCCGGGCTGACTGCGCGCCAGCGTTACCGGTTGATCTTCATAGGGGAGAAGACTTCCTCTGGCTGCCATCTTGCGCCCACTCGCGCGAAGCGTCGAAGGCGAGCTGTTGCTGCCGAGCGGGGAGATCAGCGATACGCAAGTTTATGGATTGGCCGATCGGGCGATGCAGGACGGGCGCCCTGCAGTGGTCTTCTACTTTAGCGACTTTCGATCCCGCCGGACACCAGATGCCTATCAGCGTCGCCCGCAAGCTCCAGGCCCTTAAGGACCTGCGGTTTCCTGACCTGGACGTTCAGCTTTACCACGTCGGGCCTAACGCTGGACCACGTGAAGCAATTCGATCTGCCATCAACCCCGCTAAAAGAAACCGAACGCCGTGCCGATCACTGGCGCGAGCGCATGGGGCGTGAGCAGACCGAAATAGATGCCATGATCGCCCTGTACCCCGATGATCTGCGTCAGATCGCCCGCGATGCGATTGCGCCTTTTTATGACGATACTCTTGGCAACCGTATTGCAGATGCCGAGCGGGATTGGCGGGACCAAGCTGAGCGGTTTTTACTCGACCACCCGGATTATTCGGCGCTGCGATCCGAGGTAGCCGGGCGGCTGGAATCTGCACGGCAAGCCGTGGAGTTTTTCGAGGCTGCGCAGGAACGGGCGAGCGATCTCCTGGGGGGTATTGAGCCGCCATCCTTCGAATTACCCCCTATCGATTTGAATGAGGAAGCCAGGCCGCCGCTGTTCACGACCGGGGACGAGTATTTAGCCGCTACAGCGCGGCTAAAAGCCTATCGTGCATTAGAAGACGATGGCGACGAATAAGGCCGCCCACTCGCTCGAAGAATTCCAACTCACGAAATGTTAATCACTATTTACATCTCCCTCGCGGCCACTCCGTATCGAAGAATTAACGAACGGCGCAGACAAAGAAAAACCCGCCACGGCCTGAAAGCCGGGCGGGTCTGCCGATCCGTGAAAAGGCGAGGCGGGCTAGCGAACTCTGACAGCCGACAATTGATACGCAGAATCAATAAAAAAGGCCGGGACGTAATCCCGGGCTTTGGTGATCACGCGGAGTCAGTGATTCAGGGTTAGGAGTCAGCCGATGCGGTTCAGCACATTCCGTACGCTAGCGGCAGTCCACGTTCCACCACGTGGCGTGCGGATCCCACGAGACACCAGCTCTGCGGCCACCTGGGCCAAGCTCATACCGCTTTCGCGGAGTTCCCGAGCCAGCGGCCAATCTGTGCAGCAAAGGCTTCTGCGGCTTTCCTATTGGCTCCCGCGCCGTCCTGGGCATTCGGAACAGTCCACCTTTATATCCGCCTAGCTGCACTCCGCGCGCCTTTGCTGCGGTCAATGCGGCCTTGGTGCGGGCCGATATAGCTTCTCGCTCCTGCTGGGCCACCAAGGCCATGATGCCAACGGTCAGCTTGTTCGCGTTCGGCATGTCGGCCGCTACGAAATCCACGCCAGCCTTCTCTAGGCCAAGCAGGAAATGCGCATCACGGCTAAGGCGATCTAGCTTGGCGATGACTAAGGTTGAACCGGTGATACGGCAATGGTGCATCGCCTTGACCAGTTTGGGTCTATCCGCATGCTTGCCGAACTTCGACTTCCGTGACTCGGCCAGCAGCTTCCAATTGCCGCCGTTCAGGAATCCGCCACTGCCGCACGTTGGGCTTCCAAACCAAGGCCAGATGCGCCTTGTTTCTGTGTGCTGACCCGCGTGTAGGAAATAAATTTGCCGTCAGCCATGATTTACACACTCCCACACCGAACGTCGTGGGATTGTATATGGCGTTGTGTATCGTTTGGTCAAGGCAAATTGTGCTCATATGCGGCTGTTCAAGCCGCGCATGATGCAGTGGTGCAGTGTGGCAACAGTGTTGCCGGACAACATTCGCGCCACAGGCAATGCGTAAACGGTATGCCAGGTGGGGTGGGAACGCATGACTGGCGGGAGCGGTGGCCTGGCACCGCTCGACAGAATTTCAAATTTTCATTCCCGAAAGCCGCTATTTAATTCGCTCACGGAATAGCGGTTCTGACACCTAATAAATGCCGTAAACCGCTATTGGTAACCCGCTAAACCGCTATTCCTGCATTCATTTTCGGGAAATAGGTGATATCCGGTCCAGCAAATACCGGCAGGCGGCAATATTGCCGGTCAAAGCCTTCGCCATGAGCGTTTGAGAAACCCGAATTGCTATATCGGCCTTCTCTTTCGCATCCATTTCTGCAATGAGACTGGTCTTCGGTTTCGGTCCACGCCTTTTCGGACCCGGAGCCTTTGCCTTAGTGGCCTTCCACTCTTGGACACCCGCCTGCCATGCTCGGTGGAGCACGGGGTCGTTTCCAAGCCTAAAGGTTAATTGTCTAGGCGATAGGTCCATCTTGGCAGCAATCACCCTCTGGTCGAAACCCATCGCTGCCAGTTTGCGGACCGCATCCGGGTCAATCCGTTTGGCTGTTTTAGTCACCGCGAAGTACTCCAACTCATTCTTAAACCAATTGAACTTGGTATTATCCTTTTCCCGACGTGGCGAGATAGAGCCATCGTCACCGACAACCATCAGCTCGCCTTGCGCGGCGAGCATTAGGTCTATGTCTAAAAAGCCGTGAATGTTTCTCCCGAACCAATCCATATCGTCCTGGGATAAAGCAGGACGGCAGCTTTCGATGATAGATATATCGGTCCCGCTCTGAATGGCTGGAATGGCGGCAGTCAGCCAATCGTTATATCGATGACACCCTTCTGGCCACGGGCTGTCGAAAAACGAGAACGGCTTCTCTTCCACCGGAGCGGTATCTACATGCTCATGCCGACCTAGCAGTGCAGTTGCGGCAGTGACGTTTCCACGCTCCGCGCTCTTTTGCAGTGCAGAAGTAAGCTTCACCATGCAGACCGCTTGACCCTTCTCTGCCACCTGCCGAACCTGCGGGTCCGATACGAGAGATGCAGGAAGGTCCATAGACAATAGAGCAATATTCAGGTCCACACCCTGCGAACACAAGGCTTCAATCTCGGCCAATACTTCATCGTTTACCATCGTTCAAGTCTCCTGCTCAAAGCTTATCTGTATGCGCATCTGCACGGGACCCATATCGCATCTCTGTTGCAGTCGCCGCCAAAAACCTTTTTCGTACCCAGTGCAAAATCCAAACGCATGCCGAAGTAGTTTCCGACGTAGTACTTGCCTAAACTATTGAGCTTATTTCGCTATCCCACGTGCGCATGCGAATGGCCAGGTCTCTCTGCTGTAGCTTCCGCAGGTACAGGATTATCTTGAGTGCTTCACCTGGATGCTTTATTGTGGTTACAATGCCCATTTCACTGGCGTCCATAGTAACCGACCGCCATCCAATAATCTACAGATAGTATCCTTAAATACCTTCGCTAAGCGTTCTGCTGTCTTGATACCGATGTTACCTTTGCCGTGCACCAGTTCATGGACCCACTGACGAGTGAACATCGTCCATTCTCCTGGCCAGTTCACTAGCGGAAATTCCGGCTTCCTGCATGTGGAACTTGAGAATTCGTGCGGAATATTTTTGCGAAGCTTTCATTTCAGACCTTTGAGCCTTACTCGACTTGGTGTAATGCTCGTGCATAACATTTTTTCTTACAGGGTTATATACTAGAAATGACAACCATCGACAGCCTTGATATTTCTCGCGCGATCCTTGAGGACCGCGAGCACCGCAGCATTATGAAGGCCGCCGTACCTGCGCCGCGCAGCCGTCGTGCCACGTGGAACGATGCGATTCGCAAGCTCGTCTCCCTGGGAAAATCATTCCCTGGCGACGAAGTTGAGGACGATTCCATCGATTTCGACTCCGAAATAGCCGATGGTATCTCCGCTGGTTATGTCAGCAGGGTTCCGTCCAGGCAGGAAATTCCTGTCAGTCCCACGACTAGCGCGAGCGGTGCGGGTGCGGAACAACTGCCGCGTTGGTCCAGCGACCCTGCGACTCAGAGCGGCATCACCGAACTTTATCGCCGGTTCAGTGCGATGATGGAACAGTTCAGCGAGCTGAAGAAATCGCAGATGGACGTTATCGAGAGCGTCACCAATTTGGCGAAAGCCACCAAGGCGGCGTTTCCGGATAGTGAAGAAGACGTTGCGGATGAAGACGACGATGAAGAAGTCGAAAAGTCGAAAATCGGTAAGGCACTCTCGGGTCAGGGTCTGACGACCGGAACGATTAAAGAAGTCCTGAACATTCTCAGCTCCAGTCGCCACGGTTCGAGTCCGCCTTATTTCGCGCAGCACGTGCTGCGGAAGGCGAGTGCACAGGAAGTCGACTTCTACTTGTTGACGAGCGAACAACTCATCAAATACCAATCGGCCAAGCAGATGCTCGGCGCTGCCGCGAACGGGGTAAATATCAATCACGACCTGCTAGATCAAGCGGCGCGCGTCGTTGCGAACCCAACCGGTGGAGTTTGAGATGGCCACTTTTCGCGTGAAGCGTGAGCATCGCGAAGCGGGTGCTCCAGACCATCTGGTGGAAGCGTTCCGCGTTGGACCGCATCAAAGTCATCGATATCGGGCGATGCCGTCTCTCGATACCGGCGTGACGCGACTGCCATCGGACGGCGACTGGGTCGTTTCAGAACCGAATGAAGAGCCGTGTCACATGCGGCACGAGACTTTCTTGAGCAATTACGAAGCGGCGAATTAGACCATGACTACCTTTAGACCGAAACCAAGCCTGCTTATTGATGCCTACCAGTGGACCGGTCAGGGTCGCGATGCACCGAGATTGCCACCCTGGGTTATGGCCGCTAATCCGCTCTCCCTGGGAAGCCATCTCGAAATCACGACTGCGAATGGTCGCGTCCGCGTGGACCCGACCGATTACCTTGCTCGCGTTAGCAGCGGAATTTTAGTCCTGAAACGTGACGAATTTGAAGCGATATTCATCAGTACACTTACACTTTAGTTCCACGAGAAACCGTCGTTTGCTTCATTGGCTTCACGACGGCCAGGCAGGGCAGGCGGGAACCTGCGGGTTTCTTACTTTTCTTTACCGCTGTCCGCCGCTGCCGAAATGCAACCGCCGGGTCTGTTCTTAGAATCCAGACCCGGCGGTTCGCTTTTCAATAGAATCACCGTGCGAATAAAAGCGAGACGCACGTGAAGGCCGGGCAGGCGGAACGGTGCAGGACCGGGTCCGCCGCGGCCGGACGGCTTCCACCCGTTGTCGTTTAATATCCCACGGCAGCGGGTGGCGCTGTTCCTAGAACATTGCCGATGCAATCAGTAAGACGCCAGCACCGACCAGCATAGCGGCGCCAGCGACGAAACAGGCCGCGCTAATCATCATCTTGCTGAACTTCAATGATGGTTTCCGCGGCGACATCCACGAGTCGGGAAATCAATTCGAGAGCAATGTCCGTGCAACAGTAGGGGTGTAGAGTCACGGCTAAAACCAGACCATCGGCATTTTTGATGACCAATTCCAAGTTTCTCGTTTCAGGCGTAGAGTTGGAAGAGGTTGCGGGCATTAGAGCATGGTCCTAGGTTCGCAGCTTAGGCACGTGGCGTGGTATCGGCACGCCACGTGCCGCTGCTGGTTTCCCGTGCGCGGGATTGCGTACCAGTTGTCCTTTAATTTCCAGGGTAAGGCGCCGGTCTCATCCTGTGCTGGCACTTAACGTGCTCGCGGTCGTAGTCCCATTAGGGACCAGCGACAGGGGTAGGACCGGCGACGTTTTCTTGCTTGCGCCGCGAGAAGCACTATCCCGCCGAGCACGGAAAAGCGCCAGTTAAACGTTTTACATGAACGTTGTGAACTCGGAATGTCCTAGGTTGCAGACATGATGGGTATTACGGTGTCGGCACGGGTGCAGCCTTGGCCTGGAGATTTGGCGATTTTCCCATGCGTCGTTTCAAACGTTTATGCCATCGAAATATATTTTTGCGAATTGTGCCGGATTACGCCTGATTACAAAAGATTACAGCGGAGTAATCTGGCAACCTAACCGCTTCCACGCAAGCCTGCAGCCGTTCATCGTTAAACCTACCGAGATAGGTGTCATCGGTCAGATTTCCGGCTTCATGGCCAACCACTGCGGCGACAACCGCACGGTCGATACCCGCATTGCGTGCCTGGGTGATGAACCATCTTCGCCACGAGTGAAAATCCACACGCGATTGGCGCCTACCTTCGGACTTGTCGTGGACACCTACACGCTGGCGGTAGTGGCCGAATTGCTTTGATAGTGCGGCGCTGCGCTCCCGGCCTTCCCGCTCTGGTCCCGGTTCATGGAAGAGGTACGCCGATCCCGGTTTCCCTTCGCAGCGCCGGGCGACAATGCCGGATAGGGAAGGGTGGATAGGCACCCTACGGACACCTGCCTCGGTTTTGCTACGGTTCACTATGAACCATCCGCCAGCACAATCGGCTACCGTCAACCTGTAGATCTCTTCAAGTCTCATCCCGCTTAGCGCGGCAACCCGCATGGCGTCCGACAACTCAGAATCCGCGTTGCCTGCCAGTAGCGCGACAACTTCATCATCCATGAAGGGGCGCTTCGGCTTGTCACCGTTCTTGGCCTTGCTGCCTTTCGATAGGGATTGACCCTGCCATGGGTTCACGGTGGCAGCGGTACGCTTTAGCAGCCATCGCCAGTATGACGATGCCGCAGTGATCTTGCGGTTGCCGGTGGCCCAATGGATTTTCTTACCTATCAGATATTCGGTGACGAACCGTCCGGCAATGTCCTTTGTGATGCCTTCGATCGTGACCGGAACCCCAGCACGCTTGCACCATGCCGCGAAACCTTCCAGGTCGCTGCGGTATTGTGCCGCCGTGCGCGGGTTCAAGGGACCCTTCTTCCCGCCTTCCGCCAACCATGCGTCCAGGTGGTGAAGGAGCGGCGTCCGGGTTCCATAGGCGATGCCGGTGAAGGCTTCAGCCGCTGCCCGGCCGTGCCGCCACTCAATATCGCCAGCTTCTTCGGCTACCAGTGACTCGGCCACAGCCACCGCGTTTTCTTCCCTCGTCTGGCCGGGTTCGGGTTCGCGGGTGGTGGTCAACGCGCCGGCATCGCCTTGATGGAACCGCTCGAAAGCGGCACGCCAGCGCCGGGCGGACGCGAGCCAATCCGGCTCACCACCGCCGGGCGCCACGGTGCCAGGGTCGCTAGCAGATCGCCGCTGGGCTTCCTTGGCAGCCTGTTCGAACAGTTGTCGAAACTCTTCCAACGCGGCATGCCGCCGGGTCTGTGCGGTCCTGATATCCCTCGTTTGCAGGGATGCGACGAATTTTCGCTTTCGCAGCACAGGGACCAGATGGCGCGGTGTATAGACCACGACGTGCCAGGTATGGCTCCGCCGCTCCAGCCACTTGGTATCCGGCTTCGCTTCCTTGGGTTCCCGCACGCCTGCCACCACAAACTGCCACCACTAATCACCCCCGCAATACGCCTAGAGAACGGCTGAAAGCAAGGAGTTTCTAGGGGTGCCACGCCACCACTCATCACGTCCCGCCGGGGACGCCAGTGTATATGGTTGAAATAACTTGGACTTTCGATCTGGTCTATCCCTCCATTGCGTCGATCGGTCGGGCGCGAACCTGACATTGACTGGACATCGGGGCGAAAAGGCCGCCGGAACGTCAACCGGACCTGCCGTGGCGTACCGATTTGTCGCCCGACTTCGATCGAGCCGACTGGCCGAAGCGGGGCGATACAAGGCCATGTCACATCATAGGCGGGAGGTCGTCATCTTCCCCTGATCGAAACGGAGTCCGTCGATACCACTTCAGAAAAGCTGGGGGATAATGCAATGCGCTCATGGGTGTTTGCGTTTCTGGGAATTGGCTGTGCCGCCGGATGCACATCGCAAATGCCGGCGGGTGGACAGAGCGTGGCCGCCCTTCAGCGGTCGAAATCGTGCAGATCACAGGTTCCCCTTCAGTTCCCAGCGAGCGCATGGCGCACCGAACCAATGGCCGGATTTTCAAGGCCCGCTACGATCGAGATGAGCAATGACGGCGGATGGTGCTGGTTCGGTTATTCGGTGTTTTTATTCGGACCGGGGGCCGGAGGTGTGGCGGCGTCCTTGCGCATCAATAACGCCCCCACTCACGGCCAAATCACGATAACCAGAATGCAACAATCGACGAGGGTGGCTTACAAACCAGATACCGGCTTTACAGGAGCGGACACATTTAGTTTCACTGACAGGACTACGGGACTCGTGCGGCGTGTCGATGTGTCTGTGACCGGATAGAGTGGAGAGCGCCGTCGATACGGTGGAGGACGGGAAGGACCAAGCGGCCGCGGAGGTGGAACGGAAGGGCGGGACATGAGTTCGTTGTTCCATGGCTGCTGCTCTATGCGGCCGAACCGGGCGCCTAGCGACATCCGACAGGGGGAGCTTCGATCCCGCAAATGGTCGCCGTCGGATGCATTTCGTCCGGACCGGTCCAGCATCCGGCGCAGTGCACTTTGCGGCGACGCTTGCGAGCGTCAGGCCCCGCGTCTTCGAATGCTCGGCCATTGCACCAAGAGCGATCACGAGGGCACGCGGACCGCTCGGAATTGACCGATCACTCGCAACGGGGTCTCGCTTTTTAAGCCTGCTTGCGTGTCGGCTTGGCAACCGGCTGAGCTGCGGCGGCGTCATCGGCCTGCTGCTTGCCGCCTTTGATCGGCAACTTGAGAGCGGCTTGTTGGCGTTCGTCACCGGACGCCCTTTTGCGCTTCACAGCAGGCGATGAGCTCCCAGCAGGCCTCGCCGACGACTGCCCGAGGCTTTGTTTCAACGCCGCCATCAGATCGATGACGTTGGTATCCTTTGCGACGGGCGCCTCGGCTTCCAGGTCGATGCCTTCGCCCTTCAGCTTGGCGTCGATCATTTCGCGCAGCCGTATTTCATACTGGTCGTCAAGATCGGCTGCGTCATATTGGGCCGTCTGCCGCTGCACAAGTTGCGTCGCAAGCTGGACCATCTCGGGGTCTATCTTGATCTCTGCCAGACCATCGAACAGGTCCTTCGAACTGTTCAGGTCCCGATTCTCATAAAGCGTGTGCGCCATAAGCCCGTCGCCCATAGGCCGCAGGGCAATCGTACGCTCGCGTTGAGATATCACCACGCGGGCAAGCGCGGTCTTGCCGGTTTTGGCGATGGCCTGGCGCAGAACCGCATATACATCGCGGCCAGCATCGCCATCAGGGGCAAGGAAATATGCGGCATCATAATAGACCGGATCGATTGAATCGGTGTCGACGAACTTCTCGATCGTCATGACCGATGAGCTTTCTACCTTGATGCTGTCGAAATCCTGATCGCTCAGCAGCAGGTATTGGTCCTTCCGGAACTCGTAGCCTTTCGCGAGATTGCGCCGTTCCAGTTCCTTTCCGGTCTCGGCGTCCTGCGTGACCATCCGGATACGATTGCCGGTTTCGGGATTGATCAGGTTGAACCGTACGCCAGCGCGATCATGCCGCGCGTTCCATAGCGCAACCGGGCAGGAGACGAGGGCGAGGCGAAGGTGCCCGCGCCAGATCGGACGGGCGGGCATCAGGCCCACCTCAGCGGGCGCTTCGTGACGCGAGAAGCCGTCATGGTGACCTCAGTGCTGTGTCGAGGGCTGGAGCTGAATAGCGAGGGCATCGCCGGGTGAAGGTGGTTTGAATACGTCGACGAGGGAAAGAGATGAAATGAATTAACCCGACCGACGACTTAATGTGGCGCAGCAAGATATCACGGTAAGCCATTCAGAATCGCCTCGTCGTGCCGAACTGGTTGTTGATTTACGTTTGAGTGATCCGCGGTGTAGCGCAGCAGCAGCATTGCGATGCAACGGTGACCCACGGTGATTGTAGCGTATAGAACGTATTGGCTATGTAGAACGAGCTCAGGAGCAAGACTGACCCACGGTCGTCCAGGCTATCGGCCGGCCCGTCCCGGAAGGTGGCAATTCATGGCGGCAGGGTCGAGATTGGGGAGCCAACCTGCGCCGGCACTACCAGCACAGGTTTGGCGCGGGGGCAGCCATGCTCGACTCCGCCCAACGGACCACGCACAGAGGCTAAGGGCTCGTCATGGAATAACCGAATTGACCGTCATTCCCGCGAAAGCGGGAATCCAACGGGCGGCGGTAGATTCCCGCTTTCGCGGGAATGACGAGATGACGCGGTTGTTTCCGAACAACTCCTAACGGAAGAAAATGCTGCCGTCCTGGCGTGACTGGATCTTTTCCGTAAAGACGTTCGCCGGCGCGATGCTGGCACTTTGGATCGCGCTACGCATGGGTCTCGACCGGCCGTATTGGGCGATGGCAACGGCCTATATTGTCGCCCAGCCATTGACCGGCGCGATGCGCTCCAAATCCGCCTACCGCTTCTATGGGACATTGGTCGGGGCGGTCGCCTGCCTCGTGCTCATCCCCAACCTGGTCAATGCACCCGTGCTGCTGATCGCCGCACTGTCCCTCTGGATCGGAGCTTGCATCTATTTCGCCGTCCTGGACCGGACGCCGCGCAGCTATGTCTTCCTCCTGGCCGGCTATAGCGTGGCGCTGATCGGCTTTCCCATCATGGACGCACCCGGCACAGTCTGGGATGTGGTGCTCTCACGCGTGGAGGAGATTACGCTTGGAATTGTTTGCACCACTCTGATCGGCAGCATCGTCTTTCCGAGACCGCTTGGCCCCGCCCTGACGGCCCGGTTGGACAACTGGATCCGGGATGCCGCCGAATGGACCTGCGACGTCCTGTCAGGCGCCCAGGAAGGTGCCACAACCACGGCAGCGCGACGCAAAGTCGCCGGTGATGCCGGCGAGATCGCGCAACTGGCGACGCATCTTGCCTACGATACCTCCAATCTGCAGACCGCGACGCTGCCCGTTGCAATCCTCCACCAGCGCATCGTCCTGCTGCTGCCCGTTGTCAGTGGTGCCGCCGATCGCATCCGCAGCCTGCGCGAGATCGATGGTATCACACCCCCACTCCGCGCTGTACCTCGACCGCATGAGCACATGGATCCAGGCCGGCCGGCTCGCAGACTTGTCGGAAGCCGCTGGCAGTGCATGCTGACATCGACGCGTTGGAGCCGCCGATCGATGACGCCACCGATTGGAAGGCGGTTGTCCTGATCGGGCTGCTTGTCCGGCTGCGCGAGCTGACGGACCTCGTTCACGACATCATGGCACTCCGTCGGCAGGTCCGAGCCGAGCAGCCGACTCTGCCGACGCTGACCTTCGCCCAAGCTGAGACCACCCGTACGCTGAAGCACCGTGACCATGTGATGGCCCTGCATGCCGCACTGGCGGCAATCCTCGCCATCGGGCTGATCTCCGCGTTCTGGATCGCGACCGCTTGGCCCGACGGCGCCGGAGCCACGACCTTGGCGGCCATCGCCTGCGCGTTCTTCGCTGCCCAGGACGATCCGGTACCGCATATCCTCGGATTCCTCGTCGCCGCGCTCATCGCAATCGTGATCGATGCGATCTACCTGTTTGCCGTCCTGCCGCAGGCGCATGACTTTGAAATGCTTGTGCTGGCGTTTGCGCCCGTGTTTCTCATCCTCGGCGCGCTGACCAGCATGCCGGCGACCGCGGTGGTCGCCGGTCCCATCAGCTTCGTCGCCGCCACCCT
This sequence comes from uncultured Pseudomonadota bacterium, assembly GCA_963777625.1. Lineage (GTDB taxonomy): Bacteria > Pseudomonadota > Alphaproteobacteria > Acetobacterales > Acetobacteraceae > DATDIC01. Next base: position 47,098 of record CAVZRO010000021.1, on the reverse strand, counting down.
GCTCGCACTCTCCAGCAGCTACAGCGCCGACTTTGTGAGCTATGCGAACAGCGCGGCGTCATCCATCTTCGGCCTCGGCGCAACGGCCGTCATCATCCGTGTCTTCCGCTCTGTCAGTGCCGATTGGACGGCCTGGCGACTGCTGCGGCGCAACCGCATCGACATCGCAACCATCGCCGCGAACAAAAATCCAGCCACGCTCAGCGAATTCGCGGCCCTAATGTTGGACCGGCTCGGCCTGGTGGTTCCGCGCCTCGCCCTCAGCGTCGAAGGCGCCGACAATGCCACCGCCTCCGCCCTGGCTGACGTTCGCGTCGGCGTCAACATCATCGGACTGCAGCACGATGCAGTGCACCTGCCGGACCAACTTCGCCGAGCCATCCGTATTATGCTGGACGCAATCGCCGCTCATTATCGCCGGCGGGCTCTCGACCAGGCAGACGCCTCGCTGCTCAATGTCATCGACCGGGTGATTGCCACCGCGGTTCAGGACCCTGCCACCAAAACCCGCGAGCTGTTGCTGCAACTCGGAGGGATCAGGCGTGGGCTATTCCCCAACGCGCCGCCCTACGTCCACGCGACCGCACTCGAAATGATCACCGGACAATGATCGGCGAGCTCAACATCTATGGCGTTTTCGTTCCCCCACTCCTGGTATGGGTCGGAGTGGCGCTTCCGCTGACCGCCGCGCTCCGGCGATTGCTGCGATGGTTCGGCTTTTATCGTATCGTCTGGCATCGGCCGCTGGTCGACCTGGCTTTGCTGGTCATCGTGCTGGGGGCCGTGGTCGTCGTTGCCACACGCTGGGGGCCACAATGAGGTTTCTCGCTCACAGCCGCCCCGGCGCCCCGGTAAGCTCGGGTGCCCACAGGTTCGGCTCGCTCCTTGGACGCATGGTGGTCACTGCCATCGTCGTCGGCGTTGCCGCGGTCATCGGGTGGCAGCTCTGGATCTATTACCTTGAGGCGCCATGGACTCGCGACGGGCGTGTGCGTGCCGACGTCGTCCAGGTCGCCGCCGATGTCTCCGGCCTGGTCAGCGAAGTCCTGGTGCATGACAATCAGGCCGTGAAGAAGGACCAGGTGCTGTTCCGTCTCGACCCGGCTCGTTTCCGGTTAGCGCTTCGGGATGCGCAAGCCGTTGTCGAGAGCAAACTGGCGGCCGCACAGGAATCCGAACGTGAGGCGAGCCGCTATAACCGGCTCAATGCTCTGTCAGTGTCGGAGGAGCAGCAACAACAACGCGGCAGCGCCGCAGCGGAGGCAGAAGCGGCGTACCAGCAAGCTCTCGCCAGCCGCGATGTTGCCGCGCTCAATCTGGCTCGGTCCGAAGTGCGCGCCTCGGTCAATGGGCTCGTCACCAATTTCGACATGCGGCCGGGTGACTACGTCGATGCCGGGAAGCCGCTCTTCGCTCTGATTGACAGCGATAGCTTCTATGTGGACGGGTATTTCGAGGAAACCAAACTGCCGCGCATCAAGATCGGTGATCCGGTCCGCGTTTACCTGGTTGGCGAGAGTGCGACGATAGACGGCCATGTCGAGAGCATTGCAGGCGGCATCGCAGACCGGGAGCGACAGGGCAGCGCCGACTTGCTCGCCAATGTGAATCCCACCTTCAGTTGGGTGAGGTTGGCGCAGCGCGTGCCAGTGCGGATCGCACTTGATCACGTGCCCTCCGGCGTGCGTCTGGTAACCGGCCGTACCGCGACTGTCGTCGTCCAGGAATCTGGTCAAGTTGCACATTAGTAGGCTCGGCAGGGTGTAGGTTTTCCGCTATTTCCCGCGACGTCGCCGCCGTTCGTAGTCCGGAAGTGGGACTAGCTAGCATGCGTGCTGTCGAAAACCGCGATTGGCCCATGCGCATTGGAAATCCTCTGCCGCTAAGTTACCATGAATTTTCCTGCGGGTTCCGCCCAAAGGTATTGAACGTCACCGGAGGGGTTCAGAATGGCCAACACCTGGGCCGATGCAGTCAAAGCTGCAATGAAAATCCTGGGCACCAAAGGGAAAATTCCGGAGTTTCCAAAGACGATCATCAACACCGGTTACGCCTTGGGCAAGTCGTGGGAAGAGTTTGACCAAGCCAGAAAGAGTCTCAAGGAGAAATTCGATGCGCACCAAAAGAACTGGGATAAATACCAGGGCGCCCGATTGACGTATATAGATGACATTGAAAGCGACAATCTAGGTCTTGACCCGAAAGATAAAGCGGAAAATCGCAAGATAGTTGAGGCAAAAAAGCCCCTGCTTGGATATTTGAACAAGGTGGATAAGGAGCATGAAGAGCATTTCAATAATTTCAAGAAACTGAGTAGTCACGTCACGACAATCGTGAATTTCGTGGAGGCTGCCTAGAAACACGGGGCGAGCACAGGTGGCGGCACACGCACCTGTGCCAGGTTTCGTGGTGGGACCTATCGTTATGCCGCTGGCGAGATGCCAGCCTTCTCAGTTGGGCAACTGTCGCGCCCTCTGTGCAACCTCCTGGCATGATGGACCCCGCGACCTCTTCCGCGCGAGATCATCGAGCAAGCTGCCTGACTGCATCTCTGCTGCGGCCTGAGCTTGTGCAATGCCGACACGATCTCGGCGGCGCGGCACTGCCGTCAGCCGGGCGATCCGGGATCGGACCCAGCACGTCGGCCGCACATGCGCCGACGCGTTGCCGCACCGCCATCTGCGCGCCAAGGGGCTGAGCCAGCCGACGTGGCGAAATCATAATCGGGTAGACCCGGGGCGGTGCGGTCGATATCACGGCGCGGTACGTTCACAGGGATTGATCCTGATGTCCTCCGCCCTGCAGCCGACCGCGCCGGCGCACGCCCGCGTCACGCGGCGCGGCCGCTTCTCCCTGATCTGGCTGATCCCGATTGTCACCGTCCTGATCGGCGGCTGGCTCGCGTGGGATACGCTGTCCAAGCGGGGGCCGACCATTACCATTGCCTTCGACAGCGGTGAGGGGCTGCTGGCCGGGCAATCCCACATCAAGCACAAGGATGTGGACCTCGGTCTGGTAACCAAAGTCGCGCTGAGTCCGGATGCGTCACACGTGCTGGTGACGGCGCAAATGAGCCGGGAGGCAATTCCATTCCTCACCAACCAGGCGAAATTCTGGGTCGTGACCCCGCGTCTTTTCGCCGGTCGCATATCGGGGCTCGATACACTGATTTCGGGATCTTATATCGAGCTGCTGCCGTCCTCAGTGAGCGGCGAGAAATCGCTGCACTTCACCGGATTGGAGAATCCCCAGTACTCACCTCCAACCAGCCGGGCCGTACATTCCTGCTGCACGCGGACCGCGTCGGCTCTGTCAGTGTTGGCTCGCCCGTGTTCTTCCGCAGCATCAATGTCGGCACCGTGCTCGGATGGGATCTCGGCGATATGGCAAAGGACGTGACCATTCATGTCTTCGTTCGTTCACCGTTCGACACCTACGTGCATGCAGGTTCGCGGTTCTGGAACGCCTCCGGTGTGGCGGTGACGCTGGGCGGCGGCGGTGTCAAGGTTCAGATGGAATCCATCCAGGCCCTGCTGTTGGGTGGCGTGGCGTTCGATACAACGGAGGAAGCGCTCGCCACACCAGTCAGTACGGCCAATCAGGTGTTTCCGCTCTACGCAGACTTTGAATCAGCAGAGAATGCGTCGTACCGCCGCCGGTTGCTGGCCATGGGTTACTTCCCCGGCTCGGTGGCGGGGCTCGCGCCCGGGTCGCCGGTGACGTTCCATGGCCTGCGCATCGGCGAGGTCACCGGGGTGTCTGTCGAATACGACGCCAAGGCGGATACGATCCGAACCCCGGTGCGATTCCAGATCGATCCGGAACGCATCGCCAATAGCGCCGAGGCAGCCAAGCATGGGCCGCTGCAAAACGCCGAGTTCCTGGTCAAGCATGGGATGCGCGCCCAGATCGCCAGCTCCAATCTCCTGACCGGCTCAATGACGATTGCGCTCGACTTCTTCCCGAATGCCCCTCCGGCGGCAATTTCGATGCAGGACGGCGTGATGGTGGTCCCCACGGTCGGCGGACAGTTTGCCGACATCGGCCAGTCGGTCACCGACCTGCTGGCGAAGGTGAATCAAATGCCGTTCGAGCAGATCGGAGACAACCTCAACGCGCTGCTGGTCAGCACCAACGCGCTGACGGCGGGGCCGGAAACCAAGCAGGCGTTACAGTCCATGGCTGCGACGATGGCCGCGACGCAGGCTCTGATCAAGCGGCTCGATACCGCGGCGACACCCGCGCTGCGCGAGTTGCCGGCGATGACGGCAAGCTTGCAGGCGATGCTCGCCAACACCAACAAGCTGGTGGTCTCGACCAATGGGGGCTACGGCGAGGACTCGAAATTCCATCGCGACCTTGACCACATGATGGCGCAGCTCAGCGATATGGTGCAATCGTTGCGGGTGCTGGCTGATCTGCTCGACCGCCATCCGGAAGCGCTGATCCGCGGCCGCACCAACAACGGATCGGAGTAGCAAAGCGTGCGTCGGCGAACATTCCTGCTCTGCTCTGGTGCGGCTGCCGGCTTGGCCGCCTGCACGTCGCCCAATCCGTCACTTTACACAATGGCGGCAGTTCCTGGCAGGTCGCAACCTGGCGGTCCGCACATTGTCGTGCTGCACCAGGTCGCGGTCGCCCGTTACCTGGAGCGGCCGGAAATTGTGCGCTCGTCGGAGGATTATCGGCTCGACGTGCTGGCAAACGACGTCTGGGGCGAACCGATCGCGCAAATGATCGGCCGGGTGCTGTCAGCGGATCTCACCCAGCGCCTGCCGGGCACGACGGTGATCAGCAGTAACGGTGCGATCTCGGCGCCGGAGAACGCCACGGTCGAGGTGAATATCCAGCGGATGGACAAGGATCGGTCCGGTGCATTGGTCTTCGACGCGCAGGCCGCGGTCGAATTCACCAGGCCGAGCCGTGGCGAGGTGACCCGCAACCTTCGCACCTCGGTGCCGATCGCATCGCCCGCCACCGCTGATGAGGTACGGGCCACGAGTATCGCACTCGGCCAGCTCGCCGACCTGATTGCCGACATGCTGCGTCGGCCCGGAGCCGCGCGCTGAGCGGCGCCATGCCCGGCGCGGCGACGATGGCAGGCGAGCCCCACCGGACCGCCGCGGCGACTGGCGCGATCACACCACCCAGGCTGCGCGAATGCCGCGACTGCGGGCAGTTCCAGGTGGTACCATCCATGCGACCCGGCGGCGTGGCGCGCTGCCTCCGCTGTGACGCGGTGCTGCGCCGGACACGGCACGACCCGCTGGGCCGTGGATTGGCGCTGAACCTGACGTCGCTCTGCCTGTTGCTGATCAGTTGCACGACAACACTGATGACGGTCAGCACGCTGGGGATGTTTCGCTCTGCTTCCGTACTGTCCGGCCCGCTCGGATTTGGCCGGCACGGGATATGGGAGCTGGCGTTGGTGGTTGGGTTCATGACGGTTGGCGCGCCGCTGCTGCGCCTGAGCTTGCTGACCTACGTGCTGGCCGGTCTGCGCATGGCGCGTCCGCCGTTGCATTTGCGCTCGGCGTTCCGTTGGGCTGAGCAGGTCCGCCCATGGGCGATGATCGACGTATTTCTGCTGGGCGTGTTCGTCGCCTACGCCGAACTGCCGAGCATGGTGCATATCGAGATCGGCGTCGCGGTGTTTTCGCTGATCGGGCTGATGATCGCCCTGGTGTCGGCGGACGCGGTGCTGGATCGGCAAGCGGTGTGGGAGGAGATGGAGCGACGCGGACTGCGCGACGCGCCGGTTGATCACGCGGCGGCCGTCGCGACAGGACCGACCGCTGGGGCGTGCGCCTGCCACATTTGCGGCTTGGTGAGCCTGCCAGGGTCGCATGAATCCGCGTATCAACCCTCGCATTGTCCGCGCTGCGGCTCCCGGTTGGATGAGCGCAAACCAAACAGCGTTTCACGAACCTGGGCCCTGGTTGCAGCGGCGGCGTTGCTCTACGTGCCTGCCAACGTGTTGCCGGTTCTGGCCTTCATCGAGCTCGGCTCCGGCGCCCCTCATACGATCATCGGCGGTGCGCGCGAATTGCTCGACGCGGGCCTGTGGCCGCTCGCCTTGCTGGTGTTTCTCGCCAGTATCGGGGTGCCCTGCCTGAAGGTTGTCGGGCTGGTCCTGCTGCTGGTCACGACGCAGACCGGCTCGGCATGGCAGTTGCGGCAGCGGACGGTGCTCTACCGCATCGTGAACACGATCGGCCGCTGGTCGATGATCGACATCTTCATGGAATCGATCCTGATCGCATTGGTGCAGTTCGGCGCTGTCGTGACGATCGATCCGGGGCTGGGGGCGGTCGCTTTTGCCGGCGTTGTCATCCTCACGATGTTTGCCGCGGAGTCGTTTGATCCACGGGTGATGTGGGATGCAGCGCGGGCCGGTGGTCGATCGATGGCAAAACCCTTATAGGGCTTGCGATCGATTTTTGGAATGGTTTCGAACCGTACGGGGTTTTCCGGAGGCTCTGATCCGTCAGGGGATTATGGGTATCCCGATGCCGCCCTTCGCCATCACTCCGGGAATGTGGCCAGCGGCGGCACGCCGTTCTCCTGCGCCACGAGAAAATAGTCGGCCAGAAATGTCCGCACATGCCGAGGCAGCTTCGCGTTCTTCTTGATCGCGGCCTGCGCGGTCGCGTCCAGGCCCAGTACGTCCGGCAGCAGCGGCCGAAGCATCCCGGCCTGCACCCACCGCGCCGCCTGATGCTCCGCCAGGTATCCCAGGTAGTGGCCCGACAGAATCAGATAGGCGCGACTCTCCGGCGTCATGCCGGACGAACCTATCTCGATCTCGGATCCGGCGAATACCGACGGGTGATGCCCCCGAATGCGATCACCCCGCCAGACGAATTTGCATTGCCGTATCCGCTCCCACGTCAGGCTCTGCGGACTGGCGGTGAACAGCGTGTGTCCTTTCCCGCAGTAAAGCTGATTGACCTCGACGTACAGCGGCAGAAACTCGACATTCGGATGCTCCATCTTGAAGAAATAGCCAAACCCGATCTCAAGCTCGTTGTTGATCAGCATCTCCAGTGTCCGTTCGAACGACGTGATCATGATGCTCGGCCGCACGCGGTTCTTCGGGCGGTCAAGAAAGCGGCCCAGCGCCGCCGCCAGCACAAAGCTCGGATCGGTCAGTTGCCCCTCGTTGACGGAGATGCGCAGCGGCCCGACAAGCTGCTCCGACGACAACTCGACCTCCGACTCGAACCGCGTCACCGCTTCGAACAGGTGGTGGCAGGCATCGTAGATCTGCCGGCCATAGTCGGTCAGCGCGAATCCCGACCTGCCCCGTCGGCACAGTGGGCTGCCCAGCCGCAGCTCAAGAGCCTGCACATCGCCGGAAATCGCACTCAGGCTGCGCCCGAGCCGCCCCTGGGCGGCGGTGAATCCTCCTGAATCCACGACCGCGGAAAATGTCTTCAGCAACTTGATGTCATAAGCCTGCAGCCCGGTGAGCATGGCGCGTCCTGAGCTTCTTCGTTCCGCATCGTTTCCACCCGAACATCGCGCGCTCCGGTGCCGCGTGCAACTGCATCCGCTCCCCATCGGACGGGGCTCTTACTTCTGGAACCCCGAACTTCAGTGCAGCGAATGACGGGGGATACCAGGCCCCGCGCAGGATAGATGGAACGGCCCCACGATCGGGGCCGCCGCAAACCTCCGCTGGGACCGCGCGCATGGAGATGGCCGTTCACGACTGCACCCGACCCATCGTCGAACGCGCGTCCTGCCAGGGCGCTCGACTGACCATCGATCGGCTGGGCGTCGCCTACCAGACAGCCGGCGGCGTCGCCGATGCTATCAACGAGATCAGCTTCGACGTGCCGGCCGGCGCATTCGTCAGCGTCATAGGTCCATCAGGCTGCGGAAAAACCACGCTGTTGAACGCCATCGCCGGTTTTATCCCGCCCACGTCGGGCTGCGTCAGGGTGAACGACGAGCCGGTCGGCGCGCCCGGGCCGGACCGTGCCGTCGTTCATCAGCAAACCGCCGCGCTGCTGCCCTGGCTCGACGTGCAGGACAATGTCGGGCTGGCGCTGCGCGCCCGTGGTTTGAAGCGTCGCCAGTGCCGCGAGATCGTTGCCTCCTATCTGCATCTCGTCGGCCTGTCCGACTACGCGACCCATGCAATCTATGAAATCTCCGGCGGCATGCAGCAGCGGGTGTCGCTCGCCCGCGCACTCGCCGCGGAATCGCCGGTACTTCTGCTGGATGAACCGCTCGGCGCGCTCGACGCGCTGCAACGCCAGCTCATGCAGGACTTCCTGCTCGATATCTGGGGCAGGACGCGGCGCACCTTCTTCCTGATCACGCACAGCGTGGAGGAGGCCGTGTACCTCAGGACCCGAGGTGCTGGTGATGTCGCCAAGGCCAGGCCGCATCCTCGCGCGTGAACGGCTCGATTACAACGAGCGCGCACTGGCCGGAGAAGGCGCCGCGGTCAAGACCACGACCGCGTTCGTCGCGGCGCAGGCTCGCCTGCTGGCCTTGCTGATGTCCAACCCGAACACGCAGCAAACCGGAGACGTGAAATGAGCAACCAATCAGCTTCCCTGAGCCGAAGCGTCAAGGCAGCGATCGTGGCGGGGCTTCTGTCGCTCTCCGGGCTGGTGCCCGGCGGCGCCCCGGCACGCGCCGACGATCTTGCGGTACGCATCACCCAGGGATCCTGCATCTGCGCCGCTTCATTTTCCGTGGCGTTACAAAAGGGATTTCTCGACGAGGAACTGCGCCCGCTGCATGTAAAGCTCTCGTTCATGCGGCTGGAAACCGGACCGGCGCAAACCGCGGCGCTCCAGTCCGGGTCGCTCGACATCGCCTTGTACGGCGCCGCCGCGGTCGCGCTGATCGCCAACCAGTTGCCGGTCAGGGTCTTCATGATGGCCGATGATCCTTCCGGCGGCGAAGGGTTGGCCGTGAAGCCAGGCATCGCGTCGATGCAGGACCTCGTCGGCAAGCGCATCGCCACCCCGCTCGGCACCTCCGGCGATGTCATGCTGCGCGGTGCGCTCAAGACCTACAATGTCCCGACCGGGAATGTGACCCTGGTCAACCTCGATCCCCCGGCGCTGGCCGCCGCATGGGAGCGGAACGATATCCAGGGCGCCTACATCTGGGATCCCTGGTTCTCCCGCCTCGCTGCAATGGGCGGACACAAGCTGGTCACCGACGGCCAGATCGTGAAGGACAGCAACGGCAAATACAACGCCGGCTGGGACGTGTGGATCGTGCGCAGCGAATTTGCCAACCAGCACCCGGAGGTCATTCGCGCGGTCGTGCGCGCGCTGGATAAGGGTGCCCGTTTCATTCGTGGCAATCCCGCGGAAGCAGCACAGGCGATCTACAGTCTTCAGGGCGCCGCGTCGGCCGAACAGATGCTGGCGCAACTCGCGGAAGACACGTTCCCAACGGCCGAAGAGTCGCGCAGCGACAAATGGTTGGGTGTTCCGGAACGCCCCGGTCACCTGGCCGACGCTTTCATGTCCATCTGGCAGGTGATGCACGAAAGCGGCAAGGTGCGGGCCACGCCATCCCTGGACGCGGTCGTGCGCACCATCGATCCGCAATATCTTCAGTAGCCGACGGCGTCATCGATGCTGCACAGAATGCCAGGCGCGATGCCCCTGCGCTCCATCCTGTCGCTTTGCGCGGGTCTGGCCGCCTGGCAGGCCGTCACGATGGCCGGATTGATGGCGCCCTATGAACTGCCTGCCCCCAGCCAGGTCCTGCGGGATTTTCTTGATGTCGCCGTCAACGGCTACGGTGACGCGTCCCTGTGGGGCAGCCTGCTCGTCAGCCTGCTTCGGCTCGCCGCCGGGATGCTCCTGGCGATCGGGATCGGCGTCGCCACCGGCTACCTCACCGCCACCAACGCGCTCGTCAAGGCGCTGTTCGATCCGATCTTCGAGTTCGTTCGCTGCATTCCGCCACTCGGAATTCTCGGCCTGCTCGTCGGCTGGCTCGGGATCGGCGAGCGATCGAAGGTCCTGCTGCTGATGCTCGCCGCGCTGATCCCGATCGTGCTGACCACGTCGCAGTCGATCGGCGCCGTGCGCGCCGAGCGTGTCCAGGGTGCCCGCTCCCTCGGCCTCGACGGGATCCGCCTGACCCGCTTCGTCATCCTGCCGTCAGCCCTGCCGGAAATCCTGACCGGTATTCGCATCGGCTTCGGTTACGCATTCGGTGCGCTCGTGGCGGCCGAAATGATCGGCGCATCGAGCGGACTTGGCTGGATGGTATGGAATGCCAGTCAGTACGGCCAGACCAGCATCGTGTTCATCGATATCATCGCGATCGGTTGCATCGGCTTCCTGGTCGATGGCGCGCTGGAAAACGCGCGCCGCCGGCTGGTTCCCTGGGCCGGCCGCGGATAACGGGGAAAGCTCGCGTGTCAGCAACCATAGATCTCCCTGCCCCGGCGTCGTTTCGGGCGTCGCGGCCGGCGCTGCTGGGATCGCTCCGTCAGCGGGTCCAGCGGTTTGCGGGCCTGGTCTCCGTGGCCGGATTGCTGCTCGCATGGTGGGCCGCAACGGCCTATGGCTTGGTTTCGCCCGTGGTGCTGCCCGGCCCCCGCAGCGTGATCGCTGCATTCGTTCGCGTTTGGGGCCAGGGTTATGCGGGAGCACCCCTGCTCGCCCATGTCGCCGCCAGCATGATGCGGCTTGTGATCGCGTTCGCGGTCGCCGTCGTCATCGGCGTTCCCCTCGGGCTGGCGATGGGAGCCAAAAGAGCAATCCGCGAACTCTTCGGCCCCTGGATCGAGCTGTATCGTCCGGTCCCCTCGCTGGCTTACATGAGCCTGCTGGTGATCTGGCTGGGTGTCGGGGATAGCGCCCGCGTGGTGCTTCTCGTGCTCGGCGGGCTCCCGGCGGTCGTGATCGGAACAGCCCAGGCCGTCGGCTCGATAAGGACAGAGCGCATCCAGGGTGCGCGCTCGCTCGGGATCGAACGGCTCGCCCTGTTCCGCATGATCATCCTGCCGTCCTGCCTGCCCGGCATCCTCACCTCGCTCCGGATCGCCTCCAGCGGCATCTTCACCACCTTGATTGCAGCGGAAATGATCGGCGCCAATCTCGGGCTGGGCTCCATGCTGCTGGCGGCCAGCTACCAGATGGAAATGAGTGTCGTGATCCTCGCTGTGCTCATCCTCGGGACGGCGGGACTTCTGATCGACCGCTGTTTTCGGCGGCTGGAGTCGCTGTTGACCCCGTGGGCCGGCCGGTTCTGACGCGTGGCAACAAAGGAACAGGACCCCATGCCTCTCGAAGCGCACGCCCCGTATCATCCATCTTTCCCGGCGAATGGCATGAACGATCGAGGCTCGTGGATACTCGACCGTGTCGGCAGCCGCGAGCAGGACCTGTTGCTTGATGACCGGCGGATGTCGGTCGCCGGTACATCGACCAATCCGTGCGTGATGGCCATTCGCGCCGCCTCGGGGATCCGGGTCGAGGATGAAACCGGCCGGCGGTACATCGACCTGTATGGCAACAATTGTCATCACATCGGCTACCGGCATCCGCGACTGATCGAGGCGCTCAGGCGCCAGCTTGATGCGGTACCCTTCGTCGCGCGCGGCTTCACCAGCGAGCTGTCGATCGCCTTCGCCGCGATGCTGAGGCAGGCGGCCGAGCTGCCCGACGCAAAGGTGGTTTCGGCGCGCAGCGGAGCCGACGCCATCGAGATCGCACTGGCGACCGCCCGGGCCGCGACCGGCCGCTATAAGACGATTTCATTCTATGACTCCTATCACGGCCGAAGCGCCGGCGCGCTGAGCATCGGCGGTCGCTATCAGGACCAACTCGGCCTTGGGCCCATGCTGCCCGGCAACATCCGGATCCCGCCCTACCATCGGCATCAGGCGGCGCCGCCCGCCGACGATCATGCCGCCTGCGCACGGCTTTCGTTGCAGGTGCTTCGCACCGTGTTCGAGCACGAACGCGATATCGCCGCCGTCGTCGGCGAAACGATCCGCAACAACCCCTTCGTGCCGCCACATTGGTACTGGCCGGAGGTGCGGGAATTGTGCAATCGCCATGGAACGCTGCTCATTCTGGATGAAATAGCGACCGGCCTGGGCAAGACCGGATCTCTCTTCAACTTCCACCGCTTCGGTATCCGGCCCGACATCGTGTGTGTCGGCAAGGCGCTGGGCGGCACGCTGGCTCCCTTGTCCGCGGTCCTGGTGAACGGCGATCTTGCGCTCGATCCCGGTCTGAACATCGGTTACTACACCCACGACAAGAATCCGTTCTGTGCGCAGGCCGGCCTCTCGACCTTGGGGATCATCGCCGATGAGCGGCTGGTGGAGAATGCCAGGACCCTCGGGGCTCATGCCGCCTGCCGGCTGGACGAGTTGCGGGTCAGTACCGACAGGATCCAGGAGGTCCGGGCGGCCGGGCTGATGCTGGCGATCGAATTCGCCGGCACCGATGCCGCGGCGATCGCCGAGCGTGTCTATCGGACCTGTATCGACGCCGGCGTCATCCCGACGTTTCCGCGCGGCGCCGTGCTGACGCTCTCCGCGCCCCTGGTGATCACCCGACCGGAGCTGGATTCCGCGCTCGACACGGTGGCCGCGGCCGTGCGTCTCACGCTCTCCTCATAACGCCGACGCTGGCACCGATCGTGACGAACATTACATTCCCCCACCCGGCCGATCTTGACGCCCGGCCCACCCGCCGCGCATAACCCCGTCTCCCGGGAGCAATCCGCCATCCCGGTCCCCGCGCGGTCGCGGGGGCTCCGCCGCTCCGCGAGGGTTCGCGCAGCGGCGCGTTTGGCTTTGGAGCGGCAGTTAGGGGATCAACGCGTGTTCGAGGCGCTGTCTGACAAGCTGACCGGCGTTTTCGACGGCCTTCGTCGCCGCGGCGCCCTGAACGAAACCGATGTCGCCGAGGCGCTGCGGGAGGTTCGGCTGGCGCTGCTGGATGCCGACGTCGCCCTGCCCGTGGTGCGCGAATTCGTCACCAAGGTGCGCGACCGCGCGATGGCCTCCGAGGTGTTGGACAGCGTCACGCCCGGCCAGCAAGTGGTCAAGATCGTCAATGACGTGATGATCGAGGAGTTGGGCGGGGAAGGGGCCGTGCCCCTTAATCTCAATGCTCCCGCCCCGATCCCGATGCTGATGGTCGGCCTGCAAGGCTCCGGCAAGACGACGACCGCCGGCAAGCTGGGGCTTCGCCTGCGCGAACGCCTGCGCAAACGCGTGCTGCTGGCGAGCCTGGATACCCAGCGCCCGGCAGCGCAGCTTCAGCTCGCGCAACTGGCCGAGAAGGCCGCGGTGCCCAGCCTGCCGATCGTCGCCGGACAGACGCCGGTCGAGATCGCCCGCCGAGCCATGGATACCGGCCGGCGGGAGGGGTTCGACATTGTCATCCTGGATACGGCTGGCCGGCTTTCCATCAACCAGGAGCTGATGGACGAGGTCAAAGCCATTCGCGCCGCGACCGATCCCGCCGAGACCCTGCTGGTGGTCGATGCCATGACCGGGCAGGACGCGGTGAACACCGCCCGCGCCTTCAACGAGGCGCTGAGTATTACCGGCGTCGTGCTCACCCGGATGGACGGTGATGCCCGCGGCGGCGCGGCGCTGTCGATGCGGGCGATCACCGGCGCGCCGATCAAGCTGATCGGCACCTCGGAGCGGCTGGATGGGTTGGACGAATTCCATCCGGAGCGTGTCGCCGGCCGCATCCTGGGGATGGGCGACATCGTCGGGCTGGTCGAGAAAGCCTCCGAGACGGTCGATCAGGAGGAAGCCGAGAAGCTCGCCCGCAAGATGGCGCGCGGCAAGTTCGACCTGGAGGATTATGCGGCGCAACTGCGCCAGATCACCAAGATGGGCTCGCTGTCCGGCATCCTGGGGATGTTGCCGGGGATCGGGAAGCTCAAGGCGCAGCTCGATGACGCGAATCTGGACACCACGATCCTGAAGCGGCAGGCGGCGATCATCGGCTCGATGACCGCCAAGGAACGCAAGACCCCGGACATCATCAAGGCGTCGCGCAAGCGCCGCATCGCGGCCGGCTCCGGCGCCACGGTGCAGGAGGTCAACCGGCTGCTGAAGCAGTTCGACGACATGTCGACGATGATGAAGCGGATGAACAAGCTCGGGCAGAAAGGGCTGATGCGCCACGGCCTGTCCGCGCTGCTGCCCAAGGGCATGATGCCCAGCAACCGACCCTATTGACCCTCGCTTGACCTAAGGAGAGACCTCACAGATGGGCCTGAAGATCCGCCTGGCGCGCGCCGGGGCGAAGAAGCGTCCGTATTATCATATCGTGGTGGCAGACAGCCGCAGCCCGCGTGACGGGCGCTTCATCGAGAAGCTGGGCAGCTACAACCCGATGCTGCCCGCCGAGCACGCCGACCGTCTGCGGCTGGTCGATGCGCGGGTGCAGCACTGGCTGGGCCAGGGAGCGGTGGCAACCGATCGGGTCGCCCGCTTCCTCGGCAAGGCGGGACTGGCCCCGATGCCGGCGTGGCGCGAGCAGCCGGTGAAGTCGGCGCCGAAAAAGAAGGCGCAGGAACGTGCCGCTGCCGCGGCGGGATGACGTGAAACGTGACTGATGGCCGCGTTCTGCTCGGAGTGATCGGGCGCCCGCATGGGGTGCGCGGCCTGCTGCGCGTGACGAGCTACGCCGACCCGCCGGAGGCGATCGCATCCTACGGTCCATTGCTGGACGATGCCGGACGGCGGTTCGCGCTGCGCTGGGTGGGCGAGGGGATCGTCGAGCTGAGCGAGATCAGCTCGGATGCGGCGGTGAAGGTAACTGACCGGTCCGCGGCGGAGCGGCTGTGCAACCGGCGGCTCTTTGTTCCGCGGGAGCGGTTGCCGGCGCCGGGACACGACGAATTCTACCTGGCGGACCTGATCGGGCTGGCCGCCGTCGATGCTGACGGCCACGCCGTGGGCAAGGTGGTCGCGGTGCATGATTATGGTGGCGGGCTCAGCCTGGAGATCGACAAGGCTGAATCGGCACCCGTGCTGGTGCCGTTCACGCGCGCGGCGGTGCCGGCGGTCGATATCGAGGCGGGCCGGGTGGTGGTGATGCCCCCCGAAGTGGTGGATGCGGTTGCCGACCGTGTTCCGCCGGTCGGCTCCGGCACGGGGAGCGGGTAGCAGTGAGCGCATGGCGTGCCTCCGTGCTGACGCTGTTTCCCGGCATGTTTCCGGGGCCTCTCGGGCATTCCCTGGCCGGGCGTGCGCTGGCCGAGGGGCGTTGGTCGATCGACACGGTGGATATCCGCGATTTCGCCAGCGACCGGCACCGGTCGGTCGATGACACCCCGTTCGGGGGCGGCGCCGGCATGGTGATGCGGCCGGACGTGGTGGATGCGGCGGTCCGGTCGGTGGCTGATGGCCGGCCGCTGCTGTGTCTTACGCCGCGCGGCCCGGTGTTCACCCAGACGGAGGCGCGGCAGTTGGCGAGTGAGGCCGGGGCGGTGCTGCTGTGCGGCCGCTATGAGGGCATCGATCAGCGTGTGATCGAGGCGCACCGGATGCAGGAAGTGTCCATCGGCGACTACGTGCTGTCGGGCGGCGAGCCGGCTGCCATGGTGGTGCTGGACGCGATCGTCCGCCTGCTGCCGGGGGTGATGGGCGCCGCCGAAAGCGCGGCGGAGGAGAGTTTTTCCACCGACCTGCTGGAATACCCGCACTATACCCGCCCGGCCGAGTGGGCCGGCCGGGCGGTGCCGGAAATCCTACTGTCGGGGAACCATGCCGGGATCGCCGACTGGCGCCGGGCCGAGGCGGAACGGATCACGCGTGAGCGTCGTCCGGACCTGTGGGCCCGGCACATATCGGCTCCCGCACGGCCGGCGATTGCCTCGTGCGCCGGCGCGCCGTAAGCGATCAGATCGAAAGGACCAGTCCGATGAACATTATCCAGCGTTACGAGGCGGAACAGATCGCCCACCTGACCACCGACCGGCCAGTGCCTGAATTTTCGCCGGGCGACACGGTCCGGGTCTCGGTCCGGGTGATCGAGGGCGAGCGCACCCGTACGCAGGCGTTCGAGGGGGTCGTGATCGCCCGATCGAACAAGGGGCTCAACAGCAACTTCACGGTTCGCAAGATCAGCTACGGGGAGGGCGTGGAGCGTGTGTTTCCGCTCTATTCGCCGCTGATCGCCGAGATCGCGGTGGTGCGGCGCGGCGCCGTGCGGCGGGCCAAGCTGTATTATCTGCGCGGTCGGTCGGGCAAGTCGGCGCGCATCGCCGAGCGCGCCCGGAGCACCGAGACCACCACGGCTTCTACAGCTTCGCCTGCTGAAGACTCAGCAGCCGAGTAGGCCGCGAAGGAGGATAGATCATGTCTGCCAACGGCCCCCGCACGCTGTTCGACAAAGTCTGGGACAGCCATATCGTCGAGCGGCTGCCGGATGGGACGTGCGTGCTTTATATCGACCGGCATCTCGTGCACGAGGTCACCAGCCCGCAGGCCTTCGAGGGGCTGCGCGCCGCCGGCCGCAAGGTCCGGCGCCCGGACGCGACGATCGCGGTGGCGGACCACAATCTGCCAACCACCGACCGGCGCGGCGGCATCAAGGAAGAAGACAGCCGCATCCAGGTCGAAACGCTGGAACGGAACGTCAAGGAATTCAGCGTCCCTTATATCCCGATGCTGGATGTGCGGCAGGGCATCGTGCACATCATCGGTCCGGAACTCGGTCTCAGCCTGCCGGGCATGACGATCGTGTGCGGCGATTCCCATACGTCCACGCATGGCGCGCTGGGTGCGCTGGCGTTCGGGATCGGCACGTCGGAGGTGGAGCATGTACTGGCCACCCAGACCCTGCTGCAGCGGCCGGCCAAAAACATGCTGGTGCATGTCGGCGGCACGCTCGGGTTCGGGGCCAGCGCGAAGGACATCGTGCTGGCAATCATCGGCAAGATCGGCACCGCCGGCGGCACCGGTCACGTCATCGAATATTCCGGCGAGGCGATCCTCGCGCTGGACATGGCCGGGCGCATGACGGTCTCCAACATGTCGATCGAGGCGGGTGCGCGGGCGGGGCTGATCGCGGCGGACCAGACGACGTTCGACTACATCAAGGGTCGCGACTACGCCCCCAAGGGCGCGGCATGGGACCAGGCAGTCGCCCACTGGCGGACATTGCAGACCGATCCCGGTGCCCACTACGACGCGACGGTGGTGCTGGACGCCGCCGAGATCGCGCCGATGGTCACCTGGGGCACCAGCCCCGGCGCCGTGGTGCCGATCACCGGCATGGTGCCGGATCCGCAATCGGCGAAGGACGAAGCCGAGCGCGCCCAGATGCAGCGCATGATCGAATACATGGCGCTGAAGCCGGGCACGCGCATGCAGGACGTGCCGATCGACGTGGTGTTCATCGGCAGTTGCACCAATGGCCGGATCGAGGATATCCGGGCGGCGGCGGCGGTGGCGCGCGGCCGGAAGGTGGCGCCGAACGTGCAGGCGTTGGTCGTGCCGGGCTCGGGGCTGGTCAAGCAGCAGGCCGAGCGCGAGGGGCTGGACCGCGTGCTGCTGGAGGCGGGATTCGAATGGCGGGAGCCGTGCTGCTCCATGTGCCTGGGGATGAACCCCGATAAGCTGAAGCCGGGCCAGCGTTGCGCCAGCACCTCCAACCGCAATTTCGAGGGCCGGCAAGGGCCGGGCGGGCGCACGCATCTGCTGTCGCCGGCGATGGCGGCTGCGGCGGCGGTGACCGGGCGGCTGGCCGATGTGCGGCAGTTGGTCTGACGGGAGAGCAGCCATGGACGATTTCAAGGTGCTGACCGCGGTGGCGGCGCCGCTGCCGATGGCCAACGTCGATACCGACAAGGTCATCCCGGCGCGTTTCCTGAAGACGATCAAGCGATCAGGACTCGGCACGCACCTGTTCGACACGCTCCGCTATGACGCGCATGGCGACGAGCGGGCGGATTTCGTATTGAACCAGGAACCGTACCGGCACGCCCAGATCCTGATCGCGAAGGATAATTTCGGCTGCGGCTCTTCGCGCGAGCATGCGCCCTGGGCGCTGCTCGATTTCGGCATCCGTTGCGTGATCGCGCCGAGCTTCGGTGACATTTTCTTCAGCAACTGCTTCAAGAATGGGATATTACCCATTCGCCTGCCGGCCGATGTCTGCGACCAGCTCATGGATGACGCCGGGCTCGGCGGGAACGCGCGGCTGACTGTCGACCTGGAGCGACAGGTCGTGATCCGGCCGAGCGGGGAAGAGATCCCGTTCGAAGTCGATCCGCTGCGCAAGCACCTGCTGTTGAACGGGCTGGACGAGATCGATCACACGCTGCGGCACGCTTCGTCCATCGATTCGTACGAAGCGAAAGCGGCGGACCGAACAGCCGTGGGTGCCTGCCACAACCGCTGCCTGAGGAAACACCGATGCCCGCCAACAAGCGCCTGCTGATCCTTCCCGGCGACGGCATCGGTCCCGAGGTGATGCGGGAAGTGCGCCGGGTGATCGACTGGATGGACCGAAGGCGGCGGGTGACGTTCGACGTCTCCGAGGATCTGGTCGGCGGCGCGGCCATCGATGTGCGCGGCGCCCCGATTTCGGACGCGACGATGGAGGCGGCGCGGGACGCCGACGCGATCCTGTTCGGCTCGGTGGGCGGCCCGAAATGGGAGCGGCTGGGCTTCGACGTGCGGCCGGAACTCGCCATCCTGCGGTTGCGCAAGGAGCTCGATTTGTTCGCCAACCTGCGGCCGGCGATCGTGCTGGAGCCGCTGGTGAATGCCTCGACGCTGAAGCCGGAGGTGGTGCGCGGGCTGGATGTGATGATCGTGCGCGAGAGCACCGGCGGGATCTATTTCGGCGAGCCACGCGGGATCGAGACGCTGCCGGACGGGCAGCAGCGCGGGTTCGACACCGAATCCTATTCCACGCGGGAAATCGAGCGGGTGGCCCGGGTCGGCTTCGAGCTGGCGCGCAAGCGGAAAGGCCAGGTCACCAGCGTCGAGAAGGCCAACGTGATGCGGTCCGGGCTGTTCTGGCGGCAGACGGTCACGGCGCTGCGTCAGCGCGACTACGCGGATGTCGAGCTGAGCCACATGTATGCCGACAACTGCGCCATGCAGCTTGTGCGTAATCCGCGGCAGTTCGACGTGATCGTGACGTCGAACCTGTTCGGCGACCTGCTGTCGGACCTGGCATCGATGCTGACCGGCAGCCTGGGGATGCTGCCCTCGGCGACGCTGGGCGCGGTGCAGGCGGATGGACGGCGGCATGCGCTGTATGAGCCGATTCATGGCAGCGCGCCGGACATTGCCGGGAAGGGGATCGCGAACCCGATGGCGCAGATTCTGAGCTTCGCGATGCTGCTGCGCTATTCGTTCGAGATGGAGGAAGACGCGCGGCTGATCGAGACGGCCTGCACCAATGTGCTGGCCAGCGGATTGCGGACCGCGGACATCATGGTGCCGGGCGCGGCGCGGGTCGGGACGAACGTGATGGGCGAGTCGATATTGCGCGAGCTGGATAAGCTGGCGGGGTAGCGCAAGATCGGCCTGACTGGAATCGCGGAGCGATCGTAGGCTGATGAAATTGCTCGCGAGATACGAGATGGGGCGGTTTCACCTGAAGTGAAACCGCGCTAGGTGTCGAAGCTATGAAGGTTGTTCACCCGGGGTGAAGGGGTGAAGCTGTGGTTGCCAGACCTTCAACCGCACGCCCAGGGAGCCCCGGATGAACCTGCACAAGAATGCGCGCCTGACGCCGCAAGGTCGAGCCTTGCTGGTGCAACGCGTCCGCACCGATGGGTGGCGGGTGGGAGATGCGGCCGCTGCCGCCGGTCTCTCCCTTCGACAAGCGTTTCGTTGGCTGGCACGGCATCGGGCGGGCGGCGAACTTGCCCTGCGGGACCGTAGTTCGGCGCCCGTCCGATGCCGCCGCACCGACGCCGACACCATGGCCGCGATCGAGCGCCTGCGCCGCCAACGGCGCACCGGTCCGCAGATCGCGCGTGAGCTTGGTCTGCCGCGCTCGACCGTTGGCGTGGTGTTACGCCGGCTCGGTCTTGGAAGGCTCAGCGCGCTCGAAACCAGGCCAGAGATCGTGCGCTATGAGCGCGAGAAACCCGGCGAACTCATCCACATCGACATCAAGAAACTCGGCCGCATCGACGGCGTCGGCCACCGCATCACCGGTGATCGCACCGGCCAAAGCAACAAGCGCGGCACCGGCTGGGAATATCTCCACGTCGCCATCGACGATGCCTGCCGCCTGGCCTACAGCGAGGTCCTGGCCAACGAGAAAGCCGAGAGCGCCGTCGCTTTCACCCGTCGCGCACTGGCCTGGTTCAAGGGCTTCGGCGTCAGCGTCGAGCGGATCATGACCGACAACGGATCGGCCTATAAAAGCTTCGCCTTCCGCGACCTGTTGGCAGAGCAGGGCATCCGCCATAAGCGAACCCGGCCCTACACCCCGCGCACCAACGGCAAAGCCGAACGCTTCATCCAAACCAGCCTGCGCGAATGGGCCTATGTGCAAGCCTACACCACCTCGGCCGAGCGGATCGAAACGCTCGAACCATGGCTGAAGACCTACAACACCATACGGACCCACAGCGGCATCAAACACATGACCCCCTTCGCCAAACTGAACAACGTTCTTGGATTCGACAGCTAGGCCGCGTCCGGCCCAAGCCGGTGCGCCGACTGCCGCGCCGCGCGTCCGTTGCGTGAAAGCGAAAATTGCTGGCCGGATTCCGCTGCAGCCTCGCGACGGCTGATATTATATAACTACAGGAACAAAAGGCCTATTCCGTGAAGAACCGCCGGAACCAGTCGAGCATCTGCTCGGGTGCTTCTTCGTTCACATAGTGCCCGCTTGGCAGTGCTTCTCCGCGCACGTCCTCCGCCCGTTGCCGCCAGATGCCGAGCGGGTCGGCGAAGCGCTTTCCCACGCTACTACGGTTTCCCCATAGCACCAGCAGCGGCAGCCGCAGTTTGCGGTCGAGGTCCGCCCTGTCCAGCTCGCAATCGATCGTGGCCGCCGCGCGATAATCGGCACACGACCCGCGTATGGTCTTTTCGTTGAAGCAGCGGACATACTCGTCCCAGATTGCCGCGGGGATGTGGTCGAGGCTGGCGGTCAGTTTCAGCAGCTTCTTGCGCATGAACCAGTCGGCCGGCACGCCGCCCAGCATGCGTTCGGGGAAATCGTAAGGCTGCGCCATGAACGGCCAGTGCCAGCCGCCGATCGCGCCCTCCTTGTCCATCGCTGCCCACATATCGAGCGTCGGCACGATGTCGATGATCGCGGCCCGAATCACCTTGTCCGGGTGATCCAGGCACATCCGATGCGCCGTCCGCCCGCCGCGGTCATGGCCGGCGACATGAAACCGCTCGTAGCCCAGCGCCCGCATCACCTCCACCTGGTCCTGCGCCATGGCGCGGAACGAGTAGTTGGAGTGATCGGGTTGCTCCGGCGGCGCGGAGCTGTCGCCGTAGCCGCGCAGGTCCGCGGCCACGACGTGGAACTGTTCGGCGAGGCTTGGTGCCACTTTGTGCCAGGCAACATGCGTCAGCGGATTGCCGTGCAGCAGCAGCAGCGGCGGTCCGTTGCCGCCATGTCGGAGGCGGATGCGCGCACCGCTCGTCTCGATATCGGTGAGAGTGAACCCGGGCATGATGTCCATGCGGTGTCTCCGTTTCCCGTCCCCAGAGCCGCCGGCAAACTACGCACTCCCGTACGCCTGCGCCACGCCGGTGCGGTGTGCAGGCTTAGCAGGATTGGGCACTGCCCCAACTTTCCCTTCCCTGGCGCGCGGGACGAAATCCCGCCATAACGGCCCTGGACCGCCATTGATCGGCGGCCGGGAGCAGAGCCGATGACACCCAGCACTCCGTGGACCCCCGAATCCTGGCGCCAGCGCCCGATCCGGCAGGCGCCGACCTATCCCGACGCGACGGCGCTGGACGCGGTCGACGCACTATTCTTCCTCCTCTACGGCCTGGATCGCGATACCGCCGACTACGTGCTCAGCACCTTCCCGATCGTGCAACGCGAGGAGTGCCCGATACGGCGGCCGTTTCCGCTCCCGCGACGCATCATAGGATCGTGGGCGAACGACGGCACGGTGAGCGCGGCGGACACCCGCACCTGCCTCCGCCAGCTGTGCCGCTGGGGCTGAACAGCCCGTTCGAGGCTGACGCTTCGGTGGGCATCGATTATTCGCGTGACTTGCAGCGGGTCCCGGCGGAGTAGAGGCGTTTCAACTGAATTTGGGAGAGGCGATCACGGACAAACTGTCTGGCGGCCAGCCGGGAAGCCGGTGTGTGCCGCGGCACGAACCGCAAGCGGGTCGCGCCTGCCTCCTTCGGATAACTTACTTGATGACGGCAGAGGGTGGGGTCGGGGACGGAATCTGGCTGCGGTCCATCGAGCGCGGTCTTCGTGGCGGAACGACTGAGACCCTGGATCGCCGCCAACCACCCGATCCCTGCAAATAACGCTTGCCGATAATCAGTAGGCGCAAAGAGAACCATCCCGATTATGGATCCAATCACCGTGACCAGCACAAAATCCGCTCTAACTAGGGCAGCATCACTCCACGTCGGATATATTCTGTGGAGAAACTCTTTGGTTCCCGAGTAATCCTTCCACAATGAGAATGCTTGTGCCACGATGCATCCTATCAACACTGTTATGTAGAAGAATACTTCCTGGGTATGTAGCAGTATGAAGTTCATGATTGGTGAAGCTGATGTACCTCATAATTCTGAACTCATTTGGGGATACTTAACGTCACCGTGCCATCTATCCCATATTCGCCCGTTGGCTGGACGCGGGGAGCGGGTAGGCCTAGTGCGCCGGGACTTCCCGTTCTCTCGCTTTCGCGACCTCCGCAACCAGTCGCACCGCGGCCCCCAAAGCCAGGTTTTCCGGGCGGCCCAGGATTGCCTCCCTGTCCACTTTGACCGCCAGCGCCGCCTTTCGCCGTAACGCTCACATTAAAGTCGGGCGATGGATGGAGTACAGCAACGATGACATTTCCGCCGTTGCCGCCAACTCCCCCGAGGCCACCCGGGCCCCCTTGGCCTCCTTGACCTCCCCGTCCACCAGTGCCCGGTCCTCCTCTACATCCAGCCGCAAACTTCGTCCCAAAGGGTAAGTTAACGTAGTTCGGGGTGGCGATTCCTCCTTGCTGACCATCTCCCCCAGGCCCGCCGTCTCCTCCCGGTCCACCTGGGCCGCCGCCCTGTCCAAAATCATCAATTAGCATGTGGCCTTTAGCCCGTCCGGAAATGGTCAGGATAAATGAACGGGCATTTTCGCCGGCGACACCCTTCTGGCCGGCGTTACCTGATATCCCCCGATACCCCTGCGCACCGTCGCACCCCTGGCCGCACCCACCCGTGTCGGGCCCCGGATTGTATTGGGGGGGCTTAGGCGGGGTTGATGGTTTGGGTGGAGGTGAAGAGTTTGTGGGCTGATCCGCTCGAAATGATGAAACACGGGACGTACCATCAACGATCAGGTCGCCTACCACGCTGATGATCATCTGATTGCCATTCAAAACAATCTCAGAGCTGTTCCCCATACGAAGGTCGGAGCAGCGTAGTATGACATCCTTTGCGACAGATAGTGTCTCCCCTTGCTCAAAGTCGCACTCCTGCAGCTTGTTGGGGGCACTGAGATCAATATCCGTGACCGCCGCTCGGACGCTAATCTCAGACGTCGCCAAGCACACTAACATGGCGATGCACCTCATCAGGGTGGGGCGGAGATGGCTCCGCCGAGGTGGCCCATTCATATTCAAAAAAGTCGCCGTGGACGTTGCGCCAATCCGCGGGCGTACGCTCGATGCTGGTCCGCTACATGCCTGTGAGCGCAGCGCTAGATGCTTTGAATGCAGCTTGTGGAATAGGCGTATGATAGGGCCCCCACGACGCTTTCAACTTAGATGACGAAACCGTACCCAATCCGTTCCGTCAAGGAAGAAGGCGGCTTTGGGGTCGGCCAGTCTTCAGATTTATTGCCAGCCAGAAGGTCGGTTTGGGGGCGACCGAATACTGTGCTCGACGCCGCACCCCAGCCTAATCGCCAGCACACTCAAAATTCGGGCATAGCCCCGCCCCGGATCGCCATTGATCGGCGGCCGGGAGCAGAGCCGGTGACACCCAGCACTCCGTGGACGCCTGGGTCCTGGCGCGACCGCCCGATCCGGCGGGCGCCGACCTATCCCGACGCGGCGGCGTTGACGCAGTCGACGCACTGTTCTTTCACCCCTACGGCCTGTATCGCGATACCGCCGACTACGTGCTCGGCACATTCCGATCGTGCAACGCGAGGGGCGCGCCCGATACGGCGGCCGTTTCCAATTCCGCGACCCTATCCTCGGCTACCTGGCCGCGCTCGCCGCGACTCGCCCGATGCTGTTGTGCAGGGCTAAATCGAGGCGGATGGCCCATAACTCATGGGGCGATGATCGCAAGTGCTTCGGCCGGGGTGACGATGCGGATGCCCTGATAGCCCCCAAGAGCCAACAGATGACGATCGCCGGAAATAATGAGGTCGGCTCCAGCCGCAACGGCCGCCGCGACAACGTGATCATCGTCGGGATCATCTGTAACAACTCGGGGCACGCTGGCCGGCGTCACCGTGATGGCAAGTCTGGCATGAAACGAGACTGCCTCCTCCATGGAACGGCGGCTTTCCTTGAGCCGTCCCGCGAAATTCTCGCGTGCCAATACCACCGCCAACTCCGCGATCAGTACCGGCGAAGTCGCGAGCTCAAGATCGCCTTCCGCCCCAATCCGCAGCAGCGCGAAGGGTTTGCCGCCCCAGATCAGTCCCGAGACGACGACGTTCGTATCAAGAACCGCCCGCATTGCCCTCCACATTGCCCCTGGCGGCATCGCGGGCGCGGCGTTCGGCACGCACCGCCTTGACCTCCGCGAGAACTTCCTCGTCCGTCATGGGCGGCACTCCGGCATCCTGAAGGCGCGCTGCAACGTCCAGCAGTGCACGCCCGGCCTGCCGGCGCATCGCATCTTCCAGCAGTTGCCGGATAGCGTCATCAGAGAGCAGGCCGGCACTTTTCGCGCGCTGCGCCAGCTCGTCCGGCAATTTCACCAGTAATTCCACCATTCTCGATCCTCCCTCTCTCTTCGTGCCCGGCGCAAGAGGGTATCATCCGCATATGGGTATCCGGCGGTGCTCGCCACCGGCCCGCAATAGTCCCGGCCGCTGTCCCCAAGTAGCGCGGTCGCCCAAATACCGTCATAACTCCACCCGGGCCGCCCCTATGGCGCGCCCGGGAGCATGCCATGACCGCTATCGCCCAATCCTGGACCCCCGAATCCTGGCGCCAGCGCCCGATCCGGCAGGCCCCCGCCTATCCCGACGCGGCGGCGCTGGACGCGGTCGAGCGCAAGCTGCGCCGCTATCCGCCGCTGGTCTTTGCCGGCGAGGCGCGGCGGCTGAAGGCGGCGCTGGCGAACGTGGCAGAGGGCAGGAGCCTGGTGCTGCTCGGCGGCGACTGCGCGGAAAGCTACACCGATTTCACCGCCAATGTGCTGCGCGACAGTTTCCGCGTGCTGCTGCAGATGGCGGTGGTGCTGACCTTCGGCGCCTCCTTGCCGGTGGTGAAGATGGGGCGCATGGCGGGGCAGTACGCCAAGCCGCGCAGCTCCGACACCGAGACCCAGGGCGGCGTCGCGCTGCCCAGCTATCGCGGCGACATCATCAACGGGCCGGACTTCACCGCCGAAGCGCGCACGCCGGACCCCGCGCGCATGGAGCTTGGCTATTTCCAGGCCGCCAGCAAGCTCAACCTGCTGCGCGCCTTCGCGTCCGGCGGCTATGCCGACCTGCACGAGGTGCACCGGTGGAACCTGGGTTTCGTGGAGCGCTCGCCGCTGGCGGAGCGTTACCGCGATCTGGCGCATCGCATCGACGAGACGCTGTCCTTCATGACCGCCTGCGGCATGACCAGCGAGACCACGCGCGACTTGCGCGAGACCGATTTCTATGTCGCGCACGAGGCGCTGCTGCTGCCGTACGAGCAGGCGCTGACCCGGGTCGATTCCACCAGCGGGGACTGGTACGGCTGCTCGGCGCATTTCCTGTGGATCGGCGATCGCACCCGGCAGGCCGATGGCGCGCATGTGGAGTTCCTGCGCGGCGTGAAGAACCCGATCGGCATGAAGGCCGGACCCAGCCTGGAGCCGGACGATCTGGTGCGCATCCTCGATACGCTGAACCCTGCCAATGAAGCTGGCCGCATCACGCTGATCAGCCGCATGGGCGCCGACAAGATTGCTGCGCGGCTGCCGCCGCTGGTCCGCGCGGTCGAACGTGCCGGCCGCAAGGTGGTGTGGATCTGCGATCCGATGCACGGCAACACGGTCTCGACGGCGACCAATCTCAAGACCCGCAGCTTCGATGCCATCCTGTCGGAGGTGCGCGGGTTCTTCGACATCCACGCCGCGGAGGGCACCTGGGCCGGCGGCGTGCACGTGGAGATGACCGGGCAGGACGTGACCGAGTGCATCGGCGGCGCACACCGGCTGACCGAGGCCGACCTGTCGGAACGGTATGAAACCTTCTGCGACCCGCGGCTGAACGCGGAGCAGTCGCTGGAGCTGGCCTTCCTGGTGGCCGAGGAGCTGAAGCAACGACGGCACCCGACGGTACCGGCGATCGCCGCGCAATAGGCGACAATGGCGGGCCAGGGCTATCAGGTGAAGCGAAGGCAGGCCCGGGGCTCCGCCCCTGGACCCCGCCAGAGGGCGCTGCCCTCTGGACTCCCGCCAAGGGCATTGCCCTTGGAACCCTTCACTTGGGTTCGGTGTGGGGTGGGCGCCTATGACGCTGCTGGTAAAAGCGAGGTAGGCGCCCACCCCACACCGAACCCAAACGGTTGGATTGCAAAGGCACAGCCTTTGCCGGGGTGCAGGGGCAGAGCCCCTGCCGGGGTTCGGGGCGGAGCCCCGGGCCTTTCTTGCTCCACCCCATTGTCCTGATGGCGGACGAGGTCAGCGGCGGGCGTCGGTGCGGGGACCTTGTCGCCGATATCGCCGCGCGGACCGACAGCTACTTCAATCGCACACAGGAGGTGGTCGCGCGCTTCGGTGACAAGCAGGTGACCTATGCGGTGTTCCTGCGCCGGCCGGTGATCTCGGCGCCGCGGCTGATGATCAAATGGCTGCTGCAGGTCGCGGCGATCCGCGGCACGACGTTCGACATCGACACCGTTTTCCCCGAAGGAAGCTGGGTCGGGGCCGGCGAGCCGATCATCTACCTGACCGGGTCGCTGGCGGAGCTGTCCGACCTGGAGACGATCTTCTTGCAGAAGCTCGGGCCTTGCTGCGTCGCCGCGCACAATGCCTATCAGATGTGTGTCGTGCTGCCGGATGTCGCGTTCCTGGCGATGGAGGCGCGCCACTGCGCCGGGGCCGAAATGCAGGACATGATGGCCTATGCCGCCGCGGTCGGCAGCGAGGCGGCGAAACAGGAAGGTGCGAAAGGTTTCGTCGGCAACGCAAATGATGGCACGGCGCACTGGTTCGGCGCCGAGCGCGGCTCCGGCACCATGCCGCATTCGCTGATCGGCTACGCGGGGTCCACCGTTCGCGCGGCCGAGATGTTCCGCGAAACTTTCCCCGACACGCCCATGACGGTGCTGGTGGATTATTTCGGCCGTGAGATCACCGACACGCTGGCCGTGTGCGCGCGGTTTCCGGAGCTTGCCGCGAGCGGCAAACTGTCCATCCGGCTGGATACGCATGGCGGACGGTTTCTGGAGGGCCTTGATCCGGCGGAGAGCTACGCGGTCCTGGAGCGCCACGCACCCGGCGCAATCCGGCGATATCGCAGCGAAACGGAGCTGCGATTCCTGGTCGGCACCGGGGTATCGGCCGCGGCGATCTGGCGGACGCGCGAGATGCTCGACGCCGATGGCTACCCTCGGGTGCGGATCGTGGTTTCATCCGGGTTCGGCGTGGACAAATGCCGCGTCATGGCTGACGCCAGGGCGCCGATCGACGTGGTGGGGACCGGCAGCTTCATTCCCGACGCGTGGCACGAGACATATGCCACCGCCGATATCGTGGAATATGACGGTGTCGCGATGGTGAAGCTGGGGCGCGAATTTCTGTTGCGGAAGAACGGAACCCGCAAAAAGCCCCGGCAACACAGCGGCGCGTCGGAGGCGAATTCTAAAACGCCGTAATGTCTATGCCGACATAACCGGACAGGTTGTAGTTCCTGTTGTCGGATCCGCTGCCCAGCATGAACTGGCCGCCGAAAATGACGCTCAGTTCCTTCTTGTCCTTCAACGGCGTCACTTTCACCTGACCCTGCACGCCGCCCCCAGGCGACGCATCGCTCGTGAACAGGTTCTGGCTGACCGCCGCGATGCTCAGCTCGACCGGGCGCTTCAGCAGGGCCGTCTTCTCCCAGTGCATCTTGAAGAAGTTGATGGCTTCCTGATCGCTCGCTCCCGGCCCGGACGAGTTGAACACGACGGAAATGCTCAGGTCGTCCAGCCATTCGAGGGTGAAGTTCGGCTTTTCGCCCGCTTTCTCCTTGTGGGGGATCAACGATCCTTTCAGCGTGAACTGGACACTGAGCTGGGCTGCGGGCGGCGCCGGGCCACCCCTGGTCTTGAAGGCGTTCCATTGTGCCAGCAGGTCGAGCCCGAAGATGTCGGTGAACTGCTTTTCGCTCACCGGCAGCGGTGGGCACGTCGCCTGCGTCGTCTCTTTCTGCGGGGACGATTTTCCGCCGCCCGACGGCGGCGACGTTCCCCCGCCCGGCTGCGGCGATCCCCCATCGGCTTTGCCCTTGCCCGGCGTCTCCTCCGGCTTGCTGTCGGGAACCGGCGGCCCGAACACGGCTCGGCGATTGGGCGCCGCGGCGTCCTTGGCGAAATTCGTGGTCGCGCCGTGGCCCTTGGCGGTGATCAGCGAGTCCTTGATCCCTTTGACGTCGCAAAGGAACTTCTTCACCGCTGCGGCGCGTTTGTCGGACAGGTCCTGATTGGTACTTGGCATCTCCGTCCGCGCTGGCGTAGCCATCGACGGTAATCTGGATGGGGGTTGCGTTCCTGATGTACCGGTCGCCGTAAGTGTCGAGAGAATCGCGGTCGCTTTTGGTCAGGTCGGGGGAGTTGCGGCTGAAAAACACGTCATGATCGGTGGCGTTCAGCGGTGGCGCATCGAGGTCGGCGGGACCGGGCTGTGAGGTTTTTGCCGGGCCGGCGCTTTTTTCGGGCGGGCCGGAGCTGGTCAGATCGGCCAATATCTCTGTGTCCGCATCGCCGGGGTAGGCGGCGGGGTCGATGCCGAAGGTCGATCGCACCCAGGTATCATATTGAAGCGTTTGCCCCGACATTGCCTGCCTCCGGTTTTTTGCCGTGGGTCCGGTCGCGCCGGCTCCGGCATTCGGCCTCATGGTAACATTTCTGAACATCCGATGTGTGAATTAGTTCACAACAAGCGCTGGACCGACGATGCGGCTACGCGCGGGCCGCGCGTTTGCCGGTGCGTTCCGCCGTGCCGCTCCGCCCGGCGCGGATCGGGATCGCTACCAGGCTACCGACGATCAGGGCGATGCCGGCCGCGGTCAGCGCCAGGCTGAAGCTCCCGGTTATCGTGCGCACATAGCCGAAGAAATATGGCCCCACGGTGCCGCCCAGATTCCCGGTGCCGTTGATCAGCCCAATGCCGACGCCGGCCACCGCGGGTGGCAGCACTTCGCTTGGCAGGGTCCAGAACGGTCCGAAACGGCCCAGGAACGACCCGATGGCGAAGGTAAGAAACAACACCGTCGCCAGGGTGCCCGCCGTACCGGCGAACTGCGCGATCAGCAGGAACAGGCCGGAGGCCGTCGTGCAGGCAATCATGTGCCACTTGCGTTCCTGCCAGCGGTCGGAGCTCGACGCCACGCCGATCATCATCAACACGCCCAGCAGATAGGGAACTGACGCCAGCAGTCCGACCGTGCCGATGGACAGACCGGTTTCCTTCAGCACGCTCGGCAGCCAGAAGGTCACACCCCACTCCGCCATCAGTGCAAGGAAGTTATACAGCGCCAGCAGCAGAATTGCCGGGTTGAGAAGGGCGGTGAGCCAGTGGCCGCGCTGCGGGGGAACCTGTGCAGCCTCGGCGTCGAGCGTAACTAGCAGCGCGGCCCGCTCCGCTTCCGGCATCCAGGTCGCCTGGCGCGGCGAGTCGTCGATCGCCCACCACCATACGACCACCCACGCGAGGGCTGGCAGTGCCTCGATCACGAACATCGTCCGCCACGACGAATAGCTCAGGATCAATCCAGAGATCGGGTTGGCGATCATCGGCGCGACCGCGAGGCTGGCCAGAAACACCATGTTCGCCCGGGCCCGTTCCGCGCGGCTGAACCAGGAACGGATCAGCACGATCGTGCAGGTCAGCACGCCACCTTCGGTGAGCCCGAGCGCGAAGCGATTGAGGATCAGCTCGGTCTCGCTGTGCACCAGCGCGGTTGACAGTGACACGATGCTCCAGAGCACCAGCAGGCCACCGATCACACGCTTGGCGCTCCACACGCCGGCGAGCCGCCCGGACGGGATCTGCAGCACCAGATAACCCCAGAAGAACACGCTGGTGGCGAAGCCGATGGAGGCCTGGCTGAGCCCCAGTTCGCTGCGCATTGCCGGGATCGCCATGGCGATGTTGGTGCGGTCCACGAACGACAGCACGTACATGATGAACGCGACGCCCAGAATGCGCGTCCAGCGATTCCGCGTGATCGCGGTGCGAGCCGCCGCGGCCATGTCGTGGTCTCCTGCCGGTTTTGTTTCAATCGTAAGCGGGTTCGGCACCTGGCACGGGCGAATAGCCGAAGCTGCCGCGGGCGATGATCGCCTCCCGCCCGCCGAACTCCGCGATCCGCGCGGCCTGGTCGGCACGCGCCATCCGGTCGACGGCCACCGGATCGGCGATGCGGCGAAGCTCGTTCTCGCAGTCGGCGACCAGCCCGGCGTAACCGGCATCGGTGCCGAGATCGTGGCGTTCCCACGGATCGGCTTCGAGGTCGAAGAGCTGCGGTGCCATGCCGACGTAATGGACGTATTTGAACGCGCCTTTGCGGATCATGAAGGCACCGGTTGCCGCGCCCACGGCGTGGTATTCACTGAACACGCGGTGTGGCGGGGTGCCGGAGACGACGTTGAACCATGACGTGCCCGGCAGGTCGGCATCCGCCGGATCGGTCGGGACGCCGGCACAGTCCAGGATGGTGGGGAACGCATCGACCAGCGACACCGGCTCGCGCAGGACCACGCCGGCGGGAATCTGCGGGCCGGCCATAATCAGCGGCACGCCGGCGGAATCCTCGTACATGTTGGATTTGCCCCACAGGCCGCGGGCGCCGAGATTGTCGCCGTGGTCGCTCGTGTAGATCACGCGCGTATCGGCGGCGAGCCCGGTTTCCCGCAGCACGTCGAGCAGCTTGCCGATATTGTGATCGAGGAAACTGACCATGCCGAAATAGGCGGCAACGGCCTTGCGCACTTTGCGCTCATCGAAGGCCTGATCGTAAATCTGCACATCGCGCATGGCGGTCAGGAACGGGTGGGTGGGACGTTCGTGCTGCGCATACAGCGCCGGCCAGGGCACCTGGTCCTCGGGATAGAGGTCGTACCATTCCGGCCGTGCGATCAGCGGAAAATGCGGACAGACGAACGAAACGAACAAGGTCCAGGGCCGGTCGCGGTAGTCTGCCGCGCGACGGCGCAGCCAGTGGGTGGCGGCCTCGGCGATGCGGTCATCGTATCCCTGGTAACTTGAATCGCCGCGGCCGGCCTGCTCGGCAAGCCGCAGCGCCGCCTTGCGCGGCGGCGAATTGTCGCGGATCGAGCCCAGCAGATCCCCGACGCCATCCACCACGTGCAACGGCATGATCTCTTCGTCGAACCCGTTGCGATCGGTCGTGCTGCGATAATGCAGCTTGCCGATCGAGGTGACGCGGTGCCCATGCTCGATCAGCCGGTGACCCCAGGACGGCACCGAACCGTCATAGGGGATGGCATTGTCCCAGAAGCGTATCTGATGAACGTAGCGGCCGGTGGCGAAACTCGCGCGCGACGGCACGCAGATCGGCGAGTTGCAATAGGCATCGGTGAAGCGGACGCCACCAGCCGCCAATTCGTCGAGGTGCGGTGTGCGGATCATGGGATGTCCGTCGCAGCCCAGGATGCGGCGATTGTGCTCGTCCGACATGATGAACAGCAGATTGGTGGGATGCATGCTGCCTCTCGATGAAAGCGCCATCGGCGAGACTGAAGCGCTTGCGAGCAAAGTCAACACGGTGCGGGCGGATGGCTATTCCGATGCAGGAACATCCATGTTGCCGCGGCCCAGCGCCCGCTGCATCGTGACCACGTCGAGCCAGCGGCCGAATTTCAGGCCGGCGGCGCGCAGTGTGCCGGCCATTTGGAAGCCCAGGCTGGCGTGAACGCCGATCGACCCGGTATTCTCGGAATCGCCGATCACCGCGATCATCTGGCGAAATCCCCGGGCGGTAGCGGTCTCGATCAGCGCCGTGACCAGCGCCTTGCCGACGCCCTGGCCGCGCACATCCTCACGGATATAGACGCTGTCCTCCACGGTGAACCGGTAGGCGGAGCGATCACGAAACTGGGTATAGTACGCGAAGCCGAGGACGCCGGTGCTGTCGGTGGCGACCAGCCAGGCCAGGCCATGATCCGTGACCTTGGCGAACCGTGCGGCCATTTCTTCCAGCGAAGGGGGTTCCTCCTCGAAGGTGCCGGTGCCGGTCAGCACGTGATGGGCGTAGATCGACTGGATCTCGGGCAGGTCGCCTTCGGCGGCGGGACGGATGCGCATCGTGCTGCTGCTCATACTGGCAACCCGAGCACGGCGGCGGCATCACAGGCAAATGCCAGCAGGGCGGCGTCACGCCCGGGACCCGCCACGAGCGAAAGCCCGATTGGTGCGCCCCTGACGGTTCCGGCTGGCAGTGTCACCTCGGGCAGTCCACACAGGCTGGCAATCGCGGTGACGCCGATGGTGGCCTGGCGCACAGACTCCAGTTCGACGGAGGTGGCCGTCAGCAACGGCGCTGGGCAGGGGCTGGTCGGATAGACCAGCACAGCCCCGCCAGCCAGCATGGGCGGAACGCGCGCCTGCAACTGGCGACGGAATGCACGGCCGGTCGCCCCCGATGCGGGGTCGATGGTCCGGGCGGCGGCGAACCGCTCGGCGACGCCCGGCCCCAGGCGCGGCTGCGTTGCCTCGATCCAGTCACCCAGCGCGGCCCAGGCCTCCTCGGCCTGAACCGTACGGAAATGATCGTAGAAGCTGTCGATGCCTTCCGGGGCCAGGCGCACCGCGATCGCACGGCCGCGGAGCTGCTCCAGCTTTTCCAGCTTGGGACGCAGGATCTCCGCCACTTCGGGTTGCGCGCTGACCCAGGCTTCTTCCACCCGCAGCAGCGGACCGCCCAGCTCATGCCGTCCCCCAGGCAGCAGCACCTCACCGACGCCGGCCAGCAGCGAGGCTGTCCGGGTGAACCAGCCGGCGGTGTCGAGGCTGGGAGCCAGCGGGCGGACGCCGGCCAGGCTGATGGCGCCGAAGCTGGGGCGGATGCCGAACAGGCCGCAATAGCTTGCCGGGATGCGGACGGACCCGCCGGTGTCTGACCCCATCGAGAAATCGACCAGCCCGGCCGCCACGGCGGCGGCGGAACCGCAGCTCGATCCACCGGGAAAACGATCCGGCACCCGTGGATTGCGCGGCGTGCCGTGCCAGATATTTTCGCCGGTGAGGCCGTAGGCCAGCTCCACGGTCTTGGTCTTGCCGACGAGCCGCGCGCCCGCCTGCAACAGCGTGACCAGCAGCGGCGCGGTGGCGCGCGCCGGAGCGTGGGTACGTGCCCAATCCGGATTGCCATACGTGGTGATGCTGCCGGCGACGTCGAACAGGTCCTTGGCGGCAAAGGACAGGCCAGACAGACGGCCGCTGCTCAGCGGGTCGTGCTCGAGCCGTGGTCCGGGGATGAAAGCCCCGACTGTATCTTCAACAATTGGCATAGGGTACACCGTGAATACTATTGTCTCGCTGACGGATCGGGGAGGCAAATGAGGTGAAATCGCTTCCCCGGCAGGAAAGGATTATGTCATAGGAAGGGTGCCTGATGGTCGAGGACATTTTTTGAACCGTTTTCGACTGTTTGTTTGCTCGCGACCGCCGTTCGGCGGCATAATGATTGGCCGGCAGGGACTGGCTGAAGCGGACCGGTTAGCCAGGTGGCGTGTCGGGCCAGTTGCATGCGTCGGCAAAGCGTTCGGCGCACCGGCAGAAGGGATCGCGCGTGGACCTTACGAACGATACGGTCAGCCTGTCGGGCTCTGACGCGACATCGGCGCAAGACGGGACCTCGGTTCCCCGATATCGCGGGGATGAGGCGCTGCATCCGCGTTTGCAGGCTATTATCACGGCTGCTCGCTATTATGGGATGGAGCTCGATCCGGCCGAGTTCCGCAATGCGGAAGGGGCGGAGCAGCCCTCGGCGGCGTCGCTGGCGGCCTGGGCGACGGATTCCGGCATGTGGGCGCGCGGGATACGGTTGCGCTGGCGCCACCTGCTGCGCTTCCACGACAGCGGTCCGGCGGTGCTGCTGTTCAACGACGGCAGCGCCGGCCTGCTGATCGGTGCCAATGCCGCGCATAAGGTGGTCTTCATCAAGGACCCGGCCGCGCCGGAGGGCGAGGCCGCGGTGCCGGTGGACGAGCTTCGGCTCGCGGAAGTCTGGTCCGGCGAAGCAGTCCTGCTGCGTGCGAATCGCGGTGTTCAGGAAGCTGACGCGCCGTTCTCGGTGCGTTGGCTGGTCGGCCTTGTGCTGCGTGAGCGCCGGTCGCTGCGCGACATCGGCTTCGCCTCGCTCACCATGAGCTTTCTCGCCATCTTTCCACCGCTCGTCATCATGACGGTAGTGGATCGGGTGCTACAGCACAACAGCTACTCGACGCTGGCCCTGCTTTCGGTGCTGATGGCGATCTTCATCGCCTACGAGACGCTGCTGGGGTTCGCGCGCCGGTTGATTGTGATCACGGTCGGCGTGCGGATCGATACGCGGCTCAACCTGCACGTGTTCAACCGCCTGGTGCGGCTGTCGCTGGATTATTTCGAGCGTCATCCGGCCGGGGAGACGATGTACCGCATCAGCCAGGTTCATCGCGTGCGGGAGTTCATGACCGGCAAGCTGCTGACCACGTTTCTCGACATGATGACGCTGGTCGTGCTGCTGCCGTTCCTGTTTTACCTGGACGCCACGCTGGCCTGGATCGTGCTGGCCTGCGCGTGCGTGATCACGCTGATCATCCTGGCGTTTCTACGGCCGCTGCGGATGTTGCTGCATCGGGTGATCGATGCCGAGACCAACAAGCAGTCGGCGCTGGGCGAGACGGTGTTCGGTGTGCGCACCGTGAAGTCGCTGGCGCTGGAGCCGCAGCGCAAGGCGTTGTGGGATGAGCGGGTGGCGGAGGTGGGGCGCTGGCGGCTGGCGTTCGGCAAGCTGGCCAACTGGCCGCAGACGCTGGTCACGCCGGTCGAGCGCTTCATGTGGATCGGCGTGATCATGATCGGCGTGTATCTCGCCATGCAGGACAAGAACGGCTACGCCGTGGGCGGGCTGTTCGCGTTCATGATGCTGTCGCAGCGGGTCGCGCAGCCGCTGGTCGGCCTGGCCCGGCTGATCGAGGATTTCGAGGAAGTCGGCGGCGCGATCAGCGAGGCGGCGGCGGTGCTGAACCGCCCGCTGGAAGCGGATGCGGCGTCCGGCGGGCTGCGGCCCAAATTCGCCGGCGCGATCACCTTCGATGATCTGACCTTTACTTATGCCGGGACCAAGGTGCCGGCGCTCGACCGGGTCAGCTTCGCGGTCCCGGCCGGGACGATGGTGGGGATCGTCGGGCGGAGCGGCTCCGGCAAATCCACCATCGCCCGCCTGCTGCAGGGCATCAACCGGGACTATTCAGGGTTCCTGAAGATCGACGGGGCCGATCTGCGGGAGATCAACCTGCGCCATCTCCGGTCCAGCTTCGGGGTGGTGCTGCAGGATAATTTCCTGTTTCGCGGCTCCATCCGCGACAACATCCTGGCCGGCCGCCCGGGCCTGACGCTGGAAGACGCGGTTCGCGCGGCGCGCCTGGCGGGGGCCGAGGAATTCATCGAGCGCATGCCGAACGGCTACGAGACCTACATCGAGGAGGGCTGTCCGAACCTGTCCGGCGGCCAAAAGCAGCGGCTCGCCATCGCTCGCGCCCTGATCCAGAACCCGCGCATCCTGATTCTGGACGAGGCGACCAGCGCGCTCGATCCGGAGAGCGAGGCGCTGGTGAACGCCAACCTGCTGCGCATTGCGCGCAACCGTACCATGGTGATCATCTCCCACCGGCTGTCGTCGCTTACGGAATGCGACCAGATACTGGTGCTGGAGCAGGGCAAGGTCATGGACCTCGCGCCGCATCGGGTCCTGCTGGAACGCTGCTCGGTGTATCGCCAGCTCTGGGCCCAGCAGAACCGCCATCTCGAAACGCAAGGTCATCGGCATGCAGCTCTCGCTCCCACGCTCGTCCAAGGGGACTGACCTGGTCGAGCGGGACGATCCCGCCCTGCCGATCATCCTGGAGTTCCAGTCACCGTCTGCCGCCGTCCTCAACACACCGGTGCCACGCGGTGCGCGCGGCACGGTTTGGGTCATTACGTCGCTGTTCCTGGCGATCATGCTGGCGACCGGGCTGATCCGGGTCGACCGGACGGTGAGTACGCATGGCGTCGTCGTTTCCAAATCGCCGGTGATCGTGGTCCAGCCGTTGGAGACTGCGATCGTGCGGGATATTGCGGTGCGGGTCGGCGACAAGGTTCAGGCCGGACAGGTGCTGGCGCGTCTCGACCCGACCTTCGCAGCCGCCGATCTGGGCGCGCTGGCCGCCCAGGTCTCCAGCCTGCAGGCGGAAGTCAGTCGGGAGCAGGCGGAGTCCCAGGGCAAGCCGTTCACGTATGTCGGTCTCGATCCCGACCTGTCGTTGCAGGCCGCGATCCATGCCCAGCGGGAGGCCGAGTACAACTACAAGCTGGAGAATTATGCCGCCAAGATCGAAGAACTGGTGGCGCAGATCAAGCGCTCAAACTCGGATGCACAGGGGTACCACGACCGGGTGCTGGTGGCGCAGAACGTGGAGCAGATGCGCCGCGATCTGGAGAAGCTTCAGGTCGGCAGCAAGCTGAACACGTTGGCGGCGATGGACAATCGCGTCGAGATGCAGCGCGACTATGAAAACGCGCAGGAAACCGCGCGGGCGGCCGCGCGCGATCTCGCTGCCATGGTCGCCGAGCGTGACGGCTATGTGCAGTCCTGGCACGGGGATGTATCGCAGAAGCTGGCGGAGGCCACCGGCAAGCTGTCCGACGCCCGTGAGCAGTTGCGCAAGGCGCAGCTTCGCCGGCAGCTCGTGGAGTTGCGGGCCGATCGGGACTCGACGGTGCTGACCCTGGCGAAAGTGTCGGTCGGCTCCGTGTTGCAGCCGGGTGAGCAGTTCATCACGCTGATGCCCACCGATGCTCCGCTCGAGATCGAGTCCAACATTTCCGGCCGCGACGACGGTTATGTGCACTTGGGCGACCCGGTGGCGATCAAGTTCGACACGTTCCCGTACGCCCGTTACGGGATGGCCTATGGCACGCTGCGGGTGATCACTGCCAACAGCTTCACCGGCCAGGATGCCCAACGCAGCAATGACGCAGCGAGCGTGCCGGTGCCACAGGGTGAAACCGAGCCGTACCTACCGCGCCCGTATCAGCATCGACCGGCTGGCGCTGCGCGGCGTTCCGGAAGGATACGAGCCCACGCCCGGCATGCCGGTGACGGCGGATATCCGGGTCGGCAAGCAGACGGTGCTGCATTACCTGCTGAACCGGGTGGTTCCGGTTGCCACCGAGGCCATGCGGGAACCGTGATCATCGGAATCGGAATCGAGTGCCGTGCTTGACGTGCTGACCTGGCGGGTTTCTTCGCGTGCGGCTTTACGCCGGGGACTGCGCGCAACCGAACGGGGCAAGTTGCCGCGGGCGTTTCATTTGCTGTCGCGCGCCGCCCGGGCCGGCATCGCCGAAGCCGAATACCGCGTCGGCCGCTGCTACCTGGAAGGTGCCGGAGTTCCGCCCAGCCGGGCGGACGGCCTGCGCTGGCTGGAACGTGCCGCCGCGCGCGGTTACGTCGAGGCGCAGTCGCTGCTGGCGACACTTTTGCTGCAGGGCCTGGCGGTCTCGCGGCACGGCGCGACAGATCCGGCGATCGAGGGCGGCGCGCGACCGGCCGCACGGCTGTTCTCCAGCAACGACAGCGACGGCAAGCCGGACTTTGAAGCGGCCGTAAAATGGGCCCGGCTGGCAGCCGAAGGCGGCTCGGCCGACGGCCAGGCGGTGCTGGGCTACATCCTGACGTCCGGACCAGAGCCGATGCGTGATCTGGAGGCGGCGGAGAGCTGGTATCGCCGCTCGGCTGAGGCCGGGTGTCCGCAGGGCGCGCTGGGCTACGCGCTGGCGCGGTCGCGCGCGGCAACGGACGAGGCCGGTCACCGGGACGTCTCTGAATGGCTCAAACGTGCCGCGGATGCCGGTCTTCCCACCGCGCTCTATCTTCTGGGGGTGATGACCGAGCAGGGTCTCGGCAGTCCGGTGGACAAGAAAGCCGCCGCTGAGCTGTATCGGCAGGGAGCCGTGAAGGGGCACCGCTCGGCCCAGGCGCGCTGGGGCCTCGCGCTGATGGAAGGGCGGGGCGTGGCGGCCAATCCGGTGGAAGGCGAATCCTGGCTGCGGCGGGCGGCACTGGCCGGCGATCCGGAGGCGGCCGCGCTGGTGGGCGATCTATACGCCAAGGGCGGCACGCTGCCGCCGAACTATGCCGAGGCGGCGATGTGGTTCCGCCGCGCCAGCGAGGCCGGCCACAAGAGCGCGGCGCGGGCCCTCGGGATGCTGTATCTCACCGGCGCCGGCGTTCCGCGCGACCCGCAGGAGGCGACGCACTGGCTGCGCATCTCCGCCGATGCGGGCGACAGCAAGGCGCGGGTCGATCTTGCCAATCTGTTGCTGAGGGGCAGCGGAGACGCGGAAGACGCCATCCGCACACGCGCCTGGTTCGAGCAGGCCGCCGCGTCCGGCGACATGGTCGCGGCATTCAATTTCGGGGTGTGTCTGGCAGAGGGGATCGGTGTCGAACGCGATGAGCGCAAGGCGGCCGAATGGCTGCGGCGGGCCGCCGACGGGGTGGTGAACGCCCAGTATTGGTACGGCCGGATGCTGATCGAGGGGCGTGGCGTGGACGCCAATCTCGAGGAAGGCCGGGTGTGGATGGGCCGCGCCGCCGATGTCGGCATGGTGGAAGCGGAAGTGGCGTTGGGCGAGTTGATGCTGAATGGCCGCGGCGGCCCGCGCGACCATCCCGGCGCGCTGGTCCTGTTCGAGCGGGCGGCCGGACGCGGGCACGTGGGTGCGATGTTCGCGGTCGGCGCGATGCATGGCGGAGGGCACGATGTTCCCACCGATCGTCCCACGGCCCAGCGCTGGTTCCGCAGCGCCGCCGAACGTGGGCACGCGTACGCGCAGATGATGCTCGGCCGTTACCTGGCGCGCGGCCTTGGCGGCGAGCACAACGTGGCGGACGCGCGGGTCTGGCTGGAGCGGGCTATCGCGCAGGGGCTGGAGGAGGCACGTGGCGACCTCGGTGCGCTGCCGCGGGCGCCAGCCCCGATGGCCGAGGCTGAAGCGCACGCCGCCAGAGCATCTTCAGCGTGACGGAAGCTGCTGTGGGTCTTTGTTCATGGGCAGATTCATGCGCTCCTGGAATCGGGGTGATTCCAGTCCAGCGCGGTCTGCTCTAGGTCCTTGCCCACCGGCAAATTCACGCGCGCGTCGAATCGGGGTGATTCCAGCCAAGCGCGATCTGCTCTGGGCGAGCATCCGATCCTGTTGCCGAAACTGCTTGGGTTTGACCCACCCGAACCGCCCGACCGAGGCGCCCTGGCCCAGGACGCGCTGACGCGCGGGCAGACGGCCCTGGTCGCCGGTGATCGTCGCGATGCTGTGCGCTGGCTCGACCGTGCCTGCCGGCTGGTACCTGGGGATGCGGTGCTGACCCTGACGCTTGCCGGTGCCTGCGTGGGGTGGGACGAGGCGCGCGCCAAACATCTGTTCGCGGCTGTTGCCGAGCGCCGGCCGGTGCGGGAGGCGTGGCTCGGCCTGGCGGGAACCAGCCGGAACCTGGGTGACCGCTCGGGCGCCGCGGCGGCGCTCGCACATGCGCTGTCCTGTTTCGCGGTGGCGCCGGGCTTCGATCGGCTTGCCGACGCGGTCGCGCGCGAGTGCGGCGCGCCGGGGTGGTGCGGTGTGGCGGGCGGAAACGCGGTCGTTCGTCTGGTCGATCCGCCGGGTGATCCGGGCGGCGTGGCCGAGTTGTGCCTGGGCGATAGGGTGATCGCGGCACTTCCGGCGGGCGTGCACAAGCTGCCGCGTGGGGCTGGCGGCCAATTGCATGTGCGCTGTGGCGGGCGTTCGCTGCTGGGCAGCCCGATTATGCTGTCGTCGATCACGCGCAGCGAAGGGTTCGTGGAGGCGAGGGACGGCGGCGTGGCCGGCTGGCTGTGGCATCCTCACGATCCCGATCGCGATCCGGTGGTGATCATCCAGGCGGTGAACGGCGGGCAGCAACTTCGCGTGCGGGCGACGGAGCCGGCGTCGCTGCCGTCGCTGTTCGGGTTCACGCGTGCCAGATCGTTTCATGTGTTATCGGAGCAGTTGGCGGCGGCCGGATTGATAGCAGCCGGCGGCGACGGTCCGCGTGCGGGCGTGCGTGTGCGCGGCGCTGATGGACGCGATCTGCTGGGCAGTCCACTCGATCCGGGGTGGGAGAGGTCAGCCGCGGAAGCGGCCGCCGGCCTGATAGCCGCGTGGTTCACGCCGGTGCGGTCAAGAGGACGGCCGCGCCGGTGGCCGAGTGCGGTCGCGATCCAGGCGGATATAGTGGGACGCGCGCCGGATTCTCGGATTGGCCGCCGGCGACCGGTGGATGTCGTCGTGCCGGTGCATGGCGCGCCAGAGACTGGTGCGCGCCTGTCTCGACAGTGTCCTTGCCAGCGTTCGTGCGCCGACGCGGATCGTGGTGGTCGATGACGCATCGACGGAGCCCGAACTGGCGGCGTTGCTGGACGGGTTGTCGCGTCGGAAACGAATACGTTTGATCCGCAACGGCGTGCAGCTTGGGTTCCCCGGCAGCGCGAATGTAGGCATGCGCGCCTGTGGCGACCGGGATGTCGTGCTGCTGAACAGCGATACGCTAGTGCCGCCGGGGTGGTTGGAACGGTTGCGGGAGGCCGCGTATCAGGCGGCGGATATCGGCACGGTGACTCCGCTATCCAACAGCGCGACGATCCTGAGCTATCCCGGACAGGTGGGGCGGAACGAAGCGCCGGGACTCGCCCGGGACCGTCGCGATGTCACGCCTTGCGCATCGGGCGAATGCGGGGCGGATCGTGGAGATTCCGGTGGCGGTCGGATTCTGCATGTATGTCCGCCGTGACTGTCTGGATGCGGTGGGGTTGTTTCGCGCTGATCTGTTCGCGCAAGGGTACGGGGAAGAGAATGATTTCTGTTTGCGCGCCCGGCATCTCGGGTGGCGGCACGTGGCGGCCGTGGGCGTCTTTGTGGGTCATTCTGGGGGACAATCGTTCGGGGCGGCGGGGCCGGCGCTGCAGGCGCGCAACCAGGCGATCCTGAACCGGCTGCATCCGGGTTATGACCGGCTGGTGGCTGAATGGGCCGCGGCCGAGCCCATGGCGGACTCGTTCCGGCGCTTCGATCTGGCTCGCTGGCGCGCGGCCCGGCCGCGCGGGAGCGTGGGGGCGATTCTTATCACGCATGCGGATGGCGGCGGTGTGGAGCGACGGGTGGTGGAGTCCTGTGGCACTCATCGGGCGGCCGGTCGCCGGGCGATTGTTCTGCGGCCTGACGCGGACGGGGCTGGGGTGGTGGTGGGAGAGGAGTCGGCGGAGGCTTATCCGCATCTGCGGTACCGGTTACCGCAGGAGATGGCCGCACTGGTCCAGCTGCTGCGTGGCGAAGCGCCGGAACTGATCGAATTGCACCATGTGCTGGGTCATTCGCCGGCCGTTTACGAGTTGATTGCCGCAATGGCGCTGCCGTACGACGTGCATGTGCATGACTGGGTGTGGATCTGTCCGCGCATCATCCTGCTCGGGCCGGATCGGCGTTATTGCGGTGAACCTGATACGGCCACGTGCGACGCCTGCGTCGCCGATGCGGGGCGGGCGCTGGACGAGGCGATTCCTACCGCCGCGCTGCGCGAGCGGTCCGCGCGTCTGTTGTCGGGAGCGCGGCGGGTGCTGGTGCCGTCGCAGGATGCCGCTCTACGGCTGCGACGGCATTTCCCCGATCTTTCGCCGGTGGTGGTGCCGCACGAGGATGATTCGGTGTTGCCGCCGTTGCGGGCGCCGCGCGGTGCGGGCGGGCGCGCACGGGTCTGTGTGATCGGCGCGATCGGTGTGGCCAAGGGGTACGACGTGCTGTTGGCTTGCGCGCGCGATGCCGCGCGACGCGACCTGCCGCTGGAGTTCGTGGTGGTCGGGCACAGCATCGATGATCATCGGCTGATCGAGACCGGCCGCGTCTTCGTTACCGGCGAATTCGGCGCCGGGGAGGCGGTGACACTGATCCAGGCACAGGATGCCGATCTGGCGCTGCTGCCGTCTATCTGGCCGGAGACCTGGTGCTATGCGCTGACCGATGCGTGGCGTGCGGGGCTGCGGGTGGCGGCATTCGATATCGGTGCGCCGGCCGAGCGGATACGCCACACCGAGCGTGGCTTCCTGATGCCGCTTGGATTGTCCGCCTCGCGGATCAACGACGCGATGCTTGCAGGCTGTTTGTACTCCGTTCATGTATGCGCATCTTGAGATGTGCGCCCATTCCTTGCCCCGGAGAGTGAGAGCCTGATGCCTGAGCCCGCCCGAGCTGCTGCCCCCCGCTCCGTAGCGAAGCCGACGCCGCCCGAGCCGCCGGCCAATCGCATGACGGAGCTTAAAGTTTCCGGCCATCTGATGACGCTGGAGCCCGGTCTGTTCTGCGTGTTTCAGCCGCAGGGATCGCCGTCCGCGGGGCCGAACGGATTGCCGGGAATCCGGCTTTCCTTGCCGCCGGGCGCGATGGGACGCCCGGATGCGGTCAGCATCAGCACATTCCGTCCAGACGGCTGGCTGAATGGCGGCGACGGCGCCGCTCTGGTGCGTGTTGCGGAGGGGCCGGCGCAGGTGCTGGTGACGATCTATCAGGCTCCGGGCGCTCCGGCCGAGGCGGCGCCCCGGCTGCAGGTCACCAAGCTGAACGGTGAAACCGGGCCGCGCCAGCCGGCGCGCGTTCCGGCGGCCGGGCCGGCGGCGGCCGGGCCGGCGGCGGTTCCTGCCGACGCGGAAGCCGTGGCGCATGTGCAGCGGACCGGTGACGTGAGCGGGCAGATCGGTGAATGGATCGGCGTGCGCGGATCGAAGCTATGGATCGAAGGCTTCGGGATAACGCCACGCGGCGAGTTGTCGCCCGAGGATATCGAGTATCAGGCGGTCCTGGGACGCGGCTGGATTTCGCCCTGGGTTGAAGGCGGCACTTTCTGCGGTAGCCGTGGCATGGCGCTGCCGCTGCTGGGGTTGCGGGTGCGCCTGAAAGGGGCGGCGGCCGAGGCGTATGAATGCAGCTATGCGGCGACGTTCGTTGACGGGTCGAGTGCCGGCCCCGTTTCCGCCGGGGAGCCGTGCGAGGCGGAAAGCCTGGCGGGATTGGAGGCATTCCAATTGATACTGCGCCGGCACGATGGTGCCGCGGCGGGGCGCCGTCCGGCTGCGAGCAAGCCGGCGGAGCCGCAGCGCAAGATCGTCGCGGAGGCGGGTCCGCTGATGCCGACGCGGTTCGATCGCGGCCTGATCTTTGTATCGCCCGGGGTCCGCCGCGTGCCGTGAAGTACCTGTTCGTGCATCAGAACTTTCCGGGGCAGTTTCTGCATATTGCTCACCGGCTCGGCGCGTCGCGGGACAATGATGTGGTATTTATTACCGAGCCGAATGCAAATCTGCTGCCCGGCGTGCGGAAGGTTCCGTATGCGCGCCCGAGGCCGGCGTACGCGGAGACGCATCCGATCGCCCGGGACCTGGATGCGGCAGGACGCCGCGCGCAGGCGGTGGCGGAGAACGGCCTTC
Source organism: uncultured Pseudomonadota bacterium (assembly GCA_963777625.1). Classification (GTDB taxonomy): domain Bacteria; phylum Pseudomonadota; class Alphaproteobacteria; order Acetobacterales; family Acetobacteraceae; genus DATDIC01. The sequence goes on along the minus strand of CAVZRO010000021.1, from coordinate 2,818 downwards.
GGCTGAAGCGGCTGGGGTTCACCCCCGACATCATCATCGGCCATCACGGCTGGGGAGAGTTGCTGAACCTGCCCGATGTGTGGCCGGACGTACCGCTGCTCGGCTACATGGAATTCTTTTACCGGCTCGACGGATCCGATGTCGGGTTCGATCCGGAATTTCCGACCGACCGGGCGGATTATCCGCGCATCCGGGCCAAGAACGCGGTGAACCTGCTGGCACTGGAATCGGGCGGGCACGGGCAGACGCCGACGCGCTGGCAGATGTCCACCTATCCGGCCTGGGCGCGGGAGCGGATCTCACTATTGCCGGAAGGCGTGAACCTGGATGTCTGCAAGCCCGATCCGGCGGCGCGGCGCAAGGTGCTGACGATTGGGAAGGCGCGGATCGCCCCCAAGGACAAGCTGGTGACCTTCGTGGCGCGCGACCTGGAACCGTATCGCGGTTTCCACGTCATGATGCGGGCCATTCCGCACATGTTGCGTGCGCGCAAGGATTTGCGGGTAGTGCTGGTTGGTGGAGACGGGGTGAGCTATGGCGCGCCGGCGCCGGCGGGAACCTGGCGGGAGATGATGCTGCGCGAGCTGGGGGCGGCGATCGACCCTGACCGCGTCGTGTTTCCGGGGCGGCTTCCGTATGCGGTGTATTTGCGGCTGCTGCAGCGGAGCGATGCTCATGTTTATTTGAGCTATCCGTTCGTTGCCTCCTGGTCGCTGCGCGAGGCGCTGGCGGCGGGATGCGTGGTGATCGGCAGCGATACGGCGCCGGTGCGCGAGTTTGTCGAAGACGGGAAGAACGGACGGTTGGTGCCATTCTTCGATCCGCGGGGGGTGGCGAAGCGGGTGCTGGAGGTGCTGGAGGATCGGCCGCTGGCGCAACGTTTGCGGGCATCGGCGCGGGCGTATGCGGAGCGGCATTTGCCGATGGGCGATTACCTGGCGCAGTACGAGGCGCTGATCGGTCGGCTGACGGGGCGGGTGGCGGAGAAGTATCGCGCTCTCCGGCGCTGGTCGGGGTGGGGGTGGGAAACCGGAAGGGGAGGGGGGCGGCTTCTTCTTCGCCTCGGTTACGGGAACGTATCGCCGGATAGGTCGGCGCGGCGCGCGCGATGTGCGGGTTCGGTATGCCGGCGTGGGGCGATTCGTGGGCTTCAAGGTGCGGACGAGAAGACGTGGATGGCCGGCCCATGACGAAGGGGACGGCCGTGACGGGGGGTTGCGGACGAGAAGACGTGGATGGCCGGCCTCCGCCGGCCATGACGAAGGGGACGGCCGTGACGGGGGGTTGTGGACGAGAAGACGTGGATGGCCGGCCTCCGCCGGCCATGACGAAGGGGACGGCCGTGACGGGGGGTTGCGGACGAGAAGACGTGGATGGCCGGCCTCCGCCGGCCATGACGAAGGGGACGGCCGTGACGGGGGGTTGTGGACGAGAAGACGTGGATGGCCGGCCTCCGCCGGCCATGACGAAGGGGACGGCCGTGACGGGGGGTTGCGGACGGGAAGACGTGGGTGGCCGCGACAAGCCCACGACTGTCCGGCAGGGTTCTTGCTTGTGTCGCTTGTGTCATATGAGCTGCCCTTGGCCAGCGATTGGCGGGGGCCGTTCGGCGGGCCGATGCAGCTGAGCGAGGCTGCGTCGGTGCATGAGGTTCACCTGGACGAGCCGGGCGAACGCCAGGGGGCTGTGGACGGCATGCTGCGCCTTCTGAGCCAGGCGAAGCAGCAGGAAGGCGATCAAGGCGATGGCGATCTGGATGCGAACCGCATTTTCAGAGGTACCGATGAACTTGCGGATGCGAAGGGTCTGTTTGACCCAGCGGAAGAACAGCTCGATGGCCCATCGGCGCTTGTAAAGCTCCGCAATGACCTCGGCCGGCGAGCTGAGATCGTTGGTGACGATGCGCAGAACCTTGCCGGTATCGATGCGCACCTGAACCTCCCGCACCGCGTCGGAGAACGGGTTGTGGCGGTTGTTCGCTTGCCGCTGCGGCAGCTTGCCGATGCGATCCGACAGGATCGGGCCGCCCGGCCGCACGTCGCGCGATTCGCTCACCGCGAGCGGGGTGTTGCGCTTGAGCCGCGTCACGATCCGGCATCCCGCGCCGTGCAGCTTTGCCCACCAGGCGTAGTCATAGTATCCGAGGTCGAAGACGTAAGTGGCGCCCTTCACGATCGGCATCGCCTGGGCCGCGGTGATGTCGTTGACGTTGGCCGCGCTGAAGCTGGCATATATCGGGCAATCAGCGTCCGGATCATAGATGATGTGCAGCTTGGCGCCGCACACCGAGGCCGAGAACCGCGCCCAGTCGGCGCTGCGCTCATTCAGCGCCAGGCCGGTGCTGTCGATCAGGTAGCTGACGCCATCCATGGTGCGCCGCAGCCGCCGGTGCACGCTTTGGATCATGCCGCCGAGCAGCGCCGTGAAGACGCCGACCGGCCGCTGGCGGTTGGCATCGGCCAGGGTGGAGCGATGCGGCAGGCTGACCCCCAGATGATAGAGCCGGTCGGCATGGCTGCGCAGCCCGGTCTCGATCTCGCGCAGGCTGGCTGCGCCCGAGAGCTGGGCATACAGCATGGCAGCGAGTTGGCTCTTGAAGCTGAAGCCGCGCACATCCGTGGTTGCGCCATGCCGTTCGACCGCCTGATCGAACTCGCCCCACGGAAGCAGCTTCAGCATCGCATGGAAAACGCTATTCTGGTGCGGCACGGCGTTGACCTCCTCGCGTCCGGTGACGTCGACAAACGTCGGATGCGAGTAGAATCAATGTCGTGTGCTGGTACAAGCGAATTCCGTGCCGGACAGCCGTGGGCTTGTC
>CAVZRO010000020.1:0-19394 GCA_963777625.1 uncultured Pseudomonadota bacterium | reverse complement strand
GCCGCCGAAATTCACTTCGAGGAAAACGGGTCCTTGGTTGCTGAGGGCGACGTCCCGGCTAGGTGCGGACGCCGGCGAACACCGTTGCTGCACTTTTCACGAGTTCGACCAGCCGTTGCTAGCCGGGGATTGGCGGGCCGATGACCGGCCTGCCGGTATCCAGGTGCGGTTCGTGCACCGCCTGACGGGCCGCTTCGTTGGAGGAAAATCAGCACGCGCACGGACCACAGCCGCGGCCAGCTGCGGCGCCGGGTTCATGGCAGGGCGCGCGAGCCGTAGCTAAAATGGACGGGCAGCTCGGACCAAAGGCCGCTTATTCATCATCCTCAGTGGGTTGAAGCGAAGCTTCTCCTACGTCTCGGACCTACGGCCGCGGATCGCTCCGACTTCGGCCGTCTTAGTACTCTGCGTCAATTCCAGGTCGAACTCGACTGACAACCCATCGAGAAGTCGCTTAAGGGCCAGTTCGGCGTGAAGGCCGCGTATTCATCATTTTGAGCGGTTTAGCGCTCTGTTTGGCCCCAGGAGCGCTAGGTGATCCGGGTTCTCCCCGGTTGCTCTGGGGCCTTGCATGCGGTTTGGCAACTCGAAGGCCGCAAATTCATCGAAGTGGATCACGCTGATTGTCGTATTCCAGACGCTAGTCCCATACATCGGGGACGATCTCAATGAGTGATACAATGTTTGGAAGTGGGATTCCGCCTGATCCCTCTTCCGGCGATTACGGATGGTCTCTCGCGATGAATTTGCGGCCTTGCGCCGAGTTGCGATGAATTCGCGGCTTTGGTCACGATGAATCGGCGGCCTCGGGACACAGCGGCCTGGGAGAGCATGGTAGACCCCTGGCGGGTGCACCCTGGTTGTTGCACACCCGACTTCGTCATCAGTGATGATCGATGAATTGGCGGTCTCTTGGCGACGCAGCACGATGAATCAGCGGCCTCGCTGGGATTTCACTTTCATGTGTGCAGAGCGCCGACGCTCGATCGGCTTGGCTGCAGCGATAAATCGGCGGCTTTTGCGAGTCGGCAGGCGGGAAACGCAGATGCCGAGCGACAAAGCTTGCCCTATTAGACCCCTTCATTCGAGTTGCTGCGGCGGAATCGTTGGGTCTCAGCCGCGGGGCCCGGGCGAGTCAGGTCGTTGATGCAGAACAAGATTTTGCAAGGAGAACGCGTAAGTGCCACCCGCACTCACACGGGAAGAAGTCGCCTATCTTCGTACCGAACTTCTACCGCGCTTTGGCGTCTCCCCGAGACTCGCTGATGGGATACTTCTCAGATCCTGGAAGTCCGGCCCGCTCAGTGGCACACCCCGTCTGCCGCCAGCGATCAAATCTCTGGCTGAGCGAGGTTTGGTTGACATCCGTCAGCCTTCTCCTGGCCAGCCTTTCCGGGCCTTTTGGACCCCAAGTGGTCTGGGGGCTTTGGGGGAGGCCCTTCGTGATCGCAGGAGCTTCAATCCTGATCGCTACGCTCATATCGGCCAGGAACTGTCAGCTAATCGTGGTGAGAAGGATGCCACATCAGGTTCCCTATAGGAAGAGATTAATAAGTCTTATTATAGGTTAGGGCCGCTTATTCATCGTGGACGACTCGGATTTGGGCCGCTTATTCATCGTAAACTGTTCCCGATGAGGCCGCTTATTCTTCACGCTACTGCCGCTGATTCAGCATGAGAAAAGCCGACTCGGCATAAGGCCGCACATTCATCGTGGATAACTTCCCGAAGTGCTTGATTTGTCTGCCTCGCCGGAATGAGGCAAGGCTCGCCGAAAGCGCGCGCTGTCGGGGCTGGGGCAGGATAAAGCTCTAGGTTGTGGACAGCTCTTCAGGTGCGAGATCACCGTGATGCTACCGAGAAGCCGCTGATTTCAGCATCGGGGAGGCAAAAAATAGTTCCGACTCGCGGTTACCTCGTGCATGGAGTTAGCGCGCGCGGTGGTTCGTGCGTCGCCGTTAGCGGAGGCCTGCCTTGGAGGAAATTCACCGGCAGTTGGCTTTGTGGGGGTCCGACACCCTGATCCACAATGCCCAGGCTATTGCGAATCCCGCGCAGCGCCGAAGAGAGATCAGGCTTATCGAGCATGCGTCTGCAGTGATGGGTGAACTGAGCGAAGACGACCTTTCCTTCGTTCACTCCGGTCTCTGTCAGACAGCGCTCCCGCATCAGCGTCTTGAGTCGAATGACGCCATCTGGCAGCGCAGCAGTGGTCGATTTCATCTGATGATCAGCCCGGGTGCGATTCGGAACAAGGAGGGGCAAGCCGTTCGTGTCGGTGTGCCCTACGGAACTCGAGCGCGTCTCATTATGATCTTTCTCCAATCCGAAGGAGTAAAGAGCAGGACGGTTCACCTCGGAGCAAGCATGGCGGCGTGGGTCCGATCGCTCGGGTTGGCGGTAAGCGGTGGCCCTCGCGGCACAATTCAGAGCATCCGGGAACAGGCGCTACGGATTGCTCGATGCGAATTCACGATGCAGTGGGAAGCCGCAAACCCACAGAATGGCTCACAAACGATCATTAAAGACCAACGACTCGTTTCGGGTATGTCCCTGTGGGCGGCGCCGGAGGATGGGCACGACGAAAAGTGGTCGGCTACTGTCGAACTTGCGCTCGACTTTCACTCTCATCTGCGAGAGCATGCAGTACCGTTAGCCAAGGACGCGATAGCGTTTTTGAAGGACAATAGTCTGGCTCTCGATCTCTATACCCTACTGGCGTACCGGCTTCAGCGACTCGACCGGCCCATTCTCATGCGCTGGTCGATGCTGGCCCAGCAGACCGGCTCGGATGTGGTGAGGTCCTCGCATCTTGCGCAACGGGTGAAGATGGTCCTGCCTGATGTTCTGGGAGTTTATCCCGACGCGCACGTGGAACTGACTCGGTACGGGCTAAAACTGCACCCTTCAAAACCGCCAATACCAAAGACAATGGTCAAAGGCATTCGCCTGGCCGCCTCGAGTTAGATGCTCTTGACAATAATGGTCCAGTGACCGCGAGGCTGTGCATTTCAGCCATCTGAAATCATTGCCACAGTCCCTGGAGACTCGCGTCGGCGAACGCCGATGGCGCGGCCTTGTCTCCTCAGGGGTTGCTGCTACGGCCGTTGTTTCATCCCGCCAAGTTAGCCATATCGGAGGTCACCAGACGATTTGTCCAGAATTGATACGGTGAACACCGACCGCTGACGTTCTATATTTGCTCCCCGACTCGGAGTCGCGATTCGATGTACACCACTGCGTTACGTGGCAAGACCATCCGCCAGAACCAAATCACCGGCGAGCATGGGGCTGCTCTCGTCAAGGTCCGCGCCCATGCCATGGGCTTTCTCTATACGCCTTACGGGCCGGTAGAAGCCGGGATCGACGGCATCATCGAACTTCGCGACCGCGACACCGGCCAGGTCGGAGGACGCCTTGTCGCCGTGCAGATCAAGACGACACAGGAGGGCCGATACACGGCCGAGAACGGCGATTTGTTCGAATATCTCTGTGAACCTGAAGACATCACCTACTGGCAGCAGACCAATGTCCCAGTGATCATCGTCCTCGTTCGCCTCGCCGATGACACCGCCTACTGGAAGCTGGTTCGCACGCCCGGCACGCCGATCCCCGACCGGCGCCTGCACATCGAAAAGAAAACCGACCGATTTGACGCCGCGGCGGCGGACGCGATCGCGGCAATTGCCGTTGACCAGGCCGAGCCGGGGATCTGGTTGCCTCCTTCCGCCAAGCCCGACGATCTTCTTTTCAACGCGGTGAAGGTCATGCTGCCAGCGAAGATCCAGGTCGCCGCCACCCCGCACCGCGCAGGACGGGACGTGCTGCGCGCCCTCCTCGATATCAACGATCATCCGCCAGCTGCCTGGGTCGCGCGCGGCGGCCGGCTTGTGACGTTTCTCGATATCGAGACCACGATTCTCAAGCAAGTTGTTGATGCCGGCACCGTCGAGACGCTCGATGTCGAGGAATTTTCGCAGAACGAGGACGAAGACGAGCGGCGGCTTTTTGTCGAACTGCTGAACAGGACTCTTCGCTACCAGCTCGATTTGACCCTGACCTGGAACAAGGGCCTCAGGCTCTACTACTACCCGGCCGCAAACCCCGGCATCGATCGCATGGTTCGCTATCAGTCGCTCCGGGTCGAAACCTCGCGGGGCGTCGTCACGGCCAAGCGCCGCCCGGATGGATCCACTTCATACGTGCGGCACAGCGCATTCGCAGGCCGCTTCTGGTCCGCTTTCGACGAGTGGTTTCTAACCATCGAACCTGCTTACGTCTTCACGCGCGACGGCATTCGGCCGGACGGTTATGCCGGCGAGCGCATTTCGAAGCTGAAGCGCCTGGAGAATAACGCCGCACTGCGCGGGCAATTTGTCATGTGGCGGGCGTTGCTGACTGATCTCGGGCAACCGCGCGCGCAAGCAGATTTGCTGGCACCGACCGACGAAGGGACACCGCCCATCCTCCGATTTGAACCGCTTGAGATGCTGGAACTTCCTGTTTCGGTGCCGGACGAACTCTGGCGCAGCCGCGATACCTTCAAACCGCAGACGGATGACGAGGAGCTCCCGCTATGAAGTTCCGCGCATCGGTGCTCGACGAACCGCTCCTCGAATTCGGCGGCGGCGGTCGCGAGATCGACATCCGGTTTGGTCTCATGCGGCACGGACCGCTGGAGCCCGAGCGCGCGTCGCGCGTCCGGCTCGGCGTGATCGGCACCAATGAGACGATCGAGGGCTTCTCTCGCTTCCTTGATCGCTGCCAGGTGGGGATCGGGGCGAAGCCGAGCCGTCAGCCGAACCTGTTTCTTCCCTTCCCTGGCCTTGCGAACGAGAACCCCTTCCGCTGCGCATTCGAAGTGGACCCGCGCGCCCGCAAACCGATCCCCCGCTCCGACATCACGCGGATCGTCACCATCAAATCGAATGCCGAGGCCATCGAGGAGGCGGTAACGCTCTTCGCCGCGCAGGCGCAGGCGATCGCCGAAGCTCCGGGACCGCCGGATGTCATCATCTGTGCCCTGCCCTTTGAGTTGATTTCGCGGGTGCTGCCAGACAGCGGCCTTCCGCGTCGTGGAGACGGCGAGGATGACCAGGCGCAGGATCACACAGTCGCTCCGGATTTCCGGGACCTGCTGAAGGCGCGGACCATTCACCTGAAGCGACCCCTTCAGATCGTATGGCCGACCACATGGGAGGACGGCGGCAGGATCGTCCGGCAGCTTTCCAAGATGGCCAACCGCCCCGTGCAGGACCCTGCGACCCGGGCTTGGAATCTGTTTGGGGGCCTCTACTACAAAGCCGGTTATGTTCCATGGCGGCTGCCGCGCGATCCCTCGCAATTCGACACGTCGTATGTTGGGATCAGCTTCTATCGGGATATCAGCGGTCAGCGCCTGCTCACCAGCACCGCCCAGATGTTCGACGAACGCGGCCAGGGTCTGATCCTGCGCGGCGGACAGGCGCGTACCGACAAGCAGGATCGGCGACCCTACCTTTCCCGCACCGACGCCTACGACCTGCTGAGAAGGTCCCTGACCGCTTATGGCGCCCACCACTTCCACGCGCCGGCGAGAGTGATCGTCTATAAGACCTCACCATTTCGCCCGGAGGAAGTGGACGGCTTCCAGGAAGCACTTCACGAGGCGCACGTCCGATTGTCTGACTTCGTGTGGATCGCAGAAAATTCCGAATTCAGGCTCTACCGTGATGGGGCTTACCCCCCGCTTCGCGGCACCTGTCTTGAACTCGAACAAGGGGCATTGCTGTATTGCCGCGGCAGCGTGCCGTACTACAGGACCTACCCAGGTCTCTATATCCCCAAGCCGCTGCTGCTTCGCCCTTACCAAGGCGGAGAGTCAACCCTTGCTGAGCTCAGTCGCGAAACCCTGGCGCTTTCCAAGATGAACTGGAACTCAACACAGTTTGACGGCTCATCGCCGATCACCCTGCGGGCATCGCGGGTCGTCGGTCGCGTGCTGCGCTACGTCTCGGTCGGCGCGATCGAGGCGGCGGAGTATCGCCACTACATTTGACCGCAACGACTGACCACCGCCGGCGGCGTCGGCACGATCGTGAAGTCCTACCGGATCCCCCTCTTTGGCGGTTGCCACAATCTGGTGCGGACGCACAGTCGCAAGTGCCGCGCGCCGGGTCGGCTGTCAGTGATTTCCATCGAGCAAACGGATAGGCAAGCAGATCCGGGAAACAGAGGCGAGAAACCGGGAATCGGGAAAGCCCGAAAACCCGAAACCGGGCAAACGTGCCCTCACCTACCTCCTCGCTTGCGCTCGTCTTGAATATCGTCGTCGCCAATCTCCAATCCGTCTTTTCTGAGGGCAAAGAAAATCTGGTTCCTGATCGTCACGCCCGTCTCAGCGTACCGGCGACGGAGTTGCTGCATCACGTATTCCGGCACCTTGGTTGACAGCGATGTTTCTGGCCCCCGACGCCGCGGCGCCTCGACGGGGCTGGCTGACTCTGGCCTGGGTGGGGCGGTATCGGGATTTACGACCCGCACTCGCCCATCTTTCACCCCCTGAAGAAGTGCAGCGTGCGTCTCCAGTTGCTCCACGGCCTCGAATCGAGGGTCATTGGGGGCAGTCTTCATTGGCACATCGCCAGGTCGGCGTGTCGGCGGGGAAAGATCGGGCGCTTCGAGTTGGGGGCGCGTGGGACGAGCGGACATAGGTTGGTTCCCTCAGGCCGCTGACGCTTCAGGAGCGGCCGATTTCATCAGCGCCATCATTTCGTCGAATACCGCGATGAAGTTCGCTGAAGCGTTAGATCGCCGATCGTGCAGATGAGGGATATGAGCGCTGTAAGTCATCTCCTTCCAGACCGCTCGATCACCGAAGGGTGTTGCCATCACGTAAGCCCCTACCCTCGTGTACTGCTCTCGCAAAAAGGCCTCGACACGCGGCCGGACAGCGCCGGCGCTTGTGCGAACAATCAACACCCCGCGGGCGATATTCCGCTTGCTGATGTCCGCGGCCTCTTCCGCCTGTCTCCAGGTCTCGACGCCGCACTTCAGGTCGGTGCCACTCATCTGAGATGGGACAACAATCAGGTCGGCTAACGCCATGGCGACTTGTGTGTCGTTCGTGGCGGCTCCCATGAGATCGATCACAACGTTATCGTTCCGTTGAGCGAGTTCACGCACCAACGCGCTCACCCGTCTCTCGCTCGACGGGACAGCAACTTCGACCTCCCTGAGCTCCGGGACTCGATGAAAGAACTCGCCGAGCGGGCGGTTAGGATCGAGGTCAAGCGCGGCCACCGTCTCGCCTCGCGCAACGAGTTCAGCGACCGTGCACATCGCTGTAGTCGTCTTCCCTGAGCCCCCTTTGACCTGGGCGAAGGTGATAATGGCCATGTCATCCCACTTCGTTGGCGTGGCAGGAAATCGGGCAAGCCCGGTTTCCCGAAACCGGGGTACCACGATAACCGGAAACACAGCTTTCGGGCAAGTGGCTATGTGGTCGTGCTCGCGGTTCTGGGAGCCTCTGCGTGGCGGAACTGCGGGGGGCACCAAAGGAAGGCATGACAGGCACCCGAAGCACCGAAGGCGTGATTACCCGGAGTGGGACCGGCACTGCACAGGCACCTAAGCGCCTCACGAGGATGCTGGCGAACCTCCTGCATTGGCTTTCACGCTTCGCGCCTGGACGCAAGAGAACCCGAAACCGGGAAATCCCGCTTTCCCGAAAGAAAGGAAGTGGGATTGCCGAGTTTCTCGCGCGCGGGCCATGTCAGGACCCAGGGACTGCCTGCTACCGAGGCGGCGAAGGGATAAAGTTTGTCTCCGCAAACCCCGAAACCCCGAAACTCCGAAACCATGAAATAATGAAACCCCGGTTTCCCGAAAGCGGTTACATTGGTCTATTGGCAAATTCGACGGGCGGCGCGGGACCTGCGCTGTGTCTCTGGGAACATGCCGAGCCTGCTGACGCAGGAGTTAGCTTTCGGTAAATCAGGGAAACCCGAAATACCGAAATCGGGAAAGCCCGTTTTCTCGATGATGGCACGTGGCCGATCCGCAGGCTTGGTGGACAGCCCGGCGCTCGCACCGGGGAAGCGGGATGCGCTCTAACCCAATAAAGCCCGCAATCTCGGTATCCCGAAACCATTAAATCCCGAAACACCGAAACCGAGGAAGCGCGTTTTCCCGAGAGTGAGCGGTCGGGCCTGTCGGCGGGCTTGGCGAGCATGCGACACCCGCGCTGGATCCAAGGAAGCGCCTCTGGGCCTGCTATAGTCCGAAGGCTCGGTGTCCCGAAACCAGGAAACCCCGAAAACCTGATACCCCGAAACCACGCGAGCGGGCTTGCCCCCGTCGGGATTTGCGGCGGGCGCACATTCGACTCCACGTCGGGTAAAGTCGGCGACCTCCCAGTGGAGTATCTGCCGAGGGCGGCGGCCGGCGCCTCGTGATCGGACGCGGGCGTGGCGAGGGGCGTTGCTCTGCGGCGGTTCAATCCAGCAGTGCCCGCCGCTCGGCATATCCGGCTTCGGTCAACCGCCAGACACCGGCCGCGGGGCCCTGCTTCACCAAGCCCTTCACGTGGCAGTTCCCGATGAGCCAGCCGGGCGCCTCCTCCGCCAGATCGAGCGTATCGGGATGCGCCGTCAGCAACCACAGCTTCTCGTTGCGTGTCAGCTTCATCGCAACACCCCCGACAGTGTAGGACCACGCAACCATCGGCCCTCCGCGAAGCGACCGCAACTCTCGACCGTAACGGGAGGCGTGGCATCGGCGAGATACAGCTAGCCAACGCCACTGAGCTCATTGCTCCGAATGTCGAGTTTCCCTCTGCGCGTCCGTTGGCCCATTCGCGTTTCAGTGAGGCTACCGACGGAACAAGGCTGGGAAGGGGCCCTCGCGTCCTTGGCCGGGCTGTCCTTGAGATACGCAGGTGCTTGCGCATAGGGTCCATCGATACCGGCCGAACCGGTGCGGGATCATGCCCGACCGGTCGTGCATCGAATAGTATGATGGCCAACCGCCCTGAGCGACGCAGAACAATTCCTGTCGCCGCCGTGTCAACGCGTCTGATTGGGCGGCTTGCTGGTGTCGGGCAGGGCAGGGGGCTTTGATGTTGTTCCGGCGCGCGACGGCGACCACGCACCGCATCGGGTGCGGCGCGGCGCGGCGCAGCCAGGCCGGGAAACGTCCCACCGCGCACGAAATGGCCCCGATCTCCTACGCCCACTCCCTCGATCCACTTGCCCTGGCAGGGGCACGGTCGCTTATTGTGCGTCCGCTCCGCTCCCAGTTGGGAAAACCCTTGTCGCGCAATGGCGTTCGCAGGCCTGACGCTGACCCGATCCGCAAGGCGCGCTTCCGCGAGTCGGCGCGCGCGATCGTGGCCAAGGATCGTCACGACAGGAAGTACGGCTTGCCGGTGGACACCGCCGGGGCCGTGGCGCGCGCGATGGAGCGGGCGTATCGCGAGGGTTTTGCGGATGCTCAAGGCGAACCGCCCATGCCGGCGGCGAGCGATGTGGCGGCGGGGGAGACGATCGACTGGGCCTTGATCCCGCCGCGGCCGCGAAACGCATTTTGGACCATCTGCCTGTTCATTCTCGGCAAGGGCGAGCGGACGGACGGGGCAGGGCATCTTGTGCCTGCGACCACCGAGCGGGACACGGCCGGATGGCGGCTGATCTGGCCGGGCGGCAATTTTGAGGAAAAGCCGCTCGGGGAAAGGACCATCGTGCCACTGGTGCGGCTCGGGCTTCTGGAGCTTGCGGACGACGGCCCCGAGCGCTTGCTGGTCTCGGCACGCGGGCGAGCGACCTGGTGGCGGTTCCTTGAGCGTGGCGGCCAATACCCGGAGGATCTGACGCTCGTTTGACCGCAGGTCGACACGCGAGGGCCTTGACCAGCCCGGGTGACGACGCTGCGCCGCGCTCGCGTTCCCGGAGCCCATCGCGTACAATGGCGCGATGTCCGGTCCGACCCGATCCCGTTCCGAGTTGCTGGCGGTACTGCGCGCGCATGAGGCGGAGTTGCGGGCGCGCGGCGTCGAGACGCTGACACTGTTCGGATCGATGGCGCGTGGCGACGCCACCGGAGCTTCGGATGTGGACTTGGCGGTGCGTCCCGGCGTCGGGTTTTCCGCCGGCGGGTTCGATCATTTCGGCCGACTGGACGCCCTGCGCGATCGCCTCAGCGCGCTGTTGGGCTGCGACGTCGACCTCGTCGAGGAGACGGCCGCGCGCGCGCGTCTGCGGCAGGTGATCGAGCGGGAAGGTGTGCGTGCCTTCTAGCCGACCGGCCACGCGCTTCCTGGATATCCTGGATAATATCCGGCTGATCCAGGGCTACCTGCAGGGCATGGATCGTGCTGCGTTTGAGGCCGACAGCCGAACGCGCGATGCGGTCGAACGGTGCCTCGAACGGCTGAGCGAGGCCGCGACGAAGCTGGGGTCGCAGGCTGACGAACTGGCACCGGGGCTGCCGTGGCCGGCGGTTAGGGCGTTCGGGAATGTGTTGCGCCATGCCTACGACCAGGTCGACCCGGCGCGGATCTGGGAGATCGCGACCGGCGATTTGCCGCGGATGGCGGCGGCGGCCGAGGCAGCGCTGCAGCGTCTCGACAAAGTGCAGGAGTTGTAGCGGCGTCGGGCCTACAGCACGCCGCTGAGCGGATGTCCTTCGAACAGATTGCCGAATTCCAGATATTCGCCGAGCACATCAAAGCTCTTGTGGCGGCCGAGCCGCTTGAGCTGGGCGGCGTGCGCGCCGGCCTGCATGCCGGTGCTGAGGGCGCCGCGCTTGAGGCTGTGGCCGCCGAACTCGCGTCCGGCGAAACCCGCGGCCTCGGCGCGGGCCTGGACGATGCGCGCGATCGAGCGCGGCGTCAGCGGCTCGGTGCCGATCGCGGGGCAGGGGAGGGGGCGCGTCCGGCGCGGCCTGGGGCGGCACCCAGATACGCCGGAACACCGGCCCGGCGGTGATCGCCGGCGGCATCGAGCCAGCGCGCCAGCGCGCGCACCGGGCACAGCTCGGTCTTGCCGTAGGGCAGGGGGACCAGCACCGCTTCGGTCTGCGACCCCTTGCTGCGCTTCAGGGTCAGCTCGTAGCCCTGGTCGGTGCGTCTCGAGGTCGCCGAGCAGGATCGCCGGCGAGTTCGGAGCGGCGCAGCGCGCCGGCAAAGCCGACCAGCAGCAGCGCGCGGTCGCGCAACCCGCGCACATCGTCCGGGATCGGCGCCAGCAATTCGCGCAGCACGGCGAGCGTGGCCGCGCGTTTCTTCTGCGGATTGGGCGCGTCGCGGCGGATGCCGGCCATGGTTTCGGACACCTCGGCGGTGTCGGTGGGGGAGGGGAGGCCGGCGGCGCGGTGCAGGAAGCGGATCGCGGCGGCGCGCAGTTTCAGGGTGTTGCCGGCTTGGCCGGCATCGCGGCCGGCGGCGAGGAAGGCGGCGACCTCGCGGCGGAGGCGGGCAGGGGAGGGACCCTGTGCTGGTCGCACCAGACGCACCAGGCGCGCACCGCCGAGCGGTAGGCGGCGCGGGTGTTTTCCGCCTTCGCGCGGCTGCGATAGGCGCGGGCGGATTTGTGCGCCGCGGCCAGGCTGCCGTCGTTCTCCGGTTTTTCCGCCGCCGCCAGGATGTCGAACCAGCGCGCACCGCGACCGGCGCGCCGCCGACGGGCGCGTTCGCCGCAGGTGGCCCAGGGCCGTCATCCGCCGACGGCCCGTGTATCAGCGCGGGCAGGTCTTCGGGCGCGTCGCTGGCGGGCCAGGCCGCGTCGTCCGGCGTGGTGGTCATCGGTCGCGCCGCGGGGCGGGGCAGGGGCCCTGTCCGCCAGTCGGGCGGTACGGCGCTGCGCGGCACAGCGGCCTCGACCGCCAGCCGCGCGCGCTGGGAACGAACGCCGCATTCAGTGCTGGCGCGGTCGTGCCGGGTGCCGCTGAGGCTCCGGATCGCTGGGCGTCCTCGCAGGATGACGGCCAGGCTGGCCGGCGGGCGGCGGGCAATCGGGCGCCGGCGCGCATCAGGCCGCGCCACGCGACGTGGTGGGCGGGGTTGCGGACGGACGCAATTCGGGCATGCCGGGCTGCGCATTTCACGATCTGTTCGCCTGAAAACTGTTTCCACGCATCCGACCGAAGTTTTCCGAGTCCGCGGAACGTTTGTAGCCCACGCCCTATGTCCCACAACCCCAATTATGGGACATAGGAGCACCAACAAAGCGGGGCAGGGGGCGGATTTCCCGCCGAAAAATTAATTCCCGCTCTTTGAGCTTAAAGCCAAGTTAGCGTAAGCTGACGTGCAACGCCTTGACAAATCGAGGAGCCAGTGCGCCCAGACATCCGCCCAGCCTGCCGGCCGCCGCGCGTCTCGCGCCACCGCCGCGCGGCGGCGGCCGGTTGCTAGCGCAGAGCGCCGCCGGCGCGCGATAACACCTAAGCCGCCCGCCCGCGCCCGCCGGCTACGCCGCCTGGCTCGCCGACCTCAAAGCGCGGATCCGCGCGACGCGGCTGCGCGCCGCCCTCGCGGTCAACAGCGAACTGATCAGCCTCTACTGGCAGGATCGGCCGCGACTCCCGCGACCGCCAGGCGGCGCACGGCTTGGTCAGCCAGGTGGTCGATCGCCTCGCTGCCGACTGCGAGCGGAATTCCCTGATTCGCGTGGCTTCTCGTCGGCCAACCTGCGCTATATGCGGGGGTTCGCCGCGGCGTGGCCCGATCCGGCAATTCTCCAACGGGTCGTTGGCAAATTGCCCTGGGGGCAGGACATCGAACTGCTCGGCGGTCAAGGACCCCGCCGCCCGGCTCTGGTACGCCGAGGCGGCGCTCGAGCACGGCTGGAGCCGCCCGGTCCTCACCGCCCAGATCGACACACAGGCGCACGCGCGCCACGGCAAGGCGCTGACGAATTTCGCGCGGGTGCTGCCGCCCGAACCTCTGATCTTGCTCAGCAGGTGCTGAAGGATCCCTACCAGTTCGACTTTCTCACCCTGCGGCAGGCTGTGCACGAGCGCGACGTCGAGCGCGCGCTGGTCGGCCGGGTCAAGGACCTGCTGCTCGAACTCGGCAAGGGCTTCTCCTTCATCGCCAGCCAGCATCACCTCGAGGTCGGCGGACAGGATTTCTATGTCGACCTGCTGTTCTATCACCGCAAGCTGCGCTGCCTGATCGCCGTCGACCTGAAGCGGGGCCGTTCCAGCCGGAGCATGCCGGCAAGATGAATTTTTATCTCGCGGCGCTGGATGACCCGACCGCGAACCCGGCGACAATCCCAGTATCGGCCTGATCCTATGCCGCGAGCGCAATCGCGTCGTCGTCGAGTATGCGTTGCGCGGCGTCGACACGCCGATCGGCGTGGCCCGTTACCAACTGATGCTGGCGGACGCCCTGCCGGCGCGACTGGCCGAGGCGCTCCCCTCGCCGCAGGAACTTGAGCCCGGCATGTTGCCCGACGCCGGAGGCGACGATGCGTGAAGCGGCTTCTCACCGCGCCGCGCGTTCGTGTCTGTCCGACAGCATGGCGTGGGCGACCGGGAGGAGGTTGTTCCGGTGTCCGGTTGGGACCAGCCGGATCGGCGCTCGGCCCAGCGCGTCATTTCTCCCGGTGGCCCTGATGCTGGACACGCTGCTCACCCCGCGCCGCGGCTCCCTGTGGCCGACCCGGCCTTGTTCGCCGCGCATGAGCGCGCCGCCGGCGCCATCGCGCGGCTCGACCAGGCGCTCGACCATCATCCACTGCTGCCGGCCTTTCTCCACCGCGCGCGGCTGGAGGCGGTCCGTCGCCAGGCCGCGGTCGATGGACGCGGCATCGATCCCTGGCACCTCGCCGCCGTGCTCGAGGGGCTGCGCCTGCGCATGGACCACGCGCTGCGGATCGTCGACCGCGGCGAGGTTTTCGAGGCCGCGCGCACGGCACTCGCCCTGCACCAGTGGATCACCGAACCCGACTTCGATCAGGAGGGCGATGTGCAGGCGGCCGAGCGCCACCTGGCCGCGGCGCTCCCCGGCGGCCTGCTTGGGGCCGCCGAGGGTGTTCTGGTCGTGGCTGCAGGGCGGCGGGACGCGGGCACCGATCCGCGCCGCGCTGATCCGGTTCTGGGTGAAGCGCCGGCTGCTGCGGGTGCCCGTGCCGCTGACCGGACCGCGTGCGTTGAGCGCCGACGCGCCGGAGGGGCATTCGGAATGGGTTGTGGCGTTTCTGGAGGCGGTGGCCGCCGAGGCGGCCGACTATCTGGAGCTGCTGCGGGCTCTGGAGCACGGCTGGCTGGCGGCGCGCGGCAAGTCGCCGAGCCGCCGCAGCACCTCGCGGGCGGCTCTCGCGGTCGATGTGCTGGCGGCGGCACCGCTGTTGTCTGCCACCACGTTGGCACGGGCGATCGGCATGTCGATCAAGTGCGCGGCCGAGTTGCTCGATCGCTTTGTCGCGGAGGCCTCGCCGTCGAGGTGACGCACCGCTCGGCGCGGCGGCTGTTCGGCCTGGCCGGGCTTGCCCCGCTCCGCGATGTCGTGCAGCCGCCCGTTCGCCGATTCAAATCGCGGGCCGGGTCGGCCTCGGCACGAGTCCATCGAAGACGACACCGCGGCCGAGGTGCCCTCCTTGCCGCTCCTGTCACCCATCGAGCGGCCGGCCCTAGACTACGGCGCCCTCGAAGAGGCCATGGCGCATCTCGATGCGGCGGTCAGGCGCGCCCGGGTTTCGCTCAGTTCCCTGGCGCCGAACGACCACCGCCCAGCACGGGCATCGTCAGATGCACCGAGCCGGGGAGGTGCGCCTTATCCATAGCGACGATATCCGTGCACCCAGCGCCCTCGGCGTCAGGCACATCACCAGTCCAGCGCCGACTTTGAGCAGCCGATCAGGCCGCTTCCGCCAAGCCGAAATGCAGGCTGGCTGACCGATCTCCGTCATGCATGGCTGGGACCGGATAGCCGTAGGGCACCGCGACGTGGATCGGCGGTTCGTTCTCGCCGTTCGGGCTCATCGACAATCCCAGCCTCTCGCCGTCCTTTCGGTTGGAGACCGACCCGCAGGAGCTCCATGGGACCAATCGGGATGTTCCGCCAGCGGCCATGTCTAGGCACCCTCGCGCGGTCCTGGCGAGCGGCGGGCATCGGGCCACGGCGGACTGTAGTCCGCATGCAATGCCCCGGGCGGGTCCAAAATCGTCAGCGCGTTGCGCCTCGAGCAGAGACCGGTTGCTAGACCACCCGGCATGGTCAAGACGCTTCCAGGGAACGGGCGGCTGCTCTCAGCAGTGTCGGCATCGTGGTATGTGTCGAAAGGGGAAGGGCGGATGTCCGCTGCGCGGGAGCAATTGATGCTGATGGCAGCGGGCCCACGCCGCCTCGCTGGCTGTGGCCAGCCGACTGCGGACCGCTGAAGCCCTGCCCTTCATCGGCCAGATGCCGCTGACGGTGCATGAACGCACGGGCAGCACTCCGGGTATTCGAGCGGTCCGCCGACCCGTTTGCAGCGCTCTGCATGCTGCTCGACCGGCAGGCACCGCTGGCTCTGGCGCTGATAGCCGGAACTGACGAAACGTACTTCCTGGTACGCATAAGTAGACATATCGAGAACATCAGGCAGCCCTGCGCATGGGCTCGGGTATCGCCCGGAGCGGCCGCAATCCGTCAGTGTTTTCCGACATTTCCTGCGGGACGCCCCAGACGTAGTCACCGGTCAGATTGATGTGCTCCCAGCCAAGTGGAGACAGGTGGGCGAGCAGATGATCGGGCACGTTCTCGACCTCGCGCAGGGCGGCGACCGCGCGCTCCAGATACCGTGTGTTCCACAGGATGATGGCGGTGACGAGCAGGTTGAGGCCGGAGAAGCGATGCTGCTGGTTCTCGTAGGTCCGGTCGCGGATTTCGCCGAGCCGGTGAATGAAGACCGCGCGCGACATGCTGTTGCGGGTTTCGCCCTTGTTGAGTTCCTGGCCGGTCGTGCGCCGCAGCTCGGGATCGCTGATCCAGTCCAGCGTGAACAGCGTGCGCTCCAGCCGCCCCAGCTCGCGCAGCGCCGCGGCGACGCCGTTCTGCCGCTTGTGGGCGGCAAGCTGGCGCATGATCAGCGACGCCGTCACGGTGCCGGCGCGGATGGAGGCGACGATGCGCAGGATCTCCTGCCAGTGGGCGCGGATGAGTTCGACGTTGATGCGGCCGGCGATCATCGGCTCCAGCGTCGGATAGGCGGAGGGCTTGCCGAAACTGTAGAGCCGGCGGTGCTTCAGGCCGGGAATGCGCGGCGCGAACTGGAAGCCCAGCAAGGCGCAGAGAGCGAAGACATGCTCGGACACGCCGCCGCCATCGGTGTGGTGGCGGCGCGGCGAGACCTCGCTCTGATGATAGAGCAGCGCATCCAGCACATGCAGCGCCTCGCGCGCCGTCGCCGCGATCAGCTTGCTGTAGAAGGGGCCGTAACGATCCGAGAGATGGGTGTAGGCCTTGAACCCGGACTGTCAGGCTGTAATGGGCATTGAGCCGCCCGGCGTCGCGGCCGAAGCCGGCGGCCTGGAAGAACTGGCCGTCCGACGACGAGGCGGTGCCGTCGCCGAACAGCGCCGCGAACGGCTCGCGCTGCTGCTGGTTGACCAGGCGGCGCAGCGCCAGCGCATAGGTCTCCTCGCGGATGTGCCAGTCCGACGTCCAGGCGAGCTGGCCGAGGCTGGCGATGCTGGATGCCTCGGCCATCCGCGTCAGACCGAGATTGAGCCCTTCGGCGAGCAGCCCGGCCATCAGGACGCGGCTGTCGGCGGCGACCTCGCCGGTGCGCAGATGGGTGAAGCAGTCGGGGAAGCGCGTCCAGCCGGCCACCTCGGCCAGCAGATCGGTGATGCGGATACGCGGCAGCATGGCGTAGAGCCGCTCGGCGAGCGCTTCGGCCTCCGGCGGTGTGGTCTTCGCGATCGGCGTGATTTTCAGCACGCCCTTGGTGATGGTGACGCCGGGCAGGCTGCCTCGCCTTGGCGCGCGCTTCGACCGCGCTCAGCCGCTCGTCCAGCAGTGCGCGGCGGCCTGCGATGAACCGCTCGAAATCGGTTTCGACGGCGACCGGCAACGTGCCGGCCTGCTGGAGTGCCTGCAGCGTCTCGTCGGAAATCAGCCGCTCGTCGAAGGAGCGATAGCGGCGGCTGCCGGAGACCCAGACATCGCCGGCCTGCAGCCGGTCGCGCAGCTCCGACAGAACGCAGAGTTCGTAGTAGCGATGGTCGATGTTTGCCATCGCGGAGGACGTAGGGCGCCCAGCGTTGGCCGGACGAACCCGGTCGGCGCCGTGTCTTCGGCAGCACGGATGTGCCGGCACGGTTGGCCTGGCGCAGCACCTCGATCGCGCGCAGCAGCGAGGCGGACGCCGGCACGCCCTCGAAAGCGAACGCCGCCAGAAAGGCCGGCGACCAGCGCCGGATGCCGGCATAATGCTCCGCCGAGCTTCTCGATAGGCGTCGAACGTCTTCGGGCCTGAGCCAGCGCCTCGGCCTCGGCGACGGTGGTGCGGAACCGCTCCCATGCGATCACCGACGTGATCGCGCTGAAAGGCATCCTGCTTACCGTCATGGGCGGCGATCAGGGCGGCACCGACACGGGCATAGAGGCGAACCTTCTCGTTGATGGCGCGGGCATCGCTTTGAAAGGCGCGCGCCTGACGTCCTTCGGCGCTTGCGGAACATCCCGCCGACCAGTCGCTCGAACAGTTCGATCGCCTGATCCGTCAGCTGGCGGCGAGATCGAGGCTGACGGCGACCAGCGTCGCTTGCCGGCGTTGCCGTTCGTAGCCGGCAATGTGCTGGACCGTCACGCGCGCCAGCCTCGCGAACGAGTTGCGCCATGCGCGCCTGATGGACGGCATGACCGCGCGCCGGCTCGATGCCGATGGCGCGGACATACTCCAGGCGCTCGATCAGACCGAGCATTGCGGTCGGGCTTGGCGGCCTCCGGCATCTGCCGCAGCCAGGTCAGACTGGCTCTGGCCATCATTCTCGCGACGATGCGTCAGGGCATCGAGGCGGCGGCGCTGCTCGGCCGACAGACCGTCGGTCAGTCGGCGATGCACCTCACGGCGCGCCTGGTGGCGGAGCTCAGCGCACAGGCGTTCCAAGCGCCGCCTGCGTCGGCAGAATGACCCGCCGCTGTCGGCATTCCTCCATCACCAGCGCGAGCCAGATGCGCGAACCGATCATCCTCGATCGCTTGCGGCAGCAGCCACGCCGTCAGTTCGGCCGCCGCATCGCGTGCCCGAACGGGCGCAGCCCGCAACCTGCTCCTGCATCTCGACGGAATGACATCTGCGGTTTCGCTCGGCCGCCAGATAGCTCGTCGATGCATCTCCGGACAGACCTCGATCTGCTCAGCGACAAACGCGAGCATTGCCGTCGGCGGGCGCTCGCCGGCGCGCAGAGGGCGACCGGGATAGCGCAGGTAACAAAGCATCAGTGCCTGACCGAGACGATTGTGGTCGCCGCGGCAGCGCCGGTTCGCCGCCAGGTCCGCGTCCGAGAGCGTGAAATGGCGCACGAGTTCGCGCTGCTCGGTGGGCGGATCGTACAGTTCCGCGATCTGAGCCTCGCTCAGCCTCTGTCGTGCCGCCACTCATGCCTCCTGCTCCGCGATGCCGGCAGACCAGCCGATCCGGGTCAGGGAGTCGACCAACGTGCTGCGCTTGATGCCGAAGCTGCGGCAGACCGCCGCCTTGGTCGCACCCGCCTCGAGCGCCACGATGATGGTCGCCAGCTTCTCGGCATCGATCATGGTGGGACGGCCGCCTCGCCGGCCGCGACGACGTGCGGCCGCAAGCCCGGCACGAACCCGCTCCTGGGTAAGGGAGCGTTCGAACTGGGCGAGCGCCCCGAACACGTGAAACAGCAACTCGCCTTGCGGCGTGGTCGTGTCCATCTGCTCGGTCAGGGACCGGAACGCGATGCCGCGCTCCTTCAAGCCGGTCACCGTCGTCAACAGATGTGGCAACGACCGGCCGAGACGATCGAGCTTCCAGACCACCAGGCAATCGCCAGTTCGGACGAACGCCAGAGCCTCCGCCAAGCCGGCACGGTCGACGCGGCTGCCACTGACGCGATCCTCGAACAGATGACGCTCATCGACACCGGCGGCGAGGAGAGCATCTCGTTGCAGGTCCAGCACCTGACGGTCGCCGTCGGTGGAGACGCGCATATAGCCCACCAGCATGACGGAAAACCCTCGCGATCAGGTTTCCGCACACTGACCCATTCCGACAGGGTTTGTCGTGCAGATTTTGAGCCCGAAACGGCCCGGTTTCCGGCGGGCCGCGGGGCTGACGGATATCACTTGTTTGCCGTCATCGCCCGGCCAGCCCGCCTCAACCACAAAACGGCGAAAACGCTCGACTCCCCTCGAAATCCGGCGCCGCCCGTTCCGGGTTTGTCTGCTTATGCGTACC
>CAVZRO010000019.1:0-213811 GCA_963777625.1 uncultured Pseudomonadota bacterium | reverse complement strand
CTCATTATGCGAGAGCGTGATTCACGCTTTCCGACCGTCAGCCTCAAGCGATCACGCTCTAGCTGAGACGAGCATCGCACTGGCGGACAATTCCAGCTTGACGGCGACCCAGGGATCGGCCCCACAATAGCGCGGCCGGCCGCTTGCGGCTGGCGAAACAAGAATAATCCGTCTGTGAATAATCCGTCTCTGGGAGAACGATCCATGCAGCTTTCACGCCGCGGCTTGCTTGGCAGCGCCGTTTTGTCCACCGTTCCTGTCATTCGCGCCCGGGCGCAAGCTGCGCCGAAGCTGCGCCTTGGCGTGCTGACCGATCTTTCCGGAACCTATCGGGACAACACCGGCCCCAATTCAGTGGCCTGTGCGCGTCAGGCGATCGAGGAATTCAACCCTTCGGCGCACGGGTTTGATGTCGAACTGATCTCGGCGGACCATCAGAACAAACCTGACGTGGCATCGTCAATCGCACGGCAATGGTATGACCAGGGGGTGGATGCCACCGTGGATGTGCCGACTTCTTCAGTTGCGCTGGCGGTGGCGCAGGTCAGCAAGGAGAAAGACAAGATCATGCTCAACGCGTCGGCCGCATCGACCGATGTCACCGACCGGCAGTGCAGCCCGAATACCATCGTCTGGAGCTTCGACAATTATATGATGGCGGTATCGCAAGGTGGGTCGATCGCCAAGCAGGGGGGCAAGAGCTGGTTTTTCATCACTGCGGACTACGTCTTCGGCCGCACGCTGGAGGAGCAGACGGCGGAGGTGGTGAAGAAGGCCGGTGGGGTGGTGAAGGGCGCGCTGCGCTATCCGTTCCCGGATACTACGGACTTCTCATCCTACCTACAGCAGGCGCAGGCATCCGGCGCGCAGGTACTGGCTCTGGCGAACGCCGGCGCCGACACGGTTAACTGTGTCAAGCAAGCGCATGAGTTCGGCCTGAACCAGACGATGAAGGTCGCGCCATTGCTGATTTTCATCACCGACGTTCATTCGCTGGGGCTTGATATCGCGCAGGGCCTGAATTGCACGACGTCGTTCTATTGGAATTATAACGACCGGACACGTGCGTTCACGAAACGCGTGTTGCCGCATCTGGTGAACGGGGCATATCCGAACATGGCCCATGCGAGCGCGTACAGCATCGTCACCCATTATCTAAAGACGGCGGCGGCGATGGGGGCGGCGGAAGCCAAGAAGAGCGGTCGGGAAACGGTGGCACGGATGAAGAGCATGCCGACCGATGACGACGCGTTTGGCAAGGGCGCGATTCGCGCCGACGGACGAGGGGAGTTCCCTGGCTATTTGTGGCGGGTAAAGACCCCAGCCGCGAGCACGATGCCGTGGGACGTATTCGATCTGGTCACGATAACGCCGGCTTCCGAGGTGTTGCACCCGCTCAATGCGAAGTGCAATTTTCCAGTCGGACCAGCGTGAGCCGTCGGGCACGGCAGGGTCCCGGGAGCAAAATTCCCGGGCCTGCCGGCCTGGTTCGTATCAGGCGAGCCTGAGATTGGTGGCGGCGGCCTTGCCGCGTTCCTGAATGACGTCATAGGTAACTTTCTGACCGTCATTGAGTGCGTTGAGGCCGGCGGCCTGGACGGCGGTGATATGGACGAATACGTCCTTTCCACCATCCTGCGGCACGATAAAGCCGTAGCCTTTCGTTGCATTGAACCATTTGACGGTTCCAACGGACATGCGCGTGTCTCCTGGGAAAAGCGCCTCCCGCAGGCGCTGGCTAACGAGAATTGGGATTGGGTTACGGCAGCCCTATCGGGTTGGGTGTGCTTCGAGCGGCGCGATTCAGACCGGCAACCGTGATCAGGCGAGTTGCAGGTTTGTGGCGGCGGCCTTGCCCCGCTCCATCGCGACCTCGTAGGTCACTTTCTGGCCTTCGTTCAGGCCGCGCAAGCCAGCAGCCTGCACCGCCGTGATGTGTACGAACACATCCTTTCCACCATCCTGGGGCATGATGAATCCATAACCCTTGGTGGTGTTGAACCATTTCACTGTACCGATAGCCATCCTTCAGTCACTCTCTCCGTAGGTATCGCACTGGATTGTGCGACACTAAGACAACCGAGCCTTTGGACGTCTTGAGAGCACCCGACAGACGGGAGGCACAGCAAGCCAAGCCAAAAAGCGATTGCGTTGCAGAGTTGGCACATAAACGCATGTCCATGTCAATAATGGACTCAGTCGCGCAAACGCGGGCCGCGCGTCCGAATTCAGCCCAGACACGGACGGCGTGGAATGAAAACGGGCGGGCTTTGCAGCCCGCCCGTTTCTGATGGGTCGCTGAACCGATCGGCTCAGAAATCCATGTCGCCCATTCCGCCACCACCCGGCGGCATCGGCGGCGCCTTCTTCTCGGGCTTCTCGGCGACCATCGCTTCTGTCGTCACCAGCAGGCCGGCAACCGAAGAGGCATCCTGCAATGCGGTGCGCACGACCTTCGTCGGATCGATGATGCCGGCCTTCACCAGGTCCTTGAACTCGCCGGTCTGGGCGTCGAAGCCCCAGGAGTATTCCTGGTTGTCGAGCACCTTTCCTGCGATTACTGCGCCATCTTCACCGGCGTTCTCGGCAATCTGACGCAGCGGGGTCTGGATTGCCTTACGCACGATGTCGATGCCGAAGCGCTGGTCGTCGTTGTCGCTCTTCAGCTTGGCGAGAATGAGGCTGGCGCGCGCCAAAGCGACGCCACCACCAGGAACGATGCCTTCCTCGACCGCCGCGCGTGTCGCATGCAGCGCGTCATCGACGCGATCCTTGCGCTCCTTCACCTCGACCTCGGTTGCACCGCCGACACGGATCACCGCCACGCCACCGGCGAGTTTCGCCAGCCGCTCCTGCAGCTTCTCGCGATCGTAGTCCGAGGTGGTCTCCTCGATCTGCGCGCGGATCTGGTTGCAGCGGCCCTTGATGTCCTCGGTCTTGCCAGAGCCCTCCACGATCGTGGTGTTCTCTTTTTCGATAAGGACTTTCTTCGCCTTGCCGAGCATGTTCAGCGTGACGTTCTCGAGCTTGATGCCGAGATCCTCGCTGATCACCTGGCCGCCCGTAAGGATGGCGATGTCTTCCAGCATGGCCTTGCGGCGATCGCCGAAGCCGGGGGCTTTAACCGCCGCAACCTTCAGGCCGCCACGCAGCTTGTTGACAACCAGCGTGGCCAGCGCCTCGCCCTCGACATCCTCGGCGACGATCAGCAGCGGACGGCCGGACTGCACGACAGCTTCGAGCAGCGGCAGCATGGGCTGCAGGCCGGACAGCTTCTTTTCATGGATCAGGATGTAGGGCTGATCGAGTTCGGCCGTCATCTTCTCGGCGTTGGTGATGAAGTAGGGCGAGACGTAGCCGCGGTCGAACTGCATGCCCTCGACGACGTCGAGCTCGGTCTGGATGCCCTTGGCTTCCTCGACGGTGATGACACCCTCGTTGCCGACCTTCTGCATCGCCTCGGAGATCATGCGGCCGACCTCGCTGTCGCCATTGGCGGCAAGCGAGCCCACCTGTGCGGTTTCGGCCGGCGTGGTGATCTTCCTGGAGTGGTGCTTCAGCTCCTCGACGACGGCGTTCACGGCCTTGTCGATGCCACGCTTGAGGTCCATCGGGTTCATGCCGGCGGCAACCGCCTTGGCGCCTTCGCGTACGATGGAGGCGGCGAGCACGGTCGCGGTCGTGGTGCCGTCACCAGCCAGATCGTTGGTCTTGCTGGCCACTTCGCGCACCATCTGTGCGCCCATGTTCTCGAACTTGTCGGCGAGCTCGATCTCCTTGGCGACGGTGACGCCGTCCTTGGTGATCCGCGGGGCGCCGAAGCTTTTGTCGAGCACGACATTGCGGCCCTTCGGGCCCAGCGTCACCTTCACGGCGTCGGCCAGGATGTCCACGCCACGCAACATGCGCTGGCGGGCATCGCCGCCGAACCTTACGTCCTTGGCAGCCATAGTTTTCTATACCCTTGTTTGCAGTTGAAACCTGTGGGTCAAATTCGTTCGGGTCAGGCGGCTTTGCGGCGCGCCGCTGGGCTGCCTTCGACGATGCCCATGATGTCCGATTCCTTCATGATCAGCAGCTCCTCGCCGTCGATCTTGACCTCGGTGCCCGACCACTTGCCGAACAAAATTCGGTCGCCTTCCTTTACATCCAGCGGCACGAGCTGCCCCTGTTCGTTGCGCGCGCCCGGGCCGGCCGCGACGATCTCGCCCTCCATCGGTTTTTCCTTGGCGGTATCGGGGATGATGATACCGCCCGAGGTCTTCTCTTCGGCGTCGAGGCGTCGAACCACGACCCGGTCATGCAGGGGACGGAACTTCATTCAGATCGCTCCTGGTTTCAGTCGCTGTCAGTTGGGACCTGCCACACCGTACCGGGCCCTTGTCTGCGGCGCCCGGGCTGGTTGTCAGCACTCCCGCCTGGGGAGTGCCAGCGATCTAGGCTCACGCCGCTCTGAAGTCAAGCGTTCGGCAGCAATTGAAAGCTGCGAGTGCTAACATACTGAAATAGCGTCATTTTTTCTTGCATCGACGGCCAAGCGCGCGGCAGTATCGTTAC
Organism: uncultured Pseudomonadota bacterium; assembly: GCA_963777625.1. Classification (GTDB taxonomy): domain Bacteria; phylum Pseudomonadota; class Alphaproteobacteria; order Acetobacterales; family Acetobacteraceae; genus DATDIC01. Next base: position 209,254 of record CAVZRO010000019.1, on the reverse strand, counting down.
GTTCCACGGCCACGGAGAGAAAGAGAGCCAGAACCAATGAGCCTAGCATTGCAACTGAAAGACTATCGCCTCACGACGGCGGAAATACTCTATCGAATGCCGGATCATCCGGGCCTGCTGCAGACCTATATCTGGCAGGAGCTTGATCTCGCGCCAGGTTTTCCGACGCTGCACCGTTTCCTGGATTTCTGGCGCCGCGAGTTGGAGGGACCGCTGCATTCCGTCCGAGTGACATCGGGCGGCCCCATCCGTTCCCCGGCCTTTCGCTATCCTATTCTGTTGCAGTAAAGCTGCCGTCCAGGGCTTCCGTGCTCCCGGGCATGGCGTATAAACCCGTGCATGCCTTTCGATGTGCGGGACCTTTCCGGGGCCGTTCCGGGCGAAGCGCTGGCAATCGGCCGGTATCGCCGGCTCGTTGCAGGGTGGTTGTTGGTGATCTGCGGCATGATCCTGGTCATGATCGTGCTGGGCGGGATCACGCGACTTAGCGGATCTGGGTTGTCCATCATGGAATGGGCGCCGCTCAGCGGCACCCTGCCGCCGCTCGATCATGCCGAGTGGGAAAAGCTGTTCGCGCTCTATCGGACCATCCCGCAATACCAGTTGCTGCATGAAGGATTCGGTCTGGCTGGGTTCCAGCGAATTTTCTGGATGGAATGGGTGCACCGCCTGTGGGGACGACTGATCGGGATGGCGTTCTTCGTTCCGCTGGTTTGGTTTTGGTGGACCGGCCGCCTGCAACCGTCCCTGCGCACTGGGTTGGTGGTGATTTTCCTGATCGGCGGCCTTCAGGGTGCTGTCGGCTGGTTCATGGTGGCCTCGGGCTTTTTCCCCGACAGCACGTCCGTCGCGCCGTATCGATTGGCCATTCATTTGGGGCTGGCGCTGGTTTTGTATGTTGCGATTCTATGGCTTGCCCTTGGGCTGCTGCGGCCAGTGCCGACAGCCTACCCGGCGACACGGGCGTTGCGTCGGCTACTGCAGGGTTTTTGCGTGCTCCTGTTCGTGACGATCGTTGCCGGCAGCCTGGTGGCCGGAAGCCATGCCGGATTTGAATATAATACGTTCCCCCTGATGGAGGGCCGGCTGGTGCCGGCCAATTACTCGCGCCTGCACCCCTGGTTCGGAAATCTCGTCGCGAATCCGGCCGCGGTGCAGTTCAACCACCGCCTGCTGGGAACCCTCGTCGTCGGTGTAGCGATGGCGTTGGTTGTAGCAGGACTCCGCATGCGACTGTCCAGGGGCACGCGCATCGCACTGGCGGTGCTGGGCGCGCTGGTGGGGTTGCAATACATACTAGGCGTCGCAACCCTTCTGGAGGTTGTGCCAATGCCGCTCGCGGTTGTTCATCAGGCGAATGCAGTCCTTGTGCTGACCGCGGCAGTCGTCGCGTTGCACGGGGTCAGGCCGATACGGAAAGTATCGGTGCAACCGCGGCCCGGCATGCTGCCTCGCGCTTCCTGATGAGCGAAAACTCCAAACCCGCGGACGGTACCTTCGAGGCAGCGCTCGACGTGTTGCCAGTCGGGGTTGCGATCTTCGATGCCGATCAACGCGCGGTGCTGATCAATCCGGCTTATTGCGCCTCACTCGATCTGCCGTCGGGCAGTCTGCAACGTGGACGCAAGCTTGGCGACATGCTGCTGCCGTCGGCGCTGCGTGGCGTGTTTGGGCCGGGCGATCCGGAGTCGCAGGTCGCCGCGGCCCTCGCGGTGGACCGTTCGCGGCCAGGGCGCATTCGGCGACGACATTTTGCCGGGCGAAGTTTCGATCTGCTCAGCCATCCGTTGCCCGACGGGGGCCATGTGGTCTGTGCCGTCGAGGTGACCGGCCTGTTAACTGCCCAGGCGGAGGCCGAGGCGGCGTTCTCGCAGATCAGCGCGGCTCTGTCAGGACTTCGGATCGGACTGGCCACGTTCGGGCCGGACCGCAATCTGATGCTGCACAATCTTCGCTTCAGCGAACTATTCGGACTGCCTTCGGACCAGGTCCGGCGCGGACTATGCTTTGCCGATCTGCTGGCACTGATGCGGCAACGGGAGGAATATGCCAGCCACGAAGGCGAGGCATTCATCGCCGACCAGCGCGAGCTGGACCGGGCGCATCCCAACCGTTCACGCCGGGTGCGGGCTAACGGTCAGCTAGTGGAAATCGCGTCGGATCCCTCCCCGGACGGTGGCTGGACAATGACGGCGATCGATATCAGTCCGCTGGCAACGGCCGAGGATGAGGCACGCCGCCGCGCGCGCATGCTGGAATCGCTGTTGGCCAGCATACCGCAAGGGGTTTGCCTGTACGGGGCGGACCGTCGAGTGCGAATGTTCAATCGCGCGTATGTCGAGGTCATGGCCGGTGCACCGCTGGCGGTGGGCGACAACCTGGAGGAGGTGATCCAGCGGCGGGCCGCCGCCGGCGAGTATGGGCCGGGCGATGCGGACGAGGTGTTTGCCCAGCAAATGGCGTTTGACATCTCAAGACCGCAAATGCGCCGGCGACGCCGTGCCAACGGCACGGTGATCGACGTGCGCACGGCGCCCATGCCCGATGGTGGTCACGTCAGCGTGGTTTCGGATATCACGCCTTTGACGCAGGCGGAGGAGGAACTCGCCCGCCGGGCTTCCGAGATGGATGTCATGCTCCGGAACATCCAGCACGGTGTGCTGCTATGGGGGCCGGATCGGCGACTGATCGCGAGCAACAGGATGGCGTCTGAATTGCTGGGTCATCCGCCGGGATTGCTGGTGCCTGGCCGCCCGCTGTCGGAGATCGTGGCGAGTATGCTGGCGCGGGGCCAGTTGGGCAGCGGGCCGCCCGCGGAGGCGTGGGCACGCGGCCTGCAGGAGCGCGACTGGTCTCAGCCGTACCTGAGAGAATTCGCGACCCCTGCCGGCCTGCTTATCGAAGCGAGGTCGGATCCGACGCCGGATGGCGGGTTCATTACGACGATGACGGACATCACCGAAGCTCGCAAGGTGGAGCAGGAATTGCGGCGCGCGAAGGAGGCAGCAGAGGCGGCCAGTCGGGCGAAATCAGAAATTCCTCGCGGTAATGAGCCACGAACTGCGGACACCGCTGAACGCGGTGATCGGCTTCTCGGATTCCCTGCGGCGCGGGGCGGACGGCGCAGCCTCGCATAAGGTGGGCGAGTTTGCCGCTGCAATCAATCAGGCGGGACGCCATCTGTTAGGCATGATCGATATCATTCTCGACGTGGCGCGCCTTGAGTCTGGGCGGCTTGATTTGATCGAGAGCGCGACCGATCTTGCTTCGCTGGCGCGCGATTCGGTACGTCACGCTGAACAGGCAGACGGAGCGGCCAGCGTGCGCCTGTCCGTCAGCATCAAAGACAATATGCCCCCGGTAAGGGCTGATGAACGGCGCCTTATGGCTGTGCTTGCGCAATTGCTGTCCAACGCCATCAAATTCACGCGGCCAGGTGGCGTTATAACCGTCACTGTGTGGATGGACGGGGCTGAGCCGGCCCTCGCCGTCAGTGATACCGGAATTGGCATCAGCGAAGCGGACGTGCCACTGGTGTTCCAGCCCTTCAGTCAGCTCGATGACGGCCTGACCCGGCGGTTTCAAGGCGCGGGGCTGGGTCTGCACCTGGCGCGTGCCGTGGTCGAAAGCCATGGCGGGCAACTGCTATTGTCCAGTCGTGTCGGTGAAGGGACAAGGGTGGAAATTCGTTTGCCGGCCGAGCGAGTGATAGAACCTTTCGGGAGTGCGGTTACGGCACCGGAGCAGGAGCGAGCATGAGTGCCCTTTCGACCACGGACGAGCTGTTTTTTGAACGCGCTGATGCGGCGCTAAGTCGATCCACGGCTGAGCGCGCGACGACTGAGGCGCTTGCCCGCAGCGACGATGGCGAACTGTTCCTGGAATACCGTGAGAGTGAGCAGATCGCTCTTGATGACGGGCGCATTCGCAGCGCCAGCTTTGACAGCTTCACGGGCTTCGGCCTTCGTGCCGTAGCAGGAGAGGCAACCGGATACGCCCATGCCGGGGAACTGTCGGAAGGCGCACTGGAAAGGGCCGCGGCGAGCGTCGCCGCCGTGGCGTCCGGGCATTCGGGGGTTACCGCCGAGCCTCCGCGTCGAACCAATGCGCGGCTCTATGCCGAGGCCAATCCGCTGGTCGCCGCGGATTTCGAAGCGCGTGCGGCATTGCTGAGCGAGATCGACGTCTATGCCAGGGGCAAGGATCCGCGTGTCAAGCAGGTGATGGCGTCGCTCTCCGGTGAGTGGCAGGCCATCCAGATTCTGCGGCCCGACGGTACCCGGGTTGCCGATCTGCGTCCGCTGGTCCGGTTCAATGTTTCGGTGGTTGTGGAGCAGGGCGGCCGACGTGAAACCGGCAGCTACGGGACCGGTGGCCGGTTTGGGTATGAGAAGGTAACCGAGGCGGCCGTCTGGCGCGGTGCCGTCGATGAGGCGCTGCGGCAGGCCCTGGTAAATCTGGAGAGCCGACCTGCGCCGGCCGGCGACATGGAGGTCGTCCTCGGGCCGGGTTGGCCGGGCATACTGCTGCATGAGGCAGTCGGCCACGGGCTCGAGGGTGATTTCAATCGCAAGAAGACCTCTGCCTTTGCCGGGCTGCTCGGGCAAAGGATCGCGTCGCCGGGCGTTACGGTGGTGGATGATGGAACGATGCCGGACCGGCGCGGCAGCCTGACAGTAGATGATGAAGGAACCCCGACGAACCGGACCGTGCTGATTGAGGACGGTGTTCTGACAGGCTTCATGCAGGACCGGCTGAGCGCCCGACTGATGCGGGTGCGAGCGACCGGGAATGGCAGGCGACAGTCGTACGCTCATGCGCCTATGCCGCGGATGACGAACACCGTGATGTTGGCAGGGACGCATGCCGCGGACGAGATGATCCGCTCGGTCCGCAAGGGACTCTATGCGGTGAACTTTGGCGGGGGGCAGGTCGATATCACGTCTGGCAAGTTCGTGTTCTCAGCCAGCGAGGCGTATTTGATTGAGGACGGCAAGGTAACTGCTCCGGTCAAAGGCGCCACGCTGATCGGCAATGGGCCGGATGCCCTGACCGCGCGTCACGATGATCGGGGATGATTTGGCGCTGGACCCTGGCATCGGGACCTGCGGCAAAAACGGCCAAGGCGTGCCGGTGGGGGTAGGCCAACCGACATTGAAGCTGGCCAGCCTCACCGTCGGGGGGACGGCTGCGTAGATTCGGAGCCTTTGTATAAAAAAGTTCCACGGTGGCCACTGAATCCGGGTGGAACTCAGGAGCCGCTTTGTGACCTTAAATTACCAATGGGAAGGTTTCGTCACGTTCTCTTGATCGCCATTCTTGTGGTTTTACCGATCCAGTTCTCTGCGATCCAGGCTTTGGCCAGGGACGCGTGCCCTGCGAGCCAGCTATTGGGGCCGCTTCAGCTTCCGCATCTCCGCCAGGCCATCGCCCGAGGTGAACAGGCTGTCATCGTTGCCCTGGGATCGAGCTCAACCGAAGGTGCGATGGCGTCCACGCCGGGGCGGACCTATCCGGCGGAGTTGCAGACGAGCTTGTCTTCAAGCCTTCCCGATCGTCACGTGGCCGTGGTTAATCGAGGGATCGGCGGGCAGGATGCCCCTAGTGAAGCCGCTCGGCTCGAAGCCGATGTTATTGCGGTCCGCCCGCAGCTCGTGGTTTGGCAGGTCGGTGCAAACGCGACACTACGCGATTCCGACCCGGCGCGGTTCAGACAGCTCGTCGGTGACGGGATTCAGCGACTACAAAAGGCGGGGATCGATGTGGTGCTGATGGACAATCAGCGCGCGCCCCGTATTCTCGCGGCGAAGGACGGCCACGAGTTCGATGATGTGCTATCAGAGTTGGCGCATGCCACTGGCGCTGGGCTGTTTTCACGAGATCTGTTGATGCTGGCATGGGAAAAAGGCGGTGCCCCCGCCATCGGATTTTATCGCCACCGATGGGCTTCACCACAATGATCTCGGCTATTTATGTGTTGCCAGGGCGCTTGCGCAGGCCATCATCGCCGCAGTTTCGCCGCCTGCATTCTCCGCCCGCCGCTAGCGGCGCCCGCGATCTGCCCCAAGCCCGACGCTCACGGTCGGGACGCGAATACCGGCGCCGTGGCTGGGCGGTACGACAATTCCCCGCGTAGCTTACCGGCGTCCGGCTTCACCGGCTCGGGTTGATCCGGAATTTGCGCCCCCAAGGCCCGCGACAGCCTTGCAGCGGCATCCAGGACCTGCGGCAAGAGAGACCGTGGTCGGGGCGGGCGCATGCGCATTGAAGGCGCCGTGACGAACAAAGCGGCGACGACCTGGCCGCCAGCATCGCGCACAGGTACAGTCGCGGAAACGGCCCCAGGATGCACCTCATCCGCGGTGATCAGGTAGCCGCGGGCACGAATTCGCTGGAGATCAGCAGCGATCCAGGTCGGATCTGTCCGTGTTGCCGGAGTGAAACGGGGCAGACGCTGCGCCAGGACCTGGGTCTGGACGGCCTCTGGGGCATAAGCCAAAAGCAACCGGCTCGCTCCGGCATGCAGTGGTCCGCGTGCGCCGATGGTGGAGTAAAGGCGGAGTTCGGGTTCGACCTGGAAGAGGGCGACCGTCTCTGCCTGCAAACCGTCACGCGTCCTGAGATAGGTATTCTCGCCCACGGCGCGGCCAAGTTCGGCCAGGAAGGGCGTTGCGGTCGCTGCCAGAGCACCCTGATCCTGGGCGGCGCGACCCAGCACACCCCAGCGTGCTCCCAGTCGCCACAGGCCGCGAGCTTCATCCTGAATTGCGAAGCCGCGGGCCTGGAGGGTACGCAGGAGACGAAACGCCGCGGTGCGCGTGCAGGCGGCCGAATCAGCGATATTGCCCAAGGGTGCCGGACCAACTCTGGCCAGCGCCTCGAGCAAATCAAGCGCCCGATCGACTGCTGCGATGCTGTAATCGGGGGGGGATGCCTTGGGCTTGGGTTGTGCCTTGGCGCGTGCGCCGGTTGACTGCTTGGTGGCACGCGCGCTGCTGCGAGGTTTCCCCTCCATTTTGCTAGCGACGGCCATCGGCACTCCCGGCTGCGGGGCAGGCGCGGAGGGCCGCCATCGGAAAGGCGGCGCGCTGGCGCGATACCAAATTAGAGACAAACATTACTCGCACAGGTTTTAGCAAGCCCCCTTCTATGTCTCGTTGAGATTGTCACTCAGTTCGCATGCGGTCAAAGGGGAACAGCGAAAAATAGCGTGGTGCCGCGCCAATGACACGCGCTTTTGTCGGCGTGTGTCCCCGGTCGAACGGTCTGGGGTTGGTCAGGACATAGCCTTGCCGCCCCGGATATGCTGCTGTAAACCCGCGCCGCGGTCGCCGCTTGGGCCAGTGGGCCGGAAGCGGGCGTGGTGGAATTGGCAGACACGCCAGATTTAGGTTCTGGTGGCGCAAGCCGTGGGGGTTCAAGTCCCTCCGCCCGCACCAGAGAATTGGGGATTTTCGCGGCACATGCAGGTTACCGAAACCTTGGCCGAAGGGCTGAAGCGAGCCTACACGATCGTACTGGCGGCGGACGACATCGAGCACCGGCGTACCGCCCGGTTGGTGGATCTCGGTAAGACGCTGCGGTTGCCGGGGTTCCGTCCGGGCAAGGTTCCGCTGCCTGTCGTACGGCAGCGCTTTGGCTCGGCTGTAACGGCTGAGGTTGTTGAGCAGTCAGTGAGCGACGCAACGCGCCAGGTGCTCAGCGAACGCGGCTTGCGGGCCGCCCTACAGCCGAAGGTGGACCTTGTCAGCGCGGACCCGGCGCGGGATCTGGAGTTCAAGGTTGAGGTGGAGCTGCTGCCGGACATTACGTTGCCGGATTTCTCCGCTATCGAGCTGACCCGATTGAAGGCGGAAACGACGCCGGAGGCGGTGGACGAGGCGCTCGGCCGTATTGCGGACCGGAACCGCGAACTGGTCGAGATCGCGCCCGAAGAGCTCGGGGAGCAGGGCGCGCAAAAGGGCCAGATCGTCATAGTAGATTATACCGGAAAGGTGGACGACGTGGAGTTTCCCGGCGGGCGCGGGACCGACGTGAGTGTGGAGGTGGGTGGCCCGGGTTTCATCGCCGGTTTCAGCGAGCAGCTCGAGGGTATTCACGCTGCCGATACACGATTGATTACACTAACGTTTCCGACTGATTATGGAACCGCCGCCCTGGCCGGAAAGGAGGCGCAGTTCGAGATTACGGCCAAGCGCGTCCAGCGTGCGGTCGTGCCGACGGTGAACGATGAGCTGGCCCAAAAAATCGGCTTCGACAATCTGGAGGAGTTGCGGGACCTGGCGCGCAACCAGATACAGCGGGAATATGATCAGCTTGCGCGACTTCGGCTGAAGCGCCAACTGCTCGACCGACTGAACGACCTGGTGTCGTTTGCGTCGCCAGAGGGCATGGTCGAGGCGGAGTTCGACCAGATTTGGCAGCGACTCGAGAGCGACCGCAAGGAAGGTCGCCTGGACGACGATGACAAAGATAAGGACGAGGCGACGCTGCGGGCGGATTACCGGAGTATTGCGGAGCGTCGGGTGCGGTTGGGGCTGCTGTTGGCGGAGATCGGGCGGATCAACTCGATCAATGTGAGCAGCGACGAAATGTCGCGGGCGATGCGGGCCGAGGCTTTGCGCTATCCGGGTCAGGAGGCGCAGGTGATGGAGTTTTTCCGGAAGAACCCGGGTGCCGCCGAAACCCTCAGGGGACCATTGTTCGAGGACAAGGTGGTGGATTTTGTCCTGGAGCTGGCCAAGCTGACCGAACAGGCAGCGACACCCGAGGAACTGGCCAGGGAGCCGGCCGCAGAGAGCGCGAGCGCGGTCTGAGACAGGCCTCGGAAGACCGCATCTTCCCTGTCAGTCTTTCATTCCTATTTATCGATCTCCAAGGATTGAAGGTGACCGACATGCCCGAGCGTGACCCCGTAGAAATCTATAACAACACGCTCGTGCCGATGGTCGTCGAGCAGACGGCGCGGGGTGAGCGGGCATTCGACATCTATTCCCGCTTGCTCAAGGAACGGATCGTGTTCCTGACCGGCGCGGTGTTCGACCAGGTCTCGTCCCTGATCTGCGCCCAGTTCCTATTTTTGGAGTTTGAGAATCCGAACAAGGATATTGCCCTTTATATAAACAGTCCCGGTGGCGTGGTGTCTTCGGGGCTGGCGATCTACGACACCATGCAATATATCCGCAGTCCGGTCAGCACGGTGTGCATCGGTATGGCCGCCTCGATGGGCAGCCTGCTACTGACCGCCGGGGCCCATGGCAAACGATTTGCCCTGCCGAATTCGCGGATCATGGTTCACCAGCCGTCCGGCGGAGCCCAGGGGCAGGCGACTGATATCGAGATCCAGGCCCGTGAGATACTCACCCTGCGCAAACGTTTGAACGAGATTTACGTTCGCCATACCGGTCAACCGATTGAAGCGATCGAGCGCAAGCTGGAGCGCGATAGCTATATGTCGGCCGAGGAGGCGCGGGATTTCGGAATTGTCGATCAGGTGGTGGAGAATCGTCCCCTCCCCGCGGAGGAGTCCGCCCGATCCTGAACGGGCGATGGTGAGCTAGGTCACTGTTGCGGGCGTTCTTCCAGGGCTAGTGCGTTGCCCGGCTATTCGGTTGATCCGCCCGCTCGGGTGGCTGAGCGCGTCCCATCGGTTCTTGTCGGGCGCGGCCGACGAGGGCTAAGCTGTCCATCAGGTCCCAGTCCAACCGGGACAGGAGTGCCCATGAGCAAGTCCGGCGAGTTGAAGAATACCCTCTACTGCTCATTCTGCGGCAAATCGCAGCATGAGGTGCGGAAGCTGATTGCCGGGCCGACGGTGTTCATCTGCGACGAGTGCGTCGAGCTCTGCATGGACATAATCCGTGAGGAGCACAAGACCCATCTGATCAAGTCGCGGGATGGCGTGCCGACCCCCAAGGAAATCTGCAAGGTCCTGGACGATTATGTCATCGGGCAGGACCATGCGAAGCGAGTACTCTCGGTCGCTGTCCACAACCACTACAAGCGGCTTGCGCATGGGCAGAAGAACAACGACGTCGAAATTGCCAAGTCCAACATCCTGCTGGTGGGACCGACCGGGTCGGGGAAGACGTTGCTGGCGCAGACGCTGGCTCGAATACTGGATGTGCCGTTCACCATGGCGGACGCCACGACCCTGACAGAAGCAGGCTATGTCGGCGAGGATGTCGAGAACATCATCCTCAAGCTATTGCAGGCATCCGACTACAACGTGGAACGGGCACAACGAGGCATTGTCTATATCGACGAGGTCGATAAGATTTCCCGTAAATCGGACAACCCCTCGATCACCCGCGACGTCTCCGGGGAGGGGGTGCAGCAGGCGCTGCTGAAAATCATGGAGGGCACGATCGCATCGGTGCCGCCCCAGGGAGGACGAAAACACCCGCAGCAGGAATTCCTGCAGGTCGATACGACCAACATCCTGTTCATTTGCGGTGGGGCCTTCTCGGGCCTGGAACGGATCATCGGAGCCCGCGGCAAGGGATCCGGCGTAGGCTATGGTGCCGAGGTCCGTGCCCCAGATGAGCGGCGAACCGGGGCGATTTTGCGCGAGGTCGAACCTGAGGATCTGCTGAAATTCGGCCTGATCCCTGAGTTCATCGGCCGTCTGCCGGTCGTGGCGACCCTTGAGGACCTCGACGAGGACGCGTTGGTGGAGATACTGACAAAGCCGAAGAACGCACTGATCAAACAGTATGGCCGCCTTTTCGAGATGGAGGGCGTGAAGCTCTCGTTTACCGAAGACGCTATGCGGTCGGTGGCCGTCAGAGCGATCGCCCGGCGGACCGGCGCCCGGGGGCTGCGCTCCATTATGGAGTTGATCCTGCTGGGAACCATGTTCGAGTTGCCCGGGTTGGATGGGGTCGAGGAGGTGGTGATCAACCGGGAAGTCGCCGAAGCCCGTTCCAATCCGCTGTATCTGTACGGCAAGGAGCGGGCGGAGACCAGCGCCTGAGACACGGCGTTCCGGGACGGCCTGCGATGTCAAGACCTTGCGTGTCCCCGCTGTGCTGCCGATATCCCGCTTCCATGACATGGGCATGAAGCCGCTGGGCCCTAGGCCCGTCGGACCCAGGGCCCGTTTCAAGCGTGGTCTGTGCCGGCATCGGGCGGATCGCGCTGTGACTGTCCAGAAGGAGGTCAACAATGACTGAACTCGATCGGCCAGACCCGGTCCAGCCGGGGCGCCCATCTGGAGAAGGCGAGAAACCAGTGCGGGGTGACTTGCTGCCCGTCCTGCCGCTGCGGGACATCGTTGTGTTTCCGCACATGATCGTGCCGCTGTTCGTAGGGCGGGAGAAGTCCGTCCGCGCCCTGGAAGCGGTGATGAAGGACGACAAGCAGATACTGCTGGTCGCGCAGAAGAACGCCACCCAGGATGATCCGGTACCGACGATATCTATCGGATCGGCACAATTTCGACGATCCTGCAGTTGCTGAAGCTTCCCGATGGCACGGTCAAGGTGCTTGTAGAGGGCGGGCGGCGGGCAGGCATTGCCAGTTTCGGTGAGACCCAGGCTTATTTCGAGGCGGTGGTCGAGGCGCTTCCCGACCAGCAGGGCGACCCGAAGGAGCTGGAGGCGCTGGGGCGCACCGTGGTGTCTCAGTTCGAACAATATATCAAATTGAACAAGAAGATAGCGCCGGAGGTGCTGGTCAGCCTCAACCAGATCGAGGATCCCAGCAAGCTTGCCGATACGGTGGCGGCGCATCTCAATCTGAAGATTGCCGAAAAACAGGAAGTGCTGGAAACGCAGAAGGTCGGCGAGCGCCTGGAGCGGGTGTTCGGGCACATGGAAGCCGAGATTGGCGTGCTGCAGGTGGAAAAGCGCATCCGCAACCGCGTCAAGCGGCAGATGGAGAAGACCCAGCGCGAGTGACTACCTGAACGAGCAACTGAAGGCGATCCAGAAGGAGCTGGGCGAGGGCGAGGACGGCAAGGACGAGACTGCCGAGCTGGAAGCCAAGATCAAGAAGACCAAGCTCTCGAAAGAAGCGCGCGAAAAGGCCGTGGCGGAGCTCAAGAAGCTCAAGACCATGAGCCCGATGAGCGCCGAGGCCACCGTAGTGCGCAACTACCTGGACTGGATGCTGGCTCTGCCGTGGAAGAAGCGCAGCAAGATCCGCAACGACGTGGTCGAAGCGGAAAAGGTGCTGGAAAACGACCATTACGGGCTGGAGAAGGTCAAAGAGCGGATCATCGAGTATCTGGCTGTTCAGGCGCGCAGTCCGAAGGTGCGTGGCGCGATCCTGTGCCTGGTGGGCCCGCCTGGCGTGGGCAAAACTTCGCTCGGCAAGTCGATCGCCCGCGCCACAGGTCGGCAGTTTGTGCGTATGTCGCTGGGCGGGGTGCGCGACGAAGCAGAAATTCGTGGCCACCGGCGAACCTATATCGGTTCGATGCCCGGCAAGGTCTTGCAGGGCATGAAGAAGGCGAAGACGTCGAACCCGTTGTTCCTGCTCGACGAGGTGGACAAGCTGGGTGCTGACTGGCGCGGCGATCCGTCCTCTGCGTTGCTGGAAGTGCTGGACCCGGAGCAGAACAGCACGTTCAATGACCATTATCTGGAGGTGGACTACGACCTGTCGGACGTGATGTTCGTCACTACGGCGAACAGCCTGCGCATGCCGCAGCCGTTGATGGACCGCATGGAGATCATTCGCATTCCCGGGTACACCGAGGATGAGAAGGTCGAGATCGCCAAGCGTCACCTGATCGCCAAGCAGTCGGAGGCGCACGGGCTGAAGAAGGAAGAGTGGTCGATTTCCGAGGAAGGGCTGCGTGACCTGATCCGCTACTACACGCGCGAGGCCGGGGTGCGTAACCTGGAGCGGGAGATTGCGAATCTCGCGCGGAAGGCGGTCCGCGAGATTGTCACCAAGAAAACCAAGAAGGTGATGATCAGCCGTAAGAACGTGGAGAAATACGCTGGCGTCAGGAAGTTCCGGTTCGGTGAAACCGAAGCCGAGGACATGGTGGGCGTTGTTACTGGCTTGGCATGGACCGAGGTCGGCGGTGAGATACTGACGATCGAATCCGTCATGCTGCCCGGCAAGGGTAACGTCAAAACTACCGGCAAGCTTGGCGACGTGATGCAGGAAAGCGTGTCGGCGGCGCTCAGCTATGTGCGCTCGCGCTCGATCAGGTTCGGCATCAAGCCTACCCTGTTCGAGAAACGCGATATCCACGTGCACGTGCCGGAGGGGGCGACCCCGAAGGATGGCCCCTCTGCTGGTATCGCCATGGCGACCTCGATCGTCTCTGTGCTGACGGGCGTCCCTATTCGTCGTGACGTGGCGATGACTGGCGAGATCACCTTGCGGGGGCGGGTGCTACCCATTGGTGGCCTGAAGGAAAAGCTGTTGGCCGCGTTGCGGGCCGGGATCACCACAGTTTTTATCCCTAAGGAGAACGAGAAGGATTTGGCGGAAATCCCGGACAACGTGAAACGGAACCTGACGCTCATTCCTGTCGCCGAGGTGGACGAGGTGATCGCTCAGGCGCTGGTTCGCCGGCCGGAGCCGATTGAATGGGAGGAGCCACCAGAGCCGGTCACTCCTCTCAAGCCCGCCGAGTTTGGGGCCTCCTTGACCCACTGATTGGGACCTTAGTCACAGGCCGGGCGTTAGGGGGCGCCCGGCCCCTTGTTTCCCCTCCAGTTGTGTGTCCGTCCGTTGACGCGGCGGAAATCCGCCATTTACTGTGCCTCGTTCGGTTGGCCACGACTTACCGGTCCTGGTCCTGCCACCACCGCCGTTCACCGCCCAGGGGGGATTTTTCTCGTGAATAAAATGGAACTGATTGCAGCAGTGGCCGAGGAGACGGAACTTTCGCGCGCGAAAGCGAGCGAGGTGGTCGATGCGGTGTTCGGTGCAATAGAAGGCGCGTTAAAAAAGAAGGAGGAGGTGCGCCTGGTCGGGTTCGGCACTTTCGCGACCGCCAACCGCAAGGCGGGCACGGGCCGGAACCCTCGGACCGGGGAAGCAATGAAGATCGCCGCCTCCACCACAGTCCGCTTCAAGGCCGGCAAGGGCCTGAAGGACGCAGTACAGTAATTGCACGGGGCGGTTAGCTCAGCGGTAGAGCATCTCGTTTACACCGAGAGGGTCGGCGGTTCGAACCCGTCACCGCCCACCATTTGGGCTCCGCCCGGCCGGCTTGACTGTCCCGGCAACCAAGCCTAAGTGCCGCGATCGCTGCGGGTGTAGCTCAGTTGGTTAGAGCGCCGGCCTGTCACGCCGGAGGTCGCGGGTTCGAGTCCCGTCACTCGCGCCAGCGATTGAGGCCGGAATCAGTCCTGACGTGATTCTCGCTTTCGCAGGGCTTGGGGCCTAGGCGGAACCGGTGGGGTGTGGCAAACGTCGCACATGGTGCACTGCCGGTTGTAGTGCACAGGTGGCCGCCGGCCGGGGGATCAGAACGTGCCCTATGTGCTTCCGCAATATCTGCCGGTACTTACTTTCGTCATCATCGCCGGAGTGATTGGTGTCGCGATGGTTGGCGGTTCGTTGCTGGCCGCCAAGCAAAAGCCCTATCCAGAAAAATTGTCGGCCTATGAGTGCGGCTTCGAGGCGTTCGACGATGCCCGCCGCCGCTTTGATGTCCGCTATTACCTGGTTGCCATCCTGTTCATCATTTTCGATCTGGAGGTGGCGTTCCTGTTTCCTTGGGCCGTCAGTCTCGGCAACACCAGGCTGTTTGGCTTCCTTTCGATGCTTGGCTTTCTTGGCGTACTCACTGTCGGGTTCATCTACGAGTGGTGCAAGGGCGCCCTGGAGTGGGAATAAGCTGATGAACGACGTCACCGTGCCGATTGCGTGGAACCACCGGGAGTTGTCGCCGGGTCCGGAGCAGGATGCCGCCATCAAGGGCATTACCGGGGAGATTGAGAACAAGGGGTTCATTGTCGCCAATCTTGACCGGGTGGTTAACTGGGCGCGTACCGGAAGTTTGTGGCCGATGACGTTTGGCCTGGCCTGCTGCGCGGTGGAGATGATCCACGCCTATATGCCGCGCTACGACCTGGACCGGCTCGGCATGGTGCCGCGCGCTTCACCCCGGCAAAGCGACGTGATGATCGTGGCTGGGACGCTGACCAACAAGATGGCTCCGGCGCTGCGCAAGGTGTATGACCAAATGGCCGAGCCGCGCTGGGTGGTGAGCATGGGAAGCTGCGCCAACGGCGGGGGCTACTACCATTTTTCCTATTCGGTGGTGCGCGGGTGCGATCGGGTCGTGCCCGTCGATGTCTATGTGCCCGGCTGTCCGCCGACTGCCGAGGCATTGGTGTATGGCCTGATGCAGTTGCAGAAGAAGATCCGGCGGACGGGGACCATCCTCCGTGGCTGAGCCGGAAGCCGTCGCGGTGACGCCGGCGACGGCGCTGGTGCAGCTTGTCGGGGCACTTCCCGGAATTCGGAGCGCGCGGCTGGAGCTGGACGAAGTTGTGGCTGACGCCGATCGGGATACGTTGGTGGCGTTGATGACGCGGCTGCGGGATGATCCGCAACTTGCCTTCGAGCAGTTGATGGATCTCTGCGGCGTCGATTGGCCGGACCGTACCGAGCGGTTCGATGTGGTTTACAATCTGCTCTCCGTTTCCTTGAACCAGCGCCTGCGCGTCATCGTCACCGCCGACGAGACGACTCCGGTGCAGTCCGTCTGCGGGATCTGGCCGTGTGCGACCTGGTGGGAACGGGAAGCATGGGACATGTATGGTATCCTGTTTTCCGGCCAGCCGGATCTGCGACGAATACTTACGGACTATGGATTTGAGGGACATCCGCTGCGCAAGGACTTCCCGCTGACCGGGTATGTTGAGGTGCGCTACGACGAGGAGCGCAAACAGGTCGTCTATGAGCCGGTGAAACTCACGCAAGACTGGCGAACCTTTGATTTCATTTCGCCTTGGGAGGGTGTGACCACGCTGCCCGGCGATGAGAAGGTTCACCAGGAACGGTCCAAGGTGACCCGGACCCCGCCTGCTCCAGCACCCACTGAGAGAGGCTGAGGCGATGAGCGACAGCACGCTGCCGGAGACCGACACCAAAAAGCGGCACGTTGTCGAGATCGACAGTCATGCGATAAATTTCGGACCACAGCATCCGGCGGCGCACGGCGTCCTGCGGCTTATCCTGGAGATGGACGGCGAGGTCGTGGAGCGGGCCGATCCGCATATCGGCCTGCTGCACCGTGGCACCGAGAAGCTGATGGAGTACCGCACGTATTTGCAGAACGTGCCGTATTTCGACCGGCTGGATTACGTTTCGCCGATGTGCGAAGAGCAGACGTTCGTGCTGGCTACGGAGAAGCTGCTCGGGATCACGGCGCCTGAGCGGGCGCAATGGATACGCACGTTGTTCGCCGAGATCACGCGGGTGCTTAACCACCTGCTGAACGTCACCACTTACGCGCTCGACGTTGGTGCCATCACCCCGAGCCTTTGGGGCTTCGAAGAGCGTGAAAAGCTGATGGAGTTCTACGAAGCCGCATCCGGCGCGCGGCTGCACTCCAACTATTATCGGCCCGGTGGCGTGAATCGGGATTTGCCAGCGGGGCTGGAGGAGCAGATCGCGGCGTGGGCCGAAACTTTCCCCAAGTTTGTCGATGAACTGGAAGAGTTGCTCACCGCCAACCGCATCTGGAAGCAGCGTCTTGTCGATATCGGAGTGATCTCGGCCGAGGAGGCGTTGGCTTGGGGTTGGAGTGGTCCGTGCCTGCGCGCATCGGGTGTTCCCTGGGACCTGCGGCGCGCTCAGCCATACGATAAATATGCGGAAGTCGAGTTTGCGGTTCCGGTCGGACGCAACGGCGATTGTTATGACCGCTACCTGGTCCGGCTTTGGGAGATGCGGGAGAGCGTCAAGATCATCAAGCAATGCCTGGCAAAGATGCGGCCTGGCCCGGTGCGGATCATCGACAACAAGATTACGCCGCCCAAGCGGGCTGAAATGAAGCGCTCGATGGAGGCGCTGATCCATCACTTCAAGCTGTTCACAGAGGGCTTTCACGTTCCGGCGGGAGCCACCTATACGGCGACCGAAAGCCCGAAAGGTGAGTTTGGCGTTTACCTGGTAGCAGATGGAACCAACCGGCCGTATCGCTGCAAAATCCGGTCGACCGGGTTTGCCTTTCTACAAACAATGGACACGCTGGCCAGACGCCATATGCTGGCCGACACGGTGGCGATCATTGGCTCGCTCGATATCGTATTCGGCGAAATTGACAGGTAGCGGCATGGCAGAAAATGTCGGTTTTGGTTCGCCGGGCCAGGATACCGAACAGCCGGCGAATTTCAGCTTCGATGCGGATAGCGACGCGGAGATCGCGCTGCTGGTGCGGAAATACCCCGCGGGCCGGCAGGCGAGCGCGGTGATTTCGCTGCTCTATATCGTGCAGGACCAGATGCGGCGGCAAACCGGGAGCGCCTGGGTGCCGCGCGCGGGCATGGATGCCGTGGCGCGACGGCTGGAGATGGCGCCGATCCGCGTGTATGAGGCGGCGACATTTTACACGATGTTCAATCTGCGGCCGATCGGCAAATGGCACTTGCAGGTTTGCACGACCACGCCGTGCTGGCTGCGCGGCTCCGACGAAGTGGTGCGGGCGTGCCGCGCCGCCACCGGCATTTCCGGCTGGGGGGAGACCAGCGCCGACGGCTTGTTCACGATGACCGAGGTGGAGTGCCTGGGCGCCTGCGTGAACGCGCCCATGTTGCAGATCAACAACAAGGATTTTTATGAGGACCTGGATGCAGAGCGGACGACGCAACTGATCGAGGCACTGCGTCGCGGCGAACCGCCGCCGCCCGGTTCGATGTCGGGGCGGCAGACATCCGCTCCCGAGGGCGGCGCTACAACGCTGACGACGCTGCAGTTCGCGCCGGGGACATAGCACGATGCTCGACGACAAAGACCGTATCTTCACCAATCTCTATGGGCTGCACGACTGGCGACTGAAGGCGGCCCGCAGTCGTGGTGATTGGGACGGAACGAAGGATATTCTGGCCAAAGGGCGGGACGCGATCATTGACGAAATGAAAGCTTCCGGCCTGCGCGGGCGCGGGGGCGCTGGATTTCCGACCGGCCTGAAATGGTCGTTCATGCCGAAGGTGTCTGACGGCCGGCCCGCTTATCTGACGGTGAACGCTGACGAGAGCGAGCCCGGGACGTGCAAGGACCGCGATATAATGCGCCACGATCCGCATAAGCTGATCGAAGGCTGCCTGATCGCGTCGTTCGCGATGGGTGCGAACACCTGTTACATCTATATCCGCGGCGAGTTCTACAACGAGGCCCGCGTACTGGAGGCCGCGATTGCGGAGGCGCGAGAGGCCGGGCTGATCGGCAAAGATGCCTGCGGCTCGGGCTTCGCTTTCGAGGTGTATGTGCATCGCGGGGCCGGCGCGTATATCTGCGGCGAGGAGACCGGGCTTCTCGAAAGCCTGGAAGGGAAAAAGGGGCTGCCGCGCATGAAGCCGCCATTCCCGGCGGCGGTGGGTCTGTATGGGTGCCCGACTACAGTCAACAACGTCGAAAGCATTGCCGTCGCGCCAACCATTATGCGTCGCGGCGCGGCCTGGTTCTCTTCCATCGGGCGGCCGAAGAATACGGGCCCAAAGGTGTTCTGCATCTCCGGCCACGTGAACAAGCCATGCAATGTGGAGGAGGCGCTGGGTATCCCGTTGCGGGAGCTGATCGAGCGCTACGCCGGCGGAGTGCGCGGGGGATGGGACAATTTGCTGACGGTGATTCCGGGCGGGGCATCGGTTCCGGTCATCCCGAAGTCGATCTGCGATGACGTGCTGATGGATTTCGATAGCTTGCGCGACGTGAAGAGCGGATTGGGCACGGCGGCGGTGATCGTGATGGACAAGTCCACGGACGTTATTCGTGCGATCGCCCGCCTCAGCCAGTTCTACAAGCACGAGAGCTGCGGGCAGTGCACGCCTTGTCGTGAAGGCACCGGCTGGATGATGCGGGTGATGAACCGGATGGTCGAGGGACGTGCGGAGCCCGAGGAGATCGACACGCTGGAGCAGGTGACACGGCAGGTGGAAGGCCACACGATCTGTGCGCTGGGCGACGCGGCGGCGTGGCCGATCCAGGGGTTGATCCGGCATTTCCGGCCGGTGATGGAAGAGCGGATTGCCGCATATAGGCGCCGCATTGATGCGGCGCGCGTGCCGATGGCGGCGGAGTAACGGCGATGGAGATCGACAGCATCATCGACGGTGTGCCGGTGAGCGATATGCTCGCCGTCTATCGAAAGAATACGTAATGCCCAAGCTGACGGTTGACGGCATCGAAGTCGAAGTCCCCAACGGTTCCTCCGTGCTTCAGGCGGCGGAAGCGGCTGGCATCGAGATTCCGCGCTTCTGCTATCATGACCGGTTGTCGGTGGCCGGGAATTGCCGGATGTGCCTGGTCGAGATCGAGAAAGCACCACCCAAGCCGATTGCATCCTGTGCCTGGCCGGTTGCGGATGGGATGGTGGTTCACACCGATACGAAGATGGTGCGGGACGCCCGCCGCGGCGTGATGGAATTTCTGCTCATCAATCATCCGCTGGACTGCCCAATTTGCGATCAGGGCGGCGAGTGTGACCTGCAGGACCAGGCGCTCGGCTACGGGATGGATCATTCGCGCTACGAGGAGAACAAGCGCGCGGTCAAGGACAAGAATCTCGGTCCTTTGGTGAAGACGGTGATGACGCGGTGCATCCACTGCACCCGTTGCATTCGGTTCATCACGGAAGTTGCCGGAGTTCCCGACCTGGGCGCGACATCGCGCGGGGAGAACATGGAGGTCGGCACGTATGTGGAGAAAGCTCTGTCCTCCGAGCTTTCGGCCAACATCATCGACCTGTGTCCGGTCGGTGCGCTGACCTCGAAACCGTACGCGTTCGTTGCGCGGTCATGGGAGCTGGAAAAGACTGACAGCGTCGATGTACTGGATGCGGTAGGGGCCAGCATTCGCGTCGATTTCCCGGGGACCGGAGGTACTGCGCATCCTGCCGCGCTTGAACGAGGACGTGAACGAGGAATGGCTGGGTGACAAATCCCGCTTTGCGGTGGATGGGCTGAAGCGCCGGCGTCTCGACCGGCCATGGGTTCGCGAGAACGGGAAGCTGATTCCTGCTACCTGGCCACAGGCGTTCGGTGCGATCGCCGAGCGGCTGCGTGACGTGAGCGGAGATAGGATTGGCGCTGTTGCTGGCGATTTATGTGACGCCGAAAGCATGCTGGCGCTCAAGGATCTGATGGCGGCGTTGGGTTCGGCGAATCTCGACTGCCGCCAGCGTGGCGAACAACTCGATCCGACACGGCGCGACTTCTATTTGTTCAACAGCGGCATTGCCGGGATCGAGGACGCAGACGCGATCCTGATCATCGGCTCGAACCCGCGGCGCGAGGCGCCGGTCCTGAACGCACGCATCCGCAAGCGCTGGCTTGCGGCTGGAATTCCGATCGGGCTGATCGGCCCGGCCTCGGACCTTACATATCCGGTGCAGCATCTGGGCGGCGAGCCGAGCACCATGCGCGGTCTGCTGGACGGGTCGGACGAGTTCGTTCGCGCGCTGAAGGCCGCGAAGAGACCTATGGTGATCCTGGGTGCCGCGGCCACTGCGCGTCCGGATGGCGCCGGCGTTCTGGCCGCTGCGTGGAAGCTTGCGGCCGATCTTGGCGCGCTGACGCCGGAATGGCACGGGTTCAACATGCTGCATACCGCGGCTGCGCGGGTCGGAGCGCTCGATCTTGGATTTGTTCCTGGCCCGCACGCAAAAGGGCTGGCGCAGATGATGGGCGGCGGTGTGGATGTGCTGTGGCTGCTCGGGGCCGACGAATTCGAAGCGGCGCGCCGTATCGGTCCGGAGACTTTCGTCATTTATCAGGGGCATCACGGCGATCGTGGCGCCGCTCGGGCGGACGTAATTCTGCCGGGCGCTGCCTATACCGAGAAGCACGGGACCTACGTGAATACCGAGGGCCGGGTCCAGCGCGGGTTCTTCGCGGTTTATCCGCCCGGTGAGGCACGCGAGGACTGGAAAATTATTCGGGCTTTGAGCGAACTGACCGGCCGCGCTCTGCCGTATGACGACATTGAGACGCTGCGTACCAGGCTGGAGCAGGTAAATCCGGTGTTCAGCCGCGTTGAATTTCTGCCGCGCTTTGGATGCTCTGACCGGCGGGGGCCCGGCGGCGACCCAGGCGCGCTATCGGACGCGCCGTTTGCGCCCGCGATGGAAAGCTACTATCAGACCGATCCGATCAGTCGGGCGAGTCCGACGATGGCGGAATGCGCCGCACTATTCGCGGCACCTAGCCGGGTGGCGGCGGAGTAAGCCATGAACGGCTCGGTGACGAACGAAAGCATCTGGCAGACCCCACTGGGCCATCTTGTGTTGGTGTTCGGCGAGACACTGGCGATGCTGGTCCCGCTGCTGATCATGGTTGCCTACCTGACCTATGGGGAACGCAAAGTCCTGGCGGCCATGCAGGTACGCAAGGGTCCGAATGTCGTGGGACCGTTCGGTCTGTTGCAGCCGTTTGCCGACGCCATCAAGATGCTAATGAAGGAGACGATCATCCCTTCGGGGTCGAACCGTCTCCTGTTCCTGGTCGCGCCGATGATCACATTCGGGCTTGCGATGATCGCCTGGGCGGTGATCCCGGTCAGCGGTGGATGGGTGGTCGCCGACTTCAATGTTGGCATTCTGTACTTGTTCGCGATCAGCTCAATGGGTGTGTACGGTATTATCATCGCCGGGTGGGCGAGCAATTCGAAATACGCGTTTCTCGGCGCGATGCGCAGCGCTGCGCAAATGGTGAGCTACGAAGTTTCGATGGGGTTCGTGATCGTTTCCGTGCTGCTGTGCGCCGGCAGCCTGAACCTGTCGCAGATCGTGCTCGCCCAGCAGCGGATATGGTTTTTCATCCCGCTGTTCCCGATGTTCATCGTCTTCTTCATCTCGGCGCTGGCGGAGACCAACCGCTCTCCGTTCGACCTGCCGGAAGGGGAAAGCGAGATCGTTGCCGGATTCTTTGTCGAGTACAGCTCATTGAGTTTCGGGCTGTTCTTCCTGGGCGAATACGCCAACATGATCCTGATGAGCGCGCTTACCACCATCCTGTTCCTGGGTGGTTGGCTGGGCCCATTCGGCCTGGCGCCGGCCTTGGGGCCGCTATGGTTCTTCCTGAAAATCTGTTTCTGTCTGTTCGTGTTCATCTGGGTACGTGCGACCTTCCCACGCTACCGCTACGACCAGCTCATGCGTTTGGGCTGGAAGGTGTTCCTGCCGGCAAGCCTGCTGTGGCTTGTGATCACGGCGGGCGGCCTGCTGGCGACCGGGTTCATCCCGGTTCCCGCATGATGAGGTTGCTCTGATGCCCGTTCTTGACCGTACCGCGCGCAGCCTGTTGCTCACGGAGCTTGCCGAGGGCTTGTGGCTGACGCTACGCTATTTCTTCCGGCCCAAGGTGACCATAAACTACCCGTACGAGAAGGGGCCGTTGAGCCCGCGCTTCAAAGGGGAGCACGCGCTGCGGCGCTATCCGAACGGCGAGGAGCGATGCATCGCCTGCAAACTATGCGAGGCGATCTGCCCGGCCCAGGCGATCACGATCGAAGCCGAGCCGCGGGCCGATGGATCGCGCCGTACCACGCGCTATGACATCGACATGACGAAATGCATCTATTGCGGTTTGTGCGAGGAGTCCTGCCCCGTGGATGCCATCGTCGAGGGTCCGAACTTCGAGTTTTCGACCGAAACGCGGGAGGAACTATTCTACGACAAGGAAAAGCTGCTGGCGAACGGCGACATGTGGGAGGCCGAGATCGCCCGGCGACTTGAGATCGACGCACCGTACCGCTAGGCGTTCCGCACCATGTATCCGACGATCTGCTTCTATGTCTTCTCGGTAATTCTGTTGTCGTGCGCCGCCATGGTGGTGAGCGCGCGCAACCCGGTGCATTCGGTATTGTTTCTGATTGTCGCGTTCTTCAACGCCGCCGGACTGTTTCTGATTGCCGGCGCAGAGTTTCTGGCGCTGATCCTGGTGATCGTCTACGTCGGGGCCGTCGCCGTGCTGTTTCTGTTCGTGGTGATGATGCTGGACGTGGACTTCGTCCAGCTTCGCAGCGGATTCCAACGCTACCTGCCAGTCGGCGCGGCGGTGGGTGCGCTGTTGCTGGCGGAACTCGTGTTCGTGATGGCGGGATGGCAATTTCATCCGGCGGTACCGCAGCTCCGCTTCGCGCCGGCGCCGACGGACGTACCGAACACCGTGGCATTAGGGCGGCTCATTTACACCGACTACATCCTGCTGTTCCAGACAGCGGGGCTGGTGCTTCTGGTGGCGATGATCGGTGCCATCGTGCTGACGTTACGTGCTCGCCGCCGCGCCCGCCATCAGGTCATCCGCGTGCAGACCGCGCGCAAGGAAACGCTAGAGCTGGTACAGGCCGGGATCGGGGTCGGCATTCGTTCACTCGGGATTCTGCGGCCAGAAACGACGGAACCGGGCGACATCGATACCGATCCTTACGCCGAGCCGGACGCGGCAGGGTCGCATCATCCGGCCGATGCCCATCATGCTCCGGAGGGGCGGTGACATGGAGGGATTGCAGCAGGTCGGGGTGGGGCATTTTCTGGTCGTCAGCGCCATTTTGCTGGTGCTGGGCGTGTTCGGCATCTTCCTGAACCGGAAGAACATCATCATCATCCTGATGTCGATAGAGCTGATTCTACTGGCCGTGAACCTTAATCTGGTGGCGTTCTCCGCCGCGCTCGGCGATCTGGTCGGGCAGATATTCGCGATGTTCGTGCTGACGGTGGCGGCGGCGGAGGCTTCGATCGGGCTCGCGATAGTGGTCGTGTATTTCCGGAACCGCGGTTCGATCCAGGTTGAAGATGTCAACCTGATGAAGGGGTAGGGGTTCCGCGAATGACCTTCATCACGGCTGTATTCGCGCCCCTGTTCGGGGCGATGGTGTCGGGGTTGTTCGGCCGGTGGATCGGCGATCGGGCCGCGCAGGCGGTTTCCATCTTGTGCATGCTGTTGGCGGCGGTGTGCGGTCCGATCGCCTGGGTGCAGCTTGAATGGGGCGGCGCCGCATCCGGCTCTGTCTCACTCGGGCCTTGGATCTATGCGGGCGATTTCCAAGTGGATTGGGCGCTCCGCTACGACGTGCTGTCGGCATCGATGGTCGCCATGGTGACTTTCGTATCGATGCTGATCCATGTGTACAGCATCGGCTACATGCACCACGATAAGTTCCGACGCTACCGGTTCTTCGCCTATCTCAGCCTGTTCACCTTTGCCATGTTGATGCTGGTGACAGCGGACAACCTGCTGCAACTTTTCTTTGGCTGGGAAGGCGTCGGGCTGTGTTCCTATCTGCTGATCGGCTACTGGTATGACCGGCCGGCGGCAAATGCCGCGGCGATCAAGGCATTCGTGGTCAACCGGATCGGCGATCTGTTCTTCGCTATTGGCTTGGCGTTGACGTTCCTGACCTTCGGTTCGCTCCAGCTTGATGTCATCTTCCAGGGCCTCGCTCAGCACAATGACGACCTCTACGGACTTTTCGGCAGCACGATCCGCGTTGAGGAGCTGATCGGGATTCTGCTGTTCTTCGGCGCAATGGGCAAATCGGCGCAACTGTTTCTGCATGTCTGGCTGCCCGACGCTATGGAAGGACCAACGCCGGTTTCCGCGCTGATCCACGCCGCCACAATGGTGACGGCAGGGGTGTTTCTGATGGCACGGATGTCGCCGCTTATGGATCACGCGCCGGCGGCGCTGACATTGGTCACCGTGATCGGCGGCACGACATGCTTCTTCGCGGCGACCATCGGGTGCGTGCAGAACGATATCAAGAAGGTGGTGGCGTACTCGACCTGCTCGCAGCTCGGGTACATGTTCCTTGCGGCCGGAGTGGGCGCCTACCCGGCGTCGATCTTCCATTTGTTGTGTCATGCTTTCTTCAAGGCGTTGCTGTTCCTTTGTTGCGGTTCGGTGATCCATGCGATGTCCGATGAGCAGGACATGCGGAAGATGGGAGGACTCTGGAAGAAGATCCCCATTACGTATGTAACTTTCTGGTTTGGTGGCTTGGCCCTGGCCGGCATCTTTCCCTTTGCCGGCTACTATTCCAAGGATGCGATCCTGGAGGCGGCGTTTGCCTATGGCAGTGGAGCCTCGCTCTACGGATGGCTCGCCGGGGTTGCCGGTGCGTTTTGTACGGCGTTCTATACTTGGCGCATTATCTTCATGACCTTCCACGGCACGTCGCGCGCCGAGGCGCATGTGCAACAGCATATCCACGAAAGTCCATGGGTGATGACCGTGCCACTGATGGCGCTTGCCGTCGGAGCGCTGGTCGCCGGCTTTCTGCTGCACAACCTGCTGATCGGGCCAGACTGGGATGCCTATTGGCGTGGTTCCATCGTGATCGCGCCAGACAACCACGTCATGACCCTGATGGAGAGTCTGCCCGGCGCCGTACGCTATATTCCGCTGCTCGTCGGGCTCGCTGGCATCGCCGTCGCGTACTGGTTCTACATGATCAATCCGATGGTCCCGGTGCGGCTGGCCAATACGTTCCGACCGATCTACCTGCTGCTGCTGAACAAGTACTACTTCGATGAGATCTATGATTTTCTGTTCGTTCGCCCCGCCTTCCGGTTGGCAAACCTGCTTTGGCACACCGGCGACATGACATTGATCGACGGGGTGCCAAACGGGCTGGCCGAGCTTACGGTAGATGGCTCGAAAGGAGCGGTGCGAATGCAGACCGGCTCCATTGCGGTGTATGCCTTCGTGATGCTGATCGGCCTGGTGGTGCTGGTCGGCGTGTTCCTGATCTGGCGGTGAGGCAATGAACACCGTCGGCTTCCCCGTTCTTTCGCTGATTACCTGGCTGCCGATGGTCGGCTGCGGGGTCATCCTCACAATTCGGGGGGATGAAGCGACCGTCGCAGCCAATGCGCGCTGGGCCGCCTTGTGGACGAGCCTGATCGTGCTGGCGCTCAGCCTGGTGCTGTGGGCCGACTGGACTCCCAATGACCCGGGATTTCAGTTCGTGGAGAACCTGCCGTGGTTGCCGGACTACGGTGTTGGCTACAAGGTTGGTGTGGACGGCATCTCGGTACTGTTCGTGTTGCTCTCCACGTTTCTCACACCGATCTGCATCCTGTCGAGTTGGGAGGTAATTCGGCACCACGTCCGTGAGTACATGATCACGTTCCTGATCCTCGAGACCATGACGGTCGGGATGTTCTGCGCACTCGATTTCGTCGTGTTCTACATTTTCTTTGAGGGTGTGCTGATCCCGATGTTCCTGATTATCGGGGTCTGGGGCGGTGAGCGGCGGGTCTATTCGGCCTTCAAGTTCTTTCTCTATACGCTGACCGGCTCGATACTGATGCTGCTGGCGCTGCTGGCGATGTGGTTTTATGCCCACACCACCGACATCACAGTCCTGCAGCACACACAATTCCCGGCCAGAATGCAGACGTGGCTGTTCCTCGCGCTGATGGCATCGTTCGCGGTGAAGGTGCCGATGTGGCCGGTGCACACCTGGTTGCCGGACGCGCATGTGGAGGCGCCGACCGCTGGTTCGGTGATGTTGGCGGCGGTGCTGCTAAAGATGGGGGCGTATGGCTACTTGCGATTCTCTGTACCAATGCTGCCGATCGCATCGGCGCAACTGGCGCCATTGATCTACACGCTGTCGGTCGTCGCAGTGATCTACACTGCCTACGTAGCGCTGGCGCAGACCGACATGAAAAAGCTGATCGCATACTCCTCGGTCGCCCATATGGGTGTCGTCACGATCGGCATATTCACCTTCGATGTCCAGGGCATCCAGGGCGCACTGTTCCAGATGCTCTCGCACGGGATAGTTTCCGCCGCCCTCTTCCTGATCGTTGGCGTGATCTACGACCGGCTGCACACGCACGAGATCGCCCGCTTCACCGGACTGGTCGACCGCATGCCGGCCTACGCCTTCTTTTTCATGGTGTTCATGATGGCCTCGGTCGGCCTGCCTGGCACGTCCGGCTTCGTCGGCGAGTTCATGGTGATCATCGGAGCGTTGCACGTGAACTTCTGGTTGGCGCTGCTCGGTACGATGGGAATGATCCTCGGTCCGATGTACATGCTTTACATGTATCGGCGCATGATTTTTGGTCGGCTGACCAAGATCGATCTACAGGGAATATTGGACCTCTCGCCGCGCGAGATCGCCTTGTTCGTCCCGCTAGCTGTGGTGACAATCTGGATGGGCGTATATCCGTCGAGCTTCACGCGGTTCTGGGACACCACCGTGCAGCAGATGGTCACCCAACATCAGCAAGCGATGATTCTGCCGAAACCCAACGTGAAGCTGGCAGAGGTCGCACACCGATGAATTGGACAGTCGCACTCCCTGAGATTGTTCTTGCGATCCTCGGCATGCTGATCCTGGTGTACGGCGTGCTGCGTCGGGAGGATTCGACGCAGCTTTGCACCATGATGGTGCTGGGGTCGTTCCTGCTGACCGGATTTCTGATGGTAACCCGCGTCGGCGGCGTTGGCTATTTCGGGCAGTTCACGGTCGATCCGTTCTCTATCTTGATCAATGCGCTGGTGCTCGTGGGGGCCGCGCTCGCGCTGATCCTTTCGCTCGACTACAACCGGGAGCAGGGGATCGCGCGATTCGAATATCCGGTCCTGATGCTATTCGCGGTCGTTGGCATGATGGGAATGGCATCGGCTACCAACCTGATGACGCTCTACCTGTCGCTCGAGCTGCAGTCACTCGCACTTTACGTCATGGCGGCATTCGCCCGCGACGAATTACGCTCGTCCGAGGCAGGGCTAAAGTATTTTGTCCTTGGTGCACTGGCCTCGGGTCTATTGCTCTATGGCATCTCGCTCGTCTATGGATTCTCGGGATCGATGGACTTCCGCGTGCTGGCACGCATCCTCGCGTCGCCCGGCGAGGCATCACCGGGCATGATCGTCGGCGTGGTGTTTGTCATTGTCGGGCTTGCTTTCAAGGTTTCTGCTGCGCCCTTCCACATGTGGACACCGGACGTCTATGAGGGGGCGCCTACATCGGTGACGGCGTTCTTCGCTACCGCACCCAAGATCGCTGCCGTGGGGTTGTTCCTCAGGACGATGGTGGGGCCATTCGGCCACCTGCTGCTGTCCTGGCAATTGTTGCTGGAAATCATCGCGATCGCTTCGATGGTCCTTGGCGCTCTTGCGGCGATCGGGCAGACCAGTATCAAGCGACTCATGGCGTACTCCTCGATTGGTCATGTGGGATACGCGCTGATCGGGCTGGTGGTCGGAACCGCCGCGGGCATCCGTGGCACGCTGGTCTATCTAATTGTGTACATCTTTATGAGTGCAGGTACCTGGGCCTGCATCATTGCCATGCGGAGGCGCGGGCTGGCGCTGGAACGAATAGATGACCTTAGTGGCCTGTCACGCACCGATCCGGCGCTGGCACTCGCGTTTGCGGTGTTCATGTTCAGCATGGCGGGTATCCCCCCGCTGTCTGGATTTTTCGGCAAGCTGTACGTGTTTCTGGCTTCGGTCCAGGCCGGTCTGTGGACGCTCGCCGTTATTGGCGTGCTGACCAGCGTCGTCGCGTCGTACTACTACATGCGCATCGTGAAGGTTATGTACTTCGATGCACCGGCTCCGAGCTTCGATCGCCGGCCTGGCGCGGTCTCCTTCGTTGCCGCGGTGACGGGCTTGTTCACGCTGCTGTTCTTCCTGTTCCCTGGCCCGTTCGTTACGGCCGCGGGGGCTGCTGCTGCTGCTCTGTTCTGATCGAAAGAGGAGGCTCGGCACTGGCTTGACGAAGCCGGGCCCTTCCGCTGCACTTGAATCGCGAATGTGGTTTTGACAGTCGGAATATCTGACGCACCAGGACTGAAGCCGCGCCCATCTTTGGCCGGCTTGACTGAGAGCCCCCGCAGGCATCAGGAACTCCGATGCTGCTTGTAATCGATGCCGGAAACACGAATGTCGTCGTTGCGGTGCATGATGGTGCCGCCTGGCGTGGTATCTGGCGTATCCGCACCGACGCCCAGCGCACGTCGGACGAGTATGCGGTCTGGCTGCTCTCGCTGCTGGAACGAGCCCGACTGACGCCTGGCGACGTATCAAGTGCGGTTATTGGTACCGTCGTTCCGGCGGCGCTGTATCACCTGCGACGCCTGTGTCGCGACTGGTTCTCCATCGAACCGCTGATCGCGCGCGCCGCGCTGGATTGGGGGTTCGATATCAACGTGGACAACCCGGACGAGGTGGGCGCCGACCGTTTGCTGAACGCACTCGCCGGACATCATAAATTCGGCGGTCCGCTGATCGTGGTGGATTTCGGAACTGCCACGACGTTCGACGTGATTGACCAAGCGGGTGCCTATCTCGGAGGTGTGATTGCCCCTGGGATCAATCTTTCGCTGGAGGCGTTGCACCACGCGGCCGCCCGTTTGCCGCGAATTGGGATTGGCCGGCCGCAGGCGGTGATTGGCCGCGCTACCGTTCCGGCCATGCAGTCCGGCGTTTATTGGGGCTATGTCGGACTGATCGAGGGCCTTGTTCAGCGCATCAAGGGAGAGTACGGCGGCCCTATGAAGGTGGTTGCGACGGGCGGGCTGGCGCCGCTGTTTGCCGAAGGCACGCTGATAATCGAGCAGGTCGACCCGGACCTGACGCTCGATGGCCTGCGCATGTTGGCGGAGCGCAATCCAGCGCCCACATTGCCGCGTGATAGATCGTCACGGTTGAGCGACACCGAATGAACGACGACGAGGCGGATCTCGCTTTCCTGCCGCTGGGCGGGACAGGCGAGATTGGCATGAACCTGAACTTGTACCGGTGCAACGGCAGGTGGCTGGCGGTTGACTGTGGGATCGGCTTCGGCGGGTCAGAGTACCCGGAGGTCGATATCATGACGCCAGATCCCAGCTTCATTGCCCAGAGGCGGGACCGGCTGCTCGGCCTAGTTATTACCCATGCGCATGAGGATCATATAGGTGCGGTCGCTTGGCTGTGGCCGGCGCTTCGCTGTCCCGTCTATGCTACGCCGTTCGCGGCTTCGGTGCTTCGGCGGAAGCTGGCCGAGGTGCAACTTCTGGCGCAGGTGCCGCTGCGCGTCGTGGAGCCGGGCGGCGCGATCGAATTGCCGCCGTTCTCGATCCAACTCATACGTGTTGCCCATTCGATCCCTGAAGCGCAGGCGCTGGCAATTACGACGCCAGCCGGCATCGTGCTGCACACGGGAGACTGGAAGCTCGATCCCGACCCGCTAATTGGACCACCCACGGATGAAGCGGCCTTCGCAGCCCTCGGCGCGCAGGGCGTGCTGGCGATGGTTTGCGATTCGACCAACGCGATGGTGGAGGGTCACTCCGGGAGCGAGGCGGAAGTTCGGCGCAGCCTGTCGGCGCTGATCCGAGATTTGCGCGGCCGGGTGGCGGTGACCTGCTTTTCCAGCAATGTGGCCCGGATCGAGTCGATCTCCCTCGCCGCCCGCGATGCCGGGCGGACAGTGGCGCTGGTCGGACGCAGCCTGCGCAACCTTGAGGGTGCGGCACGGGAGTGTGGCTACCTGCGGGCCGTGCCCGAGTTCGTTTCCGAGGACGACGCGGGATCGATCCCCGACGACAACCTGTTGATCGTGATCACCGGGAGCCAGGGTGAGCCGCGATCGGCTTTGTCGCGGGTTGCGATGGACACCCATCCACGTGTCGTATTGGGTGAGGGCGACACGGTGATTTTCTCGAGCCGGGTGATCCCCGGCAATGAGCGGGCGATCGGCACCGTTCAGGACAATCTGGTCCGACGCGGCGTGCAACTGATGACCGACATGGACCATCTTGTGCATGTATCCGGTCATCCGGCGCGGGACGAGCTGCGACGTCTTTATCGTATGGTGAAGCCCAGGTTCGCGGTGCCGGTGCATGGGGAGTGGCGCCATTTGTCGGCGCACGCGGAACTCGCGCGAGAGGCAGGCAGTACGCCGCTGCTGCTTGAAGATGGTGACATTTTGAAGTTGGCGCCTGGCAACGCCGAGGTGGTGGACAGCGCGCCGACTGGTCGGCTGGTGCCAGACGGGGGACGGCTGGTGCCATTGTCGGGCGGTGTTATGGTGGCGCGTCGCAGGATGCTATTCAACGGGGTGATCGTGGGCAGTCTGGTGGTGGATGGTGCAGGGCGGCTATGTGCATCGCCCCGGATCAGCGCGCCCGGCCTGTTCGAGGCTGACGACCCCGAGACGAGCAGCATCGCGGATGAGTTCGCCTCGGCGATTGTCGGTTTGCCGGCAGCTCTACGCCGGGATGACGCGGCGTTGCATGATGCGGCTCGGGCGGCGCTGCGCCGCGCGGTCGGGCGCCGTTTGCATAAGCGCCCCATGGTTGATGTCCACTTGTTGCGGATCGGCACATGATGACCCGCGCGCAGGGGTTGGCTGCTGAATTGCGATGAATTGGTTCACCGGAGTCGTACTTTACGTGCTCATTTGGTGGACGGCGTTGTTTGCGGTGTTGCCGTGGGGTGTCCGCACACCTTCAGATCCCGACCCCGCGACGGGCTGGCGCGGCGCGCCGGAACGTCCGCGCCTGGTGGCCAAAGTGATCGCAACGTCCATTGTGGCCGCGATTATCTGGTTCGGTGCGTGGCTGCTGATTACGAGCCCCTATCTCAGTTTCAGGCATGGCTGGTTGGCGTTGCCGGACACCTGAACGAGCGGACCAGATAACTTCGCCGTCACGGCCAGGAAGAGGAGTTTCTCCTCCGCCCGACGTGTGACTGGCGTTTCCTCCCCAAACTCGGGTCCATCGCCGTAGCGATGGCCCTTTCTTTTGTTACCTCGCTCTGCTCAACGTGTCACGGAGATTCTTGCGTCATGGCCAGTTGTAAACCGATTTTCTTGCGCCAGTCCGTTGTGCAGCGCACAATAGTGTCGGAAGCTCCCCGTTGTTTCTGGACAATTGGCAGGTGCAGGACAGGGAGTTAGGGTCCGGTCCTTCATCTTGAACTGAGCATGGATCATCGCCGATGCGCCTTTCACAAAGCTTGATTCCCACACTCAAGGAGACGCCAGCCGAAGCACAGATCGTGTCGCATCGGCTGATGTTGCGCGCGGGCATGGTACGGCAGACGTCGGCCGGCATCTATGCGTGGCTTCCGCTCGGTCTTCGCGTGTTGAAGAAAATCGAGGCAATTGTGCGGGACGAGCAGGATGCCGCCGGCGCTCAGGAGCTGCTGATGCCCACCATTCAGCCTGCCGAGCTATGGCGCGAGAGCGGGCGCTACGATGATTATGGAAAGGAAATGCTGCGTATCCGGGACCGCCACGACCGCGAGCTGCTGTACGGGCCCACGAATGAAGAGATGGTGACCGACCTGATGCGCCAGTCTGTCCGCAGCTACCGCGAACTGCCGCAGATCATCTATCATATCCAGTGGAAATTCCGCGACGAAGTACGGCCCCGTTTTGGCGTGATGCGCGGCCGCGAGTTTTTGATGAAAGATGCATATAGCATCGATCTCGACCACGAAGGAGCAGTCGTCAGCTATCGCAAGATGATGCTCGCCTATATGCGGACATTTCAGCGAATGGGATTGAGGGCCATCCCGATGGCGGCGGAACTCCGGGCCGATCGGCGGCGATCTCAGCCATGAATTCATCATCCTCGCGCCGACCGGCGAGAGCGAGGTCTTCTACGACGGGGCATTCGAGAGCATCGACTGGAAAGCATCGTATAGCTATGAGAAACCGGGAGATCTGGAAGCGTTCTTCCAGCTTATGACCAGCATGTACGCGGCGACCGACGACAAGCACAATCCGGTCGCTTGGGAGAATGTTGCGCCGGAGCGCCGGCGGGAGGGTCGGGGAATCGAGGTTGGCCATATTTTCCACTTTGGGAGCAAATACTCGGCGCCGATGCGTTTCCATGTCGCCGGACCCGATGGAAAAACGGTCGCGCCGGAAATGGGCAGCTACGGCATCGGCGTGAGCCGGCTGGTGGGCGCGGTGATCGAGGCAAGCCATGATGAGGCAGGCATCATCTGGCCGGACAGTGTGGCGCCGTTCAAAGCGGTGGTGATCAACCTGAAAGTCGGCGATGCGGGCTGCGACGCAATATGCGAACGGATCGCGGCGCTGTTGGGGCAGCAAGGGCTGTACGATGACCGTGAGGAGCGGGCCGGCGTGAAATTTGCCGATGCGGATCTCATGGGTCATCCCTGGCAGATTGTGGTCGGTCCCCGGGGGGCGGCGAGCGGCAAAGTGGAGCTGAAGCGTCGCGCCTCGGGCGAGCGGCATGAGGTCTCGGTGGAGCACGCGCTCGCTCAATTCAGCTAGATGTTCGGCCCATTCGAGAGGGCGGTCGCCGCCCGCTATCTCCGCGCCCGGCGAGGCGAAAGGTTCGCCTCGATCATCGCGCTATTTTCGTTGATTGGCATCGCGCTGGGTGTGGCGACGCTGATCATCGTCATGAGTGTGATGGGCGGCTTCAAGGTCGACCTGTTGAACCGGATTCTGGGGTTCAACGGCGATCTCGGGGTGTACGGCGTGAACGGAGACCTCACCGGCTACGCGGAGCTTGCGAGTCGGATCGACAAGGTACCTGGAGTAACGGCTGCGGTCCCGGTGGTGGATGGCCAGGTGCTGATCAGCGGCCCGCGCGGTAACTCGGGCGGGGGATTCGTGCGGGGGATCAATCCGGCCGACCTCAATGCGCAGAAGCTTGTCAGCGATCATATTGTGGCCGGTTCCTTGAATGACTTCAAAGGAGACGATGCGATTGCCATTGGCACCGGGCTGGCACAGCAATTTGGCGTGTGGGTGAACGATCGGATCACGCTCGTATCCCCGCAGGGGGCGGCCACGGCGTTCGGGACGATCCCCCGGGTGCGGGCCTATCGCATCGTGGCAATCTTCAATGTCGGCGAGTACGCGTATGATTCGAGCTATGTATTCATGCCTTTGCCCGCATCTCAGGTCTATTTTCAGAAACCGGACGCGGTGACGCAGATCGCGGTGTCGATACGCAACCCGGAGCGCGTGGCCGATTCCACGGCGGCGATTCGCAAGGCGCTTGCGGGCGTGCCGATATCCGTAATCGACTGGCAGCAGAGCAACAACAGTTTCTTCACTGCCGTCCAGGTCGAGCAGAACGTCATGTTCATCATCCTGACGCTGATCATCCTGGTTGCGGCGTTCAACGTGATTTCGTCCCTTATCATGCTGGTGAAGGACAAGACGCGCGACATCGCTGTGCTGCGCACGATCGGTGCGGGACGGGGGGCCGTGATGCGCATCTTCCTGATGTGCGGCGCGTCGGTCGGCGTGATCGGTACTACGATCGGCGCTGCGCTGGGCCTGCTGTTCACTCTGAACATCGATCGCATCCAGGACTTCGTGCAGCACGTCACTGGCGTGAATGTCTTCAACCCCGAGGTTTATTACCTGACTCATCTTCCTGCGCGTCTCGACTGGAACGAGGTATGGAAGGTTGTCGTCATGGCGCTGGTGCTGTCGCTGCTGGCGACGCTGTATCCAAGCTGGCGCGCGGCACGTACAGACCCGGTCGAGGCGTTGCGGCATGAATAGTGCCGCGCCACTGGAGTTGCGCGGGGTGCGGCGCGTGTACCAGAGCGGTGGCGGCGCGCTGCCGGTGCTGCGCGGGGCCGACCTGACGCTGCATGCAGGCGAAGTTGTAGCACTTGCGGCGCCTTCGGGGGCCGGCAAATCGACCTTGCTGCATCTGGCCGGGTTGCTCGAGAAGCCTGACGGCGGATCGGTGATGGTCAATGGTCGCGACGCCGGAGCGTTGGGAGACGCAGAGCGCACCGCGATCCGTCGTGACATGATCGGTTTCGTTTATCAGTTTCATCATTTGCTGGGAGAATTCTCGGCGCTCGAGAACGTGGTTCTGCCGCAGATGATCGCCGGAAGGTCGCGGCGTGACGCTGCGGTGCGAGCAAGCGGACTGTTGCGGGCACTCGGACTGGAGGCGCGTGTCCATCACCTTCCGGGCAAGCTTTCAGGAGGCGAACAGCAGCGCGTGGCGATCGCCCGGGCGTTGGCCAATGCGCCGGCGATTTTGCTGGCCGACGAGCCGACCGGGAACCTGGATGTCGAGACGGCCGGTGTGGTGTTCGAGGAGTTGATCGCGACAGTTCGCCGCCAGGGTGTCGCTGCCCTGATCGCCACACATAATCCGGATTTGGCGGCACGCATGGACCGGATCGTCACGTTGCGGGAGGGAAGAGTGGCGCCGGCGTAAGTCCTGATGTTGACGTGACGCAACTCCGATCCAAGTTCTAGAATCATCAGATGCCGCACGCCGATTTCGTCCATCTTCGGGTTCATTCCGCCTATTCGCTCAGCGAAGGGGCGATCAAGGCTGACAAAATTCCTGTTCTGGCTCGAGAAGCGAATATGCCCGCGGTGGCAATCACTGACACCGCCAACCTTTTCGGTGCCCTGGAATTCAGCCACGCTTGTGCGGCCAAAGGCGTGCAGCCGCTCATCGGCTGCCAGGTGGCGCTTACGCGGGATGCCACTCCTCGGCTGCCACCGGACCAGCTCATTCTGCTCGCGCAGAATGCGGCGGGCCTCGATAATTTACAGCGCCTGTCATCGCTCGGCTTCATCGAGACCGATCCGGCGCTGAAGCCGCAGCTCTCGTTTGACCGGATTGCCGCCCATGCACAGGGCTTGATCCTGTTGACCGGCGGGGTGGCCGGCCCGCTGGGGCGGCTGCTGGGCGAAGGGCAGCGAACCGAAGCCGAACGGCTGCTGGCCCGCTTGGCCGAAGCCTTTCCAACGCGCACCGTCGTCGAGCTTCAACGGCATGGCAGCGCCGTGGAACAGGCCGTCGAGCCCGGGTTGATCACGCTCGCCGACGCCGCCGGCCTGCCACTGGTCGCCACGAACGAGTGCTATTTCGCGCGACCGGAGATGCATGAGGCGCACGATGCGCTGCTGTGCATCTCAGAGGGATGTCTGCTGTCGGATCATGATCGCCGGCGGGTAACACCGGAGCATTGGTTCAAGCCGGCGCATGACATGCGGCAACTCTTCGCCGACTTGCCCGACGCCTGCGACAACACCCTGGCAATCGCTCAACGATGCGCGGTGATGGCGGAGCCGCGCAACCCGATGTTGCCGGTCTCCCCCAAGGTGCTGCCGGGCAGCACGGAAGAGGCGACCGTTCGCACCATGGCGCGAGAGGGATTGGCCCGTCGCATGGAGGTGATGGGGGCGGATGCGGCGGCCCGGGGCCGCTATGCCGAGCGGTTGGAGTACGAACTCTCCGTCATCGGATCGATGGGATTTGCTGGCTATTTTCTGATCGTTGCCGACTTTATTCAATGGGCCAAAGCGCAAGCTATCCCGGTGGGGCCGGGACGTGGCTCGGGCGCCGGATCCGTCGCCGCGTGGGCGCTTATGATCACCGATCTTGACCCGCTGCGCTTTGACTTGCTGTTCGAACGTTTTCTCAATCCGGAGCGCGTGTCGATGCCGGATTTCGATATCGACTTTTGCCAGGAAGGTCGTGATCGGGTGATCGATTACGTGCGGCAGGAATATGGTGCCGATCGCGTCGCCCAGATCATCACCTTTGGCAAGCTGCAAGCGCGCGCCGCGGTCCGCGATGTCGGACGCGTGCTCGGCCTGCCGTTCGGGCAGGTCAACAAGGTTGCCGAGCTGATCCCCAACAATCCTGCGCGGCCGGTCACCTTGCAGCAGGCGATCGACGCCGAGCCTCGGTTGCGGGCGATGGGCGAAGAGGACGAAGCCATCGGTCGGGTGCTGGAAATCGCGTTGCAGATAGAAGGCCTTTATCGCCATGCCTCGACCCATGCGGCTGGCGTGGTGATCGGCGACCGTCCGCTCATTGATCTGGTGCCACTGTATCGCGATCCGCGCTCCGACTTTCTGGTGACGCAATATTCGATGAAGCATGTCGAGCAGGCCGGCCTGGTCAAGTTCGACTTCCTTGGACTGACGACGCTTACCATACTGGAGCGAGCGGCCGGCTTTTTGCGCGATCTCGGCGTGGAGGTGGACATCGCCCACCTGCCGCTTGACGACGCCAAGACGTACGAGATGTTGTCGCGTGGTGACGCGGGGGGCGTGTTCCAGTTCGAAGGCCAGGGCATGCGTGACGCGCTGCGCCAGATGCGTCCTGACCGGTTCGATGACCTGATCGCGCTTGGTGCGCTGTATCGCCCCGGCCCAATGGCGAACATCCCGGAATACTGTCGCCGCAAGCACGGCGAGGCATGGGAGGCGCCGCATCCGTCCATCCACGACATCCTGCAAGAGACCTACGGCATCATGGTCTATCAGGAGCAGGTGCTGCAGATCGCGCAGCGCATGGCGGGATACAGCCTTGGCCACGCAGACCTGCTGCGTCGCGCCATGGGCAAGAAGATCCGTGCGGAAATGGAAGACCAGCGCAAGACCTTCATTGAAGGTGCGACCGCCCGCGGCATCACCGAGGCGAAGGCGACGGAAGTCTTCGAGCTGATGGCGAAGTTCGCCGATTACGGATTTAACAAGTCACATGCGGCGGCATACGCGCTGGTCGCCTATCAGACGGCCTGGATGAAGGCGAACCATCCGGAGGTGTTTCTCGCCGCCTGCATGAGCTTGGCGGTCACCAATACTGATCGTCTGGCGGCTCTTAAGCAGGAGGCCGAACGAAACGGCATCCGCGTGCTGCCCCCTGACATCAACCGTTCGGGCGCCGATTTCAGCGTGGAGCGGTTGCCGGATGGACATCTGGCTATCCGCTACGCATTGGCCGCGATCAAAAAAGTCGGGTTTGCCGCCATGCAGGCGCTGGTCGTCGCCCGCGGCGAGCCTGCCTTCGCTGATATCGCCGATTTCGCCGCCCGTGTGGATCCGCGGCATCTCAACCGGATGCAGTTGGAGAACCTGATCCGCGCCGGCACCTTCGATTCGCTGGATACTAACCGGGCGCGCCTGATCGGAGCGGCGGAAACCATTCTCCGTACCGCGCAGCTTCGCGTCGAGGAAGCCGCAAATGGTCAGACCGGCCTGTTCGGTGAGAGCAGGGAGGCGGAGCCATTACGCATGCCGGATATTGCCGACTGGGCGCAGTTCGACCGGCTGAGTTTCGAGGCCGAGGCGGTCGGCTTTCATCTCACCGCCCATCCGCTTGATGCCTATCGGCAGGTTCTGGCCCGGCTGGGCGTTGTGTGCTCCACCCAGCTTCTGGCACGCGCGGAGGCCGGCGTATCGCGCGTCAAGCTGGCCGGCACCGTGATCGGCAGCAAGGAGCGCATGACCCGGACGGGCAGCCGGATGGCCTGGGTGCAGATATCGGATGCCGGCGGCTCGTGCGAGGTGACCGTCTTCAGCGAAATTCTTGGCAGTGCGCGGGAGCTTCTCCAGAGCGGATCGAATGTGTTGGTCACCGCGGACCTGCAGCTTCAGGGAGATGTACTCCGTATCACCGCCCAGGAAGTGGTACCGCTCGATCAGGCCGTTTCCGGAGTTGGCGCGACTATCCGGATCTGGTTACAGGAAACGGCCGCTGTCCCGCATATCCGCGAGTTGCTGGGCCGTGAACGCGGTGGCAAGGGGCGGATCGTGCTGGTGCCACGGGTTGGGCAGTCGCGCAGCGTGGAAATCGCGATTCCCGGTGGGTTTCATGTGACGCCGCATCTCGCCGAGGCGCTGAAGGTTCTGCCCGGGATCGAGCGGGTCGAGGACATCTGATATACCCGTCTTCCTGCGAATCCGGGTATCGTATTATTCGCGCGCCGCCACCCGCCAACCCGGTGCGCGGTATACCCGGGTTCCTGCGGAACCTTGGTATACCAGCGGCCCGAAGCGCCGACTGGTATGCGCTCAGGGCTGGTGTGGCGGCTGCGCGCGCAATCAATACGATACCGGCGGCCCGACGATCCCGGAGGAGTCAGACCCTCGCGCCGCCGGTATATGAGGCCGCTGGCCTTGCCGCCTGGGTCGTGCTACCCGGGCGCCCGCACGAACCGGAGCATCGGGATGTCGGACTCTACCCTCGCGCCGCAGACCGGCGGGCAGCAACGCCAGCAGCCGCTGGTGGTGAACATCCAGTACGTGAAGGATTTGTCCTTCGAAGTGCCCGGTGCGCCGCAGATTTTTTCCCAGCTCAAGGCGCAGCCTCAGGTGAATATTAACCTGGATGTGCAGGCGCGCCGGGTTCACGAGGGGCAGCATGTGTATGAGGTGTTGCTGATCATTCGTGCCGAGGCACATGAGGCAGCAACGACGCAAGGCAATGGCCAGGGCGTTCCTCCCACCGTATTCGTTGCGGAGCTGACCTATGCGGGTGTTTTTACGCTGAGCGGGTTGCCGGACAACGCCGTCGAGCCCGTCCTGCTTGTCGAGTGCCCGCGTGTGCTGTTCCCATTCGCCCGTAATATTTTGGCCGACGTGACCCGCGACGGCGGCTTTCCACCGGTCTTGTTGCAGCCCATCGATTTCGTCGCGCTCTGGCAGGCCCGTCGCGCCCAGCAAGGTCAGCCGGCCGCGCAGCCGACGGTAGCCTGATCTCGTCAGGGCGGGCACAGCGACGTCCCCCCATTGGGGCATTTATCCTACGTCGGTGAATAACTAGGAAAAAAAGCTTGACGAGCTTTCCCGAATAACGTATCCGTTCCGCATCCGGGGGCGAACTTTGCCCACCGGCCTTGCCGTAGAGAGACTCCCAGGCCCAGGTCAGCACAGGAATGCTGTCCTGGGCTTTTCTTTTGACGGCCACGGCTGAAGCGAGCCGTGGAAGCCTGCCGGTCCGCTCCGCCGAGCCGGTACCCCATCCGGCCGATGGATCGGCCCGGATCGACCGTGCATCCGCACGGTTTGTCTCATATGCAGAGAAAGTGAGATCTCATGAAAACTCCGAAGATTCGTGTCGGGGACGGCCTGCGTCTCCCGAGCGTGCGCGTGGGCGATGGTCTGCGTGTCCCGTCGGTTCGGGTGGGCAATGGCCTGCGCGTACCGAGTGTGCGCGTCGGCGACGGCCTGCGCGTGCGCGGCTGATGCTACCGGCGGCCCGGACAAGGTCCGGGCCGCCCCCCTTTTGCGCCTAGGAGTTGAAGAATGACCCCTCCGGACGTGCGATTTTATCGGTTCATTGACACGGCGCGTTCTCCACAGCGCGCTGACCGGTCCGCGATCGGGACACTGCCGATGCGCGCGGTCCGCTACTGCGAGGCGGTCTGCTCGGCCACCGCTTTCGGCTGGTGGCTGTTCTGTCCGGTTGATTGCTGGGTACTGTATGACGGCACCGGAATGTTCTGGAGTCTTGACGGTGACAAGTGGCTGCCGCTGTCCGATGCCTGCCATTTTCCGGGATTTCCCGAAGCATGGGATGCCAAAGCACCTGCCGGGCTGGCAGGACTGTGTCCTCCGTTCCTTACTGCTCTCTACGAG
Source organism: uncultured Pseudomonadota bacterium (assembly GCA_963777625.1). Lineage (GTDB taxonomy): Bacteria > Pseudomonadota > Alphaproteobacteria > Acetobacterales > Acetobacteraceae > DATDIC01. Next base: position 168,763 of record CAVZRO010000019.1, on the reverse strand, counting down.
CATGGTGGTCTTCTGCAGGTCCAGCTTGGAGTCATGGCGCGGGCAGCGCCCGGCTGGGGCTTGCTGATCCGGCGTCCGGCGAATTTTCCACTGATGACCCACTTCGAATATTTTGAAGGCATCATCGAGCCGGAGTCATGGTTCGGGCCCCTGTTCATAAATCTTCGGTTCACCAAGACCGACGCACCGATCCGGCTGCGTGCCGACATGCCGCTCGCGCAGGTGCAGCCTATCCCGCGCTCGCTTTACGGTGACGAGGTACTGGGCGACATGAGCCTGGCCGCGCGAGGTCTGGACGAGTTCAGCAGCGCGGACTGGAACGACTACACGCGCCGGGTTGCCGAACCGAACACAAGGCCGGATCGGCCCTTTGGGGCCTATGCGGTGGAGACACGCAAGCGCCGCCGGGCATCATCCCCGGCTGAAATGCGGCCGGCGTCAGAAATCGAGGCCGCGGCGGCGACAGCCTGGGGCGGATGCCCGTTCAGCGGAGCCGTGACATGATCCCGTGGGGGCAAATCGGGCTGTGGGGCGCTGCGTTCGCCAATATCCTGCTGATCGGCCTCCAGGGCCGCAATCTTAATACCGGCAATTACTTGAAAGGGGCTGTGATCGCGTTCGCGCTCAATAATACGCAGTTCATCTATATCCATGCAGCAGTCGGTTATACTCATCTCGCCTTTACTTCCATCGTCGGATCGGCGTCGGCGACGGGTATCTGCGCATCGATCTGGTTGTCCCGGCATATCATCCATCGTGGGCACAAGTTTCTGTAAGGCGGTGGAGCGCAGATCCGGCGATGAAGCGGGAGTCGCGATTATTACGCTTTAGCTTGCCTAACCTCTGATTGTCTGCTAGCCCTGCCGGCCGCGCCTAGGTAGCAAACCGCCGACAAGCACGCGTCCCAGGCAAGGAATAAAGACCCGAAGTCGAAAGGATACGCCAAAAAGCCGCGGGGGCGAGCCGTCCGTTGATTTCGCAACCCCCCGGCTGTTTCACTCTGTCGAACCCGGCAGCCTTGCCGGTCGGAGGTGAGTTATCACCGGTCCCGAAGCCGAAAAGCGGCTTGCCCTCCAGCGACCAACCGCGCCGCCTTTGCTGCGCATCACGTTGCTTGGTTCGATGCAGGCATTCGATGCGGCCGACCGGCTGATTTCGTTCCGCGCACGAAAGACACGCGCAATCCTTGCGCTGCTTGCTCTTGCGGCTCCGCGGCAGGTGCTGCGATCGCAACTTATAGCGCTTCTCTGGAGCACCCGAGATCTGCAGCAGGCGCGTGGTTCGCTGCGCCAGGCCTTGCACGAGCTGCACAGTGCGCTTGGCCCGCTGGCCGCTTCGTTGCTTGTCGTTGACCGTCACCAGGTGGGACTGCGTGACAACGGCCTTAATGTCGAGTCGCTTGAAGCCCCGGACCGAACACCAGATGCTCCTGCGAAGCAGGAACAGCTTTTTCTGTTGTCCGATCTTGATGGGATCGATCCTGCATTCGACGCATGGTTGCTTAACGAGCGCTCCAGGCTGAAGCAGAGGGGACGCGCACGGGCGGATGCAGCCTTACGCTCCGCCACCAATGCGGGCGAAGCGTTCGCGGCGGCGAAAACACTGCTCGGTATTGACCGGGCGCATGAGGGCGCCTGGGAAGCGTTGATCCGGTCGCACATCGCCCAAGGTGATCGCGCCGCCGCGATCGCCACCTTCGAGGAATGCCGTATCGCCCTTGCCGAAATCGCACAGCTCGATCCACCGGCGTCGATCAACGCGCTGGTTGCCGAGGCCCGTGCAGACGAGGCGCCTTGTCTCCGAAACTGGCTTCAACGGCCCGCGTCCGGATGCATCACGATTTTTGACCCGCAACGGCATGACCGACTACGCGTAGGTGTTCCCCATGTCCGGGCGATCGGGGATGCCGCCGCCGGCCATCTTGCGGCGGGCCTTGCGGAAGAGCTGGTATCGGCCCTCGCGCGCTTCCGCTGGCTTTCCTGCTTCTCTGTGCGGTCGCACATAACGGATATCCTGGACAGCTCCGGCCGGGTTCGGTGCGGACCCGATCTCGATCTGGTTCTCGACAGCGCCGTGCAGCAGAATGGTGAGCAGCTTCGTGTCGCCGTCCGTCTGCTGGACCTGCGCGCGGCCGGAGAAGTTGTATGGTCAGAGCGGTTCGATCGGACGTTGGGAAATCTGCTGACGCTACAGGATGAGATCGCAAGCGCAACCGTCGCCCGCCTGGAACCAACGTTGCTGCTATGGGAGGGTGAGCGCGCCCGAGCAAGCCTGCGAGGCAATCCGAGTTCACATGATTTGCTGCGCATGGCAATACCGGACCTGTTCCGTCTCCATCGCCCTGGTTTCGAGGAGGCAGGTATCAGGCTGCGTCAGGCGCTGGAGATGGAGCCCAATTGCGCAGAGACATACGTCTGGCTGACCCAATGGCATCTGTTTGCCCTGGGACAGGGTTGGACGACGGATGTTGGGTCTGCCATCCGGTCAGCGCAGGAACTGGCCCGTAGAGCGATCGAACTTGCACCGGGCGACGCTCGTGCGCTTACGCTTGCCGGGCACGTTCGTGCCTTCGTCGATGGCAGGCCGGAAGAAGCGCGGTGGCTGCATGAACGTGCGCTGTCCGCCAATCCCAATCTGACCCTGGCCTGGTCCCGCGCGGCCTTCGCGTCTACGTACGCGGGGCGACATGCGGACGCGCTGCATCAGGCCGAGCAGGCGCGACGCCTCTCCCCCGATGACCCGCTGGCGTTTTTGTCTGAAAGCGTCCTCGCGCTATCGAATCTGCTGCTTGGCGAGTACGAGGCTGCCGCCAGGTACGGCGCCCGCGCGATCACGATCAATCCTCGTTTTTCTACCGCGTATAAGGCCCAGTTGGCCGCCCTCGGGCATTTGGGACAGCACGAGGAAGCTGCCGAAATTCGTGGCCGGCTGCTGACGCTGGAGCCCGGATTCTCCATCGGCCAGACGCTCAGGCGCTTGCCTATCAGGAAGCCTGAGGATCGCGCGCGCTATCTCGATGGGCTCCGTCTCGGCGGGCTGGGCTGAGATGATGGAACGAACCAACGGACGGCGTCATTCCTGTGTCGTGGGTAAATCCAGCTTCAGCGCCAATTCCTTCAGGCGGGCCGGCGGCACTGGAGCCGGTGCGCCCATCATCAGATCTTGCCCCTGCTGATTGAGCGGGAACAGAATCACCTCGCGGATGTTCGGCTCATCCGCCAGCAGCATCACGATGCGGTCGATGCCGGGTGCCGAGCCGCCATGCGGTGGGGCGCCGTAGCGGAACGCGTTCAACATGCCGCCAAACCGTGCTTCCACCTCCGCCGCCGAATATCCGGCAATCTCGAAGGCACGGATCATGACATCGGGACGATGGTTGCGGATCGCCCCCGATGACAGCTCGACGCCGTTGCAGACGATGTCGTACTGGAACGCCTTTATGGCCAGCGGATCCTGGGAGTTCAGCGCATCCATGCCGCCTTGGGGCATGCTGAAAGGGTTATGGCTGAAATCGATCTGACCTGTGTCCTCGTTCAGCTCGTACATCGGAAAATCGGTAATCCAGCAAAAGCGGAACGTACCCGCTTCGCTCACGCCTAGCTCCTGCCCGAGCCGGGTGCGCACCAGTCCGGCGAATTTCCAGATTTCCCCTGGCTTGCCGGCTGCGAAGAACACCGCATCACCGGCATTCACCCCGCACGCAGCGCGGATCGCCTCGGCTCGTGCCGGTTCAAGATTCCGCGCGATCGGACCTTTTGCCCCATCGGCTTCGTAGATAATGTAACCGAGTCCACCGGCCCCTTCTTCCTTTGCCCATTCATTCAGCCGGTCGAAAAAGCTGCGCGGATGGCTGCCCGCCCCCGGCGCAGGAATCGCGCGAATGACCCCTCCTGATGCTGCGATGCGGGCGAACAGGCCGAAACTGGATCCAGCGAATGCGGCCGTCACGTCGAATATGCGCAGCGGGTTGCGCAGATCTGGCTTGTCAGTGCCATAATCCAGCAAAGCGGTGTCGTACGGAATGCGGGGGAACGGAACCTGGCTGACCGCGCGTCCTTCGGCAAACTCCTCGAACACACCGGCTATCACCGGCTCGATGGTGGCAAATACATCCTCCTGCGTCACATAGCTCATTTCGAAATCGAGCTGGTAGAACTCCCCTGGAGAGCGGTCGGCGCGGCTGGCTTCATCGCGAAAGCAAGGTGCGATCTGAAAGTAGCGATCGAACCCGGCCACCATGATGAGTTGCTTGAACTGCTGCGGCGCCTGCGGCAACGCATAGAACGTGCCAGGGTGCAGCCGGGATGGCACCAGGAAGTCGCGTGCCCCTTCCGGCGACGAGGCGGTCAGGATCGGCGTCTGGAACTCGGTGAACCCGGCTTCGATCATGCGGCGACGGATCGAGGCGATCACCTTCGCCCGCAACATCATGTTGGCATGCAGCTTGTCGCGTCGCAGATCGATGAAGCGGTATGTCAGCCGGATGTCTTCGGGGTATTTCTCATCGCCGGCGACTTGCATCGGCAGCACCTCGGCCGCCGATTGCACGATCAGCTCCTGCACGCGGATCTCGATCTCGCCGGTCGATAGACGCGGGTTGACGGTGCCGGGCTGGCGCAGGACGACGGTGCCGGTCACTGTGATCACACTTTCCGGCCGAACCCGGTCGGCGTCTTCGAATGCCGGGCTGTCGGCGTCGAACACGCATTGCGTCAGCCCGTAATGGTCACGCAGATCGATGAACAGCAGGCCGCCATGGTCCCGCTTGCTATGCACCCAGCCGGACAGCCGGGCTGTCTGGCCGGCATCCGCTGCGCGCAGCGCGGCACATGTATGGGAGCGATAGGCGTGCATCGAGCCAGAATCCCAGTGAATGAAGGGCGGTCACACAAGCCCGCGGCTCTGCGACAAGTCAAGCCGGCCCCAGCCACTCGCGGCGCCCGAGGTTTCTCTATATTCCTGGACCGACGGAAGTGACGAGCCGGAAGGTGCAACCGATGATCCGCAGCCCGATTTTGCCTGCTATAGCCATTTTAACGAGCCTTTTGATGACTGGCACTCCGACCGTCCATGCGGCCGGCCCTCCGGCCGCGCTGCCCGGCTCGCCAGCCGGAACCTGGCGGCTGGTGCCGCTGACCAACTCGCAGGTGCCCGCCGCCTGGGTGATCAATACTGAAACTGGCGACACGTACTTGTGCGGCGCTGGTTCCTCCGAGGGCAAGGCAACGATCGCGTGCCTGGAGGCGGTATTTCCGCCGTCACATGCCAAGTAACATTGCAAGCCGGATGACGCCGGACCGGTCTGCTGGCGGCTTTCCGCCGCCCCGACTTATCGAAACCACCGACGATCTCGAATCCCTGTGCCGCCGTCTCCGCGAGGAGGCATTCGTCACCGTCGATACCGAATTCATGCGGGAGCGCACCTACTGGCCGGAGCTGTGCGTGGTCCAGCTTGCCGGTGCCACCGAGGTCGCGGTCATAGATGCCGAGGCCCCGCAGATCGATCTTACATCGCTTGGCGAGTTGCTGGCCGACCCGGCTGTCACCAAGGTGTTTCATGCCGCGCGTCAGGATATTGAGATATTCGTGCTGCGGTTCGGCGAAGTGCCGACCCCGCTGTTCGATACGCAGATCGCCGCCATGGTGGCTGGGTTCGGTGACCAGGTGGCGTACGATGCATTGGTCAGTGCGCTGACTGGGGGATACATCGACAAGGCGCACCGGTTCAGCGACTGGGCCGCCCGGCCGCTGTCGCCGGCCCAGGTTGCCTATGCCGCAGCCGATGTCACCTATCTTCGCGCGATCTACGAGAAGCTGCTGGCGCGCCTTGAAAAAGAGGGGCGTCTGGACTGGGTGGCGCAGGAAATGGCGCTGCTCGCGGATCCGGCGACCTATCGCGCTGATCCCGAGACGATGTGGCTGCGCTTGCGCCCACGAACCAACAACCGACGGGTCCTTGGCATGGTGCGGGCGCTTGCCGCCTGGCGAGAGCGGGAGGCCCAGCGGATCAATATTCCGCGCCAGCGACTGTTAAAGGATGAGTTACTGCTGGAGATCGCGGCGACGATGCCGCACACGCCGGATGCCCTCAGCCGTGCTCGCGGGATCACACGTGGATTTTCCGAGGGTCGATCAGGCACTTCACTGCTGGAGGCGGTGGCGACGGCGAAGCTGCTGCCGGAGGACGCTCTGCCGCAGCCGACCCGTGCCGGGGACGCGGCCCGTCCGTCGCCAGCCCTGGTCAGCCTGCTCAAGGTCCTGCTGGCGGCTCGGAGCGAGGAAAACCATGTGGCCCCTCGCCTGGTCGCCAGCACGGAGGACATCGAACGGCTGGCCATGGGGGAAGAGGACATCCCAGCGCTGCAGGGATGGCGGCGCAAGATTTTTGGCAATGACGCGCTGGAACTGAAGGCGGGACGGGTCGCTCTGGGCGTTGGGCAAAAGCGCGTCCGATTGATCGCGATCCCCCCTTAGGCCGCCGTGCGCTGAAGGTGGGGCGGCCGGTTGCGCGGGTTTGTGCGTTTCCCCTTCAAGCCCCAGCAGATCGAAGCTGTTTCGCGTTCGGACAATCCGGTGCTGCTCGGTCTCGATCATCACCAGTACGGGGGTTTCGACTGAAACGCTCCTTGGCGATTGAAGAACGCTGACCGCGTCCGGGCCAGGAGCCCGCGGCGGTTTCTTCATGCGCGACCTTCACGATGGTCTCCGCCAGCGCTGTCACGATTGGTGGCCGCACCCCGTGCGCCGGCAATACCAGCGCCAATTGCCAGCTCGCCGGCGGACTGAGCGGCCGGGCTTCCAGCTCTCCGTGACGCAGTTCGGTGTCAACTGACCCGCGGCTAAGCACGCTGAATCCGTGCCCGGCACGAAGCATGGCCCGAATGATGGACGGATCATCCACCTCCATGCGCAGGCTCAGCGTCAAGTGACGCTCGGCCATCCATCCGTCCAACAGGCGGCGCGATGCATTCGGACGCCCCGGCAGGATGAGTGGTAGCTGGGCCAGCTCGGCCGTACGGCACCGAGCCCATTCCCGCCGGGAAGCTGCCCGATCGGCCGACCACGAAGACTGGTTCCTGCACCAGCGGCACAATTTCGAAACCGCGCTGCGGCAGCGGATCGTGCAAGCACGCCAGGTCCACTTGCCCGCGCACCAGCCACTCATGAATGTAACTGCTGTAACCGCCAACGATCTTCAGTGCCACCCGCGGATGCTCGGCCACAAAGTGCCGGTACAGGCTCGGCACCAGGTACGTGCCGGCTGCTGGTGGCACCCCCAGCGTCACCGTGCCGGCCAGGCCGCCGGCGCCCCCACGTACCTCGTCCCGCGTCTGCTCGATTTGACGAAGGATCAGTTGGCTGCGGGCGAGCAGCGTCCGCCCCGCGTCGGTCAGCGTGATTCCATGCCCATTCCGGCGGAACAGTGCGGTCCCCAGTTCCTGCTCCAGGCGGGTGATCTGCCGGCTGAGTGCCGGTTGAGACAGACGCAGAAATTCCGCCCCACGGCTGTAGCTGCCGAACTCCGCCACGGCGTTGAAATAACGCAGCGCCTTCGTGTCCACCGCGAGTGACCTGACGATCTGATTATATCACCTATAGCCGTTATGCCTTGGACGCAACGGCGAGAAAGCCGCATCCTGTGCCGGATGGGTGAAGGAGCGTGCCGGTGAAGTTCGGCCTGATGACGCAGATCCAGATGCCGCGCCCCTGGGGTCCGAACGCCGAGGTCGAGGCTTATCGCAACGCCATTGCCCAGGCGGTCGCCGCCGAAGCCGCTGGCTTCGACTATTTCTGGACCACCGAGCAGCATTTCTTCATGGAAATCGGGCACAGCCCGTGCCCGGACATGTTGCTCGCGGCGGTCGGTGAGCGCACCAGCCAAATCCGCCTTGGCTTCGCCGTGATGCTGATGACGGTACATAACCCGTTCATCATCGCGGAAAAGGTCGCCACCCTCGACGTGCTGACCAATGGCCGGGTCGATTTCGGGATGGGCCGCGGCTCAACCAGCTACATGGTCGAGGCGCTTGGCGTGGATGCACTGCTCGTCCCGCGAACAGGCTGACGAGGCAACTGCCGCGGTGCTGCAGATATTCGCGCAGGAGCATTTTGCTGGTTACCATGGCAAGCACTACAATCTTCCCGCGCGTTATGTCGTGCCGCGTCCGGTGCAGAAACCGCATCCCCCCTTGTGGATCGCCGCATCCAACCTGGAGACGTATGAGCATGCCGCCAGCATGGGCGTCGGGGTGATCGGGGTGACCAGGAACTCCATCTCTGAAACGAGAAGCGCGATTGCCGGCTATCGGGACAGGATTCGGGGCGACAGATCCGCCTTCATCGGCGCCTACCCCAACGAGCACGTGGGTGCCTTCGCGCTGACCTGCGTGCATGAGGATGACCGGGTGGGCCGTGATATCGCCTGCGCCGCGGCTCGTTGGTACAATGGCGACAACGACGCGGTGCTGAACCACGTCCGGTTCGGCACCGCCGGCGGGCTGGAGAAGGTGAAGGCAAAATTCCGCAGCCGCACCAACGACGAACTGATCGAGGACGGGATGGCGATCGGCGGCAACCCCGACACCGTCTCCCGTATCGTCGAGAAATGGCAGGACGCTGGGCTGGACCAGATGATTTTCGTGCTGCAGGCAGGGCGGACCACGCACGACCAGGTGATGCACTCGATCGAACTGATCGGGGAGCAAGTGATTCCCCGGTTTGCCGATCACCGGGCGGCGGCGGAATAACCAGGAAAAAAGGGAGGGAGGCCGATGATCCGGCGTGCGTTGATCGGAGGAGTTGTTGCCGGACTGATCGCGGTTGCAGGATTTGGCACCGGGTCGGCGAGCGCGCAGCAGGACAAACTGGTGAAGGCCGATGTTGCCGGCTCGACCACCTGGTGGGGCCAGATCCCGATCATGGTGGCGATCGACAAGGGTTTTTTCAGGGACGCCGGGCTGGACGTGACCCTGCGGCCGATCATTGCGTCGTCCGACCGCATGGCGGCGGTAGCATCCGGTTCGGTTGTGTTCAGCAATCTTGGGCGCATCGCGGTCATCAGCAACATGGCACGCGGCGACGCCAGCTTCTGGTATTTTGCCAATATCGACGATTCGCCGGGCAACGAAGGCTGCTGGGCACGGCCCGGCTTCACCTCGCTGGCGCAGTTGAAAGGGCACAAGATCGCGGCCAACACGTCGGCGGAGATTACGCTGGATGGGCTGCTGCGGAATGCGAACATGACCGAGAAGGACATTCAGTTCGTCAACCTGCCGCCCGACCAGATGGCGCCCGCGTTGGCGAAGGGCGATGTGGACGCAGCCTGCGTCTGGCAGCCACTGCTGGCCGGATTGCAAAGCGCGGTGCCCGGCGGCAAGCTGCTCGGGCCTGGACAGCGATACGCCGATCGGGCAGAAGTTTCATACGATGGCATCGCCCGATATCGTGATTATATCTCGCAAATTCGTGCAGGATAATCCGAAGGCGGCGCAGGGCCTGGCCGCTGCGCTGCTGAAAGGCGCGGATTATGCCAACGCGAACCCGGACGATACCGCGAAGACGGTTGCGCATTACTTCCGCAAATCGCCCGACGAGGTGCTGGCGGCGATGAAGACGTTCAAATATTTCGGCACCGCCGGCTGGCCGCAGCATATGCAAGTGCAGACCGCGCAGATGCAGTACCTTGCGCATGTGCTGAGCGAGAGCGAAAAGATCCCGCAGGAGCCTGACGTGAGCAAATGGGAGAACGTGAGCTTCGTGCCCAGGCAGTGACGGAGCTGGAGGCGCACTCCTCCACCGACGTCTCGTCCCACGCGGTACACGGTGTTCTGACCGCCGATTTGCCGGCGTTTGCCGCGCCGACTGAACCTGTCCTTGAAACGCTCGAAAACACGGCGTCGGTCCCCTCCAGATCACCGGCGCGCCCCGTCCTGATTATCGGTTTGTCCGCTGTCCTGCTGTTCCTGCTCGCCTGGTACGCGGTGACCGCGTTCGGCCTGATCTCCCCCGTCTTCCTGCCGTCACCGACGATCGTACTGCGAGCGGCCGGAAAACTGGCGGCGAGTGGAGATTTGTGGACTGACGTGCTGGTTTCCTCCGAGCGCGTGTTCATGGGATTCGCGCTCGCGGCACTCGTCGCGATTCCGCTCGGCGTGGTCATGGGCGTCTGGTGGCCGGCAAAAGCGATCGTCGATCCGTTCGTGTCACTCCTGCGTCCGCTGCCCTCGATCACCTGGATCCCATTGACGATCCTGTGGCTCGGCATCGGCGAATCACAGAAGGTGGCGATCGTTTTCCTCGGCTCCTGGATCTACATCCTGATCTCCACGGTGGAGAGCACGCGGCGCGTCGATCCCCTGCTGATCCGCGCGGCACGCAATCTAGGAGCCTCCGACCTCGCCGTGATGCGAGACGTGATCCTGCCCGGCGCGCTACCGGGCATCATGACCGGGCTGAAGATCACGCTGGCGATCGCCTGGTCCTGCGTGCTGTCGGCCGAGATGGTGGCGGCGCAGGACGGCCTCGGTGCCCTGATCTGGCAGGCCAAGGACTGGGGCAACCTGCCGCTGGTGCTGGTGGGTATGGTATGCATCTCCATCACCGTGCTGGTGGCAGATTTCGCCGCGAACCGGATCGAGAGACTGCTGCTGCCCTGGGAACGCCATCGGCGGAACTGATTTTCATGCAGCCTATCCTCTCTGCCCGGCATGTTACCAAGTCCTTCGCCGCGGGCCGTGGCACCGCTGTGATGGCGGTGCAGAACCTGTCGCTGGATGTCGCGGAGGGGGAGCTTGTCTGCCTGCTGGGTGCGTCCGGCTGCGGTAAATCGACCATTCTGAACATGTTTGCCGGCTTCGTGTCCCCGGATCGCGGCGAACTGCGACTGCGCGGCGAGCCGATCCACGGCATCGAGCCGCGTTGCGGCGTCGTGTTCCAGTCCTACGCGCTGTTCCCGTGGAAGACCGTGCGCGGCAATGTCGAGTTCGGGCTGCGAATGCGGCGCATGCCCCGCCAGCAGCGGCGCCGTCGCGCTGACCTGTTCATCGACCTGGTGAAGCTGACCGGGTTCGAGGATCACTATCCGGCGGAACTGTCCGGCGGCATGCAGCAGCGCGTCACTTTGGCCCGCATCCTGGCAGCCGATCCCGAGGTGCTGCTGATGGACGAGCCGTTCGCCGCGCTCGACGCAATGACCCGGCAGGTGATGCAGGAGGAACTGCTGCGCATCCATGCGCAAAGCGGCAAGACGATCGTTTTCATCACCCACAGCATCGATGAGGCGCTGATCCTCGCTGATCGCATCATCGTTCTGTCGGCGCGCCCGGGGCGCGTGAAGGCTGTGCTGCCGAACCATTTGCCGACGCCGCGCACCGTTGCCGTGCAGCTTTCGCCTGCCTACGCGACGCTGAAGGCTGCGGTCTGGGCCGAGGTCGAAGCCGAGGTCCGCCGCCACGTCGAAACCGATCGAGGATTCTAAGCCGATGTCGAAGCACGATTTCCCCGAAGCCGAATTCCGCGACCGCCAGCAGCGCACGCGCCGCGCAATCGCTGAGGCCGGTCTGGACTGGCTGCTGGTGATCAATCCGGTGTCGCTGCACTGGCTGACCGGCTCCGATACCAAGGGCTACACCTCGTTCCAGTGTCTGCCGCTATCCGCCGAGCCCGCGCCGCTGGTGATGTTCGCCCGCGAGACCGACCGCAACGAACTGGAAGACGACACGCTGGTGGACGAGGTGCGCGGCTGGAACGGGCGTGAGCCAGAAGATCCGATGGACGCGTTCGAACGGCTGGTGCGCGGGCTTGGGTTGCGCAACGCGCGCGTGGGTATGGAAGTGCCGTCCTGGTATCTGCATCCGCATCATTACGGCCGGATCAAAGCCATGCTGGGCGACGCGCTGGTGGCGGAGCCGAGCTCGCTTGTGCTCGATCTGAAGCTGGTCAAGTCGCCGCGCGAGCAAGCCTATATCCGCGACTCTGCCCGCATTGCCGGCGAGGCGCTGGACGCGCTGCTGGGGCGCGTCGCGGAAGGCCGTACCGAGCTGGAACTTGCCGCCGCCGCATTCGACACGTTGCTGTCCGCCGGTAGCGGTCTGCCCGCCAGCACCATGAACCTCGTCACCGGCGAGCGTTGCGGCACCGTGCTCGGCGCACCGACCACCCGCCGGTTGCAACGCGGTGACCCGGGGCATGTGGAGGTTGCGGCGGCGGTTCGCCGCTATACCTCCACGATCGGTCGGGTCTGGAGCCATGGCGAACCGTCGAGACGGTTGGTCGAGTTGCACGATGTCGTCCGTCGGGCGTCCGATGCCTGCCTCGCCGCGATGCGCGATGGCGTGCCGACCACCGTCCCCCATGAAGCAGCGAAGCGGGTGTTTGTGGAAGCCGGCATGGACGATTACCGCCAGCACACGACCGGTTATGGCCTGGCCGCCGGTTTTCCACCGTCCTGGGGCGAGCCGGTCAATATGTTCGGCGGGAACCGCTACACTCTGCGCGCGGGCATGGTGGTTTCGATTGAGCCAAACCTGTTCATCCATGCCGAGCATCTCGGCGTCCGCATCATCGACAACGTGTTGATAACCCAGACCGGCGCCGAGTTGCTGTCCCGCCGCCCGCGCGAGTTGGTGGTGATCGGCTGAGCCAACCCAGCTCTTCGCCCCGCCAAAGGACGCGAGAATGAAAATCATCGATGTCAGGACCCGCATATTCCGCTACATCTCGAAGCAGGTGCGCGACAGCGACGGCCACAGCCATCCCGGCGATCCGCATGAGGCGCGGCAAGCCTCTACTGACGATTACCGCGGATGATGGAAGCGAAGGTCACTGCTTTGCCCCGACGGAGGTGGTTCGGCCCCACCTCATCGATGGCTTCGTGCGCAAGGTCCTGCTCGGCCAGCACCCGTTCGATCGTGAACGGATCTGGCAGGAGTTGGCCCACTGGCAACGTGGCAGTACCGGCCAACTCAGCGACCGGACGCTGGCGGTCGTGGAGATGGCCCTGTGGGACCTTGCGGGCCGCAAACTCGGCGTGCCGGTTTATAGGCTGATTGGCGCCTATCGCGACAAAGTGCCCGCTTATGGCAGCACAATGTGTGGCGATGAGATGGCGGGCGGCCTGGCCACGGCGGACGACTATGCGCGCTTCGCGGAAGCACTGCTTCGGCGCGGCTACCAGGCGATCAAGTTGCACACCTGGATGAAACCGGTCTCCTTCGCGCCGGATCCGAAAATGGACGTGAAAGCCTGCGCCGCGGTGCGCGAGGCAGTCGGTCCCGATGTGCCTCTGATGCTGGACGCGTATCACGGCTATTCCCGCAGCGATGCGCTATGGCTGGGCCGTGAACTGCAGAAGCTGAACTACGCCTGGTACGAGGAACCGATGAACGAGGCGTCGATGAGTTCGTACGCCTGGCTCGCCGCCAATCTCGATATGCCGGTGATCGGGCCGGAGAGCATGGATGGCAAATTCCACACCCGCGCCGAATGGATCAAGGCGGGAGCGTGCGATATCAGCCGCACCGGCGTGCACGATGTCGGCGGTATCGGGCCGAGCCTGAAGATTATCCACCTGGCTGAAGCCTTCGGCATGGATTGCGAGATACATGGCAGTGGCGCCGGCAACCTGACCCTGTGTGCCGTGCAGAAGAACGGCCGGTGGTACGAACGCGGTCTGCTGCACCCGTTCCTGGATTACGATGAGGTGCCGCAATATCTGAACGCCCGCCCGGATCCGATGGACGGCGATGGGTTCGTGCGTTTGTCGCAACGGCCGGGTCTCGGCGACGACATCAATTTCGACTATATCGAAGCGAACCTGGTGGGTGGCTGACCAGCCGGCATTTCGGCCGCGCGCGTCAGGCTGGGCCGCTTTGCGGCCCCGGCGGCACCACCCGCTTGACACCCCCCGACCCCGCCACTAGGTTCCGCGCCCTCGGTGACCCGGTTAGCCGGTCGCCGTCGTTTCGCAGGCACGCGCGCCTGTGGCGCCGCTCCCGGCGGAAGACCGGAAGCCCAGGCCACTGGCAAGTCCTGAACCCGCAAACGTGGGAGTGCCACGCGCGCGGGTTTCGCCCGTGGACGACGTTCGATCAGGTGGCCAACGGTCCGAGACAGGTACGACGAAACACAGAGGGTCCATGCCCACCATCAATCAGCTCATCGCCAAGGGGCGGGAGCCGCAAAAGACCCGGAACACGGTTCCGGCGTTGGCCGGTTGCCCGCAGAAGCGTGGGGTTTGCACGCGCGTTTATACCACCACACCGAAGAAGCCGAACTCGGCCCTGCGGAAGGTGGCAAAGGTGCGCCTGACCAACGGGTACGAGGTGGTGAGCTACATCCCCGGGGAAGGTCATAATCTGCAGGAGCACTCGGTGGTCCTGATCCGTGGCGGGCGCGTCAAGGACCTGCCCGGTGTGCGGTACCATATTATACGCGGCGTCCTGGACACTCAGGGCATCGCCAAGCGCCGCCAGCGCCGCTCGCTGTACGGCGCCAAGCGGCCGAAATAGGGGAACGCGCAGATGTCCCGCCGCCGCCGCGCCGTTAAACGTGAGATCCTGCCGGACGCCAAGTTCGGCGATGTCGTCATCACCCGGTTCATGAATGCGCTGATGTACGACGGCAAGAAGTCAGTCGCCGAGGGCATCGTCTATTCGGCATTGGACGTGCTGCGCCGCCGCGGCGGCCAGCAGGCCGATCCGGTGCGCATGTTCCACGAGGCGCTGGACAATGTTAAGCCGGCCGTCGAAGTCCGTTCACGGCGGGTCGGCGGCGCCACATACCAGGTGCCGGTCGAGGTGCGCACCGAGCGGCGCCAGGCCCTGGCGATCCGCTGGATCATCGATGCATCGCGCAAGCGCGGCGAACACACGATGGAAGACCGGCTGTCGAACGAGCTGCTGGATGCGGTGAACAACCGCGGGTCGGCGGTAAAGAAACGTGAAGACACCCATCGGATGGCAGAGGCCAACAAGGCCTTCAGCCACTACCGCTGGTAGCATTAGAGACCACTGGACGGACCACGGGTCCACGGAGACAAGACGATGGCAAAGGCCAAATTCGCCCGCACCAAGCCGCATTGCAACGTTGGCACGATCGGCCACGTGGACCACGGCAAGACCACGCTGACCGCTGCCATCACCAAGGTTCTGGCCAAGACCGGCGGCGCCACCTTCACCGCCTATGATCAGATCGACAAGGCGCCGGAGGAGAAGGCGCGCGGCATCACGATCGCCACCGCGCATGTGGAGTATGAGACCGCCAAGCGGCATTACGCCCATGTCGATTGCCCCGGCCACGCCGACTACGTGAAGAACATGATCACCGGCGCCGCGCAGATGGACGGCGCCATCCTGGTGGTCTCGGCCGCCGACGGCCCGATGCCGCAGACCCGTGAGCACATCCTGCTCGCCCGGCAGGTCGGTGTGCCGGCACTGGTGGTGTACCTGAACAAGGTCGATATGGTCGATGACCCCGAGCTGCTGGAACTGGTCGAGCTGGAGGTGCGCGAGCTGCTCTCCTCCTACCAGTTCCCGGGTGATGATATCCCCGTCGTCAAGGGCTCCGCGCTGTGCGCCCTGGAAGATCGGGAGCCGGAGCTCGGCGAGAAATCCATCAAGGAGCTGATGGACGCCGTCGATAGCTACATCCCGCAGCCGACGCGCGCGACGGATCGTCCGTTCCTGATGCCGATCGAGGACGTGTTCTCCATCTCCGGCCGCGGCACTGTCGTGACCGGCCGTATCGAGCGCGGCGTCGTCACGGTGGGCGATGAAGTCGAGATCGTCGGCATCCGCCCGACCACCAAGACCGTGGTCACCGGCGTGGAGATGTTCCGCAAGCTGCTCGACCGCGGCGAGGCCGGCGACAATATCGGCGCGCTGCTGCGCGGCACGAAGCGCGAGGAGGTCGAGCGTGGCCAGGTGCTGGCGAAACCCGGTTCGATCACCCCGCACACGAAGTTCCAGGCGGAAGCATATATCCTGACCAAGGAAGAAGGCGGCCGGCATACGCCGTTCTTCACCAATTACCGGCCGCAATTCTATTTCCGTACCACCGACGTGACCGGCGTGGTCAATCTGCCGGAAGGCACGGAAATGGTGATGCCGGGTGACAATGTATCGATGGCGGTGGAGCTGATTGCGCCGATCGCGATGGATGAAGGGCTGCGTTTCGCTATTCGCGAAGGCGGTCGAACGGTTGGCGCCGGTGTCGTCGCCAAGATCACGGCTTAGGGGCTGCAACGAGAGCCGGCGCTCTGGGTAGCCAGGGCGCCGGCATCGTTTTCGCCGAACGGAACCGGGGACCGATGGACAACCAGAATATCCGCATACGCCTGAAGGCGTACGATCACCGCGTGCTGGATAACAGCACAAAGGAGATCGTGAATACCGCCAAGCGCACGGGTGCGCGCGTCCGCGGTCCCATTCCGCTGCCGACGCATATCGAGCGGTTTACCGTCAATCGCTCCCCGCACGTGGATAAGAAAAGCCGCGAGCAGTTTGAAATCCGCACCCATCGGCGGCTGCTGGACATCGTGGAACCGACGCCGCAAACGGTCGATGCGCTGATGAAGCTCGATCTGGCGGCTGGCGTCGATGTCGAGATCAAGATCTGAGGTGATCGTGATGGCTCGCACTACCCTCACCCGGATCGCTGCGCGATCCGACCTCTCCCGCAAGCGGGAGAGGTGCATCAAGGGATTGCTGTGATGCGTACCGGATTGCTGGCAAAAAAACTCGGGATGACGCGGCTGTTCCGGGGTGACGGTACGCACGTGCCGGTGACCGTGCTGCACGTGGATAATTTGCAGGTGGTCGCCGCACGCACGGCGGAGACCGACGGCTACACCGCCGTTCAGCTTGGCTGGGGCAAGGCGAAGGTGAAGAACGTGACCAAGCCCAACCGCGGTCATTTCGCCAAAAGCAAAGTGGAACCCAAGGCCAAGCTGGCCGAGTTTCGCGTGGACGCGGACGCGCTCCTGGAGCCTGGCGCAACCCTCTCTGCCGCGCATTTCGTCGCCGGCCAGCGTGTCGATGTCTGTGGCACCAGCAAGGGCAAGGGCTTCGCCGGCTCGATGAAGCGGTGGAATTTTAGCGGCCTGGAAGCCAGCCACGGTGTGTCGATCAGCCATCGCAGCCACGGTTCTACCGGTAACCGCCAGGATCCTGGCAAGGTTTTCAAGAACAAGAAGATGGCCGGCCATCTGGGGCAGGAACGGATCACCACGCTGAACCTCGAAATTGCCGCGGTCGACGCTGAGCGTGGGCTGCTGATGGTGAAGGGGGCGGTGCCCGGTGCGAAGAACGGCTTCGTGCTGGTGCGTGATGCGGTGAAGCGCCCCCGCCCTGCCGACGCGCCCTATCCGGCGGCGTTGCTGCACGAATTGCAAGAACCAACAGCCGGCTGAGGGACACGACAATGCAAGTCGCGATCAGGACGCTGGACAATGCCGAGGCCGGCACGGCCGAGTTGCCGGATGAGATTTTCGCCAGCACTCCGCGCGCGGACATCATGGCGCGGGTGATTCACTGGCAACTCGCGAAACGGCGCGCCGGCACGCACAAGACGAAAGGCATGGGCGAGGTCCAGGGCACCACGAGAAAGCCGTACCGCCAGAAGGGTACTGGCAATGCGCGACAGGGTAGCCTGCGCGCACCGCAGTTTCGCACTGGCGGCGTGGTGCACGGCCCTGTCGTGCGCAGCCACGAGTACAGCCTGAACAAGAAGGTGCGTCGGCTGGGCCTGATCTCGGCGCTGTCGCAGAAGCAGATTGATGGCAAGCTGGTCGTGCTGGAAGCGGCAGGCGGCGAGGGACTGACGAAGACGAAAGAACTCGCGGGCAAGTTGAAAGCACTTGGCTGGGTGTCGGTGCTGATCGTGGACCATGCGGTTGATGATGGCTTCCTGCGGGTCAGCCGCAACATCCCCGGTATCGACGTGCTGCCGACGATTGGCGCCAACGTGTACGATATCCTGCGCCACGACATGCTGGTCATTACCAGCGCCGGCGTGGAAGGGCTGAAGCAGCGGCTCGGCACTGGAGCGACCGCCGAACCGGCCGCCGCGTCAGAAAACGAAGGAGCGGCGGCGTGAGCGAGACACAGTCCAAGCGCCGACCAAACCTGTCGCGCGAAGCCATGTACCAGATCATCCGCAACCCGGTGATCACCGAGAAAGCCACGCTCCTGTCGGAGCAGGGGCAATATGTGTTCCGTGTATCGCTGGATGCGACCAAGCCCGAGATCAAGGCCGCTGTCGAAGGTCTGTTCGGCGTGCAGGTGCTGGCGGTGAACACATTGGTGCAGAAGGGCAAGACCAAGCGCTTCAAGGGACGGCCGGGGCAGCGCTCGGACATGAAGAAGGCGTTCGTAAAGCTCGCTGCCGGCCAGCAGATCGACTTCACCTCCGGTTTGACGTGAGAGCTGACCGATGCCTCTGAAATCAT
The DNA here is from genome assembly GCA_963777625.1 of uncultured Pseudomonadota bacterium. Classification (GTDB taxonomy): domain Bacteria; phylum Pseudomonadota; class Alphaproteobacteria; order Acetobacterales; family Acetobacteraceae; genus DATDIC01. The sequence continues at coordinate 150,318 of CAVZRO010000019.1, read as the reverse complement.
ACAATCCGGTCACGCCCAGTTTGCGTGGCACCGTGCTGATTGCCCGCTCCGAGCTGTGGAAGGGCAAGCCGGTCAAGGCGCTGACCGAGGGCAAGATCGGCACCGGCGGGCGTAACAACCATGGGCGCATCACGTCGCGCTTCCGCGGCGGCGGGCACAAGCAGTCGTACCGCTATGTCGATTTCAAGCGCCGCAAGTTCGACGTGCCCGCCACGGTGGAGCGGCTGGAGTACGACCCGAATCGCACTGCCTTCATCGCGCTGTTGAAGTATCGCGACGGCGAGTTGTCCTACATCATCGCGCCGCAGCGGCTGCGTAGCGGGGATACCGTGGTGGCCGGCCAGCGTGCCGACATCAAGCCCGGCAATGCCATGCCGCTGGCATCCATTCCGGTCGGCACCATTATCCACAATATCGAAATGAAGGCCGGGGCCGGCGGCAAGATCGCGCGTTCGGCTGGAACATATGCGCAGCTTGTGGGCAAGGACTCCGGCTACGCGCAGTTGAAACTAATGTCTGGCGAATTGCGGGTGGTGCGGGCCGAGTGCATGGCCTCGATCGGCGCCGTCTCCAACCCTGACAACATGAATCAAAAGATCGGCAAAGCCGGCCGCACTCGCTGGATGGGTAAGCGCCCGCACAACCGTGGCGTGGTGATGAACCCGGTCGATCATCCGCTGGGCGGTGGCGAGGGCCGCAGCTCCGGCGGGCGGCATCCGGTTACGCCCTGGGGCAAGCCGACCAAGGGATACAAAACTCGCGCCAACAAGCGGACGGACAGCATGATCATCCGTCGCCGGAACAAGGGTAAATAGGACGATGGCACGCTCCGTCTGGAAAGGCCCGTTCGTGGACGGGTACCTGTTGCAGAAAGCCGAGACCGCGCGCACCTCCGGCCGCAACGAGATCATCCGCATCTGGTCGCGGCGCTCGACCATTCTGCCACAGTTCGTCGGGCTGACATTCGGCGTCTATAACGGCCGCAAATTCCTGCCAGTGCAGGTGAACGAGAACATGGTCGGCCACAAGTTCGGCGAATTCTCTCCGACCCGCACCTTCTCCGGCCATTCCGGCGACAAGCGCGCAAGGCGGGGCTGAGCCATGAGCAAACCTGGCTATCCCCGCGCGCTTGCCGACACCGAGGCGCAGGCCATTCTGCGCAACGTGCGCGTCAGCCCGCGCAAGCTTAACCTGGTGGCGGCGATGATCCGAAATCTGCCGGCTGCGCAAGCGGTCGCGACGCTCACTTTCAGCAAGCGGCGTATCGCCGGACAGGTAAAGAAGACGCTGGAAAGCGCGATCGCCAATGCCGAGAACAACCACCACCTGGATGTCGATCGGCTGGTCGTTTCGCGGGCCGAGGTCGGTCGGGCCATCGTGATGCGGCGGTTCCAGGCCCGCGGGCGCGGGCGCGCGTCTCGGGTGGAGAAATGGTTCAGTCACCTGAAGATCGTGGTTGCCGAACGCGAACAGCAATCCGGGAAGGAAGCCGCGTAATGGGTCACAAGGTCAATCCGATCGGACTGCGGCTCGGCATCAACCGCACCTGGGACAGCCGCTGGTTCGCCGGCGACGATTATTCGGCGCTGCTGCACGAGGACCTGAAGCTGCGCAGCCATCTGCGGCAGAAGCTGCGCGGGGCCGGCGTGTCCCGCGTGGTGATCGAGCGGCCGGCGAAGAAGCCACGTGTGACCATCTATGCCGCGCGGCCGGGGGTGGTGATCGGCAAAAAGGGCCAGGACATCGAGGTGCTGAAGAAGGACCTCAGCAAGATGGCCAAGGCCGAGGTCGCACTGAACATCGTCGAAATCCGCAAGCCGGAGATCGATGCCACGCTCGTCGCCGAGAACATCGCCCAGCAGCTCGAACGCCGCGTCGCGTTCCGGCGCGCCATGAAGCGTGCCGTGCAGTCGGCGATGCGGCTTGGGGCACAGGGCATTCGGATCAACTGCGGCGGCCGGCTGGGAGGGGCGGAGATCGCCCGCGTGGAGTGGTATCGCGAAGGCCGCGTGCCGCTGCACACACTGCGCGCCGATATCGACTACGGGCAGGCAACGGCGAAGACCACCTACGGCACCTGCGGCGTGAAGGTGTGGGTGTTCAAGGGTGAGATCATGGCGCACGACCCGACGGCGCAGGATCGTCGTGCCGCCGAACAGGCACCGCAACGGTAACCGACAATGCTGCAACCAAAACGCACCAAGTTCCGCAAGGCGCACAAGGGCCGCATCCACGGCAACGCCAAGGGGGGCACGCAACTTAATTTCGGCACATACGGGCTGAAGGCACTGGAGCCGGAGCGCGTCACCGCCCGCCAGATCGAAGCGGCGCGGCGCGCGATTACCCGCGCCATGAAGCGCACCGGTCGCGTTTGGATACGTATCTTCCCCGACGTTCCGGTGTCGATCAAGCCGGCCGAGGTGCGCATGGGCTCCGGTAAGGGTAGCCCGGAATTCTGGGTGGCCCGCGTGGCGCCCGGCCGGATCATGTTCGAGCTGGACGGCGTGTCGGCCGATACAGCGCGCGATGCCCTGACGCTCGGTGCCGCCAAGCTGCCGATCAAAACCAAAATCGTGCAGCGGATCGGAGACGTGTGATGGCCAAGACGCCGCATAACAAGGCTTCCGATATTCGCGCCAAGACGCCGGATGAGTTGGGGACGCTGCTGCTCGACCTCCGACGAGAGCAATTCAACCTGCGATTCCAACGTGCCACCGGGCAAGCCGAGGGCACCGCGCGCATCAAACAGGTTCGCCGCGAGATCGCGCGCGTGAAGACTATTACCGGCGAGCGCAAGCGCGCTCCCGCGACGACTTGAAGGACCATTACCGATGCCCAGGCGCGTTCTGATCGGTCGGGTGACCAGCGACAAGATGGACAAGACCGTGACGGTCCTGGTCGATCGTCGCGTGATGCACCCGATTTACAAGAAGTTCATCCGGCGCTCGAAGAAATACGCCGCGCATGACGAGGCCAACCAATGCCAGATCGGCGACCTCGTGCGCATCGAGGAATGCCGTCCCATCAGCAAGCGCAAGTCGTGGCTGGTGATCGAGCGGAACGGTGAGCCGATGGCGGGCCAGCCGGTCGGCGCCACGCCGATAACCGGTGAAGGAGCGACCGCATGATTCATCCGGAAACCAATCTCGATGTCGCTGACAATTCCGGCGCGCGCCGAGTGCAGTGCATCAAGGTGCTGGGTGGCTCGAAGCGCAAGACCGCCTCGGTGGGGGATGTCATCGTGGTGTCGGTGAAGGAAGCGATCCCCCGCGGCAAGGTGAAGAAGGGCGACGTGCACCAGGCAGTGATCGTGCGCACGTCCTTTCCGGTGCGCCGCCAGGATGGTTCCGCGATCCGCTTCGACCGCAATGCCGCGGTGCTGATCACCAAGCAGCAGGAGCCGATCGGCACGCGTATCTTTGGCCCGGTTGTGCGGGAACTGCGCGGGCGGAAGTTCATGAAGATCATCTCGCTTGCGCCGGAGGTGATCTGATGGCTGCGCGCATCCGCCGGGGCGACACGGTGGTGGTGATCACCGGCGCGAGCAAGGGCCGCCGTGGCGAGGTGCTGCGTGTGTTCCCGAAGGCCGCGCGGGCGCTGGTGCAAGGGGTGAACGTGGCGACCAGGCACACCAAGCCGAGCGGCATTGGCAATCCCGGTGGGATCGTGCGCCAGGAAGCCACGATCCATCTGTCGAACCTGAAGCTGATCGACCCGAAGACCGAGGAGCCGACCAAGGTCGGCTTCCGTATCCTGGAGGACGGCCGGAAGGTTCGCATCGCCAAATCGACCGGTCAGCCAATCGAGGCATGAGATGAGCGGAACCAAGAACCCGCCAAAGAAGGGCGCCGCCCCGGCCAAGGGGCAGGGCCAGCAGAATCGCGGTGCGCCGCCCTCGCGCAAGGAAGCAGCCCGCGAGCGGGCCGAAGCGCCGCGTGTCGGCGTGGAAGCACCGGCCGCATCACCCGCCGAAATGCCGCGCCTGCGGCGCAGGTACCTGGACGAGGTACGGCCGAAGCTGACGGAGGAGTTTGGCTACAAGAACCCGATGCAGGTGCCCAGGCTGGAGAAGATCGTGCTGAACATGGGCGTCGGCGAGGCTACCGGGGATCAGAAGATACTCGACAATGCGGTTGCCGAATTGACCGCGATCAGTGGGCAGAAGCCGGTAAAGACGCTGGCCAAAAAGGCGATCGCCGGATTTAAGATCCGCAAGGGGCTGCCGATTGGCTGCAAGGTGACGTTGCGCAAGGCGCGCATGTATGAGTTCATGGACCGACTGCTCACCATTGCGCTGCCGCGGGTGCGTGACTTTCGCGGCATCCAGGGCAAGGGGTTCGACGGGCGAGGCAACTTCGCCATGGGGTTGAAGGAACAGATCGTATTTCCGGAAATCAACTATGACCGTGTCGATGCAATTCGCGGCATGGATGTGGTGTTTGTGACCACGGCGAAGACGGACGCTGAGGCGAAGGCGCTGCTCAAGGCCTTCGACTTGCCGTTCGCCAGCTGAATTTTTTGGAAGACCGCAGGACAGATCCTGAAGGGTTCCGGAGGTAGAGAACAGAATGGCCAAGACCTCGCAGGTCAATCGCAACAAGATGCGCGAGCGCATGGCGGCGCGTGACAAGGGCAAGCGTGGCGCACTGAAGGCGATCATGATGGATCGCACGCTGCCGGTAGAGGACCGGTTCAATGCCTCGCTCAAGCTGGCCCAGTTGCCGCGCAATGGCGCGGCGGTGCGGGTGCGGTTGCGCTGCGAGCTGACCGGCCGCAGCCGCGGCAATTACCGCAAGTTCAAGCTGTGTCGCATCATGTTGCGTGATCTCGCGTCGTCCGGGCAAATTCCTGGTGTCGTCAAGGCGAGTTGGTGAGGGACGACGATGTCGATGTCCGATCCCCTGGGTGACATGCTCACCCGTATCCGCAACGCTCAGCATTCCCGGCATTCCAGCTGTGTTGCCCCGGCGTCCAAGCTGCGCGCCAACGTGCTGGATGTATTGCGCCGTGAAGGTTACATCCGCGGCTTCTCGGCCGAGGAGTTGCGGCCTGGCGTGGCGCAGCTTCGGATCGAGCTGAAATATAACGAAGGCGAACCAGTCATCAAGGAGATCCACCGCGTCTCCACGCCGGGTCGTCGCGTATATTCCAAAATCAAGGAGCTGCCGCGAGTCTATGCCGGGCTTGGGGTCTCCATTCTTTCCACGCCGAGGGGCGTTATGAGCGACTCCGAGGCCCGCGCGGCCAATGTCGGGGGCGAGGTTCTGTGTCGCGTGTTCTGATGTTCCGCTCGATGTTTTCCTCGATGCTTTTCTGGGGGCCGTTGATGTCGCGTGTTGGCAAATACCCGGTCGAAATTCCGTCCGGCGTTCAGGTGGCGCTTGCCGGCGACCGTCTGACCGCCAAGGGGCGGTTGGGCGAGCTCAGCCTGACTCTGACCGATCAGGTACAGGCGCGCGTCGAGGGCGATCGGGTCACAGTTACGCCGCGCGGTGACGAGCGTCAGTCGCGCATGATGTGGGGCACGACACGGGCCAATGTCGCCAACATGGTCCGTGGCGTCGCGACCGGCTTCTCCCGCTCCATGGAGATTACCGGCACGGGGTATCGCGCCGCGGTGCAGGGCAAGAACCTGGTGCTGAACCTGGGTTTCTCGCACGACGTCGTGTTTCCGATCCCGGACGGCATCAAGATCACCTGCGAACGCCCAACGGCGGTCAAGGTGGAGGGCGTGGACAAGCGGCTGGTCGGCCAGGTAGCCGCCGAGATACGTGGCTTCCGGCCGCCGGAGCCGTATAAGGGCAAGGGCATCCGCTACAGCGACGAGACCATCCGGCGCAAGGAAGGCAAGAAGAAATGAGCGGCATCCAGCAACTCCGCGATCGCCGACGAGAGAGGGTGCGCTTCTCGCTGCGGCAGAAGGCCAGTGGCCGGCCGCGTCTGTCGGTGTTTCGCTCCAGCAAGCACATCTACGCGCAGATCATCGACGATACGGCCGGGCGCACGGTTGCCGCGGCCTCCTCGCTCGACAAGGACCTGCGCGAGGCTTTGCGCACGGGGGCCGACAAGGCCGCCGCCGCCGCCGTCGGCAAGCTGGTAGCCGAACGGGCTGTTGCCGCGGGCATCAAGGATGTCGTGTTTGACCGTGGTGCTTATCTTTATCACGGCCGCGTCAAGGCGCTGGCCGATGCTGCCCGCGAAGGCGGGTTGGCGTTCTGAAGGATCTGACCGATGGCACGTGAACCGCGTGAAGGACGGCGCCGGGAGCGCGACGGCGACCGGGACAGCGATGACGGCATCATTGACAAGCTGGTCACCATCAACCGGGTGGCCAAAGTCGTGAAGGGCGGCCGTCGTTTCGCGTTCGCCGCGCTGGTCGTCGTGGGCGACCAGAAGGGCCGAGTTGGCTATGGTGCCGGCAAGGCGCGCGAGGTGCCGGAGGCGATCCGCAAAGCGACTGAGCGCGCCAAGCGCGGCATGATCCGCGTACCGATGAAGGAGGGTCGTACCCTGCATCACGACGTCCAGGGCCGCTATGGGGCCGGTAACGTCGTGCTGCGTTCCGCCTCGGCTGGCACGGGCATCATCGCCGGTGGTCCGTTGCGCGCGGTGTTCGAATCTCTCGGCATCGGCGATGTCGTGGCCAAGTCGCTGGGCAGCCGCAATCCGCACAACATGGTCAAGGCCACCTTCGCTGCACTCGGCAGTTGCGCCTCCCCGCGCTCGGTTGCCAACCGTCGCGGCAAGAAGGTGGCTGAGTTGTTCGGCCCGCGGCGGGAAGCCACGCCGGAACCGGAGGCTCAGTCGAATGCCTGAGATCGAGACAGGAAAGCGCGTCCGGGTGACGCAGATCGGTTCGGGGGCCGGGCGCAAGCCTGGCCAGGCCGAGACGCTGCGCGGGCTGGGGCTGGGGAAACTGCACCGCACGCGTGAGCTGGAGGATACCCCCTCAGTGCGGGGGATGATCCGCAAAGTGGCGCACCTTCTCAAGGTGGAGGACGCATCGCCATGAAACTGAACGAACTGCGCGACCATCCGGGTGCGCGACTGAAATCGAAGCGACTGGGCCGCGGTATCGGATCGGGCAAGGGCAAGACCTCCGGCAAGGGCGTCAAGGGCCAGAAGGCGCGTACCGGCGTGGCGTTGAACGGCTTCGAGGGCGGCCAGATGCCGATCTATCGGCGACTGCCCAAGCGCGGGTTCTTCAACCCGTTCCGCAAAATCTATGCGGCGGTTAACCTGGGTACCCTGGAGGCGGCAATCGCGGCAGGGCGGATCGATGCCGACCAGCCGATCACCGAGGCCGTGCTGCGTGAAGCCGGCCTGGCCGGTGGAAGAAAAATCGCCGGCGTGCGTCTGCTGGCCAAAGGAGAGATCAGTCGGGCGATCACGGTCACTGTGTCCGGGGCCTCGGCGGCGGCGATCGAAGCAGTACAAAAGGCGGGCGGGACGGTGACTACCACGGTTGTGCGCGAGGTTGCCCAGGACCCCGCCGGGGCTTAAACACAGCGTCAGCGGACGCCCGCATCTGGTCGTGCCCGGACGCTCATTGGTGGGAATCTGCCTATGGCCTCAGCGGCCGAACAGCTTGCAGCCAATCTGAATCTCGGCGTTCTGTCGAAGGCGACCGAGCTCAAGCGGCGTATCTGGTTCACTCTTGGTGCGCTGATTATCTATCGGCTGGGCACGTACATTCCGGTGCCCGGCGTCGATGCGTCGGTCATGGCGCAACTGCTGCAGCAGCACGGCGGCGGCATACTCGGCATGTTCGACATGTTCACCGGCGGGGCGCTGCGGCGTATGACCGTGTTCGCGCTGAACATCATGCCCTACATCAGCGCCAGCATCATCATCCAGCTCATGACCGCCGCGGTGCCGTCCCTGGAGGCGCTGAAGAAGGAAGGCGAGCAGGGGCGGATCAAGCTCAACCAGTACACGCGCTACCTTACGGTGGCGATTGCGTTGGTGCAGTCCTACGGTATTGCGCTGGGATTGGAGAGTATGCGTGGCGATGCCGGCTCGGCGGTCGTCAATCCCGGGTTCGCGTTCCTGTTTACCGCCGTGGTGACGCTGGTTGGCGGCACGATGTTCCTGATGTGGGTGGGCGAGCAGATCACCGCCCGGGGCGTCGGAAACGGCACCAGCCTGATCATCATGGCTGGCATCGTGGCGAACCTGCCGACCGCCCTGGCAAATCTGCTGGAGCTGGGTCGTACCGGCGCGCTTTCGACGATTTTCATCATCGGCTTCTTCGTGCTGGCGGTCGCGGTGGTGGCATTCATCGTGTTCATCGAGCGCGCTTACCGGCGGGTTCCGGTACAATATCCGAAGCGGCAGGTCGGCAGCCGCATGTTCGGCGGCGATTCCACCCATATGCCGCTGAAGATAAACACATCGGGTGTTATTCCCCCGATCTTCGCCAGCTCGATCCTGCTGATCCCGGCTACGATCGCCGGCTTTTCCGGTGGTGGTGGGTCGGGGTGGCTACAGTTCCTGTCCCAGCAATTGGGGCATGGTACGCCGCTCTATATGGTCATGTATGCGGCGATGATCATCTTCTTCTCGTTCTTCTATACCGCCGTCGTGTTCAACCCACAGGAAACCGCAGACAACCTGAAGAAATATGGCGGGTTCGTTCCCGGCATCCGGCCGGGCAGCGCAACGGCCGAGTATTTCGACTACGTGCTGACAAGGCTGACCGCGGTTGGCGGCATCTATCTGGCCGCCGTGTGCCTGCTGCCGGAACTGCTGATCAGCGACTACGGCCTGCCGTTCTATTTTGGTGGCACCTCGATCCTGATTGTCGTTTCGGTCACCATGGACACGGTCACGCAGATCCAGTCGCATCTGCTGGCGCATCAGTATGAGGGCCTGATCCGCAAGGCGAAGGTGCGGGGCCGACGATGAAGGTCGGACGGGGGGAAGCAGAAAAGGCCAATAGCGGTCCGCAAGTCGCCAAGGCGGGCCTGTCTGCGACGAGCCTCCGCCATGGGATGGCGCGATGATCCTGATCCTGCTCGGACCGCCGGGAGCCGGGAAAGGCACGCAGGCGAAGCGTCTGGAAGAACGCTACGGCATCGCCCAGATCAGCACGGGTGACATGTTGCGAGCCGAAGTTGCGGCCGGCTCTCCGATCGGGCGGGAGGCGAAGGCGGTCATGGAATCCGGCCAGCTCGTCTCCGACGACATCATTATCCGCATGCTGGGCGAGCGGATCAATCGGCCGGATTGTGCGAAAGGCTTCATCCTGGACGGATTTCCCCGCACCGTCCCGCAGGCAGAGGCGCTGGACCGGCTGCTTGCAGAGCGGCGGCTGCGACTGGACGCGGTGATCGAGCTCGAGGTCGATGACGATGCCCTGGTCGAAAGGGTGGCCGGGCGCTTCACCTGCGCGAAGTGCGGCGCCGGCTACCACGACCGATTCAAGCCGACCAAGGTGGCTGGCATATGCGACGTCTGCGGGAGCCGGGAATTCGTTCGCAGGGCTGACGACAATCGGGCGACGGTTGCGGCCCGGCTTGATGCCTATCACCGGCAGACCGCACCGATTTTGCCGCATTACCGGGCGCAAGGGCTATATTACGGGGTTGACGGCATGGCGGCCATCGACGGCGTCGCCGGGCAGATCGCCTCGATTCTTGAGGGGCTGGCACGGAACGCCACGTAGCTGACCCGCCAGAGCAATATCAGCCTGGCTAGATAGGGCGGTTTCACCCTGAGTGATGCCGGACCGCATTGAGAATGACTCATCCTGCCGGTGTTGCCGGAGTAACGTGAAGCGAACGAGCGGCGCGGTGGGCGACACAGTCATGGATGGCCGGGACAAGCCCGGCCATGCCCGGCCATGACGGAAAGGGTCAGCGTCAACGCTGGTTGGGATGAAATCGCTATATCGTCAACTGCTGCCGATCAGGATTCCGCAGGCGAACACCAGCGCACCGCCGACCGCAACCTGGAACGTCGCCGAGAGCGGTGGCGTATCCATGTATTTCCAGCGAATCCAACTGATGATCCCAAGCTCCACCACCACGACGGCGATCGCTACCACTGTCGCGGTCCAGAAGGCCGGGATCAGGAACGGCAATGTGTGGCCGATGCCGCCAAGCGTGGTCATCAACCCGGTGATGACACCGCGGGCCAGCGGTGCGCCGCGCCCTGTCAGGCTGCCATTGTCCGACAGAGCCTCGGCAAAGCCCATCGAGATGCCGGCCCCGAGCGACGCCGCCAGGCCGACCAGGAATGCGTCCCGCGACCGACCGGTCGCGAACGCCGATGCGAATACCGGCGCCAAGGTTGAAACCGATCCATCCATCAGTCCGGCGAGGCCCGGCTGCACGACGCGCAGCACGAATTGCCGACGTTCCGCCCGCTCTTCCTCGGCGCGGACCGGTCCGGGCAAATTCTCCTCCACCAGACGCCCGGCCGTGCGCTCGTGCTGCACTTCGGCTTCCGCCAGATCGCCCAGCAATTCGCGGATCGACGCATCGGTGCTGCGTGCCGCGGCGCGGCGATAGAAATGCTGCGTCTCCAGCTCCATGCTTTCGGCCAGGTTGCGTACCGCCTCAAGCCCGAGCGGGCGCACCTGCCAAACCGGCTTGTGCTGGATGAAGCCGCGTACATCCTGGCGGCGGATCAAGGGGATGTGCTCGCCGAACTTTTGCCGGTACAATTCGAGCAGCCGCCGTCGGTGCTCCCCCTCCTCCTCCATCATTTCCGAAAAGACTTTCGCGGAAGCGGGATAGTTCTCGCGTAGCCCCTCCGCGATGTCCGCGTAGATGCGACTGTCCTCCTCCTCGTTGGCGATTGCCAGCGCCAGCACCTCACGTTCAGAGAGTTCGGACAGGTCGCGCATGCGGGGCAGTGTGACTTGTCAGGGCTCGGCGTCAAGGTGAATGCAAATGAATGCAAATGCCTCTTAGGCGCATCGGCTCCATTCCGGGGGTGGCGGCCGAAGCTCCTGGAAGGGTTTTGCCAACAGTCCTCCGAACAATATATCATAGGCAGCGTGACCGCCCCGAACGATGGGTGGCGCGAGTTCAGGGAGTTTGCGAAACATGTCCGTTATCAAAAAGCCGAGCCGCCTGTCCCGCCGAACAACGCTGAAACTCGGCGCGGCCGCGGCGTCCTTGCCTTTGGTCCATATCCGTACCGCCGGCGCGGCCGGAAAAGTCTCGATCGGCTTCTGGGATCATTGGGTGCCCGATGGCAACAAAATCATGCAGCAGCAGGTCGATGACTGGGCAAAGAAGAACATGGTCGACGTGCATGCCGATTTCATTACCAGCGTTGGCAACAAGCTGCTGCTGACCGCCGCCGCCGAGGCGCAGGCCAAGGCCGGTCATGACTGCATCGCGCTCTATATGTGGGACATCGTCAATCACTCTGACGCGCTGGCCAATCACGACGACCTGCTGAACCGGCTGATAGCCAAATACGGGCCGGTGGACGCGACCTCCACCTACATGGCCAAGATCAAAGGAAATTGGCGAGCCCTGCCAACCAGCTCCGGTACGCAGACCAAACCGCCATGCGCGCGGATAAGCTGGTTCAAGAAGCAGGGGCTGGACGTACAGGCAATGTATCCGGCGCAGCCCGGGCACACTGCGCTGCAGGACCAGTGGACCTACGAGACAATGTTCAAATATGCCGAGGCTGCGCAGAAGGACAATCTGACCTTTGCCTTGGGGCTCGGCAGCAACCTGAATACCGACGGTATCGACCAGGTCGGCGCCATGTTCCGCGCCTATGATGCCGCACTGATCGACAGTGAAGGCACTATCCAGGTCAAGTCCGACAAGATGCGGCAGTTTCTGGAACTTGCGCAGAAATGGGTGAAATTCTACCCCGACGACGCGGTGAGCTACGACGATGCATCCAACAACCGCGCGCTTATTTCCGGCAAAAGTGCGCTGATCTTCAATCCGCCGTCGGCCTGGGCGGTGGCGAAACGGGATGCGCCGAATGTGGCCGCGGACTGCTGGACCTTCTCCTGCCCCGCCGGCCCGGCGGGCCGGTTCGTGCCGGCACTGACCTATTTCTGGGGGGTATGGGAGTACAGCCCCAACAAGACCGCCACATTCGACCTGCTCGAGTACCTGATGCAGCGCGAGCAGGTGGAAGCGCGCGACAACGTGGTAGAGGGCTACGATCTGTCGCCCTTCCCCTCCATGCTTGATTTCAAGGTGTGGGAAAATGTCGAGCCGCCGAAGGGGACGGTTTACAACTATCCGATCCGCCCCTGGCATGACGCCAAGCCGAACATTACCGGTGCCGAGGCGCCGCCCGAAGTCGCCGTGCAGGTCTATAACCGCGCCACCCACAACGGCATGCTGGCACGGCTGAAGCGGGGCCAATCAATTCCGCAGGTGGTGGCGTGGGCACAGTCGGAACTGGAGGGCTTCACGCGGTAAAGCGCTCGCCGGGCGGGCGCACGTGCCGCCCACCCGGCCCGCATGCCCGACGCGTGCGAGTTCGTTTGCCTGCACGGGGCGGCGCGGCTGCCCAGGAACCAATGACAGAAGCATCGATTCCTGGTCGGCCGCCGTCGCAGCTTATTCCCAGTGTGCCGGCCGCCAGACCCAGCGTCCGGCACCGCCGTGCCACACCCAGCGGCCCGAGACATAATGTCCCCAGCCTGGCTGCCGGACATCGTAGCGTCCGCCAATCCAGGCGTAACGGTAGCCATTCCACTGCCAATGGCCCGGCACCCAGATATAGCGTCCTCCCGGCGGCGGCGGCATCCGCTCATAGCGGGGAGGTGGTACCGGCGGGTAGGGCGGCGGGGGTTGGGCGACTGTCGGTCCGATATTTGCCGCGGCGAGACCGATCGCCGCCGCAAAAATAAGGATACGCTTCATCGGCGCCTCCGAAGAGCCTCTGCTGACACAATTCTAGTACTTGCTGCCGACGTCAAATGTCGGCGTAGCAGTGGCTCTCCGCGGCGGTTCCGGGGTGCGTCAGGGCGCCAAGGCTCGCCGGGCCAACCAACTGGGCATATTTCCAAATCGCTCCACTATTGTAATCCGTGGTCCGAGGCTTCCATGCCGCGCGCCGGGCCGCCAGCTCGGGTTCTGGCAGTACCACGTCGATGCGCCCGACCTGGGCGTCGATCACGATGCGATCACCATTCTGCAGCAGCGCGATCGGTCCTCCCACCGCTGCCTCCGGCCCGACATGCCCGATACAGAACCCGTGGGTGGCACCGGAAAAGCGCCCGTCGGTGATCAACGCCACCTGCTCACCCATGCCTTGGCCATAGATCGCGCCCGTGGTGGACAGCATCTCCCGCATGCCGGGACCGCCCTTCGGCCCTTCATAGCGGATCACGATGACATCGCCGGGCTTGTAGGCGCGCGCCTGCACAGCGGCGAACGCTGTTTCCTCGGAATCGAAACACAGCGCGGTGCCCTCGAAACGCAGCTTCTTCATGCCGGCGATTTTCACGATCGCTCCATCCGGCGCGAGATTGCCTTTCAATCCCACCAGCCCGCCGGTCTGGGAGATCGGCCGTGACACCGGATAGAGGACGTCCTGATCGGTCGGCACCACAACGTCTTTCAAGTTCTCGGCCAGCGTCTTCCCGGTGACCGTCATGCAGTCGCCGTGCAGCAATCCGCCATCCAGCAGCGCCTTCAACACGACCGGAACGCCACCGATCCGATGCACGTCGAGCGCGACATATTTCCCGGCCGGTTTCAGGTCCGCGATGTACGGCGTCCGCCGCATGATCTCGACCACGTCCTCCATGGTCAGCCGGATACCGGCCTCGTGCGCAATCGCCGGAATGTGCAGGGCGGAGTTCGTGGAACCACCCGTGGCTCCGGCCACCATCGCCGCGTTTTCCAGCGAGCGGCGGGTGACAATGTCGCGCGGACGTAACCGGTTCTTCACCAGTTCCATCACCACGCGCCCGGATTCCACGGCCCAGCGATCGCGTTCCTCATACGGCGCCGGAGAGCCTGCCGAGCCCGGCAGCGCCAGCCCGATCGCCTCGCTCACCATCGCCATCGTGTTCGCCGTGAACTGTCCGCCACACGCGCCGGCCGACGGACAGGCGACGCATTCCAGCTCATGCAATTCGGCATCGCTCATCCGCCCGGCCGCATGTTGTCCGACCGCCTCGAACACATCCACCACCGTTACGTCGCGATCCTTGTAGCGTCCGGGCAGGATCGAGCCGCCATACATGAACACGCTTGGAACATTCAGCCGCAGCATCGCCATCATCATGCCTGGCAGCGACTTGTCGCAGCCGGCCAATCCCACCAGCGCGTCGTAGCAGTGCCCGCGCATGGTCAGCTCAATCGAATCGGCGATCAGGTCGCGTGAGACCAGAGACGATTTCATCCCCTGGTGACCCATGGCGATCCCATCGGTCACTGTAATCGTGGTGAACTCGCGCGGCGAGCCGCCGGCCTCGTTCACGCCCTTCTTCACCGATTGCGCCTGGCGTGACAGTGCGATGTTACATGGCGCCGCTTCGTTCCAGCAGGTCGCGACACCGACCAGGGGTTGGTTGATCTCGTCCTCTGTCATGCCCATCGCGTAATAATAGCTACGGTGCGGCGCGCGGTCCGGTCCGACCGTGACGTGCCGGGAGGGCAGCTTCGACTTGTCCCAATGCCTGCTCGGCATGGCTCGGTTCCTTCACCCAGAATGGGCGTGCGTTATAGCGCCGGTTGCGCTGCGTCCAAACGCCGGCAGGTCACTGGGCGAGCCGAGTGGCGCCTTGCGAGACGCCCCTTTACGAATGGTTAGCGTTTGCCCGCCACATTCGGGGGACCGGAACGGAACGGACGGGATGCGCGCGCTGCGGGCGGCGATAGGGGTCGCGCTTGTGCTTGCCGCCACTCCGGTCGCATGGGCCGTCGATCCGTCCGGGTTCGATGTGATGGGCATCCGGCTTTACATGACATCGGCGGAGGCCTTGACCATTCTCCGCATGCAAACCAAGGCACTGGCGGTACAGGACCATCCCTGTGAGCGCGACGTCACCCGGCGATGCGTCGGAATGATCGATGCCGACCTGCCTGACGGTCGGATGGAGATCCGGTTCGCGGAGATCCCGGCAGTCTCCGATGCCGCCTCCGAACTCGCGTACAGCATTACCCTCTCTATCATGGCTGCCAATCGCCTGACGCCGGAATTGTTGCGAGAGGCAACGGTCGATCACTATGGGCTGCCCACCGTGCCCGGAAACCATGACCTGGTGCCGCATGCTGTTACGCTTCAGCGATAGCTGCGATCCGAATCAGCCGCTGATGCGGCTTGAGGCGGCAGAGGGCGTGGCGGGAGTGCTGAAACTGACGGATCTCGGCTTGCCGAGGCGGCTGCGGCGCGACGCTGGTCTGGCTGGGGGGCCGCAGTGATACTGGCCTCGACGCTCGCGTGATGTCGCGTCACGTCGCCAATTTCGCCGTCCGTGCGTAAGCCGCAACGGCAACATGAAGGCGCCTCAGCTCGACGTCGTTCAATGCGTCGGCGCCGGATACCCCACGTACGCGCGGCACGCCATCGGTCCCGAACTGTACCCCGTCGGCGGTCAGCGCGGCATTGCTCCACCCCGGCCCGGCGGTCGCCGGCAGCGCCGCAGGCGTGGAGGCTGGGGACGCGGCCGTGGCGCCGCCCGACACGCTTGCCACCGCTGCGGTGGGAGTTGCCGGACTGGTCGCACCGGTTTTGGTGGTTAAACCAAGGTGAGCCATGATTGTGTGCGCGATTTGCTCCGGATCGATACCGGTCACCTTCTCGGCGATGGTGGCGGCGATATTGGTCAGCAGCCCGATCGGGCCACCCATAAGGCCGCTGACCAACATCGACCCACCCAGTCGTACCCCCTCGGGGATCGTATCGCCTGTCACGGCCCGGTAAATCGTGCCGACCACCGGCAGATATTGCAGCGGATTGAGCGCTGACAGCACATCGGAGAACCGCAGGCCGGCCGGACGTGCTGCGGTGACCACTAGCTCCGCCGGGGCGGTCTGGCGGTCGGGCGAGACGGAGATGATGCTGGACATCGGGCCGGGCTCCGGAACTGGTGTCGGGTGTCGCACGTGGCGTGCCAAGTGCTTGCCGGGCAGGGCTGCTTCTGGTTTGTCTCCGCGGTGGCTGTGTTCCCCGTGCAGTAAAAGGCGGCTGGTTGATCTGAAACGCAGCGGCGCGTGGCCCGACACCTCGCGCTGTGCGGGAGAGGCGTACGTAAGTCTCACTATCCCAAGGTACTGGCATGCGCCGTCTGTTTCGGTTCCTCAGGTTCCTGCTGACCGGCATCGGCACGCTCCTGTTGCTGGTCGTGGTGGGGCTGGCGGGCTTGCTGTGGCTGACGCTGCCGTCACGGAACCAGTCGGCTGCCATCGCCGGGCTGTCGGCACCGGTGGATATCAGCTTCGACCAGCACGGGATTCCTCGCATCCGGGCGGCAACGCTGAATGACGCCGCGGCCGCGCTCGGTTACGTCCACGCGCGCGACCGCATGTTCCAGATGGACTTGATGCGTCGTGCCGCCTCCGGCCGGCTGTCGGAGATTGCCGGAGCGGGGACGCTGCCGATCGACAAGGAGATGCGCGTGCTGGGGCTGCGCCAGCGCGCCATCGCCGATTACGCCGGGTTGCCGCGCGATGTGCAGGCCATGCTGGAGGCTTACAGCGCCGGCGTGAACGCATGGATCGCGGCGCATGGCCGGTTCAGCGCGCCCGAGTTCCTCGTGCTTGGCGCACCGGAGCCGTGGACCCCGGTG
Source organism: uncultured Pseudomonadota bacterium (assembly GCA_963777625.1). GTDB lineage: Bacteria > Pseudomonadota > Alphaproteobacteria > Acetobacterales > Acetobacteraceae > DATDIC01. The sequence goes on along the minus strand of CAVZRO010000019.1, from coordinate 133,583 downwards.
GACAGCCTGTTATGGGGCAAGACGATGGGGCTGTGGCTGTCGATGAACTGGCGGCAGGAACTGGCCCGGTTGCGCCTGTCGGCCACGATGCCGCGGGATCAACTGGAAGCGCTATGGCCGGCACAACACGAGGCCGGGCAGCCGGCGGCCTTGCTCGAAACCGTCCTTCGTCATGCGGCGGCGGGCGGCATGGCGCTGCCCGCCTTCCCGGCACCGTTTACGCAGCCGGATCACGCCTCGAACGAGTGGGCGGTCGATGGCACGCATACGGCCACCGGCGCGCCGCTGCTGGCGGGCGATCCGCATCTGGCGTTCGGGTTCCCCAGTCTGTGGTACCTGGTGCGTATCGACACGCCTGGGCAGGTGCTGGCCGGGGCCAGCGCGCCCGGCGTGCCGGGGATCGTGCTGGGCCGCAACAGCCATATCGCGTGGACTTTCACCACCACCGGCGCGGACGTGCAGGACATCTTCATCGAGACGCCGGTCGGCGACGGCCAGTACCAAACTCCGGATGGGCCGAAGCCGTTCACGGTGCGCGAGGAGCGTATTCATGTTCGTGGACAGCCGGATACCGTGCTGACCGTTCGCGAAACCCGGCACGGCCCGGTCATTAGTGACGTGATTGATCCGGGGGGGCCGGTGCTCGCGGTATCGATGGCCAATCTGCAGCCGGGCGATACTGCCGCGGCCGGGCTGATGGCATTGAACACGGCCGAGTCCGTCGAGCAGGCCGGGAAAGCGGCCGCCATGATATCCTCGCCGGTACAGAACCTGCTGGTGGCGGATGGCAAGAACATCGCGCTGTATGTCACCGGGCGCGTGCCGGTCCGGCGATCGGGGGACGGGTCATTCCCCGTGGAGGGCGCGAGCGGCGCCTTCGACTGGGTTGGCTGGGCGTCGGGCGATCAGTTGCCGCACTATGTCGCGCCGGCCAGCGGGCGGCTGGTGAACGCGAATGAACGGGTGGCGCCGCCGGATTTCCCGGTGTTCCTCGGCCGGGACTGGTTCGGCGACTGGCGGGCGCGACGTATCCGCGAATTGCTGGACAAATCCGATCGCCATACGGCGGCTGATTTCGCGCGTATGCAGATCGACGTGACGAGCGGGTTCGCCGTGCAGGTGCTGCCGGCCCTGCTCTCTATCCCGGCACCGGACGGGGCGGCGGGACAGGCGTTTGCCCTGCTGAACGGCTGGGACGGGGCCATGACGATCGACCAGCCCCAGCCGCTGATCTTTTCCGCCTGGATCGACAAGTTTTATGCCGCGTTGCTGCAACGTGCCGGCGTGCCCTGGGGCGACGGCCGCGCGGTCGCGCCGCCGGCGGAATTTGTCGCCAATGCGTTGCTGCCCGGCGGAGCCCATTGGTGCGGCGGGGATTGCGCCACGATGCTGCATGACAGTCTGACTGGAGCGGTGAACGACCTGGTGGCGCGCTTCGGGCCGGACCCGAAGGCCTGGCGATGGGGCCAGGCGCACCAGGCCGAATTCGCACACCCGTTGCTTCGCGCGATTCCCGGCCTGCGCGGATTCGGCACGTTGCGCATTCCGTCCCCGGGCAGTGCGACCACGATCGACGCGGCCGGCAGCACGAGCGATTTCACAGCGGTGCACGGGCCGGAATTCCGCGGCGTGTACGATCTGGCCGATCTCGACCGCAGCCTGTTCATGATGGCGCCGGGACAGTCGGGGAATCTGTTGAGCCGGCACAGCCGGGATCTGCTGAGGCCATGGCGGGATGGCGAGACGCTGACGCTGAGGCCGGAAGCGGATAAAGTGGCGGCGAGCATCCGGCTGACGCCATGACCCGCAATGTAAGGATTGACCCGGAGCCGCCGGTCCGTGAACATACAGGCCGGACGTCCACGAATATGACCTACAAGCCACCGCGTCGGCCGCAATTCTTTTACACCACTGCCCCGTTGCCGTGCCCCTACGTCGCCGGCCGGACGGAGCGGAAGGTGGTCACCGAAATTGCCGGCCCGGAAGCCGAGTTGTTGCATGACCGGTTGTCGCGCGCCGGTTTCCGCCGCAGCCATAACATTGCCTATGCGCCGGTCTGCCCCGCGTGCCAGTCCTGCGTCCCGATCCGCATTCCCGCTGCCAGCTTCCAGCCGGACCGCTCGCTGCGGCGCATCGCGCGAGTCAATGATCTGGTCGAAGGGTTCGAGGTGCCGGCGCGCGCCACGGCGGAGCAATTCCAGCTTTTCCAGCGCTATCAGCAGGCCCGCCACGCCGAGGGCGACATGGCCACGATGAGTTTCTACGACTATCGGGCCATGCTGGAGGATACGCCAGTCGAGACCTTCATGGTCGAGTTCCGCGACCCGGACGACCGTATGGTCGGCGCGTGCCTGGCCGACCGGCTGGGGGATGGATTGTCGGCGGTGTACAGTTTCTTCGATCCGGTGCTGGAACGGCGGTCTTTGGGCACCTACGCGATCATCTGGCTGGTGGAACGTGCGCGGGCGCTACAGTTGCCGTACGTATATCTCGGCTACTGGGTGCCGGAGAGTCGCAAGATGGCCTACAAGGCGCGGTTCCGACCCAGCGAGATACTGGTCGGCGGAACGTGGCGGATGCTGGGCAAGACGGATTTGGATGGCGGTGAGGTGTCACCCGCGGCGTTGGTGCCTGAATCGGCGAGTTGACGGCCGACCTTAGTTAGGGGTCGTTCGGAAACAACCGCGCCATCTCGTCATTCCCGCGAAAGCGGGAATCCAGTGGGCGGCGGTGGATTCCCGCTTTCGCGGGAATGACGGTCGATTCGGTTATTTCATGACGAGCACTTAATCGATGGCGCGGACGCCGATCAGAGACCAACCAGGCTGCGGGCGAAATCCGTGGCGTCGAATGGCCGGAGGTCGGCTGCCGTTTCTCCGACGCCAACGGCATGCACGGGAAGCCCGAACATTTCAGCCAGCGCCACCACAATGCCGCCCCGAGCGCTGCCGTCCAGCTTTGTCACGATCAGGCCGGTAACGTCCACCATCTCCTTGAATACTTTGACTTGCTGCACTGCGTTCTGGCCGGTCGTTGCATCCAGCACCAGCAACACCGAATGCGGCGCGGTCGGGTCCTGCTTGCGCATGACGCGAATGATCTTGCGCAGCTCCTCCATCAGCACTGATTTGTTATGCAGCCGGCCGGCGGTGTCGATCAGCAGCACGTCGGTCCGATCGGCGGCGGCGCGGACGAGCGCGTCGAACGCCAGACCCGCGGCGTCGCCGTTCGGCGGTCCGGCAATCACGTGAGATCCGGTGCGCTGTCCCCAGACCTGCAACTGCTCGACGGCGGCGGCTCGGAAGGTGTCGCCGGCGACGAGAACGGGCTGGAGACCGCGTTCCCGGTATTGCTGGGCCATCTTGCCGATTGTGGTGGTTTTGCCGGTGCCGTTGACCCCGACCACCAGGACGACATGCGGCTTGCGTTCCGGATCCAGGGTCAGCCGTTGTGCGACCGGCGTCAGGATTGCGGCGATTTCCTGCGCCAGCGCCTGCTTGATCTCGTCATCGGTGACTTCCTTGCCGAAGCGGGTGCGACGGAACTCGGCGATTATACGCCCGGCGACCTCGGTACCGAGATCGGCCGAGATCAGCAGATCCTCCAGTTCCCCGAGCGCCTCGTCGTCGAGCCGGCGTTTGCGCAACACCTGGGTGATGCCGCCGCCGAGCTTCTGCGTGCTGCGCGCCAGCCCTTCCTTGAGCCGCGAGAAAAAGCCGCCAAGCGCCATCAGAGCGCCTCGCCGAGCACCGCATCAGCCGTTTCGCCGATGATGCGGACCGTGATGAGCCGGGCTGGTGCGGCGGGCGTGGAGAGCTGTACCGGGACGAAATGCTCGGAATGCCCGCTGCTGGGGGTTTCCGTCAGCAGTGAAACCGTCCGGCCGAGCTGAGCGGCGCGGAAGCGGCGCGCGGCAACCTCGCCGGCGACGCGCAGCCGGGCCGCGCGCTCACGCCGCTGTGGCTTGGGCACCGCGGGCATGCGGGCAGCCGGCGTGCCGGGCCGCTCACTGTAAGGGAACACGTGCAGGAAGGGCAGGTCCGCGGCGCCCACGAAATCGAGGGTTTGGCGGAACAACTCCTCCGTCTCCGTCGGGAACCCGGCGATCATGTCGGCACCGATCGCGATGCCGGGCCGCAGCGCGCGGGCGCGGCTGATGATGGCGAGCGCATCGGCGGCGCGATGCCGGCGCTTCATCCGCTTCAGCACCAGATCGCTGCCGGCCTGCAATGACAGATGCAGGTGCGGCATCAGCCGGGCTTCTTCGGCCAGCAGCCTCCATAGCTCATCGTCGATAGCTGCCGGATCGACTGATGAAAGCCGCAGGCGCGGCAAATCCGGCACCAGGTTCAGAAGTCGCCGGACGAGCTGGCCCAGGCTTGGTCGGCCGGGAAGGTCGCTGCCGTAGCTGGCGATATCGACCCCGGTCAGCACCAGCTCCTGATAGCCGCTATGCAGCAGAGCACGCGCCTGAGCCACCACGGCACCAACCGGCACGCTGCGGCTCGGGCCGCGTCCGAATGGGATGACGCAGAAGGTGCAGCGATGGTCGCAGCCCTGCTGCACCTGGACGAAGGCGCGGGCGCGGCCGGCAAACCCGGTCACCAGGTGTGCCGCGGTGTCGCGCGCCTGCATGATGTCGGAGACCGCACCTGGCGCATCCGGCGCCCAGCTTTCCGGGTGCAGCTTTTCGGTGTTGCCCAGAACGCGGCTAACGCCCGGAAGGCCGGCCCAGCCGTTGGGGTCGAGCTGTGCCGCGCAGCCGGTGACGACGATACGTGCATCGGGACGCATGCGGTGGGCGCGACGGATGGCCTGGCGCGCCTGACGCTCGGCCTCGGCGGTGACCGCGCAGGTGTTGACGATGATTGTGTCATCCAGTCCGGCGGCGTGGCCGCGCATGACCTCGCTTTCGTACGCGTTCAGACGGCAACCGAACGTGACGATCTCGACGGTCATGACGGATAGGCGTCGAGATCGACGATGCCGGTGAAGGCGGTGGCGACAGGGCCGGTCATCAGCACGTGGCCGTTGTTGAGCCACTCAATGGTGAGTTCGCCACCGTCCAGCAAAAGCGTCGCGTGCCGGTCGGTGAGACCGCGGCGATGGGCGTTGACCAGCGCGGCGCACGCGCCGGAGCCGCAGGCGCGGGTCAGGCCGGCCCCTCGTTCCCACACACGCAGGCGGATGCGGTCCGGGGAGAGCACCTCGGCCACGCCGATATTGGCACGCTCCGGGAAGATCGGGTCGTGTTCCAGGATCGGGCCGAGCTGGTGGATCGGAATTGCCGCGATGTCGGGCACAAAGAAGGTCGCGTGCGGATTGCCCATGCTGACCGCGGCGGGGTCGGTGAGCGGGCCGACGTGGAGGTCCAGGTGGAGCGTGTCGGCGGAATGAGCGAGCGGGATGTCGCGCCAGTCGAGCTTCGCCGGCCCCATGTCAACGGCAACGTGGGGAGGCGGCAGGATTGTTACCGGGAGGTTTCCAGCGACGGTGTGGACAATGACATGTCGGCGGCCAGTCTCGTTGCTCAGAAGGGCGGCCACGCAGCGGGTTGCGTTGCCGCAGGCACCGGCTTCAGCGCCATCGGGGTTGCGGATGCGCATGAAGGCATCGGCACCGGAACCAGGCGGCGGCGCTTCGACGGTGATGAGCTGGTCGCAGCCAATGCCGGTTTGCCGGTCGGCGAGGGCCGCGGCTCGGGTGGGCGTCAGGCCAAGTGGCGCTGCGCGTTCGTCGAGCACGACGAAATCGTTGCCGCAGCCGTGCATCTTGACGAACGGGACGCGCATGGAGGGTTGATATAGAGACAGGGCGTCGGGTTGGCCATGCGGGACGGCTCGCCTCGAATACAGCAGCAGGATCAGCTAAGGGCTCGTCATGAAATAACCGAATCCACGGTCATTCCGGCGAAAGCGGGAATGATGAATCGACGATGGCCTCACGGCACAGAGGTTACAGTTGCGGTCTCGTAGCTCCATCGCCCGGGCCGTCCACCGAGTAGGTTTCCCGTGAGACGGCTCTCGCTCTGGCTGAGAATCTTCAAGAGTCCAGGAACTCGATGCCTCCGGACAATCGTGATTCATCGCGCTACAGCGGAGCGAGCTTCTCGATGTTGCTCACCAAATTGCCACCCAGCCTGGATCGGCGTCGAGCCGTCGCGAGACGACGCGTCATTTCGAGTTGGGCGAGCGTCATTGGCGCCGGCTGATCCCGCCACTTATCCGAGAAGCCTATGTGCAGCGCAGACAGACGACGCCGCCGATTCTAGCGAGCCTATGTTCGCGGCGGTGAGCCGCCCGACGTATCCCCTCATGACCATGAAGACAGCCGCCAACAAGCCCTCACGTCGGCGCTCACGAGGCACGAGAAATGCTGATGCAACAGCGCACTATGCTGATGACACCTCGCAGTCGTGATCGCTGAATTCGGCATCGTGGTTAGCTCGAAGGACTACACCGCCATATCAGAGAACTGGTGCGGGCCACCCTCGCCCACCCCCAGCAGCAGCGCATGCCGAGCAGCCTTCGTCCACAGCGTCTCGCCTTGAGCGGATGGCTGCTCGGCTTTCAGCTGCGGCGTCAGTTCCAGCAGCGATGTTTCCGCCTGTTGGCGTTCGCTCGCCAGAAACGCATTGAGTTCATCGGGGCCCATATCATGCAAGGATTCGAACATCTCGGCTTGGCCCGATGTCTTGGCCGCGTGCCGCAGCTTCACCGCGGCGCGAGTGACGGATTGCTTCTGCAGGGCCTTGATCTGGCAATCGCAGAAGACCTCGATTTCTCTGGGGTGACGCGTTGCATAGCACAGGCAGTAAAGCGGCCGGTCCTTCAGAGTGCGCAATACCGTGGTTTCGGCAACAAAGTGGTAATTGCCGAGTTTGGCCGAGGCTCTCGGTAAAGGCACCCACCAGAACCGTCTTGCGGGCTTCCGGCGTCAGATTGCCACTGCCCTGCGTTTCGGCTTCCGTGATCTTGCCGCGCCAGTCGCCACGCGCGATGAGTTCGTTCAGTCCCGCGACTATATTGGCGTCACCGATGTTTACTGCGCGGTTGATGAAGTCGAACATGAAGTTAAAAATTACTTCTGAGTTTGCTCGCTACTATAGCTGCTCTAGCTGCTGCAATGTAATGCGCCAGCCTTTTTTATCTATAAAGAAGAATGCGAAAGCGTCAGACGGAATGACCTTGAGGATGGTCGGGATCAGCCCGACGAAATCGCCCGAATAGGTCGACACCGAGACATCGGGAAAACGCTTTGGGACTTCCGCCAATCTAGCGTAGGCAGTGGCATCTCGTTCCACTAAGTGTGCAGACATCCGCACATTGCGCCCCATCCGCTTCCAAGCCTCCTTTGCTTGGCGCAAGGCATTCAGTGCAATACCGAAAGACGTATCTTCAAAGCGTTCGTTGGAGCTCTGCCAGGGGCCCGCAAAGCCATCGACATAGGCAATGTGCGGATAGGTGCTGGCTGTCTTATGTACCAGGGATTTGAGGTAATTTTCTAGGAAGACGTGTTTGACGTAAGACTGTTCGCGCCCGGCATAGTCCGCGAGCGCAACCATGCTACTCAGCCGCGACGGCGAGCGCAGACTGCGCTTTGCGATATTGATTTCACTCCCGCCCCTTCAGCTTCCGGCCACCCTATTTTTGCCTTATTCCACCCCACTGTTTGTAGAAGAACGCAACATTCTGTACTCTACACTCGTCTCGCTATTCCAGCGCCCTGTCTCTTCCATGTGACGCGCCCGCTTACCTCTCTCCCCACCTACTATCGCCCAGTCGACTCCGGAAAGATCGACCCGGCCCACCGACCGATCAACGGCTCTAACGAGACGAACTTTACCGACGCGCTCGCGTCCTTCAGATGCTTGATGCGCACCGCATTCTTTGCGTCCTCCACCGACACGCCCAGCCAGATATGCGACTTGCCAAACGTGGGATACCGCTGATTGAGATAGCTGTGAGCAGTGAACTACTCTTCTTGAGTACTTGGAAAGTGTGCCAGTTCGCCTTTTCCATTTGTCTAACACCTTGTCTATGAAGGAGCGCTGCACCTCTTTGTGTAAGAGGTCGCTCATCGAATTGACGAAGACGCGCCTCGGCGCCTTCCAGGACAGCGGCTGCGTGAGCCGCGCCGGTGCAAGATGACGCGGTTGTTTCCGAACGGCTCCTCAACGCTGATTGGCCCCACCCGCTACTCGGCCGCGATGGCCTGCGGCACGGGTATCGGCGTCAATTGCGTCTGCACCAGATCAGCGAACAACCCCTTGCTGGCCAGCAGAGATTGGAATGTGCCGCGTTCGGCGATGCGGCCGGCGTCGAAGACCAGGATTTCGTCCGCGTCCCGTACCGTGGACAGCCGATGCGCGACGATGAAGGTGGTTCGCCCGCGCATCAGATTTTTCAGCGCCCGGCTGACACGTGCCTCGGTCGCGGCATCCAGGGCACTGGTCGCCTCATCGAGGATCAAAATCGGCGGATTTTTCAACAAGGCCCTCGCGATCGCCAGACGTTGCCGCTGGCCACCCGACAAACTCGCCCCGCGCTCCCCGATCATCGTGTCGTAGCCGCGCGGCTGTCGGGTAATGAACTCATGCGCGTCGGCCAGTTGGCAGGCGTACTCGATCTCCGCATCCGACGCGTCGGGGTTGCCCACCAGCAAATTGTCCCGGATCGAGCGGTTGAACAGCATGTTTTCCTGGAACACCACGCCGATGGCAGCGCGCAGGCTGTCCAGGCGCACGTCCCGCAGGTCCTGCCCGTCGATCAGGATGCGGCCGGAGGTCGGGTCCCACAGCCGTTGCAGCAATGCCATCACGGTGGATTTCCCCGCGCCGGTATGACCCACCAGGGCAACCGACATCCCCGGGTCCGCCATGAACGACATCTCGGTCAGGACATTCGGGCCGCCGGGATAGGCGAAGGACACATCCTCGAACGTCACCTCGCCGCGCGCGGCGACGAGGTTCGGCGCGCCGGGACGTTCCGGCACCGAGCTGCGGGCGTCGAGCACGCCGAAGAACTCCTCTAGCGACGGCAGGCGGAAGAACAGGCTGGAGAGGAATTGTACTGCCGATTCCAGTCGCCCTATCAGCAGCGTGGAGAACCCCATGAAGCTGACGATCTCTGCCACCGAGGCCTGGCCGTTGATGTGCAGCACGGTGCCGATCACCACGATGGAGATCACCGTCAGCGTGCTGGCGGCGCGGGTCAGCACATTGACGACCGCCCACCAGTTCAGCACCGGGAACTGGTTGCGGATCACCTCGTCGGCGATCCGGCCGAACAGGCGGGTTTCCGCCGCCATGCGCGTGAAGGACTGCACGATCACGACGTTGGCCAGCGCGTCCGACGCGGTGCCCGCAAGGCTGGTGTTGGCGCGCTCCACGAGGCGCTGGCCGGCCAGCGTGCGCCGGATCACGAACGAGGTGACGCAGACGAATATGACGACCAGCACGATCAGACTGATCGACAGGCGCCAGTTCATCAACAGCGTCAGCGGCAACAGGACGACGACCGCGGCGATGGTCGAGAGCTGATCGCGGAAGAACACCAGCCAGACACCGAACAGCCCGTCGGTGCCGGTGAGCATGACTTTCATCAGGCGCCCGGAGTGAATGTCGCCATGGAACGACGGCGGCATCCCGAGGACGTGCCCGAAATAGCGCGACAGCTGCGCTATGCGATGACGATGCGCCAGCCGCTCGGCCTGCAAGGCGACACCCATATTCGCGGCGATCCCCGCCACGCCCACCCCGGCCCAGATCGCCAGCAGCGACACGGCCTGGTGCCACAGCACATCGGTATCCAGCTCGGCGGAACGGGACAGCAGTCCGATCACTCGCCCGAACAGCACCGGATCCAGGAACTGCAGTCCGGCCACCAGTACGTTGGCGCCGCCCAGCAGCGCGGCGACACGAATGTCGCGCCCCAGCAGCCCCAGTACCCTGCCATACACCTTCAGGAACCGCATCGTGCTTCCCGTGCTTCCCCGACCGGGACAGAATTTGGCGGCAGCCTGTGGCAGCAACAGGGCGGATTTTGGTGCGCACCAGGATCGGCCCTGGGGTCGGCCCGACCTATCCTCAGGCGATCATCGGGTCCGGTCGGGACTGCCGGGCAAGCTCGAACCGGGTACCCTATGGCGCGGCGCGGTGCTGGGCTATAGGGGCGCCATGGCGGGGCGCTCGCGCATCCGAATCGCGGTCAACGTGGTGCTGGACGGAGGGCTCGCCGCGGTAGCCGTGCCGCTGGCGCGGTGGATTGCCGACCCGGGCGCGCCGGCGCTGGCGCCGTGGTGGTTGCTGCTGGCGGGGGCGGTTGCGGTGCTGGTGGCTGGACTGCCGTTCCGCCTGCCGCAGCAATATTGGCGTTTTGCAGGGATTGGCGATCTTCTGGGGGTGGCCGGCACGGCGGCTCTCGCCGCGCTGCTGCTCGCGCCGACGCTGGCAGTGGGGGCCTCTCGCAATCCGGCCTTTCCCGCCATCTATGCGCTGACCCTGCTCGTGTTGCTGGGCGCCCCGCGGGTGATCTATCGCTGGCTGCGGATCAGGCCGCGGGCAGCGCCGGAGCCGGAGGCGGGAACGGTGCTTCTGGTGGGCGCGCTGGAGGACGCCGACCTGTTCCTGCGCGCGCTGGCCCAGGACCGGCGTCAGGCATTGCGGGTGATCGGGCTGCTGGCCCTGGGCTCACCGCAAGCTGGCCGGCGCATCCAGGGCCAGCCAATCCTGGGCTCGGCGGTCGAAGTTGGTGCCGTGCTGGAGCGGTTGTCGGCCGAAGGGCGGGTGCCGCAGATGCTCGCCGTTGCCAGCCCCGATATCTCCGGACCATCGCTGGAGGCGTTGGTGCGCGAGGCGGAGCGGTTCGGCGTGACGGTGCGACGGGCGCCGCGACCCACGGCGCTGCGTCCCGCCGATCCGGCCAGCCCGCGATTGGGGCCGCTGGAGCTGCGGCCGGTGGCGATCGAGGAGCTGCTGAACCGCCCGCAGGTACCGCTCGACCGGGAGGCGATGGCACGGCTGATCCAGGGCCGGCGCGTGATGGTGACCGGCGCCGGCGGCACGATCGGGTCGGAGCTGGCGCGGCAGCTCGCCACGTTGGGGCCGTCGCAGCTTCTGCTGATCGACAATGGCGAATATGCGCTTTGGCAGATCGACCTGGAGCTGGCGGAGAGGCATTCCGCGGTGCCTCGGCGGGCCATGCTGGTCGATGTGCGCGATGCGCCGCGGGTCCGTTCGGTGTTCGAGGAGTGGCGGCCGGAACTGGTGTTTCATGCCGCGGCGCTGAAGCATGTGCCGATGGTGGAGGCGAACCCGTCGGAGGGGCTGCTGACCAACGCGGCCGGGACGCGCCATGTGGCGGATGCCGCCCGCGCCGTGGAAGCGGCGGCGATGGTGCTGATCTCCACCGACAAGGCGGTGAACCCGACATCCGTGATGGGCGCGTCGAAGCGGCTGGCGGAGATGTATTGCCAGGCGCTCGACATCTCGGCCTGCGCCGCCGGGCCGGGGCATGCGCTGCGTAACTGTGCGGTTTGGCAACGTGCTGGGCAGCACCGGCAGCGTGGTGCCGCTGTTCCAGCGCCAGTTGGAACGCGGTGGACCGCTGACCGTGACGCACGTGGAGATGCAGCGCTACTTCATGACCGTGCGCGAGGCGGTGGGACTGGTGCTGCAAGCGAACGTGCTGGTGAGCGGCGGAGCGGTGCTGCCGTCGGGCCGAGAGGGTGGGATTTTCGTGCTGGACATGGGCAATCCGGTCAAGATCGTCGATCTGGCGCGGCAGATGATCCGGTTGGCCGGGCTGCGGCCCGACGTGGATGTCGGGATCGCGTTCACCGGGCTGCGGCCGGGGGAAAAGCTGCACGAGGAGCTGTTCCACGGGCGCGAGCCGCCGGTGCCCACCGGGCATGCCGGCCTGTTGATGGCCGCGCCGCGCACCGCGGATCCGGCGATTGTCGGGCGGGCGATGGACGAGATCGCGGCGGCCTGCCGGGGCGGACAGGTGCGGCTGGCGCTGGCCCTGCTGGGGCGGCTGATCCCGGAATTCGAACATAACGCGGAGGGCGCGCTGGATATGGCGAGACGCACATGAACATCCCGTTCCTCGACCTGAAGGCGCAGCAGGCGCGCATCGCACCGGAGCTGCGCAGAAGGCTGGATGCGGTGCTGGCGCACTGCCAGTTCATCCTGGGGCCGGAGGTGGCCGAGCTGGAGGCGAAGCTGGCCGCGTTCTGCGGGGCTTCGCACTGCATCGGCGTGAGTTCCGGGACCGACGCGATCCAGATCGCGCTGATGACGGAGGGGATCGGGCCGGGGGATGCGGTGTTCCTGCCGGCGTTCACCTACACGGCGACGGCCGAGGTGGCGCTGGTGCTGGGAGCGACGCCGGTGTTCGTGGATGTCGATCCGCGTACGTTCCAGATCGACCCGGGGTCGCTGGCCCGGCGGGTGGGCGAGATTCGGGGTGCGGGGCGTTTGCGTCCTCGGGTGCTGATTGGGGTGGATTTGTTCGGGCAACCGGCAAACTGGCCCGCCCTGCGCGAGATTGCCGCCCGCGAGGACCTGTTCACGATCGATGACCTCGCGCAGAGCTTCGGTTGTTCGTTGCATGGGCAGCGGCTGGGTGCGGCGGCCGATGTGACGGTGACGAGCTTCTTTCCATCCAAGCCGCTGGGGGCTTATGGCGATGGCGGGGCGATATTCACCGAGGATGCGTCGCGCGCTGAGCTGTATCGGAGCCTGCGGACGCATGGCGAGGGTGCTTCGCGCTACGAGGTGCTGCGGACCGGGATGAACGGGCGATTGGACTCGATGCAGGCGGCGGTGCTGCTGGCCAAGCTGACCGTGTTCGAGGCGGAGCTGGCGGGAAGGGCGCGGGTGGCGGAGTACGATGACCGGCATCTGGGGAATGCGGTGGTGACGCCGGCGCGGGTAGCGGATTCGGAGGCCGCGTGGGCGATCTATGCGGTGCTGCTGCCGGAGGGGGTTTCGCGCGAGCGGGTGCAGGCGGAGCTGCGGGCGAACGGCGTGCCGACGGCGGTGTATTACCCGCGTCCATTGCACCGTCAGCCGGCGTACGAGCGCTGGCATGACGGGGCGCGGCTGCCGGTTTCGGACGATCTGGCCGAGCGGATCCTGGCGCTGCCGATCCATGCGGACCTGGACGAGGCCGCGCTGGGGCATGTGTGCGCGCAGGTGGTGGAGGCGGTGGCCGGGGCGTGAGGGCGGGTTGGCGGGCTGGTGTACATCGGGGCGTTTTGGGGCGCCGTTGGATGTACATCGGGGCATTTTGGGGCGGCGCGAGATGTACATCCGGGCTTTGGCGCTGGTGCGTGCGTATCGGATTTGATAATGCCGCGGATCGACGGCGAGGGGTAGTTCGGCATGCGTGGGTTTGATCAGCGACGGGACGGGCTTTTCAGCTATGTGCGGCCCGAGAGCCGCATCCCCCGAGAGCATCCGCTTCGCCTGATCCGTCGGTTTGCGGACGACGCCCTGACCGCGCTCAACGAGCAGTTCGCGGCGCTCTACTCAGAGAACGGCCGGCCTTCGATCCCGCCCGAGCAACTGCTGCGCGCGCTGTTGCTGCAAGCGTTCTACAGTATCCGTTCGGAGCGGCAGTTGATGGAGCAACTGAACTACAACCTGCTGTTCCGGTGGTTTGTCGGGCTGTCGGTGGACGACCCGGTGTGGGTGCCGACGGTGTTCAGCAAGAACCGCGACCGGCTGCTGGCGGGCGACATCGCGGCGGCATTCATGGACGCGGTGCTGAACCTGCCGCCGGTCAAGACGCTGCTGTCGGACGAGCATTTCTCGGTCGACGGCACGCTGATCCAGGCCTGGGCCTCGATGAAGAGCTTTCGCCGCAAGGATGGCAAGGATGAACCGCCGGCGCCCGGGCGCAACGGCGAACGCAACTTCCACCGGGAGAAGCGCTCGAACCAGACGCATGCCTCGACGACCGATCCCGATGCACGGCTGACGAAGAAATCGAAAGGCCAGGAGGCGAAGTTGGCGTTCACCGGGCACCTGCTGATGGAGAACCGCAACGGCCTGGTGGTGGATGCGCGGCTGACGCACGCCACTGGAACGGCGGAGCCGGAGACGGCGCTGGCGATGCTGCAGGCTCTGCCGGCTGCGGGTCACAAGACGGTGGGTGCCGACAAGGCTTATGACACGGCGGCGTTTGTCGCCAGCAGCCGGGCCGCCGGGGTTACCCCGCACGTGGCGCAAAACATCACGGCGCAGCGGGGATCGAATATCGACGGGCGGACGACGCGGCATGCGGGCTATCGGATCAGCCAGGTGATCCGCAAACGGATCGAGGAGGCGAATGGCTGGATCAAGGAGGTTGGCGGCATGGCGCAAACCAAGCTGCGCGGGGTGAAATCGGTCGAGTGGATGTTTGTGTTCAAGGCGGCGGCTTACAACCTGGTCCGATTGCCGCGGCTGCTGGTGACAGCATGAGTTTGCCCGAAATCTGGCCAAGGCCGCATCAGCGGCTTTGGAACTCACGGAAAATGGCTGAAACCGCCCGTGGAAATCGGAAATCAAAGCTGAATACAGACAAAATCTGATCTTGAGAGGACTTTTTCAGCAGCCTGCTAAACTGCTCACAACCGCTCGAACACATCAGCCAGCGCTTCCAACCAAGCCGTGCAGCAGAGGGCTCGTGGCGTCCGGGCTATATGAAGACGCCCTCGCTGACGACGACGATCACGGGATTGGTCACGGTACCGATGCGCGTGCTGGGCGCATTAAGGACGACCAATTGCCGCGTTGCAAGTTGAACCCCTGATGAGTTGACGATGGTGACGCCAAAGTCGGGGAACCGTTCCGGCACGCTTGTCTGTGAGGTATGGCTCTCAACCAATTTGCCGTCCTGCGTATCGAACTCGGTTTCCGCGGTCGCGAGGACGCCGCCTTCCGCGTTCAAGCCGTCCGGGTATGCCGGGGAGGCGGGTTCGACAATGAACATCACATTGCCATTGCTGTCCGTCGTCTTGGTTCCCAGCGTCTGGTCCGCACTGGGCGTGTAGGTCGTGGAGTTGATGATGATGAGCTTTGCATTGACGTGGAGCGTGGTTCCGGTGGGCGGGATGATCACGTCGTCCCCGGCCGGAGCGGGGTTATCCAGCTCCATGAGCGTGACCTGGGCGCCGGCGACCGGGCTATAGCCGGTGACGGTGTTGCCCGTGACCACACGCAGATAGATGAAATAGCCGGGATCGGCCGCCAAGGTCGCGGAGCCGTCGAGGGTGAGGGTGCCGTTGTTTGCGGAGGCTTGCAGCACGGCGAGCGTCCAGTCGTAGTCGCTGTCCGGCAGCGGCGCGAAGCTGTAGCTGGACGGCATGGTCTTGAGCGGCGGGTCGGACGAGCGCGCGAGGAAAATGATGTCCAGGACCAATCCGATCAGCGAGCCAATCCCGGTGAGCGAGCACCAGAATCCCTCATCGACGCTCAAATCGACCGACTGGGCGCCGATGGTCATGGCTCCGTCCGAGATCACCGGCGGCCCGTAGATGCCCGCCACGATGTTGAGGTCCAAGCCGAAACAGTAGTACGGCACGACAATGCCGATGGCGAGGTTGATATTGCCATCCTGGAAGGTGACGGTTCCCCAGTTCACCTTTAGCTGCGGCAGCAGATGGCCCCACCAGTGACGGGAGGCGATACCGTTGATGTAGGCTGCCAGGTCGCCGGAACTGATCACCTCGTTCAGCGCATCGGTGGCAAAGGACTTGTCGACCTCTCCGTGGATGGCGAACGGTGCCGCGGGCGTGGCCACGAGTGGCAATTGCGTGGGGTCGACGATGAGACCCTTGGCCACGTCCCCGCCTAGAATCGCGAACGAGGTTGGCCCATTCAGGACGGTCGCGCCGCCTGCCTGGTACAGCTTGAAGTGCGTGTTGGGAAAGGATGAGAGGGTGAGCTCCGCGGGCAGCGACAGATAACCATAGAACGGCCCGGTGTAGTAACCCAGGACTTTCTGCACGCCCGAAGTGAACAGGGCGTTGAGCGTATCCAGATCGGCGGGCGTGCGGGGAACGATTATGGAAAGCGGATGGACCACCAGCGTGGCCTGCGCCGCGCCTGCCGCGATGCTGAACCGATAGCGGCCCTGGGGGTCGGTAAAGAGGTTGAGCGTTCCAATCGGAAACTCGATATTCAGCTTCGCCTGAAAGGCACCCGGCTGGGATCCAAGGATCGGGAGGTTGATTTCGCAGACCACGTTCACGTTGTTGGCGGAGACTGTGCTGGCCGTGGCGAAGGGTGCCGTGAGGATCTCGAGACCGCCGAGCGCTGCGTCGGGAGCCGTGGGCACATTCAGGCATAACTGCGTCAGCGTGGCGAGCGTGATGAGGCTGGTGGTGTCGGAGGCGGGGATGCCATTGGGGATGGTTCCCACCCGGTAGAGTTCATCGAGAACAGGGTTGACGTTGTTCAGATTGATCGATCCTGCGGCGCGAAAGCCGCCCACGACGGTCCGCGCGATGCCCGGACGGGCCGACGGGCCGATATGGAGACGTATCGGCGCATGCGACGCGAGTTCCTTTTCCAAACGCTCGGCGGTCGCTGCGTCGAAGGCCGGCTTGACGGCGCCAGCGGATTTCTCGAGATCACCGGCAAAGGTGAATCCGGCTTTCTTCATCGCCTCGAGCGGCTGAACGCGATTCAGATATGGGGTGAGACTGGCGAGCAATTCGCCTGAGTTTTTGATTGTGGGCATGGGACAATCTCCGATGCGCAAGGGAGCTAATCCGGGAATGGCCTTGACTGTCAATCGGCACCCGAGTTGATCGCCCAACGCGCGGCATTCATCGTCCTCGATCGCGCCGATCAATGCCCTCTGATTGCCGATGCTGGTTCAGCAACGTAGCATGCCGCAAGCAGCGGAGGGGGCGATGGTGGGGCGGGTCAGGGTCGCGGGGTTTTCCTTGTCCCTGGATGGGTTCGGAGCGGGCCCGGCCGCCCCAGCGGTTATGCGGGCGTAGTTCGACGCCAAAAAGTTCGCCCATCTCGCTTTGGCGCTGGTGCGCGGATGTACACTGGCGGGCGCGGGAATGGGACTGGACGCATTTGCCGAGACGAGATGGCGCGTGGCGAGACGGATCGTTGATTTCGCAGTGATCCGTTCCCGGCTATCAGGACTCTCGGATGAGCGATGACAAAAGCGGCGCAAGGGACAGATGATCGGTTCCGGCCTATGCCGTGTCGCTTCATCCTGGAGGGATATACGCGAATGAATCCTGGCCGGAAAACCGTGAAGGCGTGGTTCGTCATTCCGGTATGCCTGCTGGCAGGGGGGCTGCTGCTGACGACCGGGTCATGGTCTCATGCGCAACCGAATCGCGACGGTTCACCGGCGGGCTCCGTCCCCTGTCCCGGCGATAATGGCGGCATCACGCTGCCGCCCGGGTTTTGTGCAACGGTGTTCGCCGACGGGCTGGGGCATATTCGCCATCTTGCGGTGGCGCCGAACGGGGTCGTGTACGCGAACACCTGGAGCGGGGCTTATTATCGCACGGGCGCGCCGCCCGCGGGCGGATTCCTGGTCGCGCTGAAGGACACCAAAGGCGACGGTCGGGCGGACCAGCTCGAGCGCTTCGGAACGACTGCGGCGGACGGCGGTGCCGGCGGTACCGGGATCGCGGTTTACGACGGCTATGTGTATGCCGAGGCAAATGATCGTATCGTCCGGTATAAACTGCCGGCAAGCGGGATCAGGCCGACGGGACCGGCTGAAACCATCGTCTCGGGGCTGCCGCTGAGCGGCGATCATCCGATGCACCCGTTCGCGATCGATCCGCGCGGCAATCTTTATGTCGATCTCGGCTCGGTCACCAACTCCTGCCAGAGCGAGAACCGCATGCCGGGCGTGCCGGGGAACCAGCCGTGCCGGGAGCTGGAGACGCGCGGTGGCACCTGGCGCTACGACGCGAATCGGCTCGATCAGCGATTTTCGCCGGCACAGCGGTTTGCGACGGGGCTGCGCAACGGGGAGGGTATTTCGTTCGATTGGCGGGGCGGATTTTCGCGACCCAGCATGGGCGGGACCAGCTCGGGCAGAACTGGCCGCGGCTTTACACGCCGCTGCAAGGCGCCGATCAGCCGGCCGAGGAATTGGTGGAGTTGCAACAGGGGCGCGATTTCGGCTGGCCGGAATGCTATTACGACGACACGCGGCACAGGCTGGTGCTGGCTCCGGAGTATGGCGGCGACGGGGGCAAGGAGGTGGGTGTCTGCGCGCAGAAGCAGGCGCCGGTTGCCGCGTTCCCGGCGCACTGGGCGCCGAACGACATGCTTATTTACGAGGGCAACCAGTTTCCGGCGGCGTACAAGGATGGCGCGTTCATTGCGTTCCATGGATCCTGGAACCGCGCGCCGGAACCGCAGGGCGGGTACAACGTGGTGTTCCAGCCGCTGAAGGATGGCCGCGCATCCGGCCCGTTCGTGGTGTTCGCGGATGGGTTTGCCGGCCGCTACAAGGACCCGGGCCGGGCGGCGCATCGGCCCACGGGGCTCGCTGTCGGGCCTGATGGCGCGCTCTATGTCGCGGATGATCAGGGCGGGCGGATCTGGCGGGTTACGTTCCGGGGCGGGGATAAAGGTGTGGCGGTGGCGTCTGCGGCGTCTGCCGGTTCGGCGGCGCCGGGGTCGAGCGTCGGCGTGGCGGCGCCGCCCGAGGGTATTCATCCGCATGCGGGCGCGGGCGCGCTGCCGATCCCGCCGGGTGCTTCACCGGATCAGGTCGCGCTGGGTGATCGCATTTTCCATGGTCAGGCGGCTGGAGGGACGTGCGCCGGCTGTCATGGCGCCGATGGCAGGGGCACGGCGGTGGGTTCCGATCTGACGAGCGGACGATGGCTGTGGGGTGACGGGAGCATGCAGGCGATCACGCAGGCGATCCTGCACGGTGTGCCGAAGCCGAAGCAGCATACAGGGGCGATGCCGCCGGAAGGGGGCACAGGGCTTTCTTCAGCCGATCTTGCGGCGGTATCTGCTTATGTGTGGGCGATCGGGCACGCGAATGCGCGGTGAGCCGGTCTGGATCCGGCGGCAGGCGTGGCGGGTATCGTATCATACCAGACGTTGGAGAGAATGACGCACCCTGCCGGTGTTGCCCGGAGTAGCGTGAGGCGAACGAGCGGCGCGGTGGGCGACAAAGTCGTGGATGGCCGGGACAAGCCCGGCCATGAGTGCGTCCGTGAGGACGCTTTGTCTGCACGGTGCAAGTCCGTGCCTGGGCTGGTCGCAGGTCCAGAAATTGAAGGTAACTGCGTCGCCGCGAGGCGGGGTGGAGAGCAACCGGAGGTGAATCGGCAGTCCGTAGGATGACGAACCTGTTTCGGCGGGATACCGCGGCGAGCCCCCTCGTGGACGGCGAAGCCTGGAACAACCCGTGGCGCTGAGGCGACTGACAAAGCGACCAGGGGGCGGATCACGTGGTTGAGGACGGAATGTCGGGACGGCAAGGCGGAGCAAACGGAGAGACCCGCCGGCCTGGGTGAGGCCGGGGGGAGTCAGAGCCTTCATAGTACCGCGGCCGCTTTCGAGCGGTGGAAAGGGACGGGCAACACAAACCGCCCCGAGGGAAGGGAGGCAGGAAGCTGGATGCGAGATGAGTGGATCGAGCCAAGAGAGTCCCGAGAGTGCCCAATCGGCTAGGCAAGGGACAGACGCAGCCCGGGTGCGAACCCATGATCTGTGGTGGGCGGAAGGCTCGATCTGGACGGATCGCATGGTGTCGGCGCTGGGCAACGGCGTCAAAGGAGGCAAGTGGTTCAGCCTGATCGATAAAATCACTCGTCCGCATACCCTGGACCTGGCGTGGCATCGTGTCGCGCGCAACAAAGGGACGGCGGGCGTGGATGGTCAGAGCATCGAGAAGTTCAGCCATCACGCGGAGCGCTGTCTCGCCGAACTCCGGGCCAGCCTGGCGGACGGCAGCTACCGGCCGCACCCGGTCAAGCGGGTGGAGATCCCCAAGGGCGACGGCAAGACCCGTCCGCTCGGGATCCCCGTGGTGAAGGACCGCATCGTGCAGACCGCCTTGAAGATGGCAATCGAACCCATTTTCGAGGTTCAGTTCCGCCCCGGAAGCTACGGCTTCCGACCCGGGCGGGCTGCAAGGACGCGTTGCGGGAGGTCGATCGGCTGCTGAAGGAAGGCTTCACCCATGTGGTGGACGCCGACCTGAAGAGCTACTTCGACACCATCCCGCATAAGCGGCTGCTGAGCTTGGTGGAAGGTTCGATCAGCAAGGCCGCGTGCTGGCGCTGATTGAGGCGTTCCTGCACCAGGAGATCATGTCCAGGCGGCACACTGGCACCCCACGGCGGGCACGCCGCAGGGAGCGGTGCTGTCGCCATTGCTGGCCAAGCTCTACCTGCATCCGTTGGATGTGCTGATGGAGCAGGGCGGCTGGCGGATGGTGCGCTATGCCGACGACTTCGTGATCCTGTGTGCAACGGCGGCCGAGGCCCGCGAGGCGCTGGCCCAGGTCACCGCCTGGGTCGAGGCCAATGGGCTGACCCTCCACCCGGACAAAGCACGGATCGGCGACTGCCGCCAACCGAGCCAGGGGTCGACTTCCTGGGTTACCGGTCGAGGCCGGTCGCCGAACGTCCGCGACAAGAGCTTGCGGGCGTTGAAGGACAAGGTGCGAGAGAGGACGGGCCGCAGCCGGGGCGACAGCCTCGAGCGGACGATTGCCGATCTCGATAGGATGCTGCGCGGCTGGTTTGGGTATTTCAAACAAGCCAGGCCAGCCTTGACGAAGACTTGCCCGGCTCATGACGAAGGGCGCGCCATGACGAAAGCGGCCATGACGGAAAGGGTGGGTTGGTATCATACCAGCCGTTGGAGAGAGTGATGCTTCCTTGTCATGCTCGTGCGAGTGACGGGAGGACAACAGGTTTCATCGGTCTGGGATCGGCGAGGCAGGGGCTGTCTGCTCATGTGCGGTTGCCGGCTCATCTGTCACCAGCAGCACATGCAATCGCCGTGGGCCATGCGCGCCTAGCTCCAGCGTCTGCTCGATATCGCCGGATCGCGATGGCCCGGTGACCAGCATGACATTTCGCGGCATCTGGCCGAATTCGGCGCGCAGCAGGTCCCAGGCTTCTTCGTAGGCTCCGACCAGGCGACTGGCGTGCAACAGCACGATCTCGGTCTCGGGCAGCAGATTGAGCGTGGTCGGTCGCTCCGGCGCGGAGGGCAGCATCAGCGTGCCGGTCTCGGCGATTCCGGCGAAACCGTGTTGCAGGCTGACGATATCGGATGCAGCCGCGCGTCCCTCGCGGACCCGCAGCAGCGGTCGGGCTGACCAGTTGATGGCGCGCAGCGCGGGGTGCGGCGCCATGACGAATTCGCCGGGCAGGTTCTGCGCCGCCAGATAATCGGCCAGCGCGCCCGGCACGAGGTCGAGACCCGGCACGATCGCAACGCGTGCCGAATTCCTTTTCCACGTTGGCGATGAACAGTTTCACCTGTTCCGCCGGGGCACGCGCGAGCGCGCCGGTATCAGGTGTCGTGGATGCGCGACCAGCCGCGCACGCAGCATGGCCGCGATGTCGTCCGGCAACGGACCGCGCCGCAGACCGCGCCTGATCGCGCCCAGGATTGCGGTTCGGCTCATCGACGCCGCGCTTGCCGTTGCGTGCGCGCGTAGCGGGCGAAGAAGGTGTCGCCTTCGGGCGCGGGCAGATCGCGGCCGGCGGTCCATCCGCCGGCAAGCGGCAGTCGGGCGAACCGGCCGCGGCGTGCGTCCCAGCAATCCCAGGCCGAACGCGCCCAGCGCGGGTTATCGAGCGATACAGTGCCGGGCGCCGAGCGGCCCATGCCCAGAGCGCCAGGTTGCGCCGCTGCGTCGCCGGGGTGAGGTGGCGTTCGAACTCGCGCTCGCGCCAGTGCCGCATCAGGCCGGGCAGGGGAATTTTCACCGGGCAGACGCTCTCGCATTTGCCGCAGAAGGTGGAGGCGTTGGGGAGCAGCGCGGCCTGGTCCACGCCGATCAGCGCCGGGGTCAGCACGCTGCCCATCGGCCCCGGATACACCCAGCCGTACGCGTGGCCGCCGACGGCGCCGTACACCGGGCAATGGTTCATGCAGGCGGCGCAGCGGATGCAGCGGAGCATATCCTGGAACTCGGTGCCCAGCATCGCGGAGCGCCCGTTATCGAGCAGGATTACGTGGTACTCGTCGGGCCCATCCAGGTCGCCCGCCCGCCGGGCGCCGGTGCTGAAGGTGGTGTAGACGGAGAAATCCTGCCCGGTGGCCGAGCGCGCCAGCACGCGCAGCATGCTGGTGCAGTCTTCGATGGTCGGCACCAGCTTTTCGATACTGGCGAGCACGACATGCACGCGGGGCAGGGTCTGGGTCAGGTCGCCATTGCCCTCGTTGGTAACGATCACGCTGCTGCCGGTTTCGGCGATCAGGAAGTTGGCGCCGGTGATGCCGACGTCGGCGGCGAAAAATTGCTGCCGCAACTGCGCCCGTGCCTCGGTCAGGATGTCGCGGCGTTCATGGAACACGCGGTCGGGCGGCAGGTCGGTGTGGGAGGCGCGGAACTGCGCCTCCCAGTCCTCGCGGTTCAGGTGGAAGGCCGGCGCGATGATGTGGCTCGGCACTTCGTGACGGAGCTGCAGGATGTATTCGCCGAGGTCGGTCTCGACCGGGTGAATGCCGTTGCGTTCCAGATGGTCGTTGATGTCCAGCTCCTCGCTGATCATCGACTTGCCCTTGGTGACGGTCTTCGCCCCGGCGAGGCGGCAGATGTCCAGGACGGCGGCGCGCGCTTCCTCGGCGGTGGCGCACCAGTGCACCTTGCCGCCGGCGGCTTTCACACGGGCTTCGTATTCTTCGAGGTAGAAATCCAGATGCGCGAGCGTGTGGTTCTTGATGTCGCGGGCGATGTCGCGAAGCTGCTCGAATTCCGGCAGATTTGCCACCGCCGCGGCGCGTCGGGCGACGAAGGAAGAGCCGCTGCGGGCGAGCGCTTTCTGCAACCCCGGATCGGCCAGTGCCTGGCGGGCGTTCTGCTTGAAAGCAGGGCTGGTGGCGATGTGCATGGCGGTTCCTTCGGCGGCAATGTAGCCGGTGCGGGGGGATTGGCCACTGTTCCGGCTCGGCCCACTTGTGTGTCGGGCATTTTTGTCCGATGCTGCGAGCGTGAAACCGTTCGAGTTGCTGCGCCTTCTACGGCGCCGGGCGACCCGCCTGGGCATCGAGCATCAAGAACGGCCCGCCAGTGGAGGCCATGTACTGGTGCGGCATGGGGGACGGACCACGACGGTTCCGATGCATCGGAGGGACCTTCCGGCGGGAACCTGGCGGGCGATCCGGCGGCAGCTCGGCATCAGCGAAGACGAACTGAAGGATTAGGTTCATGCGCTACGCCTATCCGGCAGACATTCTGGAAGAGCCTGATGGCGTCACGGTCGTCGTTTCCCGACATTCCGGGTGCGATCACCTGTGGCGACACGCGGAACGAGGCGCTGGAACGGGCGCAGGATGCGCTGCGTCTCAATGATGTCGGCGCTGGTCGAAGACAACCACCCTATCCCGCCTCCGTCGCCCGCGGCTGGGCGGCCGGTGGTGTCGGTGCCGGCGCTCGCGGCCGCCAAGCTGGCACTGCACGACGCGATGCTG
The DNA here is from genome assembly GCA_963777625.1 of uncultured Pseudomonadota bacterium. Classification (GTDB taxonomy): domain Bacteria; phylum Pseudomonadota; class Alphaproteobacteria; order Acetobacterales; family Acetobacteraceae; genus DATDIC01. The sequence continues at coordinate 109,927 of CAVZRO010000019.1, read as the reverse complement.
CAGGCACATCTCTCCAATGTGGAACTGGGGCGCCGGCTCGGGCTGGACGAGAAGGAGGTGCGCCGCCTGCGCGATCCGCTGCACCGCAGCCATATCGACCGGGTGGAAGCGGCGCTGCGCGTCCTGGGCAAGCGGCTGGAGGTGGAGGTAAGAGAAGCGGCCTGACATCATAAAAACGTCCGAGGAACCAGCATGTCCCCAAGGATTACCCGCCGTGCCGCCGTGGCCGGCTCGCTTGGCTTGGCCGTCGCCGCGCGCCGCGCGCGGGCGGCCGCGCAGACCGTCGTCCGGATCGGCGTACTGACGGACCTGAATGGCCCGAACGCCGCCAGCAACGGCAAGGGCTCGGTCGCCAGCACCCACCTCGCCGCCGAGGATTTCATGGCGGCCCATCCTGACATCAAGGTCGAGGTGCTGGCCGCCGACTACCAGAGCAAGCCGGACATCGCGACCAGCATCGCGCGCGACTGGATCGATCAGCACGGGGTGGATGTGATCACCCAGGTGAACAACTCGGCCGCCGCGCTGGCGATCACCAGTCTGGTCAAGGACAAGAACAAGGTTGCGCTGATCACCGGCGCCGCCAGTTCCGACCTTACCGGCAAGGCGTGCACTCCGAACCACATCCATTGGACTTACGACACGTGGGCGCTCGGCAAATCGACGGGCGGCGCGCTGGTGCAAGCCGGCGGCGATTCCTGGTTCTTCATCGCTGCCGACTACGCCTTCGGCCGCGCCCTCGCCGGCGATACTGCGGGCTTCGTCACCCGGGCCGGCGGCAAGGTGCTTGGCACGGTGTATACGCCGTTTCCGGAAACCACCGATTTCTCCTCCTATCTGCTGCAGGCCCAGGCCAGTGGCGCGAAGGTACTGGGGCTGGCCAATTCCGGCACCAACACGACCGATTGCATCAAGCAGGGCGCGGAGTTCGGGCTGCGTCAGCACGACATGCGCATGGCCGCGTTGCTGATGATGATCCCGGACCTGCACGGTGTGGGACTGGAGACGGCGCAGGGTCTCGTGCTGACCGAATCCTTCTACTGGGACATGAACGACGATACCCGGGCTTACGGCAAGCGGTTCGGTGAGCGCATGAGCGGTTGGATGCCGAGCATGATCCAGGCGGCGGACTATTCGGCCACCAACCATTATCTGAAGACGGTCGCGGCGATGGGGGTGGAGACGATGGCCGACGGCCGGGCGGTGGTCGCGGCGATGAAAGCCACCCCGAGCGAGGACAAGCTATTTGGCCGGTGCGTCATCCGCCAGGACGGGCGCCGGCTGAACCCAATGTATCTGTTTCAGGTGAAGTCGCCGCAGGAGAGCAAGTATCCCTGGGACTATTACAAGCTGTTGCGTACCACGCCGGCCGACCAGGCATTCCGGCCGATGGACCAGGGCGGCTGTCCGCTGGTTCATTCGTAGGCTGCGGGCTTCGCCCCGGGGTCGGGGCGACTCTCGTCACCGGAAGTGTGTCGCGGCGGCAGATTGAGGTGCACATATTTTAGGCAATTTCGAGCAGCGATCAAAGACCGGCACACAAACGAAGGCGCAATACCCCCAACCTTCACATGGTTGTCCACAGGTTTCGCGGGAATAAAGTGACCTATCTCACAGCGGAAACCAGCGGGCGCCGTGTTGCCGAAATCGCATAGACGGATTTGTCCCTGGGGTATTATTGAGGGTCGGCTACGGTCGGGGGGAACCGCTGTCCCGCTCGGTTCGTGCTTGGTGTGCGATAGAGCCGACCACGGCCGAGCTGTTTGAGTTGGCCGCCAGGGGCTTTCGGAGGTTGTCATGTCTCAACGCCAAATACTGGCGACGGTGTCGTGAAGCGCGCTCGCATCGCGCTGGTTTTGCTGGGTCTCTTGCCGGCTGCCTGTGGGCCGCGCGGACCGACGACAAGCGCCTTCGACGGTAACTACAAGGGAACCGGCTATGCCGCGGATCAGGCGCTCGCGGGGGTGGCCTGCAACAACGACATCCCTATAACGATGAAGGTCACCGGCGGACACGTGGAGTTCAGCGAAATCAGAGGCTGGGTGCAGCCGAATGGCAAGCTGGAGACCGTGTGGGGCGAGCTTTATATGTACGGGCAATTTCAAGGCACGCATTTCGAAGGACTCATTGTAAATCCGCAACCTGGGTGCAGGTATCGGTTGTTTATGGATAAGGTTAGCTGAACGGAGCGACGCCCCAAACGTTCTCTGTGATCCCTAGGCGCGTTCAGGCCGGAGTGGGCTGCGTGGTTTGCTGAAAGCAGACGCGCACTGTGTTGTGCGGGGAGCCGGACCTTGCAAAATCCGGCACAAGGTCGATCATGGGAGCAGGAACGCCACAAGAACGGAGCGGGAGACCTCGTGGCCACTTATGAGCCGTGGGCCGCAAGTCGCGGCGCCGAAATCCTAGCCGCCCATACTGGGCGCGAGGGCGCCGCCCTGCCGATTCTGCACGCGTTTCAGGCGGTTTTCGGCTGTGTCCCGCGTCCAGCGATCCCGCAGATTGCGGAAGCACTGAACCTTTCGCGCGCCGAGATGTACGGCATCGTCAGTTTTTATCATGATTTTCGTGAGACCCCGCCGGGCCAGCACGTGTTGCGGCTGTGTCGTGCGGAAGCCTGCCAGGCGATGGGAGCGGAGCGGGTGGCAGGCCAGGTGAGGGATCGCCTGGGGATCGGCTGGCATGAGACGACAGCGGATGGCCGGGTGACGCTGGAGCCGGTGTTCTGCCTCGGTCTCTGCGCGGTCGGGCCGTCCGGCATGCTGGACGGCGAGCCGCTCGCCCGGCTGGATGCCAGGAAAGTAGCCGCGGCGCTGGAGGATGGCGCGTGAGCCGGATTTTTGTTCCGCGCGATGCAGCCGCCATCGCGCTGGGTGCCGATGGCGTCGCCAGGGCGCTGGCTGCTGCCGTGTCCGTGCCGATCGTGCGGACGGGCTCGCGCGGGATGTTCTGGCTGGAACCGATGATCGAGGTGGAAACGCCGGCCGGGCGAATCGCCTACGGGCCGGTGCAGGCGGCGGATGTCGAAAGTCTGCTCGCGAGCGGCTTGCTGACGGGTGGCGCGCACGCGTTGCGGCTCGGGCGGCCGGAGGAGATCCCGTTTTTGGCGGCGCAAACACGCCTGACGTTTGGGCGTTGTGGCGTGACCGATCCGCTGTCGGTCGATGAATACCGGCAGCATGGCGGGTTGAAGGGGCTGGCGCGGGCGATCGAGATCGGGGCGGCGGCCACGATCGACGAGGTGACGCGGTCCGGATTGCGCGGGCGCGGTGGCGCCGGGTTTCCGACGGGGATCAAGTGGCGGACCGCGGCGGACGCGCCGGGTGATCCGAAATACATCATTTGCAACGCGGATGAGGGCGATTCCGGAACCTTCGCCGATCGGATGCTGATGGAGGGGGATCCGTTCTGCCTGATCGAGGGCATGGTGATCGCCGGGCTGGCGGTGGGGGCGCGCAAGGGGTGGGTTTACGTCCGCTCGGAATATCCGCACGCGATTCACATTCTGGGGCAGGCGCTGGTTGGCGCCCGGGAGGCAGGGCTGCTCGGGCCGGATGTGCTGGGGTCGGGGACGGGGTTCGATATCGAGGTGCGGGTCGGGGCGGGTGCCTATATCTGCGGCGAGGAAACCTCGTTGTTGGACAGCCTGGAGGGGCGGCGCGGGCAGGTGCGCGCCAAGCCGCCATTGCCGGCGCACAAGGGTCTGTTCGGCCAGCCGACCGTGATCAACAACGTGATTACGTTGGCAAGCGTCCCGGTCATCCTTGCGGAGGGCGCGGATTATTATCGCGAGATCGGGATGGGGCGGTCCCGGGGTACGTCGCCGATCCAGCTTGCCGGCAATATCCGGCATGGCGGGCTGTTCGAGGCAGGGTTCGGGCTGACGCTGGGGGAGATTGTGGAGGATATCGGCGGCGGCACTGCCACGGGCCGGCCGGTGCGCGCGGTGCAGGTGGGCGGACCTTTGGGTGCGTATTTTCCTCCGGCGCTGTTTGACACGCCATTCGATTACGAGGCGTTTGCCGGGCGTGACGGGTTGATCGGGCACGGCGGTGTGGTGGTGTTCGACGATACGGTCGATATGGCGCACCAGGCGCGGTTCGCGATGGAGTTCTGCGCCGAGGAATCGTGCGGGAAATGCACGCCTTGCCGGATCGGGTCGGTGCGCGGGATGGAGGTGGTGGACCGGATCATTGCCGGGCGGGATGTGGAGGCGAACCTTTCGTTGCTGCGGGACTTATGTGAGACGATGAAGTTCGGGTCGTTGTGCGCGTTGGGCGGGTTCATTCCGTATCCGGTGTTGAGCGCGCTGACGCATTTTCCGGAGGATTTTATCTCTCCCGCTGCGCGGGAGCGGGTGGGTGAGGGCGTGCGGCGATGATGCGTGGGGGTTCATTTACGGGTTTGACCGCAGTGTTGCGGAATGGTCAGCGCTCACGCCCGCACACTCCGCCGCAATTCCACGGATGCGGAGCGTCGGCTCTGGACGCTGCTGCGCGGCCGGCGGTTGGAGGGTTTCAAATTTCGCAGACAGCATCCGATCGGGGTGTTTATCGCGGATTTCGCGTGCGTGATGGCTCGGCTGGTGATCGAGGCGGATGGCGGGCAGCACTGCGATGCCGCGGACGATGCGGACCGGACGGCGTGGTTGCGGGAACACGGGTGGCGCGTGGTGCGGTTTTGGAACCACGATGTACTCGCGCGGCCGGAGATGGTGGTGGAGGTGATACTCAGCGAACTGCGACGGTAGCGGCGGTAGCGGTGCGCGAACCCTCACCCGGCGCGCTGCGGCGCGCCGACCTCTCCCGCAGAGCGGGAGAGGTGGGTGCGGTTTTGGGTGGTGGAGGTGATACTCAGCGAACTGCGAGGGTGGCGGCGCTAGCGGTGCGCGAACCCTCACCCGGCGCGCTGCAGCGCGCCGACCTCTCCCGCAGAGCGGGAGAGGTGGGTGCGGTTTTGGGTGGTGGAGGTGATACTCAGCGAACTGCGACGGTGGCGGCGCTAGCGGTGCGCGAACCCTCACCCGGCGCGCTGCGGCGCGCCGACCTCTCCCGCAGAGCGGGAGAGGTGGGTGCGGTTTTGGGTGGTGGAGGTGATACTCAGCGAACTGCGACGGTGGCGGCGCTAGCGGTGCGCGAACCCTCACCCGGCGCGCTGCGGCGCGCCGACCTCTCCCGCAGAGCGGGAGAGGTCGGTGTGGGTGTGGGTGGTGCGGTGATGCTGGTGACTTCGTGGAGGCGGTTATGCCGATGATTCAGGAGGCCAATTTCGGCACTCCGGAGAGTTCGTCTGAAACCATGGTCACGCTGACCGTCGATGGCCATCAGGTGAGCGTGCCGGAAGGTACCTCGGTGATGCGGGCGGCGATGGTGGCGGGGATCAAGGTGCCGAAGCTGTGCGCGACCGATACGCTGAACGCGTTCGGGTCGTGTCGGATGTGCCTGGTGGAAATCGAGGGGCGGGGGGGCACTCCGGCATCCTGCACGACACCGGTGGCGGCGGGGATGAAGGTGCATACCACCACCGATCGCGTGCGGCGCATCCGGCGTGGGGTGATGGAGCTTTATCTGTCGGACCATCCTCGCGACGCTTTCACGTCACCAGTCGCGGGAGGGAGTGAGTTCGCAGAGGCCGCCGGAATGGTGGGCGTGCGGGAGGTGCGGTACGGGTATGCGGGCGCAAACCACCTGGATACGCCCGTGGATGTTTCGAATCCGTACTTTCAGTTCGATCCGGCGCGCTGCATCGTGTGCTCGCGCTGCGTGCGCGCGTGCGACGACATCCAGGGCACCTTCGCGCTGACCGTCGAAGGCCGTGGCTTCGAGTCGAAGATTGTCGCCGGAATGAACGAGGCGTTCCTGGAGTCGGAATGCGTGTCTTGCGGCGCCTGCGTGCAGGCTTGCCCGACCGGCTCATTGATCGAGAAATCGGTGGTGGAACTCGGCCAGCCGGAGCATTCGGTGGTTACCACCTGCGGGTATTGCGGTGTCGGCTGCAACTTCAACGTGGAGATGCAGGGCGACGTCGTCGTGCGCATGGTGCCGGCCAAGGACGGCAAGGCCAATCACGGGCATTCCTGCGTCAAGGGCCGGTTCGCCTGGGGCTATGCCATGCACCGCGACCGCATCCTGAAGCCGATGCTGCGCGAGCGGGTTACGGATCCCTGGCGGGAGGTGAGCTGGGACGCAGCGATCGCCCGGGTCGCCGCCGAATTCCGGCGAATCCAGGCCCAGCACGGTATCGGCGCCGTCGGTGCCATCACTTCGTCACGCTGTACCGACGAGGAGACGTATCTGATGCAGAAGCTGGTGCGCGCCGGCTTCCGCAACAACAACATCGATACGTGCGCGCGCGTTTGCCACTCGCCAACTGGCTATGGGCTGGGCAAGACGTTCGGCACCTCCGCCGGCACCAACGATTTCGATTCGGTCGAGCATGCCGACGTGATCATGGTGATCGGCGCCAACCCGACCGACGGGCATCCGGTGTTCGCATCGCACATGAAGAAGCGGCTGCGTGAAGGGGCGAAGCTGATCGTCATCGACCCGCGGCGGATCGACCTCGTGCGTACCCCGCATGTGGAGGCTGCGTACCACCTGCCGATCAGGCCGGGCACCAACGTCGCCGTGACTGGACGCGCTGGCGCATGTCATCGTGACCGAAGGGCTGGTCGATGAGGCGTATGTGCGCGAGCGGTGCGATCTCGATGCGTTCCGTGCCTGGGCGGCGTTCATCGCCGAACCGCGCAACAGCCCGGAGGAAGTGGAGAAACTCAGCGGCGTGGCGCCCGAACTGATCCGGGCGGCCGCGCGGCTGTACGCCGCGGCGCCGAATGGGGCGATCTATTATGGCCTGGGCGTGACCGAGCACAGCCAGGGCAGTACCGCGGTAATGGCGCTGGCTCAGCTCGCGATGGTGACGGGCAATGTCGGCCGGCCTGGAACCGGGGTAAATCCGCTACGCGGGCAGAACAACGTGCAGGGCTCCTGCGACATGGGCAGTTTCCCGCACGAGTTCCCCGATTACCGCCACGTGGGCCGCCCCGAGGTACGCGCGATCTACGAGCGCGAATGGGGCATGACGCTCGACGCAGAGCCGGGGCTGCGCATCCCCAACATGCTGGACGCGGCGCAGGACGGCTCGTTCCGGGCGCTATATATCCAGGGCGAGGACATCGCACAGTCCGATCCGGACACGCAGCATGTCACGGCCGGGCTGGCGGCGATGGAGTGCGTCGTCATTCAGGACCTGTTCCTGAACGAGACGGCCAGTTACGCGCACATATTCCTGCCCGGCTCGACGTTCCTGGAGAAGAACGGCACCTTTATCAATGCCGAGCGGCGCATCAACATGGTGCGCAAGGCAATGGCGCCACGCAATGGCTACGAGGACTGGGAGATCACGCAACTGATCGCCAATGCGCTCGGGCTCGGCTGGAAATACACGCATCCGTCCGAGGTGATGGACGAGGTCGCCCGCACCACGCCGAGCTTTGCCGGCGTGTCGTTCGCCAAGCTCGATCGGCTTGGGTCGGTGCAGTGGCCGTGCAATGAAGCCGCGCCCGAGGGCACGCCGACCATGCATGTCGGGCATTTCGTGCGCGGCAAGGGCAATTTCCTGATCACGGAGTATATCGCCAGCGACGAGCGCACGGGTCCGCGCTTCCCGCTGCTGCTCACCACTGGCCGCATTCTGTCGCAATACAATGTGGGGGCGCAGACGCGGCGCACCGACAATGTCGTCTGGCATCAGGAGGACGTGCTCGAAATTCATCCCCACGATGCCGAGCAGCGCGGCATCCGCGACGGCGACCCGGTCCGGCTGGCAAGCCGGTCGGGGGCGACCACGCTGCGGGCGCAGGTGACTGACCGCGTGGCTCCTGGCGTGGTTTACACCACCTTCCATCATCCGGACACGCAGGCCAACGTGGTGACGACCGACTATGCCGATTGGGCGACAAGCTGCCCCGAATACAAGGTGACGGCGGTGCAGGTCGCGCCCAGCAACGGGCCAAGCGAGTGGCAGATCCGGTACCGCGAGTTCACCGAGGCGAGTCGACGGATCGAGCCTGTTCCGGCCAAATGAGAGGAGCCGGGGCGCCCGCTGCTTCCGGCCCGGTCTCGCAAGAGGAGGGGGAGACGAAAGCCCCGTCCGCTTGCGGGAAGCGGCGGGGGGAGCAGGCGAGCCGCACAATCCGGCGTATCGCCTGGCGCGACGGAAGCATTGTGCAGGGCACGCGCGTCGTTCCGGAGGAAATTCCGGTCGCGCTCACGTACAACCGGGCGACGCTCGCCGTGATGCTTGCCACGCCGGCCGATCTGGAGGATTTCGCGCTCGGCTTCAGCCTGACCGAGGGCATCGTGCAGCGGCCCGGTGACATCGAGGAAATTGTCGTCGTCCGGGTCGAGAACGGTATCGAGTTGCGCATGTGGCTCAGCGCCGAACGGGCGATGCAGGCCGAGCGACGCCGCCGTCGGCTGGCCGGACCCAGCGGCTGCGGACTGTGCGGGATCGAAAGCCTGGAGGATGCGCTGCGAGCACCGCCGCGTGTGGCCTCGACGGCGCAGTTCAAGGCCGCCGATATTACGGTTGCGATGGCGGCGATGCCGGGTGCGCAGCGGCTCAATCAGGACACCCATGCGGTGCATGCCGCCGGGCTGTGGACCCGAACGCGCGGTCTGATCGCGCTGCGCGAGGATGTCGGGCGGCACAACGCACTCGATAAGCTGGCCGGCGCGCTGGCCCGGCTGGGTGTGGCCGCCTCCGAAGGCATGCTGCTGCTCAGCAGCCGACTATCGGTCGAGCTGGTGCAGAAGGCGGCGGCGATCGGCGCCCCGGTGGTGGTCGCGGTCTCGGCACCGACCGCGCTCGCGGTGCGCATGGCCGATGCTGCCGGGATCACGCTGGTCGGCGTGGCCCGGCAGGACGGGTTCGAGTTGTTTACCCACGCCGAGCGGATCGAGATGGAGCGCGCACCGCATGTCGCCTGACAAGCTTGCTTACATGGCCAACCAGATCGGTCGTTTCTTTGCCTACCAGCCGCATGACGAGGCGGTGGCGGCGATCGAGGATCACCTGCGCAAGTTCTGGGACCCGCGAATGCGGGCGACCATCGTCGCGTCGCTGGACGTGCCGGGCAGCAAACTGGATCCGGCGACCCGGGAAGCGGTCGAGCGGCTGCGCGCCTGATCGAGCGTCCGCTGCGCGCCCGGAACGGGTGCACTCCGATCGCGGGGGGCCGGCGGGTCGGTGCAGAAGGCCATTGAATTGCAGGGCCTCAGTGGGTATCATTGTAACAACAACGCGACTCGGATACTTACCAAAGATCAATGTTGCGACGGGAGGGGGTCCCATGAGTTCCACGTTTGCAAGCGGCAAGTCACCGGGGCTGCTGGATCGGGAGCGGATCATTGCCGGACCCGGATTCAATCGGTGGATGGTGCCTCCCGCGGCACTCTGCGTGCATTTGTGCATCGGCCAGGCATATGCGTTCAGCGTATTCAACCTGCCGATGACCCGACTGATCGGTATCACCAAGTCGGCGCCCGATGATTGGAAACTGACGCAGGAGGGATGGATCTTCAGCCTCGCCATCGTGTTCCTGGGCGTTTCCGCGGCGGTGGCTGGCTCGTGGCTCGACCGGGTCGGACCGCGCAAGGCAATGTTCGCCGCCGCCTGCTGCTTCGGCGGCGGGTTCCTGATCTCGGCGTTCGGGGTGAGCATCCATAATCTGTGGCTGATCTATCTCGGCTATGGGGTGATCGGCGGCTGCGGCCTGGGCATCGGCTACATCTCGCCGGTGAAGACGCTGATTACGTGGTTTCCTGATCGACCGGGAATGGCGACGGGGATGGCGATCATGGGCTTTGGCGGGGGGGCGATGATCGCCGCGCCGCTGTCGGTATTGCTGATGCGGGCGTTCTCCACCTCGACGAATGTCGGTGTGATGGAAACCTTCGTGGTGCTCGGCATCGTCTATTTCTGCTTCATGTCGATCGGTGCGATCATCGTGCGGGTGCCGCAACCGGGCTGGCATCCGGCGGGCTACGTGGCGCCGGTGCAGTCGGTCGGACTGATCACGACGGAAAACGTGCATGTCGCTACGGCATCCCGCACGCCGCAGTTCTGGCTGCTGTGGTGGGTGCTGTGTCTGAACGTCACCGCCGGTATCGGCGTGCTGGGGCAGGCCTCGGCGATGGCGCAGGAGATGTTCCCTGGGCGGGTGACGGCGATCGCCGCGGCGGGCTTCGTCGGACTGCTGAGCATCTTCAACATGGGGGGCCGCTTCGTCTGGGCCACGGCGTCGGACTACATGGGGAGGAAGACCACGTACTGCGTGTTCTTTATCCTCGGCATGCTGTTGTACGGGCTGGTGCCGACGTCCGGACATATGGGCAGCGTGGCGCTGTTCGTGATCTGCTTCCTGATCATCATCAGCATGTATGGCGGTGGCTTCTCGACCATTCCGGCGTATCTGAAGGATGTGTTCGGGGTACAATATGTCGGCGCGATTCATGGGCGGCTGCTCACGGCGTGGTCGGCGGCGGGCGTGTTCGGGCCGGTGATCGTCAACTACATGCGCGAGTATCTGATCGACCATGGCGCGGCGAAGGCCGATGCCTATACCGAGACGATGTACATCATGGCCGGGCTGTTGCTGATCGGGCTGATCTGCAACCTGCTGATGCGGCCGGTGCATGAGCGGCATTATCTTGCAGCCCAGACTGCCAGTATCTGAGGGAGGGTAAAGCGATGACCGCGAAGCTGATCTTCTTCTGGGCGCTGGTTGGCATTCCGCTGCTGTGGGGGATCGCCAACACCCTGGGGGATGCGACGAAACTGTTCGGGTAAGCAGGCGACCCGTCGGCCGATAGCCGGGGTGATCGCCGGGTGATGCGGCTACGACGGTAGATTCGGCGTTGTGGTTACGACCGCCTATGAGGCTGCATAGGCGGTCGTCGGCGTCCGGCCCTTTGCGGGTGCGCGGAGTTTTGCGATCCTGGACGAACCGCGATCCGCGCTGAAGGCACCGCTCATGACCGTCCGTACTCGCTTCGCCCCTAGCCCGACCGGCCCGCTGCACATTGGCGGGGCTCGCACCGCGCTGTTCAATTATCTGTTCAGCCGTCATCATGGCGGCGCCTTCGTGCTTCGTATCGAGGACACCGATCGCGAGCGCAGTACCGAGGCATACACACAACTGATCCTGGATAGCCTGGACTGGCTGGGGCTGGAACGCGACGAGCCACCGCTGTTCCAGTCCACCCGCGCGCCGCGGCACATCGAGGTGGCGCAGCTTCTGCTGGCGGCGGGCCATGCCTATCGCTGCTATTGCACGCCGGACGAACTGGCGCGGATGCGCGAACAGGCCATCGCCGAAAAGCGCCCTCCGCGGTTCGATGTCTGGCGCGACCGCGACCCGACCGAGGCTCCTGCCGGCGTTGCCCCGGCGATCCGGCTGAAGGCCCCGCGCGAGGGGGAGACGGTGGTCGAGGATTTGGTGCAGGGCGTCGTCCGGGTCGCCAACAGCGAGTTGGACGACATGATCATCCTGCGCAGCGATGGCTCGCCGATCTACAATTTTTCGGTGGTGGTTGACGACCACGATATGGCGATCACGCACGTGATCCGCGGGTCCGACCACCTGACGAACACGTTCCGGCAAGTACAGATCTACCGCGCGATGGGATGGGAGCTGCCGCGCTTTGGCCATGTGCCGCTGATCCATGGCGCCGACGGCGCCAAGCTGTCGAAGCGACACGGGGCGCAGTCGGTGACGGAGTTCCGGGATCTCGGTTATCTGCCGGAGGCGCTGTGCAATTACCTGCTGCGGCTGGGCTGGGGCCATGGCGACGTGGAGCTGCTCGACCGGGCGGAGGCCATCCGGCTGTTCGACATCGACGGGGTCGGGCGTTCCCCGGCGCGCATGGACTACGCCAAGCTCGCGCATTTGAACGGGGTTTATCTGCGCCAGGCCGACGACGAGTGGCTGACGAAGGACGTCCTGCGTCGGCTGGCGCATCGGACCGACCTGTCGGTGGGAGCGGTCGCGGCGGAGCGTATCCGGACGTTGATGCCCGGTTTGAAGGAGCGGGCGAAGACCGTGGTGGAGCTGGCTGACTCGGCGGCGTTTCTGGCGCATGCGATCCCCCTGCCGATGGAGCCGAAGGCGGCTGCTCTGCTGACACCGGAGGCGCGCCTGATGCTGCGTGAGCTGGCGGGGCGGCTGGACGCGACGGATTTTTCGGCCTCGGCGCTGGATGCGGCGCTGCGGCAGTTCGCCGAAGCGACGGGGCGGAAGCTCGGGCAGGTGGCGCAGCCGCTGCGGGCGGCGTTGACCGGCAGCACGGTGAGTCCGGGGATCGATTCGGTGCTGGGGGCGCTGGGACGCGAGGAGGTACTGGCACGGATCAAGGCGGTGGGATGAGGTGATAACCGGCCGACCTGTTGGGAGGGGATAAGCAAGAACAACCGCGAATTTGTGTGACGGCCAGATGGGGTTGTCCCGCTATCCCGCTTGCCCCGGCGGAAACGGCTGGATAGCTTGCCAAGCCGTTTCAAAAGAGACCCAGTTCCCAATGGCAGCAACGCCGGCCAAAGCCACCTTCCCCGTTACTCCCGCCGAAATGCAAGCCATGGTGGCGCGCGCCGGCCTGACGCTGAACCCCGGACAGATGGCGGACCTCGTGCTCGCCTGGCGGCAGCTCTCGGCGCTGATCGCGGCGATACCCCGGGACCGGTCCTTGGCCGACGACCAGGCCTATGTGTTCCGCCTGCCGCCGCCGTCCGCCACGGTGGCCAAGACCCGCACCGCCGTGCGGGCGCGGCGATGAGCCGGGTTGGGGAAACGCTGCCGCTCACCATCGCCGGGGCCAGCCGGCTGATCGCCTCCCGCAAGCTTTCCCCTTTGGAGCTGACGCGCGCGCTGCTGGAGCGGATCCAGGCCCTGAACCCGGAGCTGAATGCATTCATAACTGTTACTGAGCGGCAGGCGCTGGCGGCCGCTCGGGCGGCGGCCCGCGGCACTCGGAAGGGGCCGCTGGCCGGCATCCCGGTGGGATATAAGGATATCTACAACACCGCCGGGGTGCTGACGACCGCGCATTCGAAGCTGCTGGCCGGCAACGTTCCCACCGAGGATGCCGAGGCGGTGCGCCGACTATCGGCGGCCGGCATGGTGATGATGGGCAAGCTGGCGACGCACGAGTTCGCGGTCGGTGGGCCTGCTTTCGACCTGCCGTGGCCGCCCGCCCGCAACCCGTGGGATCCGCGGCGCTATACGGGCGGGTCGAGTTCCGGGTCGGGTGCCGCCGTGGCGGCGGGGCTGGTGCTGGGGGCGCTGGGCTCCGATACCGGCGGGTCGATCCGGCTGCCGGCGGCGTATTGCGGCATTGCCGGGCTGAAACCCACACCCGGGCTGGTGTCCCGCCGCGGTGTCATTCCGCTGGCGCCCAGCCTGGACACGGTCGGCCCCATGGCCTGGACGGCCGAGGATTGCGCGCTGCTGCTGGAGGCACTGGCGGGTCACGACCCGGCCGACCCGGCGTCTGTCGCCGTGCCGCACGTGTCCTACGTGCGTGGGCTGAACGTGCCGGTGAAGGGGCTGCGCGTGGGCCTGCTGCGCCGGTTTTACGAGCACGATGTGCCCGCCACCCCCGAGGTGCTGCGCATGATGGCACGGGCGGTGACCGTGCTGCGCGGACTGGGCTGTCGGGTGGAGGAAGCCGCGCTGCCCTCGGTGCAGGAGTTCAATGCGGTCGGGCGGACCCTGATTTGCGCCGAGGCATTCGCGTTGCACGAGCCGATGCTGCGCACCAGGCTGGCCGATTATTCGCGCGTGTTCCGCATCCGCGTGCTCGGCGGCGCGCTGATCCGCGCCGCGGACTATATCGCCGCCCAGCGCCGGCGAAGCGATCTGATCGCGGCGACGGCAAAACTGTTCGAACGGTTCGACGTGCTGCTGTCGACCCCGACTGCCGGGCCCGCACCGATGCTGAGCGATCAGCGGCCGGATGAGGGGTTCAGCACGCCGTTCCTGACCACCGTGGCCAATGTGGCGGCGGTGCCGGCGCTGGTGGTGTGCGGTGGGTTTACGGCGGAAGGACTGCCGCTGGGGGTGGAAATTCTGGGGCCGGCGTGGGGCGAGGCGACGGTGCTGCGGGTGGGGCACCAGTTCGAGCGCGCGGCGGGTACGCGGGAGCGGCGACCGGAGCTGAGGGTGCCGTCTGTGGAAGATCGATAGGGGTCTCTCCGATTGGCATGGCCTATTGGTGGGTAACGACGTCTCTGCGGTCTGATGCTGCCAGTGTTTTGGTCGGCGAAGCGCGCCGCCTCTCCGGCGGATACTCGACCAAGCTTTCGTGGGGCTCGCTGTTGGCTCGATCCAGGTGCGTCGGTCATGGCACGCGAGATACGGACGCTGTGTCCGAGTTCACATGCCGAGGCGGCGGCAAGTGTCGAGTTGGCGAGTTCCGCGCCTTTGGTCGGTGCGGGGCGAGCCGTCGTGGATGGCCGGGACGGGGCCCGGCCATGCCGAAATAGGGTACGGGCGTGACGAAAACGGCCGGGCGTGACGAAAAGGGCCGGGCGTGACGAAAAAGGGCGCGGGAGCTAAACGGACGCGCCGCCTGGAACCACGATCGGCGGGCGCTTTCCGGCCAAACGCTCCAAGGCGAGATACACCACCGGCGTGGTGTAGAGCGTCAGCATCTGCGACACGATGAGCCCGCCGACGATCGCGATGCCCAGCGGGCGCCGCAGCTCTGCCCCGGTGCCGAACGCCAACGCCAGCGGCAAGGCTCCGAACAGCGCCGCCAGCGTGGTCATCAGGATCGGGCGGAATCGTTCCAGGCAGGCTTCGTGGATCGCCGTGAACGGATCTAGCCCGCGCTGGCGTTCGGCTTCCAGAGCGAAGTCAACCAGCATGATCGCGTTCTTCTTGACGATGCCCATCAGCAGGATGATCGCGATCATCCCCATGATACTGAGATCCTGCCCGGTGATCAGCAACGCCAGCAGCGCCCCCACACCGGCCGAGGGCAATGTGGACAGGATGGTCAGCGGGTGCAGCAGACTCTCGTACAGCACGCCCAGCACGATATAGATCGCGATCAGCGCCGCAGCGATCAGCATCGGCTCGGTCCGCGTGGTGTCCTGCAACCATTTCGCATTGCCGGCAAATTCCGTGCGGATGTCGGGCGGCATGCGCAGGTCGGTGGCGGCCTGCTGCACCGCCGCCTCGGCGTCGCCCAATGCCATCCCTGGCGCCAGGTTGAAGCTCAGTGTGGCGGCCGGAAACTGGCCCTGGTGGCGAACCGCCAGAGCCGCTTCCCCGCGCTCGAAATGGGCCATCGCCGACAGCGGCACCGGTGGTCCGTTGCTGGAGGCCACGTAGATGCGGTCGAGCATGGAGGGTGTGGTTTGCAGCGCCGGATCGGTCTCCAGCACCACCTTGTACTGGTTGCGCTGGGTGTAGATGGTCGAGACCTGGCGTTGCGCGAAGGCGTTGTTGAGTGCGTTGTCGATGTCGGTGGCCTTCACCCCCAGCCGGGCGGCGGCGGTGCGATCGATCACCACGTTTTCCTGCGGGCCGGCGCGGTCCTGGTCCGAGGTGACGTCGGCCACGCCCGGCGTGGCCTTGAGCCTGTCTTCCAGCAACTGGCCCCAGTGCCGCAATGCGGCGAGGTCGGGACTGATCACTACGAACTGGAATTGCGACCCGCCGCTGCGCCCGCCGCCGCGCAGATCCTGTGCCGAGAACAGGAAAGCCTGGATGCCGCCGAGATCGGCGAGCTTCGGCCGCAATCGGGCGATCACCGCCTCCGACGAGACGCCACGCTGGTCGAGCGGCTTCAGGCTGACCTGGAGTTGCCCGCGATTGAGCGAGCTCCATCCGCTGGCCACGCCCACCTGCGAGCCCACCGTGGCTACAGCCGGGTCCGCGAGCAGCACATCCACCACCGCGCGCTGGCGTTCCTCCATTGCCTTGAACGAAATGTCGGGCGACGCGATGGTTGATCCCATCAGGATGCCGGTGTCCTGGATCGGCAGGAACCCTTTGGGGATGGTGCGGTAGAGCTGCACTGTAACGACCACGGTCGCCAGCATCACCAGCAGCATGAAGCCGCGATGGCGCAGCGCCCAGCCGAGCGTGCGCGCGTAAAGCCGATGGTTCAGCACCAGCGCGCGTTCGATGCCTCGGTCGATGCGCGCCCATAGCCGCCAACGCGGCGCCTGATGCCGCGGCGTCATCCAGCGGCCGCAGATCATCGGCGTGAGAGTGAGCGACACGGCGGCCGAGATCACGATTGCCATGGTCAGGGTCATGGCGAACTCGTGGAACAGGCGGCCGAGAATGCCGCCCATGAAGATCAGTGGGATGAACACGGCAACCAGCGACAGGCTGATCGACACCACGGTGAAGCCGATCTGTCGTGAGCCGATCAACGCGGCCTTCAGCGGCGGCAGTCCCTGCTCGGTATGGCGGACGATGTTCTCGATCATGACGATCGCGTCGTCGACCACGAATCCCACCGAGATGGTGAGTGCCATCAGCGAGAAATTATCCAGCGAGTAGCCCAGGAACCACATGCCGCCCAGCGTGCCGCAGATCGACAGCGGCACGGTCACGGCGGCGGCCACAGTCGGCATCAATCGGCGCATGAAGAGGGCCACCACCATCAGCACAAGCACGATGGTGATGCCCAGCGTGTACTGCACGTCCGCCACGCTGGCGCGGATGGTGTTGGTGCGGTCCTGGATGACCGACAATTTGATATCCGGCGGCAGCCACGCCATGAGCTGCGGCAGTAATTGCTGCACGCGATCGACCGTATCGATCACGTTGGCGCCGGCTTCCTTGGTGATCGTCAGCAGGATTGCCGGCTGCTTTCCGTCCCAGGCGGCGAGGCGGGTGTTGGCGACGCTGTTCACCACCGTCGCGACATCACCGAGCGTCACTACCGCTCCGTTGCCGGCCTTCAGCACCAGCCGCTCGAACTGGTCGGCCTGCGACATTTGCGGGTTCACCGCGATCATGCCGGCGCGGATTGCACCTTCAAATCCGCCGGTCGGCTCCAGCGGATTGGCGTTCTTGAGGGCGTTTGCCACGTCCTGCGAGGAAAGTCCTGCCGCTGACAGCCGGACCGGGTCGAGCTGCACGCGCACGGCGGGCTTCTCGGCGCCGCTGACCGTCACGTTGGCGACGCCGTCCACCTGCGACAGACGCTGGCCCAGGATACTGTCTGCCGCATCGTAGATCTGCGCGACCGACAGCGTGTCGGACGACAGCGCGATGGTCATGATCGGCGCGTCGGCCGGGTTGAACTTGCGGTAATAGGGGCGGCTTGGCAGGTCCGAGGGCAGATCGGCGGTGGCGGCATTGATCGCGGCCTGCACGTCGTGCGCGGCGCCGTCGATGTCGCGGTCGATGTCGAACTGTATAACGATGGACGCGGCACCGACCGAGCTGGTGGAGGTGATCTCCGACACGCCGGAGATTTCGCCCAGGCGCCGCTCCAGTGGCGCGGTGACGGAGTTCGCCATCGTCTCCGGGTCGGCGCCGGGACGCGATGCCAGGACCACGATGGTCGGGATATCGATGCTGGGCATGGCGGAGACGGGGAGGAAGCGGTACGCCACCAGGCCGGAGAGCAGGATGCCGATCGCCAGCAGGATGGTGGCGACAGGCCGGGCGATGAACGGGGCGGAAAAGCCGAGCAAAAGATCGATCGCTCCTTGTTACCTGTGGTTACACGTGGTCATTGCCGAGTACTCGACCACCGCGTTGCAAGTATGGTCCCGTGCAAAGGTTGCGCTCAAGCCCATGACCCAAATGAACGTTCCGAACGAAGTCTCAAGCCCCGGTTAGCTTTTGACCGCTAAAGGGCGCGTCATGGAATAACGGATCGACCGTCATTTCCGTGAAAGCGGGAATCCGGCGGCGGCCGTGGATTCCCGCTTTCGCGGGAATGACGAGATGACGCGCGGAATGACGAGATGACGCGAAGAGTTGTTTCCAAACTGCTCCTAAGCGCGCTTACCTTCAGTGGGAGACGCTCGTGCGCGTAATGCGATTCATCCTGCTGCTGGTTGTCGTGGTTGTCGGGGCGAGCGATGGTTTCGCCCGCGAGCTGAAGCTCGCGACGTGGAACCTGGAATGGCTCACCGACCGCGCCGCGGGAGATCCGGAGCTGCCGGCGGATGTGGTTGCGAGACGGCCCGGCGATGTCGCGTTGCTGGCCCATTACGCCGCGGAGCTGAACGCTGATGTCATCGCCATTCAGGAGGTGGATGGCCCGGCAATCGCCGCGCGCGTGTTTCCGCCGGACCGCTACGCCATCCATATGACGGACGATGATGTCATCCAGCGGGTTGGCCTCGTGGTCCGCCGGGGGATCGATTTCACGGCCAATCCGGACGTGACGGACCTCGATCCGCCGCCGCTGCACCTGCGCAGCGGTGCAGATATCACCTTGCATCTTGCGGCCGGCCCGCTGCGTATCCTGGCGGTTCATCTCAAAACCGGATGCCGGGAGTTGCCGCTGGTGCGCAGCCGGCGATATGCCTGTCGCGAATTGGCGGAGCAAGTACCCGCACTCGCCGGCTGGATCGGTGCGCGTCGTGCCGAGCAGGTGCCGTTCGTCGTGATGGGCGACTTCAATCGCTGGATGGACGATTACCGGGGCCACGCGGACGCGCTCTGGTCCGCATTGCGCGAAGCCGCGCCGCTGAGGCGCGCGACGGAGGGGTTTGCGAGCCCCTGCTGGGGTGGTGAGCATTTCATCGATCACATCATCGCCGGTGGCCTGGCGCGTGGCTGGCTTGAGCCAGACACGTTGCATGTGCTGGTGTTTCGTGAAACCGGCGATGAGTGGAAGGAGCGCCTGTCCGATCACTGCCCGGTTTGGGTGCGCTTCCAGGTTCCGGACCAACCCGCCATAGTGCCCGCCGGTGCGCATACCTAAATACCTGCCATTCGCTGATATTGGCGTTTTCGTCGGGCGGCTCGTGCAGATGCCGTCTGAGCCGCGCTCTACATCGTCGCAGGCGGGCAACGCTCGGTTGCGGCATGATGGCGTGAAGCAGTATGGCGATCAGTTGGCGCAGCGCCCGCCACAAGCCAGGTCGGGTCAGGCGGCGCAGGCCCAGCGGGGAGAGTCCTCGAGCTCATCGACAAGCGGCTCGAGCAGAAGGATCATCAACAGATGAGCCAGCACCCACGGTCTGGCAGAGCGCGCGTCGGTGGCCGGCGGGCCATGCAGGCCAACCAGACTTTTCAGCCGTTTGAAACCAAGCTCGACCCGCCATCGCAGGCGGTAGAGGGCCATCACATCCTGGGCCGGCCAGTCATCGGCTTGCAGCGAGGTGATCAGGATCACCCATCCGGCGGCAATCAGCGTCGCCGTGGAGATTTGGTAGCGCTCTCGTTGCGCCTCCCGGCGGGCTTTTCGCCGGGCGGCGGCGGCCGCTGGCTCAGGCTTTTTGATCGCCACCATACGCAGTGCGAGGGGCGATGCGTTCTTGCGGCCCAGCCAGATCTGCGATCGATCAGGCCGCGCTTGGCCGCCTTGCGCAGCTCGCGGGGCAGATTGACCGGCGTCGCGTCAGCCTCGAGCCAGCGCGCGCTGCGCCAGCCGGCACGCACTACCAGATCGGCGCCGGCGGCGAGCACAGTGGCCATGCGATCCGGTTTCAAATACACCCGATCGGCGAGGCGAATCTCGCCCTTGACCACCGGCACCCGGTCCAGTCGCTCGGCTTCATGCTGGTCGGTCAGTTCGAAAAAGCCGAAGCGCTCGCTGGGCAGGTCGAATGCGGCGTGAATGCGCCAGAGCTTGTTGTTGGTGCTGGCGTCCGCTCCCGCCTGCGCCACCGCGCTCCCATCGAGATGCGGATGAAGCGCCCTCGGCTGGCTTCGGCGCGGCAGAGCTCAGCAGCTGGCCGATCAGCGCGTTCAGCCAATCGCCGCACTGGCGCAGTCGATAGAGCAGCGCCACGTTGGAGATGTCGGTCAGACCACTCGCGCTGCCCTGCGGCGGTGCCGCGCAGGCCATGGAGCCGAGCATAGGCGAGCACCAGCCGCAGCAGGTGATCGCGTTGGGGATCACGCGGCCGCGCCGGAAGGCGTTGCTGCGCGGCGCTCAGGCTCAGCGCTTCGGCACCGCCGAGCCGATCGACGATGTTGGACCAGTCCTCGTTGAGCAGCGAATCGGGCGTCATCCGATGCTCGAATCGGAACGGATTCGCTATGCAAGCATTATTTTAGCGCCTATGCGCCTCGGGAGCGGTGGATGAAAGACAGGCGGTTCCGCTGGTGGATGGTGTGGCTGCTGATCGGGCCGATCACGTTCGTGATGTCGCTCGACCGCACGGCGATCGTGGTCGCCGCACCGGTGATCCAGAAGGAGTATGGATTTTCGCTGGTGGAGATGTCGCTGATTCTCACCAGCTTCTCCTGGACGTATGCGTTCCTGCAGGTGCCGGCCGGGTGGCTGGCCGAGCGGATCGGGCCGCGGCGGGCGCTGTATTGGGCGAACCTGCTCTGGTCGATACTTACCGCTGCCACGCCGGCCGGATTCAGCCTGACGTCGTTCGTGGCGATCCGCGCCGCGCTGGGGGTGGGCCAGGCTGCTGACTGGCCTTCTTCGGTGCTGGCGCTGCGGCGCTGGTTCCCGAAGCGCGAGCGGGCGAAGGGCAATTCGGTGCTGCTGGGCGGGCTATATCTTGGCCCGATCATCGCGGCGCCGATCACCACGGCGGTGATGCTGAGCTTCGGCTGGCGGTTCGTGTTCTATGGGTTCGGCGTGCTTGGCCTCGTGCTCGGCGTTGCCTGGTGGTTCTTGTTCCGCGACAACCCATCGGAGCATCCTTGGGTTTCGCCGGAAGAGGCCGCGTTCATTGCGGCGGAGCGAGAGCAGGAGGCGCCGGCTACGCCGAAAGGGGCTCTTCCGGTGCTGTTCCGGTCGGGCCAGTTCTGGGCCGTGGGGGTGGAGTATTTCTTCCTGATCCTGATCCAGAGCTTCTACACGTCGTGGCTGCCGACCTACCTGGTGGAAGCACGGCACTTTTCGCTGCGGTCGATGGGCATTTATGCTTCGCTGCCCTGGGTCGCGCTGTTCTGCATGGTGTTTCTGGCGGGCGGGCTGGCGGACCGGGTGCTGCGCGCCACCGGATCGGTGTGGCGTGCGCGCGTGCCGGCCGCGATCGCCGGATTCGTGATCAGCGCCGCGGGGTTGATCCTTGCGGCTGAAACCGCCAACATTCCGCTGATGATGCTGCTGCTTTGCGTGTCGCTGGGTGCGATCGGGCTGACGCAGGTCTCGATCTGGTCGGCGTGCCAGGACATCGGTGGCGCGGCCACTGGCGTCGTGACGGGATGGACGAACTTCCTGGGCAATTCCTCGGGTTTCGTGGGGCCGGTGGTGATCGCGCTGCTGGTGAAATGGACCGGCGGCTGGTCCGGCGCGCTGCTCGGTATCGCGCTGGCGGGTGTCTGCGGTGCCGTGCTGTGGCTGTTCGTGCATCCGGAGCGGCCGCTGACGCTGACGGATTTGGTTGGCACCAGGCCGCGCATCGGGTGAAGGAGAACAGGATGGGCAAATACGAGGTTGGGCCAATGCCGGCGCAAATAAGCGCCGAAGTTGTGGCTCTGCTGGAAAAGACCGAGACCGCAACGGTCGGGCATTGGCGCCATTGGGGGTTCTGCGACCGTGCGATTCATGCCCTGCTGCCCGGCCGCCGGGTGGCGGGCACCGCGGTGACGCTGGCGATTCCGGGGCCGGATTCTACCCTGCTGCACCACGCGCTGGGGCTGCTGCGGCCGGGCGATATTCTGGTGGTGGATCGGCTCGGCGACGTAAGGCATGCCTGCTGGGGCGGCGGCGTGACGGTGGCTGCCAAGGCCGCGGGCGCGAAGGCTGGGGTGGTGGATGGGCCGTGCACCGACCTGGAAGAAATCACTGCATCGGATTTTCCGATCTGGTGCAGGGGGCTCGCGCCGATCACTACGCGGCTGTACGACCTCGGCGGGCGGCTCAATCATCCCATTGCGGTTGGCGGCGCGGTGGTGATGCCCGGCGACGCGGTGCTGTGCGATGAAAGCGGCGTGCTGGTGATGGGGGTGGGGGAGGCTGAGGCGGAGGCGCGGCAGGCGATCGCCCGTCAGGCGAGTGGAGCGGCGTTGCAGGTCAAAGTCGCCGGTGGAGCGAAACTCGGGGAACTTTCGGGAGCAACGGCGAAGGTGCTGGCGGGTAGCGGATAACGCGAAGGAGCCGTTGAGTTTGGTTGGCTGTGGAGGCAGGTGTGTGCTGCATGAGAGGTGGATTTCCCGCTTTCGCGAGGAATGACGATTACATACAAATTTCATCAACATCAGATGACGCCCGATTCGCTGCTCAACGAGGACTGGTCCACATCGTCGATCCTCGGCGGTGCCGAAGCGCTGACCTGACGCCCCGCCAGCAACGCCTTCCGGCGCGGCCGCGTGATCCCCAACGCGATCACCCTGCTGCGGCTGGTGCTCGCCTATTGCCTCGGCTCCCATGGCCTGCGCGGCACCGCCGCATGGCCAGCGCGAGTGGTCTGACCGACATCTCCAACGTGGCGCTGCTCTATCGACTGCGCCAGTGCGGCGATTGGCTGACGCGCTGATCGGCCAGCTGCTGGCTCTGCCGCGCCGAAGCCCAGCCGAGGGCGCTTCATCCGCATCCTCGATGGGAGCGCGGTGGCGCAGGCGGGAGCGGACGCCAGCACCAACAACAAGCTCTGGCGCATTCACGCCGCATTCGACCTGCCCAGCGAGCGCTTCGGCTTTTTCGAACTGACCGACCAGCATGAAGCCGAGCGACTGGACCGGGTGCCGGTGGTCAGGGCGAGATTCGCCTCGCCGATCGGGTGTATTTGAAACCGGATCGCATGGCCACTGTGCTCGCCGCCGGCGCCGATTTGGTAGTGCGTGACGGCTGGCGCAGCGCGCGCTGGCTCGAGGCTGACGCGACGCCGGTCAATCTGCCCCGCGAGCTGCGCAAGGCGGCCAAGCGCGGCCTGATCGATCGCAAGATCTGGCTGGGCCGCAAGAACGCATCGCCCCTCGCACTGCGTATGGTGGCGATCAAAAAGCCTGAGCCAGCGGCCGCCGCCGCCCGGCGAAAAGCCCGCCGGGAGGCGCAACGAGAGCGCTACCAAATCTCCACGGCGACGCTGATTGCCGCCGGATGGGTGATCCTGATCACCTCGCTGCAAGCCGATGACTGGCCGGCCCAGGATGTGATGGCCCTCTACCGCCTGCGATGGCGGGTCGAGCTTGGTTTCAAACGGCTGAAAAGTCTGGTTGGCCTGCATGGCCCGCCGGCCACCGACGCGCGCTCTGCCAGACCGTGGGTGCTGGCTCATCTGTTGATGATCCTTCTGCTCGAGCCGCTTGTCGATGAGCTCGAGGACTCTCCCCGCTGGGCCTGCGCCGCCTGACCCGACCTGGCTTGTGGCGGGCGCTGCGCCAACTGATCGCCATACTGCTTCACGCCATCATGCCGCAACCGAGCGTTGCCCGCCTGCGACGATGTAGAGCGCGGCTCAGACGGCATCTGCACGAGCCGCCCCGACGAAAACGCCAATATCAGCGAATGGCACCGGTATTTTAGCGCCTATGCGCTTTCGCGGGAATGACGAGGTGGGTGCGGGAAGGCCGACTTGCGGTCCGCCGGCGTGTTGCGGATGGGATCCGGGAACGCGGCCCTTGAACCCGCGGCCATCCCCGGTAACACTCGCCGCAGTACCTGGGAGGCCACATAATGCACCGCATCCTGTTGGCTGCCGCTGGCGCCGCCGTCGCGCTGTTGCCCGCCCTGTCGCAGCCGGCATCCGCGCAACAGCAGACCTTACGCATCGCGTTGCGCGAGGATGCCGACATCCTCGATCCCACGCTGGCCAGCACCTATGTCGGCCGCATCATCTTTGCCGGTCTGTGCGACAAGCTGTTCGACATCAACGACAAGCTGCAGATCGTGCCGCAACTCGCCACCGGCTACGAATGGGCGGATCCGAAGACGCTGATCCTGCATCTGCGTCCCAACGTGCTGTTCCAGGATGGAGAAAAATTCGACGCCGACGCGGTGAAAGCCACCTTCGACCGCTATCTGACCATGCCGGGCAGTTTCCGCAAAAGCGAGATCAACAGCATCGACCATGTCGAGGTGGTCGATCCGCTGACCGTCCGCGTCGTGCTGAAGCAGCCGTCCTCGCCGTTCCTGTCGCAGCTCACCGACCGGTCCGGCATGATCCTGGCGCCGAAAGCCGCCGCGCAGGAGGGCAAGGATTTCGGCCTGCACCCGGTCTGCACCGGTCCGTTCAAGTTCGTGGAGCGGGTGGCGCAGGACCACGTCACGCTGGAGCGTTTCCCGCAATACTGGAACGCCGCGGCAATCCATTTCGATCGGGTGATCTATCGCGTGCTGGTCGATTCCTCCGTGCGGCTGGCCAACCTGAAGGCCGGCGCGGTGGATCTGGCTGAATATATCGTGCCCAGCGACGTCGCCGCGGTGAAGGCCGACCCGAAGCTGCGCATGGTGATCTCCGACGGGCTAGGTTATCTCGGCCTGACCGCCAATGTCGCGCACGGTGCGCGCGCCAACACGCCGTTTGGGCAGAACAAGCTGGTCCGCCAGGCGTTCGAGCTGTCGCTCGACCGCAACGCCATCAACCAGGTGGTCTATAACGGGCTTTACACTCCGACCGCGCAGGCGGTGACGCAGGCCTCGCCGTTTTATGTGCCCTCCATCCAGCCGCCGGCGCGCGACGTCGCCAAAGCCAAGGCGCTGCTGGCGCAGGCCGGAGTCAAAGCGCCGGTCACGATCCAATTGATGGTGCCCAACAACCCCGATCAGCTCCAGGTCGCGCAGGTGATCCAGTCCATGGCGGCCGAGGCCGGGTTCGATGTGAAGCTGCAGGCCACCGAGTTCGCTTCCTCACTGCAGCAATCATACGACGGCAACTTCGAGCTGTATCAGATCGGCTGGTCCGGGCGCGTCGACATCGACGGCAACACATACGCATTCCTGCACAGCAACCAGCGCAACAACGTTTCCAACTATGCTAACCCGGTGGTCGATCAGGCGCTCGATCAGGCACGCGCCGTCAGCGATATAGAGCAGCGCCAAGCGTTCTACGCCAAGATGTGGGAGCAGGTACGCCAGGACCTGCCGATCATCTATCTCTGGACCGCGCAAGAACACCGTCGGCATGACCGCCAAGCTGACCGGTTTCGATCCCGTCCCGGACGGCATGATCCGCCTGCAGGGCCTGCAGATGGAGAAATAGAGGTGCGCGGCCTGCTCAGCGTCCGCCTCGCGCAGATCATCCCGACCCTGCTGCTGGTCAGTGTCCTGGTTTTCCTGCTCCAGCAGTTGATGCCGGGGGACCCCGCCCGGGTGATCGCCGGCGAGGATCAGGATCCGCAGGCGATCGCCCAGATCCGCGCCGAGCTGTGGCTGGATCGCCCGCTGCCCGTCCAGTATGTCCACTGGCTCGGCAAGGTGCTGCACGGCGATCTCGGCTATTCCTGGCGCAACCGCGAGCCTGTCATGCTGCTCGTGAAACAGAAGCTGCCGGTTACGCTGCAGCTCAGCGCGATGGCGTTCGTCATCGCGGTGCTGATCGGTGTGCCGGCCGGCGTAATCGCGGCGGTGAAGCGCAACACTGCGTGGGACTGGCTCGCCAACGCCGTTGGCCTGGCCGGCCTGTCCACGCCGACGTTCTGGCTCGGCATCATGCTGATCCTGCTGGTCTCGGTCCATCTCGGCTGGCTGCCACCCTCCGGCTACGTGCCGCTGACGCAGAATGTGGGGCAATCGCTCGCTACCACGATCATGCCGGCTTTCGTGCTGGGCAACGCCATCGCCGCTATCCTGATGCGCCACACACGCAGCGCCATGCTGTCCGCACTCGGTCAGGATTATGTCCGCACGGCGCGCGCCAAAGGGTTAGCCGAGCTTGTCGTGATCACCCGCCACGCGCTGCGCAATGCATTGATCCCGGTGGTGACGCTGGGCGCGCTCGAGCTTGGCACGCTGCTGTCCGGAGCGGTGCTGACCGAACAGGTGTTCAGCATTCCCGGCTTCGGCAAGCTGATCGTCGATGCTGTGTTCAACCGAGACTATCCGGTGGTCCAGGGAGTTGTACTGGTGACCGCGTTTCTGTACGTCGGGCTCAACCTGATCGCGGATATGCTGTATGTGGTGCTCAATCCGCGGTTGCGAGGAGCGTAGCTGGAAGCGGCCGTTACTGTTCGGTCGCCAGCGATCGCAACAAGAGTGCGGCCGGCGCGCGTTGATCGTCCCGGACCGCACGGTTGGCGCGCACTTCAATACAGTCTATGCGGTCGGTGAATTCAGTCCGAGGGAACAATGGCTGCTACGCCCGACGGCATTCTTGCCCTGATTGATCGACACTACAGTTCGGTTCTGACCGAATGGCTCGACGTGCAAAAACGCATGAGCCGCGTCGGCGCGAGCCCGGAACGCCAGGCTGAAGCCATCGCGCAGTCCACGCAGTTCCTGGACGAGCTGCGGCGTTGCGCTGCCAGTACCGGTCTCCGACGATATCACCGGGGCCGCGTGGGCGCCGATGCGCGAGCTGCTGGAAGGAGTTTCTCGCGCCCGCGCCCTGCACGGCTACAGTCCGGGCGAGACGGCGTCGTTCGTGTTTTCCTTCAAACAGCCGCTGTTCAGATTGCTGCAACGCGAGCTGGGCCGGGATGCGGATCGGTTCGCCGAAGAGAGCTGGAGGGCCACGCGGCTGCTCGACGGGCTTGGCCTTTACACCATCGAAGCGTACCAGAAGACCCGCGAGGAAGTGATCGCCCGCCAGCAGCAGGAGCTGCTGGAACTGTCAACGCCCGTGGTGCAGCTCTGGGACGGCATCCTTGCCCTGCCGCTGATCGGCACACTTGACAGCGCGCGCACCCAGATCGTCATGGAAAACCTGCTGGAGCAGATCGTTGCCCGCAGCGCCGGTATCGCCATCATCGATATCACCGGCGTGCCGACGGTCGATACATTGGTGGCGCAGCATCTGATCAAGACGATCTCAGCCGCGCGGCTGATGGGCGCTGATTGCATCATCAGCGGTATCCGGCCGCAGATCGCGCAGACGATCGTCCATCTTGGGCTGGAGCTGAACGTCGTTTCAAAGGCGACGATGGCCGATGCACTGGCGCTTGCGTTGCGCCGGACGGGCAAGGTTATCGTGGACCGTGGCCGCTTGCCCGGGGGCGAGGCTTAAGCAATGAGCGAGATCCCGATCCTGCGGATCGGCGATTGCCTGCTGGTGTCCATCCAGGTCGATATGCACGACCGGTTGGCCATGCAATTGCAGGACGACCTGACCCAGCGGATCGTCGCCGATCGCGTGCATGGCGTCATGATCGATATCTCGGCGCTGGAGATCGTGAACTCGTTCATCGGCCGCATGCTGAATAATATCGCTGCGATGTCCCGTGTGCTCGACGCCGTCACGGTGGTGGTCGGCATGCGGCCGGCAGTGGCGATCACCTTGGTGGAGCTGGGGCTCGTATTGTACGGGGTGCGCACGGCCCTGAACGTGGACAAGGGCCTGGCGATGATCCGCGAGCTGATCGACGCCGACAATCGCGCTGATGCCGACCGAAAAGTCTGAAACGATCCCGGTCCGCACCTCCGATGATGTCGTCCGGGTGCGGCAAGCGGTCAGGGCCAGCGCGGTCGCCGCCGGCTTCGGCCTGGTCGATCAGACCAAGATCATCACCGCCGCCAGCGAAATCGCCCGCAATACCGTCGATTACGGCGGCGGCGGCACGTTGCTGATCGAGATTCTGCGTGAAGGCCAGCGGCGCGGCGTGCGCCTGACCTTCACCGATCAGGGACCTGGTATTCCCGACCTCGGACGGGCGATGACAGACGGCTACACCACCAGGGGTGGTCTCGGTTTGGGCTTGAGCGGCGCCAAGCGGTTATCGAATGAATTTGATATAGAGTCTTCGTCGGGCCGTGGTACCAAGGTTACTTTGGCACGATGGAAATAAGGTGCTTGTTTCGGTAACGGATACCAGCCAGATCGCGGAGGCCCGGCGTCTGGCGTGCACTTGCGCGCGCCGTCTCGGACTAACGGAAGCCCGGACTGGCCAGGTTGCCCTGGTGGTGACCGAGCTTGCGACCAACATGCTCAAGCACGGCGGGGGAGGCGAAATCCTCGCGTCCCGGTTCGATGACCGGGACGGTGCGGGGCTGGAGTTGCTGGCCCTCGATCGCGGTCGTGGGATGGCCGACGTCGAACGCTGTCTGCAAGATGGCTATTCCACCGCCGGCACGCCGGGAAACGGCCTCGGGGCGGTCATGCGACAGGCCGACCAGGTGCGTATCTGGTCGAGCCCGGATCACGGAACCGCGATCGTGGCGCGGTTTGTTGCGCGTGCCCCCTCGATGGCGTGGAAAACCCAGATCGGCGCCGCGACCGCACCTTTCCCAGGAGAGAGCAGCAACGGCGACGGGTGGGCATTTGCATCGGCTGGCCTGGATCATACCCTGCTGATGATCGACGGCTCCGGGCATGGGGTCGAGGCGGCGCGAGCGGCGGACTGCGCAACTAAGCTGTTCCGGGAACATGTCGAGGATGGCTGCGAGCAACTGATGGAGCGCCTGCATCGAGCCCTGGCGCCCACCCGGGGCGGTGCCGTCGCGATCGCGCGCATCGACGAGACCGCCCGAACCGTGCGCTATGTCGGCGTGGGCAATATCAGCGGTACTCTCATCAACAACGGCAGCATCCGCCACATGGTGTCGCACAACGGCACGGCCGGTCACATCGCTCCGCGCATCCGGGAATTCACCTACGGGTTCACGACCGACCCGCTTGTCATCCTGCATTCCGACGGGGTGACGACGCGGTGGGACCTGGGTTCCTACCTGGGGTTGGTGGCGCAGCACCCGTCACTGATCGCCGGCGTTTTGCTGCGCGATCATCGGCGTGGCCGTGATGATGCCACGGTGGTCGCCATGCGAGCGGTGCTGTAGCATACGCCGCCATGGATGTGCGGCTGCTACTGGTTGCGATCGGCGATGAACGGGATATCGTCCTGGTCCGCAAGCGTACGCGGCGGCTGACGGAGCTGATCGGTTTCGATCAGCAGGACCAGACACGGATCACCACGGCGGTTTCCGAGATCGCCCGCAATGCGCTCGATTATGCCGGCGGGGGCGAGGTTGAATTCCGCGTGCAAGACGGCCCGGGCGCGCGGCATTTCGTGGTCAGCGTGCAGGACCGCGGACCAGGGATCGCCCGGCTGTCGGACATCCTGGACGGCACGCACAAATCCGCCACCGGTGCGGGCGTAGGCGTGCTCGGCGCACGGCGGCTGATGGATGACTTCGATATCACCACCGCGCCCGGCGTGGGAACGACGGTCAGGCTTGCCAAGAACCTGCCGCGACGCATTGCCCGGATCACCTCGGCCACGCTCAAACGGCTTATGGAATCGCTTGCCGCCGATGGTCCGGCGGACGCAATGGAGGAGATACATCAGCAGAACCGGCAGATCCTCGCCCAGATGGAGCAATTGACGCAACGTCAGCAGGAGCTGGAGGCGCTTAATCGGGAACTGCAGGACACCAACCGCGGTGTGGTCGCGCTTTACGCCGAACTCGACGAGCGGGCCGATCATCTGCGCCGGGCGGATGAACTGAAATCGAAGTTCCTCTCGCATATGAGTCACGAGTTCCGCACGCCGTTGAACTCGATTCTGGCGCTTTCGCGGCTGTTGCGTGAGCGTAGCGATGGCGAGCTGACCGCGGAACAGGAGAAGCAGGTTCAGTTCATCCGCAAGGCGGCGGAGAACCTTACCGAACTGGTCGATGATCTGCTCGATCTCGCCAAGGTGGAAGCGGGCAAGACGATTGTGGCGCCTGCCGAATTCACGGTGGCGGACCTGTTCGGCACCTTGCGCGGCATGCTGCGCCCGTTGCTGATCGGCGACGCGGTTGCGCTGGTGTTCGACGATCCGGTCCAGCTTCTCCCGCTGGAAACCGATGAAGGCAAAGTCTCACAGATACTGCGAAACTTCATTTCCAATGCCATCAAGTTCACCGAACGCGGAGAGGTGCGCGTGTGGGCCAGCGGCGATCCGGAAACCGACACGGTCACCTTCTGCGTGCGCGATACCGGCATCGGCATCGCGTCCGGCGATCTGGAGCTGATCTTCCAGGAGTTCGGGCAGGTCCCGCATCCGCTGCAAAAGCGGGTCAAGGGCACTGGGCTCGGTCTGCCGCTATCGAAGAAGCTTGCCGAGCTGCTGGGCGGGAAAATCATCGTTGACAGTGTCCTTGGCCAGGGCACCACGTTCTCGGTGATCGTGCCGCGCTGTTACAGCGAGCCCCGGCCGGCAAACGAAGAGGGCGCTGCCGTCACCCTGCAACCGGGCAAGCTCCCGCTGTTGGTGATCAAGGACGATTCGACCGACGCGTTCATTCTGCAACGGCTGCTCGCCGACTCGGCTTATCAGCCGGTCTTCGCGTACTCGCTTCGGCAGGCCGCTGACAGGCTGCGGCAGATTCAGCCGGCCGCCATTCTACAGGATGCGCGGCTGCTCGGCGAGGAAAGCTGGCGGTTTCTGCTGGAACTCAGGGGCCAGGAATCGGGTGCCGGCATTCCGATCATGGTGACGTCCTCTGCCGGAGGGGATCGCGAACCGGCGCAGCTTGGAGCTGACGCATATCTATCTAAACCGCTCAACCGCCGTTCGCTGATTGCCCTGCTGGATCGGCTCACCGGGCGCGCACCCCTTGTGAAGGTGCTGCTGGTCGAAGATGAGGAGGTCTCACATTATCTGGTGCGCCAGTTGCTGCCGCATACCCGCTACAGCCTGTCCGCGGTTACCAGCGCACGGAACGGGCTGGAGGAACTGGAGCGCGATCGCCCCGATATCGTGGTGCTGGATCTCAGGATGCCGGGAATGGACGGGTTCGAGTTTCTCGATCGGATCAGCGGCCAGGCGGATTTTGCGGATTTGCCGGCCATGGTCCTGACCTCCGCCATCCTGTCGGCGGACGAACGGCGGCGGCTCGGGCGGGCGTGCCGCATATTGTCCAAATCGGACCTGTCGTCCGAGATGCTGACCGATGCAATCGATGCCGCGGTTCGGTCGGATGAGACGGTGTCCGCGGGATGAGCGATCGGCGCAGCACGGTCCTCGTCGTCGATGACGATGATGGCGGCCGCTATGTGAAGACGCACCTGCTGCGGAAGGCCGGGTATGTGGTTACCGAAGCCGCATCGGGCCAGGCGGCGCTCGATCAGTGCCAGGACGCCGCGCCCGAGATGGTGCTGCTCGACACGCGGCTGCCGGACGTACACGGGTTCGATATCTGCCGCGAGATCAAGTCGGCCTATCCGGACATTATCGTGCTGCAAACGTCGGCTGCCGTCACCACCGCGCAGGAGCGCGCGCTGGCGCTGGATGGGGGCGCCGATGCGTTTCTGGTGGAACCGATCGAACCGGAGGAGCTGCTGGCCATCGTCCGCGCCCTGCTGCGGATGCGTGGCGCGGAGCAGGCGCTGCACCGGCTGAACGACACGCTGGAGGAACTCGTCGTCGAGCGGACACGAGAACTCCGGGATACCAATCGACGGCTGGAAACCGAGATCGCCGGACGGCGGCAGGCCGAAGAAGCGCTCTGGCACACCCAGAAGCTGGAGGCGGTGGGACAGCTTACCGGCGGCATCGCGCATGATTTCAACAACCTGCTGATGGTGATCGTCGGTAGCATCGAAATGATTCGCAAGACCCTGCAGGAGCAGCGGGAGGCACCGCCCGGAAAGCTGTTGCGTCTGCTGCGAACGGCTGAAACCGCGACCGACCGCGGCACCGAGCTGACGCAGCAATTGCTTGCTTTCGCCCGCCGCGGTGCACTGCGATCTGAAATCGTGCGGCTGGACGAGATCATCCATGCACTCGAGCCGCTGCTCGCGCGGGCACTTGGGGAGAGCATCGCGCTACACTCGACGGCGCTGCCGGATCTATGGACATGCCGGATCGACCCGGGGCGCTTCGAATTGGCGGTTCTGAACCTGGCCGTCAATGCCCGCGACGCCATGCCGGCGGGTGGCGAGCTTAATGTAACGCTTGGCAACGTCACTATTACTCAGGGCTCGGCCGGCAACCCGCCGGGTGTGCCGGCCGGCAGCTACGTGAGCATTCGTGTTGCCGATACCGGCAGGGGCATGGAACCTGACGTCGCCGCCCACGTGTTCGAGCCATTCTTCACCACCAAGGAGGTGGGCAAGGGCACCGGCCTTGGGCTCAGCCAGGTCTATGGCTTCGCCCGCCAGTCGGACGGCTATATCATCCTGGACACGAAGCCGGGTGCCGGCACGGCGTTCACGCTGTACTTGCCCCGCTGCGAGCAGGCGGATCAGGCTGCGTCCACTGTCGACGAGTTCCCCCACACGCGGCCGACAGGCTCCGAGACGGTGCTCGTTGTCGAGGATAATCCCGAGGTACTGGAACTCGCTGTCGCGGCGATCAGCGATCTGGGATACCGCGTGATCACTGCCGCCAACGGACCCGCCGCGCTGGAGATTCTGCACCACGAGCCGCATGTCGATCTGCTGTTCAGCGACATCGTGCTGCCCGGCGGCATGGATGGGTTCGAGCTGGTGCGCAAGGCGCGCCTGATCCGCGGCGGGTTGAAGGTGCTGATGACATCGGGATACGCAAACACCGACCGACCGCACCAGCAGCGACCCAATGTGTCGGTGCTGCAGAAGCCATACCGGCTGGCGGAACTGGCCGATCAGGTCCGTTTCGCGCTGGACCGGCTGTGAGCGTCACCACTGCCGGCGCACTGATCGTAGAAAGCCCGGCGCGCCTCGCGGTCCGCGGCTTCATCGGCCGGCCCGCCGCGGTTGTCGGTCTTCTGGTGGTTTCCGTGTTCATCTTCGTGGCGGTATTCGCGCCTCTGATCACGCCGTACGATCCGATCGCGACAAGCTGGCTGGCGATCCGCAAGGCGCCTTCCTGGGCGCACTGGATGGGTACCGACGAGCTAGGCCGGGACGTGCTGTCGCGGGTGATCTTTGGCGCCCGCGCCTCGATGCTGGCGGGCGTGGTCTCGGTGCTGATTGCCGGGGCGCTGGGGGTGCCTGCCGGGCTGCTCGCCGGTTTTTCAGGGGGCGTGATCGATGCGCTGCTCAGCCGGCTGGTCGATGCCATGCTGGCCTGCCCGTTCCTGATATTGGCGATCGCCCTGGCGGCCTTCCTGGGTCCGGACCTGACCAACGCGATGATCGCGATCGGTGTCAGTACGGCACCTCGCTTCATGCGCGTTGCGCGGGCGTCCACGATGGATGCCGCGAGCCAAGATTACGTCGAAGCCGCCTGGGCGATCGGAAACCCGGGCTGGCGGGTCGCGCTGCGCCATATCGCGCCGAACATCGTGCCGCCTGTGCTTGTGCAGGCGACGTTATCGATCGCCCAGGCGATCATCGCGGAGGCCAGCCTGTCATTCCTGGGCCTGGGACAGCAGCCGCCGCTTCCGTCCTGGGGTTCGATGCTCAATGCTGCCCAGCAGTTCCTGTCGCAGGCACCGTGGCTGGCGATCTTCCCTGGCCTGGCGATTTTTCTCTGCGTGCTGTCGTTCAATCTGGTCGGCGACGGGCTGCGCGACGCGCTGGATCCGCGCGGTTTGTAGAGTGCACGCTGATACCGGACCGCATTGAGGATGACCCATCCTGCCGGTGTTGCCCGGAGTAACGTGAAGCCAACGAGCGGCGCGGTGGGCGACAAAGTCGTGGATGGCCGGGCCAAGCCTGGACAAGCCCGGCCATGACGGAAAAGGGGCCGGCCATGACGGAAAGGGTCAGCATCAATGCGGCTTGGTATGGGAGGGTAATTCACGCTTTCTGGCGATTTCGCCTCAAGCGATCATGCTCTGGCGACGCCCATCCACACGGCGGAAGCCGATCGTTTACTCTTCCTGGTTACCTGTGTCTGCCAAACCGGGACTTGCGTCGTGCATGCGAACGGAAACCGACTCTCCTGAACAAGACAGGCCGGTCTTCGTGCTGGCCCAGCACCGTTCTGGCGGCACGCTGCTCACGCGGTTGCTGAACTGCCATCCCGGCCTGGTCATCTGGGGCGAGCATGCAGGCTTTCTTAATAAGCTCGCTGAGGCACAAGACATGCTGGATCGGCACGCCGGCCTGCTGCCGCAGCGCTCGCCGGCTGAGCTGCGGCATTATGCCTCGGGCCGGCCCGACGGGGACGGGTTTCTCCCCTGGACCGTCCCTTTTGGTGGTGCCGCGTTCCTGGCTGGCTGCCGGGCCATGGTGCGCGGCCTGTTCGCACTGGACCTGCGGCCAGGCCAACGATGGGGCTTCAAGGAGATCCGCTACCATAGCCCAACGGTCGTGCGCTTCCTTCGGCGGCTGTTTCCGGGTGCTCAGTTCATCCTACTCGATCGCGACCCAATTGAACTTTGCGTATCCGATATGCTGGTCTCGTGGGCGCTCGGGTCGCTGATGGCCGAGCGTGTGCAGCATGACAGGCAGGCGTTTCTCGCCGCGGTGGATGACTGCCTGTACGCGATCCTCGCCGTGCGTCAGAACCTGACCCATGCTCGCGCGGCGATCGCCGATCAGTCCATTGCGGTCCGATACGAAGCTCTGGTCTCAGCCCCGGAAGCGGAAATGGCTGGTATCCTTGGTTTCTGCGGCTGCCGGACTGCGCCGGGCTACCCGCTCGCCTGCGCCTGGTGGCCCGAACGGTCACCGGCGCGACCGATAAGACACCGGTTCTTCCGGCCGGCGATCTTGGGCTGCTCACCGCGCACTGCATCCGCGAGGCTGCGGAGCGCCTGCTTCCCGGGATTGCCGCCGGAATCGCCCGTGACGGCGTGAACGCCGCCCGGCTGCGTCGCGAACAGCAGGAGGAGGGCAGGTTTTCATATCTGCTCGGTGATCATGCGGTGGCGGAAACCTCACTCTCAACTATGTTTTAGGAGAAATGAGGAGTTCGCCATGCCGGAGGTCGAAATCTACACGCAGCCGTGGTGCCCTTACTGCGCGCGCGCCATTCGCCTGCTGACGGATAAGCAGGTGGGATTCCGGGAGATCGCTGCTCCGCAGGGTACCGCGGAGCGCCAGGAATCCGTCCGCCGCTCCGGTGGACGCACCACGGTGCCGCAGATTTTTGTCGGCGGAAAACATATTGGCGACTCCGACGAGTTGCTGGCGCTGGATCGGGTCGGCAAGCTGGATGCGCTGCTCCGGGGGGCGATTCCGGGGGCGTGATGCGGACCTGCGGTTGGCCCGAATGTATTGTTGGCACTGTATGTCCGGGAGTGCCAGAATGTTGAGGAATCGCCGGATGGCGCGGCGGCAGGTCGAGAGATGATCCATTACCAGTTGCACTGCAGCCAGCATCATGAGTTCGATGGCTGGTTCAGGGACAGCACGGCGTTCGATCGCCAGTCCGATCTCGGTCTGGTCGAATGCCCTGTCTGCGGCGATACGCAGGTGACGCGGGCTCTCATGGCACCGGCGGTGAGCACCCGAGCCGTTGCTGTCGCGGAGCCGGCCCCGCGCAAGGAGCCGACCGCGGCGCCTGAACCGGAGCGGGTCCCGGTTGCTTCGGGCGCCGTCGCCGGCCGTCTGCCCGATCATCTCCGGGCCATGTTGCAGCGGCTTCGGAGCGAGGTGGAGCGTAACTGCGACTATGTCGGCACCCAGTTCGCCGAGGAAGCCCGCAAGATGCATCGCGGCGAGAGCGACCGTCGGGGGATTTACGGCGAAACCACGCCGGACGAAGCGGAGTCTCTGTCGGATGAAGGGATCGACGTTTCGCGCATTCCCTGGGTGCCGCGGGCGGACGGCTGAGCGGGCGGATAAAAAAGCGGGGCTTTCGCCCCGCTTTTGACCAAGAGTTTGCTTCGCCCGGATCGACCTATTCGCGATCAGGGATTGTCGCCATTAGGGATTGTTGCCGGTGCTGCTGGTGCCATTGCCAGTATCGTTGGCGGTTCCGTTACGGTGGCGAGCTGCATTGCCGTTATTGAAGCTGGTGCTGTAGCCGCTACGGTTATTGTTGCCGGTATATCCATTGGCGCCGGTTTTGTCGTTGCCGTCGTAACCGTCTGCTCGGTACTGTTGTCATAGCCGTTCATGCCGGTGCTGTTGTGCCCACCGGTATTCCCGTTGTTGTAAGCGTTCACTCCGGTGCTTGCGTTGCTTCCCGTTTGCTGATTGGCGCCGTTGCCAAATCCCTGATTGTTCCCGAATTCGCTCTGGCTTCCCAGCAGGCCCAGTTGAACTCATGGTGCGGAAGCTTATACCGGACCGCATTGAGAATGACCCATCCTGCCGGTGTCGCCCGGAGCAACGTGAAGCGAACGAGCTGCGCGGTGGGCGACAAAGTCGTGGATGGCCGGGACAAGCCGGACAAGCCCGGCCATGACGGGAAGGGTCAGCATCAACGCGGGTTGGCATTACACCAGACCGCATTGAGGGTGACCGATGTTCTTCATTTCCGCGCATGCGGGAATTCAGGCAAACCCTCGGAATTTCCCGGGCTTTCGGCTGGATGCCGGCTTTCGCGGGCATGACGGATCTGGAGTCTTCGTCTGCGCGGGTTGGTAGGTGCGTGACCGTTGACCTGATCGCCTTGCTGTTGCTGGAAGTCGCGCACCGCGGACTGCGTCGCCGGCCCCCATCGATATTGCCAAGGCCGGGAGTGATCAGATCCGAGCGGTGCTCATTAGGTAGTTGATGCCAAGGTCACGTGTGATCCGCCAACCGCCGCGCAGCGGGTCGAGTGCAAGTCCCGCGACATCAGTCACCCGCAGTCCGGCATTTCGCGCGTAGCCGGCCAGTTCGGCCGGCGGGAGGAATTTCCCCCACTCATGCGTGCCGGTGGGGAGCCATCGCAGCACGTATTCGGCGGCGAGCTTGGCGGCGACGAAGGACCGCACGGTGCGATTTAGGGTCGACAGGAACAGCAGCCCGCCGGGTTCCAGCAGGGATGCAAGCGTCCAAACGAATTCTGCCGGGTCGGGTACGTGCTCGATCACCTCCAGCGCAGTGATCACCGGGAAACGTCGACC
This sequence comes from uncultured Pseudomonadota bacterium, assembly GCA_963777625.1. Classification (GTDB taxonomy): domain Bacteria; phylum Pseudomonadota; class Alphaproteobacteria; order Acetobacterales; family Acetobacteraceae; genus DATDIC01. The sequence continues at coordinate 72,806 of CAVZRO010000019.1, read as the reverse complement.
CTCGGCAAGCAGGGTCTCGGCGGCGGCAACACGGTACTCCACATCAATTCCCTGCCGCGCCGCATGCGCGCGGGCGGCCTCGATGGTTGCCGGAGCCGCATCGATTCCGAGGACCTGGAAGCCCCGCCGAGCCAGCGCCTCGGCCGCGATCCCTGCCCCACAGCCCACATCCAGCCAGCTCAGTCCCTGCGTCGGTCGGGGAACCGCCGTGCGGCCCGGTCGCATATCCAGGCGAGGCGCACCGGGTTCATCGCGTGCAGCGCCCGCATCGGCCCGTGCGGGTCCCACCACTCCGCGGCCAGCGCGTCGAACCGCGCCAGCGCGGCATCGGAGACAGTCGTTCGCGGCATGTTGCCCCCTCTCATCCGCGCCGGTATGTCTGCCCGCGCCACAGGAACCGCTTACTTATCTGAGCACCGCATCATGCGCCTCGTCATGAAATTCGGCGGCACGTCCGTGGCCGATCTTGATCGGATCCGCAACGTTGCCACGCGCGTCAAGGCCGAACGCGAGGCAGGCAACGAGGTCGCCGTTGTCCTCTCTGCAATGGCGGGTGTCACCAATCAGCTCGTCGCCTGGTGCCAGGCACTCTCACCCCTGCACGACGCCCGCGAATACGACGCGGTGGTTGCCACCGGTGAGCAGGTGACCACCGGGCTGCTGGCCATCGCCTTGCAGGAGCTGGGGGTTGAAGCACGTTCCTGGCAAGGCTGGCAGATCCCCTTCAGGACCGATAACGCTCATGGCAAGGCGCGCATCGCCGGGATCGAGGGCGCCGATCTGATCCGCCGCATGCAATCCGGCCAGGTGCCGGTGGTCGCCGGCTTCCAGGGAATCAGCCCGAACCATCGCATCACCACGCTCGGCCGGGGCGGATCGGATACCTCGGCGGTGGCGCTGGCTGCGGCGCTGAAGGCCGATCGCTGCGACATCTACACTGACGTGGACGGGGTTTACACCACCGACCCGCGGATCGTGCCGAAGGCCCGCAAATTGCTTCGGATCAGCTATGAAGAAATGCTGGAACTGGCATCGGTCGGGGCCAAAGTGCTGCAGACCCGCAGCGTCGAGCTGGCGATGAACGAGCAGGTGCGGGTGCAGGTCCGATCGAGCTTCCAGGACCTGCCCGGCACGCTGGTGGTGGACGAGGATGAGATCGTGGAGAAGCAGAACGTTTCCGGCATCGCCTATTCGCGCGACGAGGCGAAGATCACCGTTCGCCGCGTGCCCGACCGGCCCGGCATCGCCGCCGCGATCTTCGGCGCGCTGTCGGAGCAGAACGTGAACGTGGATATGATCGTGCAGAACGTATCCGCCGACGGCACTACCGACATGACCTTTACGGTCGGCAAGGCCGACCTGCCGCGTGCTTTGGCGGCGCTGGACGCCACCCGCCCGCAGGTCAGTTATGCCGAACTGCTCACCGACCCTGAAGTGGCGAAGATCAGCGTTGTCGGGGTGGGCATGCGGAGCCACGCCGGCGTCGCCAACACGATGTTCCGCGCCCTGGCCGACAAGGCGATCAATATCCAGGTAATCTCCACCAGCGAGATCAAAGTCAGCGTTCTGATCGCCGCCGAATATACCGAACTTGCCATTCGTGCGCTTCATACCGCTTATGGTCTCGATGTCCCCTGATCTCGTTACACTTGAAGACGCGTCCCCTCGCTCGCTTCCGGAAGGGGGCCTGTTCGCGGCCACGAGGGGCGGCGCACTTGTCGCCCCGGGTGAGGGTGCGGCCGGCGACGAACTGAACCGTCTGTGGTCCCGCGGTGCCGATTTCCTGGGCTGCCGCCATGCCATCATGGGCGGCGCCATGAGCTGGGTCAGCGAGCGCCACCTGGTTGCCGCCATCTCCAACGCCGGTGGCTTCGGTGTGATCGCCTGCGGCTCCATGCAGCCCGACGCGCTGGCGGCGGAAATCGCCGGGACTCAGGCGCTGACCACGCGGCCGTTCGGCGTCAATCTGATCACCCTGCACCCGGCGCTGGACGCGCTGATCCGCGTCTGTCTGGAGGCCCGGGTCGGCCATATCGTGCTGGCCGGCGGCATTCCGCCCGGGGGAGCCGTGCGTGCGGTGAAGGACGGTGGGGCGAAGCTGATCGCTTTCACCCCCGCCCTGGTTCTCGCGCGGCGGCTGATCCGCTCCGGCGTCGATGCCCTGGTGATTGAAGGTTCGGAGGCGGGGGGTCATATCGGTCCCGTTTCGCTTGGCGTGCTCGCCCAGGAAATCCTGCCGCACATCCGCGAAGTTCCGGTGTTTGTTGCCGGTGGGTTGGGGCGTGGCGAGGCTATCCTGGCGTACCTGGAGATGGGCGCATCTGGCGCCCAACTCGGCACCCGCTTCGCCGCTGCGACGGAATCCATTGCCCATCCGCATTTCAAACAAGTGTTTATTCGGGCCAATGCGCGCGACGCTCTGCCGTCGATCCAGCTCGATGAACGGTTTCCGGTCATTCCGGTACGCGGACTGGTCAACGATGGCACTAAACGGTTCCTCGCACACCAGGCCGACGTCATCCGCCGCTTTCAGGGCGGCGAGCTCACGCGGGAGGCCGCCCAGCTAGAAATCGAGCATTTCTGGGCCGGCGCGCTGCGCCGCGCGGCGATTGACGGTGACGTGAAAACCGGCTCGGTGATGGCCGGACAATCGGTCGGCATGGTGACCTCCGAACAGCCGACAGCGGCGATCATCGCCGAACTGGTCGAGCAGGCGGTCGCCGCGCTGATGGCGCGGCGCCGGACCGCAGACTCTTGTGTCCCCGGCTGACGTCGGGCTGAGCCCGCCGCGGCGGCTCCTGGCGCGTGTCCGGGGGTTGCTGGAACGCGGCTCACCGCATCTGTCGGAACTGGTAGATCTGGTGGTCGGCGAAATGGCTGCCGATGTCTCCTCGATCTACATCAAGCGGCCCGGCGACATTCTGGAACTGATCGCGACGCACGGGCTCAACCAGGCGGCCATCGGGCAAACCAGGCTGCGCGTCGGGGAGGGCATTGTCGGGCTGTGCGCCGCCAGCGCGCGGGTGATGAATCTGGCTGACGCCCAGAACCACCCCCGTTTTGCCTACCGTCCCGAGACCGGCGAGGAGCCGTTCGCTTCCTTCCTGGCGATCCCGGTCCGCCGTGCCGGCCACACTGTCGGCGTCGTTACCGTGCAGGACCGCGCGCCCCGCCTCTACACCTCCGAAGAGGTTGAGGAACTCGAAACCTTCGCCATGCTGCTGGCCGAACCGCTGAGCACGGCCGGTGCGGCGGCGGGGTCCGAGGAAGGGGTCCTCGGTCACTGTGCCGCGGACTTTTTCGGGTGCGCGGCTGGTTGGCGGTATCGCCATCGGACCGATCGTGCTGCACGGTGCCCGGCTCGCGGCCGGGCGTCTGCTGACCGACAACCCGGGCGCCGAATTGAACAGACTCCATGCCGCAGCCGAGCGGATGCAGCATGGGCTGGACGAGCTGGTGGATGGCCAGTTGCTCGATGGCACGGCCGATGGGGTGGCTTCGCGTGAGGTGATCGAGGCCTATCGGTTGGTCGCGGCCGACGCCGGCTGGCTGCGCAAGGTGGAAGGGGTGATCCGCGGCGGCCTGACCGCGGAGGCGGCGGTGCAACGTGTCTCCGGCGAGCTGCACGATCGGATGCGGCGTATCTCCGATCCGTATTTGCGCGAACGGCTTGCCGATATCGAGGACATGGCCGGCCGTCTGCTGGCGGAACTCGCCGGGTCGAGCGAACAGGCGCCGGTGCCCCCGGGGGCTATCCTGCTGGCGCGGCGGCTTGGGCCTGCCGAACTGCTGGGGTGGCACGGCAGGGGTATCGCCGGCCTGGTGATAGAGGAGGCCACACCAGCAGGTCACGCCGCCATTCTCGCCCGCGCGCTTGGGTTGCCGGCGCTCGGCGGAACACGCGGGGTGGTTGCCGCAGCGGCGCCCGGCGATGACGCCGTGCTCGATGCCGACGAGGGCACGCTGTATTTGCGGCCGGAGGCCGATCTCGCGCGAACCTACGCCCGGGCGCAGGAGGCCCGCTCTGCTCAGCAGGCGGGATTGCAGTATCTTCGTCATCGTCCGTCGGTTACCGGTGACGGGACGCGCGTGTGCCTGATGCTCAACGCCGGGCTGCCGCTGGAACTGGACGAGCTGGAGCGAACCGGTGCCGAGGGCATTGGGCTGTTCCGCACGGAAATTCCCATGCTGGCCCGTGGCACCGTAATGGATGTCGCCGATCAGACCGCTTTGTACTCGCGGGTTCTCGATACGGCGGCTGAGCGGCCGGTGCAGTTCCGGACCCTGGACCTTGGTAGCGACAAGTTGTTGCCGGGCTCCGAGCTGCCGGAGGAGGCCAATCCGGCCATGGGGTGGCGCAGCCTGCGGGTCGGCCTGGAGCGCCCCGCCGTCATGCGCCGGCAGCTTCGCGCCCTGTTGCTGGCCGCCGCCGGCCGCCCGCTTTCCATCATGTTCCCGATGGTGGCGACAGTGGCCGAGTTTCGCGCAGCCCGCGCCCTGTTGCTGGCCGAGGCAAAGCGCATCCGTCCCACCCCCGAACGGCTGACGATTGGCACCATGCTCGAGGTTCCGGCGTTATTATGGCAACTGCCGGAGCTGCTCGCCGAGGTGGATTTCGTGTCGGTGGGTTCCAATGATCTGCTGCAGTTCCTGTTCGCCGCTGATCGGGGCGCTCCTGAGTTGGCCGGGCGCTACGATCTGCTGTCACCCACGGTGTTCGACCTGCTGGAGCAGCTCGTTCGGGCGGCTGCCGCGGCTCGCGGCGGCGATGGCGTCCCGGTATCGCTGTGCGGCGAAGCGGCGGGCCGGCCGATCGAGGCGATGGCGTTGGTGGGGCTCGGATTTCGCACCCTGTCGATGCCGGCCGCGGGTCTGTCAGGGGTCAAGTCGCTGCTGGGCGACCTCGACCTCGCCGAGTTCCGCGCCGTGCTGTCGGCGATCCGCCGCACCGCCGACGGGGCGGCCAGCCTGCGCGAACCGATCACCGTGTGGGCGCGGGAACACGGTCTGGATGTATAACCATCGAATTGTTCGCGAGCATCCGCTGGCACGAGTTGACGTACGCTGCGAAAACCGGCAAAGTCGGGGCAGGCAAAAAACCGGTATCGATCGCGCCACCCTCCATCATGCCCTTGGGGGCGCAGCGCTGCATTGTCGACGTCATTGGGGGTCGGGACTGGCGTGATGCAGGGCCGCAGAGCAAATCTGACCGAAAACCGGTCAATGATGTCCGCCGCAACGGAAGCCTCCGGCCGCGCCGCGCGTCGGCGCCGATCTTGCCGCCGCGCGGGAGCGGCTTGGGCGCACCCTGCCCGACATGGCGGCGGCGCTTTGCATTCGGCTTCCGTATTTGCAGGCGCTGGAACAAGGACGCCTGGCCGACCTTCCCGGCAATGCCTACGCCCTGGTGTTTCTACGTAGCTATGCCGCGGCTCTGGGCCTGGATCCGGACGATCTTTCGCGTCGGTTCAAGGGGGAGGCCGCCGAGGTCAGCCGGAAGGCCGATCTGGTGTTCCCCTTGCCGCTGCCGGACCGTGGCCTGCCGGCCGGCGTCGTGGCGCTGCTCTGTCTCGTGCTGGCGGTCGGCGGATACGCCGCCTGGTACCGGCTGTCTGGCGAGGGGCGGCTTCCAGCGGAAGCCGTCGCACCGGTGCCCGCGCGCCTGGCGCCGCTTGCCGAGCAGGCCAGTCCGCCGGTGACGCCACCGGTCGTCGTCGCCGCCGCTCCACCCAGCGTGCCGGCGGCTGCCTCGGCGATCTCCCCCGGGCCAGCGGGCACGGTTTCCACGGACCCGTCGCTGTCGCCAAGCTCCGCCGCGGCCGCGACGCCGACACCGACGCAGCCGCCCGCCTCGCAGGATGCATCCCAGCAGCAGACCGGGCTGATCGTCCGTGCCAGCGCGGATGCATGGATCCAGGTGCGCGACCGCAGCGGCCAGGTCCTGTTCAGCCGTATTCTCCATGCTGGCGAGAGTTGGCCGGTGCCGTCGGGCAACAGCAACCTCGTGCTTACCACCGGCAACGCCGGCGGCACCGAACTGGTGCTGGACGGAACCGCGACCCCGCCGCTGGGAAATCCAGGCGCGGTGCGGCGGGACCTGCCGCTGGACCCGGACGCAATTCGCACCGGCCGCCTGATGCCTGTAACCGCGGCGCGCTAGCGCGGCGCCGCAATACCTCCCATTTGCAGGGCACGCGTATCCGCGCATCGACGGAGAAAGCCACCCACATGAACTACCGCCCCTACCAGCAGATCACTCGCCGGACGTCTCGCCGCATCCAGGTCGGCCGCGTGCCGGTGGGCGGTGGCGCGCCGATCAGCGTGCAGACGATGACCAATACGCTGACCACCGATGTGCCGGGCACGGTCGCCCAGGTCGGTCGCGCCCAGGCCGCGGGTGCCGATATCGTCCGCATCTCCTGCCCGGACCGGGAGAGCGCGCTGGCACTGAAGGACATCGTCCGCCAAGTGGACGTGCCGATCGTCGCGGATATCCATTTCCACTACAAACGGGCGATCGAGGCCGCCGAGAGCGGCGCCGCCTGCCTGCGGATCAATCCCGGCAATATCGGCAGCGACGAACGCGTGAAGGAAGTGATCAGGGCGGCCCGTGACCACGGCTGCTCCATGCGTATCGGGGTGAATGCCGGTTCGCTGGAAAAGCACCTGCTGGAGAAATACGGCGAGCCGAACCCGGAGGCGCTGGTGGAAAGCGCGCTTTATCACGCGGATATCCTGCAGCAGCACGACTTCCATGACTTCAAGATCAGCGTGAAGGCGTCCGACGTGTTCCTGGCGGTGGCGGCGTATCAGCAACTGGCGGAGGTGTGCGATCACCCGCTGCATATCGGCATCACCGAGGCGGGCGGCCGGCGCATGGGCACCGTGAAGTCGGCGGTTGGCCTGGGCTCGCTGCTATGGGCCGGCATCGGCGATACGTTGCGCGTGTCGCTATCCGACGAGCCGGAAGAAGAGGTGCGGGTCGGCTGGGACCTGCTGAAGGCGCTTGGGATCCGGCATCGAGGGGTGAAGGTGATCTCCTGCCCGTCCTGCGCGCGGCAGGGCTTCAATGTGATCGAGACGGTGAAGGAGCTGGAGGACCGGCTGGCGCATATCGAGACGCCGCTGACACTTTCGATCATCGGCTGTGTGGTGAACGGGCCCGGCGAGGCGCTGATGACCGATATCGGGCTGACCGGCGGGGGGGCCGGGCGGCATATGGTGTACCGGGCCGGCAAGACGGATCACACGATCGAGGCCGGGCGGATGATCGACCATATCGTGGAGCTGGTGGAGGCGAAGGCTGCGGAGTTGAAGGAAACGGCGGAGTTGGAGAAGGTGGCGGCGGAGTAGTCCCGCAAACTGCCGCCGCGGGTGGCGGTCCGGGCACGTTCGCTGCTGTCTTATCCTGGGTCCATCACGGTGGTTTCATATTATATCAGAGGCCCCTGTTACTGACCGATCCGTGCCGCAACCCCTCCCCTAGCCCCTCCCGCAAGGGGAGGCGGATAAGCAAGGTATTATACCAGACCGCATTGAGAATGACTCATCCTGCCGGTGTTGCCCGGAGTAGCGTGAGGCGAACGAGCGGCGCGGTGGGCGACAAAGTCATGGATGGCCGGGCCAAGCCGGACAAGCCCGGGCATGACGGAATGGGGCCGGCCACGACGGAAAGGGGGCGGCCATGACCGAATATTACACATCGACCTCCTCCACCGTGCGCGCATGCTCCTGAATGAACTGAAACCGCAGCTCCGGGCGGCGGCCCATCAGGCTTTCGACCAACTCGTTGGTTTTCGCCCGCTCCTCGGGCGTCGCCACCACCTTCAGCAGCGTCCGGTGACGCGGGTCCATGGTGGTTTCCTTGAGCTGCGAGGGCGGCATCTCGCCTAGCCCCTTGAACCGGCTGATCTCCACTTTCGCACCGGCCTTGAAGTCGGATTTCAGCTTGCGCTGGCGATCCGCGTCGTCCATCGCATAGACCGACTTCGCGCCCTGCGTCAGCCGATACAGCGGGGGCTGCGCCAGGTATACGTGCCCATGCCGCACCAGCTCCGGCAGCTCACGGTAGAAGAACGTCATCAGCAACGAAGCGATGTGCGCGCCGTCCACGTCGGCGTCGGTCATGATGATGATGCGGCCATAGCGCAGCTTGTTGCGATCGAAACGGTCTCCGGCGCCGCAGCCCAGCGCCTCGATCAGATCCTTCAGCTCCTGGTTCTGCCGCAGCTTGTCGGCCGAGGCGCTGGCGACGTTCAGGATCTTGCCCGCGCAGCGGCAGCACCGCCTGGGTTTCCCGGTTGCGCGCCTGCTTGGCGGACCCGCCGGCGGAATCGCCTTCGACCAGAAAAATCTCGGTTTCCGCAGCGTTCTCGCGCGTGCAGTCGGTGAGCTTGCCGGGGAGACGTAGCCGCCGGGTCGGCGATTTGCGCGCGGTGTCCTTGGACTCCTTGCGGCGCAGCCGTTCCTCGGCGCGCTCGATGACGAACGCCAGCAGATTGTCCGCCTGTGCCGGATCGCCGGCGAGCCAGTGGTCGAACCGGTCACGCAATGCGGTTTCCACCAGCCGCGAGGCTTCGGCGCTGGTGAGCTTCTCCTTGGTCTGGCCCTGGAACTGCGGGTCACGCAGGAACACCGACAGCTTGGCGGCCAGCGGGCCGAGCAGGTCCTCGGCGGTGATCGCGGCGGCGCGGCGGTTGCCACGATGCTCGCCCCAGGCGCGCAGGCCTTTCACCAGTGCCGCGCGGAAGCCGGCCTCGTGGGTGCCGCCAAGCGGGGTGGGCACGGTGTTGCAGTAGGAGTGCAGGAACCCCTCGCCGTCTTCCAGCCAGGCGGCGGCCCATTCCAGGCGGCCGCGGGAGTCGCCGGGCAGGTCGGCGTCGCCGGACCAGGGAAGGGGGAGGACCAGGGGCGTGCTGCCGATATCTTCGGTCAAACTGTCGCGCAGGCCGCCGGGGAAATGCAGCACGGCTTCGGCGGGGATGTCGCTGCCGCGCAGCAGCGCCGGGTCGCAGGCCCAGCGGATCTCGACGCCGCGGAACAGGTATGCCTTGGAGCGGCACAGCCGATACAGCCGCTCCGGGCTGAACGCGTGGGAACCGAAAATCTGCGAGTCCGGCTTGAACCGGACGGCGGTGCCGCGGCGATTGTGCACCGGGCCGGCATTGTGCAGCTTGCCGGTCGACTTGCCGCGCACATAGGCCTGCTTCCACAGAATGCGGTCGCGCGCGACCTCCACCTCCAACCGTTCGGACAGCGCGTTGACGACCGAGCTGCCGACACCGTGCAGGCCGCCGGATGTCTCGTAGATCTTTCCGCCGAACTTGCCGCCCGAATGCAGGGTGGTGAGGATCACTTCCAGCGCGCTGAGCGGCTTGAATTTAGGGTGCGGATCGACCGGGATGCCGCGGCCGTTGTCACGCACGGTCAGCCAGTTGCCGGGCTCCAGCGTCACCTCGATGAAGCTGGCATGTCCGGCAACCGCCTCGTCCATCGAGTTGTCGAGGATTTCGGCGGCGAGGTGGTGCATCGCCGTTTCGTCGGTGCCGCCGATATACATGCCGGGGTGCCGGCGCACCGGTTCCAGCCCCTCCAGGACCTCGATATCCTTGGCGGAATAGGCGGCGGTGCCGGGGTCCGTGGGCCGCCCGGACGATTTCCTGGGCGGCGCGCCGAACAGATCGTTCATGCTGTGTTCCGAGGTTGGGCGGGCAAACTAGCGAAAGGCTGCCGCGTCGGGCAAGCGATGGTGCGTGGCGGAAGGGTAAGGGGCGGTTAGAGCCAGTGAAATCCGTGCGCCATGACAACGAGCAGGGCGCCGGCGGTGCCTAGGCCGAGCCCGACGATCCAGCGGAAGTCGGCGCGATGCTCCGCGCGCATGGCACGGAATTCCGACATAATGTCCGCACGGAGGCCATGGAACTCCACCGCACGGAGGCCATGGAATTCCGCAGTGACCTCCGAGCGGAACTGGCGTAGTTCGTTCTCCACGTTGTCGATGCGCCGGTCCAGCCGTTCGATCGCGGACTTGGTGGCGACGGCGATCTCTTCCAGGACACCGACGCGCGCTTCCATGTCCGAAGGGTAGGGTGCTGCGCCTCGGGCTTCAACCGGCGTGTCGGGCATGCTGCCTTATTCCGTCATCGACCGGTTGGCGAGTTCGCATGGAACCCGTCGATAAACCCCTAACCGCAGGGCGGCGGGTCAACCAATGGGGGTCGCGGTCATCGCTGCCGCGAGCCCAAGCCGCGATATTGGGCTCCGGCCGCGAACCGGACCTGTCCACCCCGCCCGATCCCACGCATGGTGCCGCCACCAACCATGCACGGGAGAACGACTGATGAACGATAAACCAGCCAAACCGGTGCTGCTGACCGGTGCGTCCGGGAATCTCGGCCGTGCGTTGACCCGCGCCTTGTCGGCCCAGGGCTGGACGCTGCGCCTGACGGATATCGTGCCATTCCCTGACAATGTGCCCTCCGGCGCAGGCTTCACTCGCGCCGACCTGAACGACGGGGTGACGATGCTGCGGCTTGCCGAGGGCTGTGGCGCCATCCTGCATTTCGGCGGCGTTTCGACCGAAAAGCCGTTCGAGGAGGTGCTGGGCCCCAACATCCGCGGGCTATATCACATCTACGAAGCCGCCCGGCGAGAGAAGGCGCGCGTGGTCTTCGCTTCCTCCAACCATGCGATCGGCTTCCACGAGCGTTCGGAAACCATCGACGCCGACACGCAACTGATGCCGGACGGCTATTACGGGCTATCGAAAGCCTATGCCGAACTGATGGGTCGGCTTTATTGGATGAAGCACGGGGTCGAAAGCGTCTCCATCCGGATCGGCTCCAGCTTCCCGGAACCGACCAACGCACGGATGCTGGCGACCTGGCTGTCGTACGCGGACCTGGCGCGGCTGGTCACACGCTGCGTGCTGACGGAACGCGTCGGTTGTGAGGTGATCTGGGGCGCGTCGAAGAACAGCCGCATGACCTGGTGGCGCAATGACGCACGCGAAACGATTGGTTGGGCGCCGCAGGACAGCGCCGATCCATTTGCCGGGCAACTGGCGGGACAGGTCACCGACGATCCGATCGAGGAGCGCTTCATGGGCGGCGCTTATTGCTCGATCGACTACACGAGAGGCTCATAGAGCCGGCAGCGGCGACGCCCCAGGGAAGGGCGTCGCCGCTGCCGTTGGTCAGCGTCATGCATCGGGATCGTCATTTTCCTCCCGAATGAAATGACACTCCCTGGTGGTTGCCAGCAGGCGCCCACGGCGCGGTTATGGCAAATCCACCTGATCGAAATAATGGGGCGCCCCCAGCGGGCTGAGCTGGAAGCCGACTACATCCTTCCGCATCGGCACGCTGACCACCGAATGCGCGATGGTCACCAGCGGCAACTCCTGCTTCATGATCACCTGCGCCTGCTCATACAACGGCGTCCGCTGTTCACGGGTGGTCAGTTGCTTGGCTCGCGTTACCAGATCATCGTAATCCTTGTTGCACCACCGGGTGGTCGACCCGGCTTTGGCCGCCTCGCAACTCAGCAGCACGTAAAAGAAATTATCCGGGTCGCCGATATCCGCGCTCCAGCCGAGCAGCACTGTCTGGTGGTCGCCTTCCTGCACCCGTTTCAGATACTCACCCCATTCATAGGTGACGATCCGGGCGGTGACTTCGATCTTCGCCAGGTCGGCCTGAATCAACTCCGCCATGCGCTTGGCGTTCGGATTGTACGGCCGCTGTACCGGCATGGCCCAGATGTCGGTGGAGAATCCGTTCGGATACCCCGCCTCCGCCAACAGCTTTTTGGCTTGCGCCGGATCGTACGGATAGTCCTTCACGGCGCTGTTATAGGACCAGAGATTCGGCGGGATCAGGTTCACCGCGTTCACCCCGGTGCCGAGATACACCGACTGCAGGATCGCCTTCTTGTCGATCGCCATCGCCATAGCGCGGCGCACGCGTGCATCGTCGAACGGCTTCTTCTCGGTGTTGAATGCCCAATATCCGATATTGAGCGCCGGCCCGCTGAGCACTTTCAGGTTCGGATCGGCCTTCATGGCCGGCAGGTCGGCCGGGTTCGGCAATGCGATGATCTGGCACTCGTTGGCCTTCAGCTTGGCAAAGCGTACCGAGGGGTCGGGTGTGATCGCGAACACCAGGTTGTCGATCTTCGGTCGGCCGTTCCAGTAATCCGGGTTCGCGGCATAACGGATGACCGAATCCGGCTGGTAATTCACGAACACGAACGGACCGGTGCCGACCGGAAAATGATCGAACTTCTCCGGTGTTCCCGCCTTCATCATCTTGTCGGCGAATTCCGCCGATTGGATCGACGCGAAATCCATCCCCAGCTCCGAGATGAACGGCGCTTCCGGACGGTTCAGCGTGAAGACCACGGTATAATCGTCCGCCTTGCTGATGGACTTGAGAAGCTGCGGCAAGGCCATGCTGTTGAAATATGAAAAATTGCTATGCGAAACGCTGTGCCACGGGTCTTCCGGCTTCCATTGCCGGTTGAAGCTGAACAGCACATCGTCGGCATCGAAGTCGCGCGTCGGCATGAACCAAGGCGTGGTGTGGAATTTCACCCCGTGCCGTAGATGGAACGTATAGGTCAGCCCGTCCGCGCTGATATCCCAGGAGACCGCGAGCCCGGGCACCGGATCGACGGTGCCGCGCTTGAATTCCACCAGGCGGTTAAAGATTTGCCGCGACGTCGCGTCGAAGGTCGGTCCGGAGGTATACAAGGCGGGCGTGAACCCTTCCGGGCTGCCCTCGGAGCAATAGACCAGTGTCTTTGCGCTCGCCGACAGCGCCACTGTCGCTCCGAGTATCGTAGCGGCTGCCATGCTTGCCAGCCTGATCGATCCCATCGTCCGCCTCCCGTTTAGTTTTAGTATTGCGGCCCGATCATGCGCCAGCCTCGGCGGCATCGTCCAACGCGCCATCGGGTCATCCGGCAATGGACGACGACACCGGTGCCGGGCACGATTTGCAATCGGTGCACGGAACCGGCCCCGTGCGCGATCGCGACGGGATGGTGGTCCGCCCGGCGCCGCGAAGCCCAGGACCCCCAGGTTGGAACCAGGAGGAACGGCATGCCACGTCGATTGATCGATATTTCGGTGCCCCTGAAGGCGGGTATCGCCAGCGATCCGCCGCACATGCTGCCGCAGATCGAGTATCTCGATCATCACCAGACCGCGCCGGCGATGGCGGAGTATATGGGCGTTGCGGTCGAGCAGCTTCCGCAAGGCGAGTATGCCGCGGTGGAACGCGTGCAGATCAGCACGCATAACGGCACGCACCTGGACGCGCCGTACCATTATTTCTCGTCGATGAATCACGCGCTGATACCCGGCGGCGAGCCCTCCTGGCGGATCGACGAGATACCGCTGGAATGGTGCTTCCAACCCGCCGTGAAACTGGATTTCCGCCATTTGCCGGATGGCTGTGTCGCCACACCGGCCGATGTCGGCTCGGAGCTGGAGCGCATCGGCCACACCTTGCGCCCGCTGGAGATCGTGCTGGTCAACACGCGCGCGGGCATCCGTTACGGCCAGCCCGATTATGTGGACTCGGGTTGCGGGATGGGAAAGGCGGCGACGCTATGGCTGCTGGAACGAGGCATCCGGCTGGTAGGTACAGACGGATGGAGCTGGGATGCGCCGTTCAGTTTCACCCGCGATCGTGTCGCCCGGAGCGGCGATGCCAGCCTGATCTGGGAAGGCCACCGGGCAGGACGCGAGATAGGCTATTCGCACCTGGAGAAGCTGCACAACCTGGAGCAGCTTCCGCCCGACGGATTCGAGGTTGTCTGTTTCCCGGTGAAAGTACATCGCGGATCCGCCGGATGGACCCGCGCGGTGGCGATCCTGCCAGAATAGCGGGGAGGGTGCCGGTTGCGTTCCCGTTGGGCACGGAGCCCCTGGCAACCAGGTTAATCCCGTTAGACCGAGCGTCTCGCGGTGGCAGCCAATCCGGGTTAGGAGTTGTTCGGAAACAACCGCGTCATCTCGTCATTCCCGCGAAAGCGGGAATCTACCGCCGCCCGCTGGATTCCCGCTTTTCGCGGGAATGACGGTCAATTCGGTTGTTCCATGACGAGCCCTTAGCCGTCAGCTCCAGTGTCCCGGGACCCAGTAGCCGCCGCGCCAGACGCCCGGAATCCAGTAGTGCTGCGCCGGCGCGCCATAGCCGTAATAGACCGGCGGAGGCGGCGGGGCATACACGACCGGTGGTGCCACGTAGACGGGCGGAGGAGCTATGACCACGGGCGGCAGCACGACGCCAAATCCAACTCCACCGCCCCAGCAGCACCCGCCGCGGGCCCACCATGCGTTCGCGGACCCTGGAAGCGCTGCCGTCCCGACCGCGGCCAGGCCAAGCACCGCAGCCACCGCACCGAAGCGCTTGCTTACGGTCATAGCCGAACTCCTTTTTTGACCAGTTAACGGTTAACTGTACAGCTAAGCCCGCTTTGTATCCAACGTGTTTCTGTTGTGTTTCTTCATTTGCGGACAAGGGGATGGCCCCAGAAGCTTATTCCGCTGCCATCCGGGCTGGCTCGGCGATGTCTGTCGCCGTCGCCAGATCGACGGAGAGCAGCCGCGATACGCCACGTTCCTGCATGGTGACCCCATACAACCGATCCATGCGTGCCATGGTCAGCGGATGGTGGGTGACCACCATGAAGCGGGTCTCGGTTTCCCGCGACACGTCGTCCAGCAGGTGACAGAACCGTTCCACATTCACGTCGTCCAGCGGCGCGTCCACCTCGTCCAGCACGCACACCGGCGCTGGATTACAGTGGAACACCGCGAAGATCAGGGAAAGCGCGGTCAGGGCCTGTTCTCCGCCGGACAGCAGCGACAGGCTGGAGAGTTTCTTCCCCGGCGGCTGGGCGTACAGCTCCAGCCCGGCCTCCAGCGGATCGTCGGAGCCGACCAGTGCCAGATGCGCCCGGCCGCCGCCGAACATGCGGGTGAACAGCGCCTGGAAATGGCGATCCACCTGCTCGAACATTGCGGTCAGCCGTTCCCGTCCCTCCCGATTCAAATGGCCGATCGAGCCGCGAAGGCGGGCGATGGCGGTGCCGATCTCCTCCCGTTCGCGCTCGATGGCGGCGATCTGCTGCTCGACCTCGCCGGCTTCCAGGTCGGCGCGAAGATTCACCGGCCCCATTTCCTCGCGTTCCTTCAACAGCCGTTCGTGCCGTTTGCGGGCCTTCTCCTCAAACTCGGGTGCGAGCTCGGCGGGCGGATCGGGCAGCGCGGAGGCGTCGCCCAGCCGTTGCAGGATATGTTCAGCGATGGTGCCCCAGGCATGGTCGGCCTGCGTGGCGGCTCCTTCGGCACGCACCAGCACTTCCCGCGCGGTCCCCAGGGCGATGTCGGCGGAGCGGGCCGCGCGGTCCGCTTCGGCCGACAGCTTCACGGCTTCGGCGAGTTCCGCGGCGGCGCGTCGATGGGCCGAATGCGCCGCCTCCAGGGCTGAGGCGGCCTGTCGCCGCTGCTCGGCCGCCTGGGCGGGTGCCGCTGCCAGGCCTGCAAGCTCGGCTTCGGCCTGCTGGCGGCGGGCGGCGAGGTCAGTGACACGGAGGGTGGCGTCGCCGGTACGCTCTCGCCAGGCGGTGCGCTCGACGGCAATTGCGTGGCGGCGGATGGTGCCGGCCTCGTGGTCGCGGCGGAGTGCTTCCAGCTCGGCGCGTGCCTGGGTCTCGGCACTGCGAGCCTGGACCAGGATCGCCCGCGCCTGCTCCATGGCGGTCCGCAGCTCCGCCGGATCGGGCAGGGCGTCGCGCCCGGCACGGGCGAGTTCCAGAGCGGCATCGGCCTCGGCGCAGTCCGGCTCCAGTCGCGCGAGCTGCTGATCCACGGCCGCCAGGCGGGCGGCGGCGGTGGCAGCCTGCGCTTCCAGTTGCGCGGCGGCGGCACGGGCGCGGTCCAGCCGTGTCTCGGCATTCCGGCGGGCGGTGCGGGCTTCCTGCCCGGCCGCGGCGGCAACGCGTTCCGCGGATTCCGCTTCCATGCGGGCGGCAGTCGCGGCCGTGGCGGCAGCTTCCGCGGCTGCAAGGTCGGCACGAAGCGCGCTCAGGCGGTTGCGCTGGCGCAGGCGGACGGCGGCGGCGGTCGGCGTGCCTGCCCGGATCGTGTAGCCATCCCAGCGCCAGACTGCTCCGTCACCGGACACGACACATTGACCGGGCGCGAGCAGACCCTGTGCCGCGTCACCGGTGGTTTCGTCAGGGACCAGGCCGATCTGCGACAGCGCTCGCCCGAGGGCCGCCGGTCCGCCGACCAGACCGCCCAGCGGTTCGGCGCCGGCGGGCAGCGGGGGCGGCGGAGCGAAGGCCGGCAGATCGCGCCAATGCCGGGCGGCGGCCGGATCGGCGGCCGATGTCAGCTCCTCGCCGAGTGCGGCACCCAATGCGGTCTCCAGCCCCGGGGGGACAGCGAGCGCGTCGACCATCGGCGGCCACCGCTCGTCATCCTTCACGGCCAGCACGTCCGCCAGGGCGCGGGTCTCGGCCGCCAACTGGGCGCGCTGGGAATCGGCGGCGCTCTGGCGGGTGCGGGCGTCGGCGAGCGCCGACTGGGCGGCGGTGTGCCGCTGTTCGGCCTGTTCGAGCGCGGTCCGCAGCTCCGACAGGCTGGTGGCGGCAGCATCCCGTTCGGCGACCGAGGCAGAGACCTGGGCCGGATCGATTGCCTGTTGGCGGACCCGGTCACGCTCCTGCAAAATGTTGGCATGCTGGGCGGCGAGGCGGCGGGCGCGCTGCTCGGCGGCAGCTAGCTCCTGCGTTGCGGCCTGGATGCGGGCGGCAGCTTCGGCGGCTGCCTCGGTGGCGCGATTGGCAGCGGCTTCTGCCTCGCGCACGGCGTCGGAGGCTTGCAGGGCGGTTTGTTCGGTGGTCTCGATCCGGGCCGGAAATGTGTGTCCAGCCTCGGCCAGGGCAGTGTCTTCCTGGGCCAGGCGCGATTCCGCGGCGGTGGCGTCGCGGCTGAGCTGCTCGGCGTGGACAAGGTCGTTGCGGAGCTGGGCAAGCCGCCGTTCGGCATCCGCCAGGGCGGCGTTGGCCCGCGCCTCTGCTGCGGCGAGCTGTTCCTGCGCCATCCGGCACCGTTCCAGCACCGTGCGTGCGTCCGATTCCGCGGTGCGAAGAGGTGCCAAGCCGTCCGCGAGCTGGGTTGCGCGTGCCGTTGCGGCGGCAACTTCGGCACCCGCTGCGTCCACGGTCTGCTGAGAAGCGGCGAGGGCGGCGTGGGCCTGCGTGCGCGCCGCTTCGGCGCGCGCCCGCTGGATGGAAAGAAGTTCGGCCTCCGCCTGGCGGATGGCACCAGACAGGTTGCGGTACCGGCTGGCCTGGCGGACCTGCCGTTTCAGGCCGGCCAGTTGTGCCTCCAACTGGCCGCGCAGATCCTCGGCGCGGGCCAGGTTCGCCTCGGCGGCGCGCAGCTTCAGCTCGGCTTCGTGGCGGCGGGCGTGCAGTCCGGTGATGCCGGCGGCTTCTTCCAGCACGGCGCGGCGCTCTTCCGGGCGGCTGGCCACCAGCGCGCCGATGCGGCCCTGGCTGACGATGGCCGAGGTGCGGGCGCCGGAGGCAAGATCGGCGAACAGGGTCTGCACGTCGCGCGCCCGCACCTCTCGCCCATTGACGCGGAAGGCGCTGCCGGCCCCGCGTTCGATGCGGCGGCTGATCTCCAGCTCCGGTTGTTCGTGGAACGGCGGCGGGGCGATGCCGGCGGCCTCGTCCAGCGTCAGCGCGACCTCGGCGATATTGCGCGACGGCCGGCCGACGGTACCGGCGAAGATCACGTCGTCCATGTCGCCGCCGCGCAGGCTGCGGGCGCTCGCTTCGCCCATCGCCCAGCGCAGCGCGTCGACCACGTTGGACTTGCCGCAGCCGTTGGGGCCGACGATGCCGGTCAGGCCGGGGAATATCTCCACCGTGGCCGGCTCGGCGAAGCTCTTGAATCCGGCGATGCGCAGGCGGGAGAAGCGAACCGGCAAAAGCTACTCCGTATCAGGAGACGCCCGGCAACAGCTTGACGAATTCGTCGTAGCTCATCTCGCCGGAATATTTCTGGCCGTTGACCACGAAGCTTGGAGTCGCGTCGATCTTGTATTTCTGCTCGGCCTGGTTCTGTTGCGCCAGGATCCAGTTCTGGAAGTCGGTATCGGCGATCACGCTGTCGAACGTGGCGCGGTTCATCCCAGCCAGCGCGGCCATGTTCCACAGCTCCTTGGTGTAATCGACGCCCTGCGCGAAGGCCCAGCGGTCCTGGCTGGCGAACAGCGCGAGGACGAAAGGTTCGTAGCGATCAGGCGGCAGGGCGCGTGCCACCATGGCCGCCTGCAGCGCAATCCGGTCGAGCGGGAAGTCCTTGAACACCCAGCGCACTTTGCCGGGATCGATCAGGTTCTTCTGGACCTCCTGGAACGTGGTCTGGGCGAAGCGGGCGCAATGCGTGCAAGTGAGGGAGAAATACTCCTCCACCGTGGCCTTGGCCTGGGGGCTGCCCACCGCACGCTCCGATTCCCAGGCGGCGGTCTGCACCTGCGTGGGGCCAGCCGCGTGGGCCAGGGCGGGGCCAGGGCGGGGGCGGCGGCTCCCGCGGCAACAAGCTGTAGTAGGCGACGACGCTGGATTCTCATGACATCCTCTATATGTTGCATTCTAGGACTGTGCGTGGGCCGAGGTCGAGGGCTGCCCCAGCACTGCCGCGCCCAGGGTGGCCAAAGCCTCGCGCAACGGCCCGGCGGGCAGGTGGGCGACCGACGCCAGGGCGGCCTGGCGTGCCGCGGCGTTAACAGGACGGGCAAGCGGGACAATCGCGGCGGAGCCGGTTGCGGTCTGAACGAACCGGAGCCGATGCACCGCCTGGCTGCCGAGGTGCCCGTTGATGCGGGCGATCAGCTCGGTGCTGAGATGCTGCAGCTCGATCGCGATCGGCCCGGCGCAGGCCAGGGTCAGCGTACCCGCGACCAGCCGGCGCGGGACGGTGACGGCAGCCAGGGCAGGGCCGACGATGTCCGCCCAGTCCGCCAGAAGCTGCGCCGCGGCCGGCGAATGCCGCCGGAACGCCGGGCGGGTGATGCGCGGAAGCAACCCGCCGAGCGGCCGCGGGCCGTAGACGTGTCGTTCGGGGACCGCCATACCGGCGACCATGCGTTTTTCCACCATCGGCGCACCTCTGCTGGCCTGGTACGACCGGCACCGCCGCAGCCTGCCCTGGCGAGCCGGCCCTGACGAGACCGCGGATCCGTACCGGGTATGGCTGAGCGAGGTCATGTTGCAACAGACAACCGTGACCGCCGCCATACCCTACTTCGAGCGGTTCGTCAGTCGCTTCCCCACGGTCGAGGCGCTGGCCGTGGCGCCGCTTGACGATGTGCTGGCCGCCTGGGCCGGACTTGGCTACTACGCGCGGGCGCGCAACCTGCATGCCTGCGCCGGCATGGTAACAGCGGCGGGCGGGTTTCCCACCGACGCCGGGCGGCTGCGGGCGTTGCCCGGGATCGGTCCCTATACGGCGACGGCGATTGCCGCCATCGCATTCGGCCAGCCGGGCGTGCCGGTCGATGGCAATGTGGAGCGGGTGCTGGCGCGCGTGCTGGCAATTACCGAGCCGTTGCCGACTGCCAAGGCCACCATCGGCGCGGCCGCCGCTCGACTGGCGCAGCAGCCCGAGGCGGCGAGCCGCCCTGCCGATTTCGCCCAGGCCCTGTTCGATCTGGGTGCCACGATCTGTACGCCGGCGTCACCTGCCTGCGGCATCTGTCCGTTGATGGCGGGCTGTGCTGGCCGACGCGCGGGAATTGCCGAGGAGCTGCCGCGCCGGGCACCGAAACCGCTGCGCCCGGTCCGTTATGGCGTCCATTTCTGGCTGACGGATGCCGACGGCCGTGTCTTGCTACGCCGACGGCCGCCATCCGGCTTGCTGGGCGGCATGATGGAGTTGCCGGGCACCGACTGGCGGGAAGCTCCCTGGGGCGAAGACGAGGCGCTGGCACTGGCACCCATGCCGGCAAGACTGGCGGGCTAACGGGGAGGTGCGGCATGGCTTCACTCATTTCGAGCTGCGTATCGGATTGCTCGCCGCCAGTGTAAGGCGGATCGCGGCGGACGGGATCATTCAGCCGATGAGCGAGCTCGATGGGCTCGCGTTGCCGTCGCTGATGCGGAAATGCATCCGCCAGGCCGGAGCGGGATTTCGACTGGAGCGATTTCACCCAGGGGGACAGCTTGCCGCGGGTCGTTCGGGACACGCGGTTCATGCGGGCGAAGCGAGCTGAGGGCCGCCATGGATTCCGGCTTTTCGCGAGAATGCCGAGTGGGTCAGTCCGTGTTCCGGTCAGGCCCGCGCCATGATCGCCATTGCCCGGGGGCGAGCGGACGCAACAGGGGCGCCACCCCTGCCGTAAGCCGTCGGGCGATGGGCCATTTCCCGCCTGCCGGCGCGGGCGATGATGCAGAGCACGCGGGCCTGGACAGCAATTGCCCGTTCCAGGAGGCGGCGGTTTTCCTCCATCAGGATCGTCAGCCGACTTCCGCACGATTCCAGTTGCGCCCGCGATTCTGGGGATGGAGGGCCGGGCGGAGTGGCTGCGAGCGCGTCGGCGGCCTCGCGTTTGTCGCCGGCCAGGGCGGCGACGCGCTGCAGATCGAGCACGGTGAGCGCGGCATTTTCGGCCGCGAGGACGGCGGCCAGCCGTTCCGCCCGTTCCAGCAGGCCAGGCGTGGTCACGATTTTTTCTCCTGCGCGTGCAGCAAGGCCTCGAACACTGGGCGGGCCAGGCCGAGGCCGCCTTGCGCTTCCATCTGTTTCGCGATCTCGCGCACCAGCATCGGCTTCCAGGCGGTTTCGCCCTCACCGCCGCCGAACGGGCCATTGGCGGTATCGACCGAGTTGAATATCGGGTTGAGCAGCTCGCCCAAGGCCATTGCTTCGAAATCCTGGGCTTTTTGCCAGAAAGCGGCAGCCTTGGCCGGGGGCAGATCGTTGGGCGGCGGTCCGGCGTCGAGGGGCGGCAGCGTCAGCATCAGCGTACCACCAAGTCGGCTTGCAGTGCGTCGGCGGTCTTGATCGCCTGCAAGATGCTGATCAGATCGCGCGGTCCGACCCCGAGCGCGTTCAGGCTGGCCACCAAGTCGCGCAGGGTGACGCTGCCGTGGATGATGCCGAGCTTGCGGTCGTGCTGGTCATCCACCTGTACCTGGGTGCGCGGGACAACCTTGGTGGTTCCGTTGGAGAGCGGGCCGGGCTGGCTGACCTCCGGCGTTTCGGTCACGCGGATGGTCAGATTGCCCTGCGCGATGGCGACCGTGCTGATGCGTACGTTGGCGCCCATGACCACGGTGCCGCTGGCCTCGTCGATCACCACGATGGCCGGTGTGTCGGGCTCGACGCGCAGGTCTTCGATGGTGCCGAGTGTCGAGATCGGGTCGCGGCCGTGCAGATCGACCACCACGGTGCGGGGGTCGGTGACGCGGGCGATCGGGCCGACTGCCGCGGCGATGGCGGAGGCGATGCGCCCGGCCGTGGTGAAGTCGGGGTTGCGCAACGAGAGATCGATGGTGTGGCTTTGGTCCAGGCGGAACGGAACTTCGCGTTCGACGGTGGCGCCGTTGGCGATGTGCCCGGCGGTGGGGACGCCGCGTGTGACCGAGCCGGCCGCGCCGCGGGCGGCGATGGCGCCGGTGGCGAGCGCGCCCTGGGCGACGGCGTAGACCTCGCCGTCGGCGGCGAGCAACGGGGTGACCAGCAGCGTTCCGCCGGTCAGGTCGGTGGCATCGCCGAGCGCGGAGACCGCGATATCGATGCGGCTACCTTCGCGGACGAAAGCCGGTAGATCGCCGGTCACCATGACCGCGGCAACGTTCTTGGTTTCCAGCTTGGCTGCCTGATCCTGGGTATTCACGCCGAGCCGTTCGAGCATGCCGATCAGCGATTCGCGGGTGAATATCGAATTATCCAGCTTGTCGCCGGTGTTGTTGAGGCCGACGACGAGCCCATAGCCGATGAGCTGGTTGGCACGGACCCCCTGGATGTCGGTGATGTCCTTGATGCGGACCTGAGCCGCCGCGGGGAGGGCCGGAAGCAGCGTGAGCGCGAGCAACAGGAGGGCAGGTGCTCGAAGAAGAGCCGGACGGCGGGGAGTAGCTCGGTCGTAATGATTTGTCGTCATGCTGGGCGGTAGAGCAGCAAGTGCTGTGCCAGCCATTCGGGCGCGGAAGTGCCTCACCCGGCCACGCGATATGTGGGCAGGAAATGCCGGGCGGCAGAAGCGGACGGAACGAAGGAGCCGTTGTGCGATGAGAGTGCCAGTGGTCCGTGTCGATGGGACAATGCGAATGGGGTCAGCGGCTCGATCCACGGGCGCAGCCGGATTCAGCGTGCCCGAGGCGGTGCCTTTGGGGACCGCGGCGGTGCCGGTCGGCGAGGCCGCGCCGGTGATGTTGGGCGGCATGATTGCGTTGCAGGAGCTGGGCGACGAATGCCTTGAGGACCGCGCCGCCCGACGTCGGGGCCATGCGCTGCTGGCGGCTTTGTCGGCCCTGCAACGGGCGCTGTTGGCCGAAACCGGGGATCCGGAGCCGCTGATGAGGCTTGTCGGGTTGGCGGAGGAGGTGCCGCCGGCGGCCGACCCCCGGCTGAGAGAGGCGGTGGCGGCGATCGTGCTGCGGGCGCGCGTGGAACTGGCGAAACGGGGGCTATGAGCGGGTGAAAACGTTGCGTGTCAGTCTTTTGAACCCTGCACTTAGACTCTTGGCGGAGCTGTTACTCGCAGGTATAAGCGCGCGCGTTCGTGAACCGGGGACGGACCCGGCGCCAACGCAGGATCGGCAGACATGATGGTGACTATTCCCCCCGACTACCGACCGAGCGACAGCGAAGACTTCATGAATCCGATTCAGGCGGAGTATTTCCGGCAAAGGTTGCTGCGCTGGCGTGGTGATCTGCTGAAAGATGCGGACGGGACGCTCGCCAGCCTTTCCGAGGGCGGCATTCATGAGGCCGACATAACCGACCGGGCCAGCGTGGAGACCGACCGGGCGCTGGAGCTGCGGACACGGGACCGGGCCCGCAAGCTGGTCGCCAAGATCGATCAGGCGCTGCAGCGGATAGAGGCCGGCACTTATGGTTACTGTGAGGAAACCGGGGAGCCGATCGGCCTGAAGCGGCTGGAGGCGCGACCGATCGCCACTCTGTCGATTGAGGCGCAGGAGCGGCACGAGCGAATGGAACGGGTGCACCGGGACGATTGAGTGGGGTGGGGCTGCTGCGGCCTGTTGTACAACAGGCACAGTTGGGGCGCCGCGAGATATACAACACAGGGTTTGGGGCGACGCCGGCCGCGCAAGAGCGGGTTGGGTACCCCCAGCACGACAGGCTGCTATTGCGCGAGATGGGCGAGTGCGTCGCGCATAGGCTGGCTCGGGATCGTGATCAGGCCAACGAATGGGGTGTCGAGCTCCAGAATCACGAAAATCGCCGAGGCGATCGATAATGCGCCGAGCAGAATCACCGTTGCGGCCAGCGTGTTGCGCGGTGAGCTGAGGCCAAAGCTGGCGAATACGATCACCAGCCAGAAGATCAGCACGAGGTAGAACGGCATGGCAATGGAGGGATGCGCTTCCTCGATTAATTTCCAGCGCTGCTGCAGCATGACGGCGAGTTGGTTCAGCGAATCGGCGACCAGCCGCTGATGCATCTGATCGGGTGCCGGAAGCATGCGAATCCGCAATTCGATGTTCGCCAGCATGCGGCCGAGCCCGGAGCTTTCAAGCGCGGCGTCGGTCGGCAACCGGGGCGGGAACTTGGGATAATCAATGCCGGTCGGCTGCGATTTGTCGACCCAGGTGGTGGCGATCACGGCGGCGGTGTAGCTGCGCAATTGCTGCCGAATCGAGTCGGTGCCGTTGCCATACTCGGTCAGTAGCCGGTCAAGCTGGATAATGTCGGTGGCGTAGCCGCGCATGTCATTGGATATCGTGTCGAATGATGCCTTCACGGAGGTGGTCAGCAAACCGAGCACCAGCGCGGCGAAGGTCACCAGCATGGTGATCACGAGCTGAATCAGCTCGACGGTTTCGCGGCTGCGGTGCCGCTCGGCCAATAGCGGTTGCATCAGCACGCCGAAGAGGCTCGCGCCGAGCAGTGCGAGCAGCAGCAGGCCGGCATCCATTAGCTCGGTCATGTTACGTTCGCATCTCTGGTAATACCGGACCGCATTGAGGATGACCTACGTTCGTTATTCTCGCGAAAGTGGGAATCCAGGCAAGCCTTCGGAATTTCGTGGGCTTTCGCGTGGATTTCCGCTTTCCGCGGGCATGACGGAAGGGAGGCGGGCATGACGGATGTAGAGCATTCGTCCGCGCGGGGTGGTGTAAGCGATGGTTTGCCCGTTTCAATGTTCCGGCGTGGCCATCCTGGACGCGGGTGCGCCCGAGGGGTTCGTTGCGGGTCGCGTCCCGTGGGCGATACGCTACGATTCGCGCGCTTTCTCAGCTACCGGATCGCCGGGATCAGGTGAGCCTGCTGCAGGGTTGCCGAACAAAGGACTTGCATCGCAGGCCGGGTGAATAGCAGGTAGACGTGACAGAACCAGAACTCCACCCCATATGCCGGTCTCGGGCGAAGCCGACCCGATGCCTGGCCCTGGAGATGCACGTGACCAGCTTAATGCCCGCTCCGTTGGCTTGCTGCCGGTGGGAGCTTGAACGCCGCCGCCTGATCCCGCCGTCGAATGACGCGCTGCGCCAGATCATCGAGCACGACCCTTCGCTTGTCGAGGACCTCAACGCGTATTACGGCGATGCCACCGCCGACGGTGGCCTTGACAAGCCGGAGCGCGAGTTGCTGCTCGATCTTCTTGCAAGGCACTTCACGCGTCATCTGTGGCCCCGTACCGGCGGCATGGATGCGACCCGCCGTTTCATGGTGGAGTTGCAACGGGCGATGACCAAGGCGGGATGGAAAGTGGATCTGTTCGCGGTGGCGTGACAGCGAACCGGGCGTCGCGATTCCGCGCCCGGCGATTTTGACCGAACTGTCATCCTGCGGCATGGTCCGGTGTTCATGCGGAGGACATTCGGGGGCAAACGATGCAGGCTGTACTGGACGCGGTATTGCGTCGGTTCATCAACTGCGGGCAGTTGACAATTCACTGGCCGGACGGGCGTTCCACGACATATTCGGGACCATCCTGGCTCCGGCGCGTCGGCCGCGATTCGGCTGCGTGATCAACGCACCGTTCGCGGCCTGGTGTTCAGCCCCGTTTTGTCGTTCGGCGAGGCGTACATGGACGGCACGCTGGTGCCGGAAGACGGTACGATCTTCGATGTGCTGGACGTTACTGTCGCCAATCTGATGGCGAACGGCAACCGGCATCCGCTGGTTTGGCTACACGCGAAGCTGGCGACTGCGAAACGGCGCATCGATCAGTACAATCCGGCGGGTCGTGCCCGGCGGAACGTCGCCCACCATTACGATTTGAACGGGCGTCTTTACAGCCTGTTCCTGGATCGCGACCGCCAATATTCCTGTGCCTACTTCCCCCGCGGCGACGAGACACTTGAAGAAGCCCAGGCGGCGAAGAAACGCCACCTTGCGGCGAAGCTGTGCCTCGACCGGCCCGGCTTGTCGGTGCTGGATATCGGCTGCGGTTGGGGTGGCCTCGGCCTGACCCTGGCGCGTGATTACGGGGCCCGGGTGCTGGGTGTAACGCTTTCCACCGAGCAGCTTGCCGAGGCGCGGGCGCGGGCCGAGGCAGAGGGACTTGCTGACCGCGTGAAGTTCGAACTGCTGGACTATCGCGCCGTCGAGCAGCGGTTCGACCGGATCGTGTCGGTCGGCATGTTCGAGCATGTCGGCGTCGGCTTTTATCGCGCGTACTTCGATACGGTGGCGCGCTGCCTGCAACCCGACGGTATAGCTCTGCTGCATGCGATCGGCCGCAATGACGTGCCTGGCAGCACCAATCCCTGGATCGCCAAATACATCTTCCCCGGCGGTTATTGTCCGGCGCTGTCCGAGGTGATACCGCGGATAGAACGGTCGCGGCTTGTGGTGACCGACATCGAGATCCTGCGGTTGCACTACGCTGAGACGTTGCGGCACTGGCGGCGCCGGTTTGCCGCCAACCGGGATGCGATTGCTTCGATTTACGACGAGCGGTTCTGTCGCATGTTCGAGTTCTATCTTGCCGGCGCGGAACTTTCGTTCCGGCGCGAGAACATGATGGTGTTTCAAATCCAGCTTGCGCATCGGCAGGATGCGGTGCCGCTGACCCGCGATTACATTGCCGCCGCCGAATTGGCCGGGGTTGGCAGGCAGGCTGACGTTTCGCCGGAACTGCGGCGTTCGCCGTGACGACTCCCCGTCTTGCCCGCGGTGAGCGTGACTCCTGCGGGGATCGTCGGGCCGCTGGTAATATCAGGCGGCCTTGCGTTCGCTGATCTGAAGCTCGTCCAGTGCGTCTCCCACGGCGCGAACGAAGCCGCGCATGTGCTCGGGCGTGATTGCGCCGATACAGCCGACGCGGAAGCTGGGGCGCTCGGTGTTGTAGAAGTTGCTGATCAGGTAGCCGCGGCGCTTCAGCGCGTCCACGAAGGCTTGCAGGTTCCAGGCGGGGTCGGCGGGTGCGTGCACGTTGACGATGATCGGGCCCTGGGCGGCGCGCGACAGGTAGGGCGTGAGTCCCAGGCTGCTCATTCCGTCGTAGAGGACGCGCATGTTGGCGGTGTAGCGTGCGAGCCGGGCCGGCTGGCCGCCCTCGGCGTCGAACAGGTCGAGCGCGGTGATGAGCGCGGCCAGGACCTGGGCGGGTGGGGTGAAGCGTGCGCTGCCCGGGCTGCGGAGGGAGTGGGCGTAGAGATCCGAAAGGTCGAACGACCAGCTTCCGGCGTTGCCGGCGCATTCGAGCAGGCGCTCGACGCGGGCGACGGCGAACGCCATGCCCGGCACGCATTCCAGGCATTTGTTGGCGGTGAAGACGATCGCATCGATTTCCGGATGGGCGGAGAGATCGAGCGGCAGCGCGCCGAAGGCCGATACGGCGTCGACGATCACCCGCCGGCCGAGTGCTGCGGCGGCGGCGGCGATGGCGGGCACGTCGTGAGCGATGCCGCTGCCGGTTTCACTATATACGATCCCGACATGGGTGATGTCCGCATGGGCTTGCAGAGCGGCGGCGATGTGGGTCGGGTCCGCCGGCAGCGCGGGGGAAACGGGCAGGGAAACCGGGACGCGGCCGGCCTCGCGGGCCAGGCGGCTCATGCGGTCGGAATAGGCGCCGGTGGCCGGGATGAGGAGCTTGCGGCCGGCGGGGATGAAGGTGCGGATCGCGGCCTCGGTAATGAAGTGGCCACAGCCTTGCAGGGGGAGAGTGGCGTGTTCGCCGGGCCGGCCTCTGGCGACGTGCAGCAGGCGCTGCTGGATCGAGGTGTAGAGGGGGCGAAAGTCGTTATCCCAGGGGGCGATGTCGAAGCGAAGCGCGTCGCGCACCTCGGGTCGCGTGGTGACAGGGCCAGGAATTCAGCAGAATCATGCGGGTCTCGTTCGATCAAAGGGGGCGCAAACTGGCACGGGGAGGGGCGGGAATCCACCCGGACGGGGCTTGCAGGGCGCCGGGGCGATTGGGGGACGCCGGCGGCGATCCGCCATCCCAGCTACCCGGGCCTGCTGATGTGATGCTGGTGGGATGGGCGCTAGGCGCCGGTGCTGCTGGCGGCATTCACGCTGGTGCTGCTGGTGGGACGCATTCAGGCGGAAGAGGCGATGCTGTCGGCGGGGTTCGGATTTCGATGCTAATTCCAAACGGCATTGAGGATGTATGATCAATGTTGGTCGTCGCCGCGCGCAAGCGGGACTCCAGGCGGCCCGCATCCGGGAATTCCGCGCTTTTCGCCTGGATTCCCGCTTTCGCGCGCTTTCGCGGGCATGACGAAGCGGGTGCGGGCATGACGAGACGGGCGCCCGGCGAGGCAATGTCCACAGGGTTCACCTTCCCGCCGGCAGCTCGCGTCGCCATGACAGCCCTTAGGTATCCGCCAGTTCCTTCAGTGTTCTGTCGCGGGCGGTCACGTCGCCCTCTTCGTGGACCGGCTGAATGCAGACATGCGTGGCGCCCGCGTCGAAGTGCGTGCGGAGCCGGCGTTTCACCGTGGCCGGCTCGCCCCATAGCACCATTGCGTCGATGAAGCGGTCGCTGCCGCCCTCGGCAAGGTCCTGTTCGCTGAAGCCGATCCGCAGCCAGTTGTTGCGGTAGTTATCGAGCCGCATGTAACGCTTCAGTTCCTTGCGGGCGAGCGCACGGGCGCGGACCGGATTGGTTTCGAGGCAGACCTTCTGCTCCACGACAAGCCATTTCGAATCGCCGAGCGTCCGCTTCGCCGTGGCCGTGTGCTCCGGGGTGGTGTTGTACGGCAGTGCGCCCCGCGTGCGCTCCGCGGCAAGGGCGAGCATGCGCGGGCCGAGCGCGGCGACGGCAATGGGCCAGGAGTTCGGCATCCTTCTCGCCCTTGGCGATACCGTCGAGATAGGCCCGCATGGCCGGAACCGGTTTTTCGTAACTGTGGCCGCGCACGCCTTCCACCATCGGCACGTGACTGACACCCAGGCCGAGGATGAAACGGTCATTGTAGAGCTGGTTCAGTGTGATCAGGCCGCGACGGGCGGTGAACGCGTCGCGCGCATAGATGCTGGCGATGGAGCTGCCGATCTTCAGCCGGCTCGTTGCCCCCAGCATGAAGCCGGCAAGCGAAAACGATTCGTAGCCGAGGGACTCCGGATACCACAGCGTCTCGTAGCCAAGCTGTTCCAACTGGCTGAGGAATTGCGGCATCTCCGGCCTGCCAAGCCGATCCATCGGATACCAGACGCCGAGCCGTCCCAATTGCATGTCAGATCACTTTCGTCGTGTGCAGTTGCGCGATTTCCGCCGGGCTGTAGCCGAGTTCTGTCAGTATCACATCATTGTGCTGGCCGAGTGTCGGCGGCGGCGTGTCGATCCGCGGCCCGTCATGGGCGAAGGTGAATGCCGCCAAGGGTACGCCGAAGCCACCATCCATTCCCGCTGCCTGTGGGTGCCGGTGCAGTACGCCGCGGGTGGCGAGGTGCGGGTCCGCCACCGCTTCGCCCATCGTGCGCACGCGCGCGGCGGGAATGTGGCGGGCCTGCAAATACTCCTCCCACTCGGCTGCGGTACGGGTCAGCATGATGCGGGCCAGCACGGATTCCTCGGCTGCCCGTTCGGCATCGCGCTGCTCGTTGGTCTGCTTGATCATGTCCGGCCGTTCCAGCACCGTCCACAGCCGCCGCTGCTGGCGCAGGTTGCTGGCCCCCAGCATGACCAGCCCATCGCCGGTCTGGTAGGCGGAGTTGGTGGCGTGCGGTTGCTTGTTGCCGTGCGGCCGCGGGTGCTGCCCGTTGCGCAGGTAACCGGTCAGGTGCGACGACATCAGGATCATTGCCACGTCCAGCATGGCCATGTCGATGCGCTGGCCGCGCCCGATCCGTTCCCGCTGGAACAATGCCGCCGCCAGCGCGAACGCGCCCATGGTGCCGGTGGCGTAGTCGATGGCGGGGGAGCCGAACTTGATCGGATGCACGGTCTCGGTGCCGGTCATCGCCATGATCCCGGACGTGGCCTGGATCACGTGGTCATACGCGGTCTGCGTGCGGCGTGGCCCGTGCTGTCCGAAGGCAGAGAACGAGGCGTAGATCAGCCGTGGGTTGATCGCCGCCATCGCCTCGTAGCCCAGGCCGAGCGCCTCGAACGCGCCCGGCCGGTAGTTTTCCACCAGCACGTCCGCGGTGCGCACCAGACGGCGGATGATCTCGCGCCCCGCCGCGGTTTTCAGGTCGGCGGTGATCGCGCGCTTGTTGGATGCCTGCGTCAGGAACCCGGTGCCCATCCCGGCGCGGTTCAGCGCCTGATCAGTGCCGGTGCCGCGGCTCTGGTCGGGATCACCGGGATGCTCCACCTTGATGACGTCGGCGCCCAGAACGGCAAGCTGATAGGCGGCAAACGGGCCGGCAAGCACGTGGGTAATGTCGATCACCCGGACGCCTTCGAACGGGCGTGGCATGCGCGTCTCCCTTGCTGCGGCGCGCAGGCTGGCGCCATGTCCGCAGCGCGGTCAACCGCGCCTGGGGGACACCGCGCCTGGGCGACACCGACGCGCTGGGGGACACCGAGGCTGGGGGACACCGAGGCTGGGCGCGTCGATCAGACGATGCGCGGCAGCACCGGGAAGGTATGCACCGGTGGCGGCGAGCTCTGGCTCCATTCCAGCGTGGTGGCCCCCTCGCCCCAGTAGTTGGCGGCCAGATGCTCCTTGGAGGCCAGCGTGCGCCAGACGACGTAAAGGAACACCAGCAGGCCGACCCCGGAAATGAAGGAGCCGATCGACGACACGAAGTTCCAGCCGGCAAACGCATCAGGATAATCGGGATAACGGCGCGGCATTCCGGCGACGCCCAGGAAGTGCATCGGGAAGAAGGTCAGGTTCACTCCGATGAAGGTGAGCCAGAAATGCACCTTGCCCCAGAACTCCGGATACGGACGGCCCGACATCTTGCCGATCCAGTAATAGAAGCCGGCAAAGATCGAGAACACCGAGCCGAGCGACAGCACATAATGGAAATGCGCAACCACGTAATAGGTATTGTGCAGGATCTGATCGATCCCGGCGTTCGCCAGCACGACCCCGGTGACCCCGCCGGTGGTGAATACGAAGATGAAGCCGATCGCCCATAGCATAGGCGTCTTGAATTCGATGCTGCCGCCCCACATCGTGGCGAGCCAGGAGAAGATCTTGATGCCGGTCGGCACTGCGATCACCATCGACGCCGCCATGAAATAGGCCCGTGCATCGACGCTGATGCCCGAAACGAACATGTGGTGCGCCCAGACCGCCATCCCGATCACGCCGATCCCGCACAGCGCATAGACCATGCCCAGGTAGCCGAACACCGGCTTGCGGCTAAAGGTCGAAACCACATGGCTGATGATCCCGAAGCCCGGCAGGATCATGATGTAAACTTCCGGATGACCAAAGAACCAGAACAGGTGCTGATACAATACCGGGTCGCCGCCGCCCGCCGGGATGAAGAATGACGTGCCGAAGTCACGGTCGCAGATCAGCATGGTGATCGCCCCGGCCAGCACCGGGATCGTCAGCAGCAGCAGGAACGCGGTGACCAGCACCGACCAGATGAACAGCGGCATCTTGTGCAGCACCATGCCGGGCGCGCGCATGTTGAAAATGGTGGTAATGAAGTTGATCGCCCCAAGAAGCGAGCTGATCCCCGCCAGATGCAGCGCGAACAGCGTGAAGTCCATGCCGATGCCGGGCTGGAAGGTGGAGTTCGACAGCGGCGGATACAGCGTCCATCCGGTGCCGGATTCACCCAGGAACAGCCCCACCATGATCATTGCGAAAGCTGGCGGCAGCAGCCAGAAGCTGATGTTGTTCAGCCGGGGGAACGCCATGTCCGGCGCCCCGATCATCAGCGGCACGAACCAGTTGCCGAAGCCGCCCATCAGGGCCGGCATCAGCGTGAAGAAGATCATCACCAGGCCATGCGCGGTGATGATCGTGTTCCATTCCTGCCCGCTGCTGACGACGGTGTTGTGCGGGAACATCAACTGGCTGCGCATCACTTCGGACAGGATGCCGCCGACGATGCCGGCGCACAGCGAGAACGACAGATAGAGCGTGCCGATATCCTTGTGATTGGTGCTGAACAGCCAACGGACGAAGAAGCTCGGGTGCCCGTGCCCATACCCCTCGTGCGCCGCCGCTACTGACATCTGCCACCCTCTATGGTTGTTCGCATCACCCCCGCGCGCGGCTGTCCGCCGCTCAGGCCGCCACCAGCCGCGGCGCCGACAGTGTCAGGCGCTTAGCTTTCCCGGTCCCGCCGCGGCGGACCATGACGATCTCGGCGAGCACCGACAGCGCGATCTCTTCCGGTGTCGCCGCGCCGAGATCGATCCCCGCCGGCGCCCGTACGACCCGGAGCGCGTCCTCGCTGATGCCTTCCTCGCGCAGGTAATCCAGCACCAGGCCGGCGCGCTTGGCGCTGGCGATCAGCGCGATGTACCGGCATGGCGAGCGCACCAGCCGCAGCATCGACTGGTGGTCACCCTTGTGCTGCGTCGCGACCACCACGTAATCGTCAGCCGCCGGCGTGAGCTGGCTATAGTCGAAATCATCGGCGATCCGCCGCACCGAACCCGCGTAGCGTCCCTGCTCCGCCATGGGATCATCGACGGCGACCTGAAAGCCGAGCTTGGCGCCAAGCTCGCACAGCGCCTCGGCGATGGCGCCGTGCCCGAGCACCCAAAGCCCGGGCTGCGGCAGTATCGGCTCGACGAACACACGCATGGATCCGCCGCACGGCATGCCGGTACCGAGCACCTCATCATCGAGGTTCAGATCGATAACGCGCGTATCACCATCACGGATGCATTCGAGCCCGGCATGGCACACCGTCGTCTGCGCGCAACCGCCGCCGACCCAGCCCTCGACGACCCGGCCGCGCTGATCGATCACCGCCTTGCTGCCGGGCTTTGCGGACGCAGAACCGCGCGTCTCGATGACCGTGGCGAGCGCACACGGCTCGCCGGTACTGGCCAGCTTCTGAAGAACGTTGAGGATGTCTTGCATGTTCGCCCCTTGCAAGCATGGGGCCCGACCGGTACCGCCCGACAGGGACCTTTGCTTACATTGGAATTGACGGTCTATCTAGCAAACGAGAAAATCCGACCGATAACATCGGAATCCTCGATGGATCGCACTGCAATGGACCTGGAACTCGCCCGCACGTTCCTCGAAGTCGCCGGTACCGGCAGCTTCGTCGCGGCCGCTCATCGGCTGAACGTCACCCAATCGACCGTCAGCACACGCATCCACGTGCTGGAGCAGCAACTCGGCAGCCGGCTGTTCGTGCGCAACAAGGGGGGCGCGGTGCTCACGCCGACCGGCGTGCAGTTCCAGCGACACGCCGCCGCGTTGCTGCGTATCTGGCAGCGGGCGCGCCAGGAGCTTGCGATGCCCGCGGGGTACCGCGCACTGCTGCGGATCGGCGGCGAAGCCGGTCTGTGGAATTGGTGGCTCCACCTCTGGGTGCGCTGGATGCGGCACAACGCCGCGGACATCGCGCTGCGCTGCGAGGTCGGCTTGTCCGACGGGCTGACGCACGGGCTGCTCGACGGACTGCTCGACATTGCCGTGATGTACTCGCCGCAGAGCCGGCCCGGGTTGGTGATCGAGCTGTTGGCGGAAGAACAACTGGTGCTGCTGGAGGCTGCGGGGCCGGCGGGCGCCGGCGGACGTGACGAGCAGGTTTATGTTGACTGGGGCGAGGAGTTCCGTCGCAAGCACCGCATGACGTTTCCGGATTTCCCGAGCCCGGCGCTGTTCATCGGCCTGGGAACGCTGGGCTTCGACTACCTGCTGCACAATGGTGGCACCGGGTATTTCCCGCGCAGCCTCGCGCAGCCGCATCTGGCATCCGGAGCCGTGCGGATCGTGCCGGACACCCGGACATTCCCGCTGTCACTCTATGCAGTGCATGCTGATGCCGCCGCGCTGCAGATCGTCGGGCCGGCCATCGCCGGCCTTCGCGAAGTGCTCACGACGGCAATCTCGCACGTCGCCGGCGAGATCACTCCACACCACTCCACCTCTCCCGCTTAGCTGCATCTCGACCACCCGCAATGGACGCAGGTCAGGCAACCCGCTTCCTTGACCATGCCTGGTTGGCTGCATCTAGGGCACAACGGTCCAAGCTGCGCGTCACGCCTTGGCTGGTGGCCGCCCGGAGCAGAGTTCGCGCCCCTGTTGTCTGCTGCGGCCAGGAATCCGGTTTCGCGCATATGCCGGTCGAGTATCTCGCCGATCGCCGCGACCAGTGACGGCACATAGCGGCCGTTGCTCCATTGACCGCCACGCGGATCGAACACCTGTTTGAGCTCTTCCGCAACGAACGACACCTCGCCGCCGCGCCGGAACACCGCGCTGATCATGCGCGTCATCGCGACGACCCACGAATAATGTTCCATCGCCTTGGAGTTGATGAAGATCTCGAACGGCCGGCGCACCCCGTCCTGCTCGATGTCATTGATCGTGACATAGAACGCGTGGTCGGTCTCCGGCCAGCGTAACTTGTAAGTGGCACCGATCAGCTTGTCCGAGCGCACCAGCAGGTCCGTGTCCGCCGGGCGTGCCTCGGCCGGGTTCAGCTCCAGCACCGATCCGGTGATGGCGTTCGGCCGATACGTCGTGCAGCCCTTGCAGCCGCTCCGATAGGCTTCGAGGTACACCTCCTTGAACGCCTCGAACGGGAAATCCGCCGGAATGTTCACCGTCTTGGAGATCGAGCTGTCCACGTGCCGCTGCACGGCAGCCTGCATGTGGACATGCTCGACCGGCGTGAGGTCCTGCGCGGTGACGAAATACGGCGGCAGCGGTGCATCCACGCCGAACTGCGTGTGATAAAGTCGCACGGCATAGCCGGACACCTCTTCTGCCCGCGTCGATCCGTCCGGCTCACGCACCTTGCGGGTGTAGTTGTGCGCGAAAGCAGGTTCCACCCCGCTCGATACGTTGTCCGCCAGCAACGAGATAGTGCCGGTCGGTGCGATCGACGTCAGCAGCGCGTTGCGAATTCCGTCCGCCGCGATCCGTTCGCGGATCTCGCTCGGGAGCCGCCGCACTGTCTCGCCGGACAGGTAGGCGTCACGGTCAAACAGCGGGAACGGTCCTTTTTCCGCTGCCAGATCGCACGAGGCGCGATAGGCGGCGTGGCTGATCACCTCGGCATAGCGACCTGCCTCCGCCACTGCGTCCGGCGAACCATAACGCAGGTTGCTCATCGCCAGCGCATCGGCGAGGCCGGTGATCCCCAGTCCGATGCGGCGCTTGGCGAACGCCTCCTGCCGCTGTTGCTCCAGCGGGAAGCCCGACACCTCGATCGTATTGTCGAGCATCCGTACGGCGATCCGCACCAGTTCGGTGATTTCCCCGCTGTCGATGGCGGCATCCGGGGTGAACGGGTTGCGCACCAGGCGTGCCAGATTGATGGAGCCCAGCAGGCAGGCCCCATAAGGGGGCAGTGGCTGCTCGCCGCAGGGATTCGTCGAACGGATCGTCTCGCAATACGCCAGGTTGTTGGCGGCGTTGATCCGGTCGATGAAGATCACCCCGGGCTCCGCGTAGTCGTACGTCGCGCGCGTGATGCTGTCCCACAACGCCTTGGCGCGCACGGTGCGGAACACCTGTCCGCCGAACACGAGCGGCCACTCCGTGTCCCGCTCGACCGCCGCCATGAAAGGGTCCGTGACCAGGACCGAGAGGTTGAAGTTGCGCAGCCGGCCAGCTTCGCGCTTGGCGGCGACGAACGCTTCGATGTCCGGGTGGTCGCAGCGTAGCGTCGCCATCATGGCACCGCGCCGCGCGCCGGCCGACATGATGGTGCGGCACATGGAATCCCACACGTCCATGAAGGACAGCGGACCCGAGGCATCCGCCCCGACCCCCTTCACCAGGGCGCCCTTGGGCCGCAGCGACGAGAAGTCGTAGCCGATGCCGCCGCCCTGCTGCATCGTCAGCGCGGCCTCGCGCAGATGCGCGAAGATGCTGCCCAGGTCGTCCTGGATGTCGCCCATGACGAAGCAATTGAACAGGGTGACGCGGCGGCCGCTGCCGGCACCCGAGAGGATGCGGCCGGCGGGCAGGAACCGGAAATCCTCCAGCGCTCGATAGAATGGCTCGTCCCATTCCGCTGGACGGGCTTCGGCGCTCGCCAGCGCGCGTGCCACGCGGCGCCAGCTATCCTCGATCGTCAGGTCGACCGGCGTGCCGTCGGACGCCTTGAGACGATATTTGGCGTCCCAGATCTGCCGCGAGATCGAAGCGATTCGGCCCTCGGCGCCGACCGCGGCGGCGATCATCATGTCCATCCTGTCTCCTTGGTCCCGTGCTTCCGTGACTTGCGCGGAATCGCTCCCGGCTGTGCCCGCGGCACGGCGCCAGCCGTCCCGGCCGCCAGTCTGGAATATCCAGTCTGGAAGATGGTGACGAGTTGCATCCAGGTCATCGCGGCGGGGAGTTGTGGATGCCCGGCCTTCGCGGCCTTCGCCGGGCATGACGAGGTGGGTGCCGGCACGTCTCGTCATGCCCGCACTTGGTGCGGGCACCCACGACTTACGCCGGCAGCCCGCGCTTACGCGGCCCGCCGGGGGCGGCGGCCGCTTGAGGCAGATCGTATTGCTTTGCGGTGCGCCGTCGGGTGAGATTGATGGCGTCTTGCTCGGGAGCTGAACGGATCATGGGAGCGAACCGGAGCGCGGTCGGCGTCCGCCCCCTCTTGCCGTGCTGCTGGCGGTCAGTGCGATTGCCGGCGGTGTGCTGGCCGCGGTCGTGATCTTCGTGCCGCTGGATGGGTTCGGTACCGCGCTCGCCACAAGCGGGCTGCTGCTGGCGCGAACCCCGTCATCCGCTGTTCCGGCCATCGTGCCGGAGTCCGTGCAGGCCTGAGGCCGCGCGGATGGCAGCCAGGCAACACGCCACCGACGACGATCTGTTCGGCCCGCCGCCTGGCGTGGCGGAGGCGGCTGCTCCCGGTCCGCGCCCGCTGGCGGACCGTTTGCGCCCGCGCACGCTGGACGAGGTCGTGGGGCAGGAACATCTGGTGGGGCCGGATGGTACGCTGTCGCGCATGCTGGCGCGCGGTTCGCTGGCTTCGCTGATCCTGTGGGGGCCGCCCGGGACCGGCAAGACCACTATCGCCCGACTGCTCGCTGCTGGCGCCGGCCTGCACTTCGTGCAGCTCTCGGCGGTGTTTTCCGGCGTCGCGGACCTGAAGCGTGCGTTCGAGGAGGCGGCGCGCCGTCGTCGGGCCGGGCAAGGCACTCTGCTGTTCGTCGATGAGATCCATCGTTTCAACCGTGCCCAGCAGGACGGGTTCCTGCCGGTGGTGGAGGATGGAACCATCACGCTGGTCGGCGCGACCACGGAGAACCCGTCGTTTGCGCTCAACGGCGCGCTGCTGTCGCGCTGCCAGGTGCTGGTACTGCGGCGGCTGGATGATGTGGCGCTGGAGCGGCTACTGGAGCGGGCGGAGACCGATCTGGCGCGTGCTCTGCCGCTGAACCAGGATGCGCGGGCGTCATTGCGGGCCATGGCGGATGGCGACGGGCGCTATTTGCTGAACATGGCGGAGCAGATCGCTGCGTTGCCGGCGGATGGCGGCGTGCTCGATGCGGGGGCACTGACCGAATTGCTGGCGCGGCGGGCGGCACTGTACGACAAGGATCGGGAAGAGCACTACAACCTGATCTCGGCGCTGCACAAATCGCTGCGCGGATCGGACCCGGACGCGGCGCTGTATTGGTTCGCGCGCATGCTGACCGGCGGCGAGGACCCGCGCTATATCGCCCGGCGATTGGTGCGGTTCGCCGCCGAGGACGTCGGCATGGCAGATCCGGCGGCGCTGCCGCAGGCGCTGGCGGCGTGGGAGACGTACGAGCGCCTGGGCAGCCCGGAAGGGGAGCTGGCGATTGCGCAGGCGGTTGTATATTTGGGCACGGCGCCGAAATCGAACGCGGTGTACACGGCGTATTCGGCGGCACGAGGCGCCGCAAAGGCGACCGGCAGCCTGATGCCGCCAGCGCATATTCTGAATGCGCCGACGCGGTTGATGAAAGATCTGGGGTACGGCGCCGGGTACGAGTACGACCATGAGGCGGACGAGGCGTTTTCTGGTCAGAACTACTTTCCGGACGGGATGGCGCGGCAGGAATTCTATCGGCCCCGCGACCGGGGATTCGAGCGGGAGATCAGCAAGCGGCTGGCGTTCTGGGCGGAGTTGCGGGGAAATCGGGGTGGGTGATTCTGGTGCCGGCCGGGGGCTGGGGGCGTTGCCAGGCTCCGAGAGCGGCGGGCTGGCGCGGCGGCGCGCCTGTGCATTTTGTTCGAGGTTACAGACGTGGATGGCCGGCCTTCGCCGGCCATGAGTGCGCCTGCAAGGACGCTTTGTCTGCACGGTGCAAGTCCGTGCCTGGGTTGGTCGCAGGTCCAGAAATTGGTCCAGAAATTGAAGGAAACTGCGTCGCGGTGACGCGGGGTGGAGAGCAACCGGAGGTGAACCGGCGGTCCGTGGAGCCTGCCCCTGCGGAGGCGGGGGGCGTCCGAGGAGGCAAATGGTATAGCCTGATGGACAAGGTCTGCGCCCCGGCCACGCTGTTGGCAGCCTGGCAACGAGTCCGCGCCAAGGGCGGCGCCGGTATGAAGGTAGGCGACATCGTGAGGCGCATCGCGCAACGATTTTGCGGTCGGGCTCATGAGCAACACTATCCTCTACGTGAGCCTTGCTGAGCTAAGTTTTTGAAGAACATTCTCGATGGCCCCTTCCAGACGGGTTTTTAGCGAAATCCCCCCAGTCGCCGAGTTCTGATAGTTGATGATTTCGAAAATGAGAGATATCGAACGGCAGCTTCGCCCCGTCACTGTCTTGGTGAATAAGTATAGTCTCCTTTCCCACAGTATGAGAAATACCCAGCTCGTACATCACATTGGGATTGCGATTGCTTAGATCAGCGATAATAAATCTGGCTTCACATATGGATTTCCATATGTCAGACATTATAGTATTGTTGGAGTTTATGTCATCGGCTCTTCTACAGATCAAGTTTTTTGCTTCGACTGCTGGTTTGACAACAGTAGTGTAGATTTCAGTGAGACCAGTCTCAAAGGGCATCAGCACGAATACAAGACCCTCCTGAATTGGGAATTTGTTGGGCCCGAATATCGGATTAAAAGGCGTCATCGCGGTCGATACCTGAGCCATTGCTAACTCATTCCGTACAACCTGGAGGGCGACAGCGTCCAAGGTGTCCGATCGTGTGCCTTCGTCCAAATCTAGCCAACTTTCACGCAGTTCAACGACCGAGAAATCATAGGTTGTTCTATCCAAGAGAAAGCTGTGAAATCCCGAAATGTTCGGCTGGCCCGTTATGGTCATAGTGAAAAAAGTTAGCGTTGGCATCCCAAGCTGCGGATAATACCCAACATATATTATGTCCTGGAACGCGCCACATATGACGCTACCGGGGGCGAGTGGCCTTATATGTCTTTTTGGCGCATTAGTTTTGACGACAACTTTTTGTAGCCTTTCCTCGAATTGCTCGATTAGCCGACTGGCTCGTTCGCGCTTTTCGGGAGGCATATCACCTCCTCCGGTAGATGCCCCTGTCTTTGTCTCCTTATCCATTTAACCGCAGTATACATTTAACCGCAGTCTCCAATATTCCCTTCGACTTTCAGTAAGCGTGATCTCGATCGCACTGGCAGCCGCGCCGCGTCGTCGTACAACCAAAACCGCCCCCGAAACGCGGCGCTATGCAACCTCCTACCCCCAAGATCCTCGGCGCAAGGACACTCTATCCATCCTCCCCGGCCGCGACCCACTCTGCGACCCGCGCCAGTTGCGCGTAATCCGAGAAGCGTGGCGCCCGACTGGGATGCGGCTGCGACAAGTAGCAGCGCGCCGGGTCGTCGAAGGTGTCGATCAGCTCACCTAGCGCGTCGGTGGCGGCTTTCACCGCGGCAGCCAATTCCAGTGCGTTGCCGCGGAACGGCCGCACGATCTGCCCCGGCACGTAGCCGCCGCTCAGGTGCCAGTAGCTCAGCGCCGCGACCGACCCCTGCCGTTCCGCGCCGAACGCCCCGGTCTGGACCATGGCGGCTTCCAGCGTGAGTTGGGGGGCGAGGCCAGCCTCGATCTCCTTGGTGCCGGGCGTGTGGCCGGTCTTGTAGTCGAGGATGGCCAGCGAGCCGTCCGCCCGGCGCTCGATCCGGTCGGCTCGCCCGACCAGCGTGAACTTCCCTCCCGGGCGAAGCTGCTCCCAGGTGCCGGACAGCTCCGACCATACCGAGGCCAGCGGCAGGTCCGATCGCCGTTGCACCTCGGTCTCGGCGACCCACGCGGCGATTCGCTCCAGCCGAGGCGCCCACCAGTTGCGCAGCGCTTCCCGCAGCCCGACGCGCAGCATTTCCGCCAGCAGCTCCTCGCGCAGCAGCCGGGCGCCATCGGCGGGCCAGCTTGCGCCATGCCGTTCCAGAAACCGGTGCAGTCCGCCATGCACCAGCGAGCCGTAATCCGCCGCGTCGGTCTCCTGCTCCAGCGGGTCCAGCGCCCGCAGGCGCAGGATGTGTCGGGCGTAGATGGCGTAGGGGTCGCGCAGCCAAGTCTCGATCTCGGTCACGCTGAGCCGGCGGGGTCGCCGGTCGAGGGGCGGGCAGGGGGCGGGCGGCTGCACCGGTTCGGGCGCGCCGGCCGGCTGGTCCAGGGCCCGCGCCCAGGCGACCGCCGGGTGCAGCGGGAGCGCCGCGTCGCGCCCGGCAAGGAACATCTCCAGCCGGGTCAGCCAGCGCGAGGGCACCGTCGGCGCCCCATCGCGTCGTCGGGGGCAGGACAGCACCACGACCGGGGCGGCGCAGGCCAGCGACGCGAAATCATGGGCTGCCTGGCCGACGCCTTCCTCGGGCGAGGGCAAGCCGACGCGGGCCCGCATCGGCCGTGACAGCCACGGTCCCGGATCGGCCGCTGCCGGCCAGACGTCTTCGACCAGGCCGCCGAGGACCATGACGTCGGTGCTCTGCAGGCGGGCTTCCAGCAGGCCCCAGATGAACAGGCGCGGGTGCTCCACGCCCTCGCGGCCGCGCAAGGCCCGCCGGCTGCGTACCACGGCGCCGTCCAGCACTGCGTCCAGCAGGCCGGGCAGCACGGACCGAGGCTGCTCCGGCAGCATGTCCAGGCACGCCCGGACGGAGGCCAGGCGTTCGGCCAGCGCGTCGCCTTCCTCGTTGCCCCACAGGCGGTTTTGGCCGGGTGTTTCATCGGTGGTGGCGGCGCGCTGGGCGGCGTCGATCAGTGCGTCCATGGCCTGGGCGGGGGACACGGCGATCGAGGCGGCGATGCGCAAGGCGGGCTCCAGCGCGCGTTCGA
Organism: uncultured Pseudomonadota bacterium; assembly: GCA_963777625.1. GTDB lineage: Bacteria > Pseudomonadota > Alphaproteobacteria > Acetobacterales > Acetobacteraceae > DATDIC01. The sequence continues at coordinate 31,774 of CAVZRO010000019.1, read as the reverse complement.
TCCGGGCCAGCAATGCGTCCATGCGCCGGCGCGGCGGTGCCGCCTTCGTGCTGTCCAGGGCGCGGCGGAGCCCGGTCAGGCCCGGCTCCGGCCGTGGCCCGCGCAGGCAGGCCAGCTCCAGGTCACGGGCAGCGGCGCGGCATTCCGCCGGCGCCAGTCCCAGGGCGGCCAGCGGGTGCTTCAGGACGGCGAGCAGGGCGACGGGCGCCAACTCCTCGGCCACTGCACGCGCCAGGAGACGCAGGAACACGGCGGGCGGGGTGTCCGCCAGCTTCTCTCCGGCGCTGTCGTCGGCGACGATGCCGAAGCGGCTCAGCTCGACGGCCACCCGGCCGGCCAGCTCGCGGTCGGGGGTGACCAGGGCGGCGGTGGCGCCGGGCGTTTCCAGTGCCTCGCGCAGCACGAGCGCCACCGCGAGCGCCTCTTCCTGCTGGTCGGCCGGCTCCAGGCGGTACAGGCCGGCGGTGTCGGCTTGCGTGCGGTCCTGCCAGTCGGCCAAGGCGCGGCCCGGCAGCAGGGCGCGCCGCAGCGTCATCGCCCGGTCTGGCGGCACGAGGGTATCGGGCGCGACGGGCCAGACGCGCACCTCTTCGCGTCGCCGGTCGAGCCGGCTCAGCAGCCGCTGCAACCCGGCCTGGTAATGCGAATCGTCCAGCGCCGCCCAGTCGGGGTCCGACAGTCCCGGATCGAGCCCGGGCAGCAGCACCGACCCGGCGGGCAGGCGGGACACCGTTTCGGCCAGTCGCGCGACGCACGGGATTGCGCCGGTGACGCCGGCCAGCAGCACGCGCGAGGCGGGCGGGTCGCGCTGCCAGGCGGCGGCCTGGGCGTCCAGCAGCGCGACCTGGCGCGCGGCCGGGTTCATCAGCCCCTGTTCGGCGAGCCAGTGCGGCCACGCGGCGGTGACGATGCGCAGAAATTCCAGGGTCCGCGCCCAATGGGCGGCAAATTCAGGCTCGGCCGCGTCGGGGAGGCGGGCGGCGAGGTCGATTTCGGCGCGCTCCGCCTCGTCCATCAGCCGGGCCAGCTCGGCGGCGAGGCGCCAGGCACGGTCGGCGGTCCTGGGCGCGCCGTCTTCGCCGCCAATGGCCAGGATCATGCGGGTCAGCGCGGCGAGGCGGCGCATCGGTTCGACCGCCGGCGGCAGATCGAGAGCGCCGGCGAGGGCCAACGGCACCTCGTCCAGCGCGCCGAGCGCGGTGATGCGCGGCAGCAGTAGGGGCCGGCCGCCGGAGACGCGCAGGAAGGCTTCCGCCAGGGCACGGGCGGCGCGGCGGGTGGGCAGCAGGATCAGCCCGGCGGCGACCTCCAGCGGGCCGCCGCCGGATTTGTCGGCGTGGGCCAGCCATTCCGTCGCGACCGCGTCGAGGAAGGGCAGGTGCGGCGGCAGGGTGAACAGTTTGGGCGGCGTGGGCATGGATCGACTACCGCAGGCGCAGGGCGGTGTCGGCCTGGGCCAGGTCGGCGGGCGTGGAGAGATGGAACCAGGTTCCGTCGTGGACGACGGCGCGCAGGCGGCCGGCGGCGATGGCGCGGTCCCATACGAGGTTCATGCTGAACGGTCCGTCGGGCGTGTCGGCCAGCAGGGCGGGGCTCATTACATGCACGCCGGCGTAGATGTAGGGGGCGACCTCCCGCTCGGCCCGGCGGCGGACGGCGCCCCATTTGTCGAGCGCGAAGTCGCCCAGCCCGACCTCGGCCTGCACCTGCGCGGTGCGGTGGAGCAGGAGTATGTCGTCGGTGAGGCCCGGATCGTAGGCGGCGGCGAGGCGGTCCAGTGCCGGGACCGGGCCGTCTTGCCAGAAGGCGTCGCCGTTCACCACGAAGAACGGATCGGGACCCAGCAGGTGCAGTGCGGCGCGGACGCCGCCTCCGGTGTCGAGCAGGGCGGTTTCCCGCCGGATCAGGATGGTGGGGGTGTGGCGGGCGGCGAGGTGGGCCTCGATCTGGTCGGCGTGCCAGAACGCGTTCACCACGACTCGCTCGACCCCGACGGCGACGAGCCGGTCGAGCGCGTGATCGAGCAGGGTGCGGCCGCCGAGGGTCAGCAGCGGCTTGGCGGTGCGGTCGGTCAGCGGACGCATGCGGGTGCCGAGGCCGGCGGCGAGCACCATGGCGGTGTAGGGGCGGATCATGCGGCGAGCTGTGGCGGGTTGGGGCGGCGTTCGGATGCCGCGGCCGGCAAACCGCTCGCGGCGGAGATTGCCGGCTGGCAGAAGGCTCGCGCGTCGGGCGGCCCTATGAGGTGACGGGCGGAGAAGACAGGCATTACGGCACTGTGTGCCGTGGCGCTGGAGTCTACGGCAAGCTTCATGGGCCGTTCCCCGAGGTACGGCAGCGAGGCGCTCCGCCTGGTCATAATCATCGGTTCATCCGTTCGGCTGTATGCTGTCTTGTGCCCACGCGCATTGAACCGATATCAAATGTGCCGCGATTGCCACCACACATCGCCGGCGAGTGGGTCAGTTCGCAGACCAGGAACGGGATTGGGATTATTTACCACCCGCTAGGCCAAAATCCGCCAGGCAGCGGGGAATCCATCCGCATTATGCCGCCTGGTGCATCGTCGATTCCTGGGCTTGAGAATGGCTATTGGATTATGACCAACCAGTACGGTCAGCCGATCGATCCGTCCACCGGGCGGCCGGGAACACGCGGCCAAACCCATGTTCCTTTGCCGAGGCATACATTGGAAGATAGCTGAATGCATTCTGTCACTGAGCATGACCTGAGGCCGCTTCAGTCCGACATCGCGATCCTGGGAAACACGATTCTTGTGGGGATCCTGGTGGGAATCGGCTCCATTGCGCTGCAATTCTCGGATGGTTCCTCATTACTGATCCAGTGTCCCTTCGAGTTGTTCGCTGGCACGGACGCATGCCAGGGTCACGGCGAGAATTCGGCTACCGCGCCGATCCTGTTCAGGTTCCTGAACGAACGGGTGATCAGCGCAGCAGCGGGCGGCACGGGTGAAAGCACGCTTCGGTTCGGGATCGGCACCGTGCGGATCATGCCGGATCACTCCGGGTTGGAATCTTATGTTCTTCGGACGTCGCGGGGCGTTGTTCCGGTCTTTTGAGGGTTGCCGCGGCGTTCAGGGGGTATCCAGCGGTCCAGCGCGGTGGCCAGGGGATCGGCGATGGGATGCTGGTGCAGCGCCCGGTCCAGCAGGCGCCAGGTGCGGGGGCCATGGACCAGGTAGTGCGGGCGGCCGTCGCGTCGGGCCAGGCGGACCCATTGGGCAGCGACGCGCAGATGCCGCTGGGCGGCGCAGGCGGCGTAGGCGGCGCGGAAGGCTGGTGGATCGAGCTCCGGGCGGGCGGCCAGGTAGCGGGCGATGGCGCGGGTTTCGGTCGCCGGGGGGATGTCGCGACGGGCGTCCTGCAGCAGGGAGACGAGGTCGTACGCCGGATGGCCGATTGCTGCACCCTGAAAGTCGATGATGCCGACGCGACGGACTCCGGGGCGGTCCGGCAGCCAGATCAGATTGCCGGCAAAGAAGTCGCGATGGACGAAGCCGGCAGGTCCGGCGGCGAGTGGGGCCAGCATTTCGGCCAGGGCGGCCTGGATGTCAGCGCGTGCGGCGTCCGGTGGAGCAGCGCCGAAGCAGGCTGGCCACCACCAGTCGAATAGTGGGTTGAGGGTCGCCTGGATCATAGCCGCGGCGTCCCAGGGCGGCAGGCCGGGTGGCGGAGGGGCGCGCTGAACGGTGATCAGCAGGTCGAGGGCGGCGTCGAACAGGGGCTCCATGGTGGGGGTGCGATCAGGGTGGCGAAGAGGTCGTCGCCGAGGTCTTCTTCCAGGACCAGGCCGGCGGTTTCGTCGGCGGCAATGATGTGCGGCGACGACAGCCCGAGGCCGCCGAGGTGGGCGGCGATGTCCAGGAAGGGGCGGATGTCCTCGGGCGGCGGGGCATCCATCAGGACGGCGGGGCGGGGGCCGGCGGTGAGGCGGAGATAGCGGCGGAAGCTGGCGTCCTGGGCGAGCGGGGCGGCGTTGGCGATGGCGTAGCCGTGGCGGGCCAGGAAAGCGGCGATGAGGGCTTCGCGGCTCATGGCGGGGGGTGGTTTGGGTGCGGATGATGGCGGTTCGGCCTTGGTCGGTCGGAGCGAAGGGAGAGGGGCAGGTTCGGGGGTGGGTGGTCTCATTTGTTGTGCTCGAGTCGCTCGGGCCAGCCGGTGAGGGTGGCTCGCCTGGCATTGTTCCCGATTGGCTGCAAGCTGAGGAGGAGGGCGTCGGGCGGGCGGAGGAGGCCGAGCCGGTCGGGCCATTCGACCAGGACGATATCGTCTCGGGCCTCGTCCCAGGCGAGTTCGGCGAGCGCGGCGGGGCCTTCGAGGCGCCAGAGGTCGAAATGGTGCACCGGGCCGTGAGGGGTTTCATAGGTCTGGACCAGGGTGAAGCTGGGGCTGGGGACTTCCAGCGAGGGGTCGCCGGTGATGGCGCGCAGGAAGGCGCGGGCGAAGGTGGTCTTGCCGGCGCCGAGCGGTCCTTCCAGCAGGATGGCGTCGCCGGGATGGGCGAGGGCGGCGAGGCGGGCGGCGAGACGTTCCGTCGCGGCGAGGTCGGCGAGGACGACGTGGTGCGCGGGGGCGGGGGGCGGATGGTGGTTCATGTTTGTTTACGAAGCGAAGTGTACATCGGGTGGTTTTGGGGCGCGGCCAAGTGTACATCGGGGCGTTTTGGGGCGCCGCCAAGTGTACATCGGGGCGTTTTGGGGCGTCACCAGATGTACATCCGGGCCTTTCCGTAATGGACTTACGCGGCTCGCGCCGCCTTCCGTGCGTGCCAGCTACAATGTGTTGATCAGGGTGTAGCATGGCGAGCCAGAGCGGAAAGCGGTGGGAGTTGGGTTACGGTGCCCCAAAGGTGTTCTCACTGCCCTGCCCAGATAGGGTATCTCAATAATCGCAGAGAATGAGGGCGACATGGCCGAACAAGGCGCTGCGGCGTTGGTGCGTGGATCACCACCGGCAGCCGGCGAAAGTCTATCAGCGGACGCATTTCGCGGCCTGGAGATGGCATACAAAGACGCACAGGTGCAGCACGCAGCGGATCTCAAAGCGGCCGCCGTTACGCTGCGCCGCGAGCAGGTCAAGGCGTTTATTGATCAGCACATCGACGATGCCAAATGGCGGGAGTTGCTGCATCAAGCGCGTCAAATCGCCGAACGTGGCGAGAAGGAATACCTGCTGCTCCGCTTTCCTAGCACGCTATGCACTGACGATGCGCGCGCAATCAACAATCCGCCAAATACCAACTGGCCGAACACCCTTCGGGGTGAGGCGGCCGAGCTCTATGCTCGTTGGCGCAATGAACTGAGCCCTCGTGGGTTTCACCTTGCGGCACGCGTGCTCGATTTTCCGGGTGGCAAGCCGGGCGACGTGGGCTTGTTCCTGTTCTGGGGAGAGTAGGGTCCTTGCTGACCACTTGGTGGCGGCATCAATAGCCCCGGCAGATGCGTCCTGCGGTCGTCATCGATCAGGAATTCTATAGACGATCAGCGAACCCTCGTTTTCTAGCGCGGCATATGCTTTGCCGATCAGCATGCGCTTGGTCGGCAAGTCCCGATCGTGCGGTATCATTCCCATTATCAGTAACTCGGCGCGCGGCAGGTCACCGCGGTGTTTTGCCTCGTTTTGGATTTGCCGGTGCGAAGAATCCAGGGTGAGAGAGGCCCAGAACCCATACAGGCGCGCGTTCAGCATTTCGATGAGTCCGCCCATATGCCGCGGCCGCGCTTGCTGGTGCGGCCCACCCCGGCGACGTGGTGACGGTGACGCAGGCATGACACGTTAAGGACTGGCGCAAAGCGACAATGTCGCCGTTACGACGATTGCAAGGCCAGGAGCTGGGGCAAACGAGTTCCCGCTGCTGAGACAGCGCTTCCGAGCGAGGTCAGAAGGCCCATATTACCGCTTGGAAACGGTACGACCGTGGGCTAAATTTGCGGGATAAATGCGACCCTGGGGGACCACGGGCGGGAGAGGCGGATATGCGCGGTTATGTATACGACCAGATCAGGCGTAGGACGAGTCCCCAGTTGCGCCATTGGCTTAAAACTCAACGATGGTTTACTCCATTGTTGCCAATGATCTTTGGCAGCGACATATATTCCGAGTTGTATTACAAGCAGATCGAACAATTCGAGCTCGCCAGCGTCGATGCAATTGCCGAATGGCTCAAGGATAACCTGCACCCGACCGCCGTGATAGATGTCGGATGTGGCCCGGGTCACCTGCTGAGCGCATTGCACAGCCGCGGCATACGCGTCCTTGGTTTGGACTACTCCAAGGCGTCGGAGGCAGCGGTGAAATCCAAGGGTCTAGCTTTTGGGCATTTTGACCTGCTGCAAGAAAAAGCCCTGCCGGGATCGCCTTGGGATCTTGTCGTGTGTTGCGAAGTGGCGGAGCATTTGGAGGCACAACACGCTGGCGTGTTTCTCGATAACCTTACCTCTGGTGGCAATCTTATCTTCCTGACGGCGGCCGAGCCGGGTGGCGGAGGGCTGAATCATGTCAATGAACAGCCGAATTCTTATTGGATATCGCGTCTTGAGCAACGAGGGTTTCTGTTCGATTCGGACCTCACGGAGCGGGCACGAGCGGTGTTTTCCGACAAGGGTGTCGTGCACTATTTAGCCAAGCCCATGATATTTCGACGGCGGCCTAGCGAAGAGGCTAAGACGCCTGATGTCCGCACTGATTAGGCCGAGGTTTCGATTTCGGATGGCGCTGAAACTTGCGGTAATGTGAGTTGTATCGGATGTGCTGGCCGAAAATTCGGGGTTCGATTTCATGCTCGGCGCAGCGGAGGCCAAACGCTGAAACGACGCCTCGCGTCTTGGTTTCGTTAGATGCGATCACGCTCCGGTGGCCGGAGTGATCTGAAGCAGATTGCTTGTGTCATCGTGCGAGGAGCGGCTTTCCCGATAGCGCATTCGCCAAGCCTGCATTGCGCGAAGATCTGGACATGAAACCACATGGCGTGACTGGCCCGCGAAAATCCGGGCTTCCACTGAACAGAAATTGCCTGCCTGCCCGCGTTTGTGAGATGATAGCTTCATGACTTCCAGCGGCGAACAATCTGGCGCGAATGGCGAAGCCTGGGAGCAGGTGCTTACATTGCTGTGGCGGTTGCAGAGCCTGTTACTCGCCGGAGGAACGGCGGCGGCGCTTTACGTGGGGCATCGCTTTTCGTTCGACCATGATCATGTGATGCCTAATCTCCCTGAGCGGTTTGATATCGTTCTTGCCGAGTGGAGGCATCCGCCGGATGGAAGACGGCGCGTGTCCAGCGCCCGGTTCCAATCTTGGGGTCACTGGACGGAGTTCAAACGGGTGTCCGGCAATTGCGACGGTCGCGGCCGTTGGAAACAGCGGTCATGCAGGTGGGCGAGCATGGCGTAACATTGCCAACCTTGCCGGAGGTGCTGCGGATCAAGGCTTATCTGTGCGTCACTCGCAACGCTACGCGGGACTATCTCGACTTGGCCGCACTGACGTCTGACATGGGAATTGAGGCCGCCAGCAAGGCTGTATGGAGCATGGACGAGCTTTACCCGCAGAAGAACGGCGATCCATGGGCCGTGCGCACCCAACTGGTGATGCAGTTGGCAGGGCCGTCCCCGCACGGTCTGCAAGGTGATGACATTAGCGAATATAAAGGCGTCCATTCCCCCTTTGACCATTGGAGCCATATTGCCGAAATGTGCGGCAAACTATCCGACCGGCTCCTTCACGCGTGAGTGGAAGCATTGCGTGCCGATACCTCCGCGGTCGTGCAGCAGGCGCAAGCCGAGATCGACACTTGGCGCGAGGCGCGGGCGGGTGGTGAAATGCCGCCGCCTGGCAAACTGCCGGGGCTTGCGACATGAAGCACCGTCATCTGGTTCATCAGGAATTTACGGCGGCGGCTATCGAGGACATCCTTGATCGAGGCTGCATGCCTGATTGGGAACCGCTGATTGCCGCATCGAGGCCGAGCCGCACGGCATGGTAGCTGAAACGACACGCAGGTTATGTGAGCGCCCGTTGTACGCCGCTCCGGTTTTTCGTCGCGTGATCGCCGCCGCGCGGAGGCTGATGCGATAGTTATAAATCAAGAGATTCGCACCACACGAATCATTGGAAATGGATATGCACCACCCCGCCTGTGGTCATAAAACGTGGAATGGAGTCCCATCCGGCTGCTTTTAGACAGTCGCTTGTCTTCCACTCAGCGGCCTTCGCGATGTCCATCTGCATCAGGTTGAGATTGACAGACGCTTGGGCCTGATCCGCTGAACCTGAAGCGCCCTGTAATGCAGCCTCGGTGCGTGTCGCAGCATTGCCATGGGTAGCAAGAACAGCCGCAGCCGCTCCTGCCATCGCAGCCAGGGCTACCGTGTCATCGGTGTATGTCCAAACATTCTCCTGCTGGCAACGCTCTATGTCTTCGATGAGCTGATGCTGTTCGGCACTGGATAGTTGAGTGAGAGGCCGACCACCGCGACCTGTCACATAATGTCCCGGCGTCATGGTGCTGCCGCTGCCGCTGTTCTGGTTCATTCTCGGCAGGCCCGGATTTGCGGCGATCGCGGTGCTGCAGGTGGTGGCGGCGTTCATCTCGTTGTTCTCCGGGGGCGGGGCCGGCGGCGATGGGACGATCGACCTGGATGACGCCGTCCTATGCGCTGGCGACGGCGATCTTCGGTGGGTTCGCGCCGTTCATCGCGACCTGGCTGATTGCCCGGACCGGATCGCCGGTGTCGCCGGCGTGGTAGGTGATGGCGGCGGCGGCGATCAGCTTCGTGGTGATCTGGCGGATGCCGGAGACGGCGCACCGGGAGTTGGAATGACGATGTTCACAGGTGTCGGTGGGCTGGTGTAGAGACCAGGGGGCAACGGCGGCGGGGAGTCGCGATGATCATCATCTGGACCATCATTATCGGGGCGGTGGCGGGGTTTATCGCCCGGCTGATATCGCCTGCTCCGAACAATCCGCAGGGGTTCATTCTGACCACGGTGCTGGGCATCGTGGGCGGGCTCGTGGCGACGTTCATCGGCCGTGCGTTGCACTGGTACCGGCCGGGCCAAGGGGCGGGGCTGATTGCGTCGATTGTGGGCGCGGTGATCGTGCTGGCGATCTGGCGTATGGCGACGCGGAGCCGGTATACGGCTTGAGGGGCGGGAGTTCAGGCGGACTTCAGGGGCCCCCGGGGGGCAACGCGGAACGGCGGCGCGAGTGCCTGGGCCTGAATACTGGCGCGCAACTTTCGGGGCGGCATGCTTCGATATCGAGGGCACGGCCATGAACGATGACAGGATGCTGATTTTCAGCATAGACGCGTATTCGCCGGAAACTATTCCGATGGCGAAGCTGGCGGACTATATGGCCGATTTCGCCTCCCTGCTCGGCGAGGACAACGCCGTTGACTTTGCCGGGCTTGAAAAAAGGTAGCACGAAGCTGGCCGCCCGCGTCGGGCGAACACTGATAGAGTGCCCGAGCATTGCTGTGTTTGCCGCGAGGTAGAAGACGTGGGTGGCGGGCCAAGCCCGGCCATGACGGGGTGGCAACGTTCACGGCGTCGCCTGACGGCGCCCGCTTGGCGGTTCCACCCTAGCGGCGCTAGACCGGTCCGAGGGAGGATAGCGCGCCATGATCGACAAGCTCGTCCGCTCCATGGCGGAGGCCATGGAGGGAATCAGGGACGGCGCCACCGTGCTCCTTGGCGGCTTCGGCGCCGTGGGCCAGCCCAACGCGTTGATTGACGGGCTGATCGAGCAGGGTGCGACCGACCTCAGCGTGGCCTGCAACAATGCCGGCGTTGGGCGCGCCGGACTGGCACGGCTGATGGATCTGGGCCGGGTGCGCAAGATCATCTGTTCGTTCCCGCGCTCTTCCGATCCGGTGGTGTTCGAATCGCTCTATCGGGCCGGCAAGATAGAGCTGGAGATTGTGCCGCAGGGCACCTTGGCCGAGCGCATGCGCGCTGCCGGCGCCGGCATTCCGCTGTTCTTCACCGCCACGGGGGTTGGCACGAAGATGGCGATGGGCAAGGAGACGCGCGAGATCGACGGACGCACCTATGTCGCCGAGCGGGCGCTGCACGGGGATGTGGCGCTGGTGGAGGCGTGGGAGGCGGATCGCTGGGGCAACCTGACGTTCCGCAAGTCCGGGCGGAACTTCAACCCGATCATGGCCATGGCGGCCCGACTGACGATCGTGCAGAGCCAGCATATAAAGGAGCTGGGCGAGATCGACCCGGACCACGTCCACACGCCGGGGATTTTCGTCCATCGGGTGTTGCACGTGCCGTATGGCGACCCGTCTGGCTTCTAAATCAGGAGCGTAACAAGATGCCCGATTCGACACTGGCCGGCCTGCAACCGCTGTCCCGCACCGACATGGCGGCCCGCCTGGCGCGCGATATCCCGGAAGGATGGTACGTCAATCTCGGCATCGGCATGCCGACCGCGGTGGCCGATCACGTGCCGCTGGACAGGGAAGTCATCTTCCATTCCGAGAACGGCGTGCTGGGCATGGGACCGGCGCCGCCGAAGGACCGGATCGACCCGTGGCTGATCAATGCGGGCAAGCAGCACGTCACGCTGCGCGCCGGCGGCAGCTTCTGCCATCATGCGGACAGTTTCGCGATGATCCGCGGCGGGCATCTGGATCTTTGCGTGCTCGGCGCGTTCCAGGTGGCCGATAACGGAGACATTGCGAACTGGGCGACCAGCGAGAACGACACCGCGCCGGCGGTGGGCGGGGCGATGGACCTCGCGGCCGGGGCGAAACGGCTCTGGGTGATGATGGAGCACACCACCAAGGACGGCACGCCCAAGCTGGTGCGGCGGTGCAGCTATCCGCTGACCGCGGTGGGTGCGGTGAAGCGGGTGTACACCAACCTTGCAGTCATCGATGTCACGGAGCACGGGTTCGTGGTGGTGGATATGGCGGCTGGGCTGACGCTGGAGGCCTTGCAGGCGCGTACCGAGGCGAAGCTCCTTTTGCCGGCGTGAACAGCGCGACACCGGCTGACACCGCCTCCCGTTGACTGTCTCCGTGCCGGCCACGCGAGCGCGCATCGATGCGCTTGCCGCGGGCATCCTGATCGCGTGCTGCGCGCTGTGGGGTGTGCAGCAGGTCGCCATCAAGGCGGCGGCGGCGGACGGTTTGCCACCGCTGCTGCAAGCGTTTCTGCGATCGGCGTTGGCCGCGGTGCTGGTGTGTTTGTGGGCAGGGCGGCGGGGAACCGGTCAGGGGCTGTTTGTTCGCGACGGCTCGTTCTGGCCGGGCTTCGGCATCGCCATGCTGTTCGCGGTGGAGTTCCTGTTCCTCTATCCGGGAATGCAGCTCACGACCGCGTCCCGCGGTGTGGTTGTTCTGTACACGGCGCCGTTCTGGGTGGCTGCGGGGGCGCATTTCCTGGTGCCGAACGAGCGGTTGCGCCCCCGGCAGGTGGTCGGGCTGCTGGCGGCTTTCATAGGCGTTGGCTGTGCGGTGGCTGACGGGCTGCTGCATGGCGGCGGATCGCTGACCGGCGATGCGATGGTGGGGCTTGCCGCCGCCGCATGGGGATTGACGACGGTCGCGGTGAAGGCCAGCCCACGGTTACGGGTGCTGTCGCCGGCGAAGTTGCTGCTGTATCAGCTTGGGGGATCGGCGCCGATCCTGTTGGCGTTTGCGGCCTGGCAGGGGCAGCTCTCGGTCGCCGGTACGACACCTGCGGGGTGGGCGTGGCTGGCGTATCAGACGGTGGTGATTGCGTTCGCCAGCTATCTGATCTGGTTCTGGCTGATCACGCATTATCCGGCCGGGCGGCTGTCGGCCTACACGTTCCTGTCGCCGCTGTTCGGGATTGCGGCGGGCGCGCTGATCCTGGGCGAGCATGCCTCGATCGAGCTGGGGCTGGCGCTGCTGTTCGTGGCGATCGGGATACGGCTGGTGAACGGATCACGAGCCGAACGTGCCGGCGGCCGATCCGACGCGTGAAGCCGTTCCCCGTCATTCCCCCGCGAAAGCGGGAATCCACCGACAGTCCGTGCAATCTCGACCGCGTCATGCCCGCCAGGCAAGCCTGACGAGGGAGAGTCCGCCTCTCGAGTGGCTGCTATAATATTAGCCGTTCACGCCAGCAGCCCGGGGGTCAGGCCCTTGTTGTATTTCTGCCGGACGTGGGCGGCGGCTTCCGCGGCAGTGATCAAGCCGTCGCCATTGGTGTCGAGGCCTGCATTCTGGCGGTAGGCGATCGTCCCCGCGCGGAACAGAACGAAATCGGGGCCCTTGCCGACCGCCACCGGAAACAGAATCGCCATATAAACGTCCGTCAGCGTGAAGAGCCTGCCGCTGAACGGCTGGAAGTAGAGTTGTACAAAATCAAGCTGGTCGGTGGCGGACATCGCTGCCAGTTTAGCGGTGCTTGTCCCCAGGCCCCTGGCCGTGGCGGGCATGAACTGGATCAGCCCGGTGGCGCCGCTGCCGGCAGCATTGCGTATCGAGGGGCTGAACGTTTCCCCGCTTTCGAACGCCATGGCCGACATCAGAAAGTCGACGCTGACTTCCAGATCGAGCGAGATCTGTATGACCTTGCCCTTGAACGATGGGTCGACCTTGCCACCCCACGCAATGCGGTTGGTATCACCACCGTTCAGGGTGATGATGGCAGGACTATCCGGCTGGACGATTTCAGCCGCGGCATCCGCCGGCATATGGGCGGTGAAGAAGGATCGCAGCGCGCCGAGTGTCTCCGGCCCGATCAGTCCATCCACCGCCAGCAAAGCTGCGCTGGCCGCCTGGAACCTGTTGAGCAGCATCTGTATCACCCGGACATTTTCCGGCGAATTGGGTGCACCATCTCCAACAGCAGAGGTGATTTGCGCCATACGATCCACTCCCTACCACGATTGTTTCATATTATCGTCCAGTGTAGCGGAAATAGATACCGGATTTGGACGTCCCGTCGGGGCGCAGTGCCAGCCAGGTTGTGCGCGGCGGCGACGACCGTCCGGCGGTGCGGGTGAGACGAAACAGCGCCTGGCCGCTGGCATACGGTTTTATCCCGTAAGCGTTCGCCCCCGAGCCGCTGGCATATGATACGAACGATAGGTCGACGGATCGGGAATTGCCGTTCACGTTGCACAGGATGGTTTCATCCTGCTGATATCCTTGCAGCACCAGGATTGCGGCGGGTTTCGCGGCGGATGGCCGGATCGTGAGTTCATAATGATAGGTGATGGGAGAGCCGCCGACCGTGTGCCCCTCCGCGCCATCGAACACATAGTGGCCGGCCCAGGCCGTATTCGCCGGAAGCGTGCGGGCGGACGGAGCGGCTGTAAGACCGCAAAGCATCAGACATGCAGCGGCAAGCCGGCGAAGTGATGGAGGCATCATATTCGTTCCCAGGTGAGCCTGTTTATCCCAGCATGTCCGGGTCAGGATAGGTGTAAGACGGCAAGGGGTGGAGAGTGATCCCGTCGCGGAGCGCGATGACCGGTTTTCGGTTCGGCAGGAAAGGGCCGTTTTTTCTGTCCCGGCTGATCGCCAAGGGCGCCGCGCGCAGTGGCGGTCAGGGTCACCGCAAGGCGACCGGTGAAGTCCGGCGCGAAGGTTCTCGACGGCCGCGAGCACCGTGCGGGTCCGGATCAGGCGAGACCAGAACCAGCGTTGAAATGAAACGAGAATTCCCGGAAAGCTGCGTTCCCGGATGAAGGTTTTCGGCCTCCACGCCTCAATCTATGGCGCCGCTCCCGAGCCGTCTCACTATCTGGACCCGGACAGCCGATCAGAGGCCTTTACAAATCCTATCAAGCAGGTACGAGGTAACGAAATCGCAAATTGGAATAGCATGGCAGGAACAGTGAACCGCTTATGCGGCCCGCGGCATCCAATCAACTCGAAGGGCTACTGGGACGATCGCTTCAGGGGGGATTGGCAGGCGCATGAGGGACGAGCGCAGACCGCTTTTTTTGCACATGTTGCGCTCAGTGCGTCACCAGCCTGGCTGCTGGACGAGATCCGTGATCGTCGGCTGTCGATCTGCGACTGGGGCTGTGCCATTGGCGATGCCGCGCGTGACCTGGCGCGCGTCTTTCCGACCTCGGATGTTGCTGGTTACGATATTTCGGAGACCGCTATTGCCGAAGGGCGGCGACTGTTTCCCGGCCTGGAGCTGGTTGCGGGAGACCTGCTGGCTGACGAGCGTCAGTTCGACGTCGTCTTTTCCTCCAACACTCTCGAGCATTTTCCCGATCCAGACGCCATTCTGACGCGCCTCGGCTTGAGAGCTCGAGATTTTCTGTGGCTTCTCGTCCCATTCCAGGATCCCGGTGGGATCGAGGAGCACTTTGTTCGCTTCGATCATATGAACATTCGGCCGCATCTGGATGATGCCTTCGTGCTGGCTTTCTTCAACAATGTGGACGTTTCCGACTGGCCTGGGACGCAGTGGGCCGGGCGGCAGGCGATCCTGGTCTACGCAAGGCCGGCGGCGTTGGCGCGTATCGCCGCACGGGGCTGCGAGGTATCTGCGCCGGCATACCGGGAAGCTTTCGTTTCGCCGAGCCCGGAAGTTGCAACCAGCCGCTTGGCAAGCTGTATGTTGCGCCTGAATAGCGTTCTGGAACGGCAGAGAGAGACAGAGATTTCGGCCGCTTTGGTTGAGGCGCGCGCGACGGAAACTGCACAAACCATGGCCGCTTCCCTAGCGGCGGCCGAGACGGCGCGGATGGAAGCGGAGGCGAAATCGGCCCGGGCGTTAGCCGCAGCCGAAGAAGCGCGAGCGGAAATCGAGGCGGCCTCGGCCCGGGCGTTAGCCGCAGCGGACGCAGCGCGAGCGGAAGTCGAGGCGGCCTCGGTCAGGACGTTAGCCGCAGCCGCCGAGGCAGCGCGGACCGCGGAGCGCGAGCGGGTTGTCCGGGATGAACTCGCCGAAGCGTGGCACGACTTGCGTACCCTGGACGCGAAGATCGTTGAGAGTCACGGCCGTTGCGCTGTGGCGGAGGACCGCGCGATCCGTGCCGAGCACGGCATCCGCGAAGCCGAGACCCGGACTACGCGGATCGAGCTCGAGCTTTGGCAAGCTGAGGCGCGCGCAGAAGCCCTCGAGGCGGCTACATCTAGTGCGTTGGTTCTATTGGCCGAACTGCGACGGGGCAAGGCGTGGCGCTTGGCTCGCCTGGCGCGCTACGCGAGAGCAGAAGTGTGGAACGGCGGCCTGCCTGGCATAGTACGAGGCAGCGGGCATGTCCTTCACCGGTCGATCCGCCCCGGCAAGGTGTTGCCGGCGCACGACCACCTGAACGACGTCATACGCGTGCTGGAGGAGCCTCTCGTCAGATCGGGCCATCCGCCAGTCGCGCCTGTTATGCTGCCGGTACCCTCGGTTTCGCCGGAAAGCTTCGGCGTCGGCGCTGCACGCGGTGAGCGCAATTTGGTCAGCATCGTTATGCCGGTCTATAATCATGCCGACCTGTTGCCAGAGGCCATCGCGGGAATTCTAGCGCAGACCCACCGGAACTGGGAGCTGATCGTGGTAGACGACGGCTCGGGCGATGGTTTCAATGCGGCAATCTCTCCCTTCTTCCATGACCCTCGGATCCGCGTCTTCTCGCAGGCCAATCAAAGATTGCCTGCCGCACTCAACAACGGCTTCCGGCACGCACGCGGCGAGTACCTAACCTGGACCTCGGCCGACAACGTCATGCTCCCCCAGCAGCTCGAAAGGTTGGTGGCAGCGCTGGAAGCCGACGCCGGGGCTGGTCTGGCCTTCTCTGACTATGAAGCAATCGATGATCGCGGAGCGCCGCTACTGGATCCACATTGGCGCGCGCACAACCGTCCCGACTGCTCGGCGCTTGTCCGTCTTCCGCGTGAGGTGACGGTCGAGAATTTCCACGATTCGGGGGACAACTTCCTGGGAGCAAGCTTCCTGTACCGCGCCGATGTGGCAGCCGTGGTCGGGGGCTATGACAATGCCGCCTTTGGCGGGGAGGATTACGATTTTTGGCTTCGCATGCACCTCGTTACCCGCTTTCGACACGTTGATGAGGTCCTCTACCGCTACCGTGTCCATGACAACACATTGAGCGCCAAAGCTAAAGAACTCGATCTGGCCAGCAATATTCGCGCTCTGCGCAATGCTGACCGCGAACGGCGCGGGGCGCTTCTGGCTGACGGTGGATCCGCGCCGAGCGGGGACAAGCCCTGGCGGGATCCGACGCAGGTACAGGGCTGGTGCAGCAATCGTCGAACGAACGCTGTACTCCTCGTCTATTGCGGATAAGCTCGCAGTCAGGTCCGTTCACGCCCGGCTCTGCGTGGTGGATGTCCCGCTTCGTGTGGTGGACCCAACGTGTCTGCGGGGCTTCGACATTGCTGTGGTGCCGGACAAGGCAACCTATCACTGGCTGCGCTATCAGGGAGTTGAATCGTCCCTGCGCTTATTGCATGGTGACCCGTCGGAACTAAGCTCGGCGATCGCGCACGCCGCCGCACTGTGCGGTTTTGAGCGGCGCCTGACAGCCGCGGACAATCGGCCGTCGATCGTTCTCTCGCACTCCCCGGCCGCCCTGCACGGGGGAAACCTGCCGCGACATGTGCTTCTGTTGCTCGATCGCTGGCGGTCGGGCGGCCTGGAGCGAGTCGTGTTGACTCTGGCCCGAGCACTTTCGGGACGCGGCGTCCGAACTACAGTGGGCTTGGCTTCGGAGGCGGAGGCACCTCCCTCGTTAATCGAGGAGCTGAGTGCGCGGTCCACCGCCGGCGTTCCTGCGGAAATAGTGACTTTTGCAGGAGACGAGGCCGCCTTGTCCCGCTTTCTGCATGTCGAGGCGGTTAGCCACGCCAACCTGCACCATACAATTTTTGGCCTCGGCAGTCTCCGTCGCGCTTGCGTCGCCTCCATCTACACGTTCCACAATTCGTATGTCTGGTTCGACACAGCGCAGCGCGAACGATGGCGTCAGGCTCTTCGCATGGCCGACCTTTGTATCGCGGTCTCCCGTCAAGTGGCCAGTTTCGCCGCCGGCGCTTTCGTGGTTCCACCCCACGCCCTACGGATCGTACCGAACGGCGTGGACGTCGGGGCGGGAGCTGGCTCCTACGAGGCGTCACGTGACGCGCATAGCCAGGAGTTCCGATTCGTCAATGTGGCGTCGTTCAATCGCGTAAAGATGCAACATGCATTGCTCGACAGCTTCGCGGCCATGGCCGCTCGACGACCACAGGCGCGGTTGACTCTACTGGGCACGCCCGACGATACGGACTTTTTTGAAGAGGTGCTGGCGTCTCGGCGTGCTCTGGGTCTGGAGGATAGGGTAGAGGTGATACCTGGTGAAAATCACGCCTCGACTCTGCGCCGGGTCGCCACCGCCGATTGTTTTGTGATGCCCTCCGCAATAGAGGGATGGAGCCTAGCCCTGACCGAGGCGACGGCGCTCGGAGTGCCATGTGTCGCTACCGACGTCGGCGCGGCCGAGGACCTCCGGCAAAGGGGAGCTGCGCTCCGTCTTGTGCCGCCCTTGGCCAGCGAACCAGATCACCTGCCGGCAGCGGCGCTGCGCGCGCTGTTGTCACACCCGCCGCGCCGCTTCGTGGAAGGTCTGACCGACGCAATGGAGGCAGTCATGTCGGATGCAGCAGAACTTCGCGCCAAGGCAGGTTCCGCAGCGGGCGACTTGCGCGAGACTTTCTCGGTAGCGCGCATGACTGAAGAATACCTGGAAGCCTTCGCCCTCGCACGGGTAATGTCGGGGCCGTTGAGCAAGTCCACAACTGCCGTTCGGTCCCTTCCTCTATGAGGGGCCATTTCTAATCTCCCGATTCAGAAGTCCACAGCACTGAAACGCGGACGGAATCGGGACACTATCCCTTTGTTTTCAGTGGCCTGCTTATCCCCTCCGTTCGTCGCAAGCGCGACGAACTTTGGGGGTAGGACACTAGGAGAAGACCCATCGATCCGCTGCTCTCATCTTTTCGCCCTCGCTGGATCACTGACCTCTCGATCAAGGAAGACTGGTCGTCCTTCGAGGTTTGCCCCTCCATAAGCGAGTTGCTGGTCGGAGAACGACGGACTGATTTTATTGCAGCGCATCCGGGCCTGGTCGACATCGACCACCATGTGCAGGTCGATGCGGCCCCGCTTCCCGCGACTCGCGATCGCGAATTCTATTATGGCGATGAACATGCTGCGTATTGGGCGAGTGGCTTGCGCGACTTTCAGAGCATCAGGTGTCAGGCGAAGGCCCTCGGGATCGACCTCGGAACCGGGGCGCGCTACTTCGAGTTGGGTTGCGCGTCCGGTCGGGTGGTTCGGCACGCCGCAGCCTGCGAAGGTCTCGACGTTTGGTGCGCCGACATCAACCATCGGCATACCGAGTGGATCCGCACATTTCTACCGCCATCTATCCGAATCTTCACGAACACCATCCTGCCCGGACTCCCACTTGAGGACCGCGTATTTGATGTGGTTGCGGCCTTTTCGGTGTTCACCCATATCGACGATTTCGAATTCGCCTGGCTATCGGAGTTACGACGTATCCTGCGCCCGGGTGGTCTCGCGTATCTGACTGTACAGACTGAGCATACCTGGGAACGATACAAGCAGGGCTGGATTCGCGACCAGCTTATGCCATTGCGGGACCGTATCGCAGATCATCCGGTCTCGGACATGTTGCTTGCCGGTGGTCTACCTCGACCCAAGACGGTATTCTGGTGGGATGCCGGCCGAGACAACTACAACGCTACAGTGTTCGTAGCCACCGACTACATCCGACGGGAATGGGGGCGTTTCTTCGAGGTCGTGGACGTAGTGCTAGATGGTCACGCTTACCAAGACGTGGTGGTGCTTCGCCGGCCAAGATGAAGAGAATGGCAGGAGATCTGGGCGGGCCAGGCTAGGCGATACGAACCCTACGTATGTAACTAGTTGCTCATTCAGAAGGCCGAGTTACAGCCACTGGTCAACGGCTTCGCCCATCACTTCAATCAAATCAAATCAGACCATACCATACCAGGCGGCTGGCGACTTCATCCCGGCCGAGCAGCTCCAACGCCGCGGCCAAGGAGACCCTGCGGTGCCCCATATATGCTAATCCAGGGCCCAGCGTTGACGCTGGCGCATTCCCTAACTACACATCCAGGCGGGTCACGCCCCCCCACCGGGGCGCTTCTCTTCTGAAAGGGAGAGCCGCAGATGGCGATCGCCGCCCGTCCGGACCTGCGTCCGGCCAATCCCTGTTTTTCATCCGGCCCCTGCGCCAAGCGTCCCGGCTTTACGCTGGACGCTCTGAGCGGTGCGTTGCTGGGCCGCAGCCATCGCTCGGGCCCGCTCAAGGCACGGCTGGCCGAGGTGATCGAACGGTCGTGCGCGCTGCTGGGCATGCCCGCCGACTGGCGGCTGGGGATCGTGCCGGCGTCCGACACGGGCGCTGTGGAGATGGCGCTGTGGTCGCTGCTGGGACCGCGCGGGGTCGATGTGCTGGCGTTTGAAAGCTTCTCGCAGACCTGGGCCGCCGATGTCGTGCAGCAGTTGAAGCTGACGGATACGCGGGTGCTGGCCGCGCCCTATGGCCGGCTGCCCGAGCTTGCAGCGGTCGATTTCGCGCGCGACGTGGTGTTCGCCTGGAACGGCACCACCTCCGGCGTGCGGGTGCCGGATGGCGAGTGGATATCGCCGGAGCGGGAGGGGCTGACGATATGCGACGCGACCTCCGCGGCGTTCGCGATGGCGTTGCCGTGGGAGAAGCTGGATGTGGTCACCTGGTCCTGGCAGAAGGTGCTGGGTGGCGAGGCGGCGCACGGGATGCTGGCGCTGTCGCCGCGGGCGGTGGCGCGGCTGGAAGCACATAAGCCGGCCTGGCCAATGCCGAAGATTTTCCGCCTCACCGGCAAGGGGAAGCTGACCGAAGGCATCTTCAAAGGGGAAACCATCAACACGCCCTCCATGCTGTGCGTGGAAGATGCGCTGGACGGGCTGCGGTGGGCGGAGAGCGTCGGCGGGCTGCCGGCGCTGATCGGGCGCAGCGAGGCGAACCTGAAGGTCGTGGCCGACTGGGTGGCGCGCTGCGGGTGGATCGATTTCCTCGCCGAAGATCCGGCGACGCGATCCTGCACGTCGATCTGCCTGAAGATCGTGGCGCCGTGGTTCGCCGCGCTGGCGCCCGAAGGCCAGGCGCGAGCGGCCAAGCGGCTCGCGGCACTGCTGGAGGCGGAACAGGTGGCGTACGATATCGGCGCCTATCGCGATGCGCCGCCGGGGTTGCGCATCTGGGGCGGGGCGACGGTGGAGACCGGCGATATCGCCACGCTGCTGCCGTGGCTGGATTGGGCGTTCGCGCAGGTGGCGGCCGAGTTCGCACCGGCGCAGGCGGCAGAGTAACGGTGATGCTGAAAGTCCTTATCAGCGACAAGCTGTCGCCCGCCGCGGTGGAAATATTCCGCCAGCGGGGCATCGAGGCGGATCTCCGCCCGGGCCTTTCGCCCGCCGAGCTGCGTGACATCATCGCGCCATATCAGGGGCTCGCCGTGCGCTCCGCCACCAAAGTGACGCGCGAGCTGCTGGCGGCGGCGAGCAGCCTGAAGGTGGTGGGCCGGGCCGGGATCGGCGTCGACAATATCGACGTGAAATCGGCCACCGCGCGCGGCGTGGTGGTAATGAACACGCCGCACGGCAACACGATCACCACCGCCGAGCACGCCATCGCCATGATGTTTGCGCTGGCGCGGCAGATTCCCGGAGGCGTCGGCGTCCACCCGGGCGGGGCGGTGGGAAAAGAACCGCTTCATGGGGGTGGAGCTGTCCGGCAAGACGCTGGGGGTGATCGGCTGCGGCAATATCGGCTCGATCGTCGCCGAGCGCGCGGTCGGGCTGCACATGAAGGTGGTTGCGTACGATCCGTTCCTGTCGGAGAAGCGGGCGATCGATCTGGGCGTGGAGAAGCTGGAGCTGGACGCGTTGCTGACGCGGGCCGATGTCATCACGCTGCACACGCCGCTGACCGATGCGACGCGCAACATCCTATCGCGCGAGGCGTTGGCCAGGTCGAAGCCCGGCGTGCGGATCATCAACTGCGCGCGTGGCGGGCTGGTGGACGAGGCGGCGCTGGCCGAGGCCATGAAGGCGGGCCATGTCGCCGGTACCGCGCTGGACGTGTTCGAGACCGAGCCGGCCACCGACAGCCCGCTGTTCGCGCTGGACAACGTGGTGTGCACGCCGCACCTCGGCGCCGCGACCACGGAGGCGCAGGAGAACGTGGCGCTGCAGGTGGCCGAGCAGATCAGCGATTTCCTGCTGACCGGGGCGGTGACCAACGCGATCAACATGCCCTCGGTGTCGGCCGAGGATGCGCCGCGGATCCGGCCTTACATGGATTTGTGCCGCTATCTGGGTGCGTTTGCCGGGCAACTGACCCAGGCGCGTGAAGGCGTGATCCGTCGCGTGGTGATCGAGTACGAGGGCCACGCGGCGGGGCTCAATCATCGGCCGCTCAGCGCCGCGGTGCTGGCCGGGCTGATGTCGCCGGTGATGGAGGGGGTGAATATGGTCAATGCGCCGGTGGCGGCGCATGAGCGCGGTATCGACGTGGCCGAGACGGTGCATGACCGGCCGAGCGAGTACCAGACCCTGGTGCGGGTGACGGTGGAGGCGGATCAGCTTACGCGGTCGGTTGCCGGGACGCTGTTTGCGGGGTCGCGCCCGCGGATCGTGGAGATCAAGGGCATCCGGGTGGAGGCGGATTTCGCATCGCACATGCTGTACGTCACCAATCAGGACAAGCCCGGGTTCATCGGCCGGTTCGGCGCCACGCTGGCGGGGGCAGGAATCAATATCGCCACGTTTCACCTGGGGCGAGCAGAGCCGGGCGGGGACGCGATCTGCCTGGTCTCGGTCGATGAGCCGGTGCCGGAGGACGTGCTGGCAATGGTGCGCACGCTGCCGCTGGTGGTGCAGGCAACCTCGCTGTCGTTCTGAGTTGGGGGCGCTGCCCTGGTGGGGTGCGGGGCAGCGCCCCGCGCTTCACTTCGCCCGACTGCCCTGGCCGGCAGGTTCACCCGTGGTGGCGTCTCGTTGCTCACCGCCCGGCTCGCCCTGAGGCGGGGCGTCGGCCTGACCGGACCGATCCGGCACCGTATCGCGCGGCATCGGTCGGGACGCGGGCACCTCCGGCGTGGTGATCACGTCGAAATCGAATGGGGAAAAACGCATGGCGGCCTCCTGGTTCCTGTCTGGGGCCGCTTCGCGTCAGGCGACGATGTCGGGGGTAGAAACAGAAAAGCCGCCTGGGCGAGGCGGCTTTGGGGTCTTGCGAGAGATGCGCGATCCTAGGCCGCCGGTGTGTAATACCAGCGGTACCAAAATCGGGATGGGGCGCACGAAGCTCGCATGGCTGGCGGAATACTCTCGCCCGCCACCCGCCGCAAGGGCCAAACGACAGGGAGGCAAAGATCGCTTGTGGCACGCACCGTCTGCCGTTACGCCGTCGGCATTGTCAGACGACTCACCATGACCCTGCCGCGATTCCTTGCGCCGCTCGCACGCATCGGCGTCGTATCGGCGCTGATCTCTTCATTGTGGATCGCAATCTGCTCCGCGGCGCCGGAATTCATCTGGCAAGGGCTGTGGCTGGCGGCGAAGAACGCGGGCTGGGTCGAACTTCTGTCCGCACTGCTGATGGGCATGATGCTCGCCTTCTTCGTCGAGCCGGCGATGACCCGCCTGCGCGATCTGCTGCATGGCGATCACCGCCAGGCATCGGCCCATGGCGAGTTCGCGCCCTGTCTTGTTCACCGCGAGCCTCAGTCTTGCCTTTGCCGTGGCATCCGTCTGTCTGCACGACGCCCTGACCACCTTCGTTTCCGGACATGGCGAGCCTGCCACGGAAGGCGCGGCGCTGGCGGCCGGAATAGCGCTTGTTGCCGCATGGTCGATCGTGCCGTTCGCGGTGACGCTCGCCTGGTTGAGCGTTCGCTGGGGCCGATGGCCGGCGGTGCCGATCGGGATTGCCGCCGCTGCCTCGTCCTACATCGCCGGATGGCTGTTTTCCTGGTCGCTGCATGACGTGATGACCACCGCAATTCCGTGCCTGCTGATCCTGGCCCGCGGCTATCCGCGGATGTGGAGGTCCCCGGAGCGGCGGGGCTTTCTGCGCTGCGCCCGCACCGTCGCGATCATCGGGACCGCCTGGCTGGTGTTCGCTGCGGTGCTGGATGCCGGGCTGACGTTGTTTCACGCCAGTCAATTCGATCTCTACACTTCAGAGAACTTCTGGATTGATGCGCGCTTCTATCTCGGCTGGACGCTGGGTCTGATGCTGGCGCCGTTCCCGTTCTCACATGCCGCGCAGGTACCTGCGCCGCAATCCGGAGCATGATCTGGCGCGCCTCGTAACGGAAGTTGATTTCGTTCATCGCACAGGTCGTCCAAATCGACGTGCGCCGGCTGGAATTGGCGCCTGCAGCTCGAAGCTGATCCGTAGGCGAGTGCCAGTCGCCTTGGCGAAGCGCTCGAGGGTCCGACCGGACGGCATGACCTTGCCGCTTTCCATCCGCGCAACCGCGCTTTGCGACGTTTCCATGAGCTCGGCCAGTTGCTCCTGTGTCAGCCCGGCCTTGGCACGTGCTTCAATCAAGGCGCGCGCGAGTTCGAATTCCCCTGCCAGGGCATCGTATTCCCGCCTGTATTCGGGGTCCTTCATCCATTCCGAATGCAGGTCCTTGATCCTCGTCATGTGACCTCCTTTGCGCGCTCGCGGGCCAGTTCAAGCTCGCGCTGCGGCGTTTTCTGCGTCTTCTTCACAAACACCCGGACAATGACCACGCGCTGTCCCGTGGTGGTCACGTAGATCGCGCGGGAGATACCGCTCGCGGCCTTGATCCGGATTTCCCACAACTTGCCTTCCAGGTGCTTCGTTGTGTCGTGCTGCAGCCGCTGCAAGCCCACGGCCTCAATCAGCTCCGAGATGCGGGCCAGTTTCGCCCGCATGTCCGTCGGCAGGGCGGCGATCTCGGCATCAACGGCTTGGTTCAGCGTCTCCACGTGCCACATTGAATGAATATATCATAATTGAGATATTCATTCCAAGCCTCAATGCCGCCGCGCCTGCGCCGCTCCCTCCGCCGCTCCGGCGTCGGTGGCAAACCGGCCCCGGCGCCCTTATATGAACACCGACGAAGCGCCGGACCCCATGTCCGGCGCTTTCGCATGGGGACCGCATGACCGACGCCGCCGAAATCGCCCGCCGCCGCACCTTCGCCATCATCTCCCACCCTGATGCCGGCAAGACCACGCTCACCGAGCATCTGCTGCGCGCCGGCGGTGCCATCCAGCTTGCCGGCAACGTGCGGGCGAAGGGCGAGCGCCGTCGCACCCGCTCCGACTGGATGAGCATCGAGCGCGAACGCGGCATTTCGGTGGTTACCTCCGTAATGACCTTCGAACATGCCGGCTGTGTCTTCAACCTGCTCGACACGCCCGGCCATGAGGATTTCTCGGAAGACACCTATCGCACCCTGACCGCCGTCGATTCCGCGGTCATGGTGATCGACGCCGCCAAAGGTATCGAGGCGCGCACCCGCAAGCTGTTCGAGATATGCCGGCTGCGCGACATCCCGATCGTGACCTTCATCAACAAGATGGACCGCGAGAGCCGCGATCCGTTCGAGTTGCTGGACGAGATCGCTGCCACCCTGGCGCTCGACACCGCGCCGGTCACCTGGCCGGTCGGCCGCGCCGCCGATTTCGCCGGTACCTACGATCTGCGCAGCCGTGACCTGCATGTGGCGGCGGAATTGGCGCAGTCAGACCCGCGCATGGCAGCGTTGGGCGAGGAGATCGATCTGGTGCGTGCCGCGCTGCCGGAATTCGATCCGGCCGCGTTCGCCGAGGGCCATCTGACGCCGGTCTATTTCGGCAGCGCGATCAAGGGTATCGGTGTAATGGATCTGCTGGATGGGCTGGCCGAGTATGGTCCGAGCCCACGCCCTCAACCGGCCGACACGCGCTTCGTGCAGCCGACCGAGCCGAACCTGACCGCCCTGGTGTTCAAGATCCAGGCCAACATGGATCCCAACCATCGCGATCGCATCGCCTTCGCCCGTGTCTGTTCCGGCAAGCTGGTCCGCGGGATGCGGCTGCGGCAGGTCCGCACCGGCAAGCTGATCCCGTTGCACGCACCCCAGTTCTTCTTCGCCCGCGAACGCGAGCTTGCCGAGGAAGCCTTCGCCGGCGATGTCGTTGGGATTCCGAACCATGGCACGCTGCGCATCGGCGACACGCTGACCGACGGCGCCGAGCTGAATTTCGTCGGCGTGCCCTATTTCGCGCCTGAAATCCTGCGCCGGGTTCGCCTGGACGATCCGATCAAGGCGAAGAAGCTGCGTCAGGCATTGGGTGAACTGGCCGAGGAAGGCGTGGTGCAGTTGTTCCGTCCGCAGGATGGCGCGCCCGCCATTGTCGGCGTGGTCGGCACGTTGCAGCTCGATGTGTTGGCCGCCCGCCTGGGCGCGGAATACGGCATCCGTACAGGCTTCGAGGACACGCCCTATTCGCTCGCGCGGTGGATTTCGTCGCCGGACAAGGCGGCGCTGGCGGCGTTCATCGCTGGCAACCGCAATGCCATCGCCGACGACGTGGATGGCGACCCGGTGTTCCTGGCCAGCTCGGCGTTCATGATGCGCCGCGCCACCGATCTGAACCCGGCTCTGACCTTCCGTGATGTGAAGGACATCCGCGCGGAGCAGATCGCAGCGTAGGAGGCATCTGGCAACAACCGCGTCATCTTGTCCGCAACTGCATCATCTTTGTCCGACAACCGCATTCTCTTGTCATTCCCGCGAAAGCGCGCGAAAGCGGGAATCCAGGCTACCGCTGGATTCCCGCTTTCGTGGGAATGACGGTTGGCTTCGTCGTGCCTGCTATCCGATCGCGTAGAAGCGTCGCGGCGATCATCGGCCGCCCGTTGCGCCCGAACGTGCCGCCTGTTCACCGCACCTGAACCGCCCATGTCCGATTTCACCCGCACCGCCGCGTTCGATCTGCTGACCGCCGTGCTCGACCATCGCCGCTCCGCTGGAGGAGGCGCTGGACGAGCTGCCGCCGTCCGATCCGCGCGACCGCGCCGCCGCCCATCGGCTGGCCGCCGCGGTGCTGCGGCGCCTGGGCACGCTTGGACGCGGTGCTGGAGCCGTTGCTGAGGAAAGCGCCGCCCGTCCCGGTCCGGCACGTGCTGCGGATCGGCGCCGCCGGCCTGCTGCTGCTCGGACACCCCGCGCCACGCGGCGGTCGCGACCGCGGTCGCGCTGGCGCGCGCCAGCGCGGCCTGTCGCCGTTCGCCGGGCTGGTGAACGCCGTCCTGCGCCGCATCGCCGACAGCTGGCCCGGCGCCGCTGGCCGAGCTGGACGCACCACGGCTCGACACGCCGGCCTGGCTCTGGGCGTCCTGGGGTTCGCAGGCGCCGGCGCGATCGCCGAGGCGCATCAATCCGATGCCGCCGCTCGATATCACGCTCCGGCCCGGAGCCGCCCCGCCCGAGGGAGGCGACACTGCTGCCGACCGGCTCGATCCGGTTCCCCGCCGGCACGCGGGTCACGGAGCTGCCGGGTTTCGCGGAGGGCGCTTTCTGGGTGCAGGACGCCGCGGCGGCGCTGCCGGCCCGGCTGCTGGCGGCGCGGCCGGGCGAGCGCGTGGCCGATCTGTGCGCGGCGCCCGGCGGCAAGACCGCCCAGCTTGCCGCCACCGGCGCCCAGGTCACCGCCGTTGAGCGCGATCCGTCACGGCTCGCGCGGCTGCGCGAGAACCTGGCCCGATGGCGCCTGGACGCCGACCATCATCCAGGCCGACGCGGCCACGTGGACGCCGGCCGAACCGTTCGACGCCGTGCTGCTGGATGCGCCGTGCAGCGCCACCGGAACGATTCGCCGCCACCCGGACGTGGCGCGCATCAAGCGCCCGCGCGACGTCGCGGCAATGGCGGATACCCAGGACCGACTGCTCGCCGCCGCCACCGCGCTGCTGCGCCCCGGCGGGCGGCTGGTCTATTCCGTGTGCTCGCTGCAGCCGGAGGAAGGCCCGCCACGCATCGCCGCCGCCCTCGCCCGCGGCGGCCTGCGCCCCGAGCCTTTCACCGAATCCGAGCTTGCCGGTGTGCCGGAAGCGCTCTCCGGCGACGGATATTTGCGCACCATTCCGGCGATGTGGGCAGAGCGTGGCGGCATGGACGGGTTCTTCGCCGCAAGGTTGATCCGGCGTTGAGTTGTGCGGCCGCGAACCCCGCCGTTACATAGGCCCATGCCCAACATCACCATCGCCCCCAGCCTGCTCGCCGCCGATTTCGCCCGGCTCGGCGAGGAGGTGGCGGCGATCGAGGCCGCCGGCGCCGACTGGCTGCATCTCGACATCATGGACGGCCACTTCGTGCCGAATATCAGCTTCGGCCCGGCGGTGCTGGCCGCGCTGCGCCCGCACACCAAGCTGCCGTTCGACGTGCACCTGATGATCGCGCCGGTCGATCCCTACATTCCCGCCTTCACCGAGGCCGGCGCCGATCACATCCTGATCCACCCCGAAGCCGGCCCGCACCTGCACCGCTCGCTGCAACTCATCCGCGCGTCACGGCAAACGCGCCGGGGTGGTGCTCAACCCGGCAACCCCGGTCGACGCGGTTGCATGGGTGCTCGATCTGATCGACATCATGCTGGTGATGACGGTCAATCCCGGATTCGGCGGCCAGGAATTCCTGCCCTCGCAGCTCCCGAAAATCGCCGCGCTGCGGCAGATGATCCACGCGTCCGCCCGGCCGATCGCGCTTGAGGTCGATGGCGGCATCACCCCGGCGACCGCTCGTCAGGTGGTCGCCGCCGGCGCCGACACGCTGATTGCCGGCACCGTCGGTGTTCGGCACCCGATTACGCCGCGCGCCATCGCCGCCCTGCGCGGACACCGGACGGATGAACGGGTCCGACCCGCGACGCTGGCTGCGCGAGGCGCGCCGCGCCATGGCCCGGCTGCCCAGCCTGCGCATGACGCGCATGCCCGATGCGCCGGCGCTGCCGGTGCGCGATCCCTGGCCGGGCGATGCCGGGCGGGGCGCCCGCCTGCTGAAGGGCGAGCTGGAGCTGGGCGGGGGGCTGCGCGCGCTGCGCCCGGGCGGCTGGAATGATCCGGCCGGATCGCCGCTGCTGCGGGCCGCGGCCCACGGCTTCACCTGGCTGCGCGACCTGCGGGCGCTCGGCACGGATGCGGCGCGGTTGCGGGCCCGCGCCCTGGTCTCCGACTGGATCGCCACCGGGTCCGGCGATGCCCTGGCGCAGCGGCCGGACGTCGCCGGCGCGCGGATCGCCGCCTGGCTCGGGCATTACGATTTCTTCGTCGCCTCCGCCGACGATGTGTTCCGCCAGCGCCTGATGGGCCGGCTGGTCGCGATGCCCGCAGCCTGTCGGCCGCCTTGCCGGCCGAGGAGTTGGACGCCCGCGCGCTGACCGCGCTGAAGGGCCTGATCGCCGCGGCGGTGGCGCTTGCCCGATCATGCGGCCTTCCTGACGCGGGCGCTGCGCTTCCTGCCGCAGGAGATCGCCCGCCAGGTTCTGCCGGATGGCTGCCATGTCGAGCGCAGCCCGGCGCGCAACTCGCCGCGCTGCAGGACCTGACCGATATCCGGGCGCTGTTGCAGGCCGCGCAGGCGCAGCCGCCGGCCGCGCTGCCCTCCGCCATCGAGCGGATGGCGCCGGCCCTGCGCGCGCTGCGGCATGGCGATGGCGGCCTGGCCCTGTTCAACGGCAGCAAGGAGGAGACCAGCGCGCTGATCGAGCTGGTGCTGACGCAGGCCGGCCGCGGCGGCCGCGGGCCGTCCGCGCTGACCGATGGCGGCTTCCATCGGCTGCAGGCCGGGCGCAGCGTGCTGATCATCGATTGCGGCGCGCCGCCGCCGCCGGGGATCGACCGCTACGCCCATGCCGGCACCCTGTCGTTGGAACTGTCGGTCGGCCGCGAGCGGCTGATCGTGAACTGCGGGGCATTCCCCGCCGGCCCGGCGGAATGGCGGGATGCCTCGCGCGCCACGGCCGCGCATTCCACGCTGGTGATCGCGGACATGAACTCCGCCGAGCTGAAGCCGGATGGTCTCGGCCGCCGCCCGGAGGTCGTGGAGGTGCAGCGGCAGGAGGCGAACGGCGCCCATTGGCTGGAGCCAGCCATGACGGCTGGAAAAACCGTTCGGCGCGGTGCACCGGCGGCGGCTGTACATGGCCGAGAGCGGCGACGACATCCGCGGCGAGGACGTGGTGGAGGCGCCGACGCCGCAGCCCTTACGCTGCGGTTCCACCTGCATCCGTCGGTGCACGTGAACCTGCAGCAGGACGGCGAGGCGGTGCTGCTGCGCCTGCCCTCCGGCGGCGGCTGGCGGCTGCGCGCCGAGGGCGCGCGGATCAGCCTGGAGGAAAGCATCTATCTCGGCGGCCCGGAGCCTCGCCGCAGCGAGCAGGTGGTGCTGACCGGCTACCCGGACGGCCCGCAGCAGGTGAAATGGGCGATCAGCAAGGTGAAATAGTTAAAGTTCGTCATGAAATAATGGCGTCAACCGGTCATTTCCGCGCAAGCAGGAATCCGGCGGCGGCCGTGGATCCACCTCCCGCTTTCGCGGGGATGACGGGAAGGGCCTCCTTGTCCCTGCCGCAAGCGTGTCGCCTTGAAGGTCATCGAGATCACCAATGTTGATTTCTCGCTGCGGCAGTTCCTGCTGCCGCTGATGCGCGGTGCCCGCGCGCGTGGCCACGAGGTGCTGGGCGCCTGCGCCGAAGGGCCGTTGCTGCACGGCGTCCGCGCCGAAGGGTTCCGAGTCGCCGGTGCCGTTCGCGCGGCGCGTCTCGGCGGGTGCGCATGCGCAGGCATTGTGGGCTTTGATCCGGCTGTTCCGCGCCGAGCGGCCGGATGTCGTGCATGCACATATGCCGATCAGCGCGTTTCTGGCCCGGCTGGCCGCCCGGGCCGTCGGCGTGCCGCATATCGCCTACACATGCCACGGGTTCCTGTTCAATCAGGAAGGGTCGCCGCTGCGGCGAAACATGGGGCTGGTGATGGAATGGATCGGTGCGCAGGCCACCGACACGTTCCTGACCGTCTCCGACGGGGAAGCGGCCGACGCGCGCCGCTTCAGGCTGGCACGACAGCCCATTGCGGTCGGCAATGGCCGCGATCCGGCGATTTTTCACCCGGATGGCGCGACGCGGGCGCGTATACGGGCGGAACTCGGGACAGCCGGTGGACCGCGTGGTGGTGATCGCGGTGTCCCGGCTGGTGCGAAGCAAGGGCTATCCGGAGCTGATCACGGCGATACAGGCATTGCCGGAGCTGGAGTTGTGGGTGGTGGGCGAGCGGCTTGCGTCGGACCGGGGGGACGACATGGACGCGCTGTTCGCTGCGTCCGGTCTCGGCCCGCGGCTGCGCCGGCTGGGATACCGGGAGGACGTGGCGGCGCTGCTGGCCGCGGCCGATATTTTCGCGCTGCCCAGCTATTTCGAGGGCCTGCCGATGTCGTCGATCGAGGCGATGCTGACCGGGCTTCCGGTGGTCGGGAGCGATATCAGGGGCCTGCGGGAGCAGGTGATCGAGGGCGTGACAGGATTGCTGGTCCCCGCACGGGATGCCGGTCCGTTGGCCGAGGCCCTGCGCCGACTCGCCGGCGATGCCGAATTGCGGCTGGAGATGGGCCGCGCCGGGCGGGAGCGGGCGTTGCGGCTCTACGACGAGGCGAACGTGGTGGAACGGACGCTGGACCTGCTGGGCCTGTGAGCCAGACGTGCAAACGGGAGCGTATCGGACGTGACAACGAGTGCGGACCTGTCGATCAGCCCTCGACATATCGAGCTGTTTCCGCTGCGCGCGCCATTGCCCGCGCCGCGGGTCACGCCGTTCGGCCGGCAGTTCGGGCCGCAGACCCTACTGGGACGGATCACCGACGATCAGGGCGCGAGCGGATGGGGCGAGGCGTGGGGAACGTTTCCCTCCGGATTCGGCATCGAGCACCGCGCGGCGCTGATCGAGACCGTGCTGGCTCCGCTGCTGACCGAGCGCAGCTACGACGGGCCGGCGGAAGCATTCGCGCATCTCACCGCGGCGACGCGGCTGCTCGCCAACCACACCGGGGAGTTCGGCCCGGTGGCGCAGGCGATTGCCGGAGTCGATATCGCGTTGTGGGACCTGGTTGCGCGCCGCGCGGATCAGCCGCTGTGGCGCGTGCTGGGCGCTGCGCATGGGCGGCTGCCGCCTATGCCAGGGGCTGGGTCCGGCGCGGGTTTCCGAGCGGTTGCCGGAGATTTGCCGGCGGGGGTTTTCCGCGCTGAAGGTGCGGCTGTGGGGTGGCGACGCGGCGCACGGCACCACGTTGCGCAGGCTGCGCGAGGATATCGACCCGGCCATCGGGTTGCTCGCGGACGCCAACCAGAGCTGGGATGTCGCGCAGGCGGTGCACCAGTTGCAGTCGTTTCAGGATATCCGCTCGGCTGGATCGAGGAACCGATTCCGGCGGATTTGTCGGACGAAGATTGGCGGCGAATACGGTCGGTTGCGCCGGTCCCGATTTCCGGCGGCGAGAATATCCGGGGGGAGGACGAGTTTGCACAGCGCTCGCACTGGGCGCGCTGTCCGTCATTCAGCCGGATATTTGCAAATGGGGTGGGTTTTCCGGGTGCCTGCCGCTGGCACGGCGTATCATCGCGGCGGGCCGCCGGGTTTGCCCGCATTTCCTGGGGGGTGGGGTGGGCCTGCTGGCGTCGGCACATTTGCTGGCGGCAGCCGG